>NZ_JAKJSV010000020.1:0-31530 GCF_050337325.1 Vibrio kyushuensis
ACAACACCCCATAACGCAGATCGATGGCGTAGTTCAAACGAAACAGAAGCGTCGGAAGCTTGTGAGTCTCCGCATAATACTCAAACACACGCTCACGACCGACGGCAGAATTGGAGTAATCACCCACAGGGGTGATATCATTCTCCTCAATAGCCCCCATTTGTTTAATGTCCATCAGATCGTAAACACAGCCCGTAGAAAAGGCCACGAAACGGCTGTCCGAAAAGTGCTCACAGACGTTTTTAGGAACCAGAGTATTCATGGCCCAGGTCACGTGGGTGCTACCGGACGTCCCGAATTTTTTCCCAGCCATGAAGATGATATTTTTCACCTGAGGCAGTTTTTTCACCTCTTCCAGATCCAGTAAATCACAAGAAATCGTCGCGATCCCATTCTCTTCCAGCTCATTTTTCGCCGCCTGATCTGAGAATCGAGAAACGCCATACACTCGCTTATCAATGCCAAGGGTATCGATTCCTCGTTGAATCATCAGCCCGACATGGTTACCGACTTTCCCGCCAATCCCCAGGATCATGATGTCGCCATCCAGCTTAGACAGCATGTCCATCACCTCTTGGTCGGGGCGGGTGATGAATTCATCCAACTCCTGCTCGGAGCTAAAATGCGTTGGCTTTGCCAAGAGACTCTCTGTATTGACCATAAATACCTCACAACTAAAAACAAACTAAATGGTTGGTTTATATATTGTGAGGTATCACAGGTCATGTCAAGAAGTATCTTTTCAGTTTGTTTTATTTTCGATTCTCGCCTTACGGATCCGTTATTGCTCAAAGGAGAGGCACTGAAAAAGAGCTTTATTAAATGACTTAACGGAGTCGCAGAGTACTTAACAGAGACACGCACCTGTAATGAATAACAAAGTTACGCACCCCAAAACAAACTAACTAGTTGGTAATATATATCTTGACCGTAACTCCTTGGTTATTTATATTTGATGGCGAATTTAATTGAATTGAAAGGGTGGTTGATATGTTGAACGCGGCGATTATCGGAGTATCTGGATACGGGGAAATCCATTACCAGGAATTGAAGAGAGAAACCGAAAGCGGCCGTATCAGGATTGTCGCTGCAGTTGTCAGAAATCAGGATGATAACAAGGAGAAATGCGACTGGTTGCGTAGCCAGGGGACGGTCATTTTTCCTGATTACAAAGAGATGCTGGAGGAATTCAACGGCAAGATTGATTTGTGCTGCATCCCAACTGGTATCTCCACGCATGCGGAAATGAGTATTGCTGCTATGCAAGCGGGCGCCAACGTTTTAGTTGAAAAACCTGCGGCAGCCACCATCCAAGAAGTGATGGAAATGCAACGAGCATCGGAGGAAACCGGAAAGTTCGTGGCGGTTGGCTTCCAATACATCTATCAGCCAGACATTCGACAACTGAAACAAATATTGATCGACGGTGTGATCGGCAAACTGATTTCGCTCAAATGCCATGCCATATCCTCTCGCAACACGACCTATTACACCCGCAACGGTTGGGCTGGAAAACTTAAATCGGGCGGCGCTTGGGTACTGGATAGTCCGTACAACAATGCTCAGGCACACCATGTAAACCTACTATGCTATTTTGCTGGCAAAGAGTTTGGCACGGCAGCGACGCTCGACACCATTCAGGCCGAGCTGTATCACGCCAACGATATTGAAAACGCCGACACCGCCTGCATGCGCATCATGACCGACAATGATCTTAAAATCTATTTCTATGCCACTCATGCCTGCGCCAGCTCTATGGGCCAGCATTACGTCATTACTGGTGATAAAGGCACTCTGACCTTTACCATGGGTGAGCTAGAAGCGATCGTTAAGCTTGACGATGGAACCATGCAATCGATCGCGCTCCTTCCGCGAAATGAGCGCGATAAAAATATGTTTGACGTCATACTAAGCAAGCTGTCTGGCAACGACGAAGTCCTTTGCGATCTGCCGCTGGTTGCTTCACAGACACTCTTCAACAACGGAGCTCATGAATCCTCCCCTATCCATGCAATTCCTGAAGATTGCAAAACGACAGTCACGAACTCCGAAAACATATCGAATGTGCAAATCAATGATATTGAACCTCTCATTATCACAGCATTCGAAGAAGAAAAAATGTTCAGTGAAATGGGGGCATCTTGGGCGAAGCCTGGCGTGACATTTGAGCTGACGGGCTATAGCTCCTTTAACGGCGGACGCAGTGCCGAGTAAAACACCAAATAAAATGCCGAATTAGACGGCAATGATAAATAAAAAGGTAATAAACTATGATCAAATCTGGAATTTGTTCTGTAACGTTCCGCGCCAAAACTGTAGAAGAGGTAGTAGAGCTAACTAGCAAAGCTGGGCTCAAAGGTATCGAATGGGGTGCTGACACGCACGTACCCGTAGGCGATCTCAAAAATGCCGAAAGGGTTGGCCAGCTGACTCGTGATGCTGGACTGAGTGTCGCTAGCTATGGTTCTTATCTCTTTACATACGACAAAGCGGGCGACGCGCCAGGCGACTGCAAAGAGCTAGTTGAAACGGCAGCGGCTCTTGGAGCACCAGTTATCAGAATTTGGGCTGGAGCATTCGACTTAGAAAAAACGCCTGAGTACTTTAATTTGGTTGTTCAGCACAGCCAACGCCTTGCCGATATCGCACAAGATGCTGGGATCCGCATTGCCTATGAATTTCATAGATATACATTCACTGAGACACTTGATGGCACGCTGAAACTGCTTGATGCTGTAGACCATCCGAATATTTATACTTACTGGCAACCGCAATTCGGCGCTTCCCTAGACGAACACCTGCAACAAATTGATGCACTGAAAGAAAAGCTCATTCATCTGCACGTGTTCCACTGGGACAATCCACCGGAATTTACCCAGTATCCGTTGGCTGATGGAGAGTCATACTGGCCGACTTGCTTTAGTGCTGCCGACGAGGATGATACAGAAAGGTTTGCGATGCTGGAATTTGTCCGCAACGGTGATCCTGAGCAGTTTTTTGCCGACGCTGCCACCCTCAAAAAGTGGCTTGAGTCCTAAACCGGAGGTAGTGGTGATGGATGACTTATACAGATGGCGCGAGGACTACGTTAAAAACGCAGCACCCTTGATGATTTGGCATGTGTGGCAGCTCGCTCGTCACACGGAAAACCCTGTATCCCCTTGGGATGCACTCGATCGCTATGCTGATATCTATCGCCTCTCTACCCGAAGCGAAAAGATAGACCCGACAGTACCGGGCTTCAGCGATCCAGAATGGGATGAGCTGAAGCGGCGCATTATTGCCATTTTTGAAAAACATGTCACTACACTTGATTCGCAGGCATTGGAGGCTGAGTGCATGGCACTTCTTTGGCCGCTAATGAAAGTACGTATTAAAGCAGATAGCCGTCCACACCCTCCTAGGGCGCACGGTTCTTGGCTGCGCGACATAGATGGTCAATTCATCAAGCTGCACATCAGTAACGCCGCACTGCC
Source organism: Vibrio kyushuensis (assembly GCF_050337325.1). Classification (NCBI taxonomy): domain Bacteria; kingdom Pseudomonadati; phylum Pseudomonadota; class Gammaproteobacteria; order Vibrionales; family Vibrionaceae; genus Vibrio; species Vibrio kyushuensis. Next base: position 3,477 of record NZ_JAKJSV010000020.1, read on the forward strand.
AAACTCGCCATTTGACGACAAGTTAGGAATGGCGTCGGATCTGCTGCGCCTGCTCCTAGACACCAAAGCCGAGCACCCTTCAGTCACGCATGTGCGCTGTGGAACGTGGCTAAACAACCTACCCATCTTTTTGTCGCTGTTTCCCCCTTCGTGGGCCGCATCGAAATCAGACGTGATTGAGCTAGGGCGGGGTTTAGGGTTATGGGGGCAATATATGGATCGGACAGGCGCATTCCATAGCAAGAATGCGCAAACATTCCGCGCAACAGGTCGTCATCCCTTCTTCTATGTCACCTGTCACTGTGAATATTCGGAAGCTATCGCGCATCTGGAAAGAATGAAGGTTATCGGGGACACTAATGCTCAGCTCGTTTAACGCTGTGTTTTTTAATTTGGTGCGTTGAGCCTATGGAATATAGGCCATGCGCACTTCGGGCTCTTTAACTCTTTACGCATGAAAATCTACAACTAATATCACTTTCTATACGTTGTGGTTGATTAAGTCAGAGTGTAAACCCACCTAAACGAACAATACTACAACTGGAGTAAGACATGACTAAACCTGTCATTGGTTTCATTGGACTTGGCCTTATGGGCGGCAACATGGTTGAAAACCTTCAGGACCGTGATTACCAAATAAACGTAATGGATCTTAACGCTGACGCAGTGGAAACTTGTGTTGCACGTGGCGCTAAAGCCCCTGCTACTGCTAAAGAACTGGCTGAAAACTCTGACATCGTAATGTTATGCCTAACTACTTCTGAAGTAGTTGAAAAAGTAGTATACGGTGAAGAAGGTATCCTTGCAGGTATAAAAGAAGGCGCAACATTAATCGACTTTGGTACTTCTATCCCAGCTTCGACTAAGAAGATTGGTGCAGATCTAGCGGTTAAAGGCGCTGGTATGATCGATGCTCCTCTAGGCCGTACTCCTGCACACGCTAAAGATGGTCTTTTAAACATCATGGCTGCTGGCGACATAGATACTTTCAACAAAGTAAAACCTATTCTTGAAGAACAAGGCGAAAACGTATTCCACCTAGGTGATCTGGGCGCTGGTCACGTGACTAAACTTGTGAACAACTTCATGGGCATGACGACTGTTGCAACTATGTCTCAAGCATTCGCTGTTGCTAAGCTTTCTGGCATTGATGGCCAACAATTGTTTGACATCATGTCAGTGGGCCCTTCTAACTCTCCATTCATGCAGTTCTGTAAGTTCTACGCTGTAGATGGAGATGAAAAACTAGGCTTTTCTGTTGCGAATGCAAACAAAGATCTTGGTTACTTCCTTGAGCTCTGTGAAGAGTTAGGTACAGAGTCTCTAATCGCTCAAGGTACTTCTAAGAACCTACAAGCTGCTTTTGATGCAGGTTTAGGTCAAAATGATGTACCAGCAATCTTCGACTACTTCACTGGGCTTAAAAAGTAATTCGATAGAACCTTGTTGTGCTGTTGGTTTGGTTAACCTACTTATAGCGCAACAACGTTTATTGTTTCGGCCTAGCAACAGCTTCTATCTGAAGAGCGACATCCTACGACCTCTATGTGATTGAGGGATAATTTATCATTCATTGTTGAAGTTTTTAATGAAAACACAAACACCAATTCAATCGGCTTTCGATGCTTCTTCTACTGCATCCGACGTTCTTCAATATGTGGAGCTTTCAGGGAAAGTCGTACTAATTACAGGCGGTCACTCAGGATTGGGATTCGAGTCTACCAAAGCGTTAACAAATGTAGGAGCACACGTAATTATCGGAGCAAGGGATACGTTACGTGCGTCTAATGCTGTTCGAGGAGTAAATAATGTTACTATCTTTCCTCTAGATCTTTCAGATATCGAATCAGTAAAGCGTTTTTCACAGAGTATTATTGAAAGTAATATTTCCTTCGATATAGTTCTGTGTAACGCAGGAATAATGGCTTGTCCAGAGAATCGTCTAGGCTTGGGTTGGGAGTCGCAATTTGCGACTAACCACTTGGGGCACTACGTTCTCATCAATCTTATCTGGGAAAACATAAATCAAGATTCGAGGATCGTTTGCACTTCTTCAGCCGGGCACCATAATTCCCCTATCCAATGGAATGACGTACATTTTGAGTCTGATTACGATAAATGGCTAGCTTATGGTCAATCCAAAACAGCTAATGCGCTCTTCGCGTTGCAATTGAATAGTTATGGCCAAGATCGAGGGATCAAAGCTTTTTCTGTACACCCAGGAAACATATTCACACCGTTACAACGACACCTCACAAGCGAAGAAATGTCTAGCAAAGGATGGGTCGATACAGACGGTAATCCTATCGATCCAACCTTCAAAACCCCCGAACAAGGCGCGGCAACTCAAATATGGGCAGCAACGAGTATAGATCTAAATGAATTAGGCGGGGTGTATTGTGAAGACTGCAACATCGCGGGATTAGCATCTAATTATAATGCCCCCTATCGTGGAGTATGTAGTTATGCAGTAGATCCAAATGAAGCCTTAAAATTATGGAAGCTTAGTGCGGAGCTGACTAACATAAATGCTTTTATCTGAAGTGTGTCATAAGCTGGACAGCCTTCATTGTAAATAATCAGACTTTATTGCCCTCCGACATTTGAATCAACCGATTGCTACAATGAGTTTCTTAATTAGAGCGTGATTGGACTCTGTACCATTTTTCAAATGCTCTGCTTGCCGTTGGTTGTTGAACATCCTGTCGCAACTTATTTTCTTCATTAAGCCGAGCTATCGCATGACCATACGAAGAGTACTTGTCAGTGGTTATAGTTTTTGGCTGTTTCTCTAGAAAATAATAGCGCAGACAACGTTTGAGGAATTGATAGGCAAAATGGCGATCCCGTTTATGGGAGAAATAAAAATCAAGCGTCTGGCGATGCTTGTTGATGGCTCGTTAGAGATAGAGCCATTTGGCTTTCACTTTGACGTACGTTTCATCCAATTGCTAGGAGGAATCTGCGTTAATAATTTTTTAAAGAATGGCTAAAGACTTTAAAATCTATATTCCTCATCACCTGTCTTTTTTGTGCTCTCCATGAGCTACACCACTGGAGAGGATGACTATTATGTCGTGCTCGATCTGCTGTCTCACCGCCGCTGATTTCAAATCAACTCCAAGTAGTTTACTCATAGTTATTTGGTTAGAGAAATAGAAAAAGGTTAGGGAGAAAACGGTGAAGATGTAGCTGTTGAAGTTTATTTCCTTCCTGAAAAAGCCTTTTTTCTGTCCCAATTCATACAACCCCTTCAGGTGCTCGAGATATCCACCCCGCAAGACGCTCCACTGTTCATCGGAGAGATTTTCTCCGTTGCTCAAGTTTTCCCATGAAAGCAATCGCCAGAAGTTGGGGTGGCTCTCATGGAAGTCGATATATACATCAATGATAATCGCATTGAGGTTAGGTATTGCCGTCTCATCCAGATTCATGAGAATGTTGTCGTCAGTGACTCTCCTGTAATTTTCCAGCAGTACTTCCTGATATAATTTTTTTTTCGATCCGTAGTAGGCGTATATTCTCTCTTTATTCACTTCGCTGCGATGAATAATTTCATCAATCCGTGTACCTTCTAGGCCTTTTTCAGCAAATATCTGGGTGGCTACATCCAAGATTCTCTTCTTTGTCTGTTTGCCTCTTTTTTGTTTCGGTACAATTATTTTTCGCACCTTCTCAGTCATCATAAATCCTCTACGCTAAACATTGGAACAAAATACAAATGTTTAGTTTTATTCGCTGCTGTAAAATTTCCGCTCTTATTCGTACTGCTAATGATCGGCCGATGGTTCACCAACCATCAGGCCATTATGTCATATTCTCTCTGACGAGCCCATCATCAGGGGTAATGTTTTTAAATAGATCATTGAGAGTCATCAATAATAAACCTTTTTGACAACATCATTCTATCCAAGAGGATAACACCTTTGGTTTCATATTTTTACGGTGAGTTGTCGCCATCAGATTTTAGCTCTTCCATCAAAAAAATTAATGGAATGAGCATTGATGGCATCGACTCTAGGAAGCGTGTATAGCTGAGTAAAACAGGGACATCATTCTTGCAATAACAACAAATCAACCCTAGATATAAATTCTTACAATTGAAGTAACTAAACATTTAAATAGCAATAATAATCGTCACTATCTCACTTTTTCTTATTCCTAGTACAGGTTAAAATTATCTTTTACCCACCTAGAAATAAAACCAGTTATGTTTAATAAACAAAACCTTATTGATGATTTAAATCGTGTTGGTATAAATCCAAACGGTGTTCTGCTTGTTCATTCGTCGATGAAAGCAATTGGCACTGTTGAGGGTGGGGCTGACACTGTACTCGATGCCTTGTCTGAATTCATGTCGAATGGACTATTGCTGTTACCGACTCACAGTTGGGACAAGCACAACCTTACGGATGGCATATTTGATCCAGATAAAGAGCCATCATGTGTGGGTGTATTGAGTGAGTTATTTAGAAACAGAACGGGAGTGATTCGGTCACTTCACCCTACCCACTCCGTTGCTGCTCTTGGGAACAATGCAGAACAATTTATTGCTGGAGAAGAAAAGGCAACCTCACCCTGTCCAAGAGATGGGGTATGGGGAAAACTGTATGATGCCGATGCACAAATTCTACTTCTTGGATGCCCGCTAACACGAAATACCTATATCCATGGCATGGAAGAGTGGTGCGAAGTCCCGAACCGAATAGATCCAATCCCAGAACCGATCAAGATTATTAAAGGTGATCATATTATTGATACAGTCTTACATCGCCATAAAAGTCCAATTAAAAAGATCCATGAAAATTATGACAAACTAGAAAAGCCATTTATCAAGCTTGGTATTGGCCACTGGGGACAAGTTGGAGAGGCTAAAGTATTTCTTGCCCGTGCGAAACAGATGGCCGATATCACGACAACTTTCCTAAAACTGAACCAAGATGTCTTTCTCGACGACAAACCTATTCCAGAATCTTGGTATTGAGTACTGTTTAAGGAAATATGAGCTTTCGGTATGAGTGGAAAGTCAGGCCTTTACGCTAAAGGGCTTGAATTGGCTTACCCTTATTTTTAGTAAGCGCCTTCATTCAATGATTTCAATGAACGTCGTAACCTTTTAACTTTGAGCATTAAAGCTACTCGAAAAAGGCAAGTTAGCTTGGCCAAGAAAAATACCTAGGCAAACACTCACATTAGCTGATGAGCTGTGGTATTCATTGCTCGGTGGACTCGACATCGAAAATATAAAGCCTCAACTAGCGTAAAAATAATAGTGTATAAAGAACTTTTTCGAATCTAGGCGATCTTACTTACATACCAAATAAAAATAACCAAAAAGAGCTAGCCCGCTACTGCTCTTTGGGGGTAATAAGTGGTAAGTTTAATAATCGTCAGTAAGCTAGAATATAGCTCAAATCAATTAGTAATAAGGCTCAGGGGTATTATGAAACTTACGCAGTTGAAGTACTTAACCGCAATCGCAAAACATGATTTTAACATATCGATCGCAGCTCGTGAGTTGTTTACGTCTCAGCCAGGCATATCGAAACAAATTGGGTTATTAGAGTCTGAGTTAGGGTTGAAGATATTTGAGCGGAAGGGCCGAAGTCTAACCGGTATTACCCCTGTAGGGCTTGAGATTATTAAAGAAGCACAGCAAATGTTACTGACGGCAGATAGAATAAAGGCGATTGCTAGTAACTACGCCAATCCAAATAAGGGAAGCCTAAACATATACACGACAAATACTATTGCAAGATTTATCCTACCAGAGACTATTCGTTATTTTTTCAAGAAGTACCCTCACGTCCCGTTCCATGTTGGGGCAGCCCACCCGACAGAGAATGGGTTAATTAGTAAGATAGGACCTTCGGATTTCTCTATCGTGGCACACAAGGTTGAGTCAAGCATTAACCTAATCACACTCCCTGCGTATAACTGGTCGTTAAGTTTGATCATCCCTAAAGATCATGATTTATCTAGTGGAGTACTTTCTCTAGAGAGACTAGCGAAGTATAGGCTGATTAGTTATGACAAAGGTTCGAGCGGAAGATATGTCCAGGATAAGGCGTTTGGATCCGCTGGCTTATACCCGAAGTATGCTATGACGGTAATGGATACCGATGTTATTAAAAAATACGTTGGGATGGGGCTTGGGGTTGGGGTCATTGCTACCATCGCGGCGGAGAGTATTTGTGACGATGAAATTGTAGCCATTCCACTTAAAGGCCTTATTGATAGCGGAAGCGCTTGGTTGTGTTTTAGCCGTGGCGTCTATCTTCAAGATCACATGTATGACTTTATCGAAAAATTTGCACCACACTTAACTAAAGTGGTTATGGAGCGGGTTGTAAGTATGTCGAGTAACGACTTGGCTGCTTTTTCCAAGACCTTTGAATTGCCTCAGTACTAAAGAAGGTAACGACTAGGCGTTACCTTTCTTAATTCAGAGATTGTGCCTTAGTGTGATACTAGATTGACGACAATCTGTGCGCCAATTATAAGGCAATCTTCATCTACAAAGTATGGATTTGAGTGAAGATAGTTATTAATCCCCTTTTCTTTGTTGCCAGAGCCTAGGAAGAACATCGCACCGACTTTGCCTTCGCAAGCGTTAACCATAAGGCTGAAGTCTTCACTCCCCGTCATTGGCCCTGCGTCAATATTCAAAAGCTCAGATGGTACTGTCTCGCTTGCTGCTTGTACTACACGCTTATAAGCGTCTGGGTGGTTGATTACGGCAGGGTAACCAATGTAATCAATCGATGTTTCGTATCCACGTATTTCACTCTGCTCTGAAAGAGACCTAAAGCTAGATTGAAGGATTGTGTTAGTCTCTTCATCCATAGAGCGAATTGTTCCACGAGCTTGTACGTTAGCAGCAACTGCATTTGGAATTGTACCACCATTGAACATACCGCAGACAAAAACCGCTGGGCAGAACGGACTTGTTTGCTTGGCAATAATATAGTCCATATCAGCGACAATGCGTGCGCCTTCACGAATGGCATCAAGACCTTTGTGAGGTGTTGAACCGTGAGCAGATACCCCCTTAATGTTCAATGTCCATGCGTAACCGAATGATGACATGATCCCAACATTAACATTCACAGTGCCACACTCTAATGCCGCATCATTATGTAGTGCGTACACCTCAGAAACACCGTTCATACACCCTAGTTCAACCATTTTATTAGCACCAGGGACACGCATATCTTCTTCAGCCATTTGGAAAATAAAGCGAATATTGTGCTTCATTTCTGACTTGTTCTCTGACAAATACATAGCGGCGGTTAAAGAAATGGCCATGTGAGTGTCATGTCCACAATTGTGGGCACGACCATCATGATTAGAAGAGTACTGATTGTTTGTCAGGTCAACCATCTCTAGAGCATCCATATCGCAACGCCAAGCAATTGTAGTAAATGCAGGATCAACGATTAGATCTGCATAAAACCCAGTGCATGAGTCAAAACCTGTAATCGAATAGCCTGCAGCGTGTAATATTTCACGGCACATTTTTGATGTTTTAACTTCTTCACCTGAAAGTTCAGGGATTTTGTGGAGCTCACGTCGAGTTGTAATACTAAATTTTTTTAGTGCTAGCATCGATTCATTTAGCTCGAAGTTATTCAATGTCATTCAGGTGATACCTTTCATAGTGAAGCCCAGTTGAGCAATAAGTGATACGCCAAAGAAGCAGCAAATTGAAACAACTAGAAATAGAACGATGATTTTCCAAGAAAGATTTTTCCGTTGGCCCATCTTGCCGCTAGCCCTTAGGCCCGAAATGCAAGAAGAACGTAATCTTTTTAACCGTCATCAATTATGGCTACACATAGAATTTCGTCAACGCACCAAGTACCATTGGTTGACCAATATCACACTTAAACTCGCAAGATTGGACAACCAATAGTAATGAAAGGTAGCTTAAGCACACTAAATTTGGTTAACCAATAGTGAGGAGATGTACCGCAGGGTAAATCACCACCATCCGCGGCACTACAATTTTGTATCATAGAGAAGTCTCTTTGCCTTTATAGTGCTTATTCGGTTCCACCTAATTAGCTACTAATAAAATAAGCTGCATTTTTCATAATAAGATTGTTTACTCAAGCTTAAATAAGGATAAGACAATGGCGAATCTTGCCAACACAAACATTAACGCTTCTGTAGTAAAACCGAACTACGATCGCTCACAACTAAAAACTCGAACTGTTCACCTCGGCTTTGGCGCTTTCCACCGAGCACATCAAGCACTGTACACTAACGAAATGCTTGAAAAAACAGGCAGTGACTGGGGAATTTGTGAGATCAACCTGTTCGGTGGTGAAGACCTTATCACCCAACTGCGTGAACAAGATCACTTATACACAGTGGCAGAAAAAGGAGCAGATTCAACCGTTGTCAAAATGATTGGTTCTGTGACCGAATCGTTGCACCCTAATCTAGAAGACCAGCAAACAGTACTCGCAAAAATGGCAGAGGAGCAAGTCGCGATTGTTTCTATGACCATTACAGAAAAAGGCTACTGTGTAGACCCATCCACTGGCCGTCTAGATAAGAATAATGGCTTAATTAAAGCGGATTTAGAGAACCCTCGCCAACCAAATTCTGCCATCGGTTACATCGTTGAAGCATTACGTATTCGCCGTGAATTGAACCTAAAGCCCTTCACTGTCATGTCTTGCGATAACGTACAAGAAAATGGTCATGTTGCACGTGCTGCAGTTCTAGACTTCGCAAACCTTGTTGATCAGGACCTAGCAGGATGGATTGAAGCCAATGTGACCTTCCCTTGCACCATGGTTGACCGCATTGTACCTGCAGCTACATCAGAAACATTAACCGAGATTACAGAGCTAGTTGGTGTTGCAGACCCTTGTGGTATTGCTTGCGAACCCTTCCGCCAGTGGGTAATTGAAGATAACTTCGTTAACGGACGTCCTGAGTGGGATGTTGCTGGCGCTGAATTTGTTGCAGACGTTGTTCCATTTGAGGAAATGAAGTTACGCATGCTAAACGGAAGCCATTCATTCCTTGCTTACCTCGGCTACCTTGGCGGCTACCAACATATCTCAGACACTATGACCAATGAGAGTTATCGTAAAGCTGCGTTTGATATGATGACAAAAGCACAAGCGCCAACGCTAACCATGCCAGACGGGACAGATTTAGAAGGTTACGCAAAGCTACTTATCGAACGCTTTAGCAACCCAAGCTTGAAGCACCAAACGTGGCAAATCGCGATGGATGGTAGTCAGAAAATCCCACAGAGAATGGGCGGCAGCTTACGCTTTCATTTAAAACATGAGTCCAATTTTAAGTGGCTAGCTTTAGGCATTGCTGGCTGGATGCGGTATGTATCAGCCGTTGATGAGCAGGGTAATAAGATTGATGTACGCGACCCAATGGCTAAGCAATTAAAAGCAATCTTTGATGTGCATGGAGCAAGTATCTCTGTCGTCCCAGAATTACTTTCTATTGAGGCGATATTTGCAGCTGACATAGGCCAAAACCCTCTGATTATCGATGCTGTTTGCTCTGCTTACCAGTCTCTAATCAAAAATGGTGCACGCGCCACTATCGCCGCCTTGTAGAGGGACAGCATTATGAAGCATTTCTTATGTGATGATTTTTTACTAAGTAATGAAACGGCTCGTCGTCTCTATCATGAGCATGCAGCCGATCTACCAATCTATGACTACCACTGCCATCTTAATCCAGAGGAAGTTGCGCAAGATCGTAAATTTGAAAACCTTAGTCAAATCTGGCTTGAGGGCGATCACATGAAGTGGCGAGGCATGCGTTCAGCGGGTATTTCAGAGCACTTGATAACGGGCAGCGCGTCAGATTATGACAAATTCCAAGCCTGGGCAAAAACAGTGCCGATGACGCTTGGAAACCCTATCTATCACTGGACTCACTTAGAGCTTCGTCGTCCTTTTGGTATAACTGGCCAACTACTTGGGCCTGATACCGCGGATAACATCTGGCATGAGTGCAATGAACTACTGCAAACGCCGGAGTTCTCTGCTCGCGGAATCATGAAACAAATGAATGTCGTCATGGCTGGTACAACGGACGATCCTATCCACACTTTAGAGCAACACCAAACAATAGCGGAAGATGCGAGTTTCGACATTGAAGTCGTTCCGAGTTGGCGCCCTGATCGGGCGTTTAAGATTGAACTCGACGGATTTTCCGAATATATGCGATTACTTGGCGAGGCTGCTGATACGCATATCTCTAAATTTGTTGATTTGCTTACCGCGCTTGATCGCCGCTTAGATCACTTCGCTGCGCACGGTTGTCGTGCTGCGGATCATGGTATTGAAATTGTTCGGTATGCAGATATACCAGCAGAACCGACTTTAGACACAATGATTACTCGACGCTTAGCTGGAGAAAGCTTATCAGAGCTAGAGGTCAATCAATTTAGTACTGCTATTCAAGTTTGGCTAGGAAAGCAATACGCAAAACGTGGTTGGGTTATGCAGCTTCATATTGGCGCGCAGCGAAATAACAATACTCGTATGTTTAAACTGCTTGGTCCAGACGCGGGTTTTGATTCTATCAGTGACAGCACTTTTGCATTTGAACTGGCTCATCTGCTCGATGACATGGACAAGACCAACGAGTTACCAAAAACAATTCTTTACTGTCTTAACTCTCGCGATAACGAAATGATGGCAAGCATGATCGGTAACTTCCAAGGCGGTGGTATTGCTGGAAAAGTTCAGTTTGGTTCAGGATGGTGGTTCAACGATCAAAAGGATGGCATGCAGCGCCAAATGGAGCAACTTTCTCAGCTTGGCTTGCTCAGTCAATTCGTTGGTATGCTCACAGATTCTCGAAGCTTTCTGTCATACACGCGTCACGAATACTTCCGTCGCATTCTATGTGACATGGTAGGTCGCTGGTCAGAAAATGGAGAAGTACCAAACGATCTTTCTCTACTAGGTCCAATGGTCGAAGATATTTGTTTTAATAATGCAAAAACATATTTCAAATTACCGAATGAGTGAACTGCAGAATGAAACGTATAGCCATCATGAATGCATGATTTAGCTTAATGGAGCCTCGTTTGGCTCCATGCACCAAACTTATAGCTGTGATGCAACCAGTGGCGGTATGCTACAAAGCTAGCAACAAGAAATGTTACGTGATAAATCACGTCAACCGGGTTTGTATCTCATTCAATTGGATGCTCAAGGAGAACGAACATTCCTGTACTAACGCCGCTCGTTATCTTGTTCATCATCCTGATTTTAAAAAGCTGACCGTCATTTAAATGACCGTCGATATATTTTATCGTCAGGAGTAATAGTTTAGCCATTTGGTTTCCTGCCTAATTACGCAACTAAGCCGGAAACTGGATTAAAACATTATAAAAAACACGCAGTGATATACTTACTCAAGGCATAATATTCTATTTAAAATAATGTTTATATTATCAATAACGCAATGACGGTCATTATTAAAGCTAAGGGATAAAATTTACATCCACGTCAACTAATCTTGATGGAAAACATAATAAAAGCAGAGACACCATCGTTTTCATTCATGACAAAAAACGAAGGTAACGAATGAAGTTAATAGAAGCACTTTTATTTTCTAGCACGCTTTACCATATAATAGAACAAGAAATTATTAATTTTATTAAATTTTCGACATAACAACGACAATTAGTCTAGATCACGAATTTATATATTAATCATGCTTCATCACTTAGGACGAACATTATGTTTAATTTAAAAAGTGTCGCTTTATTATCATTGTTAGTAGCCTCCTCTGCTAGCGCTAATAGTGAAGAGAAAGGAAATGACCAGAACGCAGACAACCCACCGACTACCGAACACGGCTATTTATGGTCTTCGGGATATGAGAACACCCCCTGGGATGAGGAATGGGGATTGAAGTGGAAACAAGAGGGAAACCACAGTATCGTATCAACCGACGTATTTTCCGGCAGAAAGGCACAACAAGTTACCTACCCCAAGGGTACTTTTTCAAGGTACGGTGGGGCCCAATATTACATGGACTTTGCACTGCTGAACGACCCCATCCCCTACTCTGATGAAATGTATGTGCGTTACTACCTAAAATTCAACGACGATGTCGACTTTATCAAAGGCGGGAAGCTGCCTGGACTACTTGGTGGCGAGGCTAATACCGGCGGTGGTACACCCACAGGCATGGACGGCTGGACTGCACGCATTATGTGGCGTCGCGATGGCCGTATCGTTCAGTATGTCTATCATCCGGATCAGACTGGCAGGTTTGGTGAAGATCTGGACTGGAACCACGGAGGAGCTGATCGGTTCTTTACACCTGGAAAGTGGCATTGCGTAGAGACTTACATCAAGATGAACACCGTAAGCGGTACCGGTGAGGCCAACTCTAACGCGGACGGGATTGTTCGTTCATGGCTAGATGGAGAGCTGGCCCTCGATAAAACCGATATGAGATTTCGCTACACAGATGCGTTCAATATTGATGGGTTTTATTTCTCCACCTTCTTCGGCGGCGGAGATGCCAGCTGGGCACCTGTGAAGGACGAGACCGTGATGTTTGATAACTTTGTCATCAACGACAAGCCCATCGGTTGTCTGGACAGCAGTCATACCAAATAATTTGTATAAGGACACACGCCCTAAAGTACCAATGTAAGAAAAATATGCTTTGGGGATAATCTCGTTGGAAATTTGTTTTCCTGTTTTAATTACGCAACAAAGCGGGTGCTACGTGATTTTTATCAAAAATCACGTAGCACTATACTTTTCAAATATAAACTTAAATTTAAATTATTGTTTATGTTATCAACAATATCATGAAACCGTCATTGACACTCATAAGTACAATTTATATCCACGTCAATCAGTCTTACTAAAAAGTATAAGTAAGAAGGGTTCATCATCGTTCTTAATCATCATAGATGAACGAAAAAACGAATAAATAAAAATTTATAAAAACTCACATAACAACTAACAAAATTAGCCAAAGCAACGAATTTCCACATTAATAGAAATAACTACAATTAAACTCAACAATCAAAAACGGCTTTTAATTTATATTTTATTCATGTATTACCACTAAGGACGATCATTATGTTTAATATAAAAAGTGTAGTTTCATTATCATTGCTAGTAGCCTCTTCTGCTAGCGCTAATAGTGAAGATAAAGGGAACCACCAGAACGCAGACAACCCACCGGCTACCGAACACGGCTATTTATGGTCTTCGGGATATGAGAACACCCCCTGGGATGAGGAGTGGGGATTGACGTTGAAACGACTGGAAAACCACAGTGTCGTGTCAACCGACGTGCTGTCCGGCAGCAAAGCAGCACAAGTTACCTACCCCAAGGGTACTTACTCAAGTGCCGGTGGAGCCTTATACTTCATGGATTTTGCGCTGCTGAACGACCCCATACCCTACTCTGATGAAATGTATGTGCGTTACTACCTAAAATTCAACGACGATGTCGACTTTATCAAAGGCGGGAAGCTACACGGGCTGTTTGGTGGTGAGGGCAACAGCGGCGGTGGCACACCCACAGGCATGGACGGCTGGAGTGCACGTATTATGTGGCGCAGCGATGGCCGTATCGTTCAGTACGTCTATCACCCGGATCAACCCGGCAGATTTGGAGAAGATCTGGACTGGAACCACGGAGGAGCTGACCGGTTTTTTACCCCTGGAAAATGGCATTGTGTGGAGACCTACATCAAGATGAACACAGTAAGCGGAACCGGTGAGGCCAACGCAAACGCGGACGGGGTTGTCCGTTCATGGCTCGATGGAGAGCTGGCCCTCGATAAAACCGATATGAGATTTCGCTATACGGATGCGTTCAATATTGATGGGTTTTATTTCTCCACTTTCTTTGGTGGCGGAGATGCCAGCTGGGCACCTGTGAAGGACGAGACCGTGATGTTTGACAACTTTGTCATCAACGATCGGCCCATTGGTTGCCTAGACAGCAGTTTCATTCCCCCTTATCCCCAATAATTTTTATAAGGACACACACCCAAAAGTACTCATGTAAGAAAAGTATTGTTTGGTGATAACCTCGTTGGAAATTTGGGTAATTGGTAGGCTTTGTTGCGTGACTAGGACAGGAAACCAAATTGCTTAAAATTGAGTAATGTCGATACAACACCCTAAGTTTCAGGCATACGTCGTCCTGTAAGCTTGTTGACCGCTTTAATCATGGCGTAGGTTTCACCAACTTAAATTGCAGTTTCTCAGGTTAAGTTTACCTCCTAGAAACTGCTTTACTCGCTACATGTTAGTACCTTATGTCATAAGTACCATCACCTGATATCTCAATGACTTCTCTACACTAAGTTAGGTGAGTGAATATAAATGTGCTTCTAGCCAAATTAAGTACACAGAATTATGTGTTTTACTTAGCTGTACTTTTATGACTTCCATTAACGATAATCTCATTAACGTACTGTTTAAAAAATGGAGATATTGCCCCCTGCAATTCATTTTGCACTGAATTAACATTGACCAATAATTGAATATCAGGTGAGCAATAATTGGGAATGTGTGCAAAAAACTGTGACTTTAGTTCTTCAAATACCTGACTATTTTGAACAAAGGGTCCAGTAAGAATAATTGTATCTGGAAATAGAGTGAGGTATGTATTGACTAAAGATCGAGAAAAAGTTTCAGTTGCACTTTCTAGACATGTAAGAGATGACAATGGTTTCAACTTTACCTGATCGGCACACTGTTTCTCATTACCAATAGTGCAGCCAATCGTAAGACTTAATTCATGGCGTAACGCTGCTAGAGAGACCGCTTTCTCTAAAGTGCAGCCATCCGAGTCGATAATAGTTTGTCCCAATTCACTAAATAGCCCTGTCCCTCCAAAACGAGTCATCCTCTTAGGATCATAAGTTGCGGCACCTATCCCCTCCCCCCAATGGATATACAACGTCTTCCTTGATGCAAGTTGACGATTCTCCAAAACAAATGAATTAAGTTCAGATTGCAGATTCTTTACCAAATTGATTTTACAGCTAGCTTTAGTCGAAATAGATTCGAAGGAAACATTAGTAGCGTTTGGCCAACGGTTGGAGTACTTCCAAATTTGGTTTTCACGATCCACTATCCCTGGCAAAGATAAAGTAACACCACAAATCTTCATATTTGGCTCAGCCGACTCGATAGCACTCTTCACAATAGATCCAATTGCCAAAACAATCTCTTCCTTGCTTGTTTCCCTATTCTCGATTTTTACACTAGTAGAAAAGAGAACATCGCTCACCAAATTCACTAACGATGCTGTAATAGTTAGCGAATCTATATGGACAAAAACGGCATTAAACTCTTTCAGGTTAGGGATCAAGCAGACTTCTGGACGACCAGGCCCCGACACACTAGTTTTCATATCCTCTTTAACGATATTCAGTTCAATAAGATCAAAAAGAAGTTGAGAGACAGTCGCAGGGCGAAATCCGTTTTTTTCGATCAACCCCTTTCGAGTAATAAGTTTATCTTTTTTATACCCATCAAGAATTTGTTCGAATAATAGAACCTTTCTTTCTAGAGACAAGCCTTGTTGTTTTATCATTATAATCAATCATAGTTGCATCACCGATTTGCCCTATCTTATCCAGTAGGCCTAAAATGCACAAACTATTTATCTGAATCAATTGCCTCTTCTGTAACCACGCCTAACAACCAGCCCCTCCCCTCAAATTACAACAATAAGCTATTGATTTTTATAAAGTAAAAATATTTTAAGTGACCAGCGTCATATAATAACACCAAGTGTAACTATATATAATTACACTTAGTGTTATTATATCTACATTGTCTAAATAATCATCAAAACAGGATGTCTAAAGGAAAATCTAGTTGGAACTAAAATCCTTGAGATCCGCTTTAATAAGAGCGAATTGAAGGTTGATAATATGGGTTGTGTATCCACGTTTTAATCAACATTTATCGTCTAGCACGAATAAAAAGCCACATGATGGCCATAATAGGTTTCAGCCTTAGTGAACTTCATATGATGGCAGCCAACTCGGAAAACTAGATAAAAAGTAACAAGGGTTATAAAGACAATTTGGTTGTTGGAATCATGTCAACACTAAAAAAACCTGATTTTAATTCACCAAAATACTTTGGTGAATTAGTTTTAAAACAAGAGGAATATCATGAGAAAAATAGTATTTAGTATTTTGTTACCGTTTATAGTTTTAAGTAATGCGAGTGCCTTAGCTTTTGAGCCAAGTGATTACGACGATATTGTTTTACAAGACAATCCTGTGGGTTATTGGTTATTGGAACAAGGCAGCACACAAGATCATTCAGTGAACTATTTAGACGGTAGTTTTGGTGGTAAAGCTACTAAAACAGATTATTTGCCTAATGGAGATACAGCAAATGCATTTAATGGTAAGGATAATTACTTTGAAATACCGGATGACGATTTATTAGAAATAACGACTACTGGTATACTCACCATTGAAGCATGGATGAAACCAAAAGTTTTGCAATTTAAAAACAGTGAGAAAGGTGGATATGTTCATTGGATGGGAAAAGGAGAGGAAAATCAACATTCTTGGGTTTCTAGAATGTACAATTATACCAATGATGAAAATAGACCTAATAGGATCAGTGGCTATTCGTTTAACTTAGAAGGTGCATTAGGTGCCGGTTCTTATTTTCAAGACCCAGTTGACACTAAGGAATGGATACATTACACGCTAATTATAAATACTGTTGATACGAGCGACACATATCCAACTGGCTATACTAAAATATATAAAAATGGTGCTTTAAGGGACCAAGATAGTTTATTAGGGTACGATATAATCCCTGGAAATGGGACCGCCCCAACTAGAATAGCGACAAGAGATTTTAACTCATTCTTTAAAGGCTCTATAGGGAAAGTAGCAATATATGATTATGAATTAGACGAATTACAATTATTAAGGCATTTTTATTCTATGCGTGGTGTATGCGGAAAATAAAAATTGTAAGGACACACTCCAACAAATTTAGAAGTGACAATCTTAGGATTGTCACTGCCATTTATTTAATATCGATTTCTCGACACTCTTAGAACTAGAATTAGGAAACAAACCCATTAACAAAGCATTCAAACTATATAGTTTAATTACTTTGTTAGTGCTCTATAAAATATACATAGAGTCTCTTGTAAAATCCTGCGAATTTTAATTCCGGACAGGAGTTGGATTAATTAATTACCCGGAACGACCAATAGGTGATGGAAATACTGGATGAGTTATTCGGCACTCTGGATAGTTGTCATTGCCGCTGTATTAATAACAGTTAATGGGAGCCATGATAAAACATGATATTCAGTAGCTAAGACCCTTATTTACTATAAAAAATATATAACATCATTGGAGTCAAAAATGAACATTGATATTCTGGTAGTACTCGTCTACTTCGTATTTATAATTGTAGTCGGACTGCTCTTTAAACGGTTAGCGGGACGCTCCACGAGCGATTATTTTCGTGGGGGGGGTAAAATGCTTTGGTGGATGGTTGGCGCCTCTGCATTTATGACTCAGTTTAGTGCCTGGACTTTTACCGGAGCAGCGGGCAAGGCGTTTACGGAAGGTTTTCCTGTTATGGCTATTTTTCTGGCCAACGCATTTGGATTCTTGCTTTCCTGGTGGTTCTTTTCTTATCGTTTCCGTCAGATGCGTATTGTCACGCCTATTGACGGTGTGCGCCGACGTTTTGGTGGAACCAATGAGCAGGTATTCACCTGGGCATCAATACCACCCAACCTTGTCTCCACAGGCATCGCACTGAACGCATTAGCGATCTTTGTCAGTGCAGTATTCAAGATTGACATTGAAACGACCATTATTGTTACAGGCTTGCTTGTTCTGTTTGTCTCTGTGGTAGGTGGCTCTTGGGGTGTCGTTGCATCTGACTTTGTGCAGATGGTCGTCATTATGGCATTAACCGTAGTATGCGCGGTGGTAGCAATCTTCAAAGTGGGCGGGCCTTCCAATCTTATCGAACAGTTTCCTGTCGATAATATCATGGGTCCAGGCATGAATTATCCACTGCTATTCATATCCTGGGTTATTTTCATGTTTGTTAAGCAAGGGCAAAATATCAACGCTATAGATGTGTCGTATCGCTTTCTTACAGCAAAAGATTCTGTCAATGCACGTAAAGGGGCACTGTTAGCGTTTGCTCTGATGCTAATTGGTCCGGCAATCTGGTTTATACCTCCGTGGGCTGCTGCCGTGCTTTATCCCGATGCGGCACTAGTACATGCCGAACAACTCGGCAATAAAGCGGCGGATACGGTATATCTGATTTTCGTTGAACGCGCAATGCCCGTTGGTATGGTTGGTTTGCTGATGGCCGCGGTTTTTGCTGCCACAATGTCTTCTATGGACTCAGGTCTGAACAAGAACTCAGGCGTTTTTGTTCGTAATTTCTATGCGGTTTTTATCAATAGCAAGGCTAATGATGCCAAATTATTGCGTGTGAGCCGAGTTGTTACGATTGTCTTTGGCGTATTGATTATTCTCATCGCACTGTTTATCAATTCACTGCGCGGTGTAAGTCTGTTTGACGCTATGATGCTTACGAGCTCCTTGCTTCAGATGCCGCTTTTAGTGCCGCTGTTCTTTGGTGTATTTATTAAGAAAACGCCAGACTGGGCAGCCTGGGGGACCGTGGTAGTGGGATTGGTCGTATCTTATTTTGCCGGCTTTGTTATTACGGCTGATATGGTTGCAAATTGGCTGAACTTAGAGGTTCCATTCACCGCACGTGAGGCAACTGACCTTAAAGTTGTGCTAGGGCTGGCGGGTCATCTGTTCATTACCGGTGGGTTCTTCTGCCTGACAACCAAGTTCTACAAAGAGCCGGAAGGGGCGCGTAGTAAAGAACTGCAAGCGTTTTGGAAAGATGTTGAAACCCCGGTTATTGAAGGAGAGGGGCAGGATATTGTCGACCGTCAGCAACGCAACATGTTAGGTAAGCTGATTCTGGTCTTCGGTACTTTAGTCATGGCAATGGTACTGATACCGAATCCATTCTGGGGGCGAATGGCCTTCGTATTCTGTGGGGTTGTGGTACTTACTATCGGGTATCTGCTGCATAAGAGTGCCCAATCCGGCGAGGCCGAGAAAACGCCGGTTTATCAAAACAGTTAACTTTAACCGGGCTAAGCTTTATACCCTAAACAATTGGAGCCTTTGCGCGGCGACAAGAAGACGAAGCCCAATCACATAGCTGTGCTATGTGATTGGGTGTGTCGACGCAGTCAACAAGTGGTGGTTCACAGTGAACTATACCCAGCAGCGGAGGGATTAGAACCTTATGCTTATGAAATGATCATGCTTAGGCTAAGGCTAAGGCTAAGGCTAAGGCTAAGCAGTGAGTTGCTGCGATATACACAGAAAAACAACCACTGCCGTCACAATGATATACAACATTTATGAGAATAAAGTTCGATGAATCAATTGGCTACTCGATATTTTCTCGTTGCTTTGCATGGGAAAGAAAATAGCAATTGTTCATAGACAATTAAGAAGTGAATATTTCAACCGGAAATGCAGTATCAGGATGTGTTTTCGTCAAAAATAAGGTCAAGGAGAATATATATGCCAGCTTGTGAGATCGAGCGTAGCACGGAAAACCCTGTGGTTGCTTATCACGTAGACTTCCGCATACAAGTCATGCCTTTTGATGCACTAAAAGAGATGGCTCTTGAAATATCAAATATGGGTTTCAATACTCTAATAATGGAATGGGAAGCCTCCTACCCATATAACAAACACCATATTATATCCAATCGCTATGCTTATACGCGAAAGCAAATAAAGGAATTTATTGAGTATAGTGAAAGCTTAGGGCTTGATGTTATTCCACTACAACAAAACTTTGGGCATGCTGAATATATTCTCATGCATGAACGCTATGCCTATTTAAGAGCAGATAGAAGACAGCTATCACAAGTCGATCCAACACGACTTGAGGAGGCTCGAGAGCTATTCGAAGAACTATTTGATGATATGTTCTCTACTCATAATTCTCAATATGTTCATATTGGCGGCGATGAGACTCGTTTATTAGATTGTGATAGCTGCTTAAAAGTGTGCGGCGACTTAAGTGAAGATGCTCGTAAGTCTAAAATTTATGTCGACTACATGAAAATGATTGCTGAGATTGTTACAGAGCGTGGTAAAACACCTTTGATTTGGGCTGATATGATTTTAAAGTACCCTGAGTCAGTTGCAGATATGCCCGATAATGTCATCTATATCGACTGGAACTATGGTTGGGACTTTGATCGATTCGGAACCGACCCTCGAGTTCTAATCGAAAAATATGGTCTAGCGTTTTGGGGAGCACCATCTATTCGTTCACATCCAGATGACTACCATACACATGCATGGGAGAAACACTTAAAAAACATAATTGACTATATTCCTGAAGCTAAAGATGCGGGCTACACGGGTATGGTACTAACATCTTGGTCAACGTCAGGTGAATATGGTTACAACTGGTTCAGTGATGATGAGGTAGAAGTCGTAGAGCTTCATACTATTCGTCAAGTCTATCCTCACTCATACCCAAATGATGCTTTTCGAATGACTACAGCTGCTTTTATAGAAGCGCTTGGCCACGAAGAACGCTTACAAATTAATGGCTTTGCACGCAGTTACGCTATAGAACGCTTTGGCCTAACTAATTCTGAAGGAAGCGAACTTTGGAGAATACTGACCGCTGATGCTATGACCAATAAAGTAATGGCTGGCTCAGTTAGCCAGTCTGGCAGAAAAGGACTAACAGAAGCACAAAGTCGAGTCGCTCAAGAGAGCCTAAATGCAATTCAAGAACTACAAGCTGATTTAAAAAGAATTGTTCCTAAATACAATAAAGATGAGTTTGCACATTACACTATGCAACTTGAACTACGTGAGTTCTGGCTAACCTTTAGAGTACTAGAAGGATGGGTTCAATCAGAAGAGTTTAGGCGTCAAGATGAATTCGAAGCAATACAGCAACTTCAAGACCTATTGGCGACAGCTGACGACTTGAACCACCGCTTCCACATTAAGTTTGGCGACGTTCTCCATAAAGCAGAAATCGATACATTTAATAAATATCGCAATCAAAAAATCGAGGTTTTATTACAGCGACTATCAAAAAGTAACTCTTCACCTGCGAGGCTTTAAAAGCAAAGTTACGGGTTATGTGGCTAGGTTAACTGTTCGATACTCTAGACACTTGTGGTTGATATTTAACCCGTGGTTTGTCGTGTACAGAGAAACAAAACAATAAAGGCTGTTCAAGACGCATATTGTGTACCACTTCTTGCATTTGCAGGCCTAGAGGCTGGCAAATGCAAGATGGACCATCCGAAAAACCTCGCTTGGAAAATAATCGTTCTATTCCTAGTTGTTTCAACTAGCGGCTTCTTTGGTGCATAACTTATTACTCGACTGAGCTTCACTATGAAAGGCACCATCTAATGACATTGAATCACTTCGAGTTAAATGAAGCGATGCTAGCATTAAAGGATTTTAGTATTACAACTCGGCATGATTTCCACAAAATCCCCGAACTTTCAGGTGAAGAAGTTAAAGCATCAAAAATGTGCCGTGAGATATTACACGCTGCAGGCTATTCGATTGCTGATTTCGACGCATGTACTGCGTTTTATGCGTACCTAATCGTCGAACCTGCATTTACAACAATTGCTTGGCGTTGCGAGATGGTTAACCTGACAAACCATCACTATTCTACTAATCATGATGGTCGTTCCCACAACTGTGGACATGGCACTCACATGGCCATCTCTTTAACTGCTGCTAAGTATTTGCCAGCAAACAAGTCCGCTCTGCCCAGCGGTTTTTGTTTACAGCATATTCAATGGTGGCACAATTCCAAAAGCAGTTACTGCAAACGTACAAGCTAGTGGGACAATCCGCTCTATGGATAAAGAGACTAGCGCAATCCTTAAACCTAGCTTCCAGTCTCTATCTGAGCAGAGCGTAATATTGCTCGCTACAAAACAGTAAAACCCCAAAAGAGAAGCGGCTTAATAAGCAAGCAAATGATGACTACTACCTTGAAAAACGCCCAAGGTCAGCCACTTCCAATAAGTTTTTCTACGATGGATGACGCGCAGGGTGATCCAGTGATGTTACCGCAATAACAGTTACTCCTTTCGCTTCAAGAGCAAGATCAATTACTGCTGTGTAATGCCATAAGCATTGCTCAATAACATCACATCACCTTTTTCCATTAGATTATTATTTGAAACAATCTTGCCGTAACCAAATGAACGCTCGACAGCTATTGAACGTAATACCCCACTTGTTAGTAAGCTACCTTAACAAAATTATCGTGCTCAGCATCATGGATACTATTAAGATGGGTAGTGATATTTTCTAGGTAAGTTTTTGATAAGCTCATAGTTCATCATATAGAGTAAACTGAATCTCCTGCTAAAATAGTGTTCATTACAGTTAATTGATTGTTATTGGTATCAAGTAGGACTAAATCAGCACGATTTCCTGCTTTTATTGCTCCTTGATAATGAAGCCCCATGAAAGAGGCCGGGCTATAGCTTGCTTTGCTCCACGCTTCTTCCGCTGACAGTAAATCAGATTGGATCAAATAATTCACACACTCTAAAACAGATTGAGCTGATCCAGCCAATAACTCATCATTTGAGGCTAAATGAAGCTTACCTGCTTCTGTTAATACGACCTCTCCACCAATATGAGTTTGATAACGGCCAGCGGCCATCCCGCCAAAAGCAGTAGTATCACTGGTTAAGATCACTTTATCCTGTTTAGCTCGTAATATTACCTTCAATACCGCAGGTGGCAGATGGAAGCCATCAGCAATTATGGCACTCCAAAGGTTGTCTTCTGCTAACTGCTGCCAGATATAGTTATGGTGGCGG
The DNA here is from genome assembly GCF_050337325.1 of Vibrio kyushuensis. Taxonomy (NCBI): domain Bacteria; kingdom Pseudomonadati; phylum Pseudomonadota; class Gammaproteobacteria; order Vibrionales; family Vibrionaceae; genus Vibrio; species Vibrio kyushuensis. The sequence goes on from NZ_JAKJSV010000020.1 coordinate 26,421, forward strand.
TGAATTTGCAAATCACATCCATTACCAAGGTGTGTAGACATTGTCGCACCAAGCTGTGTGACTCGTTGGATTTGCTCAGGAGTGGCCGCACTATGACCAATCGAGACCTTAATATTGTTCTTTACACAATAAGCAACGGTCTCTTCTAAGCCTTCTTGCCACTCAGGTGATAAGGTAAGTATCTTCAGTTGACCTTCAGATAGCTCATGCCATTTTTTTACCAAAGCAGCTTCTGGAGCACGCACGAATTGTTTACTGTGGGCACCGCGTGGACCATCTTTAGGTGAAATAAATGGCCCCTCTAGGTGATACCCCATTAGAGTATTACTCAGGTTTACATCACTATTTTTAAGGCGATTAATCTCAACAATTAATTCACTGATATTCTCATCGCTGTTGGTGATTATCGTTGGGTAGTAACCAGTTACCCCATTCTTATGCATGAGTTCTGTAGCATGGCTAAGATCTGCTTGATGCAAGGGTAGAGAATTAAAATCGACGCCTCCATAGCCATTGACTTGCAAATCAATTAGGCCGGGGGCGATCGTTGGTAAGCTACTTAAATCAGTAGTGTCAATAGCACTTACTTCACTGATTGTACTTCCCTCAACGACAACCCTTACCGCGCTATCACCTAGTGTTTTTGCTTCAAAAATCACTGTAATTTAGCTCCAGAATCAGCGTCTAGAAACAAAGCAGCACTTTGATGGCGGCGTAAAATAGAAGCAGGTAAATCTTCGCTGATAGAACCATTGATCATGGTAGTCACCGCATCACATTTTGTTGCCGCAGGTACAATACACACCATATGCTTTGCACTCACTAAGGTTGGAATCGTCAACGTTAAGGCAAACTCCGGAACATCATCGATAATGTCAAAACAGCCATCATTAACTTGTTGCTGACGACAAGCTTGATCTAACTTCACTTTTTTAACGACTTCGGTGTCATTAAAGTCAGCAACCCATGGGTCATTAAATGCAATATGCCCATTTTCACCAACCCCAAGGCAGACAAGATCGATTGGTGCTTGCTGTAATAACTCTGAATAACGTTGACATTCAACGTCGACATCGCTGGCATCTGCTTTAATGAAGTGCGCAGCAGAGGGATTTACGACGTCAAGCAAAGTCGCTTTAATAAAATGGCTAAACGCCTGTGGTGCTCCCGTAGGTAAGCCGATGTATTCATCCATATGAAAAGCGGTGACTTTGGACCAATCAATATCGTCAAAGCGCTTTAAGTGAGCTAAGAATTCATTTTGAGAAGGGGCAGAAGCAAATACAATCCTTACTGAGTCTTGGCTTTTTTGTAATGACACAATAATACGTCGTGTGTGTTCTGCCGCCGCTTGACCCATGGTATCTCTAGAGTCAAATACTGTGTACTCAAGGCTGTCTTTTATTGCTTTAGATATAATGTTTGTCATGATGTCTCTCTTTTATAATTCTTTCTAGTTCAAATTTCAGGTTGCTTTAAGGGCTTAATTAGGTTGATGTAAATTTTACTCATACCTAATCACATGCAACATGCACCTCGTTATCAGCGCAAAGCTCAACAATGAGTTGTAGGTTCCTCATAATATGAAAAGGGTCTTTCACGGGTAGCGCAACGACTTTATCGAGTGGCTTACCTTGCCTATCTCGAATTTGTGTCCATTCACCTACATCTTTATTAGGAAACGTCTTTAATACATAGGCTGCGGTTTTTTCATACATAGTAAGAAGCTCAGGATCACTGCTATATTTATAAGTCAGCAATAATGTATACAGTGCCTCAGAGTGTACCCACCAAATCTTGGTATCCCATGTTTCAAGAATCAGTTTCTCATAAGGATCCTCACCCAGTAATCGCCCACTCGGCTTCGATCCATCTTGGGAGGTATAGCGCAATAAACCTTCGTGCTCAGTATCCCAGCCCATAGTCCACATCGCTTTCACAATTTTGACGATTTTTGGTAAATATTCTGCTGTTTTTCCTAGTAACTCTGCTGATTGTAAACAGAACCACATATTCTCTAGGGTATGGCCAGGCGTGAAGTGACGAGCTAATAAAGTATCTTGTTGCTTAGCCGTCGTTAACATTTCAAAAGGAAGTAATGTTTTATCATCATGAAATTGATTAAATATCCGTGCTAAACTTTGTTCGCATAAATGTTGTATGTCATTGTGACGGCAGTGGTTATTTTTCTGTGTATATCGCAGTAACTCACTGCTTACCCCAAGAATGATCATTTCATAAGCATAAGGTTCAAAGCCCTCCGCAGCTGGGTACGGTTCACTGCGAACCACCCCTTGCTGAACGCGTAGTTTAATAGTATCAAAGAGGTACAGCGCCTTTTCAAAATACGCGGTATCTCCAGAAACAAACGCATACTCGCAAAAACCAAGAACGACAAAACAATCAGCATAGAAAGAAATGTCATACCCTTCATCTGGGTTTATCTCTTTCTTTTCACCTTCTCGTGTCAATAAAAAAGCGCAGTTTCCATTGTCTAAGAAAGCATTTTGACTGATAAATTCAGCCGCTAATTTTGCTTGTTTCAAATAGTCACTAGCCTGCCCCTTAAGCACGCCATTCTCAATAAGATAGGCTTGCCTACTCCAATTCCATAAGAAGCGGCCTTGTGACCAAATGAATTTATCTGTGCTATTTAGCGTTGCACCGTCATTGCTAAAGCAGGTATATATACCACCAAGCTCTTTGTCTAAAGCCCGTTGCCAAAATGGAATGATATTCGAGTCAAGCTCTGTGCTCCATCGTGTATAACAATCGTGCCAGAGGTTTTGCGAGCGTGTCATGGTTACTTATTCTCCGCGAGTTCTAATTTGAACAAAAGGTTAATAAGACGGATCGCTCTCACTCTAGAGTTTTCCGTCATTGTAAACCTTGCTACTAACGCAGCTATCAGAAGGGCTAAGCTCAGGTAACAAGCTTAGCCCGATTAAAGTTAACTGTTTTGATAAGCCGCCGTTTCCGCGTTCTCACCAGATTGGGCACTCTTATGTAACAGATACCCAACAGTAAGTACTACCAGCCCACAGAATGCGAAGGCCATTCGTCCCCAGAATGGATTTGGTATCAGTACCATTGCCATTACTAAAGTACCGAATACCAGAATCAGCTTACCTAACATGTTACGTTGCTGACGGTCGACGATATCCTGACCTTCTTCCTCAATGACCGGAGTTTCAATATCTTGCCAAAACGCTTGCAGTTCTTTACTACGAGCACCTTCCGGCTCTTTGTAAAACTTGGTTGTCAGGCAGAAGAAACCACCGGTAATGAACAGATGGCCCGCGAGACCTAACATTACCCTAAGGTCAGTTGCCTCACGTGCGGTGAATGGAACCTCTAAGCTCAGCCAATTTGCAATAACATCAGCAGTAATAACAAAGCTAGCAACATAAGAGACGACAGCACCCACAGCCATTGTTGCCCATGCAGCCCAGTCTGGCGTTTTCTTAATAAATATACCAAAGAACAGCGGCACCAGAATCGGCATTTGTAGCAAGGCGCTCACATACATCATAGCGTCAAACAGACTTAGATCGCGCAGTGAATTGATAAACAGTGCGATGAGAATAATCAATACGCCAAATACAAGCGTAACTACCTGGCTCACACGCAATAATTTAGCATCACCAGCTTCTTTGTTAACAAAAATCGCATAGAAGTTGCGTACAAAAACGCCTGCGTTACGGTTCAGGCCTGAGTCCATAGAAGACATTGTGGCAGCAAAAACCGCGGCCATCAGCAAACCAACCATACCAACGGGCATTGCACGTTCAACGAATACCAGATACACCGTATCCGCTGCTTTATTGCCGAGTTGTTCAGCATGTACTAGTGCCGCATCGGGATAAAGCACGGCAGCAGCCCACGGAGGCAAAAACCAGATTGCCGGACCAATTAGCATCAGAGCAAACGCTAACAGTGCCCCCTTACGTGCATTGACAGAATCTTTTGCTGTAAGAAAGCGATACGAGTCATTCATATTGTTAATATTTTGCAACTGCTTAACAAACATGAAAATAAACCAGCCTATGAATAGCAATGGATAGTTCATGCCTGGACCCATGATATTATCGACAGGAAACTGTTCGATAAGGTTGGAAGGCCCACCTACTTTTACGATTGCCGCCACAGCGCATACTACGGTTACCGACATGATGACGACCATCTGCACAAAGTCAGAAGCAACGACGCCCCAGGAGCCCCCTACCACAGAGATAAACAGAACAATCAAGCCTGTTACAACAATGGTCGTTTCCATGTCAATCTTGAATACCGCACTAACAAATATCGCTAATCCGTTCAACCAAATACCTGTGTAGATAATGCTGGTTGGTATTGTTGCCCAGGTGAATACCTGCTCATTGGTTGCACCAAAACGTCGACGCACACCTTCAATAGGCGTGACAGTACGCATCTGACGGAAACGATAAGAAAAGAAAAACCAAGATAGTAAAAATCCAAGTGCGTTGGCCAGAAAAACAGCCATGATAGGAAAACCTTCAGTAAACGCCTTACCCGCCGCTCCGGTAAAAGTCCAAGCGCTAAACTGAGTCATAAATGCCGAAGCACCAACCATCCACCAAAGCATTTTTCCCCCACCACGAAAGTAATCACTCGTGGACCGTCCCGCAAACCGTTTAAAGAGTAATCCGACTACAATCATAAATACGAAGTAGACGAGCACTACCAGAATGTCAATATTCATTTTTGACTCCAATGATGTTATGTATTTTTTATAGTAAATAGTTATTCGTAGGGTATTAATTACTAAGCATCATGCTTTAGCAGGGCTTAGATCATTTGAACCATGAGTCAATATGAGTGCTCACAAACTCATCATCATGAAGATGAGGGTAGCTTTCATAAACCCGCTCGATTTCAGTCTGCTGGCCCGGTGAAAGATCGCCATTTCCAGGATAACAATAGATCCCTTCAAAGAACCCTTGCTTCCTCAATACTTCGTGGATCCCAGCGATACATCCGTCAAAGTTGCCTAGAACGTCAAAGAAAGCGCTGTTAGCATCGGTCACTTCCACAGCTCTGGTCAGCATTTCTTGAGAGACTGTGCTGCCCTGTCGCTGTTCTTTAATAT
>NZ_JAKJSV010000021.1:0-19320 GCF_050337325.1 Vibrio kyushuensis
TTCCAATGGTTATCCCCCTCTACTGGGCAACTTCCTAGGCATTACTCACCCGTCCGCCGCTCGACGCCGAAGTAGCAAGCTACTTCTCGTTTCCGCTCGACTTGCATGTGTTAGGCCTGCCGCCAGCGTTCAATCTGAGCCATGATCAAACTCTTCAATTTAAGATTTTGTCGGCTCAATGAATACTGACTTCAAAACTAATCTTCATGTAAACATGAAGATGTAACTTTAAAGCTATTACCTTTCCAACAGAATGGTAATGAATTGACTGTGCCAAATAACCGCTCTCTATAAAGAAAGTAATTATTCGTATTGGTCACTCAGTTCATTGAAGCCCAAGTGTTTCCGAAGAAACTGTTTTTACCAAGGTAAAAACATTTTGGATTTTCATCAACGAGTGCCCACACAGATTGATAGGTTTAAATTGTTAAAGAGCGTTCTTCTTTTGTGATTTACATCACTTGGAAGAGGCGGCCATTCTAGCGAGATAATCKTMAGTGTCAAACACTTTTTTAAATTTTCTCATTTTGCTTTCGTTGCCTTGTTGACCCTGCTTGGTAACCCGTAAGCCCTTGCTGTGTCAACGAGGAGGCATTATAGAGATCGAACTCACATTGGCAAGAGTTATTTGTGAAAAAATGCAAAAAACAGCATCACACGATGATTTTTCATTCAAACGCTTATTTATCTACATTTACACAGATCCAATCTACATCTTATCCCCAGACTTATTCACAATTCCATTTTACACCTATCTTTACTGACATAAAAAAAGCTGCATTCGCAGCTTTAATTACACATTCAAGACTAAATTCCGGAGCCATACTGTTCGCTATCATCTTCATGAAGGCCACATTCTCTTTTTAGGCCAAAGAATCGGGTTTCTTCTTCATTCATCCCTGGTTCCCACTTCTTGGTTGTATGTGTATCTCCAACCGACAAGTAGCCCTCTTCTCTTAATGGGTGATACGCTAAACCATGCTCTTCTATATAGTAGTGAACATCTTTGTTGGTCCAATCGATTACCGGAAGAAATTTGAATACACCATTTTGCAAAGAGAGAATTGGTAGATTGGCTCGGCTACTTGATTGCTCCCTTCTTAAACCAGAGAACCAAGTTCCAACATCAAGCTCATCTAAAGCTCTACGCATTGGTTCAACTTTATTTAACTTATTGTACTTTTCAATTCCCTCTACACCCTGTTCCCACAATTTACCATAACGGGCTTCTTGCCAGTTTGGGCTTTCAAGCGAACGATATACCTTGAGGTTCAGCGTCAGTTGCTTGCTTAACTGATCGATAAAGCGATACGTTTCATTAAATAGATATCCGGTATCTGTCAGTATTACCGGAACATCTGGATCGGCTTGAGTCACTAAGTGAAGCATCACAGCTGCTTGAATACCAAAACTCGATGAAACAGCATGTGCACCTTCTAAGTTTTCTAGTGCCCATCTTACTCGTTGCTGCGCAGTTAGCTGTTCTAGCTCTGCATTAATTTCAGCAAGACGGAGGATTTGCTCCGTCTTAGTTAATGAGAGTAGTTCTGCTAACTTCAATTTTGAAGCGACAGAATTAAGCATAAAGATCCCTCTTTGATACGACGACTTCGTCGATAATTCCTGCACGTATAGTGAAGTCACCAAATCCTTCATTAAGTTCACGCTCTTTAGCCCACCTTCCAACAAGTTGGTCGATCTCTTCTAAGATCTGCTTATCGGTTATGTTCTCTTTATACATCTTAGGAACACGAGTACCCGCTTTATTGCCACCAAGATGAAGGTTATATCGATTAGGTGCTTTACCTACTAACCCTATTTCCGCCAACATCGCTCTACCACAACCATTCGGACAACCTGTTACTCTAAGTATGATGCTGTCTTCTTTGCCTAGTTGATATTTTTCTAAAATAGTTTCAACGTCAGTAACAAATTGCGGTAAGAAACGTTCGGCTTCAGCCATTGCTAATGGACACGTTGGAAAGGCTACGCACGCCATTGAATTTTTACGTTGCTCACTAACCGAATCATCCATTAGGCCGTGTTCACGTGCTATTTTTTCTATCTTAGCTTTTTCTTTAGCCGGGACACCTGCAACAATTAGGTTTTGGTTAGCTGTCATGCGGAAATCACCTTTATGGATTTTCGCTATTTCAGCTACACCTGTTTTGAGTGGTTTATCCGGAAAATCAAGTAGACGGCCATTTTCAATAAACAGCGCTAAGTGATGCTTGCCATCAATACCTTCAACCCAACCAATACGATCACCACGCTCGGTAAATTCAAAAGGTCGACTATCTCCAAAGGTAACACCTGCGCGTTTTTCTACTTCGCCTTTGAATACATCAATTCCTACACGATCAAGGGTGTACTTGGTCTTCGCGTTTTTACGATTAGAACGGTTACCCCAGTCACGTTGTGTCGTCACTACCGCAGCAGCCACTTCTAATGTTTTCTCTAATGGTACGAAACCAAAATCATCCGCTTTACGTGCATAAGTAGAAGTATCGCCGTGAGTCATCGCTAAACCGCCACCCACCAACACATTAAAGCCAACAAGCTTTCCATTTTCAGCAATCGCAATGAAGTTAAGGTCATTAGCATGAACATCGACATCATTTTGTGGAGGAATCACAACCGTTGTTTTAAATTTACGTGGTAAATAGTTACTGCCTAGAATTGGCTCTTCTGTTGTCTCTACCTTTTCACCGTCTAACCAAATCTCAGCGTAGGCTCGAGTTGTAGGTAACAGGTGTTCACTTATTTTTTTTGCCCACTCATACGCTTCTTGATGAAGTTCTGATTCAACAGGGTTTGTTGTACAAAGTACGTTTCTGTTCACGTCACCAGCGGTAGCAATCGAGTCGATGCCAATGCTATTTAACGTTTGGTGCATCAGTTTTATATTCGGCTTTAATACACCATGAAACTGGAAGGTTTGACGAGTTGTTAATCGCAAACTTCCGTAACTGGTATTCTCAGTAGCAAATTTATCAATCGCTAGCCACTGTTTAGGCGTAATTATCCCACCTGGCATACGCGCACGTAACATCACGTTATGCAGCGGCTCTAATTTTTGCTTTGCACGCTCTGCACGGATATCACGATCATCTTGTTGATACATGCCGTGAAAACGGATCAGCTGGAAGTTATCAGCGGTAAAGCCACCAGTAATGCGATCTTGTAAGTCTTGCTCAATAGAACCACGTAAAAAGTTACTTTCTCGTTTCAAACGTTCATTGTCAGCTAATGGACCAAGCACTTGACCCAATACTTCTTGTTCTTGCTTGCTCATTAGTACACATCCCTTTGGTAACGTTTCTCTTTACGTAGTTTATTAATGAATTCCTCGGCGTCATCACGTGACATTTGACCTTGCTGCTCAGCAACCTCAATCAACGCTTCATGAACATCCTTTGCCATTCGGGTCGCATCACCACAAACATAAAGATAGGCGCCATCCTGTATCCATTGCCAAACCTGTTCTGCTTGCTCTAGAACTCGGTGTTGAACATACACTTTCTCATGTTGATCTCGACTAAACGCGACATCCAGTTGAGAGAGAACTCCGGATTTTAGATACTTCTGCCATTCGACTTGATATAAGAAGTCTTGAGTAAAGGTTCGGTCGCCAAAGAAGAGCCAGTTTTTACCTTCTGCTTCTCGGTTGTCTCGCTCTTGAATAAAGCTGCGGAAAGGCGCGATACCTGTTCCAGGGCCAATCATAATAACAGGAACACTATCATCTTGAGGTAGCTTGAAGTTGTTATTGTTCTCAATGAAGACTTTAACCTCACCACCTTCTTCTAAGCGTTGTGCTAAGAAGCTTGATGCCCCACCAAGTCGTGACTCTTCACCTTTTTGATATTCGACTAGACCTACTGTTAGATGAACTTCTTCATCTACTTCACTTTGACTAGATGCAATTGAATACAAACGAGGAGTCAAACGACGTAAAAGGCCCGTTAAGTCGTCTGCAGTCAACTTGGTTTTCTTCTCGGCCAATACATCAACAATTTGAGTATTCGCCGCATAGTGACGAAGCTTATCTTTATCTTCCACCAGCTTCTGCAGTTTTTTGCTGCCCGATAGCTCAGCAAACTTAGTGACAAACTGAGGGTTAGAAGTGGTAATTTCAAACTTGCTTACTAATGCGCTATGAATAGAGAGGCTTTCACCATCCACTTCTATGCTTTCAACACCTGACAAGCTCACTTTTGAAAGGATCTCATTCGCTAAGTCAGAGCTGTTTTCATACCAGACACCTAATGCATCACCCGCTTGGTAAGTAATGCCCGAATCTTCAAGGTCGATTTCAATATGACGAACATCTTTACCTGAATCACGACCCGTAATTTTTTGGCTCGTTAATAAGCTGGCCGTGTATGGGTTCTGTTTGGTGTACTGAGAATGAGAAGAAGCTTGCCCAACAGGTAACTGAACCACTTCAGCTTCAGTGCCAGAAGAAAGATCTTCTTGAATGATGTCTAACGCTTTAACACGCCAATCTTTCGCTTCACTTTCGTAATCAACATCCAGATCAATACGATCAATAAATGCGGTCGCACCTTGTTTCGATAGGTAAGCATCAAAATCTTTACCGGTTTGGCAAAAGAACTCGTAACTAGAATCGCCAAGGCCAATCACTGCGTATTTTAGGTTTGGTAATTTAGGTGCTTTCTTCGATTGCAAAAACTCGTGTAATTCAATCGCATTATCAGGAGCTTCGCCTTCACCATTGGTTGAAGCAACAATAATGACATGCGTCTCTTTCGCTAGGTTCTTACCTTTATAATCACTAGCATCAAATAGCTGAGACTCAACACCTAGTTGCTTTGCTTCATGCTCTAAGGCTTCGGCAACACCTTTTGCGTTACCCGTTTGAGAAGCGTATATAATAGCGAGCTTTCCGGCAGGCTTTGCTGCAACGACAGCGGCTGCTTGTTCAATAGGTGCTGAAGCAGCATTACTCTGGGTTTGGCTTAGGCCCCAAAAATAACCACTCACCCAAGCAAGTTGATTGGCTGATAATTCTGAAACTGTTTGTTGAAGTTGTCCAATTTGCTGCTGATTAATCGGCGCTGTAAATGCAGCCTGATCATTTGCCGAAGTGTTTCCAGTTAACACTTCCTTTTGAGAGGACTCTTTCTTATTTAAAGACATGGTCACGACATCCCTATTCATTGCGTGTCGATAGATTAACCACTCTTGCTAATAACAAGAAAGAATAGATAAGTATGTTTTATAACTTTTTGGAAGATAAGAATGGAAAACGTTTTATTTAGGTTCAATCCTAACTTGAGAAAAACCGACAGCCATTGCTGACTTTGAAGCAAGATCTAAATCCATATAATGACACTCACCACCATGAGAGTCGGTAAGTAAGACAAAGCCACCACGAGCATGGCGAAACTCCACAACCCAACTGCCCTCTTGAACAGAAGGCTCAATAATAGCCTCAACTAACTTATCTTCACGGTACAAACTTCTTAGCTCAGTAATCGTCATATCATCACGCACCAGTAGTTAACGAATGGCTATGGCCACTTAATAATAATGGTAGGTTTTGCTAAAACTGCTAATAAATTGCTTTGATATATAACTATTAGGTATAAAAAACGCCACTTAATGAAGTGGCGTTATTAAAAATGAGTTCGAGATTTAATTAGTACTGAAACTCAGCACCTAAGAACCAACCATTAACAAAAATAAACTCTTTTCCTAATGGTGCGTCAGCCTTGAATTGATCAGACTCTATATCAATGGTGCGGTAGCCACCTTTCAAGGCTAATTCACCTGAAGAAACATTAATGCGATATTGCATACCTGCGATCAAGTCTGTTGTTTTCAACCCTTTGCTATCACCAAAGTCGACCTGACCGATGATGTCAAAGTTAGTATTTTCGATATTAATTAGAGCTTTACCGAACCAATTAAAAGTTAGTTCATCAAACGTTTCGATTTTATCCGTCGTTGCATTCTTGTACTTTGTATTAGAAAACTGACTGAGTGCAATGCCGAAGTCGAAATCCATCAATTCGTGATCAAATACAGTGTAATAGAAGTTATAATCATACTTGTCGAACGCCATATATTCAGCGTCAAGCGTTGTATAACGGAACCCAACATTAGGTAGGTATGGTAGATCATGTTCGAAAGCAATATTAAGAGAAGGTAACTTCTCATCTTCACGTCGAACTTCGTTTACTTTGGTACTTCCCCACCACATATCAGCACCCAGGGTAAAGCGGTAAGGTGACTGCGCATAAGCTGCTGATGAACTAGCCAACATTAATAATGCTAACCCAAATCCCCGAATATTCATCCTATAAGATCCCTAATTAAATAACTGTATTGATTTTGATCGATAATAATCGGGATGATAACACATTACATTTTTGATTTTTTGTTAAATGAAAGGATTAACGGGGGCTATAAACGTAGTTTTTGAAAAACCATACACCGACAGCTATAACAATAAGCCAAGGGATCAACTTAAATACAACCCCAACCATACCAAGCACAGTTAGAACTAGAAATGAAAGTACTGTAGCTGCGAATACAGTCATCATAGTAATGCCAGTGACTAGCAATGTTGCAATAAAGACCAGCACAAAAATCAGTTCAAACATAATCAATCTCCCATTGAGTTTTAATCTTAACCTCATGGAACACTGCAGATATCAAGCCAACTTTAAAATAAACATAAAATCAAAGGGTTAAATTAAAAAAAAGGTGAGCATCAATAATGACAGCTCACCTTGCGAATAAATATTGGTAAATTTCACCATGTTACGTGGTGATAATTACACATTCCATTATCTCGGTACTTTATCCAACGCAGCTTCTAACACTTCAATTCCTGAACCGACTTTATGTGCGTTCTCACTAATGTATCTTCTCCACTGACGCCCACCCGGCATTCCTTGAAATAACCCCAGCATATGGCGTGAGATATGGCCTAATTTAGCGCCACTTGCTAGCTGTTTTTCGATGTATGGGTACATCATTTCGACAATGTCATGACGTTCAATGACAGGCTTATCGTGGCCAAAAATGCGTTGATCAACGTCTGCTAATAAATAAGGGTTTTGATACGCTTCACGGCCAACCATCACACCATCAAGGTGTTGAAGATGCAGTTGCGTCTCTTCCAGCGTTTTTACACCGCCATTCACAGCAATGATCAAGTGGGGGAAATCTTTCTTAATTTGGTACGCTCTATCGTAATCTAGCGGTGGGATCTCTCGGTTCTCTTTAGGGCTTAGGCCACTAAGCCATGCTTTACGAGCATGAATGGTAAATTGTTCACACTCCGCTTTCTCAGAAACGATGGTGATAAAGTCAGTTAAGAACTCATACGAGTCGTGATCATCAATGCCAATGCGAGTTTTTACCGTAATAGGCATGTCAGCTACTTCTTTCATTGCCGAAACACAATCTGCCACCAACTGAGGTTCTGCCATTAAGCAAGCACCGAAGCGGCCATTTTGAACACGGTCTGAAGGGCAACCTACGTTTAGGTTGATTTCATCATAACCTCGTTCTTGAGCAAGTTTTGCACAAGTAGCAAGGCCTATTGGGTTTGAACCGCCTAGCTGTAGTGCAAGAGGATGCTCCTCTTCGTTATAAGCAAGGAAATCCCCCTTACCATGGATAATCGCACCTGTAGTGATCATCTCGGTATAGAGCAGCGTCTCTTTCGTCATTAGACGATGAAAGTAGCGACAATGACGGTCTGTCCAATCGAGCATGGGAGCAATCGAAAATCGGGAATGATAGAAATGTGGGTTTTTCCCTTCCATTTCAACAGCGTCAGTTGTTGTTTGAATCGCATCATTTTGCATCTTTTTGCCCTATTTAACCCGAAATTCAATCTTGTTACGTTCATTGGACCATAAATGGCCCACTTAATGACTTTCCTAAACCCTAGATAATTAATTACCTAAGCTCTAAAACGTCATCAAATAAAGAGCGACGGATTCTACATCAAGTCCAAGCTTCTCCCAAGTACCTATCACTGCGTTATCTTTTTCTATCAGTGTGATTTTTTATAACCACACCTCATGACATGTAAAGTTCAAGCTATCGTTCATTTCGTATTTACGGTAACTTATAGCCTATAATTAAAGAGTTATGGTTTTAGTCTAATCTGAGTCGAGATAAATAGTCTGATGGTAAAACGATATTTGAGCGGAATTGGTATATTATTAATTATGTCCAATGGTTATGGTGAATAAGTTGGACCAGAATCTCGTACAGCAAATTGAAGATATATGTGGAACCCGTGGAGTGAGGCTAACCCCTCAACGTAAAAAAGTCTTTGAGCTGATTTGCGCCAGTAAAAAAGCATCTTCCGCTTATGATCTGCTAGAGGATCTCAAGGCAACAGAACCTCAAGCTAAACCTCCTACGGTATATCGAGCGTTAGACTTCCTTATTGCACAAGGTTTCATACATAAGGTTGAATCGACAAACAGTTTCATTTCGTGTTGCTCATGTAATGCAGATAAACATCATTCGCATTTATTGATTTGTGACAGTTGCAGTAACGTTATTGAGTTACAAGATGATAACCTTGTAGACTTGTTAGCCAAGAACGCAGAGAAACATGGCTTTGAGATTACGAATCACGTTATTGAATCTCATGGTATTTGCCAGTCATGCTCCTCAAATGTAGAAAATACAATATAGAAGAAGGTTATGCGCGCTGAATTTGTAAACCCGTTTTTAGCATCACTAATGAATGTTCTAAAAACGATGGCTTCACTAGAGTTGAAGCCACAAAAACCTCGAGTTAAGAAAGATGAGATCGCCCGAGGTGATGTCTCTGGTTTAATCGGGATGGTAGGAGATAAAAGCCGCGGCTCTATGTCTATCACTTTTGATGAAGACCTCGCTCTTGAGATCATGCAAAATATGTTGGGCGAGCGACCTAACGGTGTCAATGAAGAAGTTACTGATATGGTTGGTGAAATTACCAACATGGTAACGGGCGGCGCTAAACGCATCCTAGCTGAAAGTGGCTTTGACTTTGATATGGCGACTCCGATTGTTGTCGCAGGGAAAGGACATACTATTCGTCATAAATGTGAAGGAGCGATCATTATCATGCCTTTCACTTCTCAATGGGGTAACGCATTCATTGAGATTTGCTTCGAATAGATCATGTTTTCTACGAAGGTTGTGAATAACAATCACTCGAAGAATCAAAAAAAGGTTGGCTCAATGCCAACCTTTTTATTATCCGCTCTTCAAGCTACGCACTACTGCTAGTGCGCATAGCTTATTCAACTACGCTTTGAATGCTTTAAACGCATTAATCAAACCGTTAGTTGAGCTATCATGAGAACTTACTTCTGAGCCATCTGCTAGCTCAGGTAGGATTTGGTTAGCAAGTTGCTTACCTAATTCCACACCCCATTGATCAAAGCTAAAGATATTCAAAATTACGCCTTGAGCGAAGATCTTATGCTCATACATCGCGATCATGTTACCAAGAGTGCGCGGTGTAATTTGCTTAACCAAGATCGAGTTTGTCGGGCGGTTACCTTCAAATACTTTGAAAGGAGCCAACTCCGCTGCTTCTTGCTCTGATTTACCCGCTGCCGCAAATTCAGCTTTTACTGTCTCTTCAGATTTACCAAATGCCAACGCTTCTGTTTGAGCAAAGAAGTTCGACATTAACTTCTTATGATGATCACTTGCAGGGTTATGACTGATTGCTGGTGCAATAAAATCACAAGGAATCAATTTAGTACCTTGGTGAATCAATTGGTAGAAAGCATGTTGACCATTTGTTCCTGGTTCACCCCAGATAATAGGACCTGTTTGGTATGTAACAGCTTCGCCATTACGGTCAACTGACTTACCGTTTGATTCCATGTTGCCTTGCTGGAAGTAAGCAGCAAAGCGGTGCATGTATTGATCGTATGGTAAAATAGATTCAGATTCAGCGCCGTGGAAGTTGTTGTACCATAGGCCGATAAGCGCAAGAATTACTGGAATGTTGCTCTCTAGTTCTGTCGTTGCAAAATGGTTATCCATCTCATGAGCACCATCTAGAAGCTCAATGAAGTTGTCAAAGCCAACCGCTAATGAAATAGATAGACCGATTGCTGACCAAAGTGAGTAACGACCACCAACCCAATCCCAGAACTCAAACATGTTGTCTGTATCAATACCAAAATCCGCCACTGAAGCTGCGTTGGTAGATAATGCAGCAAAGTGCTTCGCTACATGCTCTTGATCGCCAGCACTTTCAAGGAACCAATCACGGGCACTGTGTGCATTCGTCATTGTTTCTTGAGTCGTGAACGTTTTAGAAGCGATTAGGAATAGCGTTGTTTCTGGATCGACTTTCTTCAACGTTTCAACGATGTGCGTGCCATCAACGTTAGAAACAAAGTGCATATTCAAGTGCGTTTTGTATGGCGCTAACGCTTCACTAACCATGTATGGACCAAGGTCTGAACCGCCAATACCGATATTAACAACATCAGTGATCGCTTTACCTGTGTAACCTTTCCATTCACCAGAAACGATACGGTGAGTGAACAGCTCCATTTTAGCTAATACAGCATTGACTGCAGGCATTACATCTTTGCCATCAACCATCACTGGCTTATCACTGCGATTACGCAGGGCGGTATGTAGAACCGCGCGATCTTCCGTTTTATTGATCACTTCGCCACTAAACATTGCGTCGATTGCAGACTGAAGCTCAGTCTCTTTAGCAAGAGAAAATAGGTGTGCTAGCGTCTCTTCATTGATTAAGTTCTTTGAATAATCAATCAGAATGTCTGAGCCGAATTGCGTTGAGAAGTTATCAAAACGCTGTGAGTCTTGAGCAAATAGAGATTTAAGATCCATATCTTGCGCAGTTTCAAAGTGCTCAGTAAGAGCCTTCCACGCTTGAGTTTGTGTTGGGTTGATATTTTTCAACATGGTGTCAATTCCGATGATACAGTAGGCTTCATTCTCGCAGCTCTATCCCTAATTGGTCGTAGAACAGCAGAATCCCCGGTTAGCAATATAGTAAAAAATTGTTCAGTAAATAGCTTGAAAACGTTGTAATTAATTTTCATATGACGATTATGACTCAGCTCGCTGTCACCAACGTTGAACTGTGTCACGTTAACAACTTTCGTAACAAGAAACCTTGTTTACATAAGGGCTCAAGCTGATAACAATCGTTCAACAATCATTTTTCAAGATTAGGGATAGACTATGTGGTTTCAGAAAAACATTCAACTATCAGCCAGAAAACGAGGCTTTCATCTCATTACTGATGAAATTGAACAACAAATCCCTGAATTACAGTCGTTATCTGTTGGCATTGTGCATCTATTTCTTCAACACACCTCCGCTAGTCTAACCATCAATGAAAATGCAGACTCTACGGTTCGAGCTGATATGGAAGCGCACTTCAATCGTTATATACCCGAAGGGGCGAGTTACTACATGCATACTTACGAAGGTGACGATGATATGCCTGCCCATATAAAGTCATCAACAATCGGTCATAGCCTTTCGATACCAATTAGCCAAGGTTCTTTGGCGTTAGGGATGTGGCAAGGTATCTATCTAGGTGAGCATCGTGACCATGCCAGTGGGCGACAGATCATCGCCACTATTCAAGGGGAGCAAGGTAACTAGGAGAGACAGATCCGCTCTACCTAAAGTAGTGAGTGAAACTAGTGACTAAAATGGCTGATTTATCATCACACGAAACAGGCTCTCTTCAGCCCCTTTTGCCACTTCTGCACGTACAACAATGCCTTCAACTTGTAAGCGAATAGCGCCTCCGACACTCCACTGCATATCAGTATGCAGTGTTTTTAGGTCATACTCCTCAGCCACTCGCCCTGCATCAATGAACGCAACCCATTGCCACCAAGGTAAATCGTAGTAGTTGATGACCGGAATACTGCCCAACGGTTGCCACTCTGGCAACATTCTATATTCAGCAGAATAGTGGATAGCGGAGCGACCATGGTAGCGCCCTCCCGTGTAACTACGAAGACGATATAGCCCACCCAAGCTAATCTGCTCATGTTCTGGTGGTCTTACGCAAGTTTGCGAATCATTACAACGATTCCAGCTTGGTGTATCTGCCGTATAAAAATCAAAAGCGATCACCTGTTGTTCAAATATACTTCCCAGAGAGCCCAAAGAAAAATACTGGCTGTTTTGAAATTCAATCTGGTTCCAAATTTGTTCATCTGTCCAATTTTCTGAGCCCATAGTGAATGTCAAATCTGTATGAGAGCCCTTTGTGGGGTTTCTTGTACTGTCGCGGTTATCCCAATCTAAGGTTAAGCGAATCGCTTTAGCTACTTCATTTTCACTAATGCTGTCACTGAACTCTCGAGTGGTATAGAAAGGTGTGAGTGAGATTGACGTAACACCTGACTCCATAGGGCTCGCAAATGAAACATCACGTTGAGGTTTGAACATCCCCATGTAGCCCTCATCTTTTACCACTCCCCAAGGTAAAAGAAATTTGAATTCAAATTCGTAGTTCTCTTCAAAACCATCGACTATGGTTTTGTCATGAAGTGAAGACCCATTATTACCTTGAGCACCGAGATAGTAAGGCGCTTGATTAAGCTTTGCTTGATATAGCTGGGTGCTAAATAACAGGCTATCGTTCAATGCATAGTTATAGGCGGATAAAAAGCCTATATAGCTGTCTTTATCGGAATAGAGCCCCATGCCAAACAGAGCAGCCTGAGGTTGCCACACTCCTTTCGCAACGCCAGCAACGCCAACACTAAGGCCAAGGGTTTCTGTACTAAATAAGAATGGAACGAATGCAGAGTCTTTCTCTTTTGCTACGACATTACTTGCCATTAATATGTAAAAAAGAACAAAGAATTGAACAATCAAGCGCAACATAGAGCCTACTTTTTATATTCCATAGCAACACGAGAAGTGAGCTTGGTGACCAATTCATACGCGATAGTACCGATATGAGTCGCCACCTCTTCAGACGCTAATTCATTGCCCCATAATATGGCAACGTCACCAACGCTGTCGGTTGCATCTGATCCAAGATCCACGGTTAACATATCCATGGATACTCGCCCAGCGATTGGAACTTTACGGCCGTTAACCCAAACAGGGGTCCCGTTAGGTGCCATGCGCGGGTAGCCATCGCCATAACCAATCGCGATTACCCCTATTTTAGTATCTTTCTCACAAAGCCATGCACTTCCGTAACCGACACTTTCTCCGGCTTTAACTTCGCGTACTGCAATAAGTGGTGACTTTAACGTCATGACTGGCTTAAAGCCCAATTGTTCAGCGGTTTGATCTGCAAATGGAGAAACACCATACATAATAATACCGGGCCTCACCCACTCCAATTGGCTCGGCTTCCATGCAAGTATCCCCGCAGAGGCTGCTAACGAGCGTTCACCATCACAGTCTTGAGTTAACGAAAGAAAAAGATCAATCTGCTGTTGTGTATCAGGAAGAGAGAGTTCGTCTGCACAGCCAAAATGACTCATATAACGTAGCGGCTTAGCGACATTAGGGCATGCCTTCAAACGAGCTTCGAATTCGGTGTAATGCTCTGGACGAATACCAAGGCGATGCATACCACTGTCGATTTTTAACCAAACGACAACGGGAGTATCAAGGCTTGCCTGCTCTAGCGCTTGAAGCTGCTCTTCACAATGAACAGCAGTTTGAATATTGTTGGTAACTAATATTGGAAGATCGCCGGATGAGTAAAAACCTTCAAGCAGTAAAATCGGCTTTACGACTCCGCAAGCTCTTAGCTGCAGAGCTTCTTCAATTCTAGCGACACCAAATGCATCAGCATCACTCGCTGCATTGGCAACATGGCGAAGACCATGACCATAGCCATTGGCCTTAACGACTGCCATTACCTTACTGCTTGGCGCTTTAGCCTTAACCAAGCTCAGGTTATGCTCTAATGCGGCCAAATCAATACTGGCTGTGGCAGCCTTCATGTAGCTCACACGATTACTCATCGTCAAAGGCTGGTCCAGCATAATTATCAAAACGAGAGAATTGCCCTTGGAACGTCAAACGCACAGAGCCGATAGGGCCATTACGCTGCTTACCAAGAATAATTTCAGCAATACCCTTTAATGAGCTCTCAGGGTTATAAACCTCATCACGGTAAATGAACATGATCAAATCCGCATCTTGCTCAATTGCTCCGGACTCACGAAGATCCGAGTTAATCGGTCTCTTATCAGCACGTTGCTCTAGGGAACGGTTTAGCTGAGAGAGCGCAACCACAGGCACGTTTAACTCTTTTGCCAATGCTTTTAGTGAGCGCGAAATTTCTGAAATTTCTAAGGTACGGTTGTCTTGCATACCCGGAACACGCATTAACTGTAGATAATCGACCATGATCATGCTTAACCCGCCAGAATCTCGCGCAATTCGACGTGCACGAGAACGAAGTTCTGTTGGTGTTAAACCAGAGCTATCATCGATGTACATGTTCTTCTTCTGCATCAGAATCCCCATAGTAGAGGAAATTCGAGCCCAATCTTCGTCGTCCAATTGGCCAGTACGAATCTTAGTTTGATCGACGCGAGACAGTGACGCGAGCATACGCATCATCAGCTGTTCAGCCGGCATCTCTAGAGAGAAGATTAACACAGGCTTATCTTGATCCATGGCCGCATTTTCACACAGGTTCATCGCGAAGGTTGTTTTACCCATAGATGGACGCGCGGCAACAATGATTAAATCCGAACCTTGTAAACCAGCAGTCTTTTTATTCAAGTCATTAAAGCCAGTGCTAACACCCGTTACACCATCTTGTGGTGTCTTATAAAGTGTCTCAATTCTCTCTAGTGTTTTCTCTAGGATGTTATCAACGCTTTGCGGTCCCTCATTCTCAGTAGTTCGCTCTTCAGCGATAGCGAAAACTTTACTCTCGGCAAGGTCGAGTAGATCTTCTGAGCTTCGGCCTTGTGGATCATAACCCGCATCAGCAATTTCGTTGGCAACACCAATTAAGTTACGTACGAGCGCTCGCTCTGCAACGATATCGGCATACGCATTAATATTTGCCGCACTAGGAGTGTTCTTGGCCAAATCAGCTAAGTAAGCAAAACCACCGACGTCTTCAAGCTGCTCTCGTAATTCTAAAAATTCAGAGAGTGTGATCAAGTCCAACGGCTTGCTGTCATCCAAGATGGATTTAGCAGCTTCAAAAATCAATCGATGTGGGCGGCTGTAGAAATCGTTGGCAAGAACTTTTTCGGCAACAGAATCCCAACGTTCATTGTCGAGAAGCAAACCACCAATAACGGATTGTTCAGCTTCTAATGAATGTGGAGGAACTTTGATCGCATCAACTTGTTTGTCTGAGTTGAATTTTTTTCTGTAATCCGTTTTTTGGTCTGCCATTTGATTGCTCAATTTCTCTTTTATTGCCGTCATTATAACGAGAATATCTCATTTGTAATTAAGTTAGAGGATGTTTGTATTTTACTTAGGTAGAATTGACCCTTCGTTGACGAAAGTGGGTACTCGTCAACATACTATTTGCCCCCCATTATATTCTCTAGAGGTTCTGAGTGCGTAATCTTTTGTTAGCGGGTTTTAGCCTGCTTACGACATCGTTGGCTTATGCAGAAGAAGCGTTACCAAGCCCTACAGAGATCGAAATCCCTTCCCCATGGAACACAGAAGTTGAATTTGGTTACCAAGCTCATAACGGGAACTCTGACTCTCAATCATTGAACTCTCGCATGAATGCAGAGTATGTCTCTGGCCGTCACCGTAGCAGTGGCGAATGGAAGTTCTACATGCTGTATAAAGATGGGGAAGAAGATAAGCGTCAATCCACCTATACCGCGCAAAGCGATTATAAGTTGAGCCCCAAAACTTACTTATATGGAAACTTTAAAGGTGTTGAATCGAGATACAGTGCTTATTTCAAGGATCACACACTATCAGGTGGTTTAGGTTATCAATTTACCAATACTGACGCGTTACTTATCGAACTCGAATTAGGTCCAGGTTTTCGTTATCAAGAGCCAAATTTAGATGAACTCAAAGACGATGACATCATTTTTCCCGAAACAGTTCAAGAAGGGATTTTTCGTGGGAATATCAATGTTGTATGGAGTGTCGTCAACGACTTAAAGCTATCAGCAGATATTACCGCAGTATCAGGTCCAAGTAATACTCGTTTAGACACCGACTTCAGTGCAACCAACAATATTACTGACGATATCGCACTCAAAGTCGCTTACGCTCGTCAGTACCACGATCAAGTACCTACTGGGCTCAGTAATGCCGACAGTATCTTCTCTGTGAACCTGCTTTTTATATTCTAACTAAAGCCAGATTAGCCTCGCCCCTTAATTATAAATCTTTAACTCATTCTCAGTTTATTCATCTCATATTTCAGACATAAAAAAACACCGGCCTGAGCCGGTGTTTCAAATCTTCTTAACGAAGAATTCGTCTAGATACTGAAATTACTCAGCAGCAACAACTTGTAGTTTCGCAGTAGCAAAAACTTCAGAGTGAAGTTGGATGCTAATGTCGAACTCACCAGTGTTACGTAGAGCGCCTTCAGGTAGGCGTACTTCGCTCTTAGCTACTGCAACACCTGCCGCTGTAATAGCGTCAGCGATGTCACGAGTACCGATAGAACCGAATAGTTTACCTTCATCACCAGCTTTAGAAGCGATTACAACAGCTTCTAGTGCAGTAACTTTATCAGCACGTGCTTGAGCAGCAGTTAGCTGTTCAGCAACTTTAGCTTCTAGTTCAGCGCGGCGAGTTTCAAACATTTCAACGTTAGCTTTAGTTGCCATAACTGCTTTACCCTGTGGGATAAGGAAGTTACGAGCGTAGCCAGATTTAACGTTTGCAGTATCGCCAAGTGCACCTAGGTTACCGATTTTATCAAGTAGAATAACTTGCATTATTTAATCCTCTTTCTTAATAAATCGACCGTTTACTGATGCTTATCAGTGTACGGTAGAAGAGCTAGGTAGCGTGAACGCTTGATAGCACGAGCTAGTTGACGCTGATACTTAGCACTTGTACCAGTGATACGGCTAGGTACGATTTTACCAGCTTCAGTAATGTAGTTTTTAAGAGTTGCTACGTCTTTGTAGTCAATCTCTTGTACGCCTTCTGCAGTAAAACGGCAGAATTTACGACGACGGAAGAAACGAGCCATGGGCTATCTCCTGATCTTAAATTTGAGTTATGTTGTCGGCATGCAATACTAATTTTCCCACACCATTTCGGCCGGTCTGATAAGCGACAAAGCCACTTACCTTAATATTACTACCTTGAACTAAGTTCTGAATTATTGCTTGTGACCTTTGCCCACTGACAACTACCGGCATACGACAATAAACTTGTCTCGGTAAATCAGCTTCTACCACCGTGGAACGATGCTCTAACCAAAAACGGCAATGAGCGATACCAGCAGGGCTTTGGCTTCGAATAGGTTCTTTGACGACAGAGCCGCTAAGTTCCATTCGATTGGTCATAAGTTAATTACTCAGCAGCTGCTTCTGGCTTAGCTTCTGGACGCTCTGTACGCTCTTCACGACGAGGAGCACGTTCAGCACGCTCTTCTTTTTGCTTAAGCATAATAGATTGTTCAGTCACAGCGCCTTTAGTGCGCATGATCATGTTACGTAGAACTGCATCGTTAAAACGGAAAGCAGTTTCTAGCTCGTCAATCACTTCTTGACCAGCTTCAACGTTCATAAGAACGTAGTGAGCTTTGTGAAGCTTGTTGATTGGGTAAGCCATTTGACGACGACCCCAGTCTTCTAGACGGTGGATAGTACCGCCAGCTTCAGTGATAGAACCAGTGTAACGCTCGATCATGCCAGCAACTTGCTCGCTTTGATCAGGGTGAACCATGAATACGATTTCATAATGACGCATTTGGTTGCTCCTTACGGATTATTAGCTTCCACGAGTGGCTCGGTCGTCCAGAGGAAGCAAGGAACTAAAGATAAATGACCGAGAATTAAGGACGGCAAATAGTACAGAAAGGAAGCAGAATAGGCAAGAGAAATGTGAAATAGATAAAGGTTGAACAGTCGCGAGGAGTTACAAAATCAGATAATAATAGTATTTATAAAGTTAAGTCGTTCAAATGTCATATCTTTGAACGACTTAACAGCTAAGAAAAGTACAGTTAATCATCTTCATCGACAAACTGTGCTTGAAGATAGTTTTCGATGCCGGTCATTTCAATCAAACCGAGTTGTGTTTCTAGCCAATCAACGTGTTCTTCTTCGTCTTCTAAGATATCTTGGAAAAGATCACGTGACACATAGTCTCGAGTTTTCTCTGCATAGGCTATCGCTTCTTTCAGATCTGGAATTGCCGTCATTTCGACGTTTAAGTCACTTTCGAGCATTTCTTTGGCATCTTCACCGATATTGAGTTTCCCCAAATCCTGAAGATTAGGGAGCCCCTCTAGAAAGAGGATTCTTTCAACCAGATGATCCGCGTGTTTCATTTCATCGATCGATTCATGATATTCTTTATCAGCGAGGTGTTTTAAGCCCCAGTCTTTGTACATACGTGCGTGAAGAAAATATTGATTAATGGCAACGAGTTCATTGCCCAGAACTTTGTTGAGATGTTGAATGATGATTGGATCGCCTTTCATGGCAGAGCCCTCCTCTGTGGTTCTATTAACTGTAGAACCGATCTGAAGAGAGTCAAAGTTTCAAAGCATATAAAGCGGCTTAGAAACGTTTTTAAACAGCTTGCTTAAATTGAACCGATAACGTTTCGTCGATAATTTCTTTAGTTGGACGAACACATTTACCACATTGACTACCAAGTGCTGTGCATTTTTTAATACCTCGAATATCAGAAACCCCTTCTTCGATCACTAACTTCTTAATTTTCTTATCAGAGATTCCATGACATAAGCAAACGTACATACAACAACCTAAAACAGTCAATACAAACTCAAATATAAATGAGAACAGTTTTTATTACCACTTTCAATAACAATTTATTTAGACAATTTTGTTATAAGGAAATTCGTTTTGGTAACAGGCATAAAAAAGGGAAGCCTAAGCTTCCCTTTTGATGCGATTATTGAAAACCTAACTAATTAATTAGTCAAAGATTTTAGCAACAACACCAGCACCTACTGTACGGCCACCTTCGCGGATTGCGAAACGTAGACCTTCATCCATTGCGATTGGAGCGATTAGCTCTACAGTCATTTGGATGTTATCACCAGGCATTACCATTTCTACGCCTTCTGGAAGCGTGATATCGCCAGTTACGTCAGTTGTACGGAAGTAGAACTGTGGACGG
>NZ_JAKJSV010000004.1:0-539728 GCF_050337325.1 Vibrio kyushuensis
TTTTCTCGCTAGAGTTAGCCGGTTCAGAGTTAACGGATTCTTCAGCTTTGCTCTGCTTTGCCTTACGAGCTTTGGCTCTAGCAATAGCAGCGGCGACAGCGGCTTTTTTAGGGTCGTCTTCGCTTGAGTTAGTTGGTTCAGGTGTAACAGCTTCTCCAGCGGTACTCTGCTCAGCCTTTCGAGCCTTGGCTCTAGCAATGGCTGCGGCAACAGCGGCTTTTTTAGGGTCGTCTTCGCTAGAGTTAGCCGGTTCAGAGTTAACGGATTCTTCAGCTTTGCTCTGCTTTGCCTTACGAGCTTTGGCTCTAGCAATAGCAGCGGCGACAGCGGCTTTTTTAGGGTCGTCTTCGCTTGAGTTAGTTGGTTCAGGTGTAACAGCTTCTCCAGCGGTACTCTGCTCAGCCTTTCGAGCCTTGGCTCTAGCAATGGCTGCAGCAATAGCAGCTTTCTTAGGATCGCCTGGGCTAGAGTCGTTGTTGTTAGAAGAAACTTGCTCTGTAGTCGGCATTTCAGCTCCTGATGACTCCATCAGTGCTTTTTTCTGTTTCGCTTGCTGTTTTCGCTCGGCTCGCAGTCGACTCATATCTGAGTTATCAGGTTCACCCGATTCCGTTGCTTGTTGAGCTTTAGCTCTGGCAATCGCAGCCGCAACGGCAGGTTTAGCGGTGGGCGTGTTGTTCTCGCTAGCATTGGATTCTTGTTGAGCTTTAACTCGAGCAATTGCCGCAGCGACAGCATCGTCACCATCGGATTTTTTCATTTCGCTTCGACGTTTATCTGCCGCTTTTTTAAATCGATTCTCTCTTTCTGCTTTGGCTCTTTCTAGTCGAATATTTCGTTCTTCAAAGCGTTGGCGTGCACGTTCTGCAGCTTGAGCTTCTTCTTTACGTGAGCGAATTTCTGCTTTGGCTTGGCGGTAATATTGCACTAAAGGTATTTCGCTAGGGCAAACATAGGCACAAGCACCACATTCGATACAATCCTGAAGATTAAGCTCCGCGCATTTCTCATACTCTTCTGATTTAGCATACCACTGTAGCTGTTGTGGCAATAAAGACGATGGACAGACTTCGGCACATTGACCGCAACGAATACACTCCATCTCATATTTGTTTGATGGCAGCTCTTTCGCGCTAGGGGCAAGAATACAGTTACTTGTTTTCGTTATGGGTACAAGGGTGTGCGGAAGAGTAAAGCCCATCATTGGCCCACCCATGATAATCCTAGGGTTCTTTCTTAGAGCCTTGTATTTGAATTGTTCCAATAACGTATCAATAGGGGTACCAATAAGGGTCCATACGTTTCGCGGTTGAGGAAAGCAATCGCCGGTTAAAGTCACTATGCGCTCAATTAACGGCTCACCATCGAAAACGGCTCGCTTAATAGCGTACATTGAGGCTACATTTTGAACCAACATACCTATATCCGCTGGGATACCATTATTTGGTACTTCTTGATTAGTGAGAAGTTTGATTAGCTGTTTTTCGCCACCAGATGGGAATTTAGTGGGTACAACTCGAATAACAATATCTTTATCTTTTGCGGCTAACTCTAATGCTTGTATAGCTTCAGGTTTGTTGTCTTCTATGGCGATAATGGTAAGTTTCGGCGTGAGGATATGCTCAACAACCTCGATACCGAGTAGGATTTCATCCGCGTAATGCTGCATCAAGACATCATCAGCCGTGATGAAAGGTTCACACTCAGCAGCGTTGATAATCAACAAATCCGTTTTTGATAGTCCGGATTGGATTTTTTTTGCAGTAGGGAAGCCCGCACCGCCCATACCAGAAATACCAGATAAACGAATATGTTCAATGAGCGTGTCGGCAGACTCATTACGAAAATTGTCGATGATATTTTTCTCGCACCAACGCTCTTGGCCGTCGGGTGAGATGACGATGCATAATTCACTAAAACCTGATGGGTGACTGGTTGTTCTTGGTTCAATCGAAGTGATCACGCCGGAGGTCGGTGCGTGAACAGGAAGCATCATTGTGGTTGTGTACTTTGTAAGAGGCTGTCCTTTTAGAACCGTTTCACCCGCTTTAACAATCAAGTTGCCCGGCTTTCCGATGTGTTGCTTTACCGGCAAAATAACTTCTGAAGGTAACTCCGTATTAATAGGAGGTAACTTATTGGATTGAGTTTTATTTTCTTGTGGATGAACACCACCATGGAAATCCCACAGAGTCCCTGTTTGTATTTGTTCTATCAGTGAAGGCATACTCATTTCGAAGTACCTTCCACTTGGCTTTTCGGAAGGACAGAGTCGCTAATATTGACGACAGGAATTGAATTCATTTGCCATTTCCAGTTGTCAGTCGTTGGGGCTATAGGGATCATTTCAATACAATCTGTAGGGCAAGGGGCAACGCACAGGTCACAGCCTGTACACTCATCTTTGATTACGGTATGTAGCGCTTTAGTTCCGCCAACAATGGCGTCTACAGGGCAAGCTTGAATGCACTTAGTACAACCGATACACATATCTTCGTGAATATAGGCGACCGTTTTTATTGCTTCTTCAAGGTCATGGGCAGACTCTTCTGCTTCAACACCCATAAGGTCTGCAAGCTTTTCAATTGTCGCTTGGCCGCCTGGTGGACATTTATTTATTTTGTCTCCGTTGGCGATAGCTTCAGCATAAGGACGGCAGCCGGGGTAACCACATTGACCACATTGAGTCTGTGGCAGAATACTGTCTATTTGCTCAACAATAGGGTCAGCTTTAACTTTGAATTTTATCGAGGCAAATCCTAGCAAAGCACCAAACAGAGCAGCAAGAGAGACAAGCGCAATAACAGCAATGACAATAGTGATCATTATAACTTCACCAAACCAGTAAAGCCCATAAATGCTAGAGCCATTAATCCTGCGGTGATCATGGCAATCGAAGCACCTTTAAATGGCGCTGGTACATCTGCGGCAGCTATTCGTTCTCGCATTGAAGCAAAAAGGATCAGAACCAGTGAGAAGCCAGCGGCTGCGCCGAATCCGTAGATAATAGATTCAATGAATGTGTGATTCTCGATGATATTAAGCAAAGCAACACCAAGTACAGCGCAGTTGGTGGTAATTAAGGGCAGGAAAATACCAAGTAATCGATACAGCGTTGGGCTTGTTTTATGAACGACCATTTCAGTAAATTGCACAACAACGGCAATAACCAAGATAAAACTCATCGTTCTAAGGTATTCAATACCTAGAGGTGCTAGCAGGTAGTTTTCAACTAGATAGGCACAGACAGACGCAAGCGTGAGCACAAAAGTGGTCGCAAGCCCCATACCAATCGCCGTTTCGAGTTTTTTCGATACGCCCATAAACGGGCATAGGCCCAAAAACTTTACCAGTACAAAGTTGTTCACTAGCACAGTGCCAATCAACAACAAAAAATATTCGGTCATAATTATATGTATTTGAAATTCCGATCCTAATATTATCGTGCTTTGCTTGGCTAATAACAACTGACGATCAGTAAGGTTTTACTGTTTTTGAGTGAAAAATTAGTAGTTCTAAGGTTTTAGCCAGCGTAGCTCTGATAAAAGTGACAATTATCTAGTATGAAATCTTAGATTTCAGCCTGAACGC
Organism: Vibrio kyushuensis; assembly: GCF_050337325.1. NCBI lineage: Bacteria > Pseudomonadati > Pseudomonadota > Gammaproteobacteria > Vibrionales > Vibrionaceae > Vibrio > Vibrio kyushuensis. The sequence continues at coordinate 3,592 of NZ_JAKJSV010000004.1, forward strand.
GATTGGTTAAATTAAGAGTTTCTGTGTTGAAAAACGAGAAAAGCCCAGTCAAAAGACTGGGCCTTAAAATTTGGCTCCCCTTGCAAGACTTGAACTTGCGACATACGGATTAACAGTCCGCCGTTCTACCAACTGAACTAAAGGGGAATTGCTGTAAAGCGGGGCGAATATTAACGACAGCTTTTGATAGTGTCAACTCTTTGGGATAAGAAAATAGTTAAATTTTTTAAGTGAATTTTCTTTACTTTCTCTAATGCCTTGTCGTTGTTGGGCTACGTTTACTTATCCACTAAAATTGTGGATAAGTGTGTTAATTAAGTGGTAAAACAACCTTTGACCCGCTTTGGTGGTGTTATTACTCTAATGCTAGCGACAAAGAGAGATTGCTCTAACGGATTGTTATTTAAGATTAATTTTTAGAAAAGGTAAGAGAAAGCGGTAATGTCATAGTACAACTAAAACAAAGAATATTTGATCATCTACGCAAAAATGGGGAAATCATGTGAATAAAACAGAGGTTAGTTTCATGGTGTTCTTGGTGCAGGGCGAAAGATAATATCAGACTGAGGTAGGGATATCTAGTCTAATGATCTCACAAATTGGCATTTCTATAGATTCAAATGTGTTTTTTATAAGATATCAAAATATAATTATTGCAGGTGTATATACATACAGCGACAATGATGAAAATGAGATGTCATTGAAGTGGGGAAAAGATGAGTAAAGTGTTTAATTTAAAGTCTGATTATCAACCAGCAGGCGATCAACCAGCCGCCATTGAGAAGCTACTTGATGGTTTAGATTCTGGCCTGGCTCATCAGACCTTGCTTGGGGTTACGGGATCAGGAAAAACATTTACCTTAGCGAATGTTATTGCTGAGGCTCAACGCCCGGCTATCTTACTTGCACCAAATAAAACGCTTGCTGCTCAATTATATGGCGAGATGAAGTCGTTTTTCCCCAATAACTCTGTTGAGTATTTTGTTTCTTACTACGATTACTATCAGCCAGAAGCTTACGTTCCAACGACGGATACGTTTATTGAAAAAGACTCATCTGTTAATAAACACATTGAACAGATGCGTTTATCCGCAACGAAAGCACTTTTAGAAAGAAAAGATGCCATTATCGTTGCTTCAGTTTCGGCCATTTATGGTTTGGGTGATCCTCAATCATATCTAAAAATGATGCTTCACGTTACTCGTGGCGATGTCATGAATCAGCGTGATATTTTGCACCGCTTGGCAGAGCTCCAATACTCACGAAATGATGTCGCTTTTGAACGGGGGCAATTTAGAGTGCGTGGAGAGGTTATTGATATCTTCCCCGCAGAGTCAGAACAAGATGCAGTTAGACTCGAAATGTTTGATGATGAAATCGACTGCATTAGTGTATTTGATCCCCTAACAGGTGCAATTAAACAACGTGATTTAGCTCGCTATACGATATATCCCAAAACTCACTATGTAACTCCTCGAGATCGAATTCTAGATGCCATTGAACACATAAAAGTCGATTTAAAAGAGCGACAAACCTACCTGTTGGATAACAATAAACTGCTTGAAGAGCAAAGGATTAGCCAGAGAACACAATTTGATCTAGAGATGATGAATGAACTTGGTTTCTGTTCTGGTATCGAAAACTACTCTCGTTATTTAAGTGGACGAAAAGAGGGCGAGCCGCCTCCAACATTGTTCGATTATTTACCAGACAATGGTGTGCTTATTATTGATGAGTCGCACGTAACCGTCCCTCAGATAGGGGCAATGTTTAAAGGTGACCGATCACGTAAAGAAACCTTAGTTGAATTTGGCTTCCGACTGCCTTCTGCTCTTGATAACCGACCGTTAAAGTTTGAAGAGTTTGAGTCGCTAGCGCCACAGACCATTTTCGTTTCAGCGACTCCAGGAAACTATGAGTTAGAAAAGTCAGCCGATGACATTGCAGATCAAGTTGTACGCCCTACAGGACTATTAGATCCGCAGCTTGAAGTGCGCCCTGTTGCGACTCAGGTGGATGATCTATTATCTGAAATTCGCATTCGCTCTAAGAAAGATGAAAGGGTACTCGTTACAACATTAACGAAAAGAATGGCTGAGGATTTAACCGAGTATTTGACCGAGCATGATGTCAAAGTACGTTACCTTCACTCTGATATTGATACTGTTGAACGAGTAGAGATCATACGCGACTTACGTCTGGGTGAATTTGATGTGTTAGTGGGTATTAACTTACTTCGAGAAGGCTTGGATATGCCAGAGGTTTCCCTCGTTGCTATTTTAGATGCAGATAAAGAAGGCTTCTTACGTTCTGAGCGTTCATTAATACAGACCATTGGTCGTGCAGCACGTAACCTTGAAGGTAAAGCGATTCTATACGGTGACCGGATTACTAAGTCGATGAAAAAAGCGATGGATGAAACGAATCGTCGTCGCGAAAAGCAACAAGCACATAATGAAGCGCAAGGTATTGTCCCGCGAGCTTTAAAGCGTAGTGTGAAAGACATTATGGAAATTGGTGATATTGCTAAGACAAGAAACCAGAAGGCGAATAAGCAGGTGCCGCTGTCTAAAGTGGCCGAGCCTTCAATGGCATACAATGTACTCACTCCACAAGAATTGGATAAAGAGATCGCTAAATTGGAAGCTCAGATGTATCAACATGCTCAAGATTTAGAGTTTGAACTTGCCGCTGATAAACGGGATCAAATAGGTAAATTACGAGAGCAGTTTATAACTAATAGCTAAAACAGTTTATAACCACTAGCTAGAGGTACTACTAGTGCTAGAAAGGGCTGAGCAGGCAAAAAAAAGCCAATAGATAAATAAGTCTATTGGCTGTAATTTGTGGATATTGTATCCACTAACAACGTCAGTTGGCTAGGTGACCTGTTAAGGTCATAATGATAGAAGCATCTTTTAGACCAGTAAAAATTCATGATATTCGCCACAAACCTAGCCCTTTAGTGTTATATTTGTGGTCGCCATTTGCAAAATGCAATTCGTAATGCAATTATTTAGGAAAATGCAAATAACTATTGGCTAGGTTATGCAGCAATTATCAGATGTTCACAAATCAAAATATTTATTGATGGTAGAAGATACGGCGTCCGTCGCTGCTCTTTATCGATCCTACCTGACTCCTCTTGGTCTCGACATTAACATTGTCGGTACAGGGCGCGATGCTATTGATAGCTTAAAAAATCGCACACCAGACCTTATACTTCTCGATTTACGACTGCCGGATATGACGGGCATGGATGTACTTGAGAGCGTAAAACACATCCACCCTGATGTACCTGTTATATTTATGACTGCTCATGGCTCTATTGATACGGCCGTTGAAGCAATGCGTTTGGGCGCACAGGATTTCCTAATTAAACCGTGTGAAGCGGATCGGTTGCGTGTCACGGTGAATAACGCCATTCGCAAAGCGAGTAAGCTCAAGAATAAAGAAGATTATCCCGGCAATCAGAATTACCAAGGCTTTATTGGCAGTAGTCAAACTATGCAAGCCGTCTACCGGACGATCGATTCCGCAGCCATGAGTAAAGCGAGTATCTTTATTACAGGCGAGAGTGGTACTGGTAAAGAAGTGTGTGCAGAAGCGATTCACGCGGCGAGCAAACGGGGTGACAAGCCCTTTATTGCGATCAACTGTGCCGCCATTCCTAAAGACCTTATTGAAAGTGAGTTATTTGGTCATGTAAAAGGCGCATTTACTGGCGCGGCTACCGATAGGCAAGGCGCAGCAGAGGCAGCCGATGGCGGTACACTATTTCTTGATGAACTGTGTGAAATGGATCTCGACTTACAAACAAAATTGTTACGCTTTATACAAACAGGCACGTTTCAGAAAGTCGGTTCATCGAAAATGAAAAGTGTCGATGTTCGTTTTGTATGTGCGACCAATCGAGACCCGTGGAAGGAAGTCCAAGAAGGTCGCTTTAGAGAGGATCTCTACTACCGTTTGTACGTTATTCCTTTGAATTTACCGCCACTTAGAGAGCGTGGTGAAGATGTGATTGAAATAGCCTATTCTTTATTGGGGTTCATGTCTAACGAAGAAGGTAAAGGGTTTGTACGTTTATCGCCAGAGGTCGTGGAGTGTTTCAATCGCTTTGAATGGCCCGGTAACGTAAGGCAATTACAGAATGTATTGCGAAATGTTGTGGTACTCAATAATGGTAAAGAGATCACTCTAAACATGCTACCACCACCGCTGAATTTACCGATCGATAACCAGATTCGCGTTCAGCCAAGCGTTAAAGAGCAAGTATCAGTGCATGAAATTTTCCCGCTATGGCTCACGGAAAAAACAGCGATTGAACAAGCTATTGAAGCGTGTGAAGGGAATATACCGCGGGCAGCCGGATATTTGGATGTCAGTCCATCAACGATTTATAGAAAATTGCAAGTATGGAACAGTGACAAGTAACGATGGATATATTAAACAGCCAAAAAATCGAGCGACTCTCGAATGAGATTGGACAAGAAAATGTACCCGTATTATTGGATATATTTCTTGGTGAATTGAATCTGTATATGAAAACGCTTCTCGACGAAGAAGGGTTAGATAAGGCAGATTACCTAAGGGAAATAAGTCACGCGCTAAAAAGCAGTGCCGCAAGTTTCGGAGCCGATAAGCTATGCCAGTTTTCTATCGATTTAGATAGCAAAATAAAAGCAGGCATAGAACTCAACCCCGTTGTTGATGCTGCTCAGATGATTAAAATTCTCGATACCACCAGAGAAGCTTATCAGTCACTCGTAGCCAAATAGCGAGCATTAGTGCTAAATAACATCGAAAAGGTAAAAGATGCGTTATTTAGCACTCGTTAGTTACGGCTAGCGAACTAACGGTTAATCAGCTCTTCTACCGCAGATTGAAGTTTGCTTCTATCATGTCGCCAATCTCGATTTGGTGAAGCAAGCTCGGTGGTCAAACAGTACCAATCTTTATCGATCTCAGGATGAGGCGTATCACCAAGTACAACGTCTATCTTCCTACCTTGGCAAGCTCTCTCACACCACTCTAACTTCTGTTTTAAACTCATTCGTCCAGCAGGGCCGTACTCTGGCGACAAGTTTTCGACAAAAACCAATTTAGCCTTGTTGTTTGCTGCAATGGCTTTTCCAATTTCAGGTAAGAGTAGTGGCGGCATAATGCTGGTCAAAAAGCTTCCTGGTCCTAAAACGATGCAGTCCGCGTCTTCAATAGCGAGAACACCTTCTTTAGTTGCGGGCACTTCAGGTGATAAATCTAATCGCATCAGGTCATCGGTCATCTCATCAACGTTTGTTTCGCCTGTAACCCATTTACCTTCCGTAGAGAGAGCCGCTAAATCGGAAGGGTGCTCAGACATCGGCACGATATTTACATCGACTTTGAGCATATTTCGAATTAGCTGAATCGCTTCAAATGGACGAACTGATAGATTATCAAGAGCCGTTAACATTAGATTACCAAGGTTGTGTCCATCTAACTCGCCAGCGCCTTTGAATCGATATTCAAACATCATTGAACTAATGGAAGGATCGGTAATGAGCTGATTGATACAATTTCGAGTATCTCCCCATGCTATTCCGCCTTGGCAATGGCGAATTCGGCCTGTTGAACCACCGTTATCTGTCGTGGTAACAATTCCCGTAGCATTAGAGCCAAAATCTTTAAGCGCGGCAAGCATTCGACCTAATCCGTGACCGCCACCAATGGCAACCACTTTTTTAGATGAGTATAAAGTCATGTCATTCTTCTTTCTGTAGGGGCGTTGTTTCGCATATTTCGCCTTATTTGGGTCGATACTAAGTCAACTCCGCTATATCTCTATAAATTTAGTGTAATTATGAGGCTTTAAATACTCAAAAGTGGTTATTTTTGTTCGGGACGATAATTTTTTGACCGCGAGGGTAGAATCGTATTGAAATATTAAGTATTTTATAAAACAGCTACCAGTGGTGTGCTTTAGCTGCACTGGTTGCCATAACTCCGAGCTCATTTAGCTAAGTTCACCACGTCGGTAAGGATAAGCGGAATGAGCCAGTGACTAACAGTCACCAGGGTTGAATTAGAAATGATTCCGCCTCCCGTATTTGGAAAGGTGTTCCGTGGCGCAACAATTCGAAGATCAATTTAACCGCAAGTTTTATTACTTGCGGCTATCTGTTACAGACGTCTGTAACTTCAAATGTAATTACTGTTTACCTGATGGTTATAAGCCTTCGGGGCAGAAAAACTCATCTTTTTTAACCGTTCCTGAAGTGAAACGTGTCGTTTCAGCTTTTGCCGAATGCGGTACATCTAAAGTACGCATTACTGGTGGTGAGCCAAGCCTACGTAAAGACTTTATTGATATCATTGATGCCGTTTCTTCAACCTCTGGTATTGAAAAAGTGGCAACGACGACCAATGGCTACCGTATGGAAAAGCAGGTCGCAGACTGGCAGCAAGCTGGTCTTACCCATATCAATGTGAGCCTCGATAGCCTAGACCCTCGCATGTTTCATCAAATCACGGGCGAAAATAAATTTACTCAAGTGATGGGTGGAATCGATCGGGCTTTTGAAGTGGGTTACTCACAGGTGAAAGTCAATGTCGTATTGATGAAAGACCTTAATGCGCACGAGCTGCCAAGTTTTCTTAATTGGATTAAAGACCGCCCGATTCAACTCCGCTTCATTGAGCTGATGCAAACCGGTGAGATGGACGACCTTTTCAATAAGCACCATGTCTCTGGTGTCGCAATACGTAATCAGCTGATTGCCAACGGTTGGATTTTAAAGGTCCGCGCCGTTAATGATGGCCCTGCTCAGGTTTTTGTTCATCCTGATTATCAAGGTGAAATAGGGCTCATTATGCCTTACGAAAAAAGCTTCTGTGAGAGCTGTAACCGATTACGAGTCTCTGCGCGAGGCAAGCTACATATGTGCTTGTTCGGTGATCACGGCGTAGAGTTACGCGACTTATTAGAGAGCGATTTGCAACAAAATGCGCTCATGGCTCGCATCTCACAGCAGTTGCAAAACAAATCACAGAGCCATTTCTTACATGATGGCAATTCAGGAATTACTCCTCATTTAGCGTCGATTGGTGGCTAGTTGACTTTTAGTGGTCAACTAGAGGGTGAGCGCCATTGCGCGTTCGACATACACGCCTCACAGACGAATTATTAAAAACTTAAAAATAGGTGAACAAATGGGTCACGCAGAAAGCAAATTTCAAGCAGCAAATATCGCAGTCCTTACCGTTTCAGATACTCGCACAGAAGAAAATGACACATCAGGCGGTTACTTAGCTGAGCAGGCTAAAGAAGCAGGCCACAATGTTGTAGACAAACAAATCGTGATTGATGATATGTACAAGATCCGTGCAATTGTTTCACAGTGGATTGCTGATGAATCGGTTCAAGCAGTTGTCATTACTGGTGGTACCGGTTTTACCTCTCGTGATAGCACCCCTGAAGCACTTGTTCCTCTGTTTGACAAGCAAGTAGAAGGTTTTGGTGAGCTGTTCCGCACAGTCTCTTATGAAGAGATTGGCACTTCGACGATTCAATCTCGCGCAATTGCAGGGTTTGCTAATCATACGGTGATTTTCGCTATGCCAGGATCAACTGGTGCTTGTCGTACAGCGTGGACTAAGATCATCAAACAGCAATTGGATGCAAGCCATCGCCCATGTAACTTTATGCCGCATCTTTCGGTATAGAGGAGTCAACTATGAGCGAATTAACACATATTAATGCGTCGGGCGAAGCCAACATGGTTGATGTATCGGCTAAAGCAGAAACCGTTCGTGAAGCAAGAGCGGAGGCTTTTGTTTCTATGTCGGCAGAGACACTTAACTTGATCGTTTCAGGTCAGCACCATAAAGGTGACGTGTTTGCTACCGCGCGTATTGCTGGTATACAGGCGGCTAAAAAGACCTGGGACCTAATCCCACTATGTCACCCTCTGTTACTGACGAAAGTAGAAGTTCAGTTGGAAGCCTTAGAAGCTGAGAATAAAGTACGTATTGAATCTGTTTGTAAATTGGCCGGTAAGACTGGCGTTGAAATGGAAGCATTAACCGCTGCGTCGGTTGCTGCTCTGACTATTTACGACATGTGTAAAGCCGTACAAAAAGACATTGTTATAGAGCAAGTACGTCTGCTTGAGAAAAGTGGCGGTAAATCTGGTCACTTTAAGGTGGAGTCATGATTAAGGTTCTCTTTTTTGCTCAGACTCGCGAGTTGGTGGGTGTTGATAGTGTCGAATTGGACGCGACGTTTGATACAGTAGAACAAGTACGTGCTCACTTAGTGCAACAAGAAGGAAAGTGGGACATTGCTCTTGAAGAAGGCAAGCTATTAGCTGCCGTGAATCAGTCTATTGTTCCGCTTGATTCATCAATTGTTGATGGTGATGAAGTCGCTTTCTTTCCTCCTGTTACTGGAGGTTAAAGATGGATAACCGAGTTAGCGTCCAATATGGCGATTTTTCTGTTGCGGATGAATACGACTATTTAGCCAAGGGCACTCAGTCCGGAGCTGTTGTTACGTTTATTGGTAAGGTTCGCGATATGAACTTGGGCGATAACGTAACCGGACTGTCGCTAGAGCATTACCCTGGCATGACTGAAAAAGCCCTGTCAGAGATCTGCGATCAGGCAGAAAGCCGGTGGCCGTTATTAAACTTACGTGTGATTCATCGTGTGGGCGATCTCGATATTGGTGATCAAATTGTCTTTGTCGGCGTCTCTAGTGCACATAGAGGTGCAGCGTTTGAAGCGTGTGAGTTCATTATGGATTATCTTAAAACCAAAGCTCCGTTTTGGAAAAAAGAACGGACCACGGAAGAAACTCGCTGGGTGGAATCGAGAGACTCAGATGCTCAAGCTGCAGAGCGGTGGAATAACAAATAGCAGGCATGGAAAATGCTTAGATAAAGGTTAACTTCGGTTAACCTTTTTTGATCATGCAGCACAAGATGAGATCAATAGTTTTGCCATACTAGAGAAAGGTGAGCAAAGGGGAGTTTAAGGCGTGGTAAGCAGGAAAATGATTAAACGTGCTGTGTTGATTGCGCTGGTCGTCGGAACATTGCTGAATATCATTAATCAATACGACGCAATCTTTGGTGGCGTGGCCATTCAATGGCTAAAAGCGGTTCTAACTTACTGTGTTCCCTTCGGCGTTTCACTGGTAAGCAGCGTGATTACAATGAGAGATATCGCACAAGAACAGAAAAATAGTGGCTAAGTCATTTAGTTAGAAGTCAGGCCACATGGGGCTTAACCGATTAATAGGAAAAATCTATTGATAAAATTGGCCAAAACCATTTAGTAAAATCAAGAAATTAGACAACAATTACCTTATACGCAGTAAAAATTGTAGCTTAAGGAGTAAGTTATGGAATCACAAAGAGTAAAAGACTATATGACGCTTCAGGCGGTAACATTTAAGCCCGACATGTCGTTAAGTGTGGCCTTACAGAAAGTAATGAAATGTACGCATCTTGGTGGTCCAGTTATAGATGATCAGGAAAAAGTGATCGGTTTTCTATCTGAGCAAGACTTACTCGATAAGCTGGTAAAGGTGAGCTATTTCTGCCAAGACACGCACCTAGTGAGTGATTGTATGCACCAAGAAGTGCTCTCGGTGTCACCAGAAACAACCATTATAGAGATGGCCGACAAAATGAAAGTTGGTAAACCTAAGGTGTATCCGGTAATTGATAACGAAAAATTGGTCGGAATAATCAGTCGTCGTGATGTTCTGCGCGCAATCGGAAAGAGTATTGATGATTGCTTTAAGCATCCTGTGTGATAGTTTGTAGCTAATCTATAAAAGTAACAAAATGTAAGGCGCATAATTTAATGCGCCTTTCTTTTTACTTAAAGTAATGCTCTAGGAGAACATGATGTCAAACCAGACCGCTAAATTTGTCGAAGGCTCAACGATGAGGCATATCCTTGTCATGTCTGGTGCGGGGTCTGTTGGTTTGATGGCACTTTTTGTCGTCGATCTGCTTGATATGCTGTTTATTAGTATGCTCGGTCAAGTTGAATTGGCTGCTGCTGTTGGGTTCGCTGGTAGTTTAGTGTTCTTCTCAACATCAATATCGATTGGAACTTCCATTGCGATGGGGGCATTGGTCTCGAAGGCCATTGGTTCTAAGAAACGTGATTATGCGCGGCAGCTCAGTGCTAGCATTATGACGACAGCTTTCGTTATTAGCTCGATTGTTTGTGCGCTGATGTATGTTTATATCCCAGAGTTACTTGCGCTGATTGGCGCTCAGGGATTTGCAGCGGAAAGGGCTCAAGCTTATCTAGAGATACTGTTACCTAGTGGACCAGTGATTGCCCTGGCGATGGCTGCGGGCGCAGGATTACGTTCGGCGGGTGATGCAAAGCGGTCAATGTGGGCGACCTTATCGGGAGGGTTAGTGAATGCGGTATTAGATCCGTTATTTATCTTTGGCTTTGGTTGGAATGTGGAAGGTGCTGCCCTAGCATCGGTTATTGCCCGTTTCACTGTACTGTTCTTTTCTCTGTATCCACTGATAAAGGTTCATAAGTTGGTCGCAAGACCTTCGTTTGTCGTATGGCAACGCAATTTAAAAGTCATTTTGGCCATTGCCGTACCTGCGATCATTACAAATATTGCAACACCAGTGGGCAACGCGATAGTGACTTCTTCAATCGCACAGTTTGGTGAGAACTTTGTCGCAGGCTATGCGGTGATAGGGCGCCTTATTCCAGTCTGTTTTGCGGTTATTTTTGCTCTTTCTGGCGCAGTCGGACCTATTATCGGGCAGAATTTCGGTGCGGAGCGTTTTGATAGGGTAAAAGAAACGCTGAACAACTCGCTAATTGTGACGACGACGTACACCCTAATTGTTTGTGCTGTTCTCTATTTTGCTCAAGATCTGATTGTTGCTATGTTTAGCCTTGAGGGTGATGCGGCCATTATTGTTGCTGCTTTTTGTACTTACGTGGCGATAAGCTTTGTGTTTAATGGGACCTTGTTCGTTGCCAATACCTCATTTAATAATTTAGGTAAGCCATTGTATTCAACGGCACTTAACCTAGGTAAAGCAACCATTGGAACATTACCTTTTGTCTACTTTGGTGCGCAGTGGTTTGGTGCACTAGGTGTTCTGTATGGGCAAGCGGTAGGTACGATTGTATTTGGTGTCATTGCGATGTTTATGTTGAGAAAACACATTGCCGGAATGATGCAGGGACAAGAGCCAGAAATAGATGATGACCCTTCATTTACCTGTGTTAACTCTCAACCTTTTTGCACACATGATGCTGTTTTAATTGATGATGCAATTATCGATGAAGAGTTAATGGCCGTCATTCAGCCTGATGTAAAAAAAACCAATAAAACGAAATAAACCGTTTGACCTTGGAGTAGGCTCAAAGGTTTATACTTTCTGTAAACATAGCTCATTCTTTGAACATGGATTACGGAGAGAACAATATGTGCACAAAACATGCGGGTTGCCGCTCTAATAAGGTAGCGCCAGTTGCAACAGCAAGCAGCTCTTGCGCTGCCCCTAAAATAAACTCAATTCAAATGGCAGGCGTTGCGACATCAGAATCTGGTTGCTGTGCTTCCGACTCTTGTGACAGTGGCGCGAGCCCTAATGACGAGGAAGGTGAGTCCGGTGGATCCACATCTACTGCTTCACCTGTTAAAGAAACAGCACAAACGTTATTGAGCCAAAGCTGGAAAATCGAAGGAATGGATTGTCCGGCATGTGCAAGAAAAGTAGAAACAGCCGTTAATAAAATCGATGGCATTGTAGAATCTAAAGTTCTATTCGCGACGGAGAAATTGGTCACAAAATTTAACGACCCATCAATCGTCAATAGCATTGAACAAGCCGTGATCAATGCAGGCTTTACCTTTACCTCTCCAAACAATACTGCAAAGCCTGAGGTTCAAATGGGTTGGCAGTCAGTCATTAAGCAAAACATCAAAATTATCGCCATTGCTTTAGCGATGGTGTTCGCCGCACTAATTAAGCCGACACTTCCTCAAGTAAGTGAATGGTTATTTGTTTTTACCTGTTTAGCTGGTTTGTACCCGATTGGGAAGAAAGCCCTGTTGCTGGCTAAATCCGGAACCCCTTTTTCGATTGAAACACTGATGAGCGTTGCTGCCCTAGGCGCTTTGTATCTTGGCGAAACCGTTGAAGCGGCGATGGTATTACTACTGTTTCTTATCGGGGAACGTTTAGAAGCTTTTGCTGCATCAAGAGCAAGAAGTGGTGTTCAAGCTTTGATGGCTTTAGTTCCAGAAACCGCAACGAAAATTGTTGATGGTAAACGTGTTGATGTCTCAGTAAGCGAGCTTAACCCTGGTGATGTCATTGAGGTTTCTCCCGGTGCTAGGCTTCCAGCAGACGGTACGCTTCATGACGAAGCCGCTAGTTTTGATGAAAGTGCGCTAACGGGCGAATCTATCCCTGTCGAACGTTATAAAGGCGAAGCTATTATGGCGGGAGCAGTTGTAGCGGATAGAGTCGTTCGTTTCACTATTACCTCAAAACAAGGTGAAAATGCGATTGATCGAATTCTTCATTTGATTGAAGAAGCGGAATCACGCAAAGCACCGTTAGAGCGTTTTTTAGATAAATTCAGCCGTTGGTACACGCCGTTAATGATGGTTGTCGCGTTAGCCGTTATTACTATGCCTCCTCTGCTATTTTCACAGCCATGGGAAACATGGATCTATCGTGGTTTAGCCTTGCTGCTTATCGCGTGTCCATGTGCTTTAGTTATTTCAACACCTGCAGCTATAACTTCTGGCCTTGCCGCGGCAGCGCGTAGAGGTGCACTGATTAAAGGCGGAGCGGCATTAGAGCAACTTGGTAAAATACAAACCGTAGCATTCGATAAAACTGGCACCCTAACTAAGGGTAAACCTGAAGTGACGAATGTTATTGCGTTTGATCATTGGCAAGAGTCGACACTACTCGAAGTGGTCGGTGCGATTGAAGTGGGTTCAAGCCATCCTCTGGCTGTATCACTAGTGAAACGAGCTGAGAGTATGGGGATTTCACTGCCTGAGGCAACTGAGAAACAAGCCTTGATTGGCAGTGGTGTCCGCGGCGTTGTGAATGGTAAGCACTATCAAGTGAGTGCCCCAAGTAAGATTGACTTTGAATTAGATAATCAAACCGTAGCAACGATAGAGAAGCTAGAAGACGAAGGTAAAACGGTTGTCGTCGCCATTAAAGGCAATATGGAATGCATTGGCATCATTGCTTGGCAAGATACGCTTAGAGAAGACGCAAAACAGGCGGTGAAAGCACTTCAATCTCTTGGTATTAACTCAATTATGTTAACCGGTGATAACCCTCGAAGTGCGCAGGCGATCAGTGGGTTAATCGATATCGATTTCAAAGCTAGCTTACTTCCTCAAGATAAAGTGAGTTATGTTGAACAACTCTCTCAAAACGACAATGTCGCGATGGTTGGGGACGGCATCAATGATGCGCCTGCGATGAAAGCGGCCAGTATCGGTATAGCGATGGGTGGTGGCACAGACGTTGCACTAGAAACAGCCGACGCCGCTATTACTCATAACCGATTGGTTGAATTGTCGGGCATGATTGAGCTTTCGAGAGCGACGCTCGCTAACATTAGACAAAACGTATTTTTGGCACTTGGTTTAAAGTCCGTATTTTTGGTCACTAGCTTATTGGGTATTACAGGGCTTTGGGTTGCGGTATTGGCGGATAGTGGAGCAACAGCATTAGTGACATTAAACGCGCTTCGATTATTGAAGTTTAAATCGAAGTTTAGTGATTAGGTCATGATGGCACTTTCATAACTCTATCGGTGAAAAGTATAAACGATGTAATTTGATAGCCACTTCAAATCGAAGTGGCTATCAATTTTATGAAACCAATTGTTCAATCTTGAACTTAAAGTGTGATGCCAATCGTTTTTCTGTGAAATGAAATGTCACTAGTGAGTTTTGGTTGTGATTGTGATCACTCTTTGTTGTGGTGAGGTTAGATACAGTAACCCTGTGAACAATAAACCTACAGTTCGTCCAATTAACGAATAAACCATAGCTGAACAAGCTGCAAAAGGAGTGACTTATGTCTCAAGCTGTTTTCCACTTAGGTATTACTGAAGCTGATCTACAAGGCGCAACACTTGCTATTATCCCTGGTGATCCTGCACGTGTACAAAAAATTGCTGAAGAGATGGAGAATCCAGTTTTTCTAGCAAGCCATCGTGAATATACGCTTTATCGTGCTGAACTAGATGGAAAACCAGTTGTAGTTTGTTCAACAGGTATTGGTGGCCCATCAACGTCTATCGCTGTTGAAGAGCTTGCGCAGCTAGGTGTTCGTACTTTCCTACGTGTCGGTACTACTGGCGCAATTCAACCGCATGTGAATGTGGGTGATATGATTGTCTCAACAGGTTCAGTTCGTTTAGACGGCGCAAGCTTACACTTTGCTCCAATGGAGTTCCCTGCAGTAGCTGATTTCGAAGTCGCAACAGCAATGAAAGCAGCCGTTGAAGAGTCAGGTGCAAATGTACACATGGGTGTAACTGCTTCAAGCGATACGTTCTACCCAGGTCAAGAGCGTTACGATACATTCTCTGGTCGCGTAGTTAAGCGTTTCCAAGGTTCGATGCAAGAGTGGCAAGACATGGGCGTGTTGAACTTTGAAATGGAATCAGCAACGCTACTAACCATGTGTGCAAGCTCTGGCTTGAAAGCTGGCTGTGTTGCGGGTGTAATTATCAACCGTACTCAAAAAGAGACACCAGATCACGCAACGTTGAAGACGACAGAAGCGCGTTCAATCAAAGTTGTAGTAGAAGCTGCACGTAAGATGCTGTAACGATTCTTATCATATAGAAATACAGTTAGCTTGCCTTTGGCAAGTTATTGGTTCAAAAGCCACTGATTCTTATCAGTGGCTTTTTTTTATCTATGTATTCAAGACGAGACAATAGCAAAAGCGTATTATTGAGGAAGAGCAGGGTATCAGTCGTTATATACTGGAATAATACTGCGTGATTTTTTCATCACAATTCAAACTAATTATTGCTTTCCCATTTAAGGATTTTCATGAATTTAGCACTCATAGCTAGAAGGGCTGCGCCGCTTATCATTCTAGGTCTGTTTTTTATTGCATCTAAGATACTTATCGCGACTAAAGAAGAACCCGAGCAGATAGCTATTGAGCCAACAGTACTTCGTATCGAAGTATTAGAAGCCAATCCTAAAACCGTTACTTTTCACGTCGATTCTTACGGTTTTGTTGAACCGAAATATCAATCCAAAATTGTGAGTGAAATCTCAGGCCGAATCGTCATGTTAGCGCCTGATTTGTTGGTGGGTGGCTTGGTTAAAAAAGGTCAAGTACTGGCTAATATCGACCCCTCTGATTATGAAGCCGATTTAGAGCAGGCTAAGGCATCACTTGCTCAGGCGAAAGCATTGCTAGAAGAAGAACTGGCTAGAGCAGAAGTTGCTAAGCGAGATTGGGCTCACGTTGGCGAGGGAAAAGCGCCAAAATTGGGTTTACGGGTTCCACAGGTAAAACGAGAAAAAGCGAATGTGAAGTTTGCACAGGCCGCTGTTAAGCGTGCTATTCGTAATGTTCAAAGAACCGTTATTCGGGCCCCTTTTGACGGTTTAGTGAGTGAGCGTCATGCCAGTTTAGGTGAGTACTTAACTGTCGGTGCACCAATCGCCGACATTTATGATACTAAGCAAGCAGAAGTCTCACTGCCTATTTCCAATAACGACCTTGCTTACCTGCCAATCAATGATGACGTCTCTTTATCAGGTATGCTGCAAGTTCGATATGCAGGGCAGAAGTTTGATTACCCAGCCGTGATAGCGAGAAGTGAGCGTGTTATTGACCGCAATTCCCGTATGTTCAACTTAATTGCCGAAATTGAAGACCCATATTGCCTTGAGCAGCCCTCATGCATTCAGCCGTCTTTGAAGTTTGGCAGCTATGTTACTGCGCAAGTAGTAGCAAATACGGTTGAAGATGTTGTCGTACTGCCGCGAAACCTTGTACGAAATGGCGAGGCCTATGTGGTTAATAGCGAAGAACAACTCGAACCTAGGAACGTTAATATCATTCGCCAAGATGAAGAATTTGCCTACATACAATCAAGCTTCACCGATGGAGAAAGAATATCGTTGACGCCGATTAGTCAGTACAAAGCCGATCAAACGGTCACCATTATTAATGCTCAGGAGAGTGAGTAATGAGTCAGCAACGTGGCATCATAGCGTGGTTTGCTCATAACCCAGTAGCAGCAAACCTCATCATGTGGTTATTGATTATTGGTGGTTTGTTTAGCGTATTTACTCTCAATAAAGAAGTTTTCCCAACGATTGAAACTAACTTTGTTCAAGTAACAGTTGCCTACCCCGGAGCTGCGCCTCAGGAGATTGAAGAAGGCATTAATATCAAAATCGAAGAGGCGATCAAAGATATTCGTGGTATCAAGCAGCTCTCTTCGGTGGCAGCAGACAGTGTAGGTACAGTGACCGTTGAGGTGGACTCAGGTTACAAGCCAAAAGATATTTTAGATGAAATTAAGCTAGAAGTTGACTCTATTTCGACCTTTCCCGATAGCATTGAAAACCCCAATATTTTCCAAATAAAGCCGAAGAACTTGGTGATGTTTGTCTCAATTTATGGTGATTTAACCGACCATGAAATGAAAGAGCTGGCTAAGCAGACTCGCGATGAATTCACATCACTACCCGCAGTATCGAGTGCGGATCTTATTGGTGCGTTAGATTACGAAATTGCGATTGAAGTTCGCGAACAAAAGTTACGTGAATTCGGACTAACGTTCAACGAAGTTGCTCAAGCTGTTCAGCGTTCTTCATTTGATCTTCCTGGTGGTTCAATTCGAGCTGATGACGGCAATATTTTGCTTCGCACTAAGGCGCAAGCCTACCGAGAAAGTGATTTTACCAATATTGTTGTTGCTGCCAATGCAGATGGCAGTCGAATTTTATTATCTCAAGTCGCTGATGTTCAAGATGGTTTTATCGATTGGGATAACTACGTTCGTTTTAATGGTTATCCTGCTGCCATTATTCAAGTAAATAGTGTTGATAGCCAAGATGCCGTTGAGATTTCCACACAGGTCAATGCATGGTTAGATGAGCATAAGAAAGCGCTACCCGATGGCGTGTTTATGGACAGTTGGTTAGATCTTACACACTACCTTGATGGCCGACTCGACATGATGATTTCGAACATCGTGTTTGGTGCGATCCTTGTGTTTGCGATATTAGCGCTGTTTTTGAATGTAAAGCTGGCCTTTTGGGTCATGATGGGTCTTCCTGTCTGTTTCCTTGGCGCGTTCTTCTTAATGCCTCATCCGCCATTTGGCGTCACACTCAACATGGTCAGTCTGTTCGCCTTTATTTTGGTGTTGGGCATTGTGGTTGATGATGCGATAGTGACCGGTGAAAGTGCGGCGCAAGAAATTGAAAAAAATGGTCATAGCGTTGATAGCGTCGTAACAGGTGTTCGTAAAGTAGCAACGCCCGCGACGTTCGGTGTATTGACTACCATGGTGGCGTTTATTCCTATGTTGATGATCTCTGGGCCGATGAAAAGCCTGAGTGAAGCCGTTGCTTGGGTCGTGATTCTCTGCCTTGTTTTCTCACTGATTGAATCAAAGCTAATATTGCCAGCGCACTTGGCACACATGAAGCTAAATCCGAATAAGAAACCGAATCGATTTGTGAAAGCGAAACAAGCTTTTAATGGAGAAGTAAATCGGTTTGTTGTGGAGCGGTATAAACCATTCCTAGAGCTGTGTATTCAATATCGGTATCGAGTATTGGCGGTATTTTTCGGTGTGTTAATGCTCTCAGTCGCGTTAGTGATGAGCGGTAAGGTTCGTTGGGTGTTTTTCCCTGATATGCCTTCAGATTATATCCATGTCACATTAGAAATGGAGCCCGCTTTTTCGGAAGCACGCACAATTGAAACGGCGCAGCTGATCGAGAAATCTCTTCATCAGATGGATGAAAAAGTGACGGAAGAGTTTGGGCATTCCGTTGTCGACCACTATCTTGTTGTGAAAGCCTCACTCACTAACATTGAGTTTTTTGTTGAGCTATCTAAAGCGGAAGATCGCCAAATCGATGGGGTTCAGATTGCGGATAAATGGCGAGCAGAACTACCAACGTTAGTCGGAGTCAACAAGCTCTCGTTTGACGCGGGAGGGGGCGCTCAAACCAATACTGTGACATTTGAGCTAGCATCGGATGATTTAGATGCGCTAACGTCTGCTTCTGAAGAGTTAAAAGAAAAGCTCGCGTTATACAATGGTCTTTACGATGTATCTGATAACTTCTCGTCAGGTTCTAGTGAGATTCGCCTACAGATCAAACCTGAAGCGGAAGCCTTAGGGTTAAGCTTGCTTGATCTCGCTTCTCAGGTTCGTCATGGCTT
The DNA here is from genome assembly GCF_050337325.1 of Vibrio kyushuensis. Classification (NCBI taxonomy): domain Bacteria; kingdom Pseudomonadati; phylum Pseudomonadota; class Gammaproteobacteria; order Vibrionales; family Vibrionaceae; genus Vibrio; species Vibrio kyushuensis. The sequence continues at coordinate 22,062 of NZ_JAKJSV010000004.1, forward strand.
CTTTGGTTATGAAGCACAACGATTGCTGAGAGACAAAGAAGAAGTGAAGGTGATGGTGCGCTACCCACGTGAAGAGCGACGCAGTATTGGTCATTTGGAAAACATGCTAATCCGCACTCCTTCAGGTGAGAGTGTGCCGTTTTCAACGGTTGCCGAGGTTGAGCTTGATGATTCATATTCGTCGATTAACCGTAAAGATAATCGCCGTGCATTGACGATTGTTGCTAATGTGAATACTAATGTCGCAGAGCCTAAGAAAGTTATCGATGATGTGCTATCAAACTTTGTTCCAGAGCTTACTGATAAATATGATGGATTGTCAGTGAAGCTGGGCGGTGCAAGCTTGGATGAGCAAGAGTCGATGGTCGCTTTAGCTCAAGGTGCGTTATTTGTTCTACTGGCCGTTTATACCCTGCTAGCTATTCCGTTGAAATCCTATACTCAACCGATGATCATTATGTCGGTCATACCGTTTGGCATGATTGGCGCGCTGTTTGGGCACCTATTTCTTGGTTTATCGATGAGTATGTTGAGTATGACGGGGATTATCGCTTTAGGCGGCGTTGTGGTGAACGATTCATTGGTTTTAGTCGACTATGTTAACCGAGCTCGTTCAGAGGGTAGAAGTATCGCACAGGCTGCGATTGATTCAGGCTGTTTCCGTTTTAGAGCGGTTATTTTGACCTCGTTAACCACGTTCTTTGGTTTGGTTCCTATGATGCTTGAAACCAGCCTTCAAGCTCAGGTTATGGTTCCTATGGCAGTGTCGTTGGCGTTCGGTATTCTGTTTTCTACCTTCGTAACCCTATTGTTAGTGCCAATTCTGTATTTGGTATTGAACGATATTAAGAGTGGAAGCCGTAAGTTTTACCAATGGTGGTGGCAACCAGAAAGTCAGTAATCATAGCTTTATCGAGACCGATTACGGATAAATAAAAAGCAGGCTAATTAGCCTGCTTTTTACGTTTTAGAATGTATATCGAAGTCCAATGTTTCCAGAAAGGCCACCGCTATCAAAGGTTTCATAGTCGTATGAATCAATTCCAACTAAGCCATATAGGCTCAGGTTATCGACACTTTCAAATGTACGAGATAATCCGAAATGTAATCCGTAATAAGTCGCAGTATGTTTACTGTCTGTTTTCGTCTCTGTTGATGGAGAAAACTCAGTCTCGATGAAAGTATTGTCGCTATTACCAACACCAATCGCAGCATTTAAGAACATATCAAAACCATCAAAACTACCGAGGATGTACGAATAGTCAATCGTTGCAAATTCAGCTTCTGTTTCATGTCGCTCTGTAGCATTTCCTGAATTGTCTAAATAGGTTTTGTCGCTCTTTCCTTCGCTTGCCATATAGCCCAGAGAGATTGAATGCTTATCGACTGAGTATCCGATTGAAACCTTGTTGGCTTTATCTGAACCTACGCCAATTTGTGCGTTTACAAAGGGCTTAGCCGTTACTGCTGTGCTTAATAAAGCGGTTGTTGCCAATACTAGGAATCTCATTACACACTCAATTTATCATCATGATTGCCGTAGCCTATAGAACGTATAGCGTTATTACAATATACCAATACGTAACTTTACGAACCCTTTACAGTTCGCTTTTTTAGAGACAAAAAAATCCCCGTTATTTGATGCCAAATTTAGATAGCAATAACGGGGAGTTCTATTTCCTGCTTTTAGCTTCATCATTAGAAGCTAGAAGTGGATATTACATAACGCGCATACCAGGCTGTGCACCTTCGTGTGGCTCAAGGATCCACAGGTCACTGCCACCAGGGCCAGCGGCTAGGATCATGCCTTCAGACATACCAAACTTCATCTTACGAGGCTTAAGGTTCGCGACCATAACGGTAAGCTTACCTTCTAGTTCTTCAGGCTTGTACGCAGATTTAATACCTGAGAATACCTGACGTGTTTCACCACCGATATCCAATTGGAATTTCAGCAGTTTGTTGGCTTTTGGCACTTCTTCACAAGAGATAATACGAGCAATACGCATGTCCACTTTCGCAAAGGCATCAAACTCAATTTCTTCTGCAATTGGGTCTTTGTCTAGCTCAGTCTGACTTGCTTTATTCTTGTCAGCTTCTGCTTTCTCTTTTGCTGCCATTTCAACAGCGGCATCTTCTTTCGAAGCTTCGACCATAGCTTCTACTTTCTTAGGGTCGATGCGGTTAAACAGCGCCTTGAACTTAGTGATTTCATGGTCAACAAGTGGAGATGCAACACCTTCCCACGTTAGCTCTTCGTTAAGGAAAGCTTCAGTACGGGCAGCAAGCTCAGGCATAACTGGCTTAAGGTAAGTCATTAGTACACGGAACAGGTTAATGCCCACAGAACAGATGTCTTGCAGCTCTTGATCTTGGCCTTCTTGTTTCGCCACAACCCACGGTGCTTTTTCATCAACGTATTGGTTAGCTTTGTCAGCCAGTGCTGTGATTTCACGAATTGCACGGCTAAATTCACGCGCTTCAAACATCTCAGCGATACGGTCAGCGGCTTGTGCAAATTCGTTGTACAGCTCAGGTTCAGCGAAGTTAGCCGACAGCTTGCCTTCAAAACGCTTAGAAATGAAACCTGCGTTACGAGAAGCAAGGTTAACAATCTTGTTTACGACGTCAGCATTTACACGCTGTGTGAAGTCTTCAAGGTTCAGATCAAGATCGTCAATGCGGTTGTTCAGTTTAGCTGCGTAGTAGTAACGCAAGCATTCTGGGTCTAGGTGGTTTAGGTAAGTACCCGCTTTAATGAATGTCCCTTTAGACTTAGACATTTTCGCGCCGTTCACTGTTACGTAGCCGTGTACGAATACATTGTTTGGTTTACGGAAACCTGAACCTTCTAGCATTGCAGGCCAGAATAGACTGTGGAAATAAACGATGTCTTTACCAATGAAGTGGTAAAGCTCAGTAGAGCTGTCTTTTTTCCAGTACTCGTCGAAATCAAGATCGTCACGTTTGTCACACAGGTTTTTGAATGAACCCATGTAACCAATTGGTGCGTCTAGCCAAACGTAGAAGAACTTGTCTTTCTCGCCTGGGATTTCAAAACCGAAGTAAGGTGCATCACGTGAGATATCCCACTGTTGAAGACCTGATTCAAACCACTCCTGCATTTTGTTTGCCGTTTCGTTTTGTAGCGATCCAGAGCGAGTCCACTCTTTTAACATGCTTTCAAACTGAGGAAGGTCAAAGAAGAAGTGCTCAGAATCTTTCATTACTGGCGTTGCGCCTGATACTGCTGACTTAGGGTCAATCAGTTCAGTTGGGCTATAAGTTTCACCACAGTTATCGCAGTTGTCGCCGTATTGATCGTCAGACTTACACTTAGGGCAAGTACCTTTTACGAAACGGTCTGGTAAGAACATCTCTTTTTCTGGGTCAAACAGCTGAGAGATAGTACGGCTAGAAATGAAGCCGTTCTTTTTAAGCTCTAGATAGATGTGAGAAGCCAGTTCACGGTTCTCTTCAGAGTGCGTGCTGTGGTAGTTATCAAAGCTGATATCAAAACCGGCGAAGTCTTTTTGGTGCTCTTCGCTAACTGCCGCAATCATCTCTTCAGGAGTAATACCCATCTGTTGTGCTTTAAGCATAATTGGCGTGCCATGAGCATCGTCTGCACAGATGAAGTTTACAGTGTTGCCACGTAGACGCTGATAACGAACCCAAATGTCCGCTTGGATATGCTCAAGCATATGACCAAGGTGAATTGAACCGTTAGCGTACGGAAGGGCACAAGTTACCAGCATTTTTCTTGAAGGAAGGTTTCTTGAGTCAGTCGCCATAGTTAATTATTCGCTTTAATTGATAGGTATAAAAATGATGGCTAATACTACCGCATGACGCGATTAACTCCAAGGCATGGCAGAGTCTATTCCCTCAGTTTTTTTGGGGTTCAGTCAGGACACTGCGAGTGTTAGGATTGCTAAAAAAGGAGAAGTTATGCGTCAGTTTCATTCTAAACAAGAGTTTTGCCAGTGGCTCAATGAATTTGAGCACCAGAATCTAATCGAAGGTTGGGCTGATCAAACTGGCCTAGTGACTGTATTGCCGAGTGGCGTTTTTCAGATCTCCATTCCATTTGCAGCCAATGAACTGATTGATTTACTTAGGCATTGGATTGAATCAGCACAGAAGAAGCAGCTAGTCGCGCCCTTTGAGTTTTCAGTTTCAGCGGTGATCAAAACACTTAAAACCCAAGTATCACAGCCCATTAAAGGGGTGAAAAACGTCATCGCGGTGACCTCGGCAAAAGGCGGAGTCGGTAAATCCACCACATCGGTGAACTTGGCTCTGGCGATTGCTAAGTCGGGCGCTAAAGTCGGACTGCTTGATGCCGACGTTTATGGTCCTTCAGTACCTATGATGATGGGAAAAGAGGATGCGCAGCCGCAAGTTCGTGATAATAAGTGGATGCAACCCATAGAGGCGCACGGCATTCATACCCATTCAATCGGCTATCTTGTTGATAAAAATGAAGCGGCTATTTGGCGTGGTCCAATGGCGTCGAAAGCATTAGCGCAATTAGTGAATGAGACGGAGTGGCCAGATCTCGATTATTTGGTCATAGATATGCCACCGGGAACGGGCGATATTCAATTAACGCTTTCGCAACAAATTCCGGTCACTGGCGCTGTCATCGTGACCACCCCACAAGATCTTGCCTTAGCTGATGCTCGTAAAGGTGCCGCGATGTTTAAAAAAGTGGATGTTCCCGTTGTCGGCTTAGTTGAAAACATGAGTTATCACATCTGTAGTCATTGCGGTGAAAAAGAGCATATCTTCGGAGCGGGTGGTGCACAAAGCTTGTCTGCGGAATATGGATTGTCGTTACTGGCTCAAATCCCATTGCATATAAAAGTACGTGAAGATATCGACCGTGGCCTACCAACGGTGGCATCCAGTGATATTCCAGATGCTGAATGTGAACATACCCAGCGTTACTTAGTATTGGCTGAACGTGTGTGTAGTTGCTTATTTTGGCAAGGAGAGCCGAAACCTGACGCGATCAGTTTTCAGTTAATTGGTGAATAACAGCAAGCGGTATATGCCAGGTAATCGATTGCATGGCGGTTTGTTATTCTATTTATTTAAAAGCTGACATTAAACTCAGTAGACGACTAGAATCTAATGAATGAACTGCCTATAATCGGGCCGTTTATCTGTTCCTCCAAATCATCACTGGGTATAATAATGTCTGAGAATAATCAATGTGTCATCATCGGAATTGCTGGCGCATCTGCTTCTGGTAAAAGTCTTATCGCAAGTACGGTCTATAAAGAACTATGCGCCAAAGTAGGATATGACCAAATTGGTGTCATCACGGAAGACTGTTATTACAACGATCAAACCCACCTCAGCATGGAAGAACGTGTAAAAACCAATTATGACCACCCTAAAGCGCTCGATCACGATCTATTGTGTCAACACCTAGAGCAGCTGATAAAAGGCGAAGCGGTAGAAGTACCTGAATATAGTTATTCAGAACATACTCGTATGGAAAACTCCACCACACTAACGCCAAAGAAAGTCATCATTTTAGAAGGTATCTTGCTTCTAACTGATCCTCGTTTACGCGATTTAATGCACGCAACTGTCTTTATGGATACACCATTGGATATCTGTTTACTTCGTCGTGTTAAACGTGATGTTGAGGAACGTGGACGTACAATGGAATCGGTATTGACTCAATACCAAGAGACAGTTCGCCCTATGTTCATGCAGTTTATTGAACCTTCAAAACAGTACGCGGACATTATTGTTCCACGCGGTGGTAAAAACCGTATTGCGATTGATGTGTTAAAAGCGCATATTGCTAAATTACTAAAATCTTAAGGTTACTAGAACCTAGGATTGACCAAATTCTCACGTTTAGATAGCGAATGAGTCTTTATTTTTATTAAGAGAAGTGGCACTTTAAGTGCCACTTTCTTTTTTCCAATTCCTAGACAATGATTGAAAGGAATTACTTCCAGCAAGGAAAAAGCTAATGAAAAAACTGTTTTTGTTCATTGCCATCCCACTGTTCGCAATTATCGTTGCGATCGCAGCCCTCGTATTTTTCGTTAATCCTAATCAATTTAAACCGCTGATTGTTGATCAAGCAAAACAGAATACAGGGTTAGATTTAGTTATTGAGGGTGATATTAGCTGGCAGTTCTTTCCTTCTATTGGTTTTGAATTAGGAAAAACAGCACTAAAGAATCCACAAGGTTTTAGCCAACCAAATCTGTTTAAAGTGGAATCAATCGGCATTGATGTGTCTGTTATGCCACTATTTAGCCAACAGCTAGAAATTGGTAATGTCACACTAGACGGTGCTGAATTTTATCTAGAAACGCTAAAATCCGGCGTTCGTAATATTGATGCGCTAACCCAAGCTCAAAATGAAGCGGCCAAGCCAGAACAAACGAATACCACGTCATCTCAGGATACTCAATCTAGTGCTTCTGCCTCATCGGATACTACGGCTAGTCAAGACGCAACACAGTCACAATGGACAATTAACTTAGCGGGTGTGACGGTTTCAAATGCTGTGCTTGATATTCAAGATCACCAAGCGGGGTCATTTACGAAGTTGTACGATGTATCGCTTGGCTTAACTCAGTTTGAATTTGATAACTGGACGACAGCAACCTTTGCTGCTAAAGGTCAAAGTAACCAACAGAAATTTGCAGCAAAAGGTCAAGCCGAGTTTAAATTGGCGTCTGACTTTGCCCATTACGCGTTGAAGAATATTGACTTAGACGCAAGCTTTAGTGACCCTTCGAATACTATAGATTCTGCCAAAATTGGTTTAGATACCTTTGAGTTCGACAAGGTTAACAACCTAACTTATGTCATTGCTGGTAATGCGGCAGGGTTGGATCTTGATATGAAAGGGACAGGTCAGTTAAGCGTTGATAGTGCAATCTCTAAGGTATTGCTGAATAAGCTAACACTTGATGCGACATTCAAAGGGGACTCTCTTCCTCAAAGCCCAATGAAAGTGGATATGGCATCCGACTTAAGCTTTGACCTAACTAAAAACCATCTTCAGTTTATTCTTGAAAAGCTGACCGCGAATGCTATTGAATTAGATGGCGAAGCGAATGTGACGTTGTTGGATATTCCTAAAGTTCGCTTTAACCTCCACAGCCCAAATATCGATTTAGATGAATTCTTAGGTTTGGGCCAAGAGAAAACACAAGCTAAAGGTGCTACAAGCCCAGAGTCACCAGAAGCTGGCGAGTCAAAATCAGCCAAGACATCACCAGCTAAGCCTACTTCCAATGAAAGCAGCGCTGAAGTTGAACCCGATCTTTCAGCACTAAAAACGTTAGATGTGAAAGGATCGATAGTGATCGATAAGTTCAAAGCAAACAACGCTAAGATGCAGGACGTTACGACTCAATTTTCAGTAAATCGTGGCATAGCAGAACTGACATCATTTAGTTCGAAGCTTTACGACGGTTCTATTACGGCGACGGCAAAATTAGATGCACGTAAGAGCCCGGCAAGTTATACCGCTAAGAAGCGAATTAAGGGCGTACAAGTTTTACCATTGTTAAAAGATGTTGCTCAAAATGAAATGCTAGAAGGCACAGGTAACATTAATGTTGATGTGAAAGGTAAGAGTTTAACGCCGACAGGCATTAAGAAGAATTTGGTCGGAACAGTTGATATCAACTTTGAAGATGGGGCGGTTAATGGTATTAACATTGCTCAGGTGATTCGTGATAATTACGCTCGCTTTACGGGTGGACAAATTGATGATCATGATGAGCCGCAGAAAACCGATTTTAGTGCAATGAAAGCGACGCTGAAACTGAATAAAGGTGTGTTAACAACAAATAACCTTACCGCTCAATCTCCTTTGCTCAGAGTGAGAGGAGAGGGGCAGGCTAATTATATTAATGAAACCGTTGATATGACGATCAGTACATCGGTTGTTGGCTCATTAAAAGGTCAAGGTGGAAAGAACATTGATGAGCTAAAAGATGTGACTATTCCTATCCGTATTCATGGTACTTGGGCTCAGCCTCAATTCTCACTTATCTTTGATGATGTATTGAAACAGAAAGCAGAAAAAGAGATTGATCGCGGCTTGAACAAGTTAGAAGAGAAATACGGCGACAAGCTTGGTGATGAGAAGACCAAAGACGCGATAAGAGGTGCGTTAAAAGGGTTATTTAATTAAACCGCTTTTAAAAATATAAAGGGTCGCTTAGTGCGGCCCTTTTGTTTTATTACTTTCAATTCTTCATTAAGAAGGTGCTAGGTTACCAGTCGACGCCCTTAAGCGCTTTAACGCCCGATTCAAAAGCGTGCTTCACGTTCTTAACTTCAGAAACGGTATCCGCCATTTCAATTAAGCTACGATGTGCCCCACGGCCAGTGATGATCACTGATTGCATTTTTGGACGGTTATTCAGCGCTTCGACGACTTCATCTAGCTCAATATAGCCGTAACTAACCATGTAGGTCAGCTCATCGAAGAGGATGACATCAATAGCTTCATCATTGAGCATGCGCTTACACTCTTGCCATACTTTTTGTGCTGCGATGATATCTGAAGTTTTATTTTGGGTTTCCCAAGTAAACCCTGTCGCCATGACTTGAAACTCAACGCCCAGCTTTTCGAGAAGATTTTTTTCCCCGTTATCCCAAGTACCTTTGATAAATTGTGCGACTGAGCAGTTTAACCCATGACCCACAGCGCGAGCGACAGTACCAAAACCAGACGTTGATTTGCCCTTGCCATTTCCTGTGATGATAAGCAGTAAACCTTTCTCTTCCTGAGCTGCGGCGATTCTTTCATCAACTTTTTCTTTTACTTTTTGCTGGCGGGCTTTGTGACGTGATTCTTTATTGTCGTCAAGTGACATGGTAAATCCTTTTTATTGAGCCATTTTTAGCTATCATAACTGAAGTTAGCAGTCGTAATAAACTCTAATCAGGTAAATAACTTAAGGATAAGTAATGAAAAAAATCCTCATAATTTGCATGGGAAACATTTGTCGCTCGCCAACAGGCGAAGCAGTATTAAGAACCAAAGCGGAAGAGAAGGGAGTGGCTGTAGAAATAGACTCTGCTGGAACAATTGGCTATCACCAGGGAAGTGCTCCTGACTCACGTGCTATGGAAGCAGGGGAGCGAAGAGGTTACAGCTTTAAAGGTATTCAATCTAGAAAAGTCATTAGCAGTGATTTTGAAAAATTTGATCTGATTTTAGCAGCTGATAAGGCGAATTTGGCTGATCTTTATGATGTTTGCCCTGATAGGTATCAGCATAAATTAGCGCTGTTTTTAAGTTATTCAGAATCTGATTACGATGAAATTCCAGATCCTTATTACGGTGGGGATAGAGGTTTTGAGCTTGTATTGGATTTGATTGAAGAGGCAGCTGAACAAGTTTTGAAGCAGCTGCACAGTTAGTTAGCTTTAGAACGGTTGTTATGTAGTAATTAAGACGCCTCTGCAGACATAATACGGCCACTAAAGTAATCGTTGGCAACAATATACTCTGTATTTCTAATTAGCTCGTCTCGTACTTCTGGCCAATGATAATCATGCGTTTTAGAAGAATGGCTAAGAGCCGGCACAACACCACCGACACGAATATTAAAAGGCGTTAGCTCTTTCGCCCAACTTTGGGTAAATCCAGTCACGATAGATGATGCATTTTCAAAGCCTTCGAGGTCGTGCCCATCATCCACAGAAATCACGTTTACGATCACGCCCTTCTTCTTCTCAAGACACATTCGCTCTGCACTGGCTTGACCAAATCCAAATAGTGTTGATGCCAGAGTGCTTATTTTATGGGAAAACTGCTCTGCCGACTGATTGCCAATTAATCCCGGTAAAGGGGCGTTCGGCCAGTTATTGACAAGAACATCTGGTGATCGTTGAAATTTATCATCAACAAAATCAAATAGCTGATGAATAGAGTCTAGTGAATAGTCTTCAACCTTATAAAAGTACACGTCATCTGAGATTGCTTTGCAGCGACTATAGGTATCATTGAGTAGTTGAATGTTTTGATCGCACAAAACGAGCTTTGCGCCCAGTGACGCAAAGTGGGTTGCCAGTGTTCCCCCTAACAACGAACCGGCAGATGTAATTAATATGACAGCACTTTTAATATCCATTGATGACAATACCCCTTGTCTATTTTTATTGGTGGGATTTTTTTGTCCACATAGCATGGTTCATTAACTGTGGTTTAGGTGTGAATAACATCAAATAAGCTGTGGATGAAGCACATTAATTACGAAAGTTAGTCTGATGTCACATAAACCCATTCATTTGTTGAATGGGTCTTAATAGTGAGATTGATAGATTAGGCTTGTGCGCGTATTTCAAAGCTGCGTTGGGCAACAACAAGCTGATTGTAGAGATCCACAGGAAGCAGGTTTTTCGGTTTATTTTCAGAGAGTTGCCGTCGAAGATGACCAGAAAGGTTGTGATATACCTCTTCTGGTAGATCATGAGTATCTTCCGGTAGGTAAGTCAACGTTTCAGGTATTAGGTAGTGATTTAACTTAGCACTTGCCATCCCACCTTTATGGAACGCATTCGCTTGGCTCGCCGAAATGTCATAGGAACTCTGATCGGAACGAAGTTGCTGTGGAGGTTGTAACTCAAACCGTTTACGCAGAGTTTGATCGGTGATTTCTGGCTCTTCTATCTTTTCAACGGGCGTATTATCACGAACATCGTCCGAGAACATCGAAAGAATGAGCGAAAAATCAGCGCGTCTACCAGCATGGACGGCATGATTGATCCCCGTGCCAAATTGTAGCTCGTTGATAATACCGGCTTTGTCTAACGTATGTACTTGCATAACACTCCCCGTTGAATTCACTTTTAACGGCAAGTACTTGGATAACTTTAGGTTTATCTGCTAAGTAGTGAGGATTATTTTAGATGGTAAAGACATTGGAAAGTGTGAGTGGAGATCGAACAAAAAAGCCTGCATTTCTTTATATAAAGTAAGTGCAGGCTTTCAATATGACTAAATTGAGCGGGGGACTTATATACTTAAGAATTAACCGTAGCTAAGAACCCGTTCGAATTACTTCGCTAGGTTTTGTGCAACAAAATCCCAGTTTACTAGATTCCAGAACGCACCCATGTAATCAGGACGAACGTTACGGAAATCAATGTAGTAAGCGTGTTCCCAAAGGTCAACAGTTAGAAGTGGTGTTACGCCTTCTTCTGTTAGAGGAGTCGCTGCGTTAGACGTGTTTACGATAGCTAGTGAACCGTCTGCATTTTTAACAAGCCAAGTCCAAGAAGAACCGAAGTTGTTGATTGCAGAATCAGTGAATTTAGCTTTGAATTCTTCGAAAGAACCGAATGCAGCGTTGATCGCGTCAGCTACAGCACCTGTTGGTTCGCCGCCTGCTTTAGGAGCAAGACAGTGCCAGTAGAATGTGTGGTTCCAGATTTGTGCAGCGTTGTTGAATACACCACCAGTAGAAGTCTTAACGATCTCTTCTAGTGTTTTACCTTCGAACTCAGTACCAGGGATAAGACCGTTTAGCTTAACAACGTAAGTGTTGTGGTGCTTACCGTGGTGGAAATCTAAAGTCTCAGCTGAGATATGTGGTTCTAGTGCGTCTTTTGCGTAAGGTAGTGCTGGTAGTTCAAATGACATTGCTTAATTCTCCAGTTAGTTGAGAGTGCTCACTCTCTTTATTGCTTCCAATATTATTTTATTTTTGTCTGCCAAGGCGACTTGCGATCTAGTTTAGCAAGTTTTTACTTTATTAAAAGGTTTGCGATTGGTTTTCTTACAAATTTAGTGCGAATTGAGAACAATTTAATAACCTTACAATATCAAAGCTTTTTATTCTTTGGCAATGGTCTTAGAATGTCGGACTAAACGCAGGACACCGATACAGAGGAAGCAATGGAAACTATCGACAAAATCAAACAGCAAATCGCAGAAAACACTATCCTTCTATATATGAAAGGATCTCCAAAGCTACCTAGCTGTGGCTTCTCTTCTCAAGCATCACAAGCACTAATGTCTTGTGGCGAGAAGTTTGCTTACGTAGATATTCTACAAAACCCAGATATCCGTGCCGAGCTTCCAGCTTACGCACAGTGGCCAACTTTCCCACAATTGTGGATTGAAGGTGAGCTAATTGGCGGTTGTGACATCATTCTAGAGATGTTCCAAAAAGGCGAACTACAGCCTTTAGTGAAAGAAGCGATGGCGAACGTACAAGACGACGCTGAGTAATACTGTATAAATACACAATATTGCTTGTAATATGAGGGCCACATTTTAAAATGTGGCCCTCATTGTTTTTAAAGTGATTATTTTATGTCTCGTCTATTTATTGCCGAAAAACCTAGCTTAGGCCGCGCGATAGCAGCAGCCTTACCAAGTCCTCAAAAAAAGGATCAAGGTTTTGTTCGTTGCGGTAATGGCGACATAGTCACGTGGTGTATTGGTCACCTTTTAGAACAAGTCGAACCGGATGCTTATGATGATCGTTATAAAAAATGGAATCTTGCTGACTTACCAATAGTGCCAGACCAATGGCAACTTCGACCGAGAAAAACATCCAGTAAGCAACTCACTGTCATTCGAAAGCTATTAAAAGAGGCGACCTCAATTGTTCATGCTGGTGATCCAGATAGAGAAGGGCAATTGCTAGTAGATGAGGTTCTTGATTACTGCAAAGTAGGAAAGCGGAAGAAAGAAGCGGCGCAGCGACTGCTTATTAGTGACTTGAACCTTCCCGCGGTGAAAAGAGCCATCTCTAGTATGCGCAGTAACCGAGACTTTATTCCTTTATCCATTTCTGCTTTAGCACGCTCTCGAGCTGATTGGCTTTATGGCATGAATATGACACGGGCGTATACTTTACTTGGACAAAAAGCAGGCTATCAAGGCGTTTTATCGGTAGGGCGTGTACAAACACCTGTATTGGGTTTGGTTGTTCGTCGTGATGAAGAGATCGAAAACTTCGTATCAAAAGATTATTTCACCCTAGATGCAATGATCCCTTATCAAGACGCCACGAAACCCTTTGATATTGTGGCGAAATGGAAACCAAGTGAAGCGTGTGAGCCTTGGCAGGATGAAGAAGGTCGAATTCTAAATCGAAGGCTGGTTGAGAATGTCGCGCAGCGTATTGCTAATCAGCCTGCGGCAGTAACAAAATCAGAGCAGAAGAAAACTAAGCAATTCTCACCACTACCTTACTCTTTATCTTCGCTTCAAATTGATGCGGCTAAACGCTTTGGTATGAGCGCGCAACAAGTGCTTGATACCTGTCAGTCTCTTTATGAGAAACATAAGCTAATTACCTATCCGCGATCAGATAGTCGTTACTTACCTGCTGAACATTACGGGCAAGCAGCGGTAGTCACCCAAGCGATAGCCAATAATGCAAAAGAGCTTAGCGAAGCGGTAAATAACGCTAATTTGTCGATTAAATCCAAAGCGTGGAATGATAAAAAAGTGGACGCGCACCATGCGATTATCCCTACGCCTAAAAAAGCATCTATTAATTCATTGTCTGCGTATGAAATGAAAATTTACCTGCAGATTGCTCGCCAGTATTTGATGCAGTTTTATCCTGAAGCTGTTTATGCTGAGTCCAAGCTAGAGTTTGATATTGCGGGCGGTGTGTTCATCGCGAAAGGCAAGCAACTGATTGAGGCCGGCTGGAAAGTCTTGATGGGAAAAAGTGACAATGAAGATTCTTCGATTGATACCGTTCCTGCGATTCCTAAAGGCACTGAATTAATTTGCCGAGAAGGCGTGATTCACGATAGAAAAACAGAGCCACCGAAACACTTCACTGAAGCAACTTTACTGCAGGCGATGACCGGGATTGCACGCTTTGTTGAAGATAAAAGCCTAAAGGGAATACTCAAGGAAACAGATGGGCTTGGAACGGAAGCAACACGAGCAGGCATTCTTGATACTTTATTTAAAAGGCAGTTATTGGTAAGACAAGGAAAAAGCATCATGGGAAGTGGCGCGGGGCGAGGGCTCATTCATGCTTTGCCAAAAGAGTCGACATTCCCTGATATGACAGCGCATTGGGAGCATCAGCTGCAAGGTATGGCTGAGAAGAACCAAGCATATTCGCCATTTATGCAGGCTTTGGAACAGCGCGTCACGTCTATTATGTCTGAGGTGAAAGTGAATGCTGTTCCCGAGTCGTTGCGTTCGCTACCGAAAGTTGAGCGCCCAGCTTTTAAACGTAAAAAGCGCAGTTATTCTAAGAAGCCAAAGAAGAGTTCGTAATGACACTTGCGTATAATTAGCGCTACCAAGGAATACTACTGCCATCGAAGTTAATGAAATGCCCACTTTGTGCATCGGTAAGTGACTCGATGACCTGAGTTAAGCCAGACACTGAGGTTTCAGTATCGATGAGAGCATTTGGTCCGCCCATTTCAGTTTTTACCCATCCAGGGTGAAGGGCAACCACTTTGAACCCTTGGGAGCTTAGGTCATTACTTAAGCTTTTAACCACAGAGTTAAGTGCAGCCTTTGAAGAGCGGTAAATATACCCTCCACCAGATGTGTTTTCTGTCATGCTCCCGACTTTGGAAGATATGCAGGCGATCTTCTTTAATTCCCCTTCGAGTAAATTGGTGTAGAAAGACTCAACAAGCTTTAATGGAGCAATGGTGTTGATTTCCAACACGTTACGCCATTCATCTTCATCGACCTGACCAAACGTACTCCCCTTAGGGCCATAGTAGCCCGCATTGTTAATTAAGAGGTCGAGTGGAGGAAGTGATCCCGCTAATTGACTAATTTTAGGGTAATCAGTGATGTCGAATTGATGGCATTTCAAAAGAGGCTGATGAGCTTCAAGTTCGAGAAGCTCTTGAGACTGTTCAGTCGAACGGTAGCTAGTATGTACATACCACCCTTCAGTGAGATAATACTTCACTAAACTAAGGCCTATCCCTCGATTTCCGCCGGTAATAAATACAGATTTCACAGTCATGTTTAAGCCTCATTATCTTAAGTTATCATTACATCTATAACGAACCAGTAACTGGTAATTATCATGAGAGAGAATAAAGTGACGGCGGTAATTGCGCCAGAGATAACACCCAAAAAGAAAAATGATTGTTTAGACATAATAAGTAATAAGCACATAAATGATAATCATTATCATTTATGTGCTTGGTTAAATCAACTGAATGCTTGGTAATCCGTGGGGGGATTAATTCGAGACAATAAACGGCTTCCACCATGGTGTTGTCTCATTTGCCAGTTTACTAGTCTTGCTCTCACTAGTGACATCGACAAGCCTCACCTCTTGGCCGAATATAGGGGTAAAGATCGGAACATTGTTTGTTTCCCCCAGCGCGACGATTCGCTCAAATGGTTCATACCAATCATGTAAAGAGAGATCGAATGTACCATTGTGAACTGGAAGTAAATATCGCCCTTGAAGGTCTATATGTGCTTGCATAGTCTCTTCTGGCATCATGTGAATCTCTTTCCATAACTTGTTGTAAGCACCAGTCTCCATCATGGTGACATCGAAAGGACCATACTTGTCACCAATCTCTTTAAAGCCACTGAAATAGCCACTATCACCGCTGAAGAAAAGATTCTTGTCGCGGCTCTGTATCACCCAACTTGCCCACAATGTTTCATTTTTATCGAACAGCCCACGACCAGAAAAGTGCTGTGAAGGTGTGGCTACGATATTGATGCCTTCCACTTTGGTTTCTTGCCACCAATCTAACTCGATGACTTGTTCACTTGGTACCCCCCAATTAATAAGGCGCTGACCGACTTTAAGTGGTGTGATAAAAACTTTCACCTTCTCTTTAAGATCTTTGATGGCGGATTTATCAAGATGATCATAATGGTCGTGACTAATGATCACTGCATCAATAGGTGGTAGGTCAGCAATTGATATAGGGCTTTCATGGAATCGTTTAGGGCCGGCCCATTGAACAGGAGATGCTCGGTCACTGAAGACCGGATCAGTCATAATGAGCGTCTCATTCAGCCTTATAAGCAGTGTTGAGTGACCAAGTCGATAGATGGCATCATGACTTTGGGTAAGTTGTTTTGCTGTCACTGGCATTAATGGAACATCCTGTAACGGTGTTGCGGCTTGTCTTTTTGACTTGAAATATGCTTTCACTATATCCCAAAGATTACTGGCATCGGTTTGATAACGAACCTCAGAATTCACAAACTTATCGTTGTGCTGTTCAGACGCCATTGTCGCTGCTACTGCTACCGTCATAATTATTCCTCCGATCGCCATTAACTTATTCATTATTACAAACTCAAAAAGTAAACTACACGGTGTAGTTTATGTGAAAATTTTGAAAAGTATACTACTCAGTGTAAAATAACTGAATATGAAAAATGGATTGATGTGAACCATGACCGAATTGAAAAAAACACGAAGTGAGTTAAAACGCGACGCTATATTACAGGCTGCAACGGAAGCGTTTAAATCTGAAGGCGTTCAAGCAACCAGCATGGATAAGCTTGCTCAGCTTGCGCAAGTATCCAAAAGAACCGTGTATAACCACTTTAAAACCAAAGAAATTTTAGTCATGGAGCTTATTTCCCAGCTATGGAAAGCAGCGCTGGTGGATATTGTATTTGAGTATCGTTCAGACTGTCCTTTACATGAGCAGTTATCAACGTTGTTAACGAAGGAACTTAGCCTGCTTTCATCGCCAGAATACATAGATTTATCACGCGTAGCCTTTGGTCATTTCTTTTATGATTCAGAAACGCTTCAACAAGAAGTCGCCAAGTTTTCGGCTCAAGAAACGGCCATTCATCGCTGGCTAAAGGAAGCTGTTGATGATGGGCGCTTGAAAGAAATGGATATTGATTTTGCTAACTCACAATTGCACAGCTTAATTAAGGGCAGTGGATTTTGGCCTCAACTGATGCAGATGAAACCGATGCTAAATTCCGAAGATATGACCTTTATTGCCGAGCAATCAGCAGGCATGTTTCTCAGTCATTATGAAGTAAGTGTTTGTGTTTAGACGTTAATCAGAAACGAAAAAGCCCGCTAATTTCTTAGCGGGCTTTTTCTAAATGTGGCGGAGAGATAGGGATTTGAACCCTAGAAGGGCTACAAACCCTTGCCGGTTTTCAAGACCGGTGCTTTCGACCACTCAGCCATCTCTCCGTTGTTGGAATGCATACTATAGCGAGAGATTGATGTTGTAAAGGGCTAACCAATTCGTTTGCCTTAAATTTATACAGATTAAAGGAATTAATTTTTGGTAGGGTGTTTAGTGAGCAAAATTCGGAAGTATAATAATAGGAATTTATAATTAAACTATTCGGATAATAAGCATAAATTGAATATCTTTAATCGCAAGCTAAATAAAATTGGCTTTTGTGCATATTTGGCACAGAGATCTGCTTATCTAGATAGTTAAATATGATTACGAGTAATGCGCTATTAGTATACAGAAAGTAAAACTATTGGTTATTTAGATGGTGAATTAAGTTGCTTATCTATATGTGTTAATTATGCAGGACTGATAGTTTGGGCAGATAATCAGCTTGAATATATAGCGATATGGGCTTCTGTTTTTGGTTGTGTATGAATGTAAGGTTAACTCTCAATGAATAGTTTGAACGAAGCTAGAGGTCAAATTAAGCCGTATAATAACCGGCTAGGTTCCTCATTAACAAATAAGAATAAAGTGAGTATAGCTCATACAAAAGCCAAGCGAATCATTACCCTGAACTTAAAAGGAGGAGTTGGAAAATCAACGTTTACGGCTGGGCTGTTAAGTCAACTCGTCGCTGAAGGGCATAACGTAGAGTTAATTGATTTCGATCGCCAAGAGTCATCTTATAGCTGGGCAAACTCAATACCAGAAGTCGTATGCCAAACGTATAACCCTGCATTAAAAAGCTTTTCAGAAATGGCGTCAACATTAAAGGTTAATACTAGTTCTGAATACGTTGTTATAGACTCACCTGCAAACTTCAGTGATCGAGAATTGTTCCGTTATCTAAAATATGCGGATTATATCGTCATCCCAATGCAGCCATCTCCAATTGATCTTCATTCGTCATTACCGCTTATTAATAACCTGATCGACCAACATCTTTATAAAGGTCGCGAGATCAAAGTAGGCTTTGTACTTAATCGTGTTTATCCTGGTGATGAACGTTTATTAAGCGTACAGAAGTTACTGAGTAATTTTCGCCAGTTTAAATCACTCGGTATTATGAGTGAATCGGCACATTATCAAGAAGCTTTTTATTATAAGAAATTGGTTGGTCACTCTACAAAAGATAGCGAGCTCTGGCAGGATACGTTGACCTGGTTAGATGCGTGTGATGAAAATAGGAATGATCGAGCACGAAGTGATGACGTTGTTTTCGCATAAACATGCCCAACACACTTCTTTAGGGGATAGCTGGAAAGTGTCAACCTTATTTGGGATGGGTCAGTGAAAATAAAAAAAGAGCCAAGGCTCTTTTTTTATTTTAATAACAGTAGGTTAATGACTTCGCAATAGACCCATCAATTTTTAGTCTTCACGAATATAAAAGCGTTGCAGCTCAGTTAAACCTTGCATCAGAATTGGTAGAGTAGGGCTTTGATCTTTAAGCCTTTTATACTCGCTATCATAGAGTTTGAAGTTACCAAATTTATCAATGACGGTCGTTTGAGTATCTGTGATCAAGGCCAACTCTCTAGAATCCCCTGCCAAAATCCACTTTCGCTTACGTTCATTAAAAATGTTTCGGCCACTGCTGTAATCAGTGGGGTTAGATGAGACGCCTAATAAGTCTTGCAGTAAAGTAACAGACACATCTAAATGGCTAGATCGATGATTATAAGTAGCGGGCAGTTTACCCGGCCAGTTAATGATCATCGGCACTTGAAGTTGATAGCGACTGAAGTTGGTACTCGCTCCCCAAGTATTACTATTCGTTTCGTTAAATTCAGTGCCGTGATTTGAGGTGATGATCACCACGGTATTTTTATCGAGCTGTAGTTCTTCAATTTGTTTGAATAGGATACCTAGCTCTTCGTCAGCCTGTTGTACTGAAGCTTGGTAGTTACTCTTGAATAGATCTTTTGCACTGCCGCTGGCTTTAGAAGAGGTGTAATTATCAAGCGTTGATAATTCGATAAAGCCAAACCAAGGGCCTTTTGTCGTAGTTGCCCAATCGCTCCAAGCTTGAATTGCTTGGCTGTCTTCTGACTTTGACTCATCAAATGCAACACCGGTAAAGGTCATGCCTCTAAACACAGTTTCAGCGTAAAGATTATCATCGAAGTTATCGCCGCTGAACAATCCGAAACTGTATTTTTTTTCTTCTAGCGTGCTCATTAGTACAGGTAGGCTAGCCTGCGCTTTTATACTCGCAGCATAACTGCTCGGTAGCCCGTAAAGCAGGCCAAATATGCCGTGCATATTATTACTAGAGCTGTAGTGGTTGGTGAAGTTCAAAGCATTCTGAGCATATTCAGATGTTAGGGGCATCGAGCCGGTCGTTAACGCATCTGCTCTTAAGCTGTTTACGTTAACCATTAGAATATTAAGGTTGTTGCCACGGCGATCAAAACGGATCGGCTCGTATGGGTAACGAACAATATCGCTACTGTGCTCACTTTCAGCTAAGCGTTTCAGGTAGTCGTCTTTATCAAGTAACCCATGCTTTTCCATGAATGACTTGGCTGTCATTGGGTAAGACAGTGGGAAGTTAGCTTTTTGAGTAGTAACCGGATTGTAGAAGTACGCATCCGACCATACATAAATAAGGTGGCTGGCAATAAAGCTAACAAAAAAGATGGCAGTAATTGGTCGACCAACGTGTTTATGGGAAAGTTTACGTTGCTTACGCCATACCCATTCCGACAAACCTAACTGAAGTAAGAATATTAGCGGTAAAACGATAAACAGTTGCTGCAACCCTGCGCCGGCTTCTTTATTGTCATCACTGAACAGAAGCTCCCACACCACAGGAGTTAGATGCAGATTTATGGTTTGATAGGCTTGGGTATCAATCAATAATATCGTTAACCCAGCTGTCGCAAAGCAGACTGCAACTAAACGGAATAACTTACGTGATGGGACCACAAATGTTAACGGGAACAAAACCAGTAAATAAAGCGCAAAAACCAAAAATCCAAAGTGCCCTACCCAAGAAACAGCGAGGTAGAACTGCCCAAGTAAGGTTTCTGGCCAAGGGGATTGTGTTATATAGCGGGTACCAATCAGCATTGCTGCGATGATATTGAAGAAGGCAAACCAGTGCCCCCAACCCACTAAACGAGAAACTCGTTCACTATATGTATTTCCGCTATCTACCATTAGTCGTTTTGCAGCCCGTTAAGATTAATGTGTTTGTTCTTCTAATGAAGAAATCAACGCTTGTGCAAATTTTTCAGCAATTGCTTTGCGTTGTGAAGCAGCAACGTTTTGATTTAAGACATTGGTTGCGATATTTCCTGCGATCATTAAAGAAAGCTCAGGAGTCGCGCCATGTTTTTCCAAGATTGCAGCCACCTCAGCAAGGATGATTTCAACTTGGTCGTCACTGTATTTAGATGTAATAGGCATAAAGACTCTATAGATGATAGTAAAAGCGGCTTATGATAACCTACAATGCCTAACAACTGAAACTTAGAACGACGATATTTTCACTATGAGCCTTCAATTATCCAATGTCATTTTACACCAACTTTCGAAAAACGATCAGGACGAACTGATTGTTAATTTTCGCTCTCATTCTCTAGAAAACGATGGTTCTACAGAGCACCTCGTTGCTGAACTACATCGTGTCTTTAATGCAAAAGCAGGCAAAGGCTTCGGCTCTTTTAAGTCTGACAGCGAATTTCAATCGTGGTTGCAAGAACTTCGCCAAGGTGACAAGAATTTTTACGATTTCTCACAACTTAGTGCAAATAGACTGAAACAAGAGTTAGCAAAGTACCCTTTTGCGGATGAAGGCATCTTAGTTATTGCTGAATATCAGTCGTTAGCAACAGATTACCTTTTTGTTGCTTTACTTCCATCAATTCAAAGTCTTAAAGTGACTGAAGGTCTAGAAATTAGTGCTACAGATTATCTAGACATTAATAAGATGGATATCGTAGCGCGTATTGACTTATCGAGTTATGAAACAGACAAAGAATCAAACCGCTATTTGGCCTACATAAAAGGTCGAGTCGGAAGAAAAGTGGCAGACTTTTTCCTCGATTTCCTTCAGGCGGAAGTAGGGCTTGATACTAAGCAGCAAAACCAAGTGCTAATGCAAGCAGTTCAAGATTTTTGTAGTGACTCTAAATTGGAAAAAGAAGAGGCAACCAACTACAAGAAGCAAGTTTACGATTACTGTAATGAAACAATTAAATCTGGTGACGAAGTTCAGGTTCGTGAGCTATCTGGTGAGCTGCCTCAGAGCCAAGAAGGCACAAGCTTTTTAGATTACACCAAAGAGCAAGGCTACGAGTTGGAAGAGAGCTTCCCAGCCGATCGTTCTACCATGCGAAAATTGACTAAGTATGTTGGTGCTGGTGGAGGATTAAACGTTAGTTTTGATAGCTTATTACTTGGCGAACGTATTTTTTACGATCCAGAGACTGATACGCTAACAATAAAGGGTACCCCGCCTAATTTACGTGACCAATTAACACGAAATTAGTGACGAGAGAGAGCTTTTGCTCTCTCTTTTTTTATTTATTTACAAAGGTGTCTTAATCTATATAGATAGAACGTTATGCCATGGAAAATAATAGGTTATCTCTATGTCGAAGGAATCGATGAATACTATGCCGTCAGTGAAAGCAGTGCAGTCAATGAAAACTAAGCAAAAACAACTATCCGCCATTGTTGGCATTTGGCTTACCGTGATTCTTTCCATAGTCATGCTCACAAGAACGAATTTAGAGAACTTGTCGAGTGTAGAGGAGCTAGGCAATAGCTTAGAAGAGCTTAGAAGTACGCTCTACCTTGATACTCAATACAGAATGAAGCATGCGGATGATATATCGTTAAAAATCCAGTTAATTTATTCTCTTAGGTTGCAATTAGAGAGCAGTTACGAAGGAAGCTACTTTCAACCGGATATCAATCAACTCATTTTTACAACAGATCGCTTTATAGAACTCGTGAAACAATTTAATGATTCCGAAGTGGAAGTGATTGAACTGGTTGATCGTTTAAAAACGATTCGAGATAGCTATCAACAGCAGCCTGAGATCCAAGCGCTATATTACCAATTGAGTACCCGGGTTTTTGAGGCAATGTTTAGCCACTCATCTGCAAGCCCTGAAATCTATCGATCTTTAGATTATCTTTTTGTTCAATCTCAATTAATGTCTCCAGAAGATGGAGAGAAACTTCAGCTAGCTTTAGCTCAAACCTCTTCTGTCCTTGGCGGTTATGCCAAAGGGAGCTATCTAGTCGAGAAGCTGATTAACCACCCAGTCAACATGCTTCAATCTGAAATCCGGGATCAATATGATGAATTGGCTCAGCGCTATTTCATGATTGTTACTTTAACAAGCGCGTTGGCGATGTTTTTATTGTCTATGATATTGATGAAAAAAACGAATATTGCATGGGTAGATGAAGGGTTAACCACTAATACAATCGAGACAAATGTCCCATCTGGTGCTGTCGTTGATACGAATGAAACAGCCAATCGAAATGATAGTGGTGCTGCTGGCTCTACTGCCAGAGCGAACTCCACTTCGATGCCTTTAACGACTGATATACAAACCGAGAAAATTGTTTATGAGGATGGCTCAGCTCAGGCACCTATGAACTCTAGTAATTCTATAGCGTCGAGCGATACAGTGCCTATAGATAAATTAGATAAAAGAGATTCCAAGGAGTACGAGCTTAATGAAATAGCTGTGGATGATGCCCAAACAATGTCTTCACCAGAAGTGAACATTGACTATATGCTTCAATGTTTAAACGATGATAAAGAGTCGGTGCTGTTACTTTTGGATGTGTTTATTCAGGATCATGAGGACGACGCAAAAGAACTACCTTCTTTGCTTAAGTCTGATATGGAACATGCAATGCGAAAAGCACACAGCTTAAAAGGGGTAGCAGCTAACTTAGGAGCTGAGCTATTAAAAGAAGTAGCGACGTTAATTGAGTCTGATATAAAAGATGAAATTGAGGTCAGTGAACAAAAACTAGAACAGTTAGTTACAGCATTGTCTTCTACAATAGAAAGCGCAAAAGTGTATATAGAGAACAATCAGTAGAGTTGGAAGAAAGATCACGCTTATTTTGAAATCCTGATAGTACTCTGACTTTACAACCTCATAATTTCGGCCGAAATTTTTGGTGGTGTTTGGGGTGATTATGTTTGTTAAGTATTGGTATAAAACAATTATTTTGTTTTGTGTGTTCAGCGTTAGTGGTTGTTCACTTCTTGAAGTAAAAATAGACAGTCAAACAACACCGTTAACCAAGCAAGAGCTCAATATGCGATTGTTAACTCGAGAGTACGCACAGCAATTTTTCTCTCAGGTTGAACAAACAGCCGACACTATGGCCTTGCAGTACCCTTCTGATGATACAGTTAATCAATCTCACCTATTACTTTGGAAAATTAACGCTTCCGAAGGCCTTCAGGGAGCCGCATATCAAGTTGCACCTATGGCGGCTCTTATCGATAGTTGGGTATTTAGCTATCAAATGACCTCCTTTTTTGAAAGTGGGGCAGGTGAAAACCTCTTCGATGTCGAAGACGCGCTTTTAGTATCGAAACAGCTTTCCACAGAGATGGATCAATTGGCGAAGTCTTTATTAAAAGGCAGTTCTTACAAATCAACTAAAGAATTTGTTACTCAATTTTCCATTAATAATCCATTTAATGATGTCTCATTTACTCGCGCGCCAGCGTACCGAAAATGGTTAGAAAGTAATAATATTGAAGGTGAAGAAGCCGTTGCCACACTCGGTACCATGCCGGAAGCACTCGGCGATGTATCAGACAAACTCAGCTTGGTTTCAGAGCAAACGCCTAAAGTGATGACCTGGAAAGCTCAGCTAATCGCATTAAACAGCAGTATTAGTGGGCAAGACTTATCTGAAACCCTTCAAAGCTTGCAAGCGAGCTCGCGGTCATTTCAAGACTTTGTCGAAAACAATCCTGAGTATATGCGTAATCTTGCCGAGCAGATGGCCATTGAATTAAAGCCGCTAGTGGATGATATAGACGATAAAACGGATGCTAAGCTCAACCAGCTCAGTATTGAACGTCAAGCGCTTGAAAAAATGGTGGAAAAAGAGCGTATCGAACTGATTAATATGATTGAAAGAGAGAGAAATGCCATTGCTGCAATCGTCACTAGCGAACGCGAAAAATTTGCTCAGGATCTGGATAAAGTTTCTCAAGACGTGCTGACTTTGGCCATTGATAAACTGATCGAACTCATCAAGAGTGTCTTGCTCTATTTCGTTCTGTTCATTGTGGTTATTTTCTTTGCTCCATTAGGGATTGGGTACTTTTTAGGGAAGCGTTCTGCAAGTAAATCTAATTAAGTAAAAGCGCCAAAATGTGGCGCTTTTTTAATTTTTTTAAACGCCAATTGGGTAACTTTGACTCTCAAGCACTGGTATGAGTTCATTGGAACATTCAAACCATAAACATCGACTTTTAGCTACTCTAGAGACTTTTTCATAGGTTGAGGGAGAAAATTGTAACTTTTAGCAATTATTTCTTGAGTTCTTTTGCTGAAAATCTTATAGATGGTGTATTCCCTTTTTAAAATACACGGAGAGTTTTGTGATGAGAGTCGGTTTAGTCGGTTGGCGTGGTATGGTTGGTTCAGTACTAATGCAGCGTATGGTCGAAGAGAAGGATTTTGATTTAATCGAACCTGTTTTTTACAGTACTTCACAGATAGGCATTCCAGCACCTAAGCTAGGTAAAAATGACGCTGGTATGTTGCAAGATGCATTTGACATTGAAAGCTTGAAGCAACTTGATGCAGTTATTACCTGTCAAGGTGGCGGCTACACTGAGAAAGTTTACCCAGCGCTACGTCAAGCAGGTTGGAAAGGCTACTGGATCGATGCGGCTTCTACTTTACGTATGGACGCCGAGTCAATTATCACATTAGATCCTGTCAACCTTGCTCAAATTCAGCAGGGGATTCACGGCGGCACTAATACGTTTGTTGGTGGTAACTGTACCGTGAGCTTGATGCTGATGGCTCTTGGCGGTCTTTATGAAAAAGGCATGATTGAGTGGATGAGCGCAATGACCTACCAAGCTGCCTCTGGCGCTGGTGCTAAAAACATGCGTGAGCTTATCTCCCAAATGGGGGTGATCAACGACTCGGTAAGTTCTGAACTGGCAAACCCTGCAAGCTCAATTTTGGATATCGATAAGAAAGTTGCGGAAACTATCCGTTCAGATTCGTTTCCTACGGATCAATTCGGTGCTCCTTTAGCCGGTTCTCTGATTCCTTGGATCGATGTTAAGCGTGAAAACGGTCAAAGCAAAGAAGAGTGGAAAGCGGGCGTTGAAGCGAACAAGATTCTAGGCTTAGATGGTCAGCCAATCCCTATTGATGGTACTTGTGTACGAATCGGTGCCATGCGCTGCCACGCTCAAGCATTGACGATTAAGCTTAAGCAAGATGTGCCAATGGATGAGATTGAAGAGATTATAGCGACGCACAATGATTGGGTTAAAGTTATCCCTAATGACCGTGACATCACAGCTCAAGAGTTAACTCCTGCAAAAGTAACCGGCACGATGTCAGTTCCTGTTGGCCGTCTACGTAAGATGTCTATGGGTAACGATTTCCTAAACGCATTTACGGTGGGTGACCAATTACTTTGGGGTGCTGCAGAACCACTACGCCGTACTCTTCGTATTATTCTTGCTGAAAAACAGTAATTGTAAATATAAGTTCCATTTAAAAAAAGCGCCTTTACGGCGCTTTTTTTGTAACTAGAGTAGCGAGGAATTTGCTCTAATCGTCTATAGGGATGATTCGTTTATCTGGGTCTGCTAATTCTCCGCCACAATACTTACAAAAGTGTGCATCGGACTCGTGTCCTGATTTGGAGCAATTTGGGCAGCGTACCAAGTTACGATGTGCATTCATTTCTTGATTGAGTTCTGCGGTGATGATCCCCGTTGGTACGGCGAGTATAGAGTAGCCGAGCAGCATAGTTAATGAAGCAATGGCTTGACCAAAAGGAGTTTGAGGAACGATATCGCCGTAACCAACGGTGGTTATGGTCACTATTGCCCAATAGATGCTTTGTGGAATAGAGGTAAAACCATTTTCTGGCCCTTCAATTACGTATATCACTGAGCCAAGAATAATCACCAGAATTCCTACCGTGCTAAAGAAAATAAGAATCTTTCTTTTTGCCATAAGCAGCGATCGCAGCAATATATTAGAGTCTTGCAGGTATCTCACAAGCTTTAGTATTCGGAAAATACGCATTACACGCAGCATTCGAATCGCACTGATATAGGACGCAGCGGGGAAGAAAATGGCGATATAAGTCGGTAGGATAGCGAGCAAGTCAATCACACCGTAAAAACTCCGCACGTAAGCCGTGGGCTTTGGCGAGCAATATAGCCGTAGTAAGTATTCAACGGTAAATAACGCGGTAAAACCATATTCCAGATACATGAAAGTATTGGCCCATTGAGCGTTTAGTGCAGGAATAGAATCCAGAACCAATACGATCAGCGACGCAATAATGGCGACAATAAGGCTGATATCAAAGATTCGTCCGGCTGGTGTATGTGTACCGAAGATAATGACGTAAAGATGATGTTTTAAAGAATGGCGTGGCATGAATGGTCGCGTGATTTCTAATCAATATGCTTATAATACAATTTTCACAATAAAGAGGCGAGTATGATCCCTCGCCTCAATTTAATTAAGCTAGCCCGGGAAATAGATTACGTAATCCGTTGGCAATAAATTCTATGCCTAGTGCACCAAGAATCAAGCCCATGATACGAGTAATCACGTTAATCCCTGTTTGACCAAGGAAGCGAACGATCAACGGTGCCGAGCGAAATAGCAGCCATGAGCAAAAACAGAAAAGAGCTATAGTAAAGATGATGCCTACCGTATCTAAAGCACTTGGGTAGCGAGAACCATAAACAATTGTTGAGCTAATTGCACCTGGGCCGGCCATTAAGGGCATGGCTAGAGGAACAACGCCGATTTGTTCTTTCGTTACGTACTCTGATTTTTCTTGTTTGTTCTGCTTATCTTCACCGAGCTTACCACTCATCATTGAAAAGGCGATGCTTAGTAACAGCAGGCCGCCTGCCACGCGAAATGAATCGAGAGAGATACTAAACATGTCTAATAGCACCTGACCTGCTAATAAAGAGATGATGAGTATCATCGCAACGGCGATGTTGGCAGTCCGGGCTGTTTTGTTTTTCTCTTCAACAGTCATATGTCCAGTCAAAGAGACAAATATCGGCATAATTCCAATTGGATTAACAGCCGCGACAAGTCCGAGAAAAAACTGCAAAAATATAGCGATCTCAAATGAAGTCATAGCAATAACTCTGTAAAAAAGTAAGTGTGGATGATTTGCGGCGATTCTAGGATAAATCCTTACGTTGTACGAGGGTTATTGGCCGAGAATATAATGATTTTTTCTTGGTCTACTGATGTAATTTAACTAATCCGATTTATTAGCGTTTGGTCATCGTGTTGCATTGCGCGAAAAGTTAAATCGCTCCGCAAAAAAATGCGTTCATTCCCACATTTATGACATTTATAACGGTCATAAATGTCACATCCATCTCAAAAAAGTATAAGCTCGTAGCACGGAAAAAGTTCCGGTATGTGTGCTTTTTTGTAGGAAAATGAAATTTTTTTACAGTTTTTTGAAAGTTATATATTTTTATTTGTCTGTTTGTGTAATTTTTCAACATTTAAGGTTTGTTTAGTTTCCCTTTGTTTTCAGGGGGTTATGTTGAAGTTTAGGTTTGGTGCACTACTTTGTAGGTAATTGCCATTTGAGAACTGATCTGAGTCAATTTCTTTCGCGGTATGAAATATTATACTCAGTCCTGAAAGCAATTTACTAAGTCTGTGTCGTAAGTGTCGGCCTTGACAGAGGTTTTAATCAGCCTCCCAACGCAATCTTAATAAAAAGTTTTTAATATTATTTATTTTAGGAGATCCACTATGCCTGTAACTAACTTAGCTGAACTAGATGCTCTAGTAGCTCGCGTAAAAGCGGCTCAAGAAGAGTTCTCAACTTTTTCTCAAGAAAAAGTAGATGCAATTTTCCGCGCAGCATCATTAGCAGCTAACCATGCTCGTATCCCTCTAGCGCAACAAGCGGTAGAAGAGTCTGGAATGGGTATTGTTGAAGATAAGGTAATCAAAAACCACTTTGCTTCAGAATTCATTTACAACAAATACAAAGATGAAAAGACGTGTGGCATCTTAGAAGAAGATGACAGCTTAGGCACAATGACTATCGCTGAGCCAATCGGTA
This sequence comes from Vibrio kyushuensis, assembly GCF_050337325.1. Lineage (NCBI taxonomy): Bacteria > Pseudomonadati > Pseudomonadota > Gammaproteobacteria > Vibrionales > Vibrionaceae > Vibrio > Vibrio kyushuensis. The sequence goes on from NZ_JAKJSV010000004.1 coordinate 50,541, forward strand.
TTATCTGTGGTATCGTTCCAACGACGAACCCAACGTCTACTGCAATCTTCAAATCTCTCATCTCTTTGAAGACTCGTAACGGCATCATCTTCTCTCCACACCCACGTGCTAAGAACTCTACAAACGACGCAGCTAAGCTTGTTTTAGACGCAGCAGTAGCAGCGGGTGCTCCAAAAGACATCATCGGTTGGATTGACCAACCTTCAGTTGAGCTTTCTAACGCGCTTATGAAGCACGACGGTATTGCACTTATCCTTGCGACTGGTGGTCCAGGCATGGTTAAAGCAGCATACTCTTCGGGCAAGCCTGCTATCGGTGTTGGTGCTGGTAACGTGCCAATCGTTATCGACGAAACCGCTGACATCAAACGTGCAGTTGCTTCTATTCTAATGTCTAAAACATTCGATAACGGCGTAGTGTGTGCTTCTGAGCAAGCAGCTATTGTAGTTGACGAAGTGTACGACGAAGTGAAAGAGCGTTTCGCTTCTCACAAAGCGTATGTATTAAGCAAAGCTGAAGCCGATAAAGTACGTAAAGTTCTTCTAATCGACGGCAACCTAAACGCGAAAATCGTTGGTCAACCTGCTCCTGCAATTGCAGAAATGGCCGGTGTTAAAGTTCCTGCTGATACAAAAGTACTTGTAGGTGAAGGTCTTGGTAAAGTAAGCATCGAAGACGAGTTTGCTCACGAGAAACTGTCTCCAACACTTGGTCTATTCCGCGCTGACGATTTCGAAGACGCTGTTGCTCAAGCGGTAACTATGGTTGAAATCGGCGGTATCGGCCACACTTCTGGTCTTTACACTAACCAAGATACTAATACTGACCGTATTCGTTACTTTGGTGACAAGCTAAAAACAGCACGTATTCTTGTAAACATCCCATCTACTCACGGTGGTATTGGTGACCTTTACAACTTTAACGTTGCACCGTCTCTAACTCTTGGTTGTGGTTCATGGGGTGGTAACTCTATCTCTGAGAACGTAGGTCCTAAGCACCTTATCAACAAGAAAACTGTAGCGAAGCGAGCTGAAAACATGTTGTGGCACAAACTACCTAAGTCTATCTATTTCCGTCGTGGTAGCCTTCCAATCGCTCTTGGCGACCTAGAAGGTAAGAAACGCGCATTCCTAGTAACTGACCGTTTCCTATTCAACAACGGTTACGCTGATGACGTAGTTCGCCTTCTTAAAGCTCAAGGCATCGAAGTCCAAGTATTCTTCGACGTAGAAGCGGATCCAACTCTATCTGTAGTAGAGAAAGGTGCTGAAGCAATGAACAGCTTCCAACCTGACGTTATCCTAGCTCTAGGTGGCGGTTCTCCAATGGATGCAGCTAAGATCATGTGGGTTATGTACGAGCACCCAGAAACGCACTTTGAAGAACTAGCAATGCGCTTTATGGACATCCGTAAACGTATCTACAAGTTCCCTAAAATGGGTAAGAAAGCTGAGCTAGTATGTATTACTACTACTTCAGGTACAGGTTCTGAAGTTACTCCGTTTGCTGTTGTAACTGACGACAAGACAGGTGCTAAGTACCCACTAGCTGATTACGAAATTACGCCAAACATGGCTATCGTTGATGCTAACCTAGTAATGAACATGCCTAAGTCTCTAACAGCGTTTGGTGGTTACGATGCAGTAACTCACGCTCTAGAAGCATATGTTTCAGTTCTTGCTAACGAGTACTCAGACGGTCAAGCTCTTCAAGCACTTAAGATGCTTAAAGAGTACCTACCTTCTAGCTACAAAAACGGTGCAGCTGACCCAATCGCTCGTGAGAAAGTACACAATGCAGCAACAATCGCTGGTATTGCGTTTGCGAATGCTTTCCTAGGTGTGTGTCACTCAATGGCTCACAAGATTGGTGCTGAGTTCCACCTTCCACACGGTCTTGCTAACGCACTACTTATCTCTAACGTTGTACGTTACAACGCGAACGATAACCCAACTAAGCAGACTGCTTTCTCTCAGTACGACCGTCCACAAGCACGTCGTCGTTATGCAGAAGTTGCTGACCACCTAGGCCTGAGCCAAGCTGGTGACCGCACTGCACAGAAGATTGAGCGTCTACTAACTTGGTTAGAAGAGCTTAAGAAAGACCTAGACATTCCACTATCTATTAAAGAAGCGGGTGTGAACGAAGCTGACTTCATCGCTAAACTAGATGAACTAGCGGTAGAAGCGTTTGATGACCAATGTACAGGTGCAAACCCTCGTTACCCTCTAATTACAGAGCTAAAAGAAGTTCTTACAACTGCATACTTCGGTACTGCGTATGTTGAAGGCGAAACTTTTGAAGGTACGACTGTAATTAAGAAAAAAGCTGACCAAAAAGCAGCAAAAAAGAAGTAAGACTTCTTAAGTTATAAGATGTTTCGCTAGCACGAAATGTTGACTAAAAAACCCCAGCCTTTGGTTGGGGTTTTTTTATGCCTAAATATTTAAAGCTTGGAAATTAGTCCCCTTTATTACATGAGGAATAATCGTTATTCCATTAATTGTACATTGTTTCTTTATACTCTATTGGATAACTCTGGCTCAATAGGACTACCTAGGTATGAAACGCGTAACTCTACTATCACTGGCAATGGCTTTTTCATTAAGTGCCAATGCTAACTTAATTATTGATAAATCTGGTGTTGACGAGAAAGACTATGTCTACGACATGCACCAATGTGAAGAGATGTCTAATCAAGTACAAAAAGATACACGTTCTCGTGGTGCGGTAGGTGGTGCATTAAAAGGTGCTGCAATTGGATCTGCTGGTGTTGCTATTGCAGGTGGGTCAGGATCTGAAGGTGCTAAGAAAGGTGCGGCTGTTGGTCTAGGTGCAGGTGTAATTGGCGGAAGCCGTGATCGACGTGAGAATCAAGCGAACTATGAACAAGATCAGCAAACCGTAATGCGTAACTGCATGACAAACCGTGGTTATGTTGTGCTGAATTAATCGTAAAAATAAAAGATAACCTTGAGAGGAAGCGATGTGCTTCCTTTTTTATTACCTACAGTTTGGGCGTAGAGGTTAGTGGGTATGAAAAAGGCTTACCCTTAGGTAAGCCTTATAATGATTTGATGCTGTGTCAGTTGGCTGTGATGCTAGAGTTAGCCAGCTAATACGTCAGTAGCAACCTTGTAGCTAGGGTCTTCTTTTACGTTTATCTCAACTAAACTACCCGCTTTGTGTAGCAATGCACGACAATCAGGACTTAGGTGGCGTAAATGCAGAGTCTTCCCTAGAGTAGAGTACCTTACCGCCAAGGTTTCGATTGCTTCAATCGCTGAGTGGTCGGCAACGCGAGATCCTGCGAAATCAACGATGACGTCTTGAGGGTCATTTTTAAAATCAAACAGTTCTAAAAAGTTAGCCGCTGAACCAAAGAAGATAGGGCCATTGATGTGGTAAACCTTTGAGCCTTCGTCATTTAATGTGCTGCTAGCGTAGATGTGTTTTGCGTGTTCCCATGCAAACATTAGAGCAGAAACAATAACACCCACCGCGACAGCTATAGCAAGGTCTGTAAGTACCGTCACTATAGTCACCAGTACAATAACGAAGAAGTCTTGCTTAGGTACGCGACGTGCTAGCTTAAAGGTCGCCCATTCAAACGTACCAATAACAACCATAAACATCACACCAACTAATGCTGCTAGTGGGATGATTTCAATAAGTGCCGAAGCAAATAGAATGAATGCAAGTAGTGCTAGTGCAGCAACAATGCCTGATAGACGACCACGACCACCTGAGTTTACATTGATCATTGATTGACCAATCATTGCACAACCACCCATTGCACCAAAGACTGAACAAGTTACGTTTGCAAGACCTTGGCCTACACACTCACGGTTTGATTTACCACGAGTATTGGTCATTTCATCAAGTACAGTAAGCGTTAGCAAAGACTCGATAAGACCGATTGCAGCAAGGATAATCGCGTAAGGCAGAATGATTTGCAGTGTTTCAAAGTTGAACGGTACCATCGGGATTGAGAACGTTGGTAGAGAACCCGCAAGAGTCGCGTTGTCGTCACCCGACATAGTGCGTAGGAAATCCACAACAGTATTTGTGTCTAAGCCCAAGCCCATGACGAGCAAGGTGACAGTTACAATCGCGACTAGAGAAGAAGGGACTGCTGTTGTCAGCTTAGGCAGAAAGTGGATGATTGCCATAGTAAGAGCGACTAACCCAAGCATAACCATCATTTCACCTTGCGGTAACCAAGCTAGTACACCAGAGGCATCGGGCGTTTTAAATTGTCCTAGTTGCGCAAGGAAGATAACAATCGCGAGGCCGTTAACAAAACCGATCATAACCGGGTGCGGAACCATTCGAATAAATTTACCGAGCTTAAAGATACCGGCAGAAATTTGTAGCAAGCCCGCTAACATAATAGCTGCAAACAAGTATTGAACGCCATGAGTAGCAACAAGGCTAACCATAACAACGGCCATCGCACCAGTAGCACCAGATATCATGCCGGGGCGGCCACCAAAGATAGAGGTAATAAGGCCAACGATAAAGGCGGCATACAAGCCAACCATCGGGTCAACGCCTGCAACAAAAGCAAACGCAACGGCTTCAGGCACAAGTGCTAGCGCAACAGTTAGCCCCGATAGGACATCATTTTTTACAGAATGTTTAGAAAACTGTGGAAATTCGAACATGGTTACTCAGTATCGTCGGTTGTGGGTTTGTCCTTAAACAACACTTCCTATAAATAGAGCAAAAATCAGAGATAGAAGAACAATCTATTTTGAAGTGTGACTAAGTGTGAATAAGTATGAATCGGCGCATGCTACCGAAAAGTGTGATTAAGTTCAATGATTAACCTAGTATAGGTTAATTTCGTCTATGGCTAGTTTGATATGGTAAAAAAAAGGCTGCTAAATTAGCAGCCTTTTCAATACTTATTGAGCTATGAACAATTCAAGGTATTAGTAACCTTGAGGTTTCGTCATTCCCGCACCAGCTTGACTGCGAGCAACTTGACTGCCTGCGCCTTTCGCTTGGTAGCGTTCAGCTTTTAATGGCATAGCAACAACTTCAATCTCTTTAATCTCTTGAGGTCCAGGAGCCTTTGTCATCACTGAAGTAGCATGTGCTTTTACACGACTCGCTTTCACTGATTGAGCTGGCTGAGGTTTAGCCTTAGTTTCCACGACAGGCGCTTCAACAACAGGAGCAACTTCTGGTTGAACTTCTTGAATCGATTCAGTTTGCACTGGAGCTTCAACTTCAACTACGTTCACTGGTGCTTGCTCAGCTTTAGCTTGTTGTTGAACTTCCACAACAGGTTTTTCAATAACCGTCTCATTCACTTCAATATTAGCGTCAACAGTCACCTCGGTTGCAACTACTGCTGCTTCTACGATAGGTTTTGATTCAGCAACCTTCGTTGAACGAACAATAATCTTACCCATCGCCATCTCAGGCATAGCGAAACCGGCTGAAGCGACAACATTTGTCTCTTCAACTAGAGCTGGCTGAATTTCTGCTTGCTGCTTGTAGTTAGGCTTAGCTAAGTCATAGCGAGGCATCACTTTACCCATAGCCATCTCAGGAGAAGCTACACCACCTTTACGTAGGCGGAATGGGTTAGGGCGACGATCACGACCGCGACGACGGCGCTGTCCGCTTGCACGTAAGTGACGAGGAGAGCGGCGGTTACGACGTTGCTTCGGCTGCTCTTCTTGAGCGGCGTCTGTAGACTCAACGTTTACTTCAACTTGTTCCGCGGCAACGACTGCTACAGCAACTTCTTCAGCTTTAATTTCAACTTCAGCTTGCTGTTGTTGAGCATTAGAGCGAACCTTCTTGCTTAGCTGGCGACGCTGACGGCGTTCTTTAAGTTTTACCGGCTTTGGCTCAGGGCGTACTTCTTGTTGGTCAACTTGTGCATCTGCGGCAATTTGTTGGCCTTGCTCTGCAACCTTAGATACTTTTGTTTCATCACGGTTGTTACGACGATCCTGCTTAGGTTTACGATTATTAGGCTTACGTTCTTGTTTCGCCTTCTCTTCAACGGTAGGAGCTTGTTCGTCACGAGCAGGTTTACGCTTGTTACGATCACGATTGTCGCGATTATCTCTGTTGTCACGGTTATTGCGACGACGTTGATCATTACGGTTTCTGCGTGGACGTGTATTACGTTGCTCAGCGGGCTTCTCTTCCTTAACTTCTACTTTAGCTTCTTCAGGAGAACCTGAGAAGAAGTCGCTCAATGCTTTAAGCATACGAGAAATAAGGCCTGGTTCTGCTTTTTCAGCAGGAACAGATGCTTTAGGTGCTTCGGCAGGTTTTGGTGCCGGAGCTGGTGTCGCTGCGGTTTGCGCTGGAGATGCAAAGCCTTTTAGAGCCGGTTCTTCAATCTTGCGCAGTTTAACTTCTTGCTCAGCAGGCTCTTTGCTTTCCGCTTCTTTTAGAGCGTCAATCTTTTGAGGAAGTAGGTAAGAAAGAAGATCGAATTCTTCACCTTCACGGACACGAATAACCTCGAAGTGAGGTGTTTCCATATCTGAATTAGGAACAACAGTGATCTTAACTTCTTGGTTCTTCTCAATGTGGTTAACTGAGCGACGTTTTTCATTTAGAAGGTAAGAGGCGATTGGCACAGGAACAACAGCTAATACTTGAGCTGTATTGTCCTTTAGTGCTTCTTCTTCAATCAAGCGAAGTACAGATAGCGCTAAAGATTCGTTATCACGTACCACACCAGTACCTGTACAACGAGGACAGATATGGTGGCTAGCTTCTGCCAATGAAGGGCTTAAGCGTTGGCGTGACATCTCTAATAAACCAAAGCGCGAGATACGACCAATTTGAACGCGTGCACGATCTAGACGAACGGCATCACGAAGGCGGTTTTCTACTTCACGTTGGTGGCGAACTGGTGTCATATCGATGAAGTCGATAACAACCAAGCCACCCAAGTCACGTAGACGCAGTTGACGAGCAATTTCATCAGCCGCTTCAAGGTTTGTATTTAATGCTGTCTCTTCGATATCGCCGCCTTTAGTTGCACGAGCAGAGTTGATATCGATAGAAGTAAGAGCTTCTGTTGGGTCAATAACAATTGAGCCGCCAGATGGAAGACGAACTTCACGTTGGAAAGCTGATTCAATTTGGCTTTCGATTTGATAGTGACTAAATAGAGGCACCTCACCGTCATACTTTTTAACGCGACTAACAAAGTCAGGACGAATTAAACGAATATGCTCAAGAGCGCGTTCATAGATAGTGTTGCTATCAATCAGTATCTCACCAATATCACGACGTAAATAATCGCGAATTGCACGTACAATAACGTTGCTCTCTTGGTGGATAAGGAAAGGCGCAGAGTTAGAGTCAGATGCCTGTTTGATAGCGCCCCAATGGTTTAATAAAACATTAAGGTCCCACTCTAGCTCTTCTGCACTTTTACCAACACCAGCAGTACGAACAATTAGTCCCATGCCTTGTGGTAGTTCAAGTGTGCTCAGTGCTGCTTTAAGTTGGGTACGCTCATCACCTTCGATACGGCGAGAGATACCGCCAGCACGAGGGTTATTTGGCATAAGAACTAGGTAACTACCCGCAAGTGAAACGAAAGTCGTTAATGCAGCACCTTTGCTGCCACGCTCTTCTTTTTCAACTTGGACAATAACTTCTTGTCCTTCTTTCAATACTTCTTTGATGTTTGGGCGACCCTGGTAGGTGTAGCCTGCTGGGAAGTATTCGCGAGCAATTTCTTTAAGAGGAAGGAAACCGTGTCTGTCTGCACCATAATCAACAAAAGCAGCTTCTAGGCTTGGTTCGATACGGGTAATACGGCCTTTATATATATTTGCTTTCTTTGATTCGTGTCCAGGACTTTCAATATCTAAATCAAACAGTCGCTGGCCATCAACCAAAGCAACACGCAACTCTTCTTTTTGAGTTGCGTTAATTAACATTCTTTTCATTTAATAATCTCATTATCTTTCTTTATATTAATTGTTCTTATTGCTTTAGTTCGTTTTCACGGTGCCAGATCCCATGGCTAAAAAGTGCAGCCTCCCGGCTGGAGGGGATGCTCTATGGGCACGTCAGTTGTCACAAACTCTAAAGCTTGTGACCCGCGAGTTGCGGAGAATACTCAACATGAAAATACGACGAGTAGAGCAATAAGTTGACTTAATTCAGAAGAGTCTTACGCCAGTTGCGGCACTACGGAATAAAGTAATCTACTCAGTTAACTGTGCTATATCACGTTTGATTTTGTTTAAATAATCATCGAAGCGTGAATTGCAGCTGTGAACTATAGCAGTGCAAAGAAATCACAGCAATCTGCTTTGTTATAAACAGGCAAAAAAAAACAAACTTTACTCTTTCAATTGCTCGGTATTCTATTGTTTTCCTGTGTATTTCTATCTTCATTAGGTCAATGTTTGATAGGGCGTTTATTTTTTATCCACAGCCAAGAGTGGAATACCGCTTAAGGGTTACTTCATATGTAATATCAATATATCTTGCATAAGAAAATATGAAATATAGCGTGTTTGGGTGATACAATAGCGAAATGAGTGAAATTAGAACTAAAGTCCAATTTGTCGATATCGATGAAGACATGGCTGGTCAGCGTATTGATAACTTCTTGCGCAACCAATTGAAAAATCTTCCCAAAAGCATGGTTTATAGGATCGTGCGTAAAGGTGAGGTAAGAGTAAATAAAAAACGCATTAAAGCTGAATACAAGCTCCAAGCCGGAGATATTGTTCGCATTCCTCCCGTTACGCTTGAAGAGAAAGATGATGACCCCGTCATTAGTACCAAGCTAAACAAGGTAGCGCAGCTTGAAAGCAATATCATCTTCGAAGACGATCACCTTCTGATCTTAAACAAGCCATCAGGTTTAGCGGTTCATGGCGGAAGTGGTTTGAAGTTTGGTGCAATCGAAGCGTTACGTGCTTTACGCCCAACAGCAAGGTTCTTAGAGTTAGTGCATCGTATCGACCGGGATACATCAGGCATTCTATTGGTTGCTAAGAAACGTTCAGCTCTTCGCCACCTGCAAGCTCAATTTAGAGAAAAAACGGTTAAGAAGTTTTACTTTGCTCTTGTAATGGGTCAATGGAAGGGTACGTGTAAGGTAATCAATGCACCGTTGCTGAAAAATGAAGTAAATAGCATTGTGCGTGTTAACCCGAAAGGGAAAGCGTCTGAAACACGTTTTAAAATTATTGAAAAGTTTGATGATGCGACGTTAATTCAAGCAAGTCCAATAACGGGCCGTACACACCAAATTCGTGTTCATGCCCAGTATGCGGGTCACCCGATAGCTTGGGATGACCGTTATGGTGATCGTCGCTTTGATGCCTATACCGGAAAATGTGGTTTAGACCGACTGTTTTTACATGCTGCCAATATCAAGTTTATTCATCCATCAACGGAAGACAGTGTAGATATCAGTGCACCGATGGAAGCGAAGCTAGAACGTGTGATTAAGTCACTTAAATCAAAAAATAGATAACGATTATCATTAATGAAAAGCAGCTAATCTACACACAGATTACGTTAGCTGCTTTTTCAATTCTTATTTCCTAAAAATAGCTAACGTAGAACATCAAACCCTTGTGAATTAAGCATGCTCACTAATTCAATTAACGGTAATCCAATCAATGCGTTTGGATCTTTTCCCTCTAATTTCTTAAATAGAACAATGCCTAATCCTTCACACTTAAAACTTCCCGCGCAATAAAACGGTTGCTCTTTGTCTATGTAGTTTTCAATGGTTCTTTTATCTAATTGACGAAAGTGAACATGAAATTCGTCAACAATGGTCTCGCAAAGTTTTGTTGCCGAGTTATAAACGGTCAAACCAGTATAAAATGTGATCTTTTTTCCACTCTGGGCACTAAGTTGAGCTATTGCTTTATCACGATTTAAAGGCTTTCCAACGATATTTCCGTCGATAACACAGACTTGATCACTGCCTATTACCAAGCTTGGTTTTTCAACGTGACAAGATGTGGCTTTTACTTGTGAAAGGCGCGAGACTAACGCTTCAGGGCTTTCGTTTGGGAGCGGTGTTTCATCACAATCTGGTTGCGCTGTTTCAAAGGGAATCGATAGCTTACTAAGCAGCTGTTGCCTAAATGGCGAAGTCGAGGCCAATATTAGTTGGTAATTGTGCATTTTTAGATACAATGTGTGGGTTTTAGACCACAGCATAACTTAATCGTTACTGTTGTTTATAATTCTCTCTCTTGAAAGGCAAAAAAGTCCAACTTTTTTACCTTTTTCTTTGACTAAACGTATTTTGAAAGATAAGATTCGCGCCCTATGCAAAAGGTAAAAATACAACGCACGGTTCATCCTGCAAAAACGGCACAAAGAAGAACAGACATAGATGGCATCATCCAAGTCAGTCTTCTGAAACGTTTAGAGGAAGCAACCGAAGGCGTTAAACGCGACGCAGAAGTCTCAGTGTCATTTGGGCTTGATGAACAGCGACTCGTAGTTATCTCTGGTAAAGCTAACGTCGAAGTCGACTTGGAATGTCAACGCTGTAATGAGGTTTTCACACATAGTTGTGATGTCCAATTCACATATACTCCTTGTAATGAGAAGAGTGAAGAGGAAGCACCGGAAGAGTACGATTTGGTAGATCTGAACGAGTACGGTGAGTTAGACCTGATTGAGTTAGTTGAAGATGAGTTCATCTTAAATTTGCCACAAATAGCAATGCATGACGAAGCGGATTGTAGCGTTAATTCAAATAACATGGTGTTTGGTGAAATTCCTGAAGAAATTATTGAGGAAGAAGAAAAACCGAACCCCTTTGATGTTTTAAAAAACTTAAAGCGCTAACTTATTAACAAGTAAGTATCTTTAAGAATTTACATAGGAGTAGGGTCAATGGCCGTACAAAAGAGCAAGAAATCACGTTCAATGCGTGGCATGCGTCGTTCACACGATGCACTTACTACAGCAGCACTTTCTGTAGATGCAACTTCAGGTGAAACTCACCTACGTCACAACGTGACTGCCGAAGGTTTTTACCGTGGCAAAAAGGTTATCAACAAGTAAGGTTGACCTTTGCAAAATATAACCGTTGCGCTTGATGCAATGGGCGGGGATTTCGGTCCTCGTGTTACAGTGCCTGCCGTCGTGCAGGCACTGTCGTCTTTCCCAGAGCTAAAAGTCATTTTAATAGGTGATCGGACTTCGATCACAACTCAATTATCTTTACTTGGTTATGACACCAATGATCGCCTGATCATTGAACATAGTGACCGAGTCATTTCCAATTTCGAAAAACCTTCTCTAGCTTTACGTAACAGTGCTGGTACGTCGATGCGAATGGCGATTGATGCTGTTGCTAGCAATCAAGCCGATGCATGTCTCAGTGGCGGAAACACAGGTGCTTTAATGGCATTGTCTCGTTTTCGTTTAAAACTACTTCCTGGAATTGAAAGACCAGCATTAATTTCAGCGTTGCCCACAGCCCAAGGAAACAAGACTTGGATGCTAGATTTAGGGGCTAATGTTTCTAGTGATGCAGATTCCCTATTTCAGTTTGCTGTAATGGGGAGTGCCTTAGCAGAGCAGTATTTATCAAGGCCAGCGCGCGTCGCTATCCTCAATATTGGCGCAGAAGAAATCAAAGGCAACGATCTTGTTAAGCGCTGCTCAGAAATGCTATCTCAAACTCAATCTGTTAACTTCATTGGCTATATAGAAGGCAATCAGTTGCTTCATGACGCGGCAGATGTGGTCGTTTGTGATGGGTTTGTAGGCAATGTGTGTTTAAAAGCATGCGAAGGTACCGCTCAACTCTTTATCGATAAGCTCAAATCAAGCATGATGAAGAGTTCCATCAAAGGGTGGGTGGCTAGGAAATTATTTTCAGGTCTATTTGACGAGTTAAAAACATTGAACCCCGACCAGTATAATGGTGCAAGTTTGCTAGGATTGCGCGGTATTGTTATTAAAAGTCATGGAAGTGCCGATGTATCTGCCGTCGTTAATGCGATTGGCGAAGCGGTACATGAGGTCAAGCGACAAGTTCCTAGTCGTATTAGCGATCGTTTAGAAGCGGTTTTACTCGAGAGGCATTATTAGTTTTCATGTATAGCAAAATATTAGGCACAGGCAGCTACCTGCCATCTCAGGTGCGTACAAACGCAGATCTAGAGAAAATGGTAGAGACAAGCGACGAATGGATCGTGACTCGTACGGGCATTAAAGAACGTCGTATTGCAGCTGAAGACGAAACGGTTGCAGATATGGCTTATCATGCAGCGGAAAATGCCATTGAAATGGCAGGCATCGATAAGAACGATATTGATTTAATTATTGTCGCGACAACAAGTAGTAGCCATGCATTTCCTTCATCAGCTTGCCAAGTTCAAGGTAAGCTCGGTATTAAGGGTTGTCCTGCATTTGATATTGGCGCGGCATGTTCTGGATTTGTTTATGCCTTATCTGTAGCAGATCAGCATATTAAGACTGGCATGTGTAAAAACGTGTTAGTGATTGGAGCAGATGCACTGTCTAAAACGTGTGATCCAACCGATCGTTCAACCGTCATTCTATTTGGTGATGCCGCTGGTGCTGTTGTTATTGGCGCAAGTGAAGAGCCGGGTATTCTATCGACTCACATCTATTCTGACGGCAAGTTTGGTGAGTTATTGAGCCTTGGTGTACCTGAGCGCGGTGGCGATGCTGATAAATGGTTGCATATGGCTGGCAATGAAGTCTTTAAGGTTGCGGTAACTCAGTTATCGAAGCTTGTTAAAGACACTTTAGCGGCAAATGATATGGATAAATCTGAGCTTGATTGGTTAGTACCACATCAAGCGAATTATCGAATTATCTCGGCGACAGCTAAAAAACTAACGATGTCGTTAGATCAGGTCGTTATTACACTAGATCGACACGGTAATACTTCTGCAGCCACTGTCCCTACAGCGCTTGATGAAGCGGTTCGTGATGGGCGCATTCAACGTGGTCAGATGCTCTTATTGGAAGCATTTGGTGGTGGTTTTACTTGGGGTTCAGCACTGGTTAAGTTCTAAACTCTTAATAATTTTTAGGTTAAGGCGCACTTGTCGAGGTTAAACCGACGTTGGTGTGCCTTTTCTCTTTCATAAATATGTTTAAGGAAAATAACAATGAGCAAATTTGCTATCGTATTTCCAGGTCAAGGTTCTCAAGCCCTCGGTATGCTTGCAGAGCTAGGTGAACAGTTTGATGTTGTTAAGCAAACCTTTGCTGAAGCATCGGATGTTCTAGGTTATGACCTTTGGGCTTTAATTCAAGATGGCCCTGCTGAAGATCTAAACCAAACGTTCCGTACTCAACCAGCATTACTAGCCTCTTCAGTGTCTATCTGGCGTGTATGGCAAGAGCTTGGTCTTGAGCAACCTGAAAATCTAGCGGGTCACAGCTTGGGCGAATACTCTGCACTAGTATGTGCAGGCGTTATCGATTTCAAACAAGCAATTAAATTGGTTGAGCTACGTGGCCAGTTAATGCAAGAAGCAGTTCCTGCAGGTGTTGGCGCAATGTACGCAATTATTGGTCTCGATGACGAGTCAATTGCAAAAGCTTGTGAAGCAGCAGCGCAAGGCGAAGTGGTTTCTCCGGTGAACTTTAATTCTCCTGGCCAAGTCGTTATTGCCGGTAATAAAGATGCAGTTGCTCGCGCGGGTGCACTATGTAAAGAAGCAGGCGCAAAACGTGCGCTTCCACTTCCTGTTTCAGTACCTTCTCACTGTGCTCTAATGCAGCCAGCAGCAGACAAACTTGCCGTTGCTCTTGAAGAGATTGAGTTCAATACGCCAACGTTGCCTGTTATTAACAATGTCGACGTAGCAGCAGAAACCGATCCTGCAAAAATTAAAGCCGCTTTAGTTCGTCAATTACACAGCCCAGTTCGTTGGACTGAAGGCGTTCAATTGATGAGTGAGCAAGGCGTAGAAAAATTATTAGAGTTTGGCCCTGGTAAAGTTTTAACTGGCCTGACGAAACGAATCGTAAAAACACTGACAGCAGCACCTGTGAATGACAGTGCATCTTTAGATGCCGCTAAGTCTTAATCAAGTAATGCTTTAGTCGTTAAGAACACAAGGAATAACAAATGATGAACCTAGAAGGCAAGATTGCCCTAGTTACAGGCGCAAGCCGTGGTATTGGCCGTGCAATTGCAGAATTGTTGGTTGAACGTGGCGCTACAGTGATTGGTACAGCGACAAGTGAAAATGGCGCAGCTGCGATCAGCGAGTATCTTGGCGAGAATGGTAAAGGCCTTGCACTTAACGTGACTGATGTAGACTCAATCGCTGCAACATTGAAGACAATCAATGACGAGTTTGGCGTTATCGATATTCTTGTAAATAATGCAGGTATCACACGCGACAATCTTCTAATGCGTATGAAAGATGATGAGTGGAACGATATCATCGACACTAACCTAACGCCTATCTTCCGCATGTCTAAAGCGGTGCTTCGCGGCATGATGAAAAAGCGTAACGGTCGTATTGTAAACGTGGGTTCTGTTGTTGGCACAATGGGTAACGCAGGACAAGCAAACTACGCAGCGGCAAAAGCAGGCGTGATCGGTTTCACTAAGTCTATGGCACGTGAAGTAGCTTCTCGCGGTATCACGGTTAACACTGTCGCTCCGGGTTTTATTGAAACAGATATGACGAAAGCTTTGAACGATGAGCAACGTGCTGCCACGTTATCAAACGTTCCAGCAGGTCGCTTAGGTGACCCTCGTGAAATTGCATCAGCAGTCGCATTTTTAGCGTCTCCTGAAGCGGCTTACATCACGGGTGAAACTTTGCATGTTAATGGCGGCATGTATATGGTTTAATACCACAGTTTTTGACATTTAGAATGAGTTTAAATTTAAACTTGCTCTACACTGTTGAGAACTTGACTGCATCATGCTCAAGAGTTGTGCATGATTTAAGTCAAAAATGTACTGAATTTCGGTTAAAATCGCTAAAATTGTGGTTTGACCAGCAAGGTCTCTCTTGCAACTTTCAATAGTTTGAATAAACTACGGAATCATCGCATTTAGGCGACATCTGTAAAGGAAAAAGAAAAATGAGCAACCTCGAAGAACGCGTAAAAAAAATCATCGTTGAACAGCTAGGCGTAGACGAAGCAGAAGTTAAAAACGAAGCTTCTTTTGTTGACGATTTAGGTGCAGATTCTCTAGATACAGTTGAGCTAGTAATGGCTCTAGAAGAAGAATTTGATACTGAGATTCCAGATGACGAAGCTGAGAAGATCACTACTGTTCAAGCTGCTATCGACTACGTAACCAGCGCTCAGTAATATCTCTCCCAGGCGGCTTTCTAGCCGCCTGTGTTTTTTCTAGTATTTCTATACCTTTCATAGAACAATTTCAATTCCGGAGAATTATATCGTGTCCAAGCGTCGTGTTGTTGTCACTGGCATGGGTATGTTGTCACCGGTAGGCAACTCTGTAGAATCTTCATGGAAAGCCCTGCTCGCCGGTCAAAGCGGTATCGTTGATATCGATCACTTTGACACTACCAATTTTACTACTCGTTTTGCAGGTTTAGTTAAAGACTTTAACTGCGAAGAGTATATGTCTAAAAAAGATGCTCGTAAGATGGATTTATTTATCCAGTACGGCGTCGCGGCAGGTATCCAAGCAATGGATGACTCTGGCCTACAAATCACTGAAGAAAATGCTCCACGCGTTGGCGTAGCAATTGGTTCAGGTATTGGCGGCTTAGAATTAATCGAAAAAGGGCACAATGCTCTTCTCGAAAAGGGTCCCCGTAAAGTAAGCCCATTTTTTGTTCCATCAACAATCGTAAATATGGTTGCTGGACACTTATCTATCATGCGTGGCTTACGCGGTCCAAATATTGCTATCTCTACAGCATGTACTACAGGTCTTCATAATATTGGTCATGCGGCTCGTATGATTGCTTACGGTGATGCTGAAGCTATGCTAGCTGGTGGATCTGAAAAAGCATCATGTGAACTTGGTATGGCAGGTTTTGGTGCAGCTAAAGCGCTTTCAACTCGCAATGATGAACCTCAAAAAGCTTCTCGTCCTTGGGATAAAGACCGTGACGGTTTTGTTCTTGGCGATGGCGCTGGCATGATGGTACTTGAAGAGTATGAACACGCTAAAGCTCGTGGAGCAAAAATCTACGCTGAACTTGTTGGTTTCGGTATGTCTGGTGATGCTTATCACATGACATCACCAAGCGCAGACGGATCAGGTGGTGCGTTAGCGATGGAAGCTGCAATGCGTGATGCTGGTATTACTGGTGAGCAGATTGGCTACGTTAACGCTCACGGTACTTCAACTCCTGCAGGCGATGTTGCAGAAGTTAAAGGCATTAAACGTGCTCTAGGCGAAGCTGGTTCAAAACAAGTATTGGTATCATCAACGAAATCAATGACGGGTCACTTACTGGGCGCTGCAGGTTCTACTGAAGCAATCATTACCGCTCTGTCTTTAGTTGATCAGATTGTTCCACCAACGATTAACCTTGATAACCCAGAAGACGATTTAGATATCGATCTTGTTCCACATACCGCTCGCAAAGTGGATATGGAATACGCTGCGTGTAACTCATTTGGTTTCGGCGGAACAAACGG
This sequence comes from Vibrio kyushuensis, assembly GCF_050337325.1. Classification (NCBI taxonomy): domain Bacteria; kingdom Pseudomonadati; phylum Pseudomonadota; class Gammaproteobacteria; order Vibrionales; family Vibrionaceae; genus Vibrio; species Vibrio kyushuensis. The sequence goes on from NZ_JAKJSV010000004.1 coordinate 67,161, forward strand.
TTGTTTAATCTTTAAGAAGATCTAAACAGGCGAAAGTCTTAAATTGACTTGTATTGAAACGGCTTGATGCTTAGCATTAAGCCGTTTCTGTTTTTGTAATCTCGTCAATCTGGATAAAGGGAATCAATATGTTTTGGGTAAATGGATTACCTTGTAACACTATCTCATTGACTGACCGCTCTTTTCAGTACGGAGACGGTTGCTTCACCACAATGCTCACGACTCACGGTGAGATACAACATTGGCAAGAACATCAATCTCGAATGCAGCGTTGCCTTGAACTATTAAATATTGCTCAACCGGATTGGAAGCAAGTCCACGAATGGTTAAAAAATGCCGCTATACACGATCCAAAATCAGGACTTCGGCTTAATATAACGCGCGGAGAAGGTGGGCGAGGTTATAGTTCACTAGGTATATCTGAGATGAATGTGGTGATCAGTGATTTTGCTTATCCAACTCATTATGAGCAATGGGCAGAGCAAGGTATTGAACTTGGCATGTGCAATCGCCGACTTGGGCTCAACCCAATCCTAGCAGGACACAAACACAACAACCGATTAGAGCAAGTGCTTGCAAAGCAAGATATCGATGAGCAAGGACTTTTAGATGGCATTGTGCTTGATATTCATGATCAAATAATTGAAACCACCATGGCCAATTTATTTTGGGTAACGGGTGACACCCTATATACTCCCTCACTGGAAAATAGTGGTGTATCTGGCGTGATGAGACAGTTAGTCATAACTTGTGCAAAGAAGCAGGGAATACCCATTAAGGTTGGCCAGTATTCGTTAACTGATTTGAGGCAAGCGGACGAAATCTTCATAACAAATTCTATTTGTACGGTCGTTCCTATCATCAAAATTAATAAATCGACATTCACTATCGGGTCGAATACACGAAACTTTCAGGAGAATTTTAATTCGTGATTAAGAAGTTATTTATTTTATTAGTAGTACTTACAGCGATGGTTGTAGGTGCTTTTTTTTACGTAACAGGTGAAGTCGATCAGTATCTAGATCAGCCGCTTAGCCTTGAGTCTGAACAGATTTTTACTATTGAATCAGGTACAAGCTTTAATGGTGTTTTGTCTAAGTTTGAAGCGCAGGGTTGGATAGAAGAGAGCCAATTTAAACCTCTAGTACGTCGCTTTTATCCTGAGCTCACACAAATCCGGGCAGGGACGTTCCAACTCAAGCCTGAACAAAGTTTACGAGACGGTTTGTTATTTCTTATACAGGGTCGAGAGCATCAGTTTTCGATCACCTTCGTTGAAGGTACACGCTTTGATGAGTGGCTTGAAGCACTAGCGTCTGATCAGTATCTAGAACATACACTGGGTCAACTCAGTGAAGAAGAGATCGCAGCCAAGCTGGGTAGTGAGTATGAAAAACTTGAAGGTTTGATGCTTGCAGAGACCTATAACTATACATTGGGTACAACGGATCTTGATATATTAAAGCGCGCCCATAAAAAGCTAAACGAAGCACTTAATGAAGAGTGGCAAGAGAAGCAGTCTGATTTACCGCTGAAATCACCATATGAAGCCTTAATTTTGGCGTCGATCATTGAAAAAGAGACAGCCGTAGAGTCAGAGCGCGAACGGGTAGCATCAGTGTTTGTTAATCGCCTTAATAAACGAATGCGTCTACAGACCGATCCGACGGTCATTTATGGAATGGGTGATAGTTACCAAGGAAGAATTGGTAAAAAGGGGCTTAGAACGCCAACACCGTATAACACCTATACCATTTACGGCTTACCACCAACGCCAATTGCAATGCCGGGTAGAGCTTCAATTGCAGCAGCACTCAACCCTGAAGATGGTAATTATTTATACTTTGTAGCAAGTGGTAAAGGTGGTCATGTATTTTCTAAAAACTTAAAAGACCACAACACGGCAGTAAGAGCCTACTTAAGAGAGATAAGAAGTCAAAAATGAATAAAGCAAAATTTGTTGTAGTTGAAGGTTTAGAGGGTGCAGGTAAAAGTACTGCGATTAACGCTATTTTGGCGACATTACGTCAATCTGGTATTGCTGACATCACTCAAACTCGTGAGCCTGGCGGTACGGTTCTCGCCGAAAAAATGCGAGCTCTAGTCAAAGAAGAGCATCAAGGCGAAAAACTGCAAGATATGACTGAGTTGCTGCTAATGTATGCGGCTCGCGTACAGCTCGTTGAAAATGTCATTAAGCCCGCATTAGACAGTGGTTCATGGGTTGTGGGCGATCGCCACGATATGTCCTCTCAGGCGTATCAGGGTGGTGGAAGACAGATTCCAGCATCAACAATGCTAGCACTTAAAGAAACCACTCTAGCGGACTTTAAGCCTGATTTCACACTGTACTTAGATTTAGACCCACGAGTAGGGCTAGAACGAGCACGAGGTCGTGGAGAGTTAGACAGAATTGAAAAAATGAACATTGAGTTTTTCGACAGAACTCGAGCAAAGTACTTAGAGCTAGCCGCACAAGACAGCAGTGTGGTTGTCATTAATGCAGATCAGAATATTGAACAGGTATCCGCTGATATTAAAGATGCGTTACTGGTTTGGTTAGGTGAGAATTCATAGATGCAATCGCTTTACCCCTGGTTAGATGAGACGTGGCAACACTGGCAACGAAACTTAGAAAACGATCAGTTTACCAACTCAACACTTCTTGTTGCTCGTGGTGGTCTTGGGGCTGAACAGTTAGTTAAACGCTTTAGTCAGGCGCTAATGTGTAGCAATGACAAAACTCAAGCTTGTGGTTTCTGTCATAGCTGTAGTTTGATGCAATCGTTTAATCATCCTGATGTACACTTTATCTCTCCTGAGAAGGAAGGAAAAAGCATTTCGGTGGATCAAATTCGCCAATGTAATCAAATTGCCCAAGAGTCATCGCAGTTATCGGGTTTCCGTCTGTTTGTCATTCAGCCAGCAGAAGCGATGAATGAATCAGCAGCGAATGCTCTGTTAAAAACACTTGAGTCCCCCGGAAATCAGTGTTTATTCTTGTTGGTGACTCAGCGGAAAGAGCTGTTGCTACCGACTATAGTCAGCCGTTGCCAACAGTGGAATGTCAAAGCCCCAAGCTCTGAAGTCGCTTCTTTGTGGGTTGCTGAGCGATTAAAACAAGATGTTCCTCAGTATATTGCTCATTTAAATGATAATGCGCCGCTAAAGCTAGAAGCATTTATCAAGCAAGATCATCTAAAGAGTTACAACGCGATCGAAGCTTCAATACTTTCCATGGTTAAGGGTGAAGATAGTTTTTTAACATTGGGTAAGAACCTAAATGACGGCTCAGTCGAAAAGCTTCAGTGGTTGTGGTATCTACTCTGTGAGGCGCAAAAAGCGCATTTTCAGGTCGCGGAAACATCATCACATTCTGCTGCTTATGAGCTGTCACAATATGTAAGCTATGATTTACTGTATCAACAAACACAAAGTCTTAGTGCTTTGATTACTCAGCTACGGACGTTCCCTGGGCTTAATCATGAGCTGTTGATTTCAGATTGGTTAATTAAATTTAATGAGGAAGTATGTTCGTAGATTCACACTGTCATTTGGACAAACTAGATTACAACGAGTGTCACTCAGGAATAGAAGATGTCCTTGAGAAAGCAAAAAATGCGAATGTTACTCAGCTTCTCTCGGTTGGTGTCACGCTAGATTCATTTCCTAATATGATTGAGATGATAGCACCGTTTGATCATGTGCATGCGTCTTGTGGCGTACACCCTCTAGATGTAGAGAGTGATTTTGCTTTGGATATTCTTCATGAGTATGCAAAGCACGACAAAGTTGTTGCTATCGGTGAAACTGGGCTTGATTATCATTACAAACCAGAAACGGCCGATTTACAGAAGTTGCGTTTTTCTCAGCAAGTGGAGTTAGCGGTAGAGCTCAACAAACCACTGATTATTCATACGCGAAATGCACAGGCCGACACTTTATCTATTTTGAAAGAAGGTCATGCTCAAAAGTGTGGTGGGGTGATTCATTGCTTTACTGAAGATTTAAAGTTTGCCGAAGCTGCTATGGATCTGGGTTTTTACATTTCTATCTCTGGAATTGTTACCTTTCGCCAAGCGAAAGAGCTTAAAGACGTCGTTAAATCTTTGCCTTTGGATCGCCTTCTAATTGAAACCGATTCGCCGTATCTCGCTCCCATTCCCCATCGTGGAAAAGAGAACCAGCCAGCGTATGTTGTCGAGGTTGCTGCCTATATAGCACAGCTTAAAGGGGTTGCACTATCAGAGGTTGGGCAAAAAACCACCAAAAACTTCGCCGATCTTTTTTTGCGATAGAATGTTTAACTTGAATATAAAAAGAGCTTAGGCTCTTTTTTTTTGTTTCAAAAGTGATGAAGCACGCAAAAATCTCGTTGTTTACGAAATATGTTGAAATATAGGCATGAATTGGTCGAATTGTAATTTTGTTACATAAAATAACAATCGGGTCTATTTTATTTACTTCGTGAAATTAATCGTTATTAATCTTATTTTTATATTTATCAATTGGATAGGGTGTTATTTAACTATGTTAACGACCATCACTAACTGTGATCTATCCAATATTTTGAAACTAAATTTCGTAACTGTATAGAAAGTATGAAGGGCATCAATATATATTTAGAGGCGAAAAATATAATGCAATACGTGGTTACATTTTCGCTGGGTGCTAACATCAAAGCTACGGGGGTATGCAGTTAGCACCTTGAAAAATTCTAATAATTTATTCAGGAGCACAATTATGTTTAATAACCTTTTTGCAAGTTTGCAAAAAGTCGGCAAATCGCTAATGCTGCCAGTTTCTGTAATGCCTGTAGCGGGTATTCTTCTGGGCGTTGGTGCTGCTAACTTTTCATTTCTTCCTGAGATTGTTTCTCAGATAATGATGAATGCTGGTGATGCAGTTTTCGGTAACATGGGTTTACTGTTTGCTGTAGGTGTAGCACTTGGCTTTGCTAAGAACGATGGTGTGGCTGCTTTAGCTGCAGTTGTCGGTTTTTATATTATGGAAAAAACACTAAGCGTAATGGCTGGTGTTATGGAAATTGATGCGATTAACACTGGTGTATTCGGTGGTATTGTTGTCGGTGCTGTTGCAGCTTGGGCTTTCAACAAGTTTTTCCGCATTCAACTACCTGAGTATCTAGGCTTCTTTGGCGGTAAACGCTCAGTGCCGATTGTTACAGGTTTCATGAGTATTTTCTTAGCACTTGTTTTATCGTTCATTTGGCCACCAATCGGTAATGTAATTGCTATGTTCTCTCATTGGGCAGCTACGCAGAGCCCTGAAATAGCATTTACTATTTACGGTGTCGTTGAGCGTTCATTAATCCCATTCGGTTTACATCACATTTGGAACGTACCGTTTTTCTACGAAGCTGGTGAGTGTATTTCTGCAGCGGGCGGTGACGTTCGTAATGGTGTATTAACATGTTACATGGTTGCTGATGAAGCGACTCGAGCTGCGGGTAATGGCTTTGGTCAATTAGCTGGTGGTTACATGTTCAAGATGTTTGGTCTTCCTGCTGCTGCAATCGCTATCGCTCACTCTGCTAAACCAGAGAACCGCGCAAAGGTTATGGGTATCATGGCTTCTGCAGCATTGACTTCGTTCCTTACAGGTATTACTGAGCCAATTGAATTTTCGTTCTTATTTGTTGCGCCTGTGTTGTATGCCATCCATGCTCTATTAGCTGGTACGGCATTCTTCGTTACTAATACCCTTGGTATGGTACACGGTACATCATTCTCACACGGCTTCATTGACTTTATTGTTCTATCTGCAAACTCTGTTAAGTTCTGGCTATTCCCTGTTGTTGGCCTAGTTTACGCGGCAATTTACTACACGGTATTCCGCGTTGTGATTAAGGCGATGGACTTGAAAACTCCGGGTCGTGAAGATGAAAACGATGATGAATCAGAAGTTGCTACAGGCACAGAACTAGCTGGTGAACTTGTTGCTGCATTTGGTGGTAAAGCTAACATCACAGGTCTAGATGCTTGTATTACTCGTCTACGTGTATCTGTAGCGGAGACTGAAAGTGTTGACCAAGATAAGCTTAAGAAGTTAGGCGCTGCAGGTGTAGTTGTTGTAGCAGGTGGCGTTCAAGCTATCTTCGGTACTAAATCTGACAACCTGAAAACGGACATGGACGAATGGATTCGTACTAACGGATAATTCGATTCATATCTAACAAAAGGAGGCTTCGGCCTCCTTTTTTGATCGCCTTAGTTTAAGTTTCTTCCTCGCATTTACCTTCTCCTGACATTTTGAACGGTATTCAAAATAGAATGCGGGTGATATTTTTGGAGAACATGATGAAAAAGTTAATTCCTTTATTTGCAACCGTTGCTTCCTTTTCTGTTCTCTCTGAAGAGTCTTCTAACTCAACAAACTTTTCAGTGGGAATGGCAGTAGATCAGCAACTCAGTGTTGTGGTTGAACTAGATAGCCAATATCGCTTTACTATTGGTAACAAAGGCGCTGCTTTTGATTACATAATCAAACGAGGCAGCTTTGATGCAGACTTACCGTTATCTTGGTATGTGGGTGCAGGCGCGTGGGGTGAATGGGATCATGACTTTGGTGCTCGTGTTCCGTTAGGGCTGAAGGTCGATTTACCAAAAGGCTGGGATATGTACGCTCAAGTACACCCTGAACTCAACCTTTATAAAAGTGCTGAGCTTCAAATTGGTGCAGCGGTCGGTATTAAATACGCGTTCTAGTCGTGACTCGTTTTGACACGAATTCAGAATGTAAAAAAGCCAGCATTATGATGCTGGCTTTTGTCTTTAGAAGAGCGTGTTACTGCTTATTCATTGCTCTTCGAATACAGTAAATAGCACCGCCCCACGTGATTCCAAGGCCTAATACCATCATAATGATTGCGCTAGTTGTCATAATTAAGCTTCCTTCTTGCTCGTTAGGTTGATAATAACACCACCGACAAACAGCAGTGCTAATAGACCCCAACCAAGTAGTAATAGGTCAGACTGAGCGTAGCCGCCGTAACCTTCAGAAAGTGTTGTTTTCAATGTATTAAAGACGATCACTGCTAGAATTGCAGGGCTGATGAAGCGTAGGCATATTTCAAACCAACCACCGACTTCAAAATCAGAGACTTTGTTTACGTAGCTACGAACATTAGAGATCTTGAATACCCAAATCATTAGCAGTAACTCAACAAAACAGCTGACAACGATACCGATGTTATTAGTAAAGTAATCAACTAGGTCAAGTAGTAGCAATCCGCCATTTGTTGCGAAGGCAAGTGAAACGATAGCGCCTACACCACAAACAATAGTTGCTGCTTTTTTACGGCCCCAGTTCAGTTTGTCGATGATAGCTGATGTAACTGCTTCAATGATTGAGATATGAGAACTTAATCCTGCAATAGTTAGAGCTAAAAACAGGAGTGGACCAAAGATGTACGGTGCTGGAAGTTCATTAATCGCCGCTGGTAGTGTTACAAACGCAAGGCCAACGCCCGCAGAAACAACATCAGTAAGCTCTTTCCCTTGTTCATGAGCCATGTAACCCAGAATAGAGAAAATCATGATACCGGCAAGAATAGAGAAGCCACAGTTAATCAATACCGTCATAAAGGCGTTGTTATTGATGTCCGACTTTTCAGGCAAGTAGCTTGAGTAAGCTAGCATGATTGCAAAACCAATACTTAACGTGAAGAAGATTTGACCATAAGCCGCAGCCCAAACTTTCAGATCCCAAATTTTGCTAAAGTCAGGTTCAAATAGGTAGTTCACCCCATTAAGAGCACCTGGTAGGAAAATCATACGCCCAATTAGTAAGATAACCATGATAAACAGCACTGGCATCATGATTTTAGCTGCACGTTCGATTCCTGATTTTACACCGCCCACAATGGCAGCATAAGTCACACCCCATGCAATCAGCATAGCACCAGCGATTTTCCACTGAATAGAGCCAAGATTAGAAGGTGAATTATCACCAAGTTTTAAATATTCGCTAAAGAAGAATGCGTTAGTGTCGGTTCCCCAGCTTTGGTTAAATGACATACCTAAGTATGAGATTGACCAGCCAATAACCGCCACGTAGTAAACAGCGATTGCAGCAGCAATACCTACTTGGAACCAACCAAGCCATTCAAACTTACTGTGAATTTTAGATAGTGAAATTGGTGCTGAACCGCGATTTTTTTGGCCCATACTGAATTCCATGATCATAAATGGAATACCAGCGGTGAGCATGGCAAAAAGGTAAGGGATAAAAAATGCGCCACCACCGTTTTCATAGGCCATATAAGGGAAACGCCAAATGTTTCCTAGGCCAATTGCAGATCCTACAGCGGCTAGAATAAATCCAGCTCGAGATCCCCATTGTTCTCGCTTCATATTGAACTCCTTTACAAACTCTGAGGTATGAAGCTTTTCTTAGGCAGATAAGGCGATAAAAGGATGAAGTACACTGCGACCAAGTTTGGTCTGAATAATTGCTCTATCATCCGTGATATAGCGATAAACTAGATGTATATTCTAGCTGCGACAAGAAAACTCAGAATATTGTTCTTTATTGTCTAATGTGTGTTTGCGTAAACTGAAATAATCAGCTGCGCATTGAGAGTGAGATTACCGATATAACTATTATTGTGCAATAGAATATGTTCAGTTGAATATATCGTAGGCTTTGCGAAAGTGCTGATTTTTATGGGTATGATCGGCGTAATGTGTCGCCTAAGTGTGGATGGGTGGTTTTATAGGCTGATTTTAAAAATAAAACTGAATTATACAACTAATTTAATCATAAGAATGTATGACTATAATCTAGCCATTTATTAAGATTAACGTGCTGCAGCTAGAGTTAGCTAGAAACGAACTACTAATCCAATATTTGCAGAGAATTGGTTCATCCAATCGGTTTTAAAGTGGATGGTACAGCTTTCAGACGTTGGAAGATTACATATCCCCGTAGTTTCGTTGTCGACTACAGTACCTAACCAGCGAAGTTGGCTATTGAGTGAGATGGTATCGCTAATTTCATACTCGAATCCACCAAACATACTGGCAGAGAAGCCGTATTTGTCATCAGCCCAATCAACATCAACATATGATGCTCCAAGGCCTACACCAACATATGTTTTGAATTTATCTTGGACGGGGTAATAAATGCTGCTTTGAAAGTGCAAATATTTGATGGCACTTTTTTCGTTGAGCTTTTCAATGCTGCTATTTTGTTGGCCATAGAATAGGCCGATCCGGCCTTTATCTAGCGTTGTTTCAAGCGTGAGTGCATAGCTCTCAGAGCCCTTAAGGTCATATTCGACCTCATCTTGGTCGACCACAGAGCCACCTCCTGTATAACCGATCCATGGCGTAAGGTAGAAATCTGCATGGACAAATGTGCTAGCGAACAGAGTACATAATCCTGTAGCGATAATTTTATGGTTCATAACGATGTTCCTTTAAAGGCCAAGCAGTTAACCAAGTGTGAAGCTAATGGCATAATTGTGCACGGAAAATGCACATAATTTGAAGATGCTTCACACTGCTGTTATTACTTTAATATACACAAGGTGGAATTTATGGAACAAGACTTAAAGTACTCGCTTCTTATCACGGTGATTGTTTTTACTGTTTTATTGATGTTTGGAGCAATTGTCGTCACTCACTAGTGGGGTGTTATCTATGAAAAACAGTGGTGTTATTACCAATTTATCAGATCAAGTTGATGCTCATCAGCTTTCTCAATACATCGGTGGAAAACACGCGCTTGTTGCACAAGGAGGAGGGCAGAGAAGTATTTTTACTTCTGGTGTTCTTGATGCGTTTCTAGTGTCGAATTTCGATCCATTTCATGAATTTTATGGTACATCAGCAGGCGCTTTAAACTTGTGTGCCTTTCTTTGTCGGCAGAAAGGGTTAGGTCACTCCTTTCTAGTTGAACTCACCACAGACTCTCGTTTTTTTAATCTGTTTCACTATATCCGTCGTAAGCAATATCTAGGCATTGAATGGGCGCTCGACAGTATTAGCAGCTACCCGTATAAACTCGATATCGATATGGGTCGAAAAATATTGGGTGAACGTAGAGCTTTTGCTGCGGTGACTCATGGAACGACGTTGCATGATCATTACTTACCTATGCTTAATGAAGATTGGTATAAAGTGATGGTGGCAACCTGTGCAATACCGCGTTTATATCCTCATGAAGTCGAGATTGAAGGTGAAGGGTATGTGGATGGTGGCGTTTCTGCCGCTATTCCTGTTCAACAAGCTTGGCGAAATGAAGCTCGTTGTATCATTGTAATTCGAACCGAAGGCGCTGATCTTGAGGCTGACTCTGAAATTCTAACGTCACCTGCCGATATTCAGTGGTATCGAGAATCGCTAAACTCAATCCAAGAGCAGTGGCAGGAAAAAGTAGGACAGTGGAAATTAGATTGGAATGGTTTTTTTCAGCAACAGGTATTGAAGTCTAAACAACAAAAACATGAGCATCGTCATTTAGAGTCAATTAATGGGGGCCGCTGGTTATTTGGGGCCGATGACATTTATCGATTGAGTCACCTGATTGGCGACAAATTTGATTCAGGTCTCGCTGACATGCTGATGGCGCATTATCAAACGTATTCATTAACACAAGACTTTCTACATCACCCGCCGGATGATTGCTTTATTGTCCAGATAAAACCAGATAGTCCGCTTAAATCCAATTCGCTTATGAGCAGTAAAGAAGATCTTCTTCATGATTATCAATTGGGTCTTGATGCTGGGTATCAGTTTGTCGACATGTATACCAAAGTAGAACTGAATGCTGAAAACAAGAGAGGCTCAATGAATGAGCCCCTGCATTATAATTTTGATTAAGCTCTAAGACCTATTAAGCTTCGATGACCTGAACTAGTGATACTAAGTAACCGGCAATATTCTTAGACAGTTTGTGGAACCTGCAACATCCATGATATCACCCTGAGTCATAATCAAAATATCACCAAATTCGACAAGCTTACGCTCTTTGAGTGATTTAAGTGCTTCAATCGCAATATCGACACCGGATTCAGCGGAAGTATCAAAATACAATGGGGTCACTCCACGGTACATGCTGCAGCGGTTAAGCGTGCCTTCGTTTCGCGATAGAGCAAAAATAGGCAAGCCAGAGTTTAATCTCGACATCATCAGTGCGGTTCGGCCCGATTCAGTCAATGCTACCATGCCTTTAATACCATCCATGTGGTTGGCAGAGTAGATTGTCGCCATCGAGATTGTCTCTTCCGCAGTCATGAAGGTTTTATCAATGCGGTAGCTTGACGTGTTTTCGAGTGCCTTTTTCTCTGCCCCAACACAGACCTCTGCCATTGATTTAACCGTTTCAACAGGGTAAGCACCGGCGGCGGTTTCCCCCGAAAGCATAACAGCATCGGTTCCATCTAATACGGCGTTGGCCACATCCATCACTTCTGCTCGAGTTGGCATAGGAGCGTAAATCATCGATTCCATCATCTGAGTTGCGGTAATAACCGTGCGATTAAGGGCTCTAGCACGCTGTATAAGCTGTTTTTGCACACCGACTAACTCAGGGTCACCAATTTCAACACCGAGGTCTCCACGGGCTACCATGACGGTATCTGACGCCATGATGATGTCATCCATATTTTCTATTGTTGCTACGGTCTCTGCTCGTTCCACTTTGGCGACAAGGTTTGCTTCAAGTCCCGCATCTCGAGCTAGACGTCGGGCGTATTTCATATCTTCGCCATTTCGGGGGAAAGATACCGCCAGATAATCAACTTTGAGTTCAGCGGCAAGAAGAATGTCTCGTTTGTCTTTCTCTGTTAATGCATCGGCTGAAAGCCCGCCGCCTTTTTTGTTGATCCCTTTGTTGTTCGATAGAGGACCGCCTATGGTGACGATGGTATGAACGCGGTTTCCCTCAACTGAGACGACTTTTAATTGAACTCGACCGTCATCAAGAAGTAATAGATCATTAGGGACAACATCATTGGGAAGCTCTTTGTAATCTAGCCCAACGGACTCTTTATCGCCTTCGCCAAGGCCAAGGTCGCTGTCTAAAGTGAAACGGTCACCCGGCTCTAATTCTATTTTTCCATCTTTGAAGGTTGAAACACGAATTTTAGGCCCTTGTAAGTCACCTAATACCGCAATATGAATGCCCAATTTAGCAGCAATTGCTCGCACTTTTGCGGCTCTATTTTTATGATCTTCTGCGGTGCCATGAGAAAAGTTCATTCTGACGACATTGGCACCCGCTTTAATAATTTGGAGTAAGTTATCGTCTTTATCAGTGGAAGGGCCAAGGGTAGTTACAATTTTTGTTCTTCGTGTTGCTGGGGTCATCCTGTTCTCCTAGATTGCAGATAGCTTTCTTAGTATATGCGGTGTTGATAATTTGGGGTGACGGATCCCTCACAATCCCACATAGAGCGATGAATTAGTTCGCGACAATAAAAAAGATTTCTATGATTTTTACTCTACAATTCGACATCTTCCGCAAAGATGAATGTTTCTACGTGATGCTTGTCACGGCAATATATCAAAGCACTTCACAATTACTTCGCAAAGTAAAAAAATTAATATGTTGTTGAATTTTGGAGTACATCATGTACATCGCCCAACCCGGTCACATTGATCATATTAAGCAAGTCAATGCTGGTCGAGTCTATAAACTCATAGACCAAAAAGGTCCCATCTCTCGAATCGATCTGTCGAAAGAGAGCTCACTTGCACCTGCAAGTATTACAAAAATCACACGTGAGTTAATAGAGTCTCATCTTATTCATGAAACAACGGTTCAGGAGTCGACTAGTCGTGGGCGTCCTGCGGTTGGTCTGCAAGTGAATAATCAAGGTTGGCAGTTTTTGTCGATGCGATTAGGTCGTGGCTATTTGACGATTGCACTTCATGAATTAGGCGGTGATGTTCTTATTGATACCAAAATCGACATTCATGAACTTGACCAAGAAGATGTATTAGCTCGGTTATTGCATGAAATTGATGAATTTTTTCAAACCTATTCAGATCAGCTAGATAGGGTGACGAGTATCGCTATTACTCTACCTGGTTTGGTGAACTCTGAAGATGGTATCGTGTTGCAGATGCCGCACTACAACGTGAAAAACTTGGCACTAGGCCCAGAGATCTACAAAGCGACTGGGCTGCCAGTTTTTGTTGCGAATGACACACGAGCATGGGCGCTAGCTGAGAAGCTGTTCGGTCACTCTCAAGATAATGACAATTCTGTTTTGATTTCAATCCACCACGGCTTAGGTGCCGGAATAATTCTTGATGGCCGAGTTTTGCAAGGTCGTCATGGCAACATTGGTGAGTTAGGCCATATTCAGATTGATCCTAATGGAAAACAGTGTCACTGCGGAAATAAAGGTTGTTTAGAAACGGTCGCGAGCTCTCAAGCGATTCGTGAAGAAGTGGCGAAGCGCATCGAAAACGGTGAAGAGTCTGTTTTGAGCAGCCTCGAAGAGATGACCATTGAATCGATTTGTTCTGCGGCGGCAGAAGGTGATGCGCTTGCGGTTGATGTTATCGAGAAACTGGGGCGTTATTTAGGCGCTGCAATTGCTATTGTTATTAACCTGTTTAATCCAGAAAAAATCTTGATTGGTGGCGTTATTAATCAAGCCAAAAGTGTGCTTTATCCCGCCGTTTTAACCTGCATTAAAGAGCAAAGCTTACCGGTATACCACCAAGACTTAGAGCTGGTGGAATCTCGTTTTTATAAGCAAGCCACGATGCCCGGAGCAGCACTGGTAAAACAGGCTCTTTTTGATGGGCTACTTTTAATGAAAGTTATTGAAGGTTAGGCAGTTCAACACTACATATTGAAAATAAACCCACATAACATCTCTGTTATGTGGGTTTATTTTTTGTCTAAGCACTACACTATGGACTATGTTATTTATAGGCCAGTAATCCCGAGAGAATGTATGTCCGGAGTTCTTAATTCAGTTGACCAACGTACCAATTTAGTCGGTGAAAATCGTCTAGAGCTGTTGTTGTTCAGCTTAAATAGCCGTCAGATTTTTGCCATTAATGTCTTTAAGGTCAAAGAGGTACTTAAGGTGCCTGTTATGACCAAGATGCCAGGGTCTCATCATAATATTACTGGTGTTGCCTCACTTCGTGGTGAGTCTGTCCCTGTGATTGATCTTCGAAGTGCTATTGGTTTCCCTCCTGCGAAAGATGACTGTCAGGAACAAAACCTGATCATTACTGAATACAATCGTTCAACACAGGGATTTTTGGTTGGGCAAGTTCGTAATATTGTGAATACCGCGTGGACTGAAATCCAGCCACCACCAAAAACGACAGGCCGAGCCAATTATTTAACCGCAATTACCCATGTTGAGGAAGATGACCGCTCTCATATTGTTGAGATCATTGACGTCGAAAAAGTATTGGCAGAAATCATTGATTACGATGTGTCTATTTCTGAAGGTATCCTAGATGAGGATCTTGCATCGCAAATGATCGGACGCAATGTGCTGATTGTTGATGATTCTTCAACTGCACGTAACCAAGTAAAGGGGACGCTCTCTCAGCTAGGGCTTAATATCATTGAATGTAGCGATGGTCTTGAAGCACTGAATTTACTTAAGTCTTGGTGTGATGAGGGGAAAGACATTTATTCTGAGCTACTCTTGATGATCACCGATGCTGAAATGCCCGAAATGGATGGGTATAAATTGACTTATGAAGTTCGAAATGACCCAAGAATGAAGGATTTGTACATTACTCTTAATACTTCTCTAAGTGGTAATTTTAACGAGGCTATGGTGGAAAAAGTTGGGTGTGATCGTTTCATCTCCAAGTTTCAACCTGACTTGTTAGTACAAGTTGCTCAGGACAGATTACGAAATGTTTTATCCGGTTAGATCTCAGTTTTTATCTGTTTTTGGAAGCTAGTTCATCAATTTTGCTACAATTTAAAAGGTTTCAAAAACCGTACTATCTGTACTCTTTTATTTAAATACTTTTAGGTAGTTTCATTCTATGATCTTGATAGCAACGACATTAAGCATGTTATTGTGGAAAGTATGGAAGAAAAGGTGCACGGAAGCAGAAGTTGAATTGTAATTAACAGGTTCAACCACGGATTAAAATGGGAGGTTTTCCTCCCTTTTTTATGCCTGAAATATTGTATGTTTAGATTTAAATACAACACAGAACAATGTCATTACCTGTTGATATTAATGAAAATCTCTAGAGTGTGTATCTAGCTTTTCAAAATGTTCCGTTAAGTCAATTAATCGCCCTGCCATAATGTGTGTGACTTCGCCTTCTCGTTCTAATATGCCTTTCACCATCAATACTTTCGCCGTTAAGTAAGCTTGTTTTTGAGCTCTTGCTGTTGCTTTCCATACCACAACATTTATGTTGCCCGTGTCATCCTCTAGTGTGAAAAATGTTACGCCTGCTGCCGTGGCGGGGGATTGCCTTCCTGTCACTAATCCAACAACCGTCACCATGGATTGATGCGCCTTTTTAACCAAATCTTTTTGACGAGTAAACTGGCCAAGTTGATTGGCATTGTCGAGTAAGGTGATAGGGTGCAGATTAAGAGAGACACCTGTTGAAGAGAAGTCTTCTAACAGCGTTTGCATATCACTGGGCGCTTCAATTTGGCGTTCATCTGAGTCATTCATACTCTGGAAAAGTGGCAAGTCAGTAATAGAGTCCATCATGCTCCAGCGAGCCTGATAGCGATTATGAGCAAACTCGTGCATGGCATTTGCAGAGGCCAAGAGCTCGATATCTCGTTTGTTTAAGCCAATGTGCTGTAACTGACTTGGGTGTTGATAGCCAGAGGTAGGGCGTGCTTTGATAAGCTGCTTCATCCCATCTCTACTTGCACCTTTTATCTGCCGCAGCCCAAGGCGAATGGCTAACCCTGAGGCGTGATGAACAACTAAATGTTGGTAGTCTGAGTGATTGACACAAATGGGCAGTACGGTGATGTTATGTCGTTTTGCGTCTTGGATGAGTTGAGCTGAGCTGTAAAAACCCATTGGTAAACTGTTGAGCAGTGACGTATAAAACGCTTCTGGATAGTAGTGTTTTAACCATGAAGAGCAATAAGCCAACACGGCAAATGACGCGGAGTGGCTTTCTGGGAACCCGTATTCACCAAAACCACAGATTTGTTCGAAAATACGTTCCGCAAAATCACGGTCATAGCCACGAGATAGCATCCCATCAATCAGTTTGGTTTTAAACTTAATCAGCTCTCCACTTTTTTTCCATGACGCCATAGCACGACGAAGCTGATCGGCCTCACCGCCAGTAAATCCTGCCGCCACCATCGCAAGCTTAATCACTTGTTCTTGGAAAATAGGCACACCCATAGTGCGAGAAAGTACCTCTTTAACCTCTTCTGATGGATAGGTAACAGCTTCAATGCCATCACGCCTTTTTAAAAAGGGATGCACCATATCGCCCTGAATAGGACCAGGGCGAACAATGGCTATTTGAATGACTAAGTCATAATAGCAAGCTGGCTTTAACCGTGGCAGCATACTCATCTGCGCTCGTGATTCTATTTGGAACACGCCAACGGTGTCTGCACGTTGAATCATGGCATAGACATTAGGGTCATCTTTTTTTCGCGTAATGTCTGCAATAGTGAGCGTTTTCCCGTGATGCTTTTCTACCAGAGCAAAGCACTTTCGAATTGCCGTGAGCATTCCAAGGGCAAGAACGTCCACTTTAAGTAGCCCAAGGCTCTCCAAATCATCTTTGTCCCATTGAATCACTGTGCGATCAACCATCGCTGCGTTCTCTACAGGAACAAGCTCATACAAAGGCCCTGATGAGATAACAAAGCCGCCGACATGTTGAGACAGATGACGTGGAAACCCCATAATTTCATTAATTAAGGAGATAAAGTGCTGACCTTTTAGTGAGTCTGGCTTTAGCCCTAGCTCCATGATTTGAGCTTGCCAACCTAATTGATGGTCACGACGGTTGATGTTCTTTATAAAAAAATCGAGTTGAGTTTCATTGATCCCCAAGGTTTTACCCACATCGCGTATTGCACTTTTCAAGCGATAGGAGATAACAGAAGCCGCTAGTGCAGCACGCTCTCTGCCGTATTTTTTATAGATGTACTGGATAACCTCTTCACGTCTTTCGTGTTCAAAATCTACATCGATATCAGGCGGCTCATTGCGTTCTTTGCTAATAAAGCGCTCAAACAAGACGGAGACTTGCCTTGGATCGACAGAGGTTATTTCTAAGCAGTAGCAAACCACAGAATTGGCCGCTGATCCTCGACCTTGATAAAGAATATCTTGTCGCTTAGCAAACATCACAATGTCATGGATAGTAAGAAAGAAGAACGCATACTTGAGCCGTTCAATAAGCATCAGCTCTTTATCGATGATCTGTTCAATATGGTTTGGAACGCCATTAGGGAATCGACGCTGTTTACCTTGTTCAGTGAGCTGACGCAAATAACTCATCGGTGTCATTTGATTTGGAATGAGTTCACTTGGGTATTCATAACGAAGTGAACTCAACTTAAAATGGCAACGCTGAGCAATTGCGTGTGTCTCTGCTATCCACTCCGGCTTAAAAAGCTTCGTGAGTTTTTCACGGCTACGCAGTGCTCGCTCAGTATTAGTGAGCATGTGCTGACCGATAGCATCAAGAGTACTGCCGTGTTTGATTGCAGTTAGTGTGTGCTGCAGTGGAAGCCTTGTTGCGGTATGCATCAGAACACCACCACAGGCGGTAATAGGTAGGTGAAACTCTGATGCGAGCATCTGGCAATGCGCTATGTACTCTTTATCGTTGGCGTTTAAGTGGCGTTGTAAGCCAACCCAAAGGCGATAGGAGTGATGTTGACTGAGCCAGTTCCCCCAATGATGATCGCTCTGTTCATAGCTAGGTAGCCACAGAATAAGACAGTGTTGAACAGACATAATATCCCATTCAGAAAGCTGATATTCGCCCTTACTTGCTCGTCTTCTTGCGTTAGTAATAATGCGGCAAAGTTCCCCGTATGCTTCTCTACTCGGGCAAAGTAAGATCAATTGGCATTCGGAATTAAGCCAAAACATGCTGCCAACAATTTGTTTGATGGCAAGTTGATGATCCTTAATAGCAGTATGTGCTCTGACGACCCCTGCAACTGAGCATTCATCTGTGATCGCTAAGGCGTGATAGCGTAAAAAATCTGCCTGAACGATAAGTTCTTCAGCATGAGAAGCCCCGGTTAGAAAGGAGAAATTACTTTGGCAAAATAGCTCAGCGTATTTCATTGCGTTACCTAGTTAAAGAAAGCTCAATTTATTCAGACACAGCTAGCTAAACTGGCCGTGTAAAAACCATTGCTTTTGATGGTCTCTAAACACCCAAATCCAACGTCCTTCAGTGCTACGGGCAATAAAGTAGTCACGAGTCATTTCATCAGCGTCCCACCAACCAGTCACAATGCGTTCTGGCCCACTGATGATGGTGGCTTTCTCTGTCAGTGGGTATGGCACAGGCTCCATGATAGAAGGTCGTAATCTAGGAGTTAACCGTGAGGTTTTATCCTTCGGAATTGAAGTGGGGTCACATAAAGTGGTGGACTTTTCTGGTCGTGGATCGTGTGTTTTGTAGACCTTACATACCCGATCAAGCCCTAGCTTGGCCTGCAGTAATGAGATCAGTTCTAATTCGGTTTGTTGGCCTTCTTTTCCACGAAAACTGGTCCCGCAGAAAATATCCTGTGTGGTGCTTTGGCGCTCACCACCTCGAGCAATGGTTAATGTGATGCCGTGAGTCGGGGCATTCAGTGCCATCGATTCAAAAGATAACCGACACAATGTCGACCATTTAGCTGCTAAGTAGTCTCCGTTAGCCGAAGTAAAGCAGATCATTTGATCATCTTTATCTCGCAAGTGAAGTGTTAAACACAGCTCGTAGGCAACTTGATTACGCAGTGTTAAAAATAGCTCTAGTTGCATGAGTAGCTTCATAAGGGGCTTTTCTAGCCATAGCACGTTATCGATATCAAACAGTAGCTCTAAGTAGCGTTTAAAGGCTTCAGGTGGATGATAAAAGACGACAGGGTGCTTAAATTGGCCGAGTAGGCGTCCAACATAATTCACCAAGTCGATATTGAAGCGCTTAGCCAACTCCTGCATTGGCAGAGCAAGTAGCTCTTGAAACGTTTTAATGCCAATTCGACTCAGTTGTTCAACTTGCTTCTTATCAAGCTCACTTGTGGTTAAAAAATGAGACTTTATCTCTTCAATAATCGATTCTTTGTCGTTATAAATGCAGTTCTTCGCTGATTTTGAAAGTAACATCGCCGAATAGGGCGAAAACCCGGTTGAGAATTGATAGCGAAAATTGAGCTTATTTAAGTGTCGGTGTATTGCTTGCCAGTAGCTATCAAGATCTTGATAAAGTGACAGCATATTGGTCACTTTGAGTAGAATCCCTTTTGATGGGAACAGAGTAATGTCGGAGGTCTTTAGATAAAGCCATTGCGCAATATGCGTTAAAGTTTGTTGCTCTGTTTTTCCGTCGTAGGCATGCACTTGAAGGTTTGAACACAGAGCAGCAGCACTACCAAGCCCCATACCGATCTTAATTCCTTGATTAAGAGCTTCTTCATTTAACTGGACAATCTGGTGCTTCTTTTCCTCAACGATGACTAAAGGCAGCGTCGATTGCTCGGAAAAAAGCGCATCGAGTTGTAAGTATGGAAAATGAAGATAGAGCCACAATTGCACCGTTTAACCCTGTTTCAACAGCGGGAAAGGGACAATTATCGGAGACGTTTGATCAAGGGTTAGGCTTGGCCATAAATGTTCCATGTGAAGAATAAAACTTCCTTGAGGCCATCCTCCCTTGCGTTTGGTAATCGTCACTTCAAGGCCACTTCGATGAGGAGCTAATGTCATACTCAAACTCACGGGCAGTGAAAAGCGTCCTTGTTGTTGCTGACGGAAAATGAACTGTAAACAGTCACCCTCTTCACTGGCAACTTGCAGCCTTCGAGCTTGATGAACTTCTAGATCTGAATGCCATAGAAATACGTTGCTACAAGCGCCACTTTTTAAACACTGTTCTGCCGCCCACAATGCTTGTTGCTGAGTTTGAGGGTACATAATCAGAACCTTTTGATTATCAATATCTTCTGCTTCAAGTTGTTCAGCGCATAAGTAACCGGGAGGCTGAATAAATACCGACAACCGCTCAGTATCGTTCTGTTTAATATGGGGAAACATCAAGCGAAGCTCACCAATACCACTGAGAGATTGAACTTCAACGACCCCGTGTCTTGGGTAGCCACCTTCAAGCTTTTGATCCAGAGTTTCAAACCCTGTTGGTAAGTATTCACCAGAGACAGGGGTATGGGCACCTTGCCATATCATTTGGTTGTTTTTCAATTGTTCGATCAGTTCACACATATCAGTGCACACATAATTAACCTGTACATTTATACAGTATATATCATGGGGAGCATGCAGCAATAAAAAGATCAGGATTTTGGAATAAAGGAGTTAGTGCAGAATTCAGATAAGAAAATGCCCCACTGTATTGGTGAGGCATTGTGAAATACGTAAAGAGCATTTAACTCATTAAGTTATTTAGGCTGTGCGTCAATACATTGTCCGTGTAGTTCTTTCCCTTCTGGTGCCATTAAGTAGACGTACAGTGGGATAATATCTTTTGGCGTTTTTAGCAGTTCTACGTCTTCGGCAGGGAAGGCTTTCGCGCGCATACTTGTGCGAGTACCACCTGGATTGATGGCATTAACTCGAATCGGTGAGTCAGAGACTTCATCAGCGAGAACTTGCATCATGCCTTCAGTGGCGAACTTAGATATAGCGTATGCACCCCAATAAGCACGACCAACGTGTCCAACGGTTGACGTTGTAAACGTCACGCGTGCATCGTCTGATTTTCGCAGCAGTGGTAGCAAGGCTTGAGTCATCAAGAACTGAGCTTTGACATTTACCTGCATGACTTCATCAAACGTGTCTTCGCCAATTTGGTCAAATGGGCTAATAACACCTAGAAGGCTAGCGTTATGTAGGACACCATCAAGACGGCCAAATTGACCTTGAATAGTCTCAACCATATCGATGTAATGCTGTTTTGTTGCGCCTTTCATATCCAAAGGGACGATAGCGGGTTGAGCAAAACCTGCATCGACTATTTCGTCGTAAGTTTGCTCTAATTTTTTAACGGTACGGCCAAGTAAAATAACCGTTGCTCCATGCTCAGCAAAACTCATGGCTGCTTGTTTGCCGATGCCTGCACCAGCGCCTGTGACTAAAATAACTTTATCTTTGAGGGCGTCTGCAGAAACTGAATAATCCACCGTAAGCTTCCTTATTGTTATGATTTTCTTTTTTTCTTTGTGATAAGACGGTTACAATAACCGAGTAGAACGAACAATACACTAATTCGCACATTTGAGGATATGACATTGGAATTTTTGTTGGACTATGGCCTGTTTTTGGCCAAGATTGCGACTGTCGTCGTCGCGATTATTGCGATTTTAGTTATTGCTAAAGCCGTTAGTGGTAAAGGAAGTGGGGCTAAGGGTGAGTTAGAGATTACTAATCTGACAGAGCAGCACAAAGAGCGTGTTGAGCAGTTAGAACATCATCTACACGATGAGGCTTTTCTTAAAGCACGTGATAAAGCAGAGAAGAAAAGCGAGAAAGAGAAAACCAAGTCTCGTGAAAAAGACATTAAAAAAGCAGTAAAAGAGGGTGAGCTTGACTCACAACGCGAACCTCATCTGTTTGTATTAGACTTCAATGGCAGTATTGATGCTAAAGAAGTGACGTCACTGCGTGAAGAAGTCACGGCGATTTTGGCGGTTGCACGTGAAGGTGATGAAGTGCTACTTCGTTTAGAATCTGGTGGAGGCATGGTACATGGCTATGGTTTGGCGTCGTCTCAACTTGATCGTATTAAAGCGGCTGGATTACCACTAAGTATCTCAGTTGACAAAGTAGCCGCAAGTGGCGGTTACATGATGGCGTGTATTGCCGACAAAATCATCTCGGCACCGTTTGCTATCGTTGGTTCTATTGGTGTGATTGCACAGCTTCCTAACTTTAATAAACTGCTTAAAAAGCACGATATTGAATTTGAGCAGTTAACGGCGGGCGAATACAAACGCACACTGACCATGTTTGGCGAAAACAGTGATAAAGCACGTGATAAATTCAAGCAAGAACTTGAAGAGACGCATGGGTTATTCAAAGACTTTATTCGTGAGCGTCGCCCTGAGCTAGATCTTGAAAAAGTGGCAACCGGAGAGCACTGGTTTGGTACTCAAGCGAAAGAGCTTGGCTTAGTCGACGAAATCAAAACATCTGACGATGTGGTTGTTGAAGCATGCAAAGATAAGACAGTATTGTCGATTCATTATGTGCAGAAGAAAAAGATCACCGACAAGCTAGCCGGCGTTGCAGGTGAAGCGGCTGACAGTGTATTAATGAAACTGATCGCTCGTGGTCAAAAGCCGATCGTTTAGTAATGCATTAGTAACGCTTAGTCATTAGCGGCAGGTAACAACATAAAATTAAACGTTTAGCTTGAAGCTCTTTTTAACAGAGAAGAAAGGCTAGACGTTTTTTTTTGTACGATATAAATGGACAATGTACGCCAGCAATAAGCCTGATAAAGCGCCAAACAGGTGAGACTCAATGGCGACGCGAGCTTCAATTAAACCACTGGTCAATGCCGAAGCGCCAAAGCTATGCTCCCAAACGACTTTACCGGCTAATCCTAGCACCAGAAACCAACTGCTTTTGCGACCTTGTAGGCTCTCACGAAGTGCATAATAACCAAACAGGCCATGTAATGTTCCAGACAGTCCAGCGTAGAGTTGCATGTCGGTAAATAGGTTGCCAGTGCCTACAGCTACACTAGTCAAGATAAGTGGGGTAATAAGCGCTCTTACACTGGGTTTAAAAATGAAACAAATGAACCATAATCCAAGAAGGTTCATCGCTAGATGCGCAAAGTTGGTATGGGTGAGGTTTCCTGTTAGGATGCGCCACCATTGCCCTGCATAAATGGCGTTAGCGTTCCACTCGACATAGGTTTGTAATGGCTCAAACTGTAAGCCGAAACAGATGATACTGATGACAGATAACAAAAGGTAAACGCGCAAGATATGTACCGATATTGTTTACAATGTGGAAAATCACACAAAGCTTGTATTTGTAGTTGGATTAAAAGCCTAACATCGAATGTGGAATTGATCATCCTTCAGCATTCGAGTGAAACACAACGTCCGATGGGAACGGCTAAAATATTAACGCTTTCACTAACAAATAGTTACTGCTTTGTTGGTGAAGACTTTAGCCAAGAACCAAAGCTCAATATCTTACTTAGTGATCCTGAATATACCCATTATATTATGTATCCGTGTGACGACTCTCAATGTGTTTCACCTGCGTTGTTACCATCTAACTCCAGTGATTCAACAAGTAGGTCAAAACATAAAAAATTAAGAGTCATTTTGCTTGATGGCACTTGGAAAAAAGCCTACAAGATGTGGCAGTTATCAGAAAACTTACATAACCTTTCAATGCTGCATTTACCTAAAGGGCTGAAGGGGAATTATCGAATTCGTAAAGCCCCTACAGACAATAGCCTATCCACGGTAGAAGCAGGTTATCACTTGTTAAGCATCTTGCAGCCAGAGCTGGACTTTACGCCTTTGCTGACGGCATTTGATAATATGATTCAATTTCATATTAATCAAATGCCAGAAGGTGTCTTTGAACGTAACTATCGCAAAAGCCTGTCTGATTAAGGACTAACTACTAGAAAATAGCTGCTGGTGGAGTCGTTTCGCATGACCATCCGTCATCGCTGATATGTAATCTGCAATAACACGTAATTCAAGACTTTGGTTACCCGCAGCGAGTTGCCATTTCTTCTTTTCAACGTGTGGCAGTAGGCGTTCTGCATTTGCGCTTAACGCTTCGAAGAGATCCATGATGATTTGCTGCCCTTTGTATTCGACCACTTGAACTTGTGGGATCTGAATAACATGTTGGCTAACAAAACGTTTTAATATATCGAGTGCGTCGGCCATTTTTGGATCCAAATAGGCGTTGTACGCGAGTAACTTACTCTCAAATTTAGCATTAACCGTTTGAATGGTGACGCTAGTCAGTAGCGCGTTAACCATCCCCCCAATCGCATCTTTTCTTTGGTGATGCTTGCCTGAAAATAGCATCTCGGTGATAGAGGCAATATGTTCTTCAAACCAAGGCTCTCCGCATTCAGAAATGAGGCTCGCTGCCGCTTCGACCCATTGGTTACGATTGACCATTCCAAGTGCAATGGCATCTTCAAGATCATGAACGCCATAGGCGATGTCGTCGGCAAGCTCCATGATTGAACAATCTAGAGATTTAAAGCGAGTTTTATTGTGTTGGTGGCTAGACAATGAAGGCGTACGCAGTTCACACAGTAAGGCTTGCTCATCACTAGATAGGGGCTTAATGACCCAATCGAAGAAGTGCTTGTCACAATCATAGATGCCTTTCGCGGGATGCCACTCTTTTGTTTTTAATCGGCGCTGATCAGAGATTGCTTTCGGTCGTTCTTTTGCTTGGGTTTGACTAAGAAATGCGGGGTACTTGATTAGCCCTAGTAACGCTCTGCGTGATAGGTTCATACCAAAGTGTTCGGTATAGGGTTCAAGCTGTGTCACGATACGAAATGTTTGAGCGTTACCCTCAAAACCACCGTGATCACGCATCATATAATTCAGTGCAATTTCACCACCATGACCATATGGCGGGTGACCAATGTCATGAGCAAGGCAAAGTGAATCAATCAAGCTGTCAGAAGGGAGTAACTCTCGAAACTCAGGTTGCTTTTTCTTAAGTTGAGCGACTATACCAGTACCTAGTTGGGCGGCTTCTAGTGAGTGAGTAAGGCGTGTTCGGTGGAAATCATCAACACTGTCACCATGAACTTGGGTTTTGGCTTGTAGGCGTCTAAAAGCAGCAGAATGCAAAATACGGGCGCGATCTCTTTGATACGGGCTGCGGTGATCATCTCGCCTGATTTTATGTTCATCGTCATGTCTATCTTGCCAAAGTGGGCTTAATTCAGACTCCATTCTCATGATCCTTTTGTAATGGATTACCTTTAACCAGATTAGATAGCCCAATGCTAAAGGAGAATATTAGGCTGTATAACTATAATGTACGGTCATTACGATAGTTTACAAGGTCACTCATTAGAATAGGTCTAGAAAAGTAATAACCTTGGCCAAGGTTACACTGATATTGATTCAGTTTACGATATTGCTCTAAAGATTCGATTCCTTCTGCGACGACTTTTAACGAATGAGAATCACCAATCGCGATGATCGCTTTAACCAGTGCATCACTTTGTTCGCTAACTAACAGTTTGTCGATAAAACTTCGGTCAATTTTAATTTCCGTTATTGGCAAGTTACATAGGTAGCTTAATGAAGAGAACCCTGTTCCAAAGTCATCCAGAGAAATAGAAAACTGGCATTCGCGGATCTGTTTCAGTATTGGAGTAACGAGTTCCAAATCGTTAATTAACACGTTTTCAGTGATCTCAACGGTAATACGCTTTCTGTCTATGCCGTTTGAATCCACAATCGCAGTGAGTTCTTCGACAAAGCCTTTAGCGATGAGTTGGCTTGGAGAGACGTTAATTGAAAGATCAATACTCTCAGCACTATTTGGATAGTGATCAATAATTTGTTTGCAAGAACGTTCAATGACAAATCGGCCAATTTCATGAATCAACCCAATCTCTTCTGCTTTGCGAATTAGCTCAACGGGTGAAACATGACCTAAGATGGGGTTTTCCCAGCGAATAAGTGCTTCCACGCCTTTAAGGTTGCCACTATTTAGGTCAATTTGAGGTTGATAGACCATATATAGTTCGTCGTTCTTGAGCGCGCAGCGAAGTTCTTTTTCAAGAGAGAGCTCATACTGAACTTGCTGATTTATCGATTCATCGTAGAAAAGAACATGACCTTTTTTACGAGCTTTCGAGGTGTAAAGTGCGGTATCTGCTTTAGCAATAAGATCTTCGGCGTAATGAGCATCTTGAGGGTAAAGAGCGACACCGACACTACAACTCGAAGAGATCACTTTTCCTGAAATGGTGAAATCTTTGGTTAATAGGTCACAAATATCGAGCCCTATTTTTTCAGCATCTAGGACACAGGATAAGTTAGAAAAGCAGAATACAAACTCATCACCGCCAAATCGTGCAACAATATCCTCTTTGCCAAGTAATGTTTCAAACTGAGAGCCAACTTTAGCCAGTAGGCGATCTCCTGTTGAATGACCAAATGCGTCATTAACCTTTTTAAAATCATCCAGATCGACGAACATAATGGCCAAAAAATTTCCATTATCTCGGCTTTTTTCTAGTTGTTGTTCTATGAACTCAATAAGAAATAGTCGGTTGGGTAACTCGGTTAAGCTGTCATGCAGTGCAAGATATTGGAGTTTATCTTTGGTCTCTTCAAGTTCATGGAAGTCTTGTTTAATCTGTTTTTGAAAGCGCATGAAGCGTCGCCCTACGGCATCACCTATAAACCAGGAGAGTGCAGCTAACAACAACGAAGCAACGAGGCTAAAAAAGGTAATTCTTAGAACCTCTTCAGAGTTCTTTCGCTCGATGGAATATTGTCTTCTATCAATAAAGCTCTCTATCTCTTGGGTATAGACACCTGTTCCAACAATCCAGTCCCAGTCAGGAAGGTAGCTAAGATAGCTAAGTTTATCTGGCTCTGTAGTTCCAGCAGGTAGATAGCTTGATCTATAGCTTATAAATCCACCGCCAGTGAGTCCTTTATCAACAATCCTTTTTATATAAAAGTCACCGTTGATATCTTGCGCATCCAATCGCTCAATACCAATAAGTGCTTTGTTCGGGTGAGAAAGCAACACACCCTTACTATTCATAACAAAAACATATCCGCCATTGCCATATAAATAACCGGATATACGATTTAAAAGGCGAGACTTAATGTCTTGCTCTACATCGACAACGTATTCACCTGTGCCAATAAACCAATCAAATGGTTTGAAGTGAGAGACATAACCAATTTTGTCGAATTCCTTATCAACCTGAGCTGGTTTACTCCACCACCAGCGATGAAACCCTTGCTTTTGACTAATAGCGACATTGGAGAGCTCTTGAATTACGTATGCCCCGCGAACATCCTGTAAATCCCATAATGATGTTCCTTCAATATGAGTCAAGATGGGGTGCATGATATTGGTGCCATCAAGCTTGTAGATAAAAAAGTAACCTCGACCATTATTGAAACGTACTTCACGCAGAGCGTCGGTGATCATTTTCGTAACAGTCGACTCGCTAAGCCCCGGGTTTTGTCGGTAGATGTTTTCTGCGATCGATATCGCTTCATCAACCCGATTTTTTATGTCTTGTTTAAGAATGGTTTCGGTATTGGCTTTCTCAAACTCAATCTGCTCTCTGATATTGGTTACTCGGTATTGAATTGCCTCACGTTGTGTCTGGTAAAAATTGTCACGCAGAGATGAGATGTCTTCTCGTAGGGCTGAACGATTGGCAGAGAGAATGATAGTAATTAATATCACTACAAAGATCCCAATGATTATCATTGGAAGATATTTGATCAGGTATAGAAGCTTTCGGTCACCAGTCAAAGACACAACCGTCCTCTTATAAATATGCTTATTGAGTAAAGTGTAGTTAAGCATTTAAGAGTTGGTAGCCGTTAGGTGATTTCATCAAGGGATAACTCGAAGCTAGGAGCAAAGGTATTGAGGAAATAGTCCATTTCATCAGTGCGCCTCTCTCTTAAAGTGACATCCAAGCGTTTTTTAGCTAACGCATATTCATGGTTGCCCGCACTGAGTTCTTCTAAGCATTTTAGGTATGCGCAGATGGTGTCTGCTTGTTTAACTACTGCAGCATCTTCTGGGTGGGCTTCTTGCGTAATGAGGTAGGGGGCAAAGTCCTCGCGAAACTCTTCAGGCAGCATTGAGAGTAGTTTTTGTTCGGCGGCTGCTTCGATTTTTTTATACTCTTTGGCGATCTCTGCATTGTAATACTTAACCGGGGTAGGAAGGTCACCAGTTAGTACTTCGCTTGTGTCGTGATACATACCTAAAATGGCAATGCGCTCTGGGTTGAGTTGCCCGTTAAATTTCTTATTTTTGATGACAGCTAATGCGTGCGCAACGAATCCAACTTGTAGGCTATGCTCTGAGATATTTTCGGTTGAAATAGAGCGCATCAAAGGCCAGCGCTGAATCAGCTTCATACGTGCTAGATGAGCAAAAAAATGGCTCTCTTTTACTGCGGACTTATCTTCCATAGCGTTGACATCCTTAAGTATCACTCTTTCTTAAAGCATAAGCTAAAAGCATAAGTTAAATTGTCTTAAACAAAAATGGACACTCTCTCACTTTATGAGTAATCACTCATATATCAGAAAGTATCCATTAAGAAGCCCTTTCCATGGCTTCAGGTATTATCAGTAAACTAACTACTGGCGATACGTCGTCAGGAAGCGCTCAAAGCGTCCAATAGCGGTTTCTAGGTCTTCTATATGTGGCAGAGTCACAATGCGGAAATGGTCCGGCTTAGGCCAATTGAATCCACTGCCTTGAACGAGTAAGACTTTCTCTTGAATCAAGAAATCGAGCACCATTTTTTGATCATCTTTGATGCTGTATTTCTTGGTGTCAATTTTCGGGAATAGATACATCGCTCCTTTGGGCTTCACACAAGAAACGCCGGGAATTTGGTTGATCAGTTCCCATGCTCTATCACGCTGCTCGAGCAAACGACCACCAGGTAAGATCAACTCGTTGATGCTTTGGTAGCCACCAAGCGCGGTTTGAATTGCGTGTTGCATCGGCACATTGGCACACAAACGCATTGAGGCGAGCATTTCTAAACCGGATATATAACCTGCGGCGGTATGTTTAGGGCCGGTTAAGAACATCCAACCACCACGGAAACCACACACTCGGTAAGCTTTAGATAGACCGTTAAACGTCACAACCAATACGTCTTCTGTCAGTGTCGCGATTGAGGTGTGAGTCGCGCCGTCGTACAAAACCTTGTCATAGATTTCATCGGCAAAAATGATCAGTTTGTGTTTACGGGCAATTTCGATCACTTCAAGCAAGAAGTCTCGGCTATACACTGCGCCAGTTGGGTTGTTTGGGTTAATTAGAACGATACCGCGAGTCTTTGGCCCGATCTTCTTTTTAATATCATCAAGATCTGGATACCAATCAGACTCTTCATCACACATGTAGTGAACGGCTTTACCACCTGACAGCGCAACAGACGCCGTCCAAAGTGGATAGTCTGGTGAAGGTACTAGCATTTCGTCGCCGTTATTTAGCAACGCTTGCATCGCCATAACGATTAACTCAGAGACACCATTGCCAATATAGACATCTTCGACATCAAGAGAGTGGATGCCTTTTTTCTGATAATGCTGAACGACTGCTTTACGAGCAGGGTAGATCCCTTTTGAATCACAGTAGCCTTGAGAAGTAGGAAGGTTACGAATTACATCAACAAGGATTTCGTCTGGGGCGTCAAAACCAAATGGGGCGGGATTGCCAATATTCAGCTTAAGAATTTTATGCCCTTCTTCCTCCATGCGTTTAGCATGTTTGAGTACTGGACCCCTAATGTCGTAGCAGACATTATCGAGTTTTGACGACATCCCGATATTTTCCATTGTACAATCCCTAAAAATGATTCGATTCTATATTTAAAGTATCTCAATTTAGGGTTTGATAGAATTAAAATCTGCCATTTATTTAGCTGATGATTAATCTTTGTACGTTTGTTATCACAGGAATATGTAAAAAATGGGAGACAGCCTTGATTTGAAGGAAGTCTATAAATAAAGTAGCCATCTAATAATAGCAATGTCATCGATATAAGAGGTTGGTTTGTCTCATTTTCATCAAGCTGTTTCTGAACTTATTGAACGTGTAAAGAGCGCCAAAGAGGGCGAAGTACGTCTAGTTCAAGTTCTTGAGGAAAACCCAAATTTTGCTTTTATAGACTGGTTAGAAGCGCAGCCAATTTTTCCAAAATTTTATTGGCAATCAAGAGATACTCGTGAAGAGGTCGTTGCACTTGGCCAATTGTATACTTTTTCTGATCCCGCTCCTGCTTATGCCATATTAGGTGAAGACCAACGCATCTGGGGTGGTCGATCGTTTGATGGTAATACGGAAAAAAACCGCCGCTGCATGCCTTCGTTTTTCTTTTTACCACAGGTTGAGTTGATTCGATTTGATGATACTTGGTCTCTTGCCGCTAATATCACAACAGACAAGCACCGTACTTTGGCAACATTAAACAAATTGAAAGGCGACGTTACCCCACTGCTTCCTTTGTCTTCTCATATCGACAGTGTTAGCCACACACCAAGTAACAGTGAATGGCAATATTTAGTCGATAAGGTACTCGATGGCATCGCCGTTGGTGATTTTAAAAAGGTAGTACTGGCTAGAAAAACCGTACTTCAGCTCGATAAGCCGGTATGCGCTGCTCAATTACTCAAAGCCAGCTACCAAAAAAATCATCACAGTTTTCACTTCTTGATGTCACTTGATCAGAAACACAGCTTCATGGGCTCAACCCCAGAGCGTTTATATTCTCGTTTAGGTCAGGAGCTTCATACAGAAGCGTTAGCGGGTACGATTGGCCGCGGTGTCAATGCAACTCAAGATATGAAATTAGCCAATTGGCTCTCGCAAGATACAAAGAACCTGAATGAAAACCAGTATGTTGTGGATGACATCGTTGATCGGTTAACGCCGCATTCCGAAGATATCTATGTTGAGCAAGATACTCGTTTGGTTAGGCTGCGGAAGGTTCAGCACCTAAAACGAAGTATTCGAGCGCATTTACACAAAGGTACCAATGGTGTTCAGTTGTTAAGTGCCCTCCAGCCTACTGCTGCTGTCGCGGGGTTGCCTCGTAAAGAATCAATCGAATTTATTCGTCAACATGAACCTTTTGCCCGTGGGTGGTATGCGGGTTCGGTTGGCTATGTGAGTCATCAAAAAGCGGAATTTTGTGTTGCTATACGAAGTGCACTTGTACTGAATGATCAAGTTCAGCTATTTGCTGGAGCAGGTATTGTACCGGGTTCGGTCGCGAGTCATGAGTGGCAAGAGTTAGATAAAAAAATGTCTACGTTGCTCTCATTGATTTCAGACAGTACTCCGTTAGGTGTCGCATCATAATGGCTCATCAAGCAGTAATGAATCGAATATGGTGCGAGGTCATATTAGAAGAGCTTACACGTTTTGGTGTTACTGACGTGTGCCTCGCTCCCGGTTCACGGTCAACGCCGCTAACTCTTGAAGCGGATGCGAACTCTAAGCTAAACATACATACCCATTTTGACGAACGTGGTTTAGGATTTTTGGCGTTAGGTTTAGCCAAAGCGAGCAAAAAGCCCATTGCTATTATCGTCACCTCTGGCACCGCGGTTGCTAATTTACTTCCTGCTATAGCTGAAGCGAAATTAACCGGCGAGAAGTTAGTTGTATTGACGGCTGATAGGCCACAACAATTAGTGGGTTGTGGTGCTAATCAAGCCATTGCCCAGCAAGGTATCTTTTCATCGCATGCGAGTGCCGCTCTTAATCTTCCCTGCCCATCGGATAGCGTCAGTTTAAATTGGTTGCTATCGAGTATTGATGAGGTCATGCACCAGCAAAACCAAGTTGGTTCAGCGGTTCATATTAACTGTCCATTCCCTGAACCGCTTTATTCAGTTCACGATAAAAGCATATTTCTTGATTATCTATCGACAATACAAATGTGGCAGAACTCTACACAGCGTTATACACAACAATATTTTGGCCATAATGAGCATTTAGTTCACCCTGATCTTTTTACTAAAAAGGGCATGGTGATTATCGGTAGTGTGAGCTTAGATGAGGCAAACCAAGCGTTGGAACTTGCTTCGACATTAGGCTGGCCGGTGTTGTGTGACCCACAATCTGGTGTGAGCAGTGATTGGGTTCATTATGACTTGTGGCTGCAAATGAAAAGCGAATCAATGGAGCCTCAATCGATTCTGGCTCAATGTGAAGCCGTTGTGCAGTTCGGTTCAAGAGTTATCTCTAAACGACTCAACCACTGGCTTGAGAAACACATATCAGCCACAGGCTGTGACTATTTCTATATTGATCCAAGTACTGTTCGAAATAACCAATCACACTTGAACCAAATTCATTGTGTAGCGAATATTTCGGACTGGGTGCAGACGCAGTTAAAAAGCTTAACCCACCCCAATGTTGAGGCTGGGAATGGTGGCTGGGCTGATGAGCTTAAAGCTCTATCGACAGTGGTAAAGACTGAAGCTCGTAATCAGTTAGAGAGCGGTGATGATCTAACTGAAATTAGTTTGGCCTATTCAATAACGCAGCTTCAACAATCGTTGCCTAAAGAGGTTTCATTCTTCTTTGGGAATAGCCTTTTTGTTCGTCTTGTCGATATGTTTTCATCATTGGAAAAGCGTGACATATTTACGAATAGAGGGGCGTCCGGTATTGATGGTTTGGTTGCCACGTCGGCCGGTGTACAGCGCTCAACACAACAACCAATGATTCTATTTATCGGTGATACGTCGCTGCTTTATGATTTCAATTCATTGGCGTTATTCACTCATCAAGAGACACCCGTTGTGGTTTTGGTTACCAACAATGATGGTGGAGCAATTTTCGATCTACTGCCTGTACCTGAAGCGCAAAAGCAGGCACTTTATCAAATGCCTCATGGCTACCAATTTGAGTATGCAGCTAAGCAATTTGGTTTGGCCTACGATAGCCCAAATACTCTCTCAACTTGTCTTGAAACAATGACAAACCATCTCACTGAAGGGCATGGCGCTTTAATTATTGAAGTTCAAACACCGCCAAATCAGGCCTCCACCCAGCTAAAAGAGTTCTATAAACTTATTCATGCTTCATAGTCATCAGTATAATCGACCGCACACTATAGAAAAACCAACGCTGGTTTTTCTTCATGGGTTGCTTGGTAGTGGCAGTGATTGGCAGCCCTGTATTGATCTTCTTAAGCAATATGCGTGTATTACCCTCGATCTTCCCGGCCATGGTCAAAGTACGAGCATGACGTGCTACGACTTTGATGATTGTTGCGCTATGATTTCCAACACACTGGACTCATTACTTCCCCCTAATCAACCTGTGATTCTAATTGGTTACTCCATGGGTGGAAGAGTCACGATGCACGGTGTTGCTAATCAACACTTTTTATCACTAAACCTTCAGAGTCTGATTATTGAAGGTGGTAACTTTGGTCTTCAGAATCAAAACGATAAACAAGTAAGGCTAGTGAGTGATACTCATTGGGCTAATCGATTCATTCATGAGCCAATTGAGCAGGTGTTAATCGATTGGTATCAGCAAGGTGTTTTTTCTTCACTAAATCATGAGCAAAGACAAATATTAGTACTCAAGCGTAGTGCTAATCTTGGCTCCTCTGTTGCAAATATGCTGCTCGCGACATCATTAGCGAAGCAAGATCATTTGTTAAAAGCGATCAAAGAGCAGAAGACACCAGTGCATTATGTTTGTGGTGAGAGAGACAATAAATTTAGTCAGATTGCTCGTGAAAGTGGTCTGTCATTTAATCAAGTAATCGGTGTTGGGCACAACGTTCATCAAGAGAGCCCGTACGCCTTTGTGCAAATTATAAATGAACATGTGATGTTGAATTTATAACGATGCAAGACATTATGCTCGCTAAAACGAGCGACTAATTGAACAAATGGATATTAAGATGGCAAAAACTGTAGGCATTACCGAAGAAGAACTTTATGCACCTGCCGAATGGCAAGATTGTACTAACGAATACGAAGATATTCAGTATCATAAATCTGCAGATGGCATTGCAAAAATCACGATTGCACGTCCTCAAGTGCATAACGCATTTCGCCCGCAGACCGTAAAAGAGATGATTGATGCATTAGCGAATGCTCGATATGACGAAAAAGTCGGTGTCATTATCTTAACGGGTTTAGGTGAGAAAGCATTTTGCTCTGGGGGCGATCAAAAAGTTCGTGGTAACTATGGTGGCTATCAAGACGATAGCGGTACACACCATCTCAATGTTTTGGATTTCCAGCGTCAAATTCGTACCTGTCCTAAACCGGTTATTGCAGCCGTTGCGGGTTGGGCTGTTGGTGGCGGTCATGTATTACACATGATGTGCGACTTAACGATTGCCGCTGAAAATGCTCAGTTTGGCCAAACAGGACCTAAAGTTGGTTCGTTTGATGGTGGTTGGGGAGCTTCTTACATGGCAAGGATTGTTGGCCAAAAGAAAGCTCGCGAAATTTGGTTCTTATGCCGTTTCTATGATGCACAAGAAGCGCTAGATATGGGCCTTGTGAATACAGTTGTTCCGGTTGAAGACCTCGAGAAAGAGGCGATTCGTTGGTCTCGTGAAACTCTGCAGCATAGTCCAATGGCACTTCGTTGCTTGAAAGCGGCACTCAATGCTGATTGTGATGGTCAAGCTGGCTTGCAAGAGCTAGCGGGCAACGCGACCATGATGTTCTACATGACAGAAGAGGGTCAAGAGGGGCGAAATGCCTTTAATGAAAAGCGTCGACCTGATTTCGATAAGTACCCGCGTAATCCTTAAATAAAAGGTCTGACCAAACTATCTATTGATTAAGTAACCTATACATTGCTTAGGTAAGCTATTGCTCAAGTGATATATAGCCGATAGGCAAAATGCACGAAGTATTGAGGTGCATTTTGTTTATCGAGAAAAGAAATATCGGCATTCTGCGGTCTATTTAAACTGAAGCTTTAGATTAAGTAAGTTAGAGATGAACTTATGACCTGATTAGATGGTCTATGTAGTACTCATGATCGCGCATCAAACAAGCGGAATCTTATATGAAATCAGCCAAACTGTATCGTTATCAATTACCTATGGATAGCGGTGTTATTCTACGAAACCATAAGCTGACCGAGCGTGTTGGCTACGTGGTGGAACTTACCGAAAATGGCCGTACAGGACGCAGTGAGATAGCCCCACTTCTAGGCTTTAGTGTTGAAACAACAGAAGAAGCAGGCATTCAAGCTCAGCAACAGTTAGAAATGTGGGTTTCAGGCCATAGCTTTGACTATGATGAGCTGTATCCGTCTGTCGCATTTGGGCTTTCAATGGCAGAACTTGAACTGTCGGGTGAATTACCGAAAGAAGGTAACTACCGCGCTGCGCCTTTATGCAGCGGAGACCCCGATGAATTGATTCCTGTATTGAGTGCGATGGAAGGAAAGAAAGTTGCGAAAGTAAAAGTGGGTTTATACGAACCTATTCGTGATGGAATGATTGTTAGCTTATTACTAGAGTCTATACCGGACCTATCTCTACGCTTAGACGCAAATCGTTCTTGGTCTTTGGATCAAGCTCAGAAATTTGCAAAATATATAGCGCCATCACTTCGCCAGCGAATTAACTACCTAGAAGAACCTTGTATGGCACCTGGAGATAGTTTTTCTTTGGCTATGGATACAGGAATAGCGATAGCTTGGGATGAAACACTTCAGCATGCCGTGCAAAAACACGACTTTGCTTTAGAAGATCTGACCGGAGCTAAAGCGATTGTTATTAAGCCAACGTTAATTGGTTCGGTTCAGCGTTGTATTGAATTAATCGAAAAAGCAAAAGTACTGAGTATACAAGCCGTTATTAGCTCAAGTATCGAATCTAGCCTTGGCTTAGATCAACTTGCTCGCTTCTCTAAATGGCAACTTCCAGAAGAAGTTCCTGGCTTAGATACGTTAAATTTATTTAAGAGCCAGCTTGAAACACCTTGGCCTGACTCTACTCTACCCATTTCCCGTTTGGATGACCAACAACTGATGTGGCAGTCATAGTGTCAACGACAACGGTATCTATTAAAAAATGGGCTCAAAGGAGCCCATTTTCTTGCGCACTCATTACCCCCGAATATAATTACACTTGGGCTCAATTGACTGGTGAAATTCATCAGTTTTCTGCGCAACTACGATCGCAAGGTGTAAAGCAGGGCGATGTGGTCACCATCGTTGGTAAGAACCAAACAGAATCATTGTTTGTCTATTTAGCTTGCTGTGAGTTAGGTGCAATTACTGCTTTAACGATGCCACAGCCTTGGTCTGCGTTAACTCAAAAACTTAATTGTTTGTACAAACAACAGCAGTCTCGATATCTATGGTTAACCGATGATGTTTGGCTCGGTTTTTCAGAGCAAGAACAGCAGGAGTTAGAAACCAGTTGTAGCTTGCTGGCGTTCGATACGTCAACCAACAGATCCGAAGCTGAGCCTCTTAGTAAAATAAATGCCGATGATATTGCATCAGTCATCTTCACCTCGGGTTCAACTGGCTTACCTAAAGCAGTTGCTCACAGCTTTGCTCAGCACTTTGCTTCAGCTCAAGGGCTGTTGGAAGAATTTAGCTATGGCGTGCCTGATACGTGGCTGTTGAGTTTGCCGATGTATCATGTGTCTGGATTGGCGATCATTTATCGTTGGTTAGCTGCTGGTGGTTGTTTGAAGTTAGGTGTAGGGGATCTGTGCAAAGATATACAAGATGTGACCCATGCTTCACTTGTTGCTACGCAATTAAGTCGATTGATCGCGAGCGACCAGCCTTTGGCGTTATCGAGAGTTCTACTCGGTGGAAGTCATATACCACAAGAATTGACAAAAAAATGTGCGAGTTTCGGTATCGATACATGGCTAGGTTATGGCATGACAGAAGCGGCTTCTACTGTAACCGTCAAACAGATTGATGATAATCCAACAGCAGGAAAATTGTTGCCAAATCGACGCCTAAAAATTGAAGGTAACCGGATCTATATTGGTGGTGAAACCTTAGCAAAAGGCTATTTCTTTCAAGGAAGAATCACAACATTAATTGATCTGGAAGGTTGGTTTGACAGTAAAGATTTGGGGCAATGGGAGGGTGGTGAATTACGTATCATAGGTCGGGCTGATAACCAGTTTATATCTGGTGGTGAGAATATTCACTGTGAAGAAATTGAAGCGCAATTGAATCAACACCCCGATATTGATCAGTCAATCATCATCCCAATTGAAGATAGTGAATTTGGACATCGTCCTGTCGCTATCATTGAAAGCTCTAGACCTATAGATGAACTCGATATTGTGGATTATTTGCAGCATAGATTAGAAAGATTTAAATGGCCTGTTTCATATTATCTTATGCCAGAGGAGATGCTGAATTCCGGTATTAAAGTGTCGCGAAGTGCATTAAAGAGATGGCTAGAAAGCCGAATAAAGTGAAGTGCAGAATCGGTGACTAATCGTTCCTGCACTTCGGGGGGCGTGGTGGAGGTGAGGCCACCACAATTTTAAAAAACGTTACTTTTTTAAAAGCCTTATTAGTTTTGAGTATTAGTTAGCTAGAGCAACTTTCATTTGCTCTGCAACCTTATCAACTTTACCTAGGCCGATGATAACTTGTAATCCACCTTTACCTACTTTCACAACACCGGCCGCACCAAGTTGCTTCAGCTTGTCAGTGTCTGCTACAGAAGAATCTTTAACGGTTAAGCGAAGGCGCGTAATACAGTTATCAACTTCAAGGATGTTCTCTGCACCACCAAGAGCTGCGATGTAGCTTTCCGTTAGAGCCGCTAGGCCTTCTTCAGTCGTACCTGCTTCACCTTCTGCTTCCATCTCTTCACCACGCCCTGGCGTAGGTAGGTTGAATTTAATGATAGCGAAGCGGAATACCGCGTAGTAAATACAGAAGAATACGAGACCTTGTGCAATTAGCATGTACCAGTTAGTTGCTAGTGGGTTTTGGCTTGAAAGTACGAGGTCTACAAAACCTGCAGAGAAGCCAAAGCCTGCCATCCATTCCATGCTTGCTGCTATGTATAGTGAGATACCTGTTAGGATTGCGTGGAAAAGGTACAGTAGTGGCGCTAGGAACATAAAGCTGAATTCTAGAGGTTCAGTGATACCGGTGAAGAATGAAGCTGTAGCCGCTGCAACCATAATTGCGAATACTTGGTTCTTGTTTTTAGCGTCAGCACAGTGATACATAGCAAGCGCTGCACCTGGAAGACCAAACATCATGATAGGGAAAAAGCCCGCTTGGTACATACCCGTTTTACCAGGGATACCTGTACCGGCAGCAATAGACTCTGCGCCGCCAAGGAAGTTAGGGATATCGTTAATACCAACAACGTCAAACCAAAATACAGGGTAAAGAGCGTGGTGCATACCAACAGATAGGAATAGACGGTTGAAGAAACCAAATAGACCAGCACCAATTGCGCCCATACTTTCTAGTTTGATGCCAAGAAGAACTAGTGTGTCGTAGATCGCAGGCCAAACGTAAAGCAGCGCAAATGAAAGTGCCATACCAGCAGCAGACGTTAGGATTGGAACTAAACGCTTACCACTAAAGAATGCGAGTGCTTGTGGAAGTTCAACAGTCGAGTAACGGTTGTAGATTTCAGCAGAAAGAATACCGACAAGAATACCGATAAACTGGTTGTTGATCTTACCAAATGCTGCTGGAACAGCATCCGCATCTACACCGGTTAACTGTGCGACAGCACCTGGTGCGAGTAGCGTTGTCACGACTAAGAACATGACGAAACCGGAAAGTGCTGCAGAACCGTTTTTGTCACGGCTTAGACCAAATGCAACACCAACGGCAAATAGCACAGACATATTGTCAATGATTGCCGCGCCAGATTTAATAAAGAATGCGGCTAGGATACTTTCAGAACCCCACCCAACAGGATCGAGCCAATAGCCAACCCCCATTAGAATAGCTGCAGCAGGTAGCGTAGCAACTGGTACCATCAGCGCCTTACCTACTTTTTGCATATAACCAAGAATATTCATGTATGCCCCTAAGTTTTCTATAGATTGATTTTTTTAATGCGTTCAAACGAATCAAAAGTAGTCATCAATTGATACCGCTTACACTTTTCTGTTCTAGCGTCATTAGAAACTTATTTTTTAATGCAAACAAACGAAATGGATCGTAGTATGGATTAAAATTTTTAATGGGTGACTTGTTGTGGCTAACCATCAATTACTATTGAGAAACTTACATACGTTTAATATTGCAGCTGAGAAGATGAGCTTCACTCTTGCAGCTAAAAAGCTGCATTTAACACAAGGCGCAATAAGCCATAGAATCAAAGTGTTAGAGAGTGAGCTTGGCTTCAGTCTTTTTGTTAGAGGCACTCGACAACTTGAGTTAACAGAGGAGGGCGAGCGATTTCAGAAAACACTGTCTAAGTCGCTAAGTACTATTTTCGGAGAGATTGAAGATATCAATAATGCTGATCTTTATGGACAAATAAACATTGGTACTAGCCCAACTTTTGCAAGTGAATGGCTGATCCCACGCCTAGCTGACTTTAAACAGCGATACCCTAACTTTAATCTCAATTTATTTTCCCAGGAAGAGCAGGACTTTCATAAAAATCAATTAGATATAGCAATCTACTACGGTGATGACGATCTGAAGGATATGTATAGAAATAGACTTTTTGGCGAAAAGTATGTCCCGGTTTGTACACCAGAGTATGCAAAAACCCATCGGATATTTGAAGATGGATTAGACTCTCTTAATCGAATCAACTTCATTCACGCACTGGGTTCTGATGCTTGGCAACGCTGGATTAAACATTTTAATATTGAACTTTACCCTTTCAAACACTTTTATTGTGTTAGCCACCGAGAGATGGGCGTTAAATGTGCCTTAAACAACATCGGTGTAGCGATGGGGCGTCTTCATTTTGTCAAAGGATACCTTGATTCTGGAGAGCTAGTTACGCCTTATTCAGCAATGGATACTGAGCATGGCTATGAATTGATTTGTCCGTTAGGCACTGAAAAGAGGCCAAAAGTAAGGACATTTATCAACTGGATTGAAGGGCAGCTAGACTAAATTAAGTGTGGCGTATGGTTCGATTTAGTTAATTTTGGCATTAAATAGTCCAAAACAGAATTTCACTCTATATAGCGTTAACTCATAATAGAAGGTATGAATTAACGAATTATGCATATAGGCGTAAAATGAAAGCAATATTTTTAGCGAGTACAATCTTAATGATCGCGCTGGCACTCAATAGTGAAGGTTTAGTAAAAGCGCTTGCTGAATTGTTTGCTTTCCTAAGCCTAATTAGCTTTGTGGTTAGTGTTAAGCACAAAAGAAAGGTAGGCGTTAGAGTCGAGGCTGAAGAGTTGTAACCACCTTCAGCCTTTAAAGAGAGTCTTACACGATATTAGAATAGCGTTAGCCATGCTAAAGATGTTGTCGAAATTAACACCCACAAAGTAACCCCAAATAATAACGGCTTTGATCCCGCTGCTTTTAGCTTATCAAGTGAAATCCCACACCCAATCAAAAACAAACACACAACCAGAGTTTGTTTCGCTACTGCAAATACTCCTTGGTAAATGAACTCAAATTGAGGCAGAAGATCGCTGACAACGATTGCCACACAATAGAAAACGATGAAAAGGGGAATCGTTACTTTTTTTGATTCACTACTGAATATAAATGAGCTAATAAGAGCGACAGGTACAATCCACAGTGCTCTAGCCAGTTTCAATGTAGTCGCTGTCGTTAAAGCTTCCTCACCGTAAGCAGAAGCAGCTCCAACAACGGAAGATGTGTCATGAATAGCAATTGCTGCCCAAGTTCCGAAAGTATGTTGGTCAAGCCCAAGAGCGTGCCCTATGACAGGGAAAATAAACAACGCGATAGAATTGAGAACGAAAATAACGGCTAGGGCTAACCCTGTCTTATCATCGTCGGCTTTAATAGCAGGTGATACAGCAGCGATGGCACTTCCTCCACAGATTGCTGTACCTGCTGAAATTAGATACCCCGTTACTTTATCGAGCCCAATCGCTTTGGCAAAAAACCACCCAATGATTAACGTCCCGGCTATAGTCGTAATAATGATGCCAATGCCATTCGAAGTAACGGCTATCGCTTCTTCTAACTGAATACCAAATCCTAAACCCACAATCGAAATTGCTAAGAGCTTTTTCGTCATTTTCCCTATGGCAATGTTTTTAGGTATCAGCCCAAAGCTTGCTAGAAGGAACCCAATAACTAGCGCAGTTGGTGATGAAACGTAGGGCGTCAAACAGAATATGCCAGCAAGCCAAAAAGGAAGTTGATGTTTTAATTGGGTCATAGTGTTGTTCATTGGCGATAAGAGCGTTTAGTGTATAGGAAAAAGAAGATCAGTCAGTCTTAATGTTTTGAACAAGCGTTCACTTTAATTGAACGCTTGCTTCTGCATATAATTTTAGAATCACACGCTAAATATAGCGTATGTTTTATTGGAAGTTGCCACGAAGTTTAGAGACCTTGTCTCTCATGTAATTTGCCGTTGCGTCAGTAGGCTCAACAGGAGGGCCCACTTCAATTTCAATCTTAGACCAAAATCTTCTTGGCAGCCCTTTACATGCACTGCCTTTGTAGCGGCTAAAGTAGCTGCCCCATAAGCCTTTCAGTGCCATTGGGATAACGGGCACAGGGCTGCGTTTGAGTATGATATCCATGCCTCGCATAAACTCTGCGACTTCACCATCCGATGTTAAGCTGCCTTCAGGGAAAATACAGACAATGTGCCCTTCGTTAAGTGACTCCTCAACTTCTTGAAACGCTCGTCGGATTGATGTTTTTCGGCTTGCAGAGATCGGAATCACTCCTGCTCGATTTAAAAAGCCTT
This sequence comes from Vibrio kyushuensis, assembly GCF_050337325.1. Lineage (NCBI taxonomy): Bacteria > Pseudomonadati > Pseudomonadota > Gammaproteobacteria > Vibrionales > Vibrionaceae > Vibrio > Vibrio kyushuensis. The sequence goes on from NZ_JAKJSV010000004.1 coordinate 108,965, forward strand.
TAAGAGGCGGAAGGTTTGCGTACTCTTCTTCCATAACAAAGCGAATCAAACGAGGGCAGACAGCACTAACGAGTAGGGCATCCATGTAGCTAACATGGTTGCAGACAATAAGAGCGCCACCTTTTTTAGGCAGGTGCTGAAGGTTCTTATGCTTAACTCGGTACATCGTGTGGGTCAAAATCCACATTAAAAATCGGATTACAAAAATAGGGACTTGAACGCAAAGATAGATTGAAACCATCAGATTCAATACTGCAAGTAAAGTAAACAGTTGGGGAATGCTAAGTTCAAGAACGCTAAGGAAGATGATGCCTAAGATGGCACTGCCGACCATCAAAAGGGAATTATAGATATTCAAGGCTGCAATGACCTGCGCACGCTCCTTAGGCTGAGCTCTAAGCTGTAACAATGCGTATAGCGGAACAATGAAGATGCCACCTGACGCCCCGAGCAGTAGCAAGTAAATAAATACTGACCAATGCGGTTGGTAAGAAACAAATTCAGAAAAAGTGGTGAAAGAGGGCAATGATTCAGGAATCGCAGCAATCATCAAATAGCCGAAAATGGTAATACCGAGACTACCAAGTGGAACGATACCAACCTCAATCCTATGGTTAGATAGCTTGTCACAAGCCAATGAGCCAATGGCTATGCCTACAGAGAAAAGTGCCAAAAGAAAAGAAACGGCACTTTCCTGTCCGTTGAGGTGCAGCTTAGTAAAGTTTGGAAACTGGGTTAAATAGGTTGCGCCTAAAAACCAGAACCAACTGATCGCCATGATAGATTGGAAAATAACGCGATCTGACTTAGCAATAGCTAATGTTTTTCTTGTTTGCTTGATGGGTTGCCATTTAAATTCTAACTCTGGCGCACTGGCAGGCGCTTCAGGTATTGAGCGACTTGCAAGGTAGCCAATGATTGCAGAAGTGATGACGCAGAAAGCAGCTATGTATTTTGCGCTCTCTGAAGAGGCAATAACACCAGCAGCCAATGTGCCTAATAAAATGGCTAAGAATGTGCCAGTTTCAACTAAAGCATTGCCTGAAACAAGTTCATCAGATTTTAGGTGCTGCGGTAATAAAGCGTATTTTACTGGACCAAAAAATGCCGATTGAGTTCCCATAAGAAAGAGTAAAATCAACAAGATAATATAACTTTCGGTAATAAAACCAACCGCACCTAAGCACATAATGCCAATTTCAAATTGCTTTATGATACGAATCAGTTGGGACTTTTCGTATTTATCCGCAAGCACACCAGCTGTCGCTGAAAAAAGGAAAAATGGCAGGATGAAAAGACCAGCGGCCAAGTTAATAAACAAGTTGCTGGAAAACGGCAAACTCCCTACCGCAGCGAATGCGACAAGGAGCAGTAGGATGTTCTTGAATATGTTGTCGTTAAAAGCGCCAAAAAATTGAGTGATAAAATAGGGTAAAAAGCGCTTTTTAGTCAGTAAAGAAGCCTGAGGATGCTCCGGCATTGCAGGTCCTTATTATTACCAATTGGAGAGATAATTAGAGAGTAAATTTTCGATCAGCTCTTTACCATCGATAGGGGCTGCTGCGAAGAATTTATCATCAACACTAAGAAGTGTAATACCATGAACACCAGACCACAACACTCGGCTTGCTTGTAGAATTTCATTTTCAGTTCTTTGAGGAGCCATAATTCGCAGTAAGCTTTCGAGCATCCCCGTCATGTTATCAATACGTTCTGATTGCCATTGAGGCAGTGTCTCACCATTCATGTTATGAGCAAAAATAAGCTGCCAGCGATGAGGATGCTTTTGAGCAAAGTCATGATAACAATAGGCAAGTTCATAAAGTGCAGACTGTGGATCAGCACTGTTCTCGACAACGTCGCGAGCTTCCACGCCTAATTCGTCAAGAGTTTGAGCGACAGCATGGAGTAATAATAAATTATAATTACCGAATACATTCACCAACGTACTCGGAACATAGCCGATCATATTCGCTATTTTTCTCAAGCTTAGGTCGTGATGTGGCTGGTCAGCCAAAAAATCTTTAACAGTGTTAAGAGTAAGAGCGACGAGCTCTTCACGGGTGTGATCGTTTCTACGGGCCATGATAACTTTATAATTATGAACAACGTTCAATATTCTAGGGAACGAAGAGGGAGGCGTCAACTAAGTCACACAATTTTTGCAATATTCTGATACACACAATCTAATTTGATAGTTTGCATAGTGTTACGAAGTCGTTATGATTAACGTGCTTCTATAATTATTTCCCTGAGGAAAAGCATGAAAAAGATTTTTTCACTGGTAGCGTTACTAATGGTATCAGTCGTTGTAGCTCCGCTAGCCGAAGCGAAAAGAATGGGTGGCGGTAAGTCTTTCGGTAAGAGCTTTAAAACAGCTCCCGCACCAAGTCAGCAAACCACCAATACTAGCCGTGTTAACAGAGAACAGGGCGCAGCACAAAAAACTAGCCGTAAAGGTGGGTTAATGGGTGGCCTAATGGGTGGCTTGTTAGCCGGTGGTCTATTAGCAGCATTCTTTGGTGGTGCATTTGAAGGTATCCAGTTTATGGATATCCTAATTATGGGTTTGATTGCTTTCCTAGCCTTTAAATTCTTGCGTGGCATGCTCGGCTCGAAACAAGGCAGTATGAATCAACATCGACAGCAGCCTGCATACGGTGGAACTAACCAGAAGTTTGAGCAGCCTAATGTTCACAACTTTGAGCAAAAAGTAGAAACTTCAAACCAAAGTACAGCTAATACAGCTGGTGGTTTTGGAGCACAAAGCGATGTCCCACACAACTACCCACCGTCGTTTGATAAAACGGCATTTGTTGATGGCTCACGTGAGCACTATCGTATCCTTCAAGGCGCTTGGAATCATAATCAACTAGATACGATTCAAGAGTATGTCTCGCCAAGTCTTTTTGAAGATTTAAAAGCGGAACGTGCCAAAGCGCAAGGCGAACAGCACACCGACGTAATGTATGTTGATGCTGAAATTGTTCGTGCAGATTACGACGCGAGTAAAGCTCAGTTAAGCTTGCAATTTAGCGGTCGCTTCCGTGATACAACGGAAGGTGTTGAAGAAGATATTACGGATATCTGGCACTTAGAGCGCGATCTAACTCAAGACAATGCACCTTGGTTGATTGTTGGTATTCAAGGCTAAACGGCCGTTACCTAATCACTCAGTGTTTTGCATAAAAGAGAGCCCGATTACATATCGGGCTTTTTTGATGATGGAATAAATCGTTGCTAATTATGCTTCTTGCTTTCCGGCAATTGCTTTATATGCGATTGCTCCAAGAATAGCACCGACAATAGGCGCTACCCAGAACAGCCAAAGTTGCGACACTGCCCAGTCACCCACATAAAGAGCAACAGCAGTACTGCGAGCAGGGTTAACCGACGTGTTCGTCACTGGAATGCTGATTAGGTGAATTAGAGTTAACCCAAGCCCTATAGCAATTGGAGCAAAGCCTTGTGGTGCTCTATTGTCTGTTGCGCCCATAATGATGATTAAAAACATCATGGTCATAATTACTTCTGTGATAATGGCAGCAGTCATTGCGTACTGACCTGGCGAGTGCTCACCAAATCCGTTAGCAGCAAAACCTGAAGCTGTAACGTCAAACCCTGCTTGTCCTGTCGCTATTAGGTACAAGGCTCCCCCAGCAATTACACCACCAATGACTTGAGCAATAATATAAGGAAGAACATATTTAGCTTCGAAACGGCCACCAACCCAAAGGCCAACAGTCACCGCTGGGTTCAAGTGACAACCAGAGATATGTCCGATTGCATAAGCCATAGTCAGAACCGTAAGACCAAATGCGAGTGACACTCCTAATAGACCGATACCAACATCGGGAAAACCTGCTGCTAATACAGCGCTACCACAACCGCCTAATACTAACCAAAATGTACCAAAACCTTCTGCTAAATACTTGTTCATGAATTTTCCTACTGTTTTTGATTGACGAAACGCGAGGAATGTAATGCAGCAATGTCAGAGCAGTGTGATAGTAATATTAAATTTGATGAGTATGGTGGCGTTACTTATGTGCGTCTCATATTCAATACAGAAGTTAGTGCTTACTTTGGCTTTCACCGCTAATTTGGTTGTCTGTATTTTTTGTTTGAGTAATTTAAAACAAATGCACATAATCAGACGATAAATAAAACAAGCAGCAAGGAAGTAAAAGTGACTGAATTTAAATACAAAAACCTATCTCAACAAGAACAAGATAAACTCGATGCAGCGGTATTTCGCCGTTTACTCTCTCATTTAGATGAAAATAAGGACGTTCAGAACATAGACCTTATGATTCAGGCTGGCTTTTGCAGAAACTGTTTTAGCAAGTGGTATAAAGCAGAAGCAGAGCAAAACGGATTAGATCTTGATATTGATGATGCACGAGAGCGTGTTTACGGCATGACTTACGACGAGTGGAAACAGAACCATCAGCCTAAAGCTACACCAGAGCAGATGTCGGCGTTTGAAGCGAAGCAAAATAAAGTTTAAGCCTTATTTTTAATCTAAAGCTCAATACTAATTGATGTGTTGGGCTTTGCTCTAAAGGCATAATTTTAAGTCAGTTTCTCAAGCTCAATCAGTGACTGTAAGGCGTGCTGATTAGTTGTACCGCAAATATCAGGGCACGCTTTGAACATATGACAAACCTTAGGCCTTTCCGGCTTACCAAATAGCTTACAGAGGTTTTGATCATTAAGCTGAATACAGCGTTCACCAGCAGGCTTACCATTAGGCATTCCAGGTATTGATGAGGATATACTTGGCGCGATACAGCAAGCACCACAATGAAGACGACAATCCATAATGTAATTACACCAGAAATAAAGGGGAGCGGATAATAGCAAACAATCCTGCTTTCAGCACTCATTGCTTCTTTTGGTGTTGCGCGTGCGCTATAGCTAGAAGCTCCCTATTGGCATAAGCCTTTAAATTTTTGGAAGTAATCAGGGAACGTTTTAGATGTGCATTTAGGGTCATTGATCGTGACAGCCGTACCACCTAGGGCAATAAGAGAGAAACACATTGCGATTCTATGGTCATCGTAGGTATCTATGCTGGCATGTTTTAAAGTGCGTAGTGGTTGTACAATAATGTAATCGTGTCCTTCTTCTACTTCTGCTCCAACTTTCCTTAATTCTGTGGTGATGGCAGCTAAACGGTCTGTTTCCTTTACTCGCCAGTTATATATGTTTCGAATGACGGTTGTGCCTTTAGCAAACAGAGCGATGATAGCTATGCTCATTGCTGCGTCTGGGATATGGTTATAATCCATGTCGATTCCCACTAACGTGTTGTGGCGACAGGTTATATAGTTTTCTCCCCATTCGATATTTGCGCCCATTTTTTCAAGAGCATCAGCAAATTGAATATCCCCTTGGATACTGTGTTTCCCGATACCCGTAACGGTTACTTCACCACCTTTAATGGCAGCAGCGGCAAGGAAATAGGACGCAGATGATGCATCACCCTCAATATGAAACTTAGTAGGTGACTGGTATTTCTGTCTACCTTTTATCTTAAAATATTGGTAATGGTGGTTTTCAACTTCAACACCGAATTTTTTCATCATTTCAAGGGTGATGTCGATATACGGTTTAGAGACCAGATCCCCAACGACATCAATACGGCTATCCTTCATTGCTAAGGGTAATGTCATAAGGATGGCGGTTAAAAATTGGCTTGAGATGGTGCCATCTATTGAAATATCCCCACCTGGCAAGGCTCCTCCCATGATTTTTAAAGGAGGGTATTGCGGGTTCTCTAGGTATTTTATGTTCGCGCCTGCTTCACATAACGCATCGACGAGGTGGCCAATCGGTCTTTCCTTCATACGCATATCACCGGTAAGCGTAAATTCGCCATCACCCAAACACAATATTCCAGCCAATGAACGCATGGATGTTCCTGAATTACCGAGAAAGACCTCCGTCGGTACAGGCGATGTAAACGGCCTGCCTAAGCCATTGATAATACATGCAGTGTTGTCTTGTGACAGCTCATAGCTAACGCCAAATTTGGCTAGCGCTTTGAGCATGTGTCTGGTGTCGTCGCTATCCAATAAATTAGTTAACTGTGTTGTACCTTCAGCAAGAGAGGCTAATATCAGTGCTCGGTTCGAGATACTTTTAGAACCGGGTAAGTTGATTTCCCCTGAGACTTTCTCGATCGGTTGTAGCGTCAATTGTTCCATAGAGAGAAGGTAATCCTTAATTGAATGATGGCCATGAACACTATATTGGGAAGATATGACGTTTGTATTTGATAAATATTAAGGCGGTTCAGGTGATCTCAATTAAGTAGCGGGTGAAAGAATAACCTTGAAGTTTATGGGTAGTAACGGTATAAAACGCATCCACTTCTAATCGATGATAATAGCGCTATGACTTCTCCTTTTTGGCAATCAAAACCTCTCCATGATATGAGCGAGCAAGAGTGGGAATCTCTGTGCGATGGCTGTGGAAAGTGTTGCCTGCATAAACTCATGGATGAAGACAGTGACGAGGTGTATTACACCAATGTGGCATGCAGTTGGCTTGATGATAAAACGTGTTCGTGTAAAGACTACCCAAATCGTTTTAATTCGGGCGAAGAGTGTTTAAAGCTAACTCGCGATAAGATTGATGAGTTCCACTGGTTGCCGGATACCTGCGCCTATCGTCTTTTAGCGGAAGATAAACCGCTTCCTGTATGGCATCCATTAATTACCGGCTCAAAGGCTGAAATGCACGCTGCAGGTGAAACCGTTCAGAATAAAGTGGTTTATGAGATTGATGTTATAGACTGGGAAGACCACATATTAAATCACCCAAATCGATAGCTGTTCATCGTTTACCTTCAAAAAAAAGGCTCACAATATTGTGAGCCTTTTGCTTATCTAGGAATAGTCCAAATTAATGGATATTGTCATGGCTAGTTCAGGCCGTTGTTGGGTTAGCAACAACCAGATCGAACGCGATACGAGCTTTCTGAGCAAGCTCAGATGATTCAATTTTCCTCTCTTGTGCAGCCTTTAAGCTACTTTCTGCCGATTCAAGTGCTTGTTGAAGTTCTTCAGGCAGCTTGTGAGTCTCAGTGTCTGAATTTTGTTCAAGAACGTAAGCGCGAATCTGTTTTCTGACTTCCATCAGTGCGTTGTATGCTTCACGTTCTAGTACTGCAGCCTCTTGAGCTGCATCTTTATCCTTCTCAAATCGAGCTAAAGCGATACCTTCAGTCGACCAAGGGTCTATATCAGGCAACTCTTCAATATTAATGGTTGGTTCGATGTAGTCGTCTTGATGACGTAAGTCTAAGGTTGTTGCTCTGACCGCTGAAACCATTAACATCACAGAGATAACAAGCAACGGTAACCCACCCACAATTGCGGCTGTTTGCAGGGTGTCTAAACCGCCAAGAAACATTAGGATTGCGGGAAGAAATGACAGAGTGAATGCCCAAAACATTCGATTCCAACGAATTGGCTCTTCCATTACATTATTTTGAACCACAGATGCCAAAATATAAGATATCGAATCAAACGTCGTTGCGGTGAAAATGATACACAGCAGCGTAAACACTGCAATAACGAGCGTGCTCATTGGTAGCTGGTCGAGCATAGAGAATATGGCTTTGGTCGCGCCTTCGTCATTTAAAATGGCGACGATATCTAGCTGTCCGGAAAGCTGCAATGATAAGCCATAGTTACCTAAGATCATAAAGAATAGGAAGCAGCCTAGCGATCCAAAGAAGATCGAGCCTGACACCATTTGTTTTATAGTTCTACCTCGAGAAATTCGAGCAACAAATAGGCCCATGCTTGGCGCGAAAACTAACCACCATGCCCAGTAAAAGATGGTCCAGTCTTGAGGGAACTGTGTGTTTTCAAACGTGCCATAGCCACCAAATGGTTCAGCCCAAGTAGCCATAACAAAGAAGTTAGATAATAGTCGACCAATGGAGTCCAGCCCTGTTTCTAGCATAAAGATCGTTGGGCCCGCGACGAGAACAAAGGCAAGTAACCCCATAGCGCCCCAGAAGTTGATATTACTCAGAATTTTAATGCCTTTCTCAAGACCAGCATACGACGAGTAAGCGAAGATCGCCGTGCAGACTAACAAAACGGAAATTTGAGTAAGGTTGTTTTTTGGTAAACCAAACAGGTGATTAAGTCCTTCGGTAATAAGAGGAGCCGCCAAGCCTAATGTGGTTGCCGCTCCGCCTAACAAGCCAAAGATAAATAGAATATCTACGGTTTTTCCCGCAATACCGCGGCTTCTATGCTCGCCTAGTACTGGCATTAAAGCACTAGAGATTTTTAGTACAGGCTGTTTACGGACATAGAAAAAGTAAGCGATAGGAATCGCCGGTATTAGGTAGATAGACCAAGCGATAGGGCCCCAGTGGAATAAACCATAAGTGGCAGCCCAGCGCACCGCTTCTTCACTTCCTGCTTCTAGTTGGAAGGGTGGAGACTGGTAGTAGTAAGCCCATTCGATACAGCCCCAGTACAAAATGCTTGCACCAATACCGCCGCAAAATAGCATTGCTGCCCATGATGCCGTGGCAAATTCGGGTTTCTCATCCGCTTCCCCCAGTTTTATCTGTCCCATATCACTAAAGACAACGTAAACCATAAAAGCGCAGGCCGATAATCCAAGGGCGAGGTAGAGGAAGCCAAGTTTGTCGGTCATGAACGTTTTGGCGACCGCTATCCAATCGGCACCCTCTGCTGGGAACATGATGAGTGGGAAGACTATCGTGAGTAGAAGTGCAATTGCACCAAAAAAGGTAGGTTTATCAATTAGCTCAAAATTGTTTTTCACGAGTGTAGCTCCATAAAAAGAGGGGGGAATTATGGAGTGAAGGTGTTATACAGGACAAATCGAATCCTTTGTCTTGACGACAAATTGATTTGTTAGGCTATATGTGGAATAAGCCTATTTATACAAGCTTAGAATTAAGCCAGCATTAATAAGATACCGCCAATGGTTGCCGCTGCGGAAAGGTATTGCCCCGCTGAGTATGAACCATCGCTTTCTTCTTTAATTTTGTCTGGATGATCCATTCCTAATGCACCGTGGGCAAAGGACTCAACCTTAGAAGTTGTTGATTTATCGGCTTCGACGCCTTCTTTTTCTAAATCCTTAAGCGCAGCTAATAGCGCCTTGCCTTCATCAGACAAAGTTACTTTATTTTGTTCAACTTTCAGAGGGGCAGGGCCATTCTCTGGTGTTGCTTGGCTTCCTTGAGGCTTGACCTGTTGGGCTTGAGACAGCTGAGCTGGCCCCATTCCTACTGGTGTCATACATATCTCCTTTACACGCTACTGTCACTATATCGACCGCTATATGAAAAACTTGTGTAAATTTATCCATAATTTGTATAACTAAAAGCTAAGCAAAAACCGAGCCTATTCTTAGGTGGAGGTTTTCTTTTGGTAGGAAGAGTGAAAAATGGTTGGAGGTTGTGATGCAGAGCCAGTTTAGACGCTGCACCTTAGTCATTGGGTATTTGTTTAACTATAGCTTTTTGTACACGCGAAGCATGAAATCAGCCTCACAATTGAATACTTCTAGTGCAGCCAGTTCAGCTTTTAGTTTTTCGTCTGCTTTCCATGCAAATGGCGTCATTTGAAGTAGCTGTAAGGCATCGCCTTTTTCCAGATCCATCGTGTAGTTGAGCTGTTCTTGGTGGACTAATTCAAACCCTTCTAATTCTTCAAGTTCTTCACTGTGAAGGTGAACCTCAGAATAGATTTTTTCTCTTAACTGATAGAGGTGTCTTCCTGCTGGTGTTACCGTGATAACTTTACCGTCTTCGGTTAAACAGCGAGCTAATTCATCGGCTTTACACGGCGCATATATTCTTAAAATGGCATTAAAAGACTGGTCAGCAAAGGGGAGGCGATGACTAGAGGCGACACTAAAGTTACATTGACGATATTGTTTGGCCGCATAACGGATAGCGACTTTTGATATATCTAACCCATAAACTTCAGCATTGGCGACTTTTGATTTAAGTGTAGTAGCAACTTGATCGGTGTAATAACCTTCGCCACAGCCAATATCGAGTAATTGAGCTTGGTCTGATTCTATGTGGTCTTTACATAGATTCGCTATAGCTTGACGCATAGGGTTGTAATAACCGGCTTGTAGGAACGCGCGACGCGCCTGCATCATCTCTTTATTGTCACCAGGATCTTTTGAACGTTTATGGTGAGCAGGCATCAAATTCACATAGCCTTCTTTGGCTAAATCGAACTGATGGTTGCTGCTACACTTGAAAGTGCGTTCCGAAAGTATAAGGGGCTGGTGGCAAAGTGGGCATTGGTAAGCCATAAAGACCTCAAAAGAGTAGTGAAGGCGGTAAGTCTATCGGGATTAGCAGCAAATAAAAAGAGCAGCAATTGCCGCTCTCATTTGTTATTGCTGTCACTCAATTCTATTTGACGGCAATAGTGGTGATCAGCTGGTAGCTTTCATTTGGTTGAAGCGTTTTACCATCTTCTATCGTTGGGGCGTTAACCGTTGACTCAACACATAGGAAGCCAAGGTAGCCGTCATCTGACATATCACCCATTGCCGTTGCGCCTTCCGCCCATGGGTTCCATAGGACTGCTGAGTTATGACCTTCATTTTCAACGGTGATTGAGCGTTGAAGTTTCAAATCGTTAATTTGAATCAAAGCTTCAGGCTTGGTGTAAACGCGATCGATGGTGTCGGTTAGAACTAACTCAGAATCACCTTGGCATATCTTGTTTGCTTGCAGGCTATCTATGTATTCGTCACCCATGCCCGTTGTAGAGGACTCGCGAACATCGCCTAGGTTCAAGTAGGTATGCAGAGCTCCAGAGAAAGTCCAAGCGTGATCATCGGTATTGGTTACATCAAGGGTCACTTTTAGTGTGTCTGAGATCTCGACATTAAGGCGAGCCTCAAATTGATGTGGCCAGATATTCAGCGTTGCTTCGCTCGGCACAAGACCAAGACTTACAATCACACCATTATCGTTTTCACGGTGTTCTACTAATTCCCACTCACTTGAACGTGCAAAGCCATGTGCAGGTGCAGCGATACGACCAAACCAAGGCCAACAAACTGGAATACCACCTCGAAGAGCAGCTTTGCCATCAAAAATAGCTTTATCACTCATCCAGATAAGGTCTTCTTGTCCTTGAGGTTTGAAAGAAACAACATGCCCACCATGCAGAGCAATGCCAGCCGTTGCTTTTTCATGGATAACGCGCACAATTTTAACACCATCTTTTTCAACAATAGTGACGTTATCAGAAAGCACCGTTAAGGCAGGAAGAGATAATAAGTCCATCGATATATCCTCAGTTTGAGAAATTACAGTCCAATACTCAATTGCAAATAACACTTAAGCTCAAGTTAAGTATTGGGCTGGAATTTAGATGAGATAAAATTTAGGTAACAAAAAGGCGACTCAAGAGCCGCCTTTTTCAAGTCTTATGTTTCAAACACAAGTATCGCTAATTGATTACAAATCTAATTACTTAGAGATGTGTGCAACTAGGTCAAGAACTTTGTTTGAGTAACCGATTTCGTTGTCGTACCAAGATACAACTTTAACGAATGTGTCAGTTAGAGCAACACCAGCTTTAGCATCGAATACTGAAGTTTGAACTTCACCGATGAAATCTTGTGATACAACTTGGTCTTCAGTGTAACCTAGAACACCTTTAAGCTCGCCTTCAGATGCTTCTTTCATAGCAGCACAGATTGCTTCGTAAGAAGCTGGAGTCTTAAGGTTAACAGTTAGGTCAACTACAGAAACGTTAGCAGTTGGTACGCGGAAAGCCATACCAGTTAGTTTGCCGTTTAGCTCTGGAAGTACAACGCCTACTGCTTTAGCAGCACCAGTTGATGATGGGATGATGTTTTGAGAAGCACCACGGCCACCGCGCCAGTCTTTAGCTGAAGGACCATCTACAGTTTTTTGAGTTGCTGTAGTAGCGTGAACTGTAGTCATAAGACCAGATTCGATACCGAACTTGTCGTTAAGAACTTTAGCAACAGGTGCTAGACAGTTAGTAGTACAAGAAGCGTTAGAAACAACATCTTCACCAGCGTAAGTGTCTTGGTTAACACCCATAACGATCATTGGAGTTGCGTCTTTAGAAGGACCAGTAAGAACAACTTTCTTAGCACCAGCAGTGATGTGCTTACGTGCAGTCTCGTCAGTTAGGAAAAGACCAGTTGCTTCAGCAACTACGTCTACGTCGATTGCATCCCACTTAAGATCTTCAGGGTTACGCTCAGCAGTTACACGAACTGTTTTACCGTTAACGATTAGGTTTCCGCCTTCAACTTCAACAGTACCGTTGAAACGTCCGTGAGTTGAATCGTACTTAAGCATGTATGCCATGTACTCAACATCGATAAGGTCGTTGATACCAACAACTTCGATGTCATTGCGCTCTTGCGCTGCACGGAATACAAAACGACCGATACGGCCAAAACCATTAATACCTACTTTGATAGTCATTATAGTTGCTCCACAACTTAATTTCTGAATAAAGATAACTGGTAGTAAAATTACAAAATCCAGTTTGCATCTGCAACTGATAATCAGGCTTTACTTGTTTAATGTCAAAAAAAACTGTCGCTTTTTTTCACATTTTGTCGCAAATGATGGTTTTTTGTACTTAATTACAGATTGTATGTAACTCAGCTATCGAAAAATGTTTTAAAATATTAAAGCGATCTATTAATTCGTAACGCTCTTGTTACGGCAAGAAAGTATGTGCTACAACAGTCTGGTTTCGCAAGTCTTTCGAAAAAAAAGTTTGTATAAAATATGAGAGTAAGAGAAGTTTTTTATGAATAACGAGAACAAAGAATTTGTTAACAAGTTAGATGAGGACTGGCGCGAGCAGTTGTCTGATGAAGAATTTGGTGTCTGTCGCTTAGGTGGAACAGAAGCCCCTTTCAGCGGTGCTTTGCTACATAATAAAGATACAGGTATATATCATTGTACTTGCTGTGAAAAAGCATTATTTAACTCTGACAGCAAATACGATTCAGGTTGTGGCTGGCCAAGCTTTGATGCCCCTGTCAGTGCAGAGGCTATTCGTTATATTGAAGACCTGAGTCACGGTATGAAGCGTGTGGAGATACGATGTAGCCAGTGTGAAAGCCATTTAGGGCATGTTTTTGAAGATGGCCCGGTGACAACCGGTGAACGTTACTGTGTGAATTCAGTGTCGTTAATTTTCAACAAAAGTAATAAAAGCGGTGAATAGTCACCGCTTTCTGTTTCATTGTTACATAATTTAAAATTGGTTGGTTTATTTCAAATTTTGAGGAATTACGTTTCTATTAAACGATCCTGAGCTAATAGAATCTTCGACTGAATCTGCAATATCATCCAATTCTTGGTATTTATCTTTTGTAAAACCGTATAAAAGCTGTATTTCTTGATCGGAAGCGATAGGGACATCAAAATCTTTAGCCACCATAGCCCAGATGTAGGCACGTTCTTTGTTTTGAACTCGATAATGGGTGCTGGCAAGAGTTTTGAGGATTTCGGTGTTCACAGAGCCTGATCGGGTAAGTTCAAGTGATCGTTTTAGTAGCTCGATGGTTTTTAAATGATCTCGGCTAGTATAAAAAGTCGCGAGCGCATATTGCATTTCGGCGGTGTCTAATTGGGGTGAGCCTTCAAGTTGTAAAAACTCTCTGCGGGCTTGTTCATCGCCAACTTGGCTCCATAAAAAATAGAGCGTTTCAGGAGAACGAGACTGCTTTAGCTCTTCAACAATACGTTCTAGTTCGTCACCAGAATGAATTAATGCATTAAATCGGCGTTGCTTGAGCCCACTTTGATCAATGGGTTGTATTTGTGCGGCAAGCTCTAAACATCTTCTATATAGTCTTGCAAATTCGTATTCTTGAATAACATTGATATCACTTGGATCTTTGAACACTTCGTAGCGGTGCCAAATCAAATCTGTTCTTGGAAGGCGGCATTGACCATCGTTCATGTTAAGTAGCTCACAACGAAGTGCGGGTGTACTTTCACACAGTTGATCGGTGTTTTTAGTGATTTCCAAACATCCAGACAAAGAGAGCGTTGCAAAGATGGTAATTGTTATTTTAGATAAATTCATACATTCGCTTGTGATCGATTACTCTTATTCTTCTAACTAACCTTGACTCAATTGATGAGCGTTATATTTTGGTACAGCCTCATAACGTAAGGATAGAACATGGATGCTGAAATATTAATTGATGCTATTACACCTGAAGTTTATCAGCGATTAATTTATGCTGTTGAAACTGGAAAGTGGCCAGAAGGTGGTCGTCTTTCTCAATCCCAACGAGATTCTTGTATGCAAGCAGTGATGCTTTATCAATCTAAGCATAATGTAGACGCGCCACATATGACAGTCGCAGCGGGCGGTGAGATCAGCTTCAAGTCAAAGTCTGAACTAAAAAAGCAGTTTAAAAAGAACGAAAGTGACATTTTACGTGTAAACCCTAACGAAGAGCAGGGCATAGGCGCCAAGTAAACGGAACAACAGTTGTCGGAACTGAAAAAACAAAAAAGCTATCTTAGTGAAGTACTAAGATAGCTTTTTAAATTTTTAGGTAATGATAGAACAAGTAGGCTTTAGTTTAAGCTCAAACTACAGACTCATCTCACCGTGCAGTACTTTTTGCATCTGTTCTTTGACTTCTTCATATGACAGCCCTTGGCTAAGCAAGTAATGTAACTTAGCTAGCGCCGCTTCAGGGGTCATATCAAAACCACTGATAACACCAGCATCTTGCAGTGCACAGCCAGTCGCATAGCCGCCCATGTTTACTTTTCCCGCTAAACACTGAGTTAAGTTAACGACAATAACACCGCGTTCTGATGCTTCTTTTAAGTGAGCCAATAACTCAGGATTTTGCGGTGCATTACCCACGCCAAAGGTCAGCAAGATCATCGCATTAACGGGTTGAAGCAATGTATTTCGGATCACTTCGTGTGAGATTCCAGGATAC
Source organism: Vibrio kyushuensis (assembly GCF_050337325.1). NCBI lineage: Bacteria > Pseudomonadati > Pseudomonadota > Gammaproteobacteria > Vibrionales > Vibrionaceae > Vibrio > Vibrio kyushuensis. Next base: position 123,977 of record NZ_JAKJSV010000004.1, read on the forward strand.
ATTGTGATCACACCGATAGGTTGTGGCGTAATGTTATGAACCTTAAAAGCCCCTTCAGGTTTCTGGTCTACCGTTACATCGTTACTGACCTTAATGCTGATCCCTGCTTCAAGCAGTGGTTGCATATTTGGGGAAGTGAACGCGCTAAAACCATCTGCGTGAGATTTGGTGCTACGATTTCCTCTCATCAGTTGGTTATTGAAGAAAAGAGTGACTTCGTTGATTGGGTAGTTTGCCGCAATATGCAGTGCATTGAGCAGGTTAGCTTGGCCATCTGATCGCAACTGAGCCAACGGTATTTGTGAACCTGTCACGATCACTGGCTTTCCTAGGTTTTCCAGCATGAACGACAGCGCCGACGCGGTGTAAGCCATTGTGTCGGTACCATGTAAGATGACGAAGCCGTCGTACTTATCATAGTTGGCTCGAATATCATCAGCGATCTGTTGCCAATCCATCGGAGTCATATCAGACGAGTCAATTAGCGGTTCATACTCATGGATAGTGTATTCTGGCATTTCTGGGCGATGAAACTCAGGCATACCTGCGAGTTGTTTTTCCATAAAGCCGGCCACAGGTATAAAACCGTGATCAGATTTTTGCATACCGATAGTACCGCCTGTGTAGGCGATATAGATGTGTTTTCTCGTCATGATGAAAACCGTTTAGTAATTTGGGAACAGGCGGCGATTATAGACCGTTGCATCCCATTAATTCTACGCATATATGCACAATTTAGTGGTTAAGCCTTCGTTTTTTGTACGTCTTTTATGAGCAAATCTAAGCCAGCGTCAAAATCAAAATTATTGATCGCCTTTTTTATTGCTAAAAACTGTTCTTGGCTCATACCTATTTCGTCGTGGTGGTTAATGCTATTGATCAAGTCAATAGCATCGGCGTCTGCTTCAGTAAGGGTTTTTATGAGCTCGTCTCGTTGTAGTTGTAGTTCGCCCTGTGTTTTTACTATGCGAACTTGAGAGGAAGCTGTATCTGGCTTGATAGTCTCCAAATACAAAGGGATCTGTGCGTGAAGAATCTCAAACTCTGTGACAATTTTTGCTATCAACCTTGTCACATTGTCCTTTTCGGTTTGTTGGATAGAGGTTTCTAGATCGCTGCATAGTTGGTGTAACTTACGAGCCCCGATGTTTCCGGCAATACCTTTTAGAGTATGAAGGTAGCGCTCTTCTACAACATCTGTGGCTATTTGTTGAGTGATACTCTCCAGAGAATAGTGCTCTATAAACTGGTTGAGTAAAGTGTGGTACAGACTAATTTGATCGTTACAGCGTTTGATGCCACTTGCCCAATCGACTGATGCAGGTGAGTCGAGTGCATTGCAATCGTGTTTAGTTGGTTGAGCAATGGGCTGCTGTTTGTTATTAGACTCCCGCGCGGATCCATGTGCGACTTCAGAAGGGGCTAGCCACTTACGCAATGTGGCAAACATCTCCTGAATATCGACAGGCTTTGAAATGAAGTCGTTCATACCTGATTCAATCGCTTTATGTCTATCACCCTCCATATTGCTTGCCGTCATTGCAATGATGGGTAGATCCTCAAGTTCGAGTTCATGGCGAATTTTAGACGTTGCTTGGTAGCCATCTAAAATCGGCATTTGGCAATCCATTAGTACGCCATCGAATTTATTAACTCTTAAGAGGTCGATCGCTTCTTGGCCATTATTAGCAATTGAGTAACTCATGTGCGCACTAGAGAGCAGTTCACAGGCAAGCGTCTGATTCATTAAATTATCTTCAACGAGCAACACATGGCATCCAGCGAGCGCGCTGAGGTTGTTTCTATGCGGCTGGTTAATGGACATATCGGGTGAGTCAATACGGTTGCTTTCTTTCCAAAGAGTGGAGAGCAGGTCATTGAGTTGTGTTGAGTTTATTGGTTTACTTAAGATGTGTTCTACGGATAAATTTAATTGAGAAAGCTCTACTTTGATATCATCTGGCTCATAGGAAGTGAGCATTATGATGGGTGTATTTGGTTGAAGGTTACTTTCGCTTAGAACTTTAACCAGTGAAATACCGCTCTTTTCTGGCATCTTCCAATCTAGCAAAATTGCATCGTATGGTTGGTGTGTAGAATAGGCGAGATGAATCGAATCTACGGCTTGGTCAACGTTGCTAACACTGTTTGATTCTATGCCGTTTCGCTTTAAATGCTCTTCGGCGATTTTACATGCTGAATCATCGTCATCGACGATGAGTACATTTCGATTTTCGAAATTGTCTTTTTTTGAGCTACCTACAACTGTTTTTGTTGTACTTGGTTGTACGGTAACCCAAAAAGTAAAGGTTGAGCCTTTGTCTGGCTTACTGTCGACAGAAATTCCTCCTCCCATTAGCTCACTGAGTTGTTTAGATATGGCTAACCCAAGGCCTGTTCCACCATATTGGCGGGTGATGGAAGTATCAGCCTGTTGAAATGAGCTAAACAATGAGCGCATTTGTTCTTTGGTCATGCCAATTCCCGTGTCTGTAACAGAAAATTGAAGCACAGAGTGGGCATGAGACGATTCTTTGACACGAGCGCTTAGCTCAACTCCGCCTTGTTTAGTAAACTTTATCGCGTTGCTTCCTAGATTAAGTAGTATCTGCCCAAGTCGAAGTGGGTCGCTTACAACATAATCAGGAAAGTTTGGCTCAATGTTTATATTAAGCTTTAGACCATTTTCTTTTGCTTTTAACCCAATAATGTTCGAGAAATCATCAAAAACATTTTGAACGGGGAAATCAATTTGTTCGATTTGGAGCTTCCCTGCTTCAATTTTAGAAAAATCGAGAATGTCATTAATGATACCAAGTAGTGACTTTGCAGAGCGATGAACGATATCAATATGATTTCTCTGTTTTGGCTTAAGTTCATCTGACTCAAGCGCCAAGTAGCTCATACCGATAATGGCATTCATAGGAGTGCGAATTTCATGGCTCATATTTGCCAAGAAATCTGATTTACTTTGATCGGCCGTTTGAGCCTGATCTCGTGCTTTAGTCAGTTTCTTTGCTAGCTCAGATTGAGTTCTCTGCGTACTTCTAACAAGAAAGGCTAGGAGCACCAAACTGATAGAGAATGCGATGCCCCCTATTGCCAAAATAGGCGAAGAGGCTCTCGTGTCCTCCATGAGTTTATCTCGTGCGGTATGTACCTTGGTTAACGCCCTATCCATGGCGAGAATGTTATTGACCATGGATGCACCCACCTGCGTGGCTTGTTGTCGCACGTCTACCATTTTAGCAAAGTTACTTTTATACCGGCCGATATCAAAGACTACACCTTCAAAAATCATCGATTCATCATCTTCAATTAAAATGTCGTTGATATGTTTAGCGCGAAAGAGTGCCTCATCGAGAATTCGATACACTTGTTCCGCCAATACCTGCTGTGTTTCTGCACTTCGTGCTTTGATGAAATCACGGTCGATCTGACGAGCATCGGAGATATTACTTGCTAACAGAGTGACCTCTTCGGCGACATCTAGTCGAGAGTTGAGAGTGTCTTGTATCTTGTTAATAAGCAGTTGATGCGTCGAAAATTGACTTTGTTTATTATTACGAAGTTGTGCAGCTCTTCGTTCTAAATCTATTAAGTTGAGTTCGAGTTGTGTTGCTTGCTGTTCAGAAAATTCAAAGTGATTACTATTATTAAATTGGTCCCGAATTATCTTAAAGTGAAAACGAGTAAGATTACTCATAATCGATAGTAAGCTCTTATTTTCAAAGCTGGTTGTCAGTACTCCTAACGCCTCAATTAACCTTAATAATTCTTGCTCCTTTGAGAGAAGTTGAGACAAATTAAATGCTTGGCTTTTTTGAAGGTAGTGGACCTCAATACTCTTTAATGACTGAGTGACAGCCAATAATTCAAAGGAGAGATTGACGCTTTGGGAGGCCTTTTGCATCTCCTCTCTAATTCGCTTTACTTCATTGGTGTCGTAATTAATGTAGTTCAATTGAATATTTCTAAGAGCTGTAGTGCTTGATGTAACTTCACGTGCTGCGGCAACCATATATCCGTGAACTTCTTCATTGCGTAATCGCAGCAACGCATATTGATCAAATTCAGAATTAAATACTTTTAGGCGCTCTGAAAGCTCGTTGAAAACGCTCGTCGATTCAGGGTTATCATCGTTTAGTAACTGGATGGCTTCGATAGCATCGTAGATCGCTTGTGTCGCATTGTTGGCGGCATCGAAGTCTAGATCTCGGGTGAACACCAACTCATTAATACGTGCCTCATCAAGCTTGTGCTCAAATTGCGCTGCATTGTTATAGCGGTCGATGGTAGTAAAGAGAGTGGAAAGTGTTATCCAGCCAAATGACCCTATAAGTACCAAAGCAGTCCCTAATACCGTAAAGCCAATTAATACCCTGTTTCCTTTATCAAAAAGTTGTGCCTTTTTTGCCAAAGACCGAACGAGTGTCATACGAGATCCTCATACAAGTTACCGATGGAAAAGAGCCATTGTCATAGCCAAATTTTTTTTGTTATTAGTATTATCACTAATACATAGTAGAACACGTGAACTGTAACGGGAGGGAGTAGGTCAAAAAATGTCACAGAGTGAGGGAAAGCAGTAATAGCGTTAGGGGAGTGCTAATTAGTTGAATTATTGAGAAAGTAAATAAAATTCCGAATGCCGCTACCTAGTAGGTACACCAACTAACATGTAAAACTCGCAAAGGCTAAATAGGTAAACAAAGTGATATTGTTGTTGTATTAAGATCATCATCAACAGACATCTTAACGTTGCCTCGCTGAATCTCAGTCATTAACTTTATTACATACGTACCAAAACCGAGGTGGTGCCTAGAGTCTGATGTCGAATGTTTATCCCAAAAAATAGGTCGCATGTCTTTCGAGACCGCCCCAATATTTTCGATGCTCATACAGCAGTACTTGTCATGGTGGGTTAATTTGACCGAAATCCTAGAGCGACTTGAAGCGGCATGATATGCATTTTTAAGAATATTAAAGATGATGATTTGAGTGAGTTTCTGATCGCCCTTAACTGAGAATTGATGGTCTAGGTCTTCATCGGGTTCACTGTAGATGAGAATACCTTTATTCTTATACACCTCCTGCATAATCGATAAGGGCGTCGAAAGCAAAGAGTGTAAGGAAAAGCGTTTTCTTTCGGGAGAATAATGTCCTATTTCAATTTTCTCCAATACTTTGGATTGGTCTAACACCAATGCTGTTTGACATGTAAGAGATTGCAGTACGTCAATTTTTTCTTTTACATATTCGTTAATCTTTCGGTCATAAGACATATCATTAAGCATTTTTGAAGAAGCCTCGAGTGGTCTTCTTAGTTCGTCAAACAACATCTGATTTGCGTGTTGCTTTGATTGTGACTCTTGCAGCATTTGGTCGTACTCTAGCTGTAGAGACTTACGAAGGTTAATACCTGCTAACAATGATTTAATGCGAAGCTTTAATATGGTGGGCTGAATAGGTTTCTTTATGTAATCAACGGCTCCGTATTCTAATCCCTTTATTTCGTCATCTTGCTGGCTTAAAGCTGTAACAAAAATAACGGGAATATGCTCTGTCATCGGGTTTTTACGTATTTGTTGTAGTACTTCAAATCCATCCATTTCTGGCATCATGATGTCGAGTAATATTAGATCGGGTGGTGTCTCTTCCTCACATAATTGCAGTGCTCTTTTGCCACTTTTAGAAAATGTCACCTGATAATCATCTTTTAATAAACCACGGAGCAGAGTGAGATTTTCAGTCGTATCATCGACAATCAAAATCTTATTGCTGGTGTCAGTTAATAGTTCACTTTCAGGTGTGAGTGAATTAGCTTGTACGGAGTCTAAGGTGTCTTTATCGAAAGAGGGTAGAACACATGGGTGATAAGTTTGCTTTTCAAGATTGAGGAGTTTTTTCTTAAATATGGCTGCGCTAAAGGGCTTAATTAAAAGCTCTGAAACACCAGCTTGGATTACCTCCTTTATTTTGTCTCGGGTTGCTTCACTCGTGACCATTAGAAAGGGCATCGTACATATCTCTTTAGAGTTTCTAACGACATTGAGTAGCTGTGTACCGCTGATTTTGGGTAGCTCTAACCCTGAAACAATCAAAGATATTGGGTGTTCTTGTAGTACTTCAACAGCTCGCTGGCCATTGTTCGCTTGTATTACTTCGCCATAACCAAATTGTCGTAAATGCTCACTGAGCACCTTTCTCATGAGATCTGTTTCTTCTACGACTAGTACGCTCATTGATTTTGCTTCCATACATTCATGGCCCTTGGTTCATAGGTGAAATCGATCCCATTGAAATATTCAGCGATGGGGGGGGGGTATATGTTGGCGCTTGTGGCTGATACAAAGCTCACTCTTTCAGAGAGTTAACACTTAAATTTAAAATGTATTTTCCATTTATGAGTAGCTTAGTAGACCGTATCTCATTGTGCTAATTTACTGTCGATGTAATGAGGTAAATCTAAAGCATCTAGATAAGTGATGATGGTTTTATCTGATGCTTTATATAGGTTTTTTAGATTAACTGGAATGTAGGGCAGTATCGAGTGCCAATCGAATCATCTGATCAAAGCTGGCTTTGCGCTCTTCTGGTGACATTTCACCGCCTTTTACAACGTGGTCAGAAACGGTAAGAATACTCAGCGCTTGAATTCGTTTTTCTGCTGCAATGGTAAACAGCGCTGAGGTTTCCATATCCATGGCGAGAATGTTAAAGCGTTGTAGAGCAGGCAGTAGCGTTTCTGGATCGTCATAGAAAAAGTCGTTGGTAAAGATATTGCCAAAGGTCGGTTTAATACCGAGTTTATCTGCGCTCGTCCAGCACTGACGAAGAAGATTAAAATCAGGCGTAGCGGGGTAATCATAGCCTGCAAATTTGGCTCGGTTCATTGCGTTGGCTGTGCCCGCGCCAGTCACCACAATAATATCTTTAAGATCTAAGTGATCCGCGACACCGCCACAACTGCCGACACGTATTGCTTTTTTTACGCCATATACTGTAATGAGTTCATGTAGGTAAATAGAGATAGAGGGTGTCCCCATACCATGTGCCATGATGGATATTGGGGTTCCTTGGTATTCGCCAGTGTAACCAAGAACATTGCGTACATCGGTGACGAGCCTTGGGTTATCTAGATAGTTCTCTGCGATGAACTTGGCTCTTAGAGGGTCTCCTGGCATGAGGACAGTTTCTGCAAAATCACCAATTTCAGCACTAATATGTGGGGTCATTATTTGATCCTTTTATGTCGTAAAGTGTTAGATTATTTTATCGACGCAGCACCAAGTAGGACATTTGTCCGCAATGACCAATTTAACTCTAGTTTTGAGAGAATATGAACGATATAAACGCACTCGCCTCAATAGGGTTGAGCACCTTCTTACAAGAACTTGGTAAAAGAACATTACCTGCCATTTCATTTGAACAAGGTGATGTTTTACTAAGGCAAGGACAGAAGATTGAGCACTTGTATTGGGTTGAGTTAGGTGAGTTTGGTTTAGATTACATAGCCGAAAACGGAAGAACCTACAGTTTGGGTCGCCACTTTGTCTCCCAGCACCTTTTTGGTGAAGTTGAATACCTGAGTAAGCAAATGTGCCAGTTTAATGTGGTCGCTAGTGAGTCAGTGAAAGCTTTTGTTCTTCCTGTGAATGTATTTACATCGATTCTTTCTGATAATCCGCAAGTATCATGGTGGTTGAGCCAATCTTTGGCTTGTCGGTACCAAGAGGGGATGAGCTTGACGATGAAGCGGTTTTTACATCCGTTGATCTATAATATCGCTTGGGATATTAAGCAGAGAGAGCAAGGGTTAGCAGAGCCTGTTAACTTTGATCTAGTGTGTAAAGAAGCGCACAGGTTTGGTTGTTCAGAGAGAGTGTATCGCCGAGTGCTAAAGCAGCTAATTGATATGGATCTGCTTGTAAAGCAAGGTGGACTGGTCGCAATCAGAGATCCCCAAGCGTTAGACGATTTTCTTACGAATTAATTTTGGTGATCGCTGTGAATGAAAAAGGCCAACTATCAAATGATAGTTGGCCTTTTTATTAGCTTATTTGACGGAAGTTAAACGGCTACTGAACTTGGCAGTTTAAGCAAAAAGCGTATTGCCCTTTAGGGTCGTTAAAGCTATCAAGCAAAGATATGTCTGTCGCGACTTGATTCATCATTGGTTGCCATGATGCCGGAAATAGGCTCGAAGAGAACAGACTGCTCATATCAATATCGAATCGAACAGAGACCTGATTCATCATCTCTTGGAAGAATTTCTGAGCAGGTGATAGCGGTTCTTCAACCCAGTAGACGTTGTAGTTTTCTAGCTCCGCAAGTTCTGCTGCTAAATTGATGGCATCATCAAAATCGCCCATCTTATCAACAAGACCGTGCGCCAATGCATCTTGTCCTGTCCAGACTCGGCCTTCAGCAATGGATTCCATTGTCTCTAGCGAGATATCACGGTTAGCACTTACTAGACCAACAAAGCGGTTATAGCCATGTTCAATACCAAGCTGGAAGGCATCAGAGGCGCCTTGTGACATACCAGTGGTGACGCCAACACCAGAGAATGGTGAAGTACCGATTCCATCGCTGTATACGCCTAGGTTATTCAACCCTTTTTCAAAGGTAGTGATCACACTGAAAATACCAATTGAACCAGTTAATGTAGTGGGTTGTGCAACTATCTTGTCTGCGCTCATTGAGATCCAGTAACCGCCTGATGCCGCAAGGCTCGACATAGAAACAACCACAGGTTTGTTTGCAGCTCGTAGTGCGTCTATTTCGTTACGAATAACTTCGGAAGCAAAAGCGCTTCCGCCTGGGCTATCGACACGTAACACCACGGCTTTTACCTTGCTGTCATTACGCGCTTGGCGAAGCAGGCTAGCGGTAGTATCACCACCAACGTTATTACGTGACTGTTTGCCATCCATGATCGCGCCACTAGCCACTACGACTGCGATATCATCGGATTCGAGATTAAATTGTGGAGACATGGTTGTACGATATTCGTAGTAGCCCATCGCTTGGTAACTGTCTTTGCCATCGCTTCCAAATACGTCAGCAAGTTCACTTCGAATCTGCTGTCTCGTTGCTAGTTCATCAACTAGCCCAAGCTGTAGAGAAAGTTCAGCCAAATTACCGTCGACTGCTTTAAGCTTTGCAAGGAACTCATCCATAGATGGGTTTAGAGCTTTCGCATCCATCTGGCGATTGTTTGCCACATCATCGACATATGCACCCCAAAGTTGCGTTAACCAACGAGCCGCAGACTCTTTTGCTTCGTCTGACATGTCATCTCGAATGAAAGGTTCAATGGCCGATTTGTAAGTACCCACTCTAAAGACATGCGTGTTGACATCAAACTTCTCTAGTAGTGTCTTGTAGTATAGAGAGTATGCACTGTAGCCCTTGAGTAGCACTGCACCATCGGGTGAGAGGAATATTTTGTCAGCGTAACTTGCAAGGTAATATTGGCTCTGATTATAAAACTCACCTGCCGCATAAATAGGTTTACCCGACGCTTTAAACTCATTCAATGCTTTAGCGATATATCGAAGTTTAGTGAGATTTGTCTCAGGGAGGTTACGCAGTGACAGCACTAACCCTTGAATTTGGTCGTCATTTTGCGCATGTCGAATCGTATCCACAATATCGAACAGAACGTTCTCTTTCGGCATGTCTTGACCAAAGATTGATCCGGTAATCGAATCCATTGGATTATTGTAGCTTCGCTGCTCAACGATAGGGCCAGAGAGATTTAGAACCAATGCCGATTGCTGTTTCACCTCAGGCGTCGGTGTATCGACACTTGTAAACAAAAAGTAAATAACAACAAGGCTGAGAATAAAAATTAGATTTGTTAACGCAAGGCGAATAAAGGTAATGAGTTTCCAAATACCTTTAAAAATCAAACCAATAAATTTGAATAGTTTTTTCATCGAGTCTTCACTGTAGTTGACCTAACAGAGTCCATGATGCTGTTTGAAGGGCTGATTCACATCCTACGCCATCTCAAATTAGCAAACAACCGCATGTTGTTATGGCATTGATAGAAAGTAATTAGGGTATTAGTAGAAAGTCATTAGGAGATAAGCAGGAAAATACCGAATGACAGTACTTAGTGTAGAGGTATTTCAAGTTCGATGTTGACGAGTGTTGCAAAAATGTAAACGGTTGTTTGATTTTCACTTGAAGTGTGAATATTCTGGTCAGACCACGAATAATAATAGATATAGTGATGTCAGCCATGTACTCAAACTTATTACAACCACTTGATCTGGGATTTACTCAATTGAGTAATCGCGTTTTGATGGGATCAATGCACACTGGGTTAGAAGAAGACAAACAAGGTCTGCATAAGCTTGCTGCTTTTTATGAAGAGCGTGCTAAGGGCGGTGTCGGGCTGATTGTAACTGGAGGCTTTTCGCCGAATCTACGTGGCCGATTGACGCCTTTCAGTGCAGAATTTAGTAAGCCTAAACATGCTCAATCACATAAAGTTGTAACCGAAGCAGTACACAAGCATGGCGGTAAAATTGCACTGCAATTGCTTCATGCTGGGCGCTACGCCATGCACCCGTTTGCTCAAAGTGCATCTGGAATGAAAGCCCCAATTGCGAAGTTCACTCCAAGTGAAATGAGCCCAAGGCAGATTAACAAGACCATTGATGCCTTTGCTAACAGCGCTGAACTGGCGCAACTTGCAGGCTATGACGGCATTGAGATCATGGGTTCTGAAGGTTATCTCATTAACCAATTTATTTGTAAACGCACCAATATGCGTTACGACGATTGGGGTGGTAGCTATGAAAAGCGTATGCGCTTTCCTTTAGAAATTGTCCGTAAAGTTCGTAAAGCGGTTGGTGACGATTTCATTATTATCTTTAGGCTGTCGATGCTCGATTTGGTTGAGCAGGGCAGTACGTTTGAAGACGTAGTGTTACTCGCGCAAAAACTCGAAGAAGCGGGCGTTACTATTATAAATACGGGTATCGGCTGGCATGAGGCGCGAGTCCCGACTATCGCAACACAAGTACCTCGTGGCGCATTTACTTGGGTGACAGAGAAAGTAAAACCGTATGTGAATATTCCGGTCGTAACTTGTAATAGAATTAATACCCCAGAGGAAGCGGAGAAAATCTTAAGCTCTGGTCAGGCCGATATGGTTTCTATGGCAAGACCATTTCTCGCAGACCCTGAATTTGTCATTAAAGCAGAGAAAGACCAAGCCCGGTTCATTAATACCTGTATTGGTTGTAACCAAGCGTGCCTCGACAACGTATTTAAAGGTAAGCGTGCAAGTTGTTTAGTGAACCCTCGTGCTTGTTATGAAACTGAAATCGTTGTTCAGCCTGCGACGACAAAGAAAAAAATAGCAGTCGTAGGTGCAGGGCCTGCTGGACTTTCATGCGCGACGACCTTAGCGCAGCGTGGACATGATGTGGATCTGATTGAGAAAAATGACCGTATCGGTGGCCAATTCCGGCTTGCTATGCAAATCCCAGGAAAAGAAGAATTTAGAGAGACGATTCGATATTTTGCCAATCAGATTGATGCAACAGGCGTTAATTTAATGCTGGATACTGAAGCGTCATTTGAGTGCTTGAAGGAGTACGATGAGGTTGTTATGGCCTCGGGTGTCGAACCTAGAAAAGTGAAAATTTCTGGTATTGATGACACGGATAAAGTGATTGATTATCAAACACTGATTCGTGAGAAAACCCCAGTGGGTGACAAAGTGGCGATTGTTGGTGCTGGTGGTATTGGCGTCGATATCGCAACGATGATCACTGAACCGGAAGACAATACACTTGACGACTGGCTTCATGAATGGGGTATCGATAAAGAGATCGGTCATTCTGGTGGCTTGTACCCTTATCCGCCTTCAGTGAGCGATAAAACCGTTTGGGTTCTGCAAAGGCGCCAAGGACGTGTTGGTAAAGGCCCTGGAAAAACAACGGGCTGGATTCATAAGCGAACGCTTGAGAAGCGAGGTGTGAATCTATTTGGTGGTGTCGAATATAAGAAAATTGACGACGAAGGTTTGCATATCGTGATGAAAGATAAGCCTCAACTGTTAGACGCTGACAAAATCGTGATTTGTGCAGGGCAGGAATCGGTTCGTCCATTTGAAGATAAATGGTCACAGCTCGGAGAGAAACTGCATGTCATTGGCGGTGCAGATCATGCTGGTGAATTGGATGCAGTACGAGCGATTAAGCAAGGCGTTGAATTAGCGATACGTTTGTAATTCAATATCGCTGATTTGCAAGCATAGCTGCGGCTGAGATTGAAAACTAAAATGGCGCATTGATTGAGAGACAATCGATGCGCCATTTTTACATCTACGTTAAACTTAAATTTTAAAGAATGACGGTTTTGTTTCCGTAAACAAAGACATGGTCGTTCAATACTTTGTTGAGTGCTTTGCTTAATACGTTCTTCTCTACGTCACGACCAGCACGAGCCATATCTTGTGCGCTAAAGTTGTGATCCACAGGGATAACGTCTTGTTTAATGATAGGGCCTTCATCGAGATCGTTAGTCACAAAGTGAGCGGTTGCCCCAATGATCTTTACACCACGCTCGTAGGCTTGCTGGTAAGGTTTTGCACCAATAAATGCCGGTAAAAAGCTGTGGTGGATATTGATTATTTTGTGGTTGAACTTCTCAACAAATCCTGGAGTAAGTACTCTCATGTATTTAGCCAGAACTAAGTAGTCAGCGTCATATTGCTCAATCACTTCGAGCACTTTTTCTTCATGCTCTTCTCGATTTAGCCCTACATGCGAAACAGCATGGTATGGAATGTCAAAACGCTCAGTCAGAGACTGCAAAGTATCGTAGTTCCCAACAACAGCTGCAATGTCGACATCCAAACTACCATCGTAATTCTTCATCAAAATATCACCCAAACAGTGCGACTCTTTGGTTACTAAGATGATAATGCGCTTGCGTGTTGAATTCACTAAGTTGCGCTTTGTTCCTTCAGGCAGTGCTTGGTCAAGGTCGGCTAGTAGAGTTTGGTCATTGAAATAACCTTCCAACTCAGTGCGCATAAAGAAGTGGCCACTGGTGTTATCAACAAATTCATTGTTATGAATAATATTGAGCTGATGCTTATAACAAATATTGGTGATTTTAGATATCAGCCCAGGTGCATCTTTGCAGTGGGTTAAGAGTGTTTTTTTTTCCATTTGTGTCTTGCTTCCATGAATTATTTTTTTGGGCTTAAAACTAATTTCAGGTTCCGTGAACGGTGACGTAACCCGCAATATACCTGCTATAATTAATCTATTATCGAGCATGTTTCAACAAAAGATCGTTGCCAAAATCAAGGTTTTTTCCTTTTGTTGTGGATTCTGTCGTAAGAAGTATCAAAGGTGCTGTCATATGGATAAAGAACTACTAGCGCGAAAATTGTATGTTGAGCGAGTGAATGCCCTTGTTGGCGATCATGAAATTGATGAAGCGATGTTAATTGAACTGTGGGAAAACAAAGCCTCACCAAGCGACGCAGCGAAAGCAATACTCAGTGAAGATAACGGATTTGATGGGCCAGCGTGGCTATCACGTTATTTAAATAGAAAGTAACCCATTTCACCTCGCCTTAAACCAAACACCTCCGGTGCGGGTCATAATCTGATTCGCGCCGGCTCACTAAAGCTGACATAATCTCTCCATCTCTTTTTTCTAGTCTTTTTACATGATCTTAAAAACTTTCTCTGCCGACGGTGCTCTGGGTAAAGCTATTCCTGGTTTTCAACCAAGGCAGCCTCAACTTGATATGGCACAAGCGGTTTATGACGCCATTGATAAGCAAAGCCAACTGGTTGTGGAAGCGGGTACCGGAACCGGTAAAACTTTCGCGTATCTCGTTCCGGCGTTGATGAGTGGCAAGAAAGTGATCATCAGTACCGGTTCTAAAAACCTTCAAGAGCAGCTCTTTCATCGCGATCTCCCATTAATGGTGGATGCGCTTGGTTTTTATGGTCAAGTGGCACTGTTAAAAGGGCGCTCAAATTATCTCTGTTTAGATCGGTTAAGCCGCCAAATGGTAGAGAGTCATACCAATACCGCAGATCCGACTTTACTGGCTCAGTTGATTAAAGTTCGTAGTTGGGTCTCTCAAACTAAAAGTGGTGATCTTGGTGATTGTGATGAAATCGCAGAAGATAGCCCAGTCATTCCGACCATCACATCCACCAATGACAACTGCCTTGGCAAAGAGTGCCCAAGCTTTACCGATTGCTTTGTTTTAAAAGCTAGAAAGCGAGCCATGGATTCCGATGTGGTCGTCGTCAACCACCATCTGTTTTTAGCCGATTTAGCCATTAAAGAGACGGGCTTTGGGGAGCTTATTCCTGAAGCGGATGTATTTATCTTCGATGAGGCTCACCAACTGCCAGATATTGCGAGCCAATATTTTGGTCAGTCAGTTTCAAGCAGGCAGGTACAAGAGCTCGCTAAAGATATTGAAATCGCTTACCGAACTGAAGCGAAAGATATGCGCCAGCTGCAAAAGGTGGGCGATAGCCTCATTCAATGCGCGATGGAGCTGCGTATTATATTGGGTGATGCCAACTTTCGCGGGAATTGGCGTGAAGCGGTGAGCTCTCCAGTGGTTGCGCGAGAGTTACGTCGACTACAGGATGCGCTTGATTTTGCTATCGAAGTGCTCAAACTTGCTCTAGGAAGAAGCCAATTATTGGATACCGCTTTTGAACGAGCGAATACAATCAAAGCCAGAATTGAGCGGGTATGTGATGTGTCTATCACTGGGTATTCCTATTGGTTTGATACCACGCCTCGTCATTTTACGCTTCATATCACACCGCTTTCGGTCGCCGATAAGTTCCATGAGCAGATTGAACTTAAACAAGGATCATGGATTTTTACCTCTGCAACGCTTGCTGTAAATGAGGACTTTGGTCACTTTACTGCTCGTTTAGGTTTGCAGCCAAAACAAAAGCTTGCCTTGCCAAGTCCGTTTGATTATCAAACTCAAGCTAGGCTCTGCGTACCTCGTTATCTACCTGAGCCAAACAGTCCGGGGATGGCAGATAAGCTCGTTGAAATGCTTGGTCCTGTGATTGAAGCAAACGGAGGGCGCTGCTTCTTCTTATGTACCTCTCACAGCATGATGCGAGAGCTAGGAGCGCGATTTAGAGAAACATTGTCTGTACCCGTCCTACTTCAAGGTGAAACCAGTAAACAGAAAACACTGGCGGAATTTATGGAGCTTGGGAATGCGTTACTTGTTGCCACAGGGGCATTCTGGGAAGGGATAGATGTTAGAGGTGACGCATTAAGCTGTGTTATCATCGATAAATTACCGTTTACTGCACCTGATGACCCATTATTGAAGGCTCGAATCGAAGATTGCCGATTAAAAGGCGGTGATCCTTTTGCTCAAGTTCAACTGCCCGATGCTGTTATTACGTTGAAGCAAGGGGTAGGTCGATTGATTCGAGATAATAGCGATCATGGGGCGTTGATCATTTGCGATAATCGCTTAGTGACCAAAGATTATGCGCGACTGTTTTTAGCCAGTTTGCCGCCTATTCCGAGAACTCGGGATTTAGATAGTGTTCAAGCTTTTCTCAAACAGCTTGAGCAATAAAAGTTAATCAGATTAATTAAAAAGATAGAGTTATCAATGACTGTAAAAATTCTTGCTTTAGATACCTCAACAGAGAACTGTTCTGTTGCCCTGACTGTTGGCGAACAAGTATTCGCACGAAGTGAAGTGGCACCGCGCGACCATACTAAGAAAATTTTACCGATGGTCGATGAGGTATTAAAAGAAGCAGGCTTATCGCTCGCTGACGTCGATGCATTGGCGTTTGGGCGTGGACCGGGTAGCTTTACGGGTGTTCGTATTGGCATTGGTATTGCACAAGGTTTAGGGTTTGGTGCAGATCTACCAATGATTGGTGTTTCAACATTGGCTGCAATGGCGGAAGGTAGTTACCGTAAGCTAGGTCATACCAAGGTTGCGTGTGCGATTGATGCACGAATGAGTGAGGTTTATTGGGGACGTTATAGTCGTCAAGAAAACGGCACTTGGATTGAGCTTGATGCTGAGTGTGTTATTCCACCAAGTGAGCTAGTGCCACAAATTGAAAAAGATGATTCAGTTTGGTACACAGCGGGTACCGGTTGGGCAGCTTACGAAGAAGCGTTAACTGCATTACCTTTAGAACGTGTAGAAATAGTGAGTGATGAAGGCACAGTTCTTTACCCAGAAGCGATTGATATTGCCTATTTGGCACAGTTTGAATGGGCTAATGATAATACGGTAGATGCAGAGCACGCGAGCCCTGTTTATCTGCGTGATAAGGTCACGTGGAAAAAATTACCAGGAAAAGAATAAACAACGAATTCTGTTACTGACAGTAATGAGTGAAATAAGGCTAGCTCGCTAGCCTTTCATTAAGGAAGAGTATGGTCTCAATCAACGGCTTACCTCCTTCGGTAGTCCCGAGCAATACTAAGACTAGCAAGGCGAGTAAAAAGAGTGAGGTAAAAAAAGGGCAAACTACGACATCAGTTGGTCAAACGACCCAAGTCGCGGATGCTGTTTCCAATTCTATTCGTCATGTTAACGAGTCCGATATTCATCGGGCGCAAGTTCAATATGACCTTCCTGAAGGGCAAGGCCGAAAAGCGATGCAAGAGTACCTTTCTGTCATGACTCAATCCAAACGTGATGAACTTGCTAAGCTTCTTGGTGTCGATATCTACATCTAATCCTTTATCGTTTTAGTTTGTTTAATTTGAACTCAGGTTAATTATCTAACTCTGACCGACCTCCTATGAAATAACGAGTGCCTTATGAATACGTCCTTATTAAAAGCGGCTTTAATGTCGATTTCCTTATTATTTATCAGCGCCTGTTCAACGCTCCCTGAATCTTTGGCTTCATCGGATGAAACCCTCGTTTCTGATTACGCAACGTGGGTCAATATCGATCCTGTAACAACACCTCAAGTACGCCTTGGCGGTGTGATTGCCAGTGTAACCAACCTAGCAGATAAAACGCGTATTGAAGTGGTGAATTTGCCAATCAGCTCATCAGGTAAACCCGATATTAATCAACAGCCCAACGGACGATTTGTTGGTTATGTCGACGGTTTCTTAGAACCTCTAGCTTATGGAAAAGGTCAGTTGATAAGTGTTCTTGGTCAAAGTAAAGGAACTGAGAAGATTATGGTTGGCGAATCAGAGCAAGTTGTGCCTGCTATGACAGTAAGCGGTCACCATCTGTGGAAGATTCAAGAGCGTGTGCAAATCAATGATGTCAGGGTCTACCCATACCCTTGTCGAAGCTTACATTGTCGTCAAGCCTACTTTGAGCCTACCGATGGTCGAGTCATTCAAGAAGTTAAATAATGCGTGGTAGTATGCGTAATAATACGATTTCTATCGCCAGTGGTGATATCGCGACTTTAGAGTTAGGGAACGCAGAAACAGCCCATACCACGGTGGTCTTTTTGCATGGCTGGCTAGACAACGCCGCTAGCTTCCACTCAATCCTTCCTAAACTGTCTCAGCTTGATGAGAGTCTGCATCTTTGTGCGATCGATCTGCCGGGTCATGGCTTGTCTAGTCACAAAGGAATTGGCTCATTTTATCCTTTTCATGACTATATTGACGATCTTCACCAGGTTTTGTCTACTTTATCGCCGAACAGGTTGGTATTAGTAGGACATTCACTTGGTGCATTAATCGCAAGTTGCTATAGTGCCGCGTTTCCTGAGCAAGTCGCAGGATTAGTTCAAATAGAAGGCTTTGGTCCATTAGCTGAATCGCCCGAAAAGAGTATTGATAGATTACGAAATGGAGTGCTTAGTCGTCAGCGACTTAGACGAAAACCAACTCGGGATTTGACTAGCATTGAAGAGATGGCAAGTCGTCGCGCAACGATTAATCATCTTGACGCCCATTTAATACAACCCGTTGTTGAGCGTGGAATGATGAGTCTTAACGGCATTTGGCAATGGCGGCATGATAGTCACCTGCAAAGTGACTCGTTATATCGAATGTCTTTGGAGCACGCTGAAGAAGTCATCAAAAGCATTGAATGCCCTCAATTGGTCATCTTAGGTGATAAAGGTTATGACCGATTAAAACCGTCATTGAGTCATTCAACGAAGTTGTGTGATGTCGTGACAATTAGCGGAGGCCATCATTGTCATCTGCAATCCCCTTCGGCTGTAACTGATCTGATATTTGGCGTGCTTAACAAAATTTAAACAAGTGTTTGAGTCTTTCGTGCTCATGCGCTTTGGCTGTGCTGTAATAGACGAATAATAATAATGGTCGAACCAGCCTGCCAATAACAAGGAGTAATACCGTGGAAAACCCTTGGCTCTCACGCTACCCAGAAGATGTACCTGAAACTATCAACCCTGATCAATACTTATCTTTGGTTGAAATGTTTGAACAATCGGTGCAAAAATTTGCCGATCAGCCTGCGTTTATGAATATGGGCTCGGTCATGACATATCGCAAATTGGAAGAGCGTAGTCGTGCTTTTTCTGCTTACTTACAAAATGAGTTGAAGCTTCAGAAAGGTGATCGTGTTGCGTTAATGATGCCGAACTTGCTTCAGTATCCTGTGGCACTGTTTGGTGTACTCAGAGCGGGTATGATTGCGGTGAATGTAAACCCGCTTTATACACCACGTGAGCTAGAGCATCAGTTAAATGATGCGGATGCAAAAGCCATTGTTATTGTTTCTAATTTTGCCAATACCCTAGAGCAAGTTGTTGATAACACGCCAGTTAAACATGTGGTCCTCACTAGTCTTGGTCAAATGCTTCCGCGAGCAAAAGGTACAGTTGTTGATTTCGTGGTTAAGTATGTGAAAGGAATGGTACCTAAATACAATTTGCCAGGTGCTATTTCAATGCGTAAGGCTTTGCATAAAGGCCGTAGGTTGCAATATGTTAAGCCGCACATGTCAGGCGATGATATCGCGTTCTTACAATACACTGGTGGCACAACAGGTGTTGCGAAAGGGGCGATTCTGACGCACCGCAATATGATTGCGAACGTGATGCAAGCAAAAGGCGCTTACGGACCTGTATTAACCGATGGGCGTGAACTTGTTGTAACAGCACTGCCGCTTTACCACATCTTTGCGTTGACGGTAAACTGTCTGCTCTTCTTAGAAGTTGGTGGCAGCAACTTATTGATCACTAACCCAAGAGATATTCCGGGCTTTATTAAAGAGTTACAGAAATACAAGTTCACCGCGATTACAGGGGTAAATACACTGTTTAACGCGTTAGTGAATAATGAAGACTTTAATGAACTCGATTTCAGTAATTTGCGCCTTTCTGTCGGTGGTGGCATGGCGGTACAACGAGTTGTTGCTGAAAAATGGAATAAAATCTCAGGTTGTTACTTACTTGAAGGCTACGGCCTAACCGAGTGTGCGCCACTGGTTTCAGCATACCCTTACGACCTTGTCGAATATAACGGTTCGATTGGCTTACCTGTACCTTCCACTGAAGTTCGAATTGTCGA
Source organism: Vibrio kyushuensis (assembly GCF_050337325.1). NCBI lineage: Bacteria > Pseudomonadati > Pseudomonadota > Gammaproteobacteria > Vibrionales > Vibrionaceae > Vibrio > Vibrio kyushuensis. Next base: position 143,522 of record NZ_JAKJSV010000004.1, read on the forward strand.
TGATGAAGGTAACCCACTAGCAAATACTGAAGTAGGTGAATTGCAAGTTCGCGGCCCGCAGGTGATGCAAGGTTACTGGCAGCGCCCTGAAGCAACCAAAGACGTGATAAATGCAGAAGGTTGGCTATCTACGGGTGACATCGTTAAATTTGATGATGAGGGTTTCTTGCATATCGTTGACCGTAAAAAAGACATGATTTTGGTTTCTGGCTTTAACGTTTATCCGAACGAGATTGAAGATGTGATTGCTTCTCACGGAAAAGTGTTAGAAGTTGCTGCAATTGGTCAGGCTCACGAAGTATCTGGTGAAATAGTGAAAATCTATGTTGTTAAACGTGACCCAAGCTTAACTAAAGAAGAAGTGATCGCTCACTGTCGCGAACAACTAACCGGCTACAAAGTGCCAAAATTGGTTGAGTTTAAAGAAGAGTTGCCAAAGACTAATGTAGGTAAAATTCTTCGCCGTGTGCTTCGAGAAGAAAATGATGCTCAAGTTGCACAGCGAGAAAGTGCGTAAGCTTTTCATCTTGATGTATGCAAATTAACAATGCAGAAACTCAATAGCATTTAGTGCTAGAATGCCGACATAAACGTCGGCATTTTATTTTTCATCCTTTAGGTCAACGGATCTAATCATCATTAGCGAGCATTTTGTGAACTATCAAATCATTACCCAAGCGTCCGATCTAGAGCGCGTCTGTCACCAAGCCAAGCAGTCTGATGTTGTGATGCTCGATACCGAGTTCGTACGAGTTCGTACTTTCTATCCGTTACTTGGCTTGATACAGCTGTTTGATGGAGAGAACTTATCTCTTATCGATCCGACAGTGTTTGATGATATGTCACCGTTTGTTGACTTATTGCAAGATACGTCAGTATTAAAAGTTCTACATGCGTGTGGTGAAGATCTAGAAGTTTTCCAAAATGCCTTTGGTTGTACGCCGTTTCCTATGGTCGATACTCAAATCATGGCGGCCTTTTTAGGTTACGGATTATCTACCGGCTTTGCTGCGCTAGTTAATGAATATATTGGTGTTGAGTTGGATAAAAGCGAGTCTCGCACTGACTGGATGGCACGTCCTTTAAGCGTGAAGCAATTAGAGTATGCCGCTGCTGATGTATTCTATTTAATGCCGCTGTATGAAAAGCTACTTGAGAAACTACAAGAAGCAGACTGGTGGGACGCTGCGTTGCAAGAGTCAGAGCTATTGGTTAGCAAACGAATTAAAAATATTGATGCCAATAACGTTTATCGCGATATTAAAGGTGCTTGGCAATTAAAGCCAAAGCAACTGGCGATTTTAAAGCCACTGGCAACATGGCGATATAAAGAAGCGATGAAGCGTGACTTAGCCTTGAACTTTGTATTTAAGGAAACCGACTTACTGCTTGTTGCTCGTGATGCGATTAAAAGCTCGCACCATATGGAGCAAGAAGGTATTGATAGCCGAGCAGTACGCCGTCATGGAAGCCGTATCATCGCTATGATTAAGTCTGCAGAGCAAACACCTGAAGATGAGTACCCAGAAGCCATCGATCGCTTAATGGATTACCCTGGGTATAAACAGCTATTTAAACTGCTAAAAGATGAAGTGAAACATGCGTCTTCAAAGTCGGGTCTTGCTACTGAATTTCTCGCTTCTAAAAAGCAACTTAATCAGCTTTTGACGTGGGTGTGGAAAAAAGATCGAAATCCAAGTGCGTTACCTGATGTTATGCAGGGGTGGCGTTTAGAATTGATGGGTGAAAAGCTAGATGATTTAGTGAAGTAGCTATCTCTGTCTCTGTTAAGGTTTTTTAGAGACTTAAATTGAATATCAAGAGTCAATCAGCATTGCTGTTTGGCTCTTTTTTATTTTTATACCTTCTTGCCTGCCACATATAAAAGACAAAAATTCACCGGTATATCCCCCGTCTTAATAAATATTTCTTGTCGTGATGACTAAAACTATTCGTTGTATTTAAGCTGAAATAACTCTTAAAGTTCGCGCACTTTCCGAAGGGCTGAACCGACGGGTTAATTCATCATAAAAGGATACTGCCATGCGCATTGCGGTTTTGTCACGCAACGAAAATTTGTACTCAACTCGTCGTTTGAAAGAAGCTGGCGAAGCGAGAGGTCATCAAGTCGATATCATCGATACTTTACAGTGTTACATGGATATCACTAGCAATAACCCTAAGGTTCGTTATATGGGCGAGGATCTACCTCACTATGATGCAGTTATCCCGCGAATTGGTGCTTCCATTACCTTTTACGGAACCGCAGTAGTCAGACAGTTTGAAATGATGAATGCGTTTTGCATTAATGACTCGACAGCGATTACCCGTTCGCGTGACAAGTTGTCTTCGTTACAACTGCTTTCACGAGAGGGCATCGGTCTACCAAGAACAGGCTTTGCAAGTAAGCCAGACAAGATCAAAGACGTGATCAAAAATGTTGGTGGTGCGCCGGTCGTGATCAAGCTACTCGAAGGTACTCAGGGTATTGGTGTTGTGTTAGCTGAGACCAATAAGGCGGCAGAAAGCATCATCGAAGCGTTCATGGGGTTGAAGGCCAACATTTTAGTTCAAGAGTTTATTCAAGAAGCAAAAGGCGCGGATATTCGCTGTTTTGTTGTTGGTGGAAAAGTTATTGCAGCCATGAAACGTCAAGCTGGCGAAGGTGAGTTCCGCTCAAATTTACACCGTGGTGGGACGGCGCAGCTAGTGACGCTAACAGATGAAGAAAATGCAACAGCGGTAAATGCCGCTAAAGTCATGGGACTTAATGTGTGCGGTGTCGATATTTTGCAATCGGCTCGCGGCCCTATGGTTATGGAGGTGAACTCTTCCCCTGGCCTTGAAGGGATTGAGTTAGCCACTGGTAAAGACGTAGCTGGTTTGATTTTCGATTTCATAGAAAAGAACTCTCAAGGTATAAATAACATGGATGATATGGCTTTGGGATATGAAGATTTTGAAAGTCGTGTTTTTCATAATGACGGTGATGTCTTTAATGGCGTTAATAGCGGCAAAAAGGAGGTGGCCTAATGGCTAAGAAGTTGATGATTGCTGGTGTTGAAATTTCTCCTGGAGAGAGAAAAAAAATCGAAATACCAGTAGCTAAACTCTATACCGATGCTGAGATGAGCCTTCCTATTCAAGTTATTCGTGCAAAAAAAGAAGGGCCGGTTGTGTTTGTCAGTGCGGCGGTACATGGTGACGAGATCAACGGTATCGAGATTATAAGCCGATTGATACAAGAGAACCTAAAGCTGCAAATAGGAACATTAATATTGGTGCCTATGGTAAATGTATATGGCGTACTCAACCAAAGTCGCTATATGCCAGATCGACGAGATCTAAACCGATGTTTCCCCGGGTCTAAGACGGGATCATTAGCTGGGCGATTAGCGTATACGTTTTTAAACAGCATTGTCACTCATTGCGACTATGGAATTGATTTGCATACAGGTGCTATTCATCGCTCTAATTTACCTCAAATTAGAGCGAATTTGGATGATGTAGAGACAAAACGCCTAGCTGAAGCATTTGCCGTGCCTGTGCTTCTTAATGCCAACATTCGTGATGGTTCGTTACGAGGGGCAGCGGTCTGCAATGACACTCGAGTCTTGCTTTATGAAGCAGGTGAAGCCCTTCGTTTTGATGAGCTGTCAATTCAAACTGGGGTGAAAGGAGTCATTCGAGTATTAAGAGCTCTTGGCATGATTCGTAAGAGAATGAGTAAAGTAAATATTGAACCGTTTGTCGCTAACCGCAGTGATTGGACAAGGGCTAATGCGAGTGGCTTTGTGAAAGAGTTTGTTGCACTAGGCTCGATGGTTGAGAAAGGGGATATTTTGGCAGATATTAATGGTCCGTTAGGTAATCATATTAGCCAAATAATATCGACACGTTCAGGGATCATTATTGGCAAACAAAATATCCCACTTGTTCAAGAAGGTGAAGCGATGTACCACATTGCGTATTTCGGGGATAGTGCTGACGATGTTTATGAGCATATTGAGATGATGCAAGATGCGATCGTAGCCATAGAGCCCGCAAGTTAGGCACTCTCGCCAACTCAATTCGTTGAACTAAGCGATTTATTTAGAAAGATAAGATAGAGGCAATTATGCCAGATACATTTAAGAAACGAATGATTATTGGAAATCTAGAGCTGTGCTCACTGCCCGATTTAGGTATCCGTGATTTAGAGGTACGTATTGATACCGGAGCGAAAACATCGTCGCTTCATGTGGACAATATCGAACGAATTGTTAAGGGGGGCAGATTGTATGTTCAATATGATCTTCACCCTGACGCCTATCAACTTGATGAAGTGGTACGTTGTGAGTCACTCGTTTATGACTCTAGACGCATTAAATCATCGAACGGTAAAGTAGAGCAGCGTGTTGTGATAGAAACAACGTTTCAGCTAGGGAATAAGTCCTGGCCTATTCAGCTTACACTGAGTAATCGAAATGATATGACGTATATGATGCTATTAGGGCGTGAAGCGATGGGCGATAAAGTGTATGTCGACCCAAGCCACACATTTTTGGTCGGGGAATAGTCGGAAAAATAACGCTCTAATCTCATTGGGGGAAAGAATGGAGCGTTATCAGTTTGAATGCGTGGAGCGCATCAAGTCAAAGATTGTTTATTTCATTACGCCACCTCGGTTACTTCGTCATCATTGGTCTCAAAATCGAACTCTGGCAGCGAAATATGAAACTTTGTCCGGCTATTTAGTGTGTGAAATGACTTTCGACCACGAGCTAGGTGGGTATATTTAACCCATGTATGCTCCAGTTTGGTTTTTGCTTTCATTGGGTGTTTTATGACTTTTAGAAAGTGTTTTTCCTCCGAGTTATCTGGTGTGATATCACCTATTTCCAATGCAAGCATTGTTTCTCCAAATGTCATTAAGATCTCACTCTCTAGGAGTGTGAAATCACCCGATTTAGCAAACCCGTGCGGAAATTTCACCATATCGTAGTAGCGTTTTTTGCCGTGGCGAAACTGAGTATCAAACATGCTAACCTCAAAAGAAGCAGAATAAATATTGAATGGAAAACCAACCGATGTGGCGCCGCTAGAGCTATTAACTCTCTGGGACAAGAATAGGACACAGAGGCTTGTCATAAAAACGAATAATTTTTATCGCAATGACAAAACATTTTTTGTTATTGATCAGTGTGTTGATATTGCTTAGCTAGTGACACCATAATATAACGGGGATTAATAACTAAACTCTCTGTTTCTAATCTCTTTGTTTCTAAAAGAATAAACGTTGCACCGGAATGGGCGTAAATAATGGACATAAAAGTATTTCAGACATTTTTAGAAGTCGCTAAAGAGAAGCACTTTGGAAGGGCTTCAGAAAACCTCTATATTACTCAAGCGGCGGTTAGTGCTCGTATCAAACAATTAGAAGAGTACTTTGATGTGCAGTTGTTCATTCGTCACCGTAACAATATTCAGCTGACATCTGCCGGACAGCGTCTATTGAGTTATGCGGAGACGATGGTGTCTACACTAAAGCAAGCGAGGTTTGAGTTATCTCTAGAGAGCAATAAAGTGATGCAGTTGACCATAGGCGGTACACCGAATATTTGGGATGCATATTTACAAAACTGTTTGAGTGTCGTGACTGGTGCTTTGCACGGGTACGGATTTATGGCTGAATCGCAAGGCCGTGAACAGCTACATCGTAACTTGCTTGACCATTCGCTTGATATTGCTTTCTCATTTGATCCATTCAAGCTTGATGAGTTTATTAGTGAGCAAATAGCCGATTTGACCCTCGTACTAGTATCGACTGAGCCAGTATCGGTTGAAACTGCTTTTGATAGTAAATATGTTTATATCGATTGGGGGACGCTCTTTACTTTTGAACATGCGGATCGGCACCCGAATATACCGGCACCGTATTTAAGAACATCGACAGGTCGAATAGCGTTAGATTTTATTTTGGAGAAGGGTGGTTGTGCGTATTTACCATACTCTCTGGCTGAACCATTTATAGAGGCTGAACAGCTGTATAAAGTGGATGGTGCGGAGCAGTGGTCTAGGGCTATATATATTAGTTACCGCAAAAATAGTCATGCGACAAACTCGATTGAAAAGGTGAAATCGTTGGTGGGAACCATCGAGCCAGCAGGATCATACTTAGTTCAACAGGTGAGTGAAGGAATGGACTAAAGCAGAATCAAAAAGACATAGCTTCCTTTATCCAACGACACTAAATACAACAAAGCCTCTCACGTTATTAATCTAGGTTAATAACGTGAGAGGCTTTTTGAGTATTTAACACTTAGCTCCAGCTACGTGAAATCGCCAAGTAATAAACGGCTATTTCTCTTCGTCTGGCAGAGTGACATTCAGTTCTAGAACAGAGATATCATCATCTTTATGCTCAAAGCTAAGATCAACCATTGATGGGTCAACTTCCACATATTTAGCGATGACTTTCAAAATGTCTTCTTTTAACTGTGGCAAGTAAGAAGGCGCAGGATCATTATGGCTGCGTCGCTCTGCAACGATGATCTGTAAGCGTTCTTTCGCTAAGTTCGCTGAGTTTTTTTTCTGTGGGCGGAAAAATTCAATTAATGACATAGTGTTAACCTCCGAATAATCGCTTAAAGATTCCTTTCTTTTGCTCGACTAAAAAGCGGAAGTCCACTTTTTCACCGAGTAAGCGCTCTACCGTATCATTGTAGGCACAACCCGCATCTGACTCATCATCAAAGATAACTGGAACACCTTTGTTTGATGCGTTCAATACTGCTTGGCTTTCTGGGATAACACCTAGAAGTGGGATGTGCAGGATCTCTTCTACGTCTTCCACACTTAGCATTTCACCCTGTGTTACACGAGCAGGATTGTAGCGTGTTAATAATAGGTGCTGCTTAACAGGAGGCAGGTTTTCTTCTGCACGTCGAGACTTAGAGTCTAAAATGCCAAGAATACGGTCTGAATCACGAACCGATGAGACTTCTGGGTTGGTGGTAACAATAGCTTCATCAGCGAAGTACAACGCCATTAGCGCACCTTGCTCGATACCAGCCGGCGAATCACAGATGATGAAATCAAAACCCATTTCATCTAGGTCATCGAAAACACGACGCACGCCATCTTTTGTTAGCGCGTCTTTATCACGCGTTTGAGAAGCCGGTAAGATGAATAGGTTCTCTGTACGCTTATCTTTAATCAGTGCTTGGTTTAATGTGGCTTCACCATTGATCACGTTTACAAAGTCGTAAACGACGCGGCGTTCACAGCCCATAATAAGATCGAGGTTTCTCAAGCCAATATCGAAATCGATAACAGCAGTCTTTTGTCCTTTGAGTGCCAGTCCTGATGCGATGGCTGCGCTTGAGGTTGTTTTACCAACGCCGCCTTTACCTGACGTGACTACAATAATTCGAGCCATGGTTATTCCTTATTATTTATATAGTTAGAGTTTCAAGCTTTAAAGAATCATCATCCATGCTTATCATGACTTTCTTTTGCCAAAACGTCTCTTCAATTTTATCGCTTAACCAATAATTCCCTGAGATAGAAATAAGCTCTGCTTGTAAGTCGTTACAGAAAATACTGGCTTGTTTTTGACCACTAGCGCCCGCTATTGCACGGCCTCTTAGTGTGCCATGAATATGGATAGAACCATCGGCAATGACTTCTGCGCCCGCACTTACATGGTTTAGTATCACCAGATCACCGTCTTTGGCATAGACTTGCTGCCCAGAACGAACTGGCGTGCGAATAACTTTGGTTGGTGCCATTTCGGCAGGGGCTTGCTTGCGTGTGTTGGTTGCAGACATAACGGCAAAACCGGCTTCAGATGCTAGGTTTTGAAGGCGCTTATCTTTACACCCTGTAATTCCAACTGGAATCATACCAATCTGCTCAATACCATTTTTTAGTGTCGCAAAGTCAATGTCGCCTTCAACTTTAGCAACATTAATGACCACTGGAGCAGAGGTAAAAAACGCAGGTGCTTGCGCAACTTTTTCTTTAAGAAATGTAACAGATTTGGTGACTTCACTATCAGAAAGGTGTAACACTGACAAAGTGAAGCTGCTGCCTTTTAAGTCGGGAGTATTTGACATTTTATTTGCGGCCTTTACTGCAAGGGCGTTGCCGGAAGCTAGGGATATCATGTTATATTCCATAACTAGCAACGGCAAGCGCTGTAGCTGTTAATTTTCAAAACTTTAACGTTATTTTTCTGAATGACTCAACATTTAATCAAAAGGCGACTTATGCTTTGTTCTATATATAAAAGTTCTAAGAAAGAAGGGACTTACCTGTACATTCCGAAGAAGGACGATTTTTCACAAGTTCCTGACACCTTGATGCAAATGTTCGGTAAACCTATATTCGTGATGGTGATTAAATTAGATAAACATAATCTTGCTCAGGTGAATAAAGAAGTTGTGATTCAATCTTTGGCTGATGAAGGATTTTTCTTACAGTTACCGCCACGACAAGAGAACTTGTTAGAAGAGTATAAAGAACGAAAAGCTCAACAAAAATAGTCGAGATAATTGCTCAAGGAGGGCAGTTTGAAAAAATTTCTGTCAGTAATATTAGGTTTAGGTCTGTCTTGTTCAGCGTTTGCAAATGAGGCGAGCTTTGAAGAATACGTCGAAGGATTAAAGAAACAAGCGGTCGAGCAGGGGGTTTCTCAAGCAATAGTTGATCAAGCTTTTGAAAACGTCACCTACAGACCAAGAGCGGTCAGTTCGGACAGAAACCAGCCAGAGAAAAAACTCACGTTGGATGAGTATATTCCCCGTGCAGTTCCTGACTGGAAAGTGAAACAGGCTAAAGACTTATACAACAAGCATTATGCCGAGTTGAAACGCATTAGTGATAAGTATGGCGTGCAACCTCAATACATTGTTGCTTTGTGGGGGGTCGAAAGTAACTTCGGTGCCTTAACTGGCGGCTATAGTGTGATTGATGCATTATCAACGCTTGCGTATGAAGGGCGCCGAGAAGAGTTCTTCCGTAAAGAAGCGATGGCCGCATTAACTATATTAGATGCAGGGCACATTACAGCGAATGCAATGAAAGGCTCTTGGGCTGGAGCGATGGGTCAGCCTCAATTTATGCCTAGTTCATTTTTAGCCTACGCTGCAGATGGTAATGGCGATGGTAAAAAAGATATCTGGAATACTAAAGCGGATGTTTTTGCTTCAGCTGCTAACTACTTGAGCCAATCTGGTTGGGACGATACCTATACTTGGGGACGCCAAGTTCAGGTGCCTGAATCGGTGGATGTTGAAATGCAAGGCCGCGATGCGGAGAAGGGAAAATACCTTCAGCAATGGGGTGAGCTTGGAATTACCCGCTATGATGGTCGCCCATTACCAAAGCTTGATGAAGATATTAAAGCATGGCTCATCATGCCTGATGATCACCATGGCAGAACCTACCTTGTTTACAACAATTATAATGTGTTAATGAAGTGGAATCGCTCGTACTACTTTGCATTGGCTGTGAGTCATTTAGCTGATCGCATTAAGTATTAAGCGAACTTTCCGATACACGACATAGACAAATACTAAAAAGGCTCCTGTTCTAGGAGCCTTTTTATTTAATCAGGAATTGAATCTATTTCTTAGTATGGAACTGCTCACACGCCATCATCGTATTTTCAATTAGGCTAGCCACAGTCATTGGGCCGACACCGCCAGGTACTGGAGTAATGAAGCTGGCTTTTTCTTTGGCGACATCGTATTCAACATCGCCAACGAGTTTTCCTGACTCTAAACGGTTGATACCCACATCGACCACGATAGCACCTTCTTTAATCCACGCTCCAGGAATGAAGTTTGGTTTACCTACCGCAACGACAACTATGTCAGCTTGGCGTACGTGACCTTCAAGATCTTTGGTAAAGCGGTGACACGTTGTTGTGGTACAGGCTGCTAGCAGAAGCTCAAGTGTCATTGGGCGACCAACAATATTTGAAGCACCAACAACAACAGCGTGTTTGCCACGAAGATCGATATTGTAGCGGTCGAGTAACGTGATTATGCCCTTAGGCGTACATGAACGTAACTTTGGCATACGCTGAGCAAGTCGGCCTACATTATATGGGTGGAAACCATCAACGTCTTTTTCTGGAATGATACTCTCTAGCACGTGTGTTGTATCGATACCTGCTGGAAGAGGAAGCTGAACGAGGATACCGTCAATCTCAGGGTCTTCATTAAGCTTGCCTACAAGCTCAAGCAGTTCACTTTCTGAAGCTGTAGCAGGTAAGTCGAAAGATTTAGACACAAAGCCGACTTCTTCACATGCACGACGTTTACTTCCTACATATACATGAGAGGCTGGATCTTCACCAACGAGTACTACAGCGAGCCCTGGCGCTCTTAAACCAGCGTTAACTCTTGCTTTTACTCGAGCAGCAACTTCTGAGCGTACGGTTTGAGAAATAAGTGTGCCGTCTATATTTTGAGCAGTCATGACGTTCCTTGATTAGGATGGTTAATACTTATAAAACTATTGTCGCAGAATTTGTTAATAAACTCCATAAGCAAACGTTTGCGTCGGCGTTGGGTTGTAGGAATAATAGTCGCATGACTCTTTTTTAGGCACTTGAACAACAAAGTAAGATAAACCCGTTGCTTTACTCAATCCAATTCGTATAATCCTTTCCTGTAGCGCGCCCTTAGCTCAGCTGGATAGAGCACGTCCCTTCTAAGGATGTGGTCAGAGGTTCGAATCCTCTAGGGCGTGCCATATTCGATAAGGCGCTAGCAGTTAGTAACTGCTAGCGCCTTTTTCATTTCTGGCGTTTATAGTCAAGTAACTAGTCAAGTAACGATGAACCTATAACGAACGTTACGAACCATGATGAAACACATAGTGTTACATAGAATGATCTGAGATTGATTTTAACTCAATTTAGATTATTTCGTGGTTGCTCAATATTAAGGTTGATATCATCAATTTCGATTACACTTTAGAAATCTTAGACTGCCTTTCTTTTAAAAAACGACATTTAAAGCCAAAGAAAATTTCAGGCCAGGACTGCTAGGCTGCTTTGTCGTGTTTGTCCAGTTTTTCAATCTAAAAATAGTGGGTGATACTAAGATATTTGACTATGTACTGACTAGGGCTGCCTTTGAATGTTTGTTTTTTGTGCGATAAAATAGCACCAAAGACAAACATAGCCATTTTAGGGATTAGAGCCATCCTGGAGCTAATTACTGTAGGTTATGAGAGGTACATTATGCATGATCAATTTACTTAATATTAATGAAGTAATTAGCGTTTTAGGTATCAGTCGAACAACTTTTTGGCGCCTTCGCCAAAACCCGACATTTCCAAGGACGATTTTTGTCTCACCAGGCTGCCCGCGTTGGATTGAGCACGAACTCCTACACTTTGTTAAAAATAATAAGTTAAGTTAAACGCGTGAAAACGCAGCATAAATCAAGTTAGCCGCAAGGCTAGCTTGATCATCAGAAGATGAAACCTCAGATTCAATCCCCTCCCTGCTTATATAGAATAAACAACCCTACAGCTAAACCTTTCGCTTTGGCTCAAAGCTCCACTTCTACCTACGTGTTCAAACTAGGAGATTATCGTTTTGAAAGTACAACACTTCGATATTTAGTCCAAAAAGTTATTTCAGTTAACAAGGTCAATATATTTCAAATTATACGTTTTATGACCTTGTTCTTTAGTTTAAAACTGATGCGTGTTTTTGATTTCCTCTGGTTATGCTAATCATGGCCGTTCCTATAAGAAGAAATATTAAGACGTATAGAGCAAACCATCAGCTAATTAGGCTGGAGATCTCACAAAAACAATGAAATCTATAAAAGATATGGATTTCTTTGAGAAAAGTTGATCGCATATGAATACATGTACACTTAATTATGTAAAATGCATGAGTCATGCAGAATCAGCATGTTCATTACGCGATTTGTATGTACTTATATTAATGTTTCACTTTCCATGGGGTTACAAACTTGATTGACTTTCGAACTGCCCTGAGTGTGATGTCTAAATCATCACCATATGCTGTGTCTACAGAGAAAGACTCAAACTCTGAATTAGATAAATATAAAGACTATTTGTATATAAATACCCCTTTAGAAATGGATTTTGAGTCAGCTCTAGATGACTTATTAAACTCAGGAAAAAAAATCCTTTTCTTATGCGGGAGTAGTGGTGATGGTAAGTCTGAGATAATGACTCGATACAGCCAGAATGAAAAGTATTCGCGTAGTATAAGCTTTCATTTAGATGCTACACATAGCTTTGACCCAAAACTTGATGCTATAGCTACACTAAATAATAGATTCTCAGAATATAAAGCAGAAAACAGTTCGTTAGTTGTTGGTATTAACCTAGGTATGATGGCTAACTTTGCAAAAAATTCGGAAAATGAGCATGACGATATAAAAGCAGCTATGCTTCAGCATCTTGAAAAAAGCATTGATTCAGACGATATAAACTTTCTAAGCTTTGAAAATAAAAAGTACTCTAAGTTTTGTTTCAAAAATGGTCAGCCTAGTTCTGATTTTGCCAGTTCATTCATGCAGAAACTAACACAAAAAACAACATCTGAGGTTACAAACCCATTCTGGGATTTGATGATTGAATCTGAGGTAATTAGTAAAGATGAAGTTGTTGTAGCTAACTTTAAGTTGTTGGCGATTGAATCAATTCAAAACTCAATCATTGAGCTGTTATTAAAAGGTAGATTAGTAAAAGATCAGTTTGTGACTGCTCGTTCATTCTTAGACTTTATCCATATTCTATTGGTGAGAAAAGGGTACCTTTTTGACAATCTGTTTTTAACTAGAAATAACGAATTGTCGGAGCGGTTAATCAGTTTTGATCCTGCATTAATTAGATCTGAAAAGATTGATAGGTTCATTCTATCACTCAAGCTGAAGATCGAAGATCCCGCATTTTATGAGTTCAATGAAGAACTGAAAAAAGAGGGCGTTATAGGTTTAAAGGAACCAAGTTCGTATCTAAGGCTGTTCTATATTCTACAAAATTCAGATTTTGCAAATAATTATCATCAAGATTATCGTCCTGAATTTAAAAATACCTTGTTACAAGACTATGCCAAAGTGCTGCTTGCCCATCAAAATTATACTGGTGAAGACGACGAGGCTGAAACAAATACACTTAATGATTTTTATAGACACACCTTATTTTCTGCCTTATGGCGTTATATAAACCGGAGTGCTCCACAACTTAAGAAGAAACAGTACCTTATCTCAAAAGAAAACTCTGTTTTATTCGCAACAGAACTAAAGCTGCTTGTTGATTGGGGACTTATCATTGAATATGACTCTGAAAGCTTAATGTCTTTTAACGCGTTAATAAAAGTTAACCGCCGTCCAATTCAGCCTGCCTTACCCGTAAATATAAATCTATTTGAACTGCTTCATAGACTAAATTCAGGCTATCGACCAAATAAATATGATAAAAGTTGCGTTTTACTGCTTGACGAATTGGTTGAGCAAATAAGAGTTGAAATGGCTAAGTCAGATACATTGATAATTGTAGATGGTGTATCAACCTATGATGCTGAGCGAGATGGTAGTTTAATAGAAATAGTGGAGCGTTAATAAATGAATTCAATTATTAACATTAGTAATCTTAAGAAAGAGATAGGCGATAATATTCCTAGTGAATATCTACCTGTAAAAACCAATTATAATGAATGTAATTGGGATATGGTCGCAGGGTACTTCATTAGCTTTGCATATGGTTTAGAATTGAAAAATTACTCTAAACAAGAATTTGAAGCTGATTGTTATGATGTATTTAAAAGTAAACAAGTTTCAGATAAACATTTTCAAGCTATCCATAGAGCATATTTTGAGGAAGGAAACTATCTTAAGTTAGGGCCAAGCTGCCTTTTATTACATACACAGACTGATGAATCAATAAATAGTAAGGTGTATAGTGCTAGTAAGAAAGTGGCCATTTCTTTGTTAACTTTATTCGGCAGGGAAAGCTTAACCATACCAAATAAAGAAAGTGATCATTTCATTAGTGAAATCATAACTTCAACACTTAAGAATAAACTACAAAAAAGCAAAATAGATAATAAAGCTTCTACGTACCTTCCTTTTTTACAAGAAAAATTTTTACATGACTTTAAGTTTTTAGCCAGTAAACCTGCATATATGTTAGAACATATTGCGAGCTTTTTAGCATTATACAATTTCCTACATATATCTCAGTTGGCATTGAACTTAGCCGACTGGAAGTGTGGTGCCCCAAAAAGCAAGCAACTGTATTTTGTTATTGAAACAGAAAAAGTAAGTGCAGAGAGAACAAAAGTGAAAGAAAGGGGCTGGAATCTATTTCATTCATCTTGCCAAAACTTGTTTCCTATTTTATCAACTCTAGGACTACTTCAACAAGAGGGCTCTAGTGCACCTCTGTGGAGGATTTATGGTGAATTAAATGAAGCAGAAGATCAATGTGAATATATTAATAGTATAAATGATTACTGCAAGAGATTTATTGAAGCTAGAAATTTGAAAAAAGAGTTTAACCAAGCAGCAAGTATTGAAGACTCAATTACACAACTATTTGATCTAGCAATAGCACAATTTAATAAAATTTTTGCTGACTCATCAGCCACACGATACCAAGCAAATAGTAAGGTTACAAATGCTTTGAAAGAGCATACAGCGAAAGGTATTGTTAAGCCAATTGGTCGAGTCGGTAATACGCTGGTGCTTACGCAAGATAACTTATTACTTTTAACTAATGTGGTAATAGGGGATAAGCAAAAATTACGGCTAAACGACCTGATTGAAGAGTTCAGATTACGTGGGATATATTTCGATGAGACAAGTGAAGAGTGGTTAGTCGGTTTTTACGAACGTATAGGTAATGTTGAAAGAATGAGTGATAGTGGAGATGACTTATATGTCCGACAAACAGTTTAGTAAGTTTGAAAAATTTATTGTGTCTGAGTTAATTAACTGGGCGCCTAGTAATATTAAGCAAGGGTTTAGATACCAATTTAAATCTCCTGATAATAAAAATAGAGAAAGCCTATTTTCAGCGTTGCTAGATATTAGTAATGACAAAACCGTAAAGTTTGAAACTCAAACCAAAGATGTTGTTGAACTACCATTTATTGAAGTTGATGAATTAAAGTTAATTCCATTATTGCAATCCGATTCTGAAAAAGGCTTCACTCAAGATTTTATATCGTTTTTAAGAGATGAAATAGGTAGGACTGACAGTTCATTATACTCATTCTCACTTTTAATTATCCATAATAGTAAGTTAGACACCATAGAAAACAGCTCTCTTAATTTAGATGATTCTGAGTGTGTTTGGAGCCATGAGAGTATTAAAAATGCTTTAGACTCATTAATAGATTTAAAAGATCAAGGTAAGGAGATTTCAAAAGTTCTTTTAGATTATCAATGCGACACTATTATAAATGGTAAAGGAACACTATTTGGCTTTAAGGAGCTATATAGTGCTATAGATGATGGTGACTTGAAATTTGACGAATTATTTTTGTTGGATGACCCCCATATTCATGACTATGAAAGCAACCCAAAGCAGCAGCGTAAGAGACTTGATCAAAACCGGGAACTTTACGAATCCATTGAATATGAGATAAATGAAAACCCAGGAATACTAGAAGAACGACTTTCTAATAAATTCAGTTCTAAGTTTATTAAAGCAAAGTTTCCAAAAGGAAACCAAGATATATGGAAAAATTATCCCATTACAGACTACTGGGATGAAATAAAAAGGAATCAAAAACAAACATTAGAGTTAGATAAAATAGTTTGTAACTCTTCCACTTTTGAAGATAAGACGAAAGGAAGCTCCAAGGCGCAACAACGAGAATGGCACATCCTACTGGAAGCTCCAACTGATTTAGATTGTGTTGAAGTAGAAATGTTATGGAATGGTGGGGATCTAGAAAACTCACATTTAACCACACCTAACCGATTATTGCCTGATGGTAGTGAGTTTAAAGTTGTTTCTAAAGGAAGTAAAAAAAGTAAAACAAAATTATCAGTTCCTTTTGATGGTAAACCTATTTTCTTTACTGTTGGAACTGGAAACAGAGAAAAAGGCAGTGACAAATATACATTACACTTTTTGATTTTACGTGAAGGCCAATTTAATACGAAGGCTATACAGAATACATTTTTATTACATCCTAAAAAGAAGCTGGTTCGATTACTAACTAATGAATGCGTACTAGCTGTAAACCCGGCCGCGTATACAACGGTAGAGTTGAATGAACTGAATCAACAGATAAAATGGAATGACGTTAAATCTATTGATTTTAAATCCCTTTCTGATAGGTCAAATGATATTGAGTTTTCGATTGTAAACGGTGAAAATAGGCTTGATTTTCATGTTGAAGGGGAAACCGCGGATTCTAAGTTGTCATTACCTCTGATATTCGATAGTGAGCGAGCAAATTCAATTTTAAATGATCAATATTTTGGGCAGTTCAACCGAGATAAAGACAAAGTAATTATTGATAATAAAGAAGTACAACTAGTAAGTAATCGCCGAAACTTGATGAGGCTTGAAGCTATATTCATTGACGAAATGGTTGTTGGTATTGATGAAGTAACAGGTAAAAAGATAGAATTAGATGAATTGGAAACGGTAGATGATGATCTTTATCAATCATATTGTTTACTTTTTGAGTATTGTAAGGCACGTAACTCGGTACCATCGATAATATCGTGGGGTCAAGAATTTAGGGAAATAGTGTCTAAACTGATTAACAGCTATATCTTATTATTAGAGCAGGCTGAAATTGATAAAGTTGTTTCTAAGAAGCTCAAATTAGCTCTAAGTATAGGCCTAGTTAAGAAAGAAGATAGTGAACTTATTTCACCATTTCACCCTATTGTTCTGTCATATTATTTGTCTCTTACTGAACAGTTTGAAAATGATTTGATTGCGTCTAAAAGTAATAGATCTGAAGCTAGTTTTAAGTTCTTACCGAAAGTAACAGTTGATAGGTTAAACCCAAGAGGTTTGATCCCTTATTTATTTGACAAGAATGATCAATTTTCACATGTTAATGTTTGCAAAGAAAACTCATTTTGGCTTGAGGCTATACCACATGAACAAAGCCAGTATGATTTTGTAACCAAACTTGTAAAAGAAAAAATAATTGAGTTTCAAACAGCGTTTCCTGATCTATTTAAAAGTAATGAACAATGTAAGTTGGTACTAAACTCAGTTAACCAAGGCAGTTGTCATGAGCTGTTTTTAGGAATTGTTTCCTATTACAAAGAGAATTTGGATAAGAGCTCATTTGTACACGTTAATGTTTACGATAATGATCTTCTACTGAACTCATTTGATCAATTTGCAGAAGCAAATAACAGTGAAGAACTAAAGGTATTTTTAGAGCTAACAGCCAAAAAATACAAAGATAATGCAGATAGTATTATTGAATTACTTCGTACGCGATTAACTTATAGCAAATTTAAAACTTCAGATGTCATTCAATACGAATACGCGCATATTTCATTCTTTTATAATGACGAAAAAGTTGATTGTATTCGAGTCAATATGGACTCAAAACCAAGTGGTATTGCAGCAGATGGACTTATAGGAGGGGAGGCATCTGAAAGTCAAAGTGGAAGTTATCACACAGCATTTGGTCTAAGTAATATCGATTACAAAAGTAACCTTCATTTGCATACTGCCATGCTATTTGGATCACTAATTAGACCAGCAAGGGAAGAAAATACACCGTATTCAGGGAAAGATGCACTTGCTCTCGCGGTTAATGAAAACTTTAAAAATCTGCTGAACCAGACTTGTGACTCATCAATTTGGACCACTGTTATTGACCCCAAAGTAACCTTAGAGTTCTTCGGGACGCAAGACAAAGTTCTGATCCATTATTCTGACCAATACACCTCTTCGGCTGGTTTTGATGCGATCACAGTAAGTCGACAGAAAGACCTTTTTACGAGAGTGCTTGAACTGGGAGAAGGCACGAAAATAAGTGACTTCAACTCATTTAATGGAGATTGGCTATTAAAAATGCTTACCTCTTCGGATACATCTAAGTTAGGTATGGAAGGAGAGATCGGAGCATATAAATTAGTAACAGCATTATTGAATACTCCAGATACTGTGTGGCTCCCTCTTTCCGTCGGTGAGATGGTTCGTGTTTCAGGGAATATAGGTTTAAAAATATTAGATAGTGATTTATCAGCTGCCAATGCCGGACATAAAGGAAAAATGTCTGATGATGTATTGATGGTTGGAATTAAAGGCCAAACGATATGTATTTTACCTGTGGAAGTCAAAACAGGAAGCACACCAGATTATAAGGCTGCAAAAGAACAGGTTACTAATCTAAGAAATCACCTAAAGAAGCAACTAGGGCCTAGAAATCTAAAAGGCAAACTCAATCGCGCTTTGTTTTTTAGGCAATTACTAGTTCAAATTGAAAAATACAAGCTTTACAGCGTGTTTCCAGATAGTTATTTCTCAGAAATCTTAGCGGCCAAAACAGAATGGTTACGAGGTGAGTACCATGTCGAAGATGATGATCGCTTTCCTATAGGTATCATTGTTAGCCATTTAAATAGCGATTGTATATTTGAACCTGATGCTAATGAAGAAAATGATATCGTAAAGATTGACTTACCAATCGCACTTTTACCAACCTTAGTACAAGGTGATCTTAAGGAATTCTTAGTTGGCGAAGGATTACCTGCAAAGTTTAACTTTCCATACTTTTCTAATTTAATTGCAAATAAAGCTTCGACCACCGATTTAACTACTGTAGCTATGGAACCCAAGATCATAGCTAATAAAGCAGTTGAAGCAGTTGAAGCAGTTGAGCTAGAAGTGATGAGTGTGAATTCTGAATCATCAGGGACTACAACTGGTTCAGAAGGATTGAAAGTGTTGATTGGTCATGACGTGTTAACTGAGCGAGAGCTGCACTGGGAACCAACCAATACAGCCAAATTCATGAATACCAACTCAGGTATTATCGGTACTATGGGCACCGGTAAAACGCAGTGTACGAAATCGGTAGTGACACAGCTTTATCGTGACCAACATAAGAATGTAGATGGAAGTCCAATTGGAATTTTGATTTTTGATTACAAGTCAGACTATGTGGATGATAAGTTTATGAGCGCAACTAATGCGCAGAAATTTGATTTGGATTGCTTACCCTATAACCCATTAAGCTTGTTTGGGGATAAGGCAAAGCTACCCGTACATACTGCGAGTGCATTTGCTAACACGATGACACAAGCATTCGGATTAGGGCCAAAGCAACAAATGCGGTTGAAAAATTTAGTTCTTGATGCTTATGAACTTAAAGGAATAGATCGTTCTAATAAAAACACATGGTCAATTCCGGCACCCACATTAAGTGATGTGTGGGATGTGTATATGGATCAAGAAAAAGTCGAGCAGGACTCTTTATACGCAGCACTGGATAGCCTTGTGTCTTTTGAAATTTTTGAACCTGACGCTAGTAAAGTGAAAAGCTTGTATGATTTGGTTGAAGGTGTGACGGTAATTGAACTTGCTGGGTACGACTCCAGTATTCAAAATTTGATAGTCGCGCTTACTTTAGACTTGTTCTATGCACAAATGCAGAAGAGTGGAAAACCTGAAGTGCAGGGAGATTTCCGCCAAGTGACCAAGCTGGTGCTGGTGGATGAAGCAGATAACTTTATGTCTCAGAACTTCCCTAGTTTACGCAAAATCTTAAAAGAGGGACGTGAATACGGGGTGGGCGTGATTCTATCAACGCAAGATATTACTCACTTTAAAACCAGTGAGAACGACTATTCAACATATGTTTTAAGTTGGATTGTGCATCGTGTTTCACAGATAAAAAATCAGGATATTAAGTCTATTTTTAATAAAGATGATAAGCACGAACAAGACAATTTAATGAAGTCTATCCGTGAGTTAGAGAAGCATTACAGCTTATATGTGGATGGCGATAAGAAGATAACTAAAATCAAAGATAAGGCGTTTTGGGAGCTATTACAGTAAGAGCATGTTTTAAAACGCCCTTTAAGGGCGTTTTAATCTCTTTGGTATGAATGTATAATCACATGGATATCAAGGCCGGATGTTTGTGGTGGAACTATTAGATAACTTTTCACTATTTCATGGTGGCAATGTGTTTCTCTGCGAGCTCCGCATAAACCCCTAATGTTGCTGTTTGTTTTATCTGAAGATCAGAAAGGTGTGATTACCTTTAATATTGAGCTAAAAGTATTAGTATCCCCAGCTACAATGGGAGGAAGTATGGTTGTACGATCGATTTGGGGTTACGAGAGCAAGCCAATTGGTTTCCCGAGGGCTTTTTCCTGGTACATATGTTATAGGTGTTGGGCAGGCATGTGAGAGAGGCTTTTAAAATTTTATTAATTAGAGTGTTGATGTGTATTTTGTATTCAAAAAAACAACTAAAAATGGAAAAGTTGTTTGTTATGCTTTAACGAAATGAATAAGGTTTCTTGTAAGTGTTAAGTATATTCTGTAATTTGGCTGGGATTTAAAATGAATAATGAAGTGGTTTGTTATTGGAAAAGATTAAGGAGGAATATAAAAAATGTGCCTAGGAAATCAATTGAAAATCCAAAGTTTGTATTTTCTTTTTTTATCATAATGGTAATATCAAGTGCTGGAGTTTGGGTTCCATGGGCATTTAATTTAGAACTTTCTTCTGTATGTAATGTGAATAATGAAGAATTGGTTTTAGAATATGATAATTTTTTGAAAAAGGAAAAAATTGACGTAGGACCATATAGAGCTGTTTTATTTGAAAAAACAGATTTAACTTCAGTAGATGTGAGTCAATTAAAATTATCAATTATTTCCGCTTGCGATTATATTGGCTCTCTACCAGTGACATTATTTCAAGGGTTTGCTGTTTTTATGTTTAACTTAGGTATATTAGGAGGCATTGCTTTCGATTTCTTCATGACTCAAGGACCAAAGAAATATGAAAGGAATGACCTTACTCAAGATAAGTTGAATGAAGAAAGAGTGAATGATTTTGCAGGATTTTCTGCTTGGATTATTGCATTTATTCTTTCATTTTATGGCCTGATTTCGCCGACTAGCTTCAGCCTTTTAAGTTTATTAGGGGCGTTAATATCAGTAAGCTTATGGATATGCGTAAATCATAATAAAGCAGAATTCAAACAACCCAAAGCAAACCCAGGAAATATTGTTGCTGAAAGTGATAATACCAAGCCACTTGCCGGAGGAGGACTTAAATAATGAAACCTCATGTTTTTAAAGCGATAAAAGTAAAGCAGCCCTTCTCTGATTATTATATTTGTAAGATACCATCTGATGTTTTAAGGACTATCAGTTACACTTTAAAAGCTGTTAATAATGATGGAGAAGTTCAAGGGGTTCAAAGAACCTTAAACTCCAAGCGCTTGCAAGAGATAGCCCAGTTTATTGATAGCGATTCTGGAGCATTTCCAAACCCTATTATATTAGGTGCTAATTTCAAAGAATCAGGTCGCTATGCTGATGAAGGTAGTAAAATAGAATTTAGGTCAATTGATGATACTGATGATATATATGAAGTTGTAATTCCTCAAAACTCACAGTTGATGTCTATAATTGATGGGCAGCATCGACTGTTTGCATTTGACCAAGCAGATACTTCAATGGATTTATCATGTTCAATATATGAGGATCTAGCTACGCCATATCAAGCTTTTCTCTTTTCTACGATTAACTATAATCAAGGGAAAGTTGACAAAAGCCTAGCATATCAATTGTTTGGTTATGAAATAGACAGCATAGACCCTATCGAATGGCCACCGGAAACTTTAGCTGTATATTTTGTTCGTGAATTAAATAAAGAAGAGCCTCTATTAAACAGGGTTAAGTACCGCACCGCTGATGAGAAAAATCTGACAAAGCGCGAACGCGAAGCTCTACCTCCTTGGCGATTTTCTACATCTTCGATTGTTGAAGCAATTCTTTCACTTATTAGCCATAATCCCAAGGAAGATAGGTATTTAATGAATACGAAGCAAAGGGCTGATGAAAACGGTATTGTTGGACGAAGCGTTTTGCATAGCGATAGTAGATACCCATTAAGGGATTTGTATATATCTGGAAATGACAAAGCCATCAGTGATGTTTTAAGTTTGGCGTTGAATGCAACTAATGATATTTTTTGGAAGGAAGTTGACGACAATAACTTCCTAAAGAAAACAGTTGGGGTTGCTTGTATGTTTAAGTATTTAAAGGCTGTTTTAATAAAAGAAGGTGTATCATTAGATACAATGGAAAATAAATTTCCTAAGTATTTAGAAAACATAAAACATCACGAAGACTTTAGTGATACGACCTTATATACATCAACGACTAAAGCAATGAACATTGCATATGAACGAATGTTAGAACTGTCAGGCTTGAAATAAATGGGACTCTTCAGCTTCCCTTTACGAGTAATCGCGAAGGGAAGCTGAAAACCTATAACATCGTTGAAATAAGAGCAACTGACTTGCAGTTGCGAACTGATGCTATTCCATCCTCAACATGTGCGGCCCAAGCTTGCTGATACTCCTTAAGTTCAAGCTTCGGGTAGTACACCTTCAAAACTAGCTCTGTAACATCACTGGTTTCACCCAGCCAAGTGTATTTATCTAGTACCAACGAACCGTCTAGTTTTGCTTCTACTCCTTGGTATCGAAAATCACTTTCTATAGAGCGAAAGAAGGCGATGCGCGCCGATACGTTAGGAGTAATCCCGGTATAGCTTTTTAACTTCTTAAGCTGCTCTTCCGTAGTGCGAGTCAAGTTCATGCGATTAGGTAGCATTATACAGTCTCCTTAGTTGGCTCTTTCCAGAAGTAACCTTGTTTTAGTGATGAAGACTTGGTTGTGCCATCAAAGCAGATTTCGTAAGTACGAGCGATATCATCTTGAATCATGCTAGTGTAGTTCTTATCAATCTCGGTATCTGTCGACAATATAACCACTTGGTGACTTGCGGTAGGGAAGTAGTTTTCTACTAGTTTATCTCTATGGTGTGAATCCAAACGTCCAAGAGGAGTATCGATAATAATTGGCAATTTACGGCCTGATGTTTTACCTAGCGCTTCAAGGATTGAAATGGCGTAAATTTGCTTTTCACCAGCCGACATTGCTTTGCGGTTGATCTTAATACTATGCTCGTCGATTAATTCAACATCAAATGTTGCTGGGTTAATGGTTGCTGAAATTTTTAGATCTTCTTTACGGGCAAGCTTCTTATATGAAGCAACAAATTCAGACTCAAGCTGCTTTACGCGAGCTTTAGTTAGCTGATCTGCGAACCTGTCTAGAAGTAACATCGCATTTTGGGCATTAGCGACGCTGCTGTCTTTATTAGCCTGATCTTTATTTTTGTCGTGAAGTTTTTGAATCTTCCTTGCTGTCTCAAGAGCAACGCGAAGTTCACGTTTCGCATTTTCTAATAAGTCATGATACTTAATAATCAGCTTTTCTTTCTTCTTATCAAGCTCTCGTACATCAGAAAATAGGCCTTGGACCTGCTCTTGCTCTGGTGCACGTGCAATGTTGTTGGATGCATTATCAATGTCATCTTCAACTTGTTTTAAGCGAGTTCTAGCTTCATCAAACCGGCGGAGTGAGTCGGAGGATTGCTGGTTTACTTGATAGTCTATGGTGGCAGCCTGACGGTCAGATATATCAAGCAACAGACTTTGCTGAGAAATATCACCTAAATGGTCTGCGAGGCTATCTGTGATGGCTTCCATTGCAGCTGGAGCCGACCCACTTAGGTTGAAGGATAGTTTAGCTCGTAGCGTATCTAAGAATGAATCTAGTTCTTGGCCAAAGTTTTGTTTTTGTTTAACGCTTTGCTCTTTTTTGATCTTCTCAAGTAGTGAGAGCATTGTGTTCGGAGCAAGTGAAAACGGTAAGCTGGTTTCCATTTCCATGCGAATCTGTTTTTCTAGCTCGACTTTCTCTTTTAACAACTCATCAACTTTTAGTGTTTCAGCTTCTCTGGTTTTTGCCCATGCGCCGCCACTTTGTGAAAGCTTGTTTTCTAAGGTGAGAATATCATTTGAAGTGAGCTCTATTTGAGCATCAACGATATCTGCTTCTCCACGCAGCTTTTCAGAATTACGTTCATGCTCAATTCGCTTTGTATCGAGCGAATCCATTTCTTCTCGGATAGATTGAGTCAGTGTTGAAGAGCCTTGTTTCTTTAGGTAAATACCTAAATCACTTTTTAGCTTTCCGATAACATCTAGCCCTAGTAGGCGACGAACTGCAGTCTTTAAAACCTTCCCTGATTCATCTTCAGCCAAATCAGCGATTTTTTCACCATCAAAGAAGAAAAGATCAGCGATGCCAGTTGGTATTAATTCGTTAAGAAAACCTTGGCATTGTTCGTAATTCAATTCAGGAATCTGAATGCCATCTTTCTCTAAGCACAAGTTATCCTTCTTATCTTTTTTCCAACCACGGATAACTTTGTATGTGTTCTCTTCGCCATTTTGGCTGTATTTAAATTCTAGTTCAATCGAGGCATTATCTTGAACACCACCGTGACCAACACCTTTATGGATAAGCTCGCCGAGAGCTTCGATATACTCGCCATTAGATAGCAGCTGGCCAAATGATTGACGACCAAAAAGAGCCAGACGGACGGCGGTAAGGATAGAGGTTTTACCAGCGCCATTTAAGCCACCAAATAAAATGATTGGTCGCTCGGTCCCTTCAATTGCTCCGTTTAAACTGAGCCGTGCAGGTGCTGGGCGTAAATCTATTTCGTGGATACCACGAAACACTCGGAAGTTGTTTAACGTTAATTTAGTAATCAGCATAGTCTTACTTAAAACTCTTTTAGTAGCTGCTTATCGATATCAATCAATTGTTGATTGTAACGGTCAATTTCTTGCTGATGAATATCAAACGCTGCCTTACTTTGTAGTGAGGCATGTTTTTGTTTGATCTCTTCAAGGCTTCCCCAGTCTTGTTTCAGTAGTGAAGCAATTTTATTGCTGATTCCACTACGTCGACTTAGTCCTTCCATTGATACTTCAAGCTCAATGAGCTTCATTATCATTTCAGGTGCAATATCGAAATCTTCACTGAGCTCGTTGATGATTAAGGCATCGTCTTTGCCAAAGCTTGCATTGTCGTCATAAATCCAATCAAGGTCATAGCCGTAGACTTCATTGAAGATGGTAGGTAGAGAATCATCCCAATCTGGCTCGTTTGGATCGTGGATCCACTCTTGGCGGATAGCATGTAACTCTGGAACTGTTATAAGTTCTATTTCACGACCTTCAGATTTGTATTTCTTATCGAGCTCTAATAATTCACGCAACCACTGGCGACGATATTTTAGCCAGTAAGGGCCGGGAATAAATCGGATTAAGTGCCAAGCCATCTCTGTAGGGTTAGGATGAGCAGGGGTACTCTTAACTAACTGATATGAGTAATGTTCAAGTAAGTGGCCATCTTGATATAACCGCACTTGGCTCTCATCTTCAGACACTTCAAGGTGTTGCTCTTCGCCTAGAGTAATGCTGCTTTTTACATCTTCAAGAGTTTTTAGCTCGCTGCCTTTATAGGATGCTTGGTTTGTAACTTTCCCGGTGCGGCGCTTAAAGTTTCTGTATTCATCTTTATTTTTTGGAATACCCGTCTCAGCGAGCATATCTCTGAATTCTAATAAAGGCGACATCCAAGATTCACCGTTTTGGATCAAACTTTCCATAGCGCGGTCTTTAGTTACCACAGTACATGTCCAGCATCCAAAACGAGAATTACCACAAGAAGGGGTGGTTTCATCAATAACCATTGGGCATTCACCTTGCCCTGAAGAATCTTTATAAAGATTCCAAAGAACTAAGTTCTTACCTCCCCAAGGATTTTCCCATTCGAGATCGTACCGGTTACTCCAAATGTTTTTGATTCCAAAGGGAGTTTTTTCGGTTTTTAGGTGACAGAGTCGTAAGATTTTCCAAACATCATCAACACCCCAGGTATCAATCGGTGTGAAGATGAAAGCATTAGAAAGCGTCGTGTGGCGAGCCAGACGAGATCCGTCAATTTTATGTTTTGCAATCACTTGAGCACGAGAAGCACTTTCATCGCTACGCGAACCTAAAACCACGATAACCTCATCAAATTGAGAAACTTTAGACTTGATGAAATCACTTACGGGGTTTATTTTCATTCTCTCAGTACACCAGCGGAAAGAACGTGTTGGGGCAGGGTAACCTTTACCTAATAGACTCGACCAAAATGTCTGATCTGATTCAGGTACAACTTTATGGCAAGTAATCGGTAAATTATCGCGCTTTGCACCTTTGCTTATTGCATCCAATGAATTGTTTATGTGGTTAACAACAACGGGTGTTTCAACCAGAGTATCAGAGGTAACGACAAAGACTTGTTTTGTGCGGTCTTTCTCTTCAAGCCCAAGGAGTGCCATATAAACAAGACTCATAATTGCTGAGGAGTCTTTTCCCCCACTGTAACCTATGACCCATGGTCTTTTGTCTGCGCAATAGACGCGTTGTACATCTGCAATGTAATGACTTAATTTGTTGTTCGAGAAATCTTCAGAATTTATGAATTCTTGATATTCGTCGGCGAGATCTTCCGCCAGTTGTAGCTCATGTATCATGATAATTGCTTCTCTAGAGCTTTTTCTTCTGGGGTTAGTGGCAACCCAAGTTCAATTTTTAATGCGTTGGCGGTTAGCTGAATATTCATAGTCGACTTACTCAGTTTACCGAGATTCATGCTGCGCTTCATCCATTCAGGGTTGGTTTTTAGCCAGTTAACTTCTGCCAATTTTTGCAGTTTTTTCTTCCAGTTTTTAGGTTCTTGGCATAATAGGTGTTTACCTAATACACCAATTGCATGCAAACCAACACCGTGTGCATGGATGTATTCTTGGCGCAGTTGAGCGGGTGATACTTCTTTACTTATCACCAGCTGCCAGTCTTTGATGTGGAGTGTAACTTCTTCCCAAAATTCAGCTGCGAGCTTTTTCTCTTCTTCAGTAAAGCCTTCTTTTGTGCCCTTACTTAAAAGAGCACGAGTTGACTGTTTAATACTACTAAGCGTGAAAAGCTTGTTGGATTTAGGGCTGATATTCGATTTTTCCATTTCAGTTAAACCAACAAACGGTTTAACGCTTTTTGCTAGCTCTCTTGCTAACTCTGAGCTTTCATCACGGTGATCGTATAAAGTGCCTAATGATGGGCTCGGTTTAACTGCGTATTTGTTTAGGTCAGCGAACATTTGTTGACTGCGACCCAAGCCTTCATCTATGAAGAAAAGAACGGGAATATTGTCTTGTCCCAAGTCTGGATTTTCTCTTAGAGCTTCTTCAATAGCTTTACGTCGGTGCTGTCCGTCGTTAATCAAGATCTGAGCATCCATAGGAATCTTCAGTATTCCTAGATTTGGTGCCGCTTCATGGTCGTCAAACGAGATATCAACTCCTACAGATGCAGTTAGAGCTGAGAATACATATTCTTTTGGGTTATCTAGTAAGTACTTAACCATTTCAGGAATACGAGTTTTATTAAGAGTTCTTTGCGCTCTTAGCTCTGGCGGAACATCATCTTCGTTATAGCTGAAAATCTTAGGGATGATACGCAATGGACAAGTCGCAATGTAAAATGGGCGTCCAGCTTGAATGCCTCTTACTGCTGGAAATGAATAGCAGTATCCAGAGTCTTGATTTTGCATAACGCACCTTATTAGTTTGTTAAGTTAATATGACATAATTTTAGTTGGTATGTCATATTTATCAAATTCGGTATGTCATAAATGACAAACTATAATGCTTGGTATGCTATGTGTGAGCTGGAGATTGCTGATTACTACATAGGTATGCCAAATTAAGCTGGCTATTTTACACAAAGCTATTAGTAATATCTATCGTTAGCTAAGCAAAAATCGGTGTGGTTTTCAGTCGCTATCAGGTCCTTGAAATTCACTTATGGCTATAAGTGATTCAATGGTTGATGGAAGCGAATTTCTAGTTCATCTGACTGGCTGGATATAGACTAGTCACTACTGATGATTTTATAGCCTTTTACCTTCTTACTCTCTTTCCTAAGCAACACATGGTACTCCATTGCTGTAAGTAGGCTTTCTTTTCCTGAATCGTACTCAAGGAGTTTGGCCAGTCGTTTATCAAAGCTTTGCTGCTTTTTGAATTCTTCATTTTCATCTGGAATATAAAGACTTTTATTGAGCAGAGGTGGTCTGCGACTTTCATTTACATAATCGAAGAAATCGATGTCCTGATCGGCCATCTTGATTTTGATTCGCTCAACTAAAAAGGGTACAGACTTTTCAAAATCATCATAAGCGGTCAGAGTGAGCTTTCCTGATGTGATGTGTATTTTGATTAAATCTATTTCTTCATCTAGCTCACCATACATTTGCAGGCCAGAACCAACATAAACTCTGAGTAACAGTGGCAAGTCATCGATGTAGTCTTTATGGAAAACTAAGGAGTGACCTTCGTTCATTAAGCTAGCATCTAGTTGTTGATTGGCTTTCTGGCATTGCTGAAGGATGAGCTCTGTGTCGGCTATAGCAAATAATAAATCTGTAGCGAGGTTCAATGCTGTTTTGTACTCACCAAATAGTGCTTTGATATCTCTTTTGAGTGCTTCAGGTTGTTGTGTGTAAGGCTTGCGCTTTTCAAATAGGCCCATCGTGAAATACAGTAATAGATCTTCCTTACGGTTTTTCTCAGCCTGCTCAAACTCTTGGGTACTGTACATTTCTTGTAGCAAGCTAAACACTTTTTTATGTGAGCCAATCAGCTCACGTACAGCGTCCGAGTGCTCAAATTCATCATTAGCGGGAATACGCCCAAGCTCAAGGGTTTTGCTCCAAAAGCTATTAAAGAGGTCCTGGTGCTGAGTGATAAGTAACTTCGCTTTGTCTTTAGCTTCGATTGGCTCGGGAGAGGTGAGCTGATTCCACTTATGATGACGCTTGTATTTTTTTTGTAGGTATTGCTGTTCTTCTAGTTTGTCTTTGAAAACGTAAAAAATTCCAGGTGCGACGGTAATAGCGTCTTCTTGCAGACTTCTTTCTATGTACGCTTTTATTTCTGATTGAGCATAGTATTTTTGGAAGGTGTTACGCGAGGTGATCACCCCATCTTTATAGGGCTTGAATTGAGCAATGTAGTTTTCGTTAGCAAGCATGACGGAGACGACAAGAAACTTGTTTGCCAATTCCCAAGCGCCTAGTAGTGCTTCTAACCGCTCATCCTGATCTTCAATAACGTTAAGGACAAAACCAAGGTTAACAATGTCAGAATCAACCTTATCATTGTCTGGTTGAAAGTTTGGGTCCCATCCCAACGCATCGAGGCCATGAGCTTCGAGTTCTCTTAGATCATCTCCACGCCCACACCCATAATCGAAAATAGAATGTTCGCCTTCAAGGTAGCCATATTTCACAAGAGCTTTCATCGGCGCCGATAGTTCATGCCTCACAATTGCGGTCTTGTGCCTGTCGATACCATTTTCTTCTTTACAAATAACAGCAGAACTGCGAAATAAGCGTCCATCCACCAGCTCATACCCATGGTGACCAATTAAGTTCTCCCATGATCGTTTAAATCCAATCAGGCGGCTGTTCTCATAAAGCCCAGCATTCTCGCCTTCTTGTGTTAGGGAGATAAAATGTTCGTAATATTCACTACTCGGTAAAATCATGGTTTCTTTTCTATGTAGAATCGGTGGGTTTTCAGATTCTCCGTAGTCTGTGACTTTATGACTGAGTTTAGAAAGGTCGACGTTTAAACTCTGCTTTAAAGCAGGGTAAGAATCGGCATAGAAATCAGGGTAGTTCAGTAGGGATAGACGGAAATCTTTTTTGAATAGCTTTACGAGGTTCCAGTTGCTGTCATTTAAACTAACGGCTTTTGCGACAGCAGGGATGAATTGAGCGAGGACGTTTGGAAGAGCACTAAAGGCATCTCTATGAAGGTAAACTGCATCAGGCAGTTGTTTCCCCACTGTAATTTGTGCAACTAACTCTGCAAATAGTTCGCCGTTCATTCCTTGTCCTCTCTGATGTTTTTTCGATTATATGTCATCGAAGAAGGTCTGTGTGGCGTTACCTTTTGCACTTTTTGTATTGATGCGAACTCCATCGCTTCGAGTTTTTCGAATCAGTGCATATTTTGAATTATCAGATCCGATACTGATATGGATAGGTTTATCTTTACCATAGAAATACAGACGGTCGAACTCTAAGTTTTTACAGATAAATTGTGCCACTTCATCCATACGTTGCTCATAACCTTCAACATAAAAATCACACGCTGCACCATTACGTTTGCAAATACGATTACCACGTGAGTTGAGTTCCATTGATGCATGTTGGTCAATGTTGGGCGCCATATCACCTGGGCTATTTTTTAAAATCCACGTTAACAGAGAGTGGCTTGTATACCCGTAGGTTACCTGTATTTCTCCGAAAAATTGAGCGACAGGTTGCAACACGCTAGCGGCCAAAGATTGTAGTTCAATCTCAGAGCGTTCGTTCACAGCATTCGGTCCCGAATAAGAAGGGTGTCGAAATTGATACCAATCAACCACTTTTTCTCTCATATGCCACCCTTAATATCTTTCTTATTACTATATTTAACGAATGATAATCGCAAAATCAACTTTGATATTGGAGCCTATTTATGGTGTTCATTCTAGCCTTGATCTGCATTTTTGTACTGGGATATCTCGCTCAAACTACAGGGCTTTGCATGGTTAGAGGAGTAAAAGAAGCAGAGAAAGGATCGCCAATGTTTATTGTGGCGATTGTTTTCAGCGGTTCGCTAGTTTGGGTCTCCATGACAATTGGATGGATAGTTGAGGGCCGAACAATAGTTGATGCTTTTTGGCCTAGTTTATTTTCACTTGTCGGAGGCTTTTTATTTGGTCTAGGGGCGGCGATTAATAGTGGATGTGGAGTCTCAACAGTAAGTCGTTTAGCTCGAGGTGAGTTGGTTATGCTCGCAACGGTATTAGGGTGGTTTGTTGCATGGCTGTTTTTTGCGCCAGCTTTGCCTAATGAGCTTAAAGGTGGCGAGTTGGTAATATCCGACTTTTCAAGATATGTGTTCCTCAGTTTTCTAACTATCATCATTGTGGTCAGTTGTTGTTTTATGAATGCGACTAATCGAAGACTATGGATTTCAATGTTGGGTATAGGGTTGATGGCTGGTTGTGTTTTTTTGTATGAGCCACATTGGACACCAAGTGGATTATTAAAATCAATGGGGGGCTCATTATGGCAAGGACAACCAGAAGAGTGGCCCAGAATCGAACGTTTTATATTAGTAGCCTTACTTACGTTGGGAATGGTCAGTGCAGCTCTTGTTACTAAATCATTTGTGCTTAGGACTAGCTCTTTGACACGGATATGGAAGCACTTAATCGCAGGTGTACTTATGGGCTTAGGGGCAGTGATGGCTGGTGGAGGAAATGATACTCAGCTACTAGTCGCGATGCCGGTTCTCTCACTGGCCGGGCTATCAACGGTGGTATGTATAATCCTAGGCATTTACGTAGGAATTCTTCTCTTACGATCTAAGAATGCAAAGTCATAATAACTCCTTTTTCAAATGTTTGATTAATACCGTTATGCATGGGTAGTGTGAACAATACGATGAAGTCTGTGCTGCTTTAACTGATTGATATTTGGAACTGTTCCATCGCATATTGAGCTAGGCGCTGAGGTCATTTAGACCTTCATTAAGGGAAAGTTAAGCACTACATCTGGAAATCATCCAATAACCGAGGCATATCGTGAAGGCAGTATGTCTATAAGCATGACGTTCTGTTACAGCATACACACGCTGATACAGTTCCAGTTCGGAAGTAGAAATACCAACGCGTATTAAGTTAGGCGCTGAGGTCTTCTAGACATTCTTTAGGTGACAGATAAGCTTTACTCCTGCAACCATCCAATAACCCAAGTCATATCGTGAAGCAGACGATTACGTTCTGCGTAAGCATATGCAGTACTCTGAGATCAGTTCTAGGCCAGAAGTAGAAATACCAGAGAATATTAAGCTAGGCGCTGAAGTATTAAAGACGTTCTTTAGCTGACATATAAGCTTTACTCCAGCAACCATCCAATAACCCAAGTCATATCGTGAAGTAGACGATTACGTTCTGCGTAAGCATATGCAGCACTCAGAGATCAGTTCTAGTCCGGAAGTAGAAATACCAGAGCATATTAAGCTAGGTGTTGGCTTTAAAAATGTCGTAACAATAGGTCCTGAGTAAGAAGTTAGGGTGTTAATTTGATGAATCCCCATGTGTTAGTAAAATTAATTATCAATGAAATAGAACATCCTGAAACACCATGGAACAGCATGAATTAAAATTCACAAGTAGTTGATTTAGAATTGATTTTTCAGGGTTTACAATGTGCGAATTCATTTGGTATCGTAAATGAAAAAGCAGGATTTCATCATGAAACGTTATGTATCAAGCACAATGAAGGGTTTTAAAAAAAGTCAGCGTTCAATTCTGAGAAAGCACCATACAAGAGAGATAACAGATGATAAAAATGTCTACCCAATTTTCAGTTCTGGGAATGTATACACTTCAATAGAGCTGACTTTTTTTAATTGTGAAGCGGCAATGAAGAAAGCAAAACTAGGTGCAGGTAAGCGGCCTTGCAATATTAATTTTTCTAAGAATGCCGATGTGATCGTGGATAACGTTGTCGTACTTTCACGAGATCAAGTTATGGTTGTGCAGTCGGAATATCCATTTAGCTGGAAAGACAAAATCATCGAATGCTGTAAGGAACTCGCAAGCAGTATTAATAAGCATTTCGGGTTACTTTTGATGTCAATTGATTTTCATGTTGATGAAGGCTACTTCAGAGGTAAGGAATTTATTGAAAACTTCCATTTGCATATGACTTTTTTCAATTTTGATTTTGAAAAATTGGTGCATCCATTCCGTATGCTGGGCAAGAAAAAAATGCAAAAGCTTCAAGATATTACAGGAGAAGCTTTTGCTGCACTAGGTTTTGAACGTGGAATATCCAAGGAAATTACTGGCAGGGAGCACAAGGAGAAAGCCGAGTTCTTAGCTACTCGTGTAGAAGAATTAGAGGCTGAATGTAAACGAAAGCAGGTGGAAATGGAATTTCTTAACACTTCTTATAATGAAGCGTTGGAGCGGTTCAATACGTTGAGAGATAAAGTAAGCAAGATCGAAAGCAAGGT
This sequence comes from Vibrio kyushuensis, assembly GCF_050337325.1. Taxonomy (NCBI): domain Bacteria; kingdom Pseudomonadati; phylum Pseudomonadota; class Gammaproteobacteria; order Vibrionales; family Vibrionaceae; genus Vibrio; species Vibrio kyushuensis. Next base: position 176,802 of record NZ_JAKJSV010000004.1, read on the forward strand.
TATTCAAGTAGAAGAGGAGCTAGGAGAGAAATTTACTAAGAACTTAATGTTAGAGCTTGATTTGGAAAAAAAGAATAAAGAATTGAAGGTCAAAGAATCGAACTCGAAACAAGAGACTGAAAAAGTAAATCTACTTAGACTGCAACTAACGAAACTTAAAGGTGAGTTGAGCCAGGTACTAACCGATAGTGAGCAAGAGATCCGGGTACTAAATAACACTAAATCAGAGTTAATCGTTACCAATGAAAAACTAGTGCGTTGTGGTAATGAATTAACAATAGTTGAAGGTGATCTGTCAAAGTTGAGCGGTAAATTAGATGATGCAAGGCAATGTGCTAACCCTAGAGAGATAGCTTTAATGATCGAAATTGAACGTATGGATGGGGTAATTAGTGATTTGCATAATAAACTGTTCCGCTATGAGAGTTCGGTTAAATCTAAGCTAAACGAAGAGCCGGGGCTGGTGGGGCGCAACAAGGATAAGCCAAAAGAACCAGACGGTAATAAATAATACATTAGTCAGTTATTAATGTACCTTACTAGCTCTAGGATCAAGGACCTTGGGCTTGTAACTGAACAGTTACAGTCGGCACTACTTAACTCGATAGTACCCTGGAAGGAATAATACCTTATACGAGACTAAAAATGGGGTATTACCAAATTTAGCCATAAACTTGCTGGCAACTAAGAATGAATTCTGATCGGTTGCCTACCACTTTTGCTCCATAGTGTGCCAGAGCTAATTGAGCTTGTACTTGGTTGGTTTGTCACATGACTTAGTTTGAAAAACGCCGAATACGTGTAGCGTAGCTATCCCAAGGTAACCTCTAGTTTCTATGGGATAATGAGAAAAGGACAGTCTCCAGGAAACCCCCGTATTGTTTTCACTGACATTTGTTTCTGAACCAGTCTTATAAATATTGGCCTTCGCAGAACTCAATAATTTCGCCAAGAGGGCACTGTATTCAGGAGAGTACGTTACACACGTGTGTTCAAATTAATACTCAGACAGTCAAAAATCGCCACAGCCTAAACTACCTAGCGCATGACGTTACACATTTTGGGTGCAGCTGCTTCAAATTAGTGCTCCTGAGCCGTTTTGTGTTAACACAGAAACTCCTTTCAAAACACTTTTTGTCTGTTGCCAAAACAATCGAGTCTAGTGTTAAAATTTAGCTATTATTAACTGATTACGTTACGAAAAAAGAGGCTCGCCATTTTGAGAATTCTATACATCGACTTGCATGGGCTCTTGTATTCGTTTCAATATCTGCAGAAAGCCGAGTTACTTTCTTCTTTTCAGTCGCAAATGCCATTTCACACCAGAAATGCACTTTTAAATAGTGTTGCACATGACAGTGAAGGCGCAAAAAGGCTAGCAGAAGCGGCGTCAGAGGCTAGTCTTCTGCTATATCCAATCTGCGGCGGGTATACAAGGGACTTACTTGTTAAACACAATATTTTTGCTGAGTCTCAGCTCGCGCCATATATCGACTTAACACTGCGCATGAGACCAGATGATAACGATGCCGTTAGGCAATTGATTGTACATGCTTGTGCGCTTAATGCAGACCACTGGTACGTCTGTGGTGATATCACATGTGATGAGCGCTTCGAGAGCTTTCCAGGACGAACGCTAACAAGTAGATTTGAAGATGGTTTCAGTGACGAATTGATATCTAAAATTTTGGCTACTAAAGTTCTCTGACTCTATTCTGTCCCTAAACGAGTCAGTGTGTCTCTGCTGACTCGGATTTGCCCCATTCCTTCTTAGGGTAACTGCTCTTAATATCCCGTTCGATCCAAAATTGATTCAATATATCTAATGTATCATTATGTAATTATCTGGATATAGGGCTTTTATGTTTGGTTTCAGTCGTGCTAATAGTGTCATAACCATCACATTACCTACTCAGGATTTTGTCTTAATAGTGGTGACCTATGAGATCATAGCGATAGTTTTAGCTTTAGTATTTTATTTGAAAATAAATTAAGGGCAGCAACAATGACTTCTCACATTACAGTACGTTTAGCGTGGCATGACGATGGTTGGAATGGCCGAATATGTAAAGAACCACAAAAGAATATTCATTGTGTTGGCTGTCATTCTTACCCTGGCGAAATGATTCGAGAGCAGCGAGACATTGAGTGGGAAAAAAATGTTGCAGGGCAGAAATTTTCTAGTCTAGATAGAATTCCGGCTTGTATGTATAGCGGTAGCGCTTTTTCAGGTGATGTATCAAGAGCCTCTGCTGCACCTCCTTCTTTTTTTAATGATGACTCGAAACCTGTTGAATGGGATATGCCTGCGGCTACTGCTTGCACATGGCCCTATGATGTGATGTTCAATGGAGAGGGCATTAAAAAGAACGGTAAATATGATAATACACAACGTTTTATGCATGCCAAAGCGCACTTTGATAAAGTCGAGTGTGCTAAAAGTTTAGTCTTTTATTATGCGAACTATTCTAATCCATTTACCACTGAAGAAAAAAGTCAGTACGTTTTAGTGGGCATTTCGAGGGTTAAATCTATCGGCGAGCCTCGTTATTACCTCAATTGTTCCGAAGAAACGAAACAAAGATATCACAATGGTTATGTGTGGCAACGAGAAGTCACCAACAGCTATCCAGAGCAAGGCATAAGGCTACCTTATCATCTTTATAAAGATGATTTAGAAACTGCGAATAAGTTTGTTGTTGTACCTGAACAATCACAAGTGTGTAAGTATGGATCAAGGTTAGTTTCTGACGATGAAGCACTTGGTTTATTAGAGCAGTTTTTAAATTCATTGCGTGTTTTAAAAGATGATATTCAAGATACCAGTGAAAATTGGAAAGCAAGAATAATCTGGTTAGAAACACTGATATCTGAACTATGGGTAAGCCGTGGTTGTTACCCTGGTATGACAAGTGTTCTTGAGTATTTGAGTTTACACGATGTAATCGACCGATATAAAAACCTAGTACAGCAAGATAACGAGCAGGAGGCTTATCAATCTGTTTGTGACTTCTTAAGTGAAAACAGCAATAGTTTATGTGGCCAAGCTTATGATAATTTGGATGCAAGAGCAGCAAGACGCCATGCTTTACTCACTGCTGAAGGTGAGTCATTAGATTTCTTACTTACTGTTGTTGCACGACTTGCTATTACTAAAGATCAGATAAGCAACATATTAAGCGAAAAACGACAAAATTGGGGAATAACCGCTTCATTAGCGGAGTTAACAGCAAACCCATATATGTTAGCAGAGCAATACCAAGGTATCGATGAAAGCGACACTATAGGTTGGAGCCTAGTGGATAGGGCCATGGTGCCATCACCCGAGTTGCCGGTAAAACCATTATTTGAGCTGCAAGCAGAGCAAAGAATGAGATCGTTATTGCTAGAGACAATTCGCAGGAGTCAACCTCACGTATTTGTTAAAGCGGAGCAAGTGCTTGAACAAACTAATGTTAGGCTAGATTATCTACCCGAATGGAAGCGAGTTGAAGTTAAAAATAGCTATTTGAGTGTTGATAAAACTTTTTATCAGCAGGCGATTACCTATCGTGAAGAGGGCAAAGTCAGGTATCTATATGATCGCTTGTTAGCGGAAGATGAATCCTTACTGAGAGATACTTTTACAAACCTTTTAACACGCAATGAAATCAAGCTGAAAACACCTACCACTAAGCGTAATTGGATTGACCAACTTAAAGATGAATCGAGTGATCTGTTTAAAGAAGATCAATCACGTGAAAATTATATTGAAGCAATTGATTTACAAGCTGATGTTTGTATCGATGTTTTCACAAAACCGATTGCCATATTAGCAGGAGGAGCGGGGACAGGTAAAAGTACCGTTGCAACTGCTTATATTAATGGTGTAAAGCAAGCTGATGGTCAAGGTGCCGCTATTTGTGTTTTAGCGCCAACAGGTAAAGCTGCTGACAGATTAAGAATGGAGCTTCAGGACAAAGATATTACCAGTGGTGTTCATGTCTGCACTATTCACTCCCTTTTAGCGACGAACAATTGGTTAAACCCTAACATGACCACTAAGCGTGATGGTGGCCGAAGCATTGAAAGTTACAGCACCATTGTAATTGATGAATGTTCGATGATAGATACCACGTTATTTGCATCATTTGTGAGGGCGGTGAATTGGCATAGCGTAACAAGAATACTGTTAGTAGGTGATCCTGCTCAGTTGCCTCCTATTGGCTACGGTAAGGTTTATGCGGATTTTGTTTGTTACTTAACTGAAAACTACCCTAATAATATTGCTCACTTAACGGTTAACTTGCGACAAATGAATAATCGTGTGATGGATTTAGGCACTGGCATTCTAGATGTTGCTTCACTGTTTATTAATCAATCTGCTAAATCTAAAAACACCGCTTCATGTGATGTTAAGGAAGCTAAATTAGATCGCGATGAGTTATTAATAAAACTCCAAGATGGCGGAGAGGTGGCTAAAGATTTACATGTTGAATACTGGAATGAAAACCAACCGATATCAGAAAAACTGATTGATTTGGTTTCACAGAACTTTGGTAAAGAGAGTGAAGATGGGCAAGCGACATGGCAACGTGTCTTAAAAGATGATGTCGTCGCGTTTCAAATTCTATCACCTGTACGTGGTGAGGAATTTGGTACAGAAGCAATCAACTTAGCCTGTCAGAGTTTTAAGTCTGGTGATTGGGCTCAACGCGGTACGGTGGATGGGTTTCACGTATTTGATAAGGTGATTCAGGTTAGAAATAGAACTAAATCAGATCCCATCCGAGCCTGGGATTTTAATAAAAAAGAGCAAGTGGATTTACAAATATTCAATGGTGAGATTGGCACTTTACATCCTCAGCCAAAAGAGTTTAAAAGACTTAGCTGGTCCGCGTTTACTTTTAGAAAACTCTGCGCAACATTAGTTGGTAAAGACAAGATTAGTATTAATTACTTTGGGCGTGCTAAGGACTCCCCTGAAAGTAACTTAGAGCTTGCTTACGCTATATCGGTTCACAAATCTCAAGGCAGTGAGTTTAAGCACGTGTATTTTGTGATACCTAAAGGCGCAACTAACCGTCGATTAATGGAACTTATTTATACTGGTATTACACGCGCAAACCGCAAGTGTACCTTGCTTATTGAAGGAGATGTGTCCTCGCTAATTGATCATGCTCGCCCTGAAAAATCAGCACTTGAGGTGATAAATAGCTCCTTATTTGATTTTAATGCGGTACCGGATGAGTTACTTGAAGTGACTGGTTGGTATGAGTCAGGGAAAGTACATAAAGCTTTAATTGGTGAGATGCTTAGAAGTAAATCTGAAGTGATTGTTGCTGACCTTTTGTTTAAACACGACTTGCAACCTTATTATGAGAAGCCATTAAAAGGCAAAGATGGTAGTCAATATCTCCCTGACTTTACCATTCAATACCAAGGTGAAACCTATTACTGGGAGCATTTAGGGATGCTCGAAAAACCAGAGTATCTAGCCAAGTGGGAAAGTAAGAAGCAGTGGTATGTTGAAAATGGTTTTGCAGATCAACTTATAATTTCCCGTGATAGAAAAGGTGCCATTGACTCATCCGAAATAGACATGCTAATCAAAGAGAAAATTCTTGGATTTGATTTATCTGAAATGAAAAAATCATGGGATGAAATCATAGAATTATCAGATGAAGCAGTCATTATTGAGTTTGCGAAAAAAGCGATTGAAAAAGATTTAGCATTACCGGTTTGGGGTTATGAGATAAGTTTAAATGATGAAGTCGTAGGTGAGTTGGAGTTTGCTTGGTTAGATACAAAAGTTGCTATTTATACTGAGAATGGACTAAGCGAGGAAAATGCAGGTCAGCTTGAGAGTGAAGGTTGGCATACGCTTGATTTTAAAACGTTTAATGCCAAAAAGTTAGCTAACGTGATTTCTGCGATGATAGGTTAAATTTCTATGTAACGAATGAAATAAAATACTTCTTATAGCACATGAGGTTTTACACTGTGTACGGCATAGTGAGTTTGACCAAAGGTGATGAATGCACTGTGCCAGCTTTGTAGTGCAATACTTTGGATTATCGGTTTAATAAACGAGCAAACTCGCTGACACGTTTCTGTCGGATTCGATGCAAACAAAGAACAGCTTGTTGCTCTTCACTTTTTACCGAAACAAAGCGAGTTTTTGGTCTTGAAACCGCCTCGCAGATCGCTTCGCCGTCGTTCGCATTGTTCTTCTCATTTTGCCGGTATGGAATGAAAAACTTTGAAGCCATGATTTTAGGTGTGTGACCCAGATTTTTAAGTTCTCGAGACCAATGATGCGCCCCAGAGCATGCCTCCATCCCAATAGAACAAGGTGGAAGATTGGCAAATGTGTCTAAGAGTTTGTTTCTTCTAACTGTTTTGCGTAAGACGCACTTGCCATATGCATCTACGCCATGAATACTGAGTACATTCTTGGCAAGATCAACGCCAATGGTTTGAATAGTGGACATAGTAACCTCCAGTTTCTAAGCGTATTCATAGTTAACGATGGCACGCTGCGGCTCGTGTAGAGGGAGTCCATATCATTCGTTATATTTTTTTGGAGGCCTTATGGGGCAATCTGTACAACAAAGAAAGCAAAATAAAGATGACTGGTTTGACTCTGTAGTCCAGAATGCAATTCTTTTTTTAAATTCATCTTTCGAAAATCTGGAAGACTCTCCGCGAAGCTCAGTAATAGACCTCTACACGGCGATAGAGTTATTGTTTAAAGCTAGGCTTATGAAAGAGCATTGGGCTCTCATTATTACTCGTCCTGAAGACGCAAAAATCACTAGTTTCGAAAATGGTAATTTTCACTCGGTTTACTTAGAGCAATCTGAGAAAAGGTTAAAAAACATTTGTGGTGAGAAGTTTAAAAAAGAAGCTATGGATAACTTCAAAGCTTTAGGCGAGCATCGTAACCAAATTGTTCATTTTGCCCATACTGGCTTTGGTGAAAACAGAAAAACTGTGATATTTGAGCACTGGGCATCTTGGTATTATCTGTATGACTTAGTGACAAAACAGTGGTCCGAAACATTTGATAGTTATCTTAAGCACTTCGAAAGGTTTAATAAACGTATCTACCGAAACACTGACTTTTTGCAAGTGAAGTATGACGCTATAGATAAAGATATTGAGAATGAAAAAAAGAAAGGTACTGAAGTATTGACGTGTCCCTCGTGCCACTTTAATTCCGCAGTAGTGAAGAAAACAAACTATTGGGGTAAAGATTTTGAATGTCTCGTATGTGATGTAAAAGACGAAATACCGACAGAAATTAAAACGGCTATTCCCTGCGAGCATTGTAATAAGCCGGTTTCATATTTCTTATTACGTAGTAACGGGTGTAATCATTGTTCAGGTGAAATCTCAGAAAAATATGCGCTTGATGAATACGTAAAAGTTTATCACGGAGGTTATGAAGATGATGAAGATCTATACAACTGTTTACCAGTAGGGCATTGCCACAATTGTGAGTCGGAGACAGCGACTGTTGTGGTAATTGAAGGCGTTGAAGTGTGTGTTTCTTGTGGAGTACAAGGTTGGCGGATTATGCCTTGTGAGCATTGTTCAGAGTACGTGACAGGAGATAGAGATAGAATAGTGTATTTTGCTTGTCACTTATGTGAAGACGAAGTTCGAAAGGGAATTGAAGAGACTTTCGCCCAATTTGAAGCGGAATGTGGCGAATAAAATATAACAATAAATTTAAGAGTGATTCATAACGCTTGGTGCCCTCACTTCAAGGAAGTTTAGTGTTTATGGCACAATGCTCTAAGTAAGGTAGTGGCGTTGTTCATATCTTAATTTGGCGTTAGATTTTAAGTGGCAATAAATAGGATTGGAGTTGAAATTTGTTTCCTAAACATCATGATTTTAAGTTTTGTGCTAGCTATAAATTGGCAGACTCAATTAGGACTGTTGTGTTCGAGGACTATGGTGATTCACCTTTAGAAGTTGCCTCAGACTTTGATAATCAAGCACTGAAACCAGTTAAAAATAGCTTGTTACATGACTACATAGAGCACAACATAAATGAGTATTTCTATTTTTACTTGATGGATGCAGGTGGAGATGAGTACTCCAGTGAAGAGATAATACAGTGGTGTAACGAGTATGATTTAAAAGTCATGTCTCCTGAAGAGTACTACATGAGTACAGGTACACAGTGGGTAGCGGAAGAAACCGACTTATTCGAATATCATACAGAGTATTTACTTGATTTTGCTCGTGACAACTTAACACCAATGATCAAAATTGAAGTTTTTAATCTTTTGTTTTCAGATCGCTGCTTTTTAATAGAGTTCAATAAGAAAATCGCCCACGAAATAAAGGGGTTGATGTTAATCGATGAACCGGAACTTTTAAAAAAAGATGGTGTATTAAAAAGAAATACTTATTGGCCTAAGTGGTTAGAGCGTGCTCTATTTTGTCGAGAGAAAGGCTTATGTGCCATTTGCAAAACAGATCTCAGTTCTATGTATCACACGGCAGGAAAGTTATCTATAGATCACATGGTTCCTTTAAACTTAGGGGGTGTTAACGATGTGAGTAACCTTCAGCTTTTATGCCAGAAATGCAACTTGGAGAAGCTAGGGGATAAAATCATTACAACAAATTTACACCCGACCTATTGGTAAAAAAACTAACAAGGCGCTTAACATTGACCCTAAACGCGTGGCATCTTTGCTTCGCAAAAGTGTATGCCACGGTTTCGGGCACGTTAGCTTGGCGTTATGCATAGGAGAAAAAATGGAAGATTCGTGTAAGTGGGAATTCTTACTTAGTGGGGACTTAAGGTTAATCCGTTCCTTCTCTGAGCAAAGAACAAATGTATATTTTGATGTTTCTGGTGGTGTCGATCATTGGCATGATTGTATGAATGATGATTTTAGATTGTCGTCAATTTACTTTGATGAGGAAGAGTCCCCAGAAACGGTTTGGCAAGTCGGGTACGAGTTAACTTCCATATTTAATGGCATATGCTTAATCCTTGACTCTAACCATCAGCGACTAAAATTGGATGAACTACTTCACAATGGAGTATCGGTACTCAAACCTGAAAAGCAAATGCATATGGCGGTTCTCGGGCATCCTGACTCGTTGACTAACTATATGGTTAGTAGAGAGTTTGAAGCCGCTAAAAGTAAAGATATACGACTTTTTATGCTAAATCTTGCTACGGAAAGAGAAGACGTTTATCTACTATTAAAGTATTTTGACCTATACCATGACTGGGTTAATTACTACAAAATGTATGAAACGTTAGAGGCATTTTCTAAAATAACAGGAATAGAAATTAACGTAGATAATAAGCTACTCAAGGCCTTTAAAAACACCGCAAACAACTATCAGTTTTCAGGCATTCAGTCACGACATGGTTTCAAGAAAACCATAGCATCAAACAAAACTCCCTCAATGGATCTTGCTGAGGCCCATAAGTTCGTTGCTGATATAGCGATAGACTACCTAAATAAGGTTGCTAATCTAGTTGTTCATCATCCAGAGCAGAAACAATTCAGTTTACCTGAATAACGTGAGTCTATGCATAACAAGAGTTTAAGGTTTCAAGATACTTGTTCTAATAAATACCGAGCGCGTTAGACCTTAAACTCTAACGCGTTTCTGTCCAAAAACGTTTTTAAAATTGATTAATCTTTATTGTATTCATCGTAACTTGTTCACTTGTAATGCACCTGAAAAGTGATCGAACTTTAGGCTTCACATTTAGATAACTAGCGTTATAAAACCTTCTTTCAGATCAAACTCTATTGTCCTCCGTCAGCATGCTCCGTTTGAGACAACTTTCAAGCCGATCTTGCTTCTTTGCTGTGGCTAATTGCAGCAGTAAGTCCGCAGCGGTAATAAAGTGTGTTTTTTTATTCCTTTTAGTACTGCCAAACTACAAAGGCTTACTGCAAGGTGGCTCTTGCCAACCCCCAGTGACTTTGCCGCATCAGCAACACTGTAGCCTTGTTCCAGCACCATCAACACGGCTTCATCTTCAAATGCCTGCGGATAACTATTGTGTGTTTTCTTCAAACTCATAGATCTCTTAATTCATTAACATACGGTCTTAAAATTAAGTGTCCGATGGAACTAGACCAGAACACTAAGGGCTGGCGTTAAGAAATCGGATAATCATGATTATTCAAAAGGTAGGAGATAAGGTTGCTATCACAGCAACCAACCCACTAAAACCCCAAAAAGCTCGCCACCAGCAAAGTGCTCAAGCCTAGACGATGCGTTGTTGTTTCATGAACCTGAAAACGTATCAAAGTTAGACATCAATAAGCAAGCACACAGGCTACCTCAAGGATGAGGCGCAACCGCCTCATCTTAAAATTAAAAACCATAAAAACGACAAATATTACAACAACGATTTACATCACAAACACAAATTACACTGATATTAAAGTTCAATATTTTCATATTTTTAACAAAGGCGAGCTATTGCTCGATGGTGCTTTTGATACCAACTATGAAGGAGTTATGACCTTTGGTGAGTCTGTATCGGGGTGGAGAGTATATTAATGCAGATGCCTTTGAGTTTAGGCAGTATGAATGTCCTCAAATAAACACGGATGAGGAAATAGAGTATTTTTCAGAAATGGTACATTCAATGAAGCGTGTATGCACTGAGTTAAATGGTGCACCTTAAAAGGTTGTCTAAATCGAGATCGATCTTTAGACGAGATTCGCAGCATTGCGCTTAGCTACCTAATGAATGGATTAATAATCCATTCTTTCTTTTGGGTTTAGGTTAAGCACACTAACCATAAAATCACACAAAGCGGGCAGAAAAAAATGCTCACCAACCTAAGCTCAAGCATCTGAAAAATATAGCTTTACTCAGAGATTTCTAATGGTTACTATTTTAGATGTTAAAGTGAAAATTGAACACTATTATGAGAAATGTTAGAAAATTCACGATTGAAAAAATTGCACGTACATGGATACACGCAACGATAAAAAATGAGGTGAGATCAGCCACATCATCAAACAAATCATACCCCGCACGGCTGGTCAAAACTGATCTTCTTAGCGAATCTCTAATTGGTGAAGAGGTGTACTTGTACGTTGAGGATGTCTCTGTACGCAGCGATTTTGGTACAGATCTGATGTATATGGTCATTGGTGTTATCGATGATATCGATGAATACAATCGCCTTGCCAGTTTTATGCTGGATTATGCAATGTCTGACGCTAAGAGTGGAAAATTATCGACACCTGCTATGACTACAATTGTCGCCTCTTGCAGCAAGTATCCATGGTTACGCCTTGATGAAGTTGAGCTGGTAAGTAAATTCTACATCTCTAAGCCAGAATTCAACACCTTAACTAACATCGATAAATTGCTGTCCATTGAGCTGTGGAGTTTTTCTGAAATGGTCAAATGCAGGGGCTACGTTGAACAACTGAGCAAACTCTCAGACTCTAGAGTTCTACCCAATCAAAGGATTGACGAAACCATATCTATCGCTAGAGATCGAATTGGGCAATGCAAAGGGGCTAACTGCTACAGAAAAGATGATCATGATAGAGGTATAAAGCTTAGTTTAATATGCTAAGAACTTAACAAAATAGGCTTAACGCCTCATGTTTTGTAGTAACCTTAGCTATTAAGAAGCATCCTTTTACTGAACAGGGAGAGGGCATTAACTATCCCTCTCGATACTAAGACTCTATTGAAAATGTAATAGTTGGAAACCGCGACTCAATCTCATCAATAAAGCGCTGTATATGAACTAGGCTGTTGTTGTCGGTAGAAAAAAGCCACCAGCAACACTGGTGGCTTTAAAGCAAATCAATGAAGATAGGTTTGCTTTTTCTTTGATGATATTTGTTCAATAATCCACCCTGCGTCGAGCAGAGGGGCGCCCCGTCGGAAATGCAATAGAATATCAATCGCACGTTCAGATAAGTGATTAACATACCCTTCCGTTAAATGGCAATTGAGATGGGTCTCATGCTCCCAAATCTTGCTTCGGATTGATGGTAGGTATTCTCGGACCTCTTCCTCGGTTAATCGGTCGAAGCTTTCGAATGCAGTAATATCTAGGCAAATACTGGCGGTTTGAATCTCTATAGGTGTCACGTTCATCATATTCTCCAATAGCTAATTGCGTATATGTGGATCTTTCCACACTCGAGACTAGGATCACGGTTAACTAATGAAGAGCAATTTATACTCAAAGCAATGCAATCTAGTCTGGAAGTAAAAAATATGCCTTCCTATAGATTAATATTAGTAGGTAACTGCATATTCACAAATTAGTTTAACCTATAGGAGATTATAATTTGATTTTTAGGACTAAAGTGATTTGCCACTTATCTAGGATTATGGGTGAGAAGCGCTTAAAGATATCAATAGTCTCTAGGGACACTGGAATTAACCGAGGAACGATTACTAGACTTTATTACGATGAAGCTGAAAGAGTAGAGTTGGATGTGATCGGTAAGCTGTGTACCTATTTAGATGTCCCCATTGAGGAGCTCCTAGAAGTACAGACTTCTGATGAGGGTAATATTTAACTAGTCTACAAATTAGGCTTTATTGGGTATGACTGAGCTTTTGTTCTAGCCATTTATTTGGTTACAGTCGCTGCTGGCGATGTTCTTCAAGCCTATTATTCAAGACTTGCTCCCACAGTTTGAGCCCGTCCCGTTTCTCGTCTAAATACTCATAGCGGTCGTAGTGCTTACCGGATACATCGCTGATAGCGTGACCTTGAATTCTGTCACGAATCTCCTTGCTGATTTTGAATTGACCACCCAGTGTTTTAAATGTGCGTCTGAAGTCTCGACCGATGAAGTTCTCTATCTCTGTATTCCGTTTATAGGTCAATATAGCTTGAGCTAACGTATTACTGGGCATAGCTTCGGTTGGTTTGGTTTTTTTATGGAAAACAAAAGGACTATTAAATGCATTGTCTGCTTGGCATTCCTGAAGTATCCCCATCGCCGTTTCCGTGAGAGGAATTACGTGTGGCTGGTTTGTTTTAAAGACTTCAGCTCGAATCGTTAAGGTTCTATCTCTAAAGTTAATATCGCTCCATTTAGTATTCGCTAACTCGTAGGGGCGCTGTCCACCCAAGTAAAAGCAAAGTCTGATAAAACGTCGAGTAGAAGGCGCGAGTTTTAAGTCGTGGTAGCGGTTGTTCATGTCATAGAGAAGCTGAATAAGCTCTTCTATGCTGAGAAAACGATCTCCGGCTTTGTCTGCATAAGTTTGTTTAGGAATAGCAGAGATAGGATTGTACTTCAGAGAAAATTTCACATTTGAATTATTGCTGGCGGGATCGTTGTCGTTCTTTAATCCAAATTCAAAGGCGGCGTGCAAATAGGAACGAAGCTTATTACTTTTAGGGGCATAGCCTTCTTGGATAGGAATGCTGAGTGCTTCCATGAAATCACTGGGCTCAAACTCCTTCGCCCTACGTGTCTTATCTACATATGGGTAGATATTGCTGATGATTTTCTGCTTATCATCTTCATAGTTTCTTTTGCCACGTTTGCACTTGTCTAGTGTATATAGCTCGATTAATTGCTCGAATGAACCTGAACGCTGTAATTCTTGCGCTAAGTACTCTTGTTCTGACTCTTTTTCTTTCAAGTAATCAAGAGGATTTATACCTTGTGATAGTAATTCGCTATATGACTCAGCCGTTTTTCTAGCTCTAGCTAAAGTGACCCCTGGAAATCGCCCGATAGGAATAAAAACAGCTTTTGAATCTTTGAAGTAACGAAATTTGAAGGACTTTGCTCCGGTCGGTGCTACTTGAATACCTAAACGACCTTTTCCACGCTCAGCTGTTTTATCCCAGACGTAGTAGGGATTTTTCTTTGCTGGTAGGGCATTGATCTCTACAACTGTCAGCATCACTTATCTCCGGTATTGGTGGTTTAGTGAGAATTGCATGGTCACTTAATAATCGAATATTGGCGGTTTATAGTCAAGTAACTAGTCAAGTAAGGATGGAATAATATGGAATAGGGTGAAACATTATGAATCTTGACTTATGTCATGATGCTATCTATCTTGTTGTAATTGCGTTATAAATTCAGATTTTTATAGTTCGTGATGTTTCACTGTGTTCGCGACAATCATCTCTTCTAAGGATGTGGTCAGAGGTTCGAATCCTCTAGGGCGTGCCATATTCTAAAGGCCAGATAATTCAATGAATTATCTGGCCTTTTTCGTTTCTGATGCCAAAGATAAAGTAGTCAATTGATTACTACTAAATCAATTGAGTTTGACTGACATAGTAAGTAAATCTACCTCGCCTATATCTACAACGGCAAACCGTTTCCCCGACTATACTAAAGTCATCATAAATTGATGTGTTGGTGTACTCGTGAAAAGGTGCCTTGTCTTTATCAGCTTTCTGATGATTAGCGCTTGTAGCCCGCAGCGCTTGCATGAGGTATTTTCTCCCCTTATGAAGTACCTTAACGACAATAGTGATGGTGTTACGTTCAGATTAGAGGCTTCGAGAAACTATGCTTCATTTGATAAAAAGTTAGCGGATAAAAAATTCCATTTCTCTTTACCTAATCCGTTTCAGACCATCAATGCAATCGACGATGGATACCGTGTGTTTGCCAAAATGGGAGATGATCAAAATTTTCGTGGCATTATTCTTATCCGCAAGGATAGCGATATAAATACCCCCGCAGACTTAATAGGCAAGCCCGTTAGTTATCCTGCACCCACCGCGTTGGCCGCCACGATGATGCCTCAGCTTTATCTTCAACAAAATGGTGTCGAGGTGATGGAAGAGCTCGATAATCATTACGTTGGTTCACAAGAATCCTCCATTATGAACGTTTATCTAGGGACAACCGTCGCCGCTTCTACTTGGCCTCCACCGTGGAGAGCGCTGAGTAAGGAGCGTCCTGAACTCGCAGAAGAATTAACGGTGAAATGGAAAACAAAACCCTTGATTAATAATAGCTTTGTAGTGAGAACGGATATTCCCAAAGCAATGGTCGAGCGAGTTGCTGAGTTATTGGTTGGTTTGCATGAGGACAGTGAAGGACAAAAAATTTTACAGCGCATAGAGCTGTCAAAATTTGAGTTGGCGACGGACGAAACTTATCAAGTGATTCACGATTTTATAAAGACGTACGATAAGCAGGTTAAAAAGATAGAGCAATGAACATAGCTCTGAATGAAGGCAATAAGCATACTTGGTGGCAAACGGTATTTACCAAGACTGTATCTCGTCAGCTTTTCTGGGGGGTAGCGTTAACTCATGCCATTTTGATGACGATCTTTGTGATTGATTTAGTCGATAAGCAGCAGCAGTTTTTATACCAGCAAAGTAAAGAGCAATCTATTGCCTTAGTAAAAACGTTGGCGGCAAATGGGACATCATGGATCTTGGCAGACGATTACATCGGAATGGAGGAGGTGATTAACTCACAATCGCTTTTTCCAAACTTAAACTTTGCTCTATTTACAGATAACGACAATAAGGTGTTAGCTCATAGTCAAAGAGAGCATGTTGGTCTTTTCCTCGACGATGAAACAAGTGTAAGAATGTTAGAGGATTCACTCAGTACGCTCATTCTATTTGAGAGTAATAATCAGATAGATATTGCGACCGCTGTTTTTGTTAATGGAGAAAAAATCGGTTGGGCGAGAGTGAGTTTAAACCGAGAGCATATTGTTGATAACCTGCAAGTCATTAATAGGAATGGCTACTTTTATATGCTTTTAGCAGTTGCTGTAGGTAGTCTTTTTGCAATATTGCTGGCACGTGGTCTAACTAAAGCAATACGTGTTATGACTATTGCGGCAAATGAGGTTCGAGAAGGGGGTAGGGAGGTTGATTTTGATGTTCAACGCATTGATGAGCTTGGGGAGTTGGGTCAAGGGTTTAACGATACAGTCAAAGCTTTGGCTCAAAATGAAGCTGCGTTAAAGCGTCAGCAAGAAGGATTAGAAGAGACTGTTCGTGAGCGTACTTTAGAGCTGGAAGAGAGCAACTGTGAATTGTCTAACGCCAATGAACTTATTCTGGAAAACAACGAGCAAATCAAAGCGTCTTATAAAAAACTGAAAGAGATGCAGAAGCAGCTTGTTGAAACAGAAAAAATGTCTGCGCTTGCTTACCTTGTCAGGGGTATTGCACATGAAATGAATACGCCTTTGGGCATTGCTTATACGGCGAATACTTGTGTGGGGGATAAGATTGCCGAAATTGAAAACTATTTATCCTGTGATGAGGTATCAAAAGAACAGTTATTGGAGTACTTAGAAGAAGCAACGGAAGCGGTTCAATTTATTACTAAGAACATTGAACGCTCTACTTTACTCGTTGGGCGATTCAAGGAGTTAGATTCCCAGCAATATGATACCCAGCCTGAGCGATTAAACATGAAAGAGTATGTCGAAGCAGCTCAAATAAACCTCCACGTTGAAGAGCTAGAACCAGCTATAAATGTAAATGTCGATATTGCTTGTGAGCTCTTTGTGATGGGAAATGGAAAGCAACTTGAGCAGCTTTTTTATCATCTTTTTGAAAACTCAATTACTCATGCCTTCGATCAGGTAGACGACAGGAAGATCAATATCAGTGCTAATCACAAGGGAAGTAAAGTCGAGTTATTGTATCGGGACAATGGAAATGGAATGGCAGCAGAGCAAGTGGAGCAGGTATTTAATCCGTTTTATACCAGTAAGCTGGGTAAGGGCAGTAGTGGCTTAGGTATGAGTGTTGTCTATAACATAGTTAAATATGGCTTTAATGGTGAGATTACTTGCCACTCAAAACTTGGTACAGGTGTAGAGATTAAAGTAGTGTTTGATGTAAACAGCGATACTGAGCAATGAACATAGTAAATTGTGCAGGGTGTTTGTCCTAATTATGGGTAGGTCAATCTATTGATTATCGTATAGGCATCTCACTAATGTTTGAGGAGTACAATAGTCAATAGCGTGAATATAAGCATATGAAATGGTTTTTTACGTTTTGGTAACGATCTAAGTCATGGATTATTTATCGATAGGATATTAACGAAAACTAAGTCTGTTTTCTGTCAATCATTACGCTTTAGCGATTCATCTTGGGCTTGTATGGGTATATAATTTACTCGACCTAATAATTATATCATCACGAAGATAAAAATATAGCTACTGAGATATTAAGTTAAAGTGATTAAGAGAGTATGTACGTGAAGAAAATGGAAGCTCCACATGATATGAAAATAGGGGCTAGATTCAAAACAAATAGGCATGGCTATGTGACAGTAGTTGAGTATTATAATACGCATACTGTTATCGTAACGTTTGATAATACCGGAAATGTACGTTCAATCAGCGCTGCTAAATTACGAGTAGGGCAACTTACCGATCGCGATGTTGCACCAGAATCGATTATGGTTGGCGAACAGGTTGAATCAGTAAAGCATGGACTGTTAACGATTACGCAAGTGGAATCAGACAATATTGTTGTCCTTGTTAATCGTGAAAATGTAGAAATTCGCATGCTACTTCCTGCGGTGCAGAAAATGAAAGATAAAGTTGAAGATGAAGTCAGCGAATCAGTTATCACTCCGTTACCGACCTCTTTAAGCCAATTAACTAAAAGAAATAAAAAGACGAAGGATGTTAATAGCATGCTTAAAAAGATGCTTACAGACTACGGAAAGTAATAATCGTTAACCCTCTATCCGCTATTCATAAAACTCTCTCCGCTTAGATAGCTCCCCAAGGCGGTCTAATTCCCATTGTAAACAAAGTTTCATATTCTTGTTAAAAATCTAAGTTTGATCAAGATCTCAATCTGAAATTTACTCGTGATTTTAGGTGATCTTCATCACAATCCCATTCTGGGTTTGTGATTGAAGTCGCGTTTGATGGGTGGTGTTTCGCTTATTATGCTCTCACACAATAAGAGAATGAAATTTCTCAAACATTAAATCCAATTGAGACAAATATTATGAAAAAGATTCTTGTAGTTTGCGGTAACGGCCTTGGTACTTCACTAATGATGGAAATGGCAGTTAAAGAGGTGGCTAAAAAAATTGGCTTCGAAGCTGAGATTGATCATGAAGACTTATCATCAGCAGCATCAAGTACTGCGGATATTTGGGTAGCCGCAACAGACGTGGCTAACCAGTTAAAAGAATCAGGAAAAGAGAATATTATTAGCCTTAAGAATATCTTTGACAAGGCATCGATTGAAGAACAACTGAAATCTTTCATGTAGGGTTATAATTATGCAAAACTTTTTCGAGTTCATGCTTGGTTTATTAAAAGAGCCAGCAATTATGGTCGGCTTAATTGCGTTTATTGGATTGATTGCGCAGAAAGCAGATGTATCTACAATATTGAAAGGAACAATTAAAACCGTAATGGGTTTCCTTATATTAGGGTTTGGTGCGGGTGCTCTAGTTGGAGCACTAAATAACTTTTCAATTGTATTTTCTGAGGCGTTTGGGGTAAGTGGTGTTATTCCTAATAATGAGGCAATTGTCGCACTAGCCCAAGAAGCATTTGGCTATGAAATGGCCTTAATTATGTTCTTCGCGTTTATCGTTAATATTGTTTGGGCTCGTTTGACGCCACTAAAATATATTTTCTTAACTGGTCACCACACCATGTTTATGTCTATGCTGGTAGCCGTTATTTTATCTACATCAGGCATTACAGGCACCGCTCTCGTCGCCATTGGCTCAATCTTAGTTGGTACGCTAATGGTTGTGATGCCAGCTCTAGGCCAAAAGTACACTGAGAAAGTGATGGGTACCGACCAACTTGCTATCGGGCACTTCTCAACTCTTTCTTACATAGTTTCAGGTTTCGTTGGTAGTAAATTTGGCGACACGTCGAAAACAACGGAAGATATTCAAGTACCAAAGAGCTTAATGTTCTTGCGCGATACGCCAGTCGCGGTTGCAACTACAATGTCTATTTTCTTTATGCTTGCGTCTGTGATTGCGGGTGGGGAATTTGTAGAAACCGTTTCAAGTGGCCAGAACTGGGTCGTATTTACATTCATGCAGTCACTTATCTTTGCAGGTGGCGTTTATATCGTACTGCAAGGTGTAAAAATGTTGATTGCTGAAATTGTCCCTGCATTTAAGGGAATATCGGACAAACTGGTTCCTGGTGCTAAACCGGCGCTCGATTGCCCTATGGTATTCCCAGTTGCACCAAACGCGGTTCTAATCGGTTTCCTATGTTCTTTTGCCGCAGGTTTACTCGCAATGGCTGTTCAAGGCGCTCTTGGCTGGACCATCATTGTCGCAGGCGTTGTACCTCACTTCTTCGTAGGTGGAGCCGCAGGGGTTTACGGTAACGCTACTGGCGGCCTACGTGGCGCGGTGCTAGGTTCGTTTGCTCAAGGTCTGTGTATCTCTTTCTTACCAATGTTGCTACTTCCTGTACTTGGTGGTTTAGGGCTTGAAGCAACAACGTTTGCTGATTTTGACTTTGGTGTAGTTGGCTTAATTCTAGGGTGGATTGTTTCATGAGCCTATTTGATTTGATTGGTAACGAAGGTGTAGTTATCTATTCTGAGAAGGACTTAACGGTTGATGCCGCACTGGAAGTGACATGCTCTTCACTGCTTGCAAACAATAAGATTCAATCTAGTTACCTAGATGCAATCAAACAGAAGCACAAAGAGATTGGCGCTTACTATGTTCTAGCACCAAAGATTGCCATGCCTCATGCTCGCCCTGAAGATGGTGTAAATGAAGCTGCTCTGCAAGTAACGGTATTTAAAGAAGGGGTCGATTTAGAGTCGGAAGACAACGGTGATGTCTACCTCTCTATTACACTTGCTGCAATGGACTCTGACAGTCACATTAATACAATCATGGCGTTATCAGAATTATTCCAAAACGATGACGATATTGACGCCATCATCGCAGCAGATAACAAACAAGAGATCGTTGATATTCTCAAAAAATATTAGTCCCCCAATATTTTGTTCACCTTTCTCCTGAATAAGGCGATAGCTTAGGCTATCGCCTTTCTTGTTATCAAAAATAAGAGAATCTGTAGGCTTAAAATAATCCCTTCTTTTTGACTCTCTGAACATGCGCCAATCGTTCATTGAGATCAATCACGGGAAAGCTCTCTTCTTCTACTGTCTTTTTAAGGTTTTGAGTCTGACCTGAGCTTATCGATTTGGTTAATGAACTAATCAGTTGATGTTGGTCTGATGCCATTTTTTTTAGCTCAGTTAACTCTTTTGCCTGCGCGTTAACCATATCAATCAAATGATCATTTTGGCCTTTAGTCGCCATAATAATGTCTGAATCAATATTGCTGATGTTATCTACATTGCCCTTTGTAGATGATTCAGGGATGGAGGCGACGTGCTCACGGGTTAAGGCTGCTTCTTTCGCTACGCGATTACAGATCGTCGTCGCTAAAGTTTCAAATCGCTCCGCATTTAATGCGTCATGACTTTCTAGATCTTGATTTGAAAGATTATACCCGAGACCTTGTAACGTTTTTTCCAAAGTAAACCCTGTGATTTGCTGCTCTGTCAGTTGAGCACTTAAATGTTGAGACAACTCAGGGTTGAGCAAATGTAAAAACAAGCCACTTAAATATATGTTTTTATGAACGTTTTTAGCTTCATGTAGGGCGAGTCCACTATCTTCAATTGAATCAGAACATAGCTTTTTCTGTTTATCCGCAAGCTGATGGAGAACCTTACTTGCGTACAGATCTGCGGGGTTATTTAGCGGGTCGAGGTGTATTGAATAGCTTATTCGCTTTAGTCGATCAGACATTAACGACCTCTTTAACTGGCACGTCATGAGCTGAGAATTCTTGCTCTGTTAGTTCGTTTGTTGACAGTTCGTTAGTTGATAGTGAAACGGCTTCTCCATCTGCATGGTAAAGGCAAAGCTCGCGCGCAAGTGCTTCTTGTGGGTTATCGACTAAGATGACTTTATCACCCAAGGTGCCATACGCATCTTTGATTGCAGGGTAGATTAAGCTTGCGCCACCACCTACAAGATAAACCCGATTAGGGTTCTTAGAGAACTTCTTCGCTTCATGAGCCACCTGTTTACCAAGCTCTTCAATTTTGGTTTCAATTTTGCTAATGATAAGAGATATTTGGCTTTCATCGTTGACGACTTCACGCACAAAATCAAGATTATCTCTTTGTTTGATTAGCTCATTGGCTACCAGATAGCTTGAATCACTGTCAGCCGCGGCAAGGTATTTACGAGCAACATCGGTGACCATTGATACACCGATTTCATTGTTACCATAAATGGCCGACACATCATCAAATTCACCGACAATCACTCCCATATCAAGTGTAGTTCCGCCAATATCGATAACCAGTGAGCGGTTAAACTGACTGACAGATTGCATCAACAAAGTGGATAGAACAGCAGGTAGACTTTCTGGCATCACTTCGACATCGACAATATCAAAAAGCTCGCCCTTATTGAGCTCAATTTCACGCATAAGGTTGTCACGTTTACGAGCAATCTTATCTTCATTTTTTTGGCAATCTTCAGCGTCGTAATATTCTGTGATAGGTAGGGTGACAACCAGTTTTACAGGGCCGGGTTTGATGCCAGTTTGAAGTAGCGCATGATGAACAGAAAGAAGGTTCAAATCGTCATATTGATAGTCGACATGGGTAGTTTCTAGTGCTTTGTCAGACGTCATGTCGTAAGTGTATTTGGTGGCATTTATCGTGTAATTGAATACTTTTTTGTCTTTTCTTAATGCCGCACTTTTCCAACTTTTACGGAACGAGTTTGGTGAGATAACTGTGCGAATTTCACCATTTTCAATCCAGCTAATTTTTACATTGGTTGAGCCGTCATCAACAGCAAACTTTAAAGGGGTCATGAGGTTCCTACTTCTATTTTCAATAAGGATTTTTCAGCTTTAAAGGAGTAGATAAAAATCTTAAGGCAATGGCAAATCTATCAAGCAGCATTTGAAGAAGAACGACATAACATGCAAGTTTTCAATTTAATTTTTAAGTTACGGAGATGGGTGGTCGTAACGGCCTGCGGAATAAATGAGAGGAAGATTATAAATAGTAGAACTAATTTAGGCACTGTAATAAAAAGTTAATCTTAATGTGGTTGAGAAAGTTTCGGAAATTCATCATATTGTAATGACACTGTCACAGAAACTCGGAGCGTATATGGAACAACATCAAGAAATGATTCAACCTTCAAATTTCGGCGTCGTTAGCCGCACTTGCTTATTTTCACTTTTTTCAGTACTCACTATTCTTTTTGCTATTGGTTAGCAAGATAACACCGTCTAGAAATCAGATAAGGAGAAGCCTATTATGAATGCATTGTCATTATAGGTATCTTCTCTCTAAACCTAATTAATAAACGTATTTCCCTTTAGTTTTCAGATCTCATAGATGCCATTTGCGACGTTTGAGCTTGTTCGCGCTGCTTAGTCCATTCGTATATTTTCTGTTTAACGAGTAACTTATTAACCGGTTTCGTTAGAAAATCATCCATGCCAGCCGCTAAACATTTTTGCTTATCACTGACCATGGCATTTGCTGTCATCGCAAGTATGGCTATATCTTTATGATTCTCACCAGCGTCACCATCTCGAATGTGTTTTGTTGCCTCGTATCCATCCATTTCTGGCATCTGACAATCCATTAGAACTAGATCAATATCAGGGCGTTCTAATAAAATCTCTATCGCTTCTTTTCCGTGTTCAGCGATAGTCGCTTCGAGGTTAAATTGATGAAGTATTCCTTTGATGACGATTTGATTGACTCGGTTGTCTTCAACAATAAGTATTTGAAGATTTGGGTTAATCGGTAGGCTCTCTTCTTCTGCGGTCTCTAAACTAGAGAGGTAGTTGTGTGTAACTAGCGCATGATTTCGATCGAAGTTATCGGTCGCGATGACATTGAGTGCGTTGAACAGATCTGAAGTGGTCGCGGGTTTAGTAAAGTAGCCGGTAAAACCGCGTTCTCTATATTCATTTTGGTCGGCAACAGCATCCATTGAGGTCATCATGATCAACTTGATGGATTGATAATCGGGATGTGCTTTTAAAGCCTGACAAAGCTCGAGTCCATCTTTACCCGGCATTTGCATATCAAGAAATGCGATATCAAACATATTCCTGCTTGAACGCTTCGCTCCATGGCATCGATCGAGTGCTTGATCGTAACCATCTGCTTCTAAAACATGTGCTCCCCAATGTTGAAGCTGCTTTTTCAACACTTCACGGTTGATGGCGTTGTCGTCCACGACTAATATTGATAGCTGGCTTATATCCGCTTTTGGTAGCACTTGAGCTGAGCGTGAAGATTTACCGATAACAAGGTTAAAATCAAATCTGCTCCCTTTACCTATTTCACTGTGGGCGCACACGTTGCCCTCCATCAGAGTACATAATTTGCTCACAATCGCTAATCCAAGCCCAGTGCCGCCGTATTTTCGAGTCGTCGAGGCGTCTACTTGACTAAACTTATCAAATAGACTGGAAATTTGATCTTGAGGAATACCGATACCAGTATCCGAGATTGAACCATATAGACGCCATGTTGAGTCAGACTCTTCAACCAATTTTGCCTCAACAACAATCTCTCCTTCTTCTGTAAATTTGATGGCGTTGCCGAGCAGGTTAGCAAATACCTGCCTAACTCTTGTACTGTCGCCCATGACTAAACTTTCATTGACTTCAATGGTGTTTAAAATAATTTCAATACGGGGTTTATTTGCGTTAGCGGCCATTGATTCGCAAAAATCACCCAATAGGCGTCGTAAGTCAAAATGGTGTTCGTCGAGTTCAAGTTTGTCTGCTTCGATTTTGGAAAAGTCTAGAATATCGTTGATGAGGTGAAGAAGAGAAACAGCGCTTGTGTGAGCCAAATAGGCTTGATGGTGTTGCGTTGTACTGAGATCGTTATCAAGTAATAAATCCAGCATTCCGATAACTCCATTCATTGGTGTTCGGATCTCGTGACTCATCACAGCTAGGAATTCACTCTTGAGTTTTGCAGCTTGTTCAGCTTCATTTTTTGCTTTGATTAACGCGATTTCTGATCGTTTAAACTCGGTGATATCTTTAATAATACCTGAGAAAATAGTGCCTTTCTCAGTCTCAACTCTTGCGACAGATAAGGTTATTGGAAAAAGGTCACCGTTTTTTCTTTTTGCAATGAGCTCTCTTCCTGACATTCCTTTTTTATTTTTATAGTCAATAATTTTAGATTCACCCGTATGCATGTAGTGATTCATATAGCTTTGATGCTTCATAGCATGATCATCATCCATCAGCATATTAACGGGATGGTTTAACACGTCGCTCTCTTCGTAGCCAAACATGGCTTTAGCCGATTGATTGAATGTAAGCATTTTTCCTTGTCGATCGATGGTAATAATGCCGTCAGCAGCAGTATCGAGTATCGACGTTAATCGAGTACTCGTTTCCACTTCCTTTGCCATTATTTTTTCTTTTTCGGCTATCTCTTCATCAAGGCGGGACATTGATGTGGTGGTATTATCAAGTTGCTGAGCTAAGTCATTGATTGATTTTGCAATTAGGGATATTTCCGCACTACCTGAATTTGGTATTTTGTAACCTAGTCCTTCCCGAGTTAGCTTTTCTATGTGAGAGATCAAACGGGTAATCGGGTGGATGACGAGATAACGAATAGAGGCAAACATGGTCAATGCTAGGAAACAAGCACCTATCACCAGTATATAACTCATTCCGTCACGTATTGTTGTCATCTCCCTTAAGGCTTCTTTTCTATCAAATGAAATACTCAGAATGTAGGGGCTGTCATCCAGTGTGAGAATCTTTTCTGCTTCAAATATGTCAACCTCTTCAACCTCTTCTCCCACGATTAACGTATGGGTGTTAATTGTTCCACTTGTTAGTGAGATAGAGAGAATAGGGTAGTAAGCACTTTGAAGCCGCTCGATTGAGTTATTGAGTAAGTCGCGATAGCTGCTGTTCCAGTTAGTGGAGATGATAACCCAGCCGACTAAGACATTATGCTGTCTAATTGGGCTAGCGACCCATTGAGATATTTTCGGAGTGGGCTTAGTTGATTGTGATGTATCTTGTTGTTGAAGTGAGCCAAGAAATGGATCAGGGCCAGGCAAACTTATATACGAACGATCTTTCAGCAAGCTTTGAAAAACTTCATGTTGTTCGACATTTTCAAGCAGTAAGTCTTCGCCAAAAAATTTTTCTTTGGCGCTTGTTGAAGTAGAAGATGAAAACACGTAGCCATCATAATCGACGACTAACAGGTAGTTGATGTTGCTATAGGATTTAGCCGTATCATTTAGAGTTTGAGCAACGCCTCGGTTGATCCCTAAATCGAGCGCTTTTTTAATGTTTCTATTACGTGCTGTGATTTCTACGATAGATTGTAAGTTCTTATTATTCTTTTCAATGACATTGGTGACGAGTTCTAATGTTCCATTTAACTGGTTAAATGTATTCTTTTCCATTGCATTTTGAGATATTGAAAATGCGGTAAAGCCCATCCCCAGCATGACACAAAGTGTCAGGCCAACAACAATGATTGTGAGCTTTTGTATTAAATTCATGTGTTACTCGTTTTCATACCACTGGTATTTATCGGAACTGTTTTTATCTATTTCTAGCCCTAATAATGAAGCGCTCTGGCTATTGATTAAAAACGTTGGTTGTTCTTGTAGATCCGATTCGATGTGACTTGGTCTTGTTCCATTGAGTAGTATTTCAGCGGCTTTATGCCCGGACATTTTGCCTAAAACATAGAGGTCGGCTACAGGGCCAAAAGTCGAACCACTAAGAATGCCTGCTTTGTTTGAACTGAGAATAGGCACTTTGTTCTCCAGTGAAATTTTGATGAGTGCTGTTTCTCCACCATTTTGCAGTAGGGTATCTGTCGTGGTTATAAAAAGGTCAACTTGGCCGGCAACCTGATTAGCTTGCTCTGTGAGGTCGTTGATGTCTACCGCTTCAATATTCAGAGCCATGATGTTTTTTCGCTTGAGTAGGCGAATAAGGTTAGTGGTTTGGATATTAGAATTCGGTTCACCTT
Organism: Vibrio kyushuensis; assembly: GCF_050337325.1. NCBI lineage: Bacteria > Pseudomonadati > Pseudomonadota > Gammaproteobacteria > Vibrionales > Vibrionaceae > Vibrio > Vibrio kyushuensis. Next base: position 202,844 of record NZ_JAKJSV010000004.1, read on the forward strand.
TTCTATGAAAAATAGCGACGGATTTGGTATTGGGTGCGAGTTCTGAAATTAACGCCACATAATGTTGAAGCGGAACGTAGTTACTGGTCCCAACCAAGTTGTTGGCTGAATATTCAAACGATTCAATTAATCCTGAATCAGCAGGGTAGGTAACAATGGAAAATACGATAGGTGTACTTTCAGGAAGAGTTTCTTTGATGATAACTGTACCAGGCGTTGTGAGTGAATAAACCAGATCAACGTTGCTCTCTTTGATCTTTTCGGCAGCTCGTTTTTGAATTGCTTTATCACTAGAAATAACCCCTTCTACGAATTCGACTTGGTTATCTATGTCTATGCCTTTTTCAGCAAGCCCATCTTTAAATCCTTGTACATTTTCAGGATAGCCTGTCCAAAGCGCCATGCCGATTTTATAGCGAGGTGAGTCGGCATTTACTGAGAGAGAAATAGTGCTCATGATGAGAGCTAAAAGGGCAAATTTCAGGGTTATAAACTTGTGGCACAGAGAAGAGCGCAAAAAATCCATTTTTCGATTGAAAAACATGGCCTAGCCTTATTATTTCTTAGTATTAATAGAGTGTAGACTCATTCATTTGAGTTGCCACTCTGTTCACCTATTTAACAGTAGCTTGGAGGCTAGTGTAGGTTTAACGAGATGTGATCGGGGTCTGTGACGCAATCAAATTTTATAAAAATATCAATAAGTGACATCTTGTCTAATCTATACACTATGTAAGATATTTGTTGAATTTAGGTAACAAAGATGAAGGCCAAAACACATATTCTAGTGGTTGACGATGATTTGGAGATTCGAGAATTACTTGATGAGTATCTGAATAAGTCAGGATTTAGTGTTTCCACGGTTGAAGATGGTGAAAGCTTACATACCTATATCGATCAAAAGGACTTCCCTGATTTGATTTTATTGGATGTCATGCTGCCGGGAGATGATGGTTTTAGTTTGTGCCAACAGCTACGTAAAATCTCGACGGTTCCGATTATTATGCTGACAGCGGTATCTGATGAAACAGATCAAATTATTGGATTAGAAATCGGCGCAGATGACTACATAGCCAAGCCGTTTAATCCAAGGCAGTTGATTGCTCGAATTAAGGCGGTTCTCAGAAGAGTTCACATTAACGAACCTGTTCAAGAAGGGGTGTCTAAAGCGATAGTGTTTGGTGATTGGGTATTGGATACCTTGGCTCACCGCATTGAAAACGGTGAAACCAATCAATCTCACGACTTATCGGGCAGTGACTTTTCATTATTGATGCTCTTTCTCAGTAGACCTAATGAAGTTTTGGACCGAGATACGATTTCAATTGCTACGAAAGGAAGGGAATCACTGCCTTTTGAGAGGGGAATCGATGTTCAATTAAGCCGCTTGAGAAATCGATTAGGTGACAGTGCAAAGTTTCCACATTACATAAAAACCATGCGTGGTAATGGGTACATATTGGCCGTGCCTGTTACTTATGAGAACTAACAGTCATGAGAGCCAATTATTCATGAATGCTAACGACTCATAAGATCGAGTAATAACATCCCACCAAAGTAAATACTAAACAAAACGAGAGTGAATTATGGGCTTAGAGCTACGTTTAAAACCAAACTCTTTGGTGGCGCGAACGTTATTGCTGACTCTACTTGCAGTGGTTATTGCGCAAGGGATTGCTACGTCAATTTGGTATGTGGAGTCGAAACAAAAAGAAATAGAGGGGATACATTCCGCCTCTTCGAGCATGGCTACTATGTTTGCTTCGACGGTGACCTTTTTCCAGTCTCTTCCTGTCAATTATCGGCACATCGTCCTTGATCAAATTCGAAATATGGGCGGGACACGTTTTTTTGTTTCGTTCAACAAAGAGAAACTGTTGGTTGAGCCAATTCCTGATACTCGATTGAAAGTTACCTCCGTCAATGCGGTTACTGAAGTGCTAGAGCAGAAGCTTAATAAGGTGTCATCGGTCTCGGTTGATTTTTCTAAGCCCGAGCATTTAAGGCTTTTGAAAAATGATATTTACTTGAGTGATCTTCCTAAGTCGTGGGCACACCATACCTTAACGTTAGGCAATATTGCCCCACCGATTTTGGTTGTTCAGATAGAGTTAGCCACTAACGAATGGCTTTATATCGCAGCACTTCTTCCTGCCCCATATGTCACCTTAGATGACACTATTTTAGGTCGAGAACAGGTCATTTTCTTAGTGCTGTCGACCATGCTGTTACTTTTGTTGACTTATCTGTTAGTGAAGAGACAGGTGAAACCTTTAAAGCGCCTCGCGAAAGCTGCGAATGAGATGAGCATGGATATCGACCAACCGCCACTTAGAGAAGAGGGCGCGAGTGAATTAGTGACGGCAACACGTGCTTTTAACCGCATGCAGAGTCGAATTCGGCATTATGTTTCAGATCGAGAGCATCTATTTTCTTCGATTTCACACGACTTGAAAACACCAATTACTCGGTTACGTTTACGAGCAGAGCTATTAGAGAGTGATGTAAAAAGAGGTAAGTTTAATAAAGACTTGGATGAATTAGAGATCATGGTAAAAGGTGCATTACAGTGTGTTCGAGATACAGACCTTCATGAAAATAACGCTCAAATTGATATCGCAGAAGTCATTCAGTCTGTCATTGAGTCGCATAATCAATATGAAGAGAAGGTTAAGTTTTACCCAATTGAACTTGTACCAATAGTGGCTAAGCCATTAGCGATCAAGAGGGTTATAACTAATATTATTGATAATGCAGTAAAGTATGGTGAGCGGGCTGAGGTTGTCACTACTCAGACCCAAGAGTGGATTAAAATCACCGTAACAGATCATGGACAAGGCATACCCAAATCGAAACTTGAAGCGGTATTTGAACCCTATTTTCGTATAGCAACAGATTCAGAAGGGCATGGTCTTGGGTTAGGAATATGTCGAAATATACTGCATGGGCATGGTGGAGATCTCATTATTAACAATACTGAAAATCGCGGATTAAAGGCTCAAATCTATATACCGCGAGGCCTTGAAGCTTAATGTAACGTAGTTGTTACATTGCGGTTACGGTTTGTTTCAGAACTATGGAAATACTTGGATAGACTCAATGGTGTTCGAGCATGAACGCTCGATGGTTTGTTTAGTTAAGCAAGGTGTTTAGCTAAGTAACGCTCTTCATGGAGCGTCGTCTAATCCAATACATGGAAGATAATAATGAAAATTAATAAAACCCTACTTACCTTATCGCTTTTATCTGCTGCCTCATTTACTCATGCTGGTGAAGTTGAAGTACTTCACTGGTGGACTGCGGGCGGAGAAGCAAAATCGGCTGCTGTTCTAAAAGAGATGCTTGAAGAGCAAGGCCATAACTGGAAAGATTTTGCGGTTGCTGGTGGCGGCGGTGAAAGTGCCATGACTGTATTAAAAACACGTGCAGTATCGGGAAACCCACCATCGGCAGCACAAATTAAAGGTCATGATATTCAGGAGTGGGGTGGTTTAGGCTTCTTAACGACTTTGGAAAAAACAGCTCAAAAAGAGCAGTGGGATTCGATTCTTCCATCTGTTGTCACCAATGTGATGAAGTGGGATGGGGAATACGTAGCTGTTCCTGTGAATGTTCACCGTGTTAACTGGCTATGGGCAAACCCTGAAGTTTTAGAAAAATCAGGCGTATCAGTTCCAACAACTTTAGATGAGTTCTTTGCTGCCGCTGAGAAAATTAAAGCAGCGGGTTATATTCCTCTTGCGCATGGTGGTCAGCCTTGGCAAGACGCCACAGTATTTGAAGCGGTCGCTTTGGAAGTACTGGGTAGCGAAGATTACAACAAGGCATTTGTTGAGCTAGATATGGATGTTCTGTCTGGTGATAAAATGACTCAAGTGTTCACTAAGTTCCAGAAAATCCGTGACTACATCGATTCAAACTCGCCGGGCCGTGATTGGAACGTAGCGACCTCAATGGTTATCAATGGTGAAGCGGCGATGCAAATCATGGGTGATTGGGCGAAAGGTGAGTTTACAGCGGCAGGTAAAGTGCCGGGTAAAGATTACATCTGTGCACCAGCACCAGGTACAAGCGGTCAGTTTACCTTCAATATCGATAGCTTCGCATTTTTTGAGCTAGGTGATAGCGCGAATCAAAAAGCGCAACAAGACTTAGCGAAAACGATTCTAACCAAAGACTTCCAAGAAGTATTCAACCTAAATAAAGGCTCGATTCCTGTTCGTTTAGATATGGATATGTCTAAGTTTGACCAATGTGCATTAGATTCAATGTCTACATTTAAAGCAAGTGCAGATACAGGCGACCTAGTGCCTAGTATGGCGCATGGTCTATCGACGACGAGTTATGCACAGGGTGCAATCTACGATGTTGTTACTAACTTCTTCAATGACCCGAAAGCAGATCCTAAAGAAGCAGCTGGCAAACTGGCTAAAGCAGTGAAAGCAGCGATCTAACGTTTATCTTCCTTACCTCAGTGATGACTAGGTATAGGTAAAGACCCCCAAGTATGGATAGGTTGTAGTGACCTATTCATACTTTCACCAAAGCAAGTTCAGTTGGCATTATTTGTCCCTATTTGAGCTCAACTCGCTTTGGTCGGTTATATAACAAGGAAACGTTATGGAGCATGTTTTGACTCAGTCAAAGAAAAAGCCAGCAGTAAAGCAAAGCTTTGCCGATAGGCTACAAAACTGGCTACCAAAGATTGTACTTGCCCCAACTATGCTCATGACCGTGGTGTGCATATATGGCTACATTTTTTGGACCGCAACTCTCTCTTTCACTAATTCTCGATTCTTACCCAGCTTCAACTTTGTTGGTTGGACACAATATGAAAAGCTATTAGAGAACGACCGTTGGATTACATCCATTACTAACTTAGGCCTCTTCGGCGGCCTGTTTATGTTGGTTGCGATCTTACTTGGTGTCGGTCTAGCCATATTTTTGGATCAGAATATTCGTAACGAAGGTGCAATTCGTACTATCTACCTTTATCCGATGGCACTGTCGTTCATCGTTACAGGTACGGCGTGGAAATGGATTCTGAACCCAGGTCTAGGTATCGAAAAAATGATGCACGATTGGGGATTCACCGGATTTCAATTTGATTGGCTCGTGAATTCGGAAATGTCTGTCTACACCTTAGTTATTGCTGCGGTTTGGCAATCGTCTGGGTTTGTAATGGCTATGTTTTTAGCGGGTTTACGTGGCATCGATTCATCTATTATTAAAGCCGCACAGATTGATGGCGCTGGGCTACCAGCGATCTACTTAAAGATTGTTCTTCCTTGCCTTCGTCCGGTATTTTTCAGTGCAATTATCATTACTTCACACATTGCGATAAAGAGCTTTGACTTGGTTACCGCGATGACAGCTGGTGGTCCGGGTTACTCTTCTGATTTACCTGCTCTGTTTATGTACGCACACTCATTTACACGTGGTCAAATTGGGTTAGGTGCTGCAAGTGCAATGATGATGCTTGCGGGAATACTTGCGATTTTAGTGCCTTATCTCTACTCCGAACTTAGGGAGAAAAAATCATGAGTAGTCAGCTAAATATGGGTCGATTGTTTATCTATTCGACACTGATTTTCTTCTGTTTGGTTTACCTAATGCCACTGTTTGTCATGGTGATTACATCATTTAAAACCTTGCCTGATATTAAAGCAGGTAACTTGATGAGTTTACCAAAGGAGTGGGTATTTGACGCATGGTATAAAGCGTGGGACAGCGCTTGTACTGGGGTGAAGTGTGAAGGTGTGAAAGGGTATTTTTGGAACTCTTTCCAAATGGTTATTCCAGCCGTTGCCATTTCAACATTGCTGGGCGCTTTTAACGGTTACGTTGTGACCAAATGGCAGTTCAGAGGATCAAATCTGTTTTTTAGCCTGTTACTGTTTGGGTGCTTTATTCCCTTTCAAGTGGTGTTACTGCCAATGGCGGCAGTACTTGGTAAGTTGGGCTTAGCCAATACCAATACAGGGCTAGTTTTCGTTCATGTGGTTTATGGCATGGCTTTCACAACCCTATTTTTCCGTAACTTTTATTTAGGTATACCGGATGAATTAGTCAAAGCGGCAAAACTGGATGGCGCAGGTTTCTTTACCATTTTCTTTAAAATTTTATTACCTCTTTCTACGCCAATAATCATGGTGACGGTGATCTGGCAGTTTACGGCAATTTGGAACGATTTCTTATTTGGGGTGGTTTATTCCGGCTCAGAAACTCAACCCATTACCGTTGCATTAAATAATTTGGTTAACACCAGTACAGGTATTAAAGAGTACAACGTTGATATGGCAGCGGCCATTATTGCGGCTCTTCCAACCTTAGTGGTTTATGTCTTAGCAGGAAAATACTTTGTTCGCGGCCTAACGGCAGGATCGGTAAAAGGATAATTATTATGGCGACACTAGAACTTAAACAGATCCGTAAAACGTACCCAAAAGCGGACCAGGAAACCTTAAAAGGGATCGACATTAGTATCGATTCAGGTGAATTTTTGATTTTGGTTGGCCCTTCGGGCTGCGGTAAATCAACATTAATGAATACCATTGCAGGGCTTGAAGGGATCAATGCGGGTGAAATCGTGATTGATGGCACCGATGTAGCGAGTGTAGAGCCAAAAGATCGCGATATCGCCATGGTTTTTCAGTCTTACGCTTTGTACCCAAATATGACGGTAAGAGGGAATATTGCATTTGGATTGAAGATTAGAAAAATGCCGCAAGTGAAAATCGATGCAGAAGTAAATCGAGTGGCTGAGATGCTGAAAATTAATGACTTGCTCGACCGAAAGCCTTCTCAACTTTCAGGTGGGCAACGTCAGCGTGTTGCAATGGGGCGAGCACTCGCGCGTCGACCAAAACTGTTTCTATTTGATGAACCGTTATCAAACCTAGATGCGAAACTTCGTGTTGAAATGCGCCATCAAATCAAACGATTACATCAAAAACTGAATACAACCATTGTATACGTTACTCATGATCAAATCGAAGCGATGACACTGGCTGACCGAATAGCCGTAATGAAAGACGGAGAGCTGCAACAGTTAGGCACACCAAAAGAGATCTACAACAAACCGAGTAATATGTTTGTGGCTGGCTTTATGGGGTCTCCTTCGATGAACTTCATTAAAACGGTGGTTGATCTTGATGCTGATGATAAACCAGTGATTCGCGTGACGGGTTCAAATAACCAAGAACATCACATTAAACTGCCGAAATCGATGCGAGAGCAAGATGGAAAGGAGGTTGTGATTGGACTAAGGCCCGAGCATATTAGCGACTCTCCAGCGGAAGACACTACCGCGTCAACGAAACTAGACCTAAAACTGGAGGTACTTGAGCCGACAGGGCCCGATACTATCGCGATGATCAAAGTTAATGATCAAGAGATAGCGTGTCGTCTTTCACCTGAGCTTGAAGTGACGGTAGGTCAGACTGCGCCACTGCACTTTGATTTGTCAAAGGCGGTGTTCTTTGATGCACAAACAGAGAATAGAATTGAATTCTAACCAATAATCTTCATTTCATTGCCAGTTGATCAGGCTGATTTTCTGGCGACCTTTCTGAAGTGCACCTTCAATTTGGGTTATGGTTTATTCCTCAATAAGCCATAGCCAAATATTCGGGGGAGTGTTCAAGTCATTTTATACTTGAATGGAGGTGCACTTTTTTTATTCAGTATCCTTGCTGAGCATGCATTCATTAATCTCTTCACATCATCGATGACCAAATAATCCTAATGATAAAACTGTAGATAGTGCTATTACTATATAGTGCGTATGAAAAATAGTACGTATGAAAGATCAGTAGAAATGAAACATCAGTACAAATGAAAAAAGAGTGCGCAGGTAAAAGAGTACATAGGTAAAACAGCGCGCTGGTAAAAAAACACACGGTTCAAATTTAGCGGGGCTAAGAGTGGAGCTTCGTTATTCGTAGATATTGTATTTAACAACAAAAAGTCACAAGGAGGGAAGGTGGTTATATTGCCAATCTTGGGACATTATTATGAGCTTGAAGATGAAGTTTGAACTTGATGGTTAAGTTTAATAATTGAGGAATAGCTTGGACTTGAAGAAAAAACACATTGTTTGCCAAGAGATGACAACTAGTTTGAAAAAAACGACTGTAGAACAAATTATTAATTATCAAAACTAGGTGAAAGCTGATACTCCTTCCCAGCTTTCGCCTTTTTTGTTTTCAAACAGCTTTTTTATATCCAAAGCCCTCATTTATCAAACGTCTCTTATGACAATGCGATGCTCATTTATCTCAATATAGCCTAAGGTCAACAGACCCCAATCAGTTGTGTGTCATTATTCGCCGATACCATGAATTTGAATGGGTCATTTTCCGCTCATTTGACTCCTGGTTTATTTGCTATTAGCACCGTTTTTTAACATCCCCTTCTCCTGAACCTATACATATCGGTAATTGTAACAAAATATCAACACTTGGCGTGGTACTTGCTCTATAGGAACTATCAGCCCATAGACGGCGCTGTTTATAACCAAGGAGAATAATAATGTTTAAACCTCTTACTCTACTGTCTGTATCTGTTCTGGCGATGACAAGTTTTAATGCTGCTGCGAATTGTGACCCAGGCGAACTCGTGATTAAGTTCAGTCACGTAACCAATACAGACAAGCACCCGAAAGGGATTGCTGCTTCACTGCTAGAAGAGCGTGTAAACACGGAAATGGATGGTAAGGCTTGCATGCAGGTGTTCCCAAACTCGACGCTGTATGATGATAATAAAGTGTTAGAAGCGATGCTAAATGGTGACGTTCAACTCGCTGCTCCATCACTGTCTAAGTTTGAAAAATTCACTAAAAAATTCCGTATCTTTGATTTGCCATTTCTATTTGAAGACGTAGAAGCGGTTGATCGTTTCCAGAACTCTGAATCTGGTGACAAGCTTAAAAATGCTATGCAGCGTCGTGGTCTTCAAGGGCTAGCATTTTGGCATAATGGTATGAAACAGATGTCTGCGAACAAACCGCTGATGGTTCCTCAGGATGCGGAAGGTCTTAAGTTCCGTGTACAAGCGTCTGACGTATTGGTTGCTCAGTTTGAACAGTTAGGTGCGAACCCACAAAAAATGTCTTTTAAAGAGGTTTACGGTGGCCTACAAACTAAAGTTATTGATGGTCAAGAGAACACTTGGTCAAATATCTATGGGAAGAAATTCTTTGAAGTACAAGATGGTGTAACCGAAACAAATCACGGTATTTTGGATTACCTTGTTGTTACGTCAAATGACTTTTGGAAAGGGTTACCTGATGATGTTCGTGATCAACTAGGTACGATTATTCAAGAAGTGACGGCTACGCGTAATGCGAAATCTTCTGAAGTTAACTTAGCGAATAAGAACAATATAATCGAAGCTGGTGGCGAAGTTCGCACGTTGACGGATACTCAGCGTCAAGAGTGGGTGACTGCCTTGAAACCTGTTTGGAATAAGTTCGAAAAAGATATTGGTTCAGATCTAATTGAAGCGGCTCTAGCTTCTAATAATTAGATTCAAGCGTCCGCAAATTTTTGCGGACGCTTTTTTAATGTCGCTATTTAGCGGCAAGTGAATGTCCTCATCTCATGGAACAGACCTTATCTCATGGAACAGACAACATTTGAAAAAATCGGCAAAGTGACCGATATCATTGAAGAGTCTTTGATTGCCTTCTTTTTAGGTTCGATGACTTTAATCACCTTTGCCAATGTCGTTTTTCGATATGTCTTTAACGGCAATATATTGTGGGCTTTAGAGCTTACGGTATTTCTTTTTGCTTGGATGGTTTTAGTCGGCGCATCCTATGGTGTTAAAAAACATTTTCATATTGGGGTGGATGTCATCATCAATATGGCACCTGATAAGTTAAGAAAGGCCTATGCGTTATTCGCAGTTGCCTGCTGTCTTACTTTCTCAGTTCTATTACTCATCGGCTCTTGGAATTATTGGTACCCATTCATCAGTGAAAGAGCTTGGTATGAAACTGACGATATTCCAATGCCGGAGATCTTACAGTTTTTATCTGATTGGTTAAATGAAGGGGAACGATACGAAAAATTACCCCGTTTCATTCCTTACATGGCTCTCCCTATCGGAATGGCACTGCTAACGTTCAGATTCATGCAGATTGCTTATCAAATCCTAACTGGAAAGTTAGATCGTATGATTGCAGGACACGAAGCTGAAGAAGAACTCGAAGCATTAAAAGCAGATGTGTTGGCGGGCAGTGATGAGGATGCTATGTCACCTTTAGGGTCAGCTTCGCGCGAAAAATCGGATTCAGATGTGAAATCAAACGGCAAGGAAGATTAGAAAATGGCCATGTTATTTCTATTTTTAATGGTAATTGCGTTCATGTTGGTCGGAGTACCCATCGCGATTTCTTTAGGTCTATCGAGCGTCCTATTTTTGTTAATGCACTCAGATGCATCACTCGCATCCGTCGCTCAAACACTGTTTAATGCGTTTGCTGGACATTACACATTACTTGCTATCCCATTCTTCATACTTGCGTCGAGCTTTATGTCTACGGGCGGTGTGGCTAAACGAATTATCCGCTTTGCTATCGCAATGGTCGGCTGGTTTCGTGGTGGGCTTGCAATGGCTTCGGTTGTTGCTTGTATGATGTTTGCAGCGTTATCGGGCTCTTCCCCTGCAACGGTTGTCGCTATTGGTAGTATCGTGATAGCTGGTATGGTTAAAAATGGCTATACCAAAGAGTTTGCTGCTGGTGTTATTTGTAATGCGGGAACGCTTGGGATTTTGATACCACCATCGATTGTTATGGTGGTATATGCCGCGGCGACCGATGTCTCTGTTGGTCGAATGTTCCTTGGTGGTGTTATCCCGGGTCTACTGGCTGGTGTTATGTTGATGATTGCCATTTACATTACTGCTCGGATTAAGAAAATACCGGCTCAACCATTTGTAGGGTGGGGTGAAACCTTCAGCGCTGCAAAAGATGCAAGCTGGGGTTTGCTACTGATTGTCATTATTCTTGGTGGTATCTACGGAGGTATTTTTACACCGACTGAAGCTGCTGCGGTTGCCGCTGTGTATGCGTTCTTCATTGCAAACTTCATCTATAAAGATATGGGGCCGTTTGCGGACAAGAACAACACTAAGCCAACGCTAGTCAAAGTGTTTGAAACGTTTGTTCATAAAGATACGAAGCATACCCTGTTTGAAGCGGGTAAGTTGACCATCATGTTGCTGTTTATCATAGCGAATGCACTGATATTGAAGCATGTATTAACTGAAGAACGTATTCCACAGATGATTACAGAATCAATGTTATCTGCTGGGCTTGGACCGATTGCCTTCTTGATTGTTGTGAACGTCCTATTGTTGATTGGTGGGCAATTCATGGAGCCATCTGGGCTACTGATTATCGTCGCGCCGCTCGTTTTTCCAATTGCTATTGCATTGGGTATTGATCCAATTCACTTGGGCATCATGATGGTGGTGAATATGGAGATAGGGATGATCACGCCGCCGGTGGGATTAAACCTATTTGTGACCGCAGGGGTTGCAAAAATGTCGATGATGAATGTGGTGAAAGCCGCACTACCGTGGGTAGGCGTCATGTTCTTGTTCTTGATCATCGTAACGTATGTGCCGTGGGTATCGACATGGTTACCAACTACCCTCATGGGGCCAGAGATCATTACCAAGTAGAAGGAGGGGTCTAGGTGCACAGAAGTTTATTATTTATATCTATATGCACCTAGATAGCCATTCTTAAATATTGTTACAGCTGTAATAGTTCGCTTTAACAAATTGCGGTGTCCAGTCAATTGAGAATGTTGTCGTGGTGCCTTTTGTAATTAGCCCATAGGTATCAACTGTTGAGATGTTCATAGAAGGAGAGAACTTCTCAATGGTGGTTACTTCGATGTAATTAGCATCGTACTTGCTTGAAGTGTTCGAAAATTTTTCTGCATTAACCACATATTGGTCATACTCTAGCTGAGATTGGTCTTCAAACAGGCCAGCTCTCGGTTTAGGCGTTTTAAAGTATTGAGTCTCGTGGACCATCTCACAATCAAGTTTGTCATCAGGAGAGAACTGGCTGTAAGTAACCTGATTTCCCTCTGGTGTTAGGTAAACATTTTGATCCATTGAGGCGCATGCTGATAGTAGAATCGCTGAGCCTAATATGGCTGTTATTTGTGTGATTTTCATTTCGATACTCTATGTTTAATAACTGCTGTTATGGGGGTAAGGTATTTCAGAGCATGAATATACCAGTTATTTTTATAGCCCCAATAAGTCATTTGGAATATCGATTATTCCTTGTATTGATGAGTTCTTACATTTCACCTCAAGGTTTGTACCATTTTTTAACTAGCTGGCAACGCAGTGCTTTGCCGTAACGTGTCTTTTTTATGAGTGATTAGGAAGATGTTGGTTTTATGGTGTCCTATAGTTACCTGTAGAAGTACATAATCACCAAGAGGTGGGAATATGGAAATGCATCAGCATTCAATCTCGGACTTATTTGAGCAATTGGGGCTTGGAAGTTCAAGTGATGAGATTGAATCATTTATTGCGGCTCACAATGGAATGACTGCGGGGCAAGTTATACACGAAGCGACGTTCTGGTCTAAGTCCCAAGCTGATTTTTTGAAAGTTGCTGTTGAGGAAGACGCAGATTGGGCTGAGGTTGTTGGTCAGCTTGATGCTTTGTTGCACCATTAGCCTTTATTAGGTCGATTATTATAATTGAAAAGCACGGTCAGTTGACGGTGCTTTTCCTTGAATTATATATTTTTTCAAATTAGTTGTCTTTGTACTCTTCCTTAACGAGCTGATAACGCTGCATTTTGTCATAGAGTGTCTTTCTTGGTAGCTCCAGTAGTGCCATCGTCTCTTTGATACTGCCATTTGTTTGCATTAAGGTTTGTTCTATCACCCCCTTCTCAAACTCATTCACTTGTTGTGTAAGAGAAGAGATTTGACTGATTTTAACGACCTCTTCACCTAGTTGCCCAAGTTGTCCTAATAAAACAAATCTCTCAGCGGCATTTCTTAGCTCTCTAACATTCCCCGGCCAATCATGACTAAGGATTTTTGCTAACTCAACGTTAGGCAGAGATGTTGCAGCTTTACCGTAGCGAGAAGCAGCAACTAAAAGAAAGTGGTGGAATAGGGTTGGAATATCTTCCTTGCGCTCTCTCAGAGGGGGTAAATCGAGTGTAACGACATTCAATCGGTAATAGAGATCTTCGCGAAACGAACCTTTCCTTGCCGCTTGTTTCAGATCGACTTTAGTGGCCGCAATAACACGAATATTCAATGCATGAAGCTTATTAGATCCAACGCGTTCGAATTGCCTCTCTTGTAATACTCTCAGAAGCTTTATTTGAGCTTGCATCGGCATTGATTCAATCTCATCAAGAAATAGGGTGCCATTTTGAGCGTGTTCTAACTTACCCACTCGATGACTATCGGCACCGGTAAACGCGCCTTTCTCATGCCCATACAATTCACTTTCAATGAGGTTCTCTGGAACAGCACCGCAATTTATTGCAACAAAGTTCTCTTCCCTTCGATCGCTTTGCTCATGTAAAGAGCGGGCTATCAATTCTTTTCCTGTCCCTGTTTCACCAAAGAGCAAAATATCGGCTTGAGTGTTTGCTACGTGACTGATGGTTTCTCTGAGCCTTTTTATTGCAGGCGTGTCGCCAATGACCCTTGGACCAAGAGTTTGGCTTGCTTTAAGCGTTCGTTTTAAGTCTTCGTTTTCTAATGTGAGATTACGTTTATCAATGGCTCTGTTTACTGTCTCGATAAGTCTCCCTGGTGAGAATGGTTTTTCAATAAAGTCGTAAGCCCCATTTTGTATTGCAGTCACGGCCATTGAGATATCACCATGACCAGTAATGAGTATCACGGGAACATCAGAATGCTGCTTTAGAATCGTCGACAGTAGGTTTTCACCAGAGATACCCGGCAAGCAAATGTCGCTAATGATGACTTTTGGCGCGCCGTCTGATTTTATGGCGAGCAAAGCATCTTCAGCTGATGCGAAAAATCGAGCATCGATCTCTTCTAGCTCAAAACTTTGCTCTATGGCGATACGAATATCGAGTTCGTCATCGATAAAATACACGTCACTCATATGAGTTCCTTACGTTTGACATTGTCTATATGGATATATCGGGAAGAGGAATCGTTATTGTGAAGCATGCCCCGCCTAGATTCGATTCGCAGTAGCTTAGATTACCTCCCATGGCTTCAATGATTTGGTGAGAAATAGACAGGCCAAGACCAAGACCATTCTTCTTAGTGGTATAAAAGGGTTCAAAGAGTTTTTGAGCCTGCTGCGCTTTAATGCCCAGTCCGTTGTCATCGATACTTATCGTCAGGCACTCTTCGTTTACATTAGTGCTCATGGTAATCGCCTTATTCGCGATACCTTCTAATGCTTGAATAGCATTGGTTAATAAGTTGACGATCACCTGCTCTAACTGAATATGGTTGATGACGACTTTGGGTAACTCAGGCGATGATTCGTTTGAAAAGTGAATCAAGTTTGATTTTATTTGAGGCGCCATCAACTCAATTGAGGCTTCAATAACAGGGCGAATTGACACCAGTGATTGCTCATTTTGATCACTCTTACGAGCAAATGAACGTAACTGGTCACTTATCTTGGCCATTCGCTCTGTTAGCGCTGATATCCGAAACAGGTTGTCATCGACTCTTTCTAGTTTTTGTTTGCTTAAAAAGCGTCGGCCATTATCAGCAAAGCTTCGTATAGCCGCGAGTGGATTATTTAGTTCGTGACTAATGCTAGCGGACATTTGCCCTAAAACGGCTAACTTAGCGGCTTGAATAAGCTCTTCTTGAGTGTGTCTAAGCACTTTTTCTGTTTTTACTCTTTCAGCGATTTCTGCGTGCAATTCAGCGGTTCGATTCATAACTTGAAATTCAAGCTTCTGCTTCGCTTCGCTTTGAAGCTGTTCAAGCTGGCGGTGTTTAAGACGTCGATTATGAATCAATAAAATGGCGAGGTAGATAACACTAAAAACCAAACCTAGAATGAGAATGAACGCAATGGAATTCCAGAATAAATTAGTTTGAGGCGTTAGGACTCGGATAGTGAGAGGCAGCTGAGGAAGAGGTCTTGATGAGTACAAATAATTGCCGAGGAAGCCGTTTTTATGCGGGCTGACTAGTTTCCCATGCCCAAGGGTTAGGCTATTTTTAAAACCCAAAGAGCGGATGTTGGTATCGAGATATTGCTGACTGTTTTTAATTCGATTACGCTGTGAATCGCTCAATGTAGTTAAGCTCTTAAACAGCCACTCTGGTTGATTTGACATGAAAACAACGTTATCGCTGTCTGTGACAATAAAGAAATTATCTTTACCACTCCAACTCTCTTCTATAAGCGATAAGTCCATCTTTACTACCGTAACACCAATGACTTCGGCTGCAACGGTAATAGGGTATGAGTAGTAATAACCTCTTAGACCAGACGTTGACCCTAATGCAAAGTATTGACTTGTCTCGCCCTCCATCGCTTCTTGAAAATAGGGACGCCATGCGAAATTGCGGCCGATAAACGATCTTGAAATATTCCAGTTACTCGAGGCGATGGTTGTACCATTGTTGTCCAGAAGGTAAGTGTCAGCGGCTTGAATGACAGAATTTACCTGTTCCAAATAACGGTTGGTGATTTCTATCTGCGCGCTGTTATTAGGTGCGAGTAGCGCATCTTGCAGTTCTTGGTCTTTGGACAGTAGTTGAGGAATATGATTGTACTTATCGAGTTTTGACGAAATGTACTCAGAAAAGCGGTCAAGCTGTGCTTGATGCGCAATGTAAATATCTTGTTGCTGTATATCCCAGACGAGTTTTACACCTATTGATGCGCATAAAGCAAAAACAGTGATAAAACTAATGTTAATGTGCCTAATTCTCAACGCGTTAATCCTTTTCCGCTGTATCGATAGAGTAATTGCAGATAAAACGACTGACTCAAAAAGATATCGAATATGAGCGATAAAACCGGAGCAAGATCTCTTTTTGAATTTTTTGCTAAAAAATTATTGAGACTCTCTTGAAAACCTCTTCATAGACCCCACTTTATTCAGAGATGGATTTCCAATGGTGGAAATTAAAGCAGTCAGTCAAGAAATTAGACTTATGCATCATCCTACGATGGTGAACGCCTCGACAGTGTGGCTATTGCCCGTTAGAATGCTGCGTCTAAAATTTTGTCCTGAGACTAATAGGAGATACCTTCGCTTGTGTTTTCGAATGTGCCGATAGTTTTTAATGGTTGCAGTCGTTGGTTATGGCAATAAGAAGATATCACTGATTAGTCCAATGCTAGAAAACTCTAGTGTTGATGCTCAATTTAATTAAGTACGGTTAATTGCCGTGAAAGATGCAGCCACTTATAGACTATCTATGTAGTTGGCTCACCTGCTCAGATTTCTGAGCCATTTTTGAGGTTTAAAAATAATGGAAGTTACTGTTGAAACGCTAGAAGGCCTAGAGCGCCGTCTAAATATTACTGTTCCTGCTGCGAACATCGAAGATGCTGTTACAGCTGAACTACGTAACATCGCTAAAAATCGTCGTTTCGATGGTTTCCGTAAAGGCAAAGTGCCTATGAAAATGGTAGCGAAAATGTACGGTCAAGCAGTACGTCAAGATGTACTTGGTGAAGTGATGCAGCGTCACTTTATCGAAGCTATCGTTAAAGAGAAAACAAACCCAGCAGGCGCACCAACATTTGCTCCAGTAGAAAACAAAGCAGGTTCTGACCTGGTTTTCACTGCAACTTTTGAAGTTTACCCAGAAGTAGAGCTTAAAGGCCTAGATAGCATCACTGTTGAAAAACCAGCAGTTGAAGTTAACGACAGCGACGTAGAAGAGATGATCGATACTCTACGTAAGCAACAAGCAACTTGGGCTGAAGTAGATGCAGCAGCTGAAGAAGGTTCTCGTGCAACAATCGACTTCGTTGGTTCTATCGACGGTGAAGAGTTTGAAGGCGGTAAAGCTGAAAACTTCCCTCTAGAAATGGGCGCAGGTCGTATGATTCCTGGTTTTGAAGACGGTATCACTGGTAAAACAGCAGGTATGGAATTTGAAATCGACGTAAACTTCCCAGAAGATTACCACGCAGAAAACCTAAAAGGTAAAGCGGCTAAGTTTGCTATCAAAGTAAACAAAGTTGAAGCACGTGAACTACCAGAAATCAACGACGAGTTCGTTTCTAAGTTCGGCGTAGCTGAAGGTGGCGTTGACGCTCTTAAGACTGAAGTTCGCAAGAATATGGAACGTGAGCTTAAGCAAGCTGTTAAAAACCGCATCAAAGAGCAAGCAATTGACGGCCTTGTTGAGCAAAACGACATCGACGTACCAGTTGCACTTATTGACCAAGAGATCGTTACTCTACGTCAACAAGCTGCTCAACGCTTTGGTGGTAACCCTGAAGCAGCTGAACAGCTTCCACGTGAATTGTTCGAAGAACAAGCTAAGCGTCGCGTAGTTGTTGGTCTTCTTCTTGGTGAAGTAATCAAGACTGAAGAGCTAAAAGCTGACGATGAGAAAGTTAAAGCAATCATCCAAGAGATGGCAACTGCTTACGAAGATCCATCTGAAGTAGTTTCTTACTACGAGCAGAACGAGCAAATGATGAACAACATGCGTAACGTAGCTCTAGAAGAGCAAGCGATCGACGCAATCATCTCTAAAGCTCAGGTTACTGAAAAAGAAGTTGGCTTTAACGAGCTAATGAACCAGCAGCAACCAGCTCAGTAAGCATAATGTAGCGTAGGTGGTTGACTTTACGTGAACTATTCTGCTAACAATGGTCCGTATGATACTTGTCATTCGGACCATTTATTTTAGGGACATAATAATATGAGCTTACAAGAACAAAATGCAATGTCACCGATTCTAAACGCTTTAGTACCAATGGTTGTTGAACAAACTTCCCGTGGCGAGCGCTCTTACGATATATATTCTCGCTTATTAAAAGAACGTATTATCTTTTTGACTGGTCAAGTTGAAGATCAAATGGCAAACCTTGTGGTTGCTCAACTTCTGTTCCTTGAATCAGAAAATCCAGATAAAGATATTTTCCTATACATCAACTCGCCAGGCGGCAGTGTTACAGCAGGTATGTCTATTTACGACACGATGCAGTACATCAAGCCAAACGTGAGTACCGTATGTATGGGGCAGGCATGTTCTATGGGCGCATTCCTACTTGCTGGTGGTGCACCAGGCAAGCGTCACGTATTACCAAACTCTCGCGTTATGATTCATCAGCCATTAGGCGGCTTCCAAGGCCAGGCTTCTGATATTCAAATTCACGCGCAAGAAATTCTAACAATTAAGCAAAAACTGAATAAACTACTTGCAGACCATACTGGCCAACCGCTAGAAGTGGTTGAAGGTGACACTGATCGTGATAACTTCATGTCAGCAGATCAAGCAGTAGAATACGGCTTAGTTGATTCAGTATTAACTCGAAATGCTGAGTGATTTAATACAAATTGTTTCACGCATTTCGAATAGATTTGATATACACTCAAACATAAAGAGTAAAGGCTAAGAGGTTAGCGAATGACAGACAAAAGCAAAGAGAGTGGTAGCAGTAAACTGCTTTACTGTTCTTTCTGTGGCAAAAGCCAGCACGAAGTTCGCAAGCTAATCGCAGGCCCTTCCGTTTACATCTGTGATGAATGTGTCGATTTATGTAATGACATTATTCGTGAAGAGATCAAGGACGTTCTTCCTAAGAAGCAATCTGAAGCGTTACCGACGCCAAAAGAGATTCGTGAACACCTTGATGACTATGTAATTGGCCAAGATTACGCGAAAAAAGTGCTAGCAGTAGCGGTATATAACCACTACAAGCGTTTACGCAACGGCGATACAACGAGTGAAGGTGTTGAACTAGGTAAGAGTAATATTCTACTTATCGGCCCAACGGGCAGTGGTAAAACACTATTAGCAGAAACTTTAGCTCGTTTCTTAGATGTGCCGTTTACAATGGCTGATGCGACAACCCTAACCGAAGCTGGTTATGTGGGCGAAGATGTAGAAAACATCATCCAAAAGCTTCTGCAAAAATGTGACTACGATGTTGCAAAAGCAGAGCGTGGAATTGTTTACATCGATGAAATTGATAAAATTTCTCGCAAAGCTGAAAACCCATCGATTACACGAGATGTATCAGGTGAAGGTGTACAGCAAGCATTACTTAAGTTGGTTGAAGGTACAGTAGCTTCAGTACCGCCTCAAGGTGGTCGTAAGCACCCACAACAAGAATTCCTACAAGTTGATACTTCAAAAATCCTATTTATCTGTGGCGGCGCATTTTCTGGCCTAGATAAAGTGATTGAGCAGCGAGTTGACACCGGTAGTGGTATTGGTTTTGGTGCAGACGTTCGTTCGAAAGACGAAACACGAACCGTTGGTGAGCTATTCAAGAAAGTTGAACCTGAAGATCTCGTGAAGTATGGTTTGATTCCAGAATTCATTGGTCGACTTCCTGTTACCACAACATTGACTGAATTAGACGAAGAAGCACTGATTCAAATTCTATGTGAACCGAAAAATGCATTAACTAAGCAGTACAGTGCATTGTTTGATTTAGAAAACGTAGAGTTAGAATTTAGAGAAGATGCACTGCGAGCTATTGCTAAAAAAGCGATGAATCGTAAGACGGGCGCTCGTGGTCTACGTTCTATTTTAGAAGGTGTTCTTCTAGAGACAATGTATGAACTACCATCGGTAAGTGATGTTAGTAAAGTTGTTATCGACGAAACCGTTATTAATGGCGAATCTGAACCATTACTGATTTACAGTAATACAGATAACCAAGCGGCTGGCGCAGATTAAGTCAACTTGAGTAGGCATTTGTTTTAAAAGGAGGTAATCAATTACCTCCTTTTTTATTTCTGTTATTGAATCCAAATTATTAGCCCCCATATACTCATAATCAGTCATACGTTTAATATGAAAGCGGAAGAGAGAATAATATGAACTTGGAACGTTCCGAGCGTATCGAGATCCCCGTCCTACCTCTACGTGATGTAGTGGTTTACCCTCATATGGTTATTCCTTTATTTGTTGGCCGTGAAAAATCAATCAGCTGCTTAGAAGCGGCGATGGACAACAATAAACAAGTACTGTTAGTTGCACAAAAACAAGCAGATACAGATGAGCCAGAACAAGAAGACTTGTTTACAGTTGGTACTGTTGCGACGATTTTGCAGCTATTGAAGCTACCAGACGGTACGGTTAAGGTTCTTGTTGAAGGTCAGCAGCGAGCGAAAATTACTGAATTTAAAGAAAATGAGTTTTTCTTAGCGGATGCAGAATTTCTAACAACGCCTGAGCTGGATGAAAAAGAGCAAGAAGTTGTAGTACGTAGTGCTATTAATCAATTTGAAGGCTTCATTAAGCTCAATAAAAAAATCCCACCAGAAGTATTAACATCTTTAAATGGCATCGAAGAAGCGGCACGTTTAGCCGACACTATTGCTGCGCATATGCCACTTAAGTTAGATGACAAACAACAAGTTCTTGAGTTATTAGATGTTATTCAACGTCTAGAGTTCTTAATGGGGCAAATGGAATCAGAAATCGACATTCTTCAAGTCGAGAAACGTATCCGTGGCCGCGTTAAAAAGCAGATGGAAAAATCTCAGCGCGAATACTATTTGAATGAGCAGATGAAAGCGATTCAAAAAGAGCTGGGTGAAACAGAAGACGGCGTAGATGAATTCGAAGTTCTAAAGCAGAAAATCGAAGATTCTAAGATGCCGCAAGAAGCCAAAGAAAAAACAGAACAAGAGCTGCAAAAGCTTAAGATGATGTCTCCGATGTCTGCTGAAGCAACTGTGGTTCGTAGCTATATTGATTGGATGGTTGGCGTTCCTTGGGCTAAGCGTTCTAAAGTGAAAAAGAACCTAGCAAAAGCAGAAGAAACACTGAACGAAGACCACTATGGTTTAGAGCGCGTTAAAGAACGTATTTTAGAGTACCTCGCCGTTCAAAACCGCATCAACAAACTGAAAGGTCCAATCCTATGTTTGGTAGGCCCTCCAGGTGTTGGTAAAACCTCATTAGGCCGCTCAATCGCAGCTGCAACAGGTCGAAAATACACTCGTATGGCACTGGGTGGCGTGCGTGACGAAGCGGAGATCCGCGGTCACCGTCGTACTTATATCGGCTCATTGCCAGGTAAACTAATCCAGAAGATGTCAAAAGTGGGCGTTAAAAACCCGTTGTTCCTTTTGGATGAAATCGACAAAATGTCATCGGACATGCGTGGTGATCCTTCGTCAGCATTGCTCGAAGTATTGGACCCAGAGCAGAACAACGCATTTAACGATCATTACCTAGAAGTTGATTACGATCTTTCAGATGTAATGTTTGTTGCTACATCGAACTCGATGAACATTCCTGGTCCACTTTTAGACCGTATGGAAGTGATTCGTCTTTCGGGTTACACCGAAGATGAAAAGCTGAACATTGCTAAGAGTCACTTACTTGATAAGCAAGTACAGCGTAACGGATTAAAGCCTCACGAGATCACGATCGAAGATTCGGCAATTATCGGCATTATTCGTTACTACACGAGAGAAGCTGGTGTTCGTAGTCTAGAGCGTGAAATTTCAAAGATTTGTCGTAAAGCCGTGAAGAATATTCTGCTGGATAAAGAGCTGAAATCTGTCGTAGTCAATATGGATAATCTTAAAGATTACCTAGGTGTTCAGCGCTGTGATTTTGGTAAAGCTGACGATAGTAATCGAGTGGGCCAAGTAACCGGTCTAGCATGGACAGAAGTTGGTGGTGATCTTCTAACTATCGAAACTGAATCGATGCCAGGTAAAGGGAAATTAGCTCAAACCGGCTCGCTAGGCGATGTCATGCAAGAATCTATTCAAGCAGCGATGACGGTTGTTAGAGCACGTGCTGAGAAATTAGGTATTAACTCCGATTTCTATGAAAAGCGTGATATTCACGTGCACGTTCCTGAAGGTGCGACACCTAAAGATGGCCCAAGTGCTGGTATTGCAATGTGCACTGCGTTAGTTTCAAGCTTGACAGGAAACCCTGTAAAAGCTGAAGTTGCGATGACGGGTGAGATTACCCTTCGTGGTGAAGTATTACCTATTGGTGGCCTAAAAGAGAAGCTGCTTGCAGCCCATCGTGGTGGCATAACTACAGTATTGATTCCTAAAGATAATGAACGTGATTTGGAAGAAATTCCGGACAACGTAATCGCTGATCTGAAGGTGATTCCGGTTCAATGGATCGATGAAGTTCTTAAAGTTGCACTTGAGCGTGACCCGTCTGGGGTCGAAATTAACGCCTAAAAGAGTGATGTGTAGCAAAAATAAGTAAAAGATTACGCTGATTAGCCTAAAAATGCTTGTCAGCGTTTTTTTTGGACGCTAACTTACCAACTAAGGCTTAAGCCAGTTGTATCAAGGCTTGGGCTAAATTCAAAAACGTAAATGGAACGATAGCTACCTACACAATAATAACAGGTAGCACAAAGGGGAATCACAGTGAATAAGACACAACTAGTAGAACAGATTGCAGAGAACGCTGACCTTTCTAAAGCATCAGCTGGCCGTGCATTAGATGCATTTATTGAAGCAGTAGGTGGTACATTGCAGTCTGGCGATCAGGTTGCTTTAGTAGGCTTTGGTACATTCAGTGTACGTACTCGTGCTGCACGTACAGGCCGTAACCCTAAAACGGGTGAAGAGATTCAAATTGCAGAAGCAAAAGTACCAGCATTCAAAGCTGGTAAAGCACTTAAAGACGCTTGTAACTAAGCATCGAACAAGTCTTTTGTAAAGTTAGCTTCTGTAAAAACAAGTACTGGCTTTATAGACCATGATATTTATGCGCATCCTACTGATGCGCATTTCTTTTTCTGGTATCATCACGCAAATAATTTTTTATGTCGAAGTTTGATGCTTCGTCTTCAGAGAGCAATTAAATTATGATGGAACGGTTTCGCGAAGGCGTGAATGGCCCTTTTGTTAAAATAGTCCTTGGACTTATCATCCTTTCATTTGTTTTTGCTGGTGTAGGTAGCTATATCATCGGTGGAAACGCAAACTCGGCGGCTACTGTTGGCAGTGCTGAAATCAGTCGTGGTGATTTCGAACAAGCTTACCAAAACGAACGCAATCGCATGCAATCTCAACTAGGCGATTACTTCGCTAGCATGCTTGCTGACCCTACTTATGTAGAGTCGTTTCGTAAATCTGTCTTAGACAGAATGGTTAATGATTTATTATTAGAGCAACACGCTGAGTCTCTAGGACTACGTGTGAGTGATGCTCAAATCAGAACAATGATTTTAGAAATGCCACAATTTCTGAATAATGGTCAATTTGATCAAGAGATTTATCAAGCAGCGCTTCGTCGTGCCGGTTTCTCGGCCGAGAGTTTTGCTCTTTATCTACGTCGTGATCTCATTCGCAACCAATTACTAACTGCATTACAAAACAGCGATTTTTCTCTTGACGGTGAAGTTAAAGCGCAAAGTGAACTTATCATGCAAAGTCGTGAAGTTCGTACTGTAACGTTACCAGTGGCTGAAATGGCGAACTCTATTGAGTTGAGTGATGCAGAGATTGAAACTTTCTACAACGAAAACTCTGTGCGCTACACGCGTCCAGAACAAGTGAAAGTAGGTTATATCGAGCTGTCTGCTGAACAACTTAAGCAAACCATTCAGGTTTCTGATCAAGATATCGAACAGTACTATCAAGATAACCTTGATAAGTACTCGACAGAAGAACAGCGTCGAGTTAGCCATATCCTAGTTCAGGGTGATGCAGAGGTTGCAGATAATATCTTAGCTGAGCTTAACTCAGGTGCAGATTTCGCGGAACTTGCTCAAAAACAATCACAAGACTTTGGCAGTGCTGAAGAGGGTGGTTCATTAGGTTGGATCGAACGTGATGTAATGGACCCTACATTTGAAGATGCTGCTTTCGCTTTAACTGAAATCGGTGATATCTCAGGTGTTGTAAAATCGAACTTTGGTTACCACATCATTAAACTTGATGAATTAAAGGATTCGATTGCTCAACCGTTCAACGAAGTTAAAGAAGAGATTGCATCGGAACTTGCGGATCAAAAAGCTGTTGATGAATTTTACGAGCTTCAAAGCGAACTTGAGAAAATTGCATTTGAGTATCCAGATTCTCTAGACGACGCAGCAGGCGCAATCGACCAGCCAATCCAAGCAACTGATTTTATCTCAGCTCAAGACGCGCCAGAAGTGTTGCGCTCTCAAGCGGTTATGCAAGCAATTTTAAGTCCTGAAGTTAAAGAAGACGGCTTGAACTCTGAAGTAATTGAAGTCGCTCCAGAGCATATCATTGTGGTTCGTGTTGACGACCTTCGTGATGAGGCTGTACTGCCACTTTCTGAAGTGTCAGAGCAAGTAAATTCTGCGCTTAAGCAAGTTAAAGGCGAACAGCTTGCAATCGAGCTGGCTGAAACAGTACTTGAGTCGTTATCAAACGGTGATGAGGCTGTCTTAGCGGAACATGATTTACAATTTGGTGAGACAGAAAATATTGATCGCCGTGCTCCATTAGCCGAAACTGTCTTTGCTATGGCGAAGCCAACTGAAGGCCAGTCTGTTTACGGGCAAGCTAAGGACTTTGAAGGCAATATCGTTATAGTGGCACTGGATAAAGTTGAAGTGAACGTGGACACTCAGTTTGTTTCGCAAGTTGACGCTCAACTAACCCAGCTAAATAATCAGCAAGACCTTTCTGGTATTCTAAGTATCTTGAGAGCAAATACTGAAATTGATTACTACATAGTTAATCAATAATCTTATGATTCAATGAATCGTGAACAATTAAATGATTAAAATGTAATTGATATTTATATTAAAACGGGTCGCTTATGCGGCCCGTTTTGTTATCTGAAATATTCACGCGTAATGCAAAATTAGATGGGTAGGCTAACGACTTTAAACCAACAGTGAGATGACCTATATGTTAATCAAATCCATTATTTTAAGCCTAATGTTGTTTATTTTACCCAGCACACATTCATTTGCCGCAGACTCATCCAAATATGAGGGCATTGAAATTACCGTTAATATCAATCAAGCGACTGCGGAAGAGTTAGCTGCGCTACTCACAGGCATAGGTATTAAAAAAGCTCAAGCAATCGTTGATTACCGAGAAGAGCTTGGAAAGTTTGAAACAGCAGAAGACCTAGTCAATGTCAAAGGTATTGGTGAGTCTATATTGGAGAAAAATAGAACTAGAATCCTACTGTAAAATACTTCTTCGCTTGTCTGATCAGGCAAGCGTCCAATTTTTATTCTATTTTATCTGTTTCTTTACGAAAACCTGAATCGAAACTAGCACCGAACTCTCATTCGCATTATAATTTTTCGCCGACAAAGCTAACACTAGACTTTTAGCGATCAACTTACGTGGAGTGAAACATGGCACTTGAAACACCAGTGATTACTGTAGATGGACCAAGTGGTGCCGGAAAAGGTACCCTTTGTATGCTATTGGCCGAAAAATTAGGTTATCAACTTCTCGACTCTGGTGCTATTTATCGAGTCCTCGCGTTAGCTGCAATTCATCATGGTTTAGATACTGAGTCGGAAGATGTTTTGGTTCCCCTTGCAACTCATTTGGATGTGCAATTTATCGCCGAAGGTGATTTAGTCAAAGTCATTTTGGAAGGTGAGGACGTATCACACGAGCTGCGTAAAGAAGAGACAGGAATGGCAGCGTCAAAAGTGGCTGCATTACCCCGAGTAAGAGAAGCATTATTGCGCCGCCAGAGAGCGTTTTCTGATGGTAACGGACTCGTTGCTGACGGGCGAGATATGGGTACCGTCGTTTTCCCCCAAGCCACAGCCAAAATTTTTCTGGATGCCAGCGCTGATGAGAGGGCGAATAGACGCCTTAAACAGTTGCAAGATAAAGGTTTAGATGTTAAATTTGGCGACCTTTTGAGCGAGATTCAAGAGCGTGACGATCGCGATCGCAACCGTGCTGTTGCTCCTTTACGTCCTGCTGTTGATGCGCTATTGCTGGATTCGACCTCGATGAATATCGATGAAGTCGTCGAAACAGCCATGAAGTTTATAGAATCTAAATTGGCTGAGTAGTCTATACTCAGTCAACTGAGAACGTCGGTCGCAAGGATGATGACTGGCGAATTTATCAACCCCATGCGGTAGGATACCCATGGACGTTTAATTAATTGAAGATTAAATAATGACTGAATCTTTTGCTCAACTCTTTGAAGAGTTTCTATCTGAAACTGAATTTAAACAAGGCAGTATCGTTAAGGGTACTGTAGTAGCTATCGAGAACGGTTACGTTCTTGTTGACGCTGGTCTTAAGTCTGAATCTGCTATCCCTGCTGAACAATTCAAGAACGCTGCTGGCGAACTTGAAGTTGAAGTTGGTGCTGAAGTAGACGTAGCTCTAGACGCTGTTGAAGATGGTTTCGGTGAAACTCAACTTTCTCGCGAGAAAGCGAAGCGTCACGAAGCTTGGATCGTTCTTGAGAAAGCTTACGAAGAAGCTGAAACTGTTGTTGGTATCATCAACGGTAAAGTTAAAGGCGGTTTCACTGTTGAACTAAACGGTATCCGTGCTTTCCTTCCTGGTTCTCTTGTAGACGTGCGTCCTATCCGTGACACTGCTCACCTAGAAAACAAAGAGCTAGAGTTCAAAGTTATTAAACTTGACCAGAAGCGTAACAACGTAGTTGTGTCTCGCCGTGCTGTTATCGAATCTGAAAACAGTGTTGAGCGTGATGAGCTTCTTGAAACTCTACAAGAAGGCAGCGAAGTTAAAGGTATCGTTAAGAACCTTACTGACTACGGTGCATTCGTTGATCTTGGCGGTGTTGACGGTCTACTACATATCACTGATATGGCGTGGAAACGTGTTAAGCACCCATCAGAGATCGTTAACGTAGGTGACGAGATCCAAGTTAAAGTTCTTAAGTTTGACCGTGAGCGTACTCGCGTATCACTAGGTCTTAAGCAACTTGGCGAAGATCCATGGGTAGCAATCGCTAAGCGTTACCCAGAAGGTCACAAGCTTTCTGGTCGTGTTACTAACCTAACTGACTACGGCTGCTTCGTTGAAATCGAAGAAGGCGTTGAAGGTCTAGTACACGTTTCTGAAATGGATTGGACTAACAAGAACATCCACCCTTCTAAAGTTGTTAATGTTGGCGACGAAGTTGAGGTTATGGTTCTTGAGATTGACGAAGAACGTCGTCGTATCTCTCTAGGTCTGAAACAGTGTAAAGCTAACCCTTGGCAGTCATTCGCTGAAGCGCAAGCTAAAGGCGATAAAGTTACTGGTAAGATCAAGTCTATTACTGACTTTGGTATCTTCATCGGTCTTGACGGCGGCATCGACGGTCTAGTACACCTATCTGACATTTCTTGGAACGCAACTGGCGAAGACGCTGTTCGCGAATACAAGAAAGGCGACGAAATCTCTGCAGTAGTTCTTGCAGTAGATGCAGAGCGTGAGCGTATTTCTCTTGGCGTTAAGCAAATGGAAAATGACCCGTTCAATGCATACGTTGCTGATAACAAGAAAGGTACTCTTGTAAACGGTAAAGTAACTGCAGTTGACGCTAAAGGCGCTACTGTTGAGCTTGAAGAAGGCGTAGAAGGTTACATCCGCGCTTCTGAAGTTTCACGCGACCGTATCGAAGATGCATCTCTAATCCTAAGCGTTGGTGACAGCGTTGAAACTAAGTTCACTGGTGTAGACCGTAAGAACCGCGTAATCAACCTATCTATCAAAGCTAAAGATGAAGCTGAAGAGCAAGAAGCAATGGCTTCACTGAACAAGTCTGAAGACGGCGGGTTCGGTAATGCTATGGCTGACGCATTTAAAGCTGCGAAAGGCGAATAATAGCTTCTCGTAAGAGAATATTAGCTATATAGCTAAGAAAGGAGCCGAAAGGCTCCTTTTTTTTTTGCTTAATTTCTCGATAGGTCTATAATTTCTAAAAAGAAAAGCGAACGAGGAAAACTATGACTAAGTCTGAACTGATTGAAAGACTCTGTTCTGAGCAAACACATTTGTCTGCAAAAGAAATAGAAGATGCTGTAAAAGATATATTAGAACATATGGCAACTACTCTAGAGAGTGGTGACAGAATAGAGATCCGTGGTTTTGGCAGCTTCTCGTTGCACTTTAGAGAGCCACGTGTTGGACGTAATCCTAAGACTGGTGATAAGGTTGAATTAGAGGGTAAATATGTGCCTCATTTCAAGCCAGGCAAAGAATTACGCGAACGCGTTAACTTATCTTAATTAGTTAATTATAAGATTGTTAAGAAACGGCTAACTGTAATGTTAGCCGTTTTTTTATCATTAGAATGTTCATAATAGCCATGGTTTGTGAGGTGATTTTCCTGCATAATCGTACCTGCTATCAATATCAGGGTAACGGATTATGAAAATTATAAAAATCATTGTAGTACTTGCTCTTTTCCTTATTGCACTTGCTTTAGGATCTCAAAACCAAGCTGTTGTTACTTTTAACTACTTGCTTGCGCAAGGAGACTTTCACCTTTCAACCTTGCTTGGTGTCGTTTTTGTTGCTGGCTTCTCTTTAGCTTGGGTCATATTTGGTAGTCTTCATTTTAAATCTCAGCTTCAAGTTCGTAAGTTAAATAAAAAGTTGAAAAAAACGACTGCTGAAAAAATGCCAATCCAACCAAAAGTATAGATGCGGTAGACTTTCCTAAATGTTAGAAATTCTCTTCTTGTTATTACCAATTGCTGCTGCCTATGGGTGGTATATGGGTAATCGTAGTGCTCAACAAGATAAACAGAAACATTCTAATCAAATGTCTCGTCAATATGTGACAGGTTTGAACCTGCTCTTGTCTGATCAGTCAGACAAAGCCGTCGATCACTTTATTGAATTGCTTCAAGTTGACGACAACACAATAGATACGCACCTAGCTCTTGGTAACCTATTTCGTTCTAGAGGAGAGGTTGATCGTGCTATTCGGATTCACCAAAATCTAATCTCTCGCTCTGGTTTAACTATCGATCAGAAAAACATTGCACTCCAACAGCTTGCCAAAGATTACATGGCTTCAGGATTCTTAGATCGAGCAGAGAAAATATTTGAACAACTTATTGAAGAGCCAGATCACAGAGAAGGCGCACTGCAACAGTTAGTCGCGATTTACCAGCAAACACGAGAGTGGGCCAAGGCGATTCATTTGGCTGGACTGTTAGTTAAACTCGGTAAACCTCGGATTAGAAGCTCAATTGCTCATTTTTGGTGTGAGCTCGCCATCCAAGAGAAGCAAGATGGCAATATTAATAAATCTATTCAGTATTACCAACGCGCATTAAGTGAAGATCCTAAGTGCGTTCGTGCAAGTATATTGTTGGGTAAGCAATTCTTAGAGTCAGAGGACTATCAGCAAACGATTGAGCACCTAGAAAACGTACTTGATCAAGACAGTGATTTTGTAGGAGAAGTCCTACCTATATTAGCTGATTGCTACTACCACCTTGGTAATGAGAGTGGTCTTGTTGAATTTTTGAGGCGTTGTATTTCCAAGAAAACAGGCGTATCTGCCGAGTTAATGCTGGCTCATCTTGTTGCTCAGCATGAGGGTACCGGTGAGGCACAGAATTTACTTACTCGCCAGCTAGTTAAGAACCCAACAATGAAGGGCTTTTACCGTTTGATGGATTATCATTTAGCGAACGCTGAAGAAGGCCCGGCTAAAAACAGCTTAAGTACACTTCAAAAGCTCGTTGGTGAGCAGCTTAAACTCAAGCCACATTATCGCTGCCGGAAATGTGGTTTCTCTACGCACTCAATGTATTGGCATTGTCCATCCTGTAAGGGGTGGGGCGTTATTAAGCCGATTAGAGGCTTAGACGGCGAATAGTTAGCTTTTTAAGTAATACTTTTAGTAAGAACCAGAACCAGTTGATAAGAACAATTTTAATACTTAGGAGATAAAATGAACGACCAAAAAGTGATCGTTGCTCTAGATTATGACAAGCAAGCAGATGCTCTAGCATTTGTGGATAGAATTGACCCAACATCTTGTCGTCTTAAAGTTGGCAAAGAAATGTTCACTTTGTTTGGACCAGACTTCGTTCGAGAACTCCATAAACGCGGTTTTTCAGTATTCCTCGATCTAAAGTTTCATGATATTCCAAATACTTGCTCGAAGGCTGTTAGAGCTGCCGCTGAACTTGGTGTTTGGATGGTCAACGTCCACGCTAGCGGCGGTGAACGAATGATGACCGCTTCACGAGAAATTCTAGAACCGTATGGAAAAGATCGCCCGATGCTTATCGGTGTTACTGTGCTAACGAGCATGGAACAAAGTGACTTGGCGGGTATTGGTTTGAATCTAGCACCCCAAGAACAAGTTATTCGTTTAGCAACACTAACGAAAAACTCAGGTCTTGATGGCGTTGTCTGCTCTGCACAAGAGGCTTCGATGTTAAAAGGTGAATTAGGACGCGAGTTTAAGCTTGTAACTCCTGGTATCCGTCCTGTAGGAGCATCTGTAGGCGATCAGAAGCGTATCATGACTCCGGTTGACGCTATTCAAGCGGGTTCTGACTATCTTGTCATTGGGCGACCAATCACTCAAGCAACGGATCCGGCGTCTGTGTTGAGCGAAATCAATAAGACACTTGTTTAAATTATATGTGAGCAAGTGTTTATATGTAAAAAAGGTCAGCTTGTGCTGACCTTTTTTGTATCTGGTGACTTATTTAAACAAGTTTGGCTATCTAATGAGGGCATCCACTGTGAAATTTGAAGTCGTCGTCTTTGCGAGTAATCAATTCAGCTTCAATTTTACCAAAATATTGAATTCTGTCTGTTATATCTTTCCCCGCAATGTTGGCAGCAAGTGTTAAATAATCTTGGTAGTGGCGAGCTTCTGAACGAAGTAGAGATACGTAAAATCGTTCCATCTCTTTATCTAAATGAGGTGCTAGTAATGCAAATCGTTCACATGAACGAGCTTCAATGTATGCACCAATAATTAATTTATCAACGAGTGCCTGAGGTTCGTAAGTGGCTACGTTTGTCAGCATTCCTTTTGCATAACGACCTGCAGGTATAGGACGATGAGCTATTTCTCTTTCTTCCATTATTTCTAATACTTGATAAAAGTGATGAAGTTCTTCTTTGATTAAGAGTACCATCTTATCGATCAAATCTTGATTGTATGGCGAGTTATCCTTTGCTGTCAGGTTTTTGGTTATCTGACTTTTCCCTTTCAAGCTTTGTGTCGATCCTTGCTTTCGATATGCAAACTCTTCAAATGGTTTGAACCAATCTAATAGTAGCTGAGCGCTAGGTTGGTCTACGGCATACTTTCGAAGAAGATACATCGCAGATTGACCTGCTTTTAATTCACAGAGCAGGTGATCAATTAAGATGATGTCTAGATTATCAGGGCGCTTGGCTTGCTCAATCCATTCTGGAGGCGTTGAACAGTGTAGAAAGTCAAGAATAGGGGCAAGTAAGGTTTGGTTATCCATAGTTCTCTATTAATTGTGTATCGCTAAAAATAAAAAAGGCCGCAACAAGCGGCCTTAGGGCAGAAATTATTGTTACCATTTTTTCTTTTGACCAAACAGTGCGTCCATATCGTCTTCTTTTTCTTTTTCTTCGATCTGTTGTAAATCTTCCGCACTTTTGTTTTGGCGCTTTTGCTCTAACTCATCAAACATAGTTTGCAGCTTGTTACGAGCTTGATTCGAGTAATCATCATTTTTCGAGCTAAGGGCATCAATGCCTTTTCTCAATAATTGAATTGCTGTGCCGGGCTGACCGCGAACAATAGCATCGTTGGCACGCTTAATAACATTTTCAATATTGATACGAACTTGAATAGATTCTAGTCTCGCATTTTCAGCGACATAAGCTTGAGTTTCGAAACGGCCTTTATTGTGCTCAGTGCGAATAGTATCTCGAAGTCTTTTAACTAGTTTAAGCATTACAATCGCTTGCTTATCGCTGCTCGGAACTTTAAATGTCGTGCTATCACCACCTTGATAATTGTCGCGAAGTTGAGTGATCTGCTGCTTCATATTCTCAAGGCGTTGCGCTAATTGTTTATTCTTTGGGTCTAGCTCATGCATATTATTTAGAGCATCAAGGATACGAGTATTAAGGCAGACAAGCAGCTCTTTACTAAAAGGCATATGGTGAGCGTTACCGATAAGATCTTCAGTAGCATCGATAACGGCGATATACCGGGCTGACTCTTGTTTCTTTGCCGTCTCTACCTTTACTTTGTATTGCAGCATGATGTTATAACCAAGCACCAACACTAATAAGACGGCTACTAGAGCGATAATTAATCCAATATTCATAAATTCCATATCTTTGTGTTAGATGGTTAGCGTTTTAGGATACACGATCCGAATAAGTTACGGCACCTATATATCAACACTTTTATTATTACTGTTTGTCATTTGATTATTAACCAAAAGTTTGAATTAGCACAGTAATATGAGGGTTAGCTTGCAAAATTACCGTTTGTTCTGAGTGACAAATGAACGAACTGAACGCATGCTCCCAATTTCTCTACCAATTGTAGCTCAATAGCGTTATAACTAATAATTATAAACTATTAGTGCCTACTAGACCGTCGGCAAGGATTTCGAGGTCATATAATGAAACTACAGCAGCTAAAATATATAGTTGAAGTTGTAAACCATAACCTAAACGTATCTGCAACAGCAGAAAGCTTGTATACCTCTCAACCCGGCATTAGTAAGCAAGTTCGTTTACTCGAAGATGAATTGGGTATTGAAATATTCGAACGTAGTGGAAAGCACTTAACTCAGGTGACTCCAGCTGGCATCGATATCATTCGTATATCTCAAGAAATCCTTTCTCGCGTTGAAAGTATTAAGGCGGTTGCCGGAGAGCATACTCATCCGGAAAAAGGCACGCTCAATATATCGACCACTCATACACAAGCTCGTTACGCACTCCCTGATGTGATTAAAGGTTTTACGTCACGATATCCTAAAGTTTCGCTGCACATGCATCAAGGAACGCCGAGTCAGATGTCTGAGGCTATAGCTAAAGGTACGGCTAACTTTGCTATCGCGACCGAAGCGCTTCATCTTTATCAAGATGCGATTATGTTGCCGTGTTATCACTGGAATCGTTCAATTGTTGTGACAAAAGATCATCCATTGGCAAACAAAAAAGACGTCACTATCCATGATTTAGCCAGTTATTCACTTGTAACGTATGTATTTGGTTTTACTGGACGTTCGGAGTTAGACACTGCGTTTAATAAAGAGGGGCTAACACCACGAGTTGTCTTTACCGCCACGGATGCTGATGTGATCAAGACTTATGTACGGATGGGGATTGGTGTTGGTGTTATCGCGAGCATGGCCATTGACAAGGAAACAGATGGCGATTTAGTGGCGATCGATGCAAGCCACATCTTTGAGGCAAGTACTACGAGTATCGGTTTCCGCCGAGGCACATTCCTACGTACATATATGTACGATTTTATGGAGAGATTCGCTCCTCATTTGACTCGCCCTGTAGTCGAGCGCGCGACATCATTAAAATCGAATGCAGAAATCGAGGAAATGTTTAGAGATATTGAACTTCCAGTCCGTTAAACCTTCCTAAAATTATGACTTCCTCTTACACTACGCTGATATGGGGGAAGTCATGCAAAATACCTTTAAAAAACTCGATCAGTTTATGCTGGATAATCAGGTGCTTTGGCGTTTTGAGCCTTTTCACGATAGTATAAACCCATCTAATCCTTGGAATGAACCCCATCCAGGGTTATCGGCCTGGTTAGAATCATTAGATCAGGGTGATATTGAACAGTTCAAATCTGATTCGCTTAGTTTATCTCAACATATTCAGCGCTTTTGTCCTGAACTTGCAGAGATTAACACCCTTATTCAGTTACCTTTTCAAGACGCTCAACCTTTGGCGTTTGACTCTCACCTGTTTAACGGCATCCCCGGGCGAAAATTAGAACAGATTACCTCAATGGGCGAGCTTTCTGTTGAGCTGCATCGGGGTGAGGAGTGGTTAGAGTGGTGCTCAGGCAAAGGATACTTAGGTCGAATTCTAGCGGCTAGCACAAAGCAGCAAGTCACAAGCTTTGAGTTTCAACATTCACTATGTGAAGCAGGCCAAAGTCAAGCTGAAGCTCTTGAGCTTCCAATGACTTTTATTCAAGGTGATGCGTTAATCGATGAACCTTTAGCCTGTATGCATGACAAGCAGCACGCGGTGGCGCTTCACGCTTGTGGTGATTTACATGTGAATCTGCTTTATAAGGCGACACAGAAATTCTTACCAGCAATGACCATTTCTCCTTGCTGTTATCATTTAATTGAATCTGATCAATATCAGCCTATGTCACTATTAGCCCAATCTTCAAAATTGGTACTGTCTAAGCAAGAGCTACGAATACCCTTGCAGGAAACAGTGACAGGCGGCGAACGTGTTAAGCGTCATCGTTTTCAAGAAATGTCGTATCGGCTTGGGTTTGATCTCATGTTGCGAGAACTTGGCATTTCAAAAGAGTACATCGCCATTCCAAGCATTAAAAAGTCTCAGCTAGCGCTAGGGTTTGAATCGTTCTGCATCTGGGCCGCTAATAAAAAGAGCTTGAATCTTCCATCCGTCAACTTTACTGAGTATCACAATAAAGGGATTGCGCGTTTTTGGCAGATGGAACGTATCAGTCTGATTCAGCAATTGTTTCGACGCCCACTGGAGTTATGGCTTGTTCTCGACAAAGCGTTATATCTGCAACAACAAGGCTACAACGTATCACTCTCTCAGTTTTGTTCAAGAGAAGTCACGCCTCGAAATATATTGCTCCACGCTTATCGTGACTAATTTGTCTTTATGTCTCTTTTTTGTTGCCTTATTGTTAAAGGCTACTTCCTTTTTTTTTAAGTAACTGGTACTAATATTGTGTGTGTATATTAAATGCACAACTACAATAATAACCAAACACAACACTCACTACTAAGTTGCTTAAATCAAGGAGTTAAGATGAAGGCACATAAAATTCTAGCCACAGCTATCATTGCCGGCGCAGCATTACTCTCATCGACCAGTCTTATGGCTAAAACAGCCAAGGTCGCAGTATCACAGATTGTTGAACACCCTGCTTTGGATGCGACTCGACAAGGATTACTTGATGGCCTTAAAGCACAAGGTTATGAAGAAGGACAAAATTTAGAGTTTGACTATAAGACCGCTCAGGGAAACCCCGCTATTGCCGTTCAAATAGCCCGTCAATTTATCGGTGAAAATCCGGATGTATTAGTTGGCATTGCAACACCTACGGCTCAAGCATTGGTTGCCGCTACTCGTAAGATTCCGGTTGTATTCACCGCGGTCACAGACCCTGTTGGCGCAAAATTAGTTAAGCAGCTTGAACAGCCAGGAAAGAACGTCACTGGGCTTTCTGATTTATCACCGGTTAGCCAACATGTTGAGCTAATCAAAGAGCTATTACCTGATGCTAAATCGATTGGTGTTGTTTATAACCCAGGCGAAGCCAATGCAGTAACACTAGTTGAGCTATTAAAAGAAAGCGCCAAAGCTCAAGGCTTTAAAGTCATTGAGGCGACGGCATTAAAAAGTGCTGATGTTATGTCAGCGACTCAAGCCATCGCAGCTAAGTCTGATGTTATCTATGCCCCGACAGATAATACCGTTGCAAGTGCAATTGAAGGTATGATTACCGCGGCGAACCAAGCGAATACACCAGTATTAGGCGGAGCTACTTCTTATGTAGATAAGGGTGCTATCGCGAGTCTTGGTTTTGATTACTATCAAGTTGGATATCAAACAGCCGATTATGTTGTTGCTATTTTGGAAGGGAAAAAACCTGGCGATTTAGATGTGAAAGTCGCTAAAGGTTCAGATTTGGTTGTGAACTCTGGTGCAGCGAAAAAGCTTGGCGTTACGATACCTCAGGCCATTCTTGACCGCGCAACAAGCGTAAAATAAGTCAGTATTGAGCCAGTAATTGGATTACTGGCTTTCTAGCAGAAAGGGAGTTGTTATGTCTGCTTTTGCGTTTTTTGGTGCTCTAGAAATAGGGCTCTTATATGGTCTTGTGGCTTTAGGGGTATACCTTACCTTTAGAGTACTAGACTTCCCCGATCTTAGTGTTGATGGCAGTTTCCCTATGGGGGCAGCCGTCGCCGCGACAGCAATAGTCGCAGGCGTTAATCCTTGGCTTGCAACTGGAATGGCAATTTTAGCTGGTGCAACAACAGGGTGGGTCACTGCTTTTCTTGCTGTACGCTGCGGTATCCTTCATTTACTAGCATCAATTCTTACCATGATCGCGGCGTTTTCTATCAATATTCGCATTATGGGTCGCCCAAATATGTCACTACTTGGTGAAGATACAATTCTTACACCATTTGAATCCTTGGGTGATGCAATGTACATCCGACCAATTGCAGTAGGGGTCTTAGTCCTTATCTCAGCATGGGGTGTGGTTCGGTTACTCAATAGTGACTTTGGATTAGGCTTACGAGCGACAGGTGTTAACTCTCGAATGGTATCAGCACAAGGTGGTAGCACATCGTTCTATACCTATTTTGGCTTGGCACTATCAAACGGATTCGTAGGGTTTGCAGGGGCGTTATTTGCACAAACGAATAGTTTTGCAGATGTTACCTCGGGTGTCGGTACTATTGTCGTTGGTTTAGCCGCTGTCATATTGGGACAAACTCTTATTCCTGGGCGTAAAATTTGGGTAGCAGTTACCGCCGTTATTGTTGGCTCTGTATTGTATCGTTTAGCGGTCGCATTCGCGTTAAGTAGTGGTATGTTCGGGCTACAAGCATCAGATTTGAATTTAGTCACAGCTGTTCTCGTCGCTGTTGCGCTTATTGCGCCCAAAATAAAAGGGAACATGAAGGCAAAAAAGTCCGTTAGACCTGCTAAGAGCCTTGTGATTGAGCAAGGTATTTCAAAGCAGGTAAAAGAATCAGGAGACGCGGTATGATTCGCTTAGAAGATATTGAAGTAACATTTAACCCTGGAACAATATTAGAAAACCAAGCATTAAGAAGCGTGTGCTTAGAAGTTCCAGAGCACCAATTCTTAACGGTGATTGGTTCTAACGGAGCTGGGAAGTCAACGTTACTTGGTGCTGTTACAGGTGAAACCCCTATGATCGGCGGAAGCGTTATCATCGATGATCTCGATGTTACACGACTCACGGTTGATCAAAGAGCGGAGCAATGTGCTCGCGTATTCCAAGATCCTCTTGCGGGAACATGTGCAGATCTGACGATCGAAGAGAACATGGCGTTAGCTTACATGCGCGGTAAAAGACGAGGTTGGAGTTTATCCCTCTCTTCAAAAAGACGTCAGCTGTTTCAAGAGCGAATTAGTATTCTTGGTCTTGGGTTAGAGGATCGCTTAAGTGATAATATTGGATTATTATCTGGCGGTCAGAGACAAGCTGTGAGTCTTGTGATGGCGACGCTATCAGATAGTAAGCTCCTTTTATTAGATGAGCATACTGCTGCGCTTGACCCGAGGATGGCCGCATTTGTCATTGATTTAACCAAAACTATTGTACATGAGTTTAATCTAACGGTGATGATGGTCACTCACTCAATGAAGGACGCTCTCGCTTGCGGTGATAGAACCGTAATGTTGCATCAAGGCGAAATTGTATTAGATGTCTCTGGTGAGCAGCGTGCTAATATGAAAGTACCAGACTTACTTGAGATGTTCTCTAAAGTACGTGGTGAAGAGCTCGCTGATGATAGCTTGCTA
This sequence comes from Vibrio kyushuensis, assembly GCF_050337325.1. Lineage (NCBI taxonomy): Bacteria > Pseudomonadati > Pseudomonadota > Gammaproteobacteria > Vibrionales > Vibrionaceae > Vibrio > Vibrio kyushuensis. The sequence continues at coordinate 240,718 of NZ_JAKJSV010000004.1, forward strand.
TTAAACTAGTTAGTCTTTGAATTGAGTTGTTATCGATATTTAATGACTTGTTCTTTGGCGCTTTGCACCGTAATAGATACCCACCCATAAGTCATGCATGAGGTGGGTTTATTTTTTGAATGCAGTTATTAGGTAGTTGTTATTAATGAAGTTACAACGGCGATTTAGCCTCCGATTTGTCTTTCTTATACCACTATTAGTGTCAGTGGTACTGAGTAGTGTGGTGGTGAAAAGTCATTATGATCTCGTTAACCGTAGTATTTTGTTAGAATATGAGCGATTAAAAGAGTCCTTTTGGCGTTCGTCAAAAATTATTGCAGCACTTGATTACAGTTTTACCAACTATTATCGACATGGCGGTAAGCTATTTGTTGAACATAGCACCTTACTTGAAGATGGATTATGTAAAATTTGGCCTATCGAATCTGCATTAAGAACTAAAGGTAAATCAATCAGTATCTCAGCTGTCGATATTGACTATATGCTTGTTGGTAGCGAAGATCTTTGTGACTCCACTAGTGACGTTTACCAAAGAGCCTCTAGCCAAGTCTCCTTGGCGCCTATTCTCTCGTTTATGCATGATCTAGATAGTTATCTGATTGGTATCCATTACTCTGATAAAGAGGGATATATTGTCTCTTCGCCAGATACCATGGCGCAAGATGTAACGACAGAGTTTTTAGATACGATGAAGGTTAGACCCTACTGGAGAGAAACAGCGCAAAATCGAGGTGAAATAACAATTTCTGGTCCTATAAACTCAATCATACTTGGTAAAGAGGTGATGAGTATGACGGTTCCTGTCCATAGTGGTGATGAGTATGAAGGGCTGATTTCACTCGATATCGATATAGATTTTTTATTAAACAGTAGGGGAGAGTTAAGTAGCCCAATTCGTATTATCAACAGAGATCGAGATAGTGTATCTGACTCTGCTTATTGGGTTAGAGAGTTAGTCTTTGAAGGGGTTGTTTTTAACCACTTAATTTTTTATGACTTTGACTTAAATGAAGAGATCAAACGGTTCTTTAGTCAAGAGAAGTACAGTCTACTTATTATTCTACTGGTCTATATATTTTCGGTCTTAGTTCTTTTTTACGTCAATACGAACGCTGAGAGAAGTCATTTCAGAGACTTGGCAGCTAGAGACCCTATGACGGGGCTATTAAATCGACGAGGCTTTGAGGCTTTTCTAGCTCGCACATCGCACCAGCATACATTTGCCTTAGCGGTGTTTGATATCGATAATTTCAAATCAATAAACGATACCTATGGCCATGATGTAGGGGATGATGTTATCTGTCATATCTCTGAACAGCTTGAAAAAAATATTAGAAGTGATGATGCGGTTGCACGCTTTGGTGGTGAAGAGTTCGTGGTTTACTTGAAAGGCTACGATGAAAAGCAGTTAGTTCAAATATTAGAGCGAGTTAGAGTGGCGATCAGTGAAAAATCGACGGAAGTTATAGAGCAAGGCTTTACCGTTTCAGGTGGCGCAGAGATCATGATCCCGACGTTCAATCTTGATTTCAATCAGTTGTTTAAATTGGCTGATGAAAAACTCTATCAAGCAAAAACGTCAGGTAAAAATAAGCTTATCTATTAAACTAAGAGATTGATTCTAAACACTTGGCTTGGTACAGCTTAATATGCTCAACAATCGGCTCTGCTGTCTTGAAGGTTCGAATTTCACGGAATAAATCGTTGGCTTGAGGATATTGCTGTTTTAGGTAGGCAAACCACTGCTTGACTCGATTCGGGTAGTACATTCCCTTATCGCCTTCCATTTCATATCGTGAATAAGCCAGTAGAAGATCAACCACCTCAGCCCAAGGAAGTGGTTTATGGTTATGTTTGACTACATTACCGAGATTTGGCACGTTAAAAGCCCCGCGACAAACCATTAAAGAATCAATGCCTGTTGTTTCAATGCATTTTTGCCCATCTTCGTGATTCCAAATCTCACCGTTTGCTATCAAAGGGATAGAAGAACTCTTACGAATCTGATTAATGTAGTCCCATTTAATCTCACTCGCTTTATAGCCACCTGATTTCGTTCTAGCATGGACCGTTAATTCATCAGCTCCTGCTTTTTCAATCGCTTCTACAATACTGAAACAATCGTCTGGGTTCTCCCAACCTAAGCGGATTTTGGCTGATACGGGGATATCACTTGGTACAGCTTCACGGCATGCTTGGACTACATCATGTATTAGTTCAGGGTGCTGCAATAAAGCTGCGCCACCTCGGCTTTTATTTACTAAGCGAGCAGGGCATCCAAAGTTCAGGTCAATGCCTTTGGCACCAAGTTTTGCAGCTTGAATAGCATTTTTTGCCATCCATTTAGGGTGTTGACCAAGCAACTGGATATGAACTGGAACACCCGACTTAGTCTGTGATCCTGTTTTTAGCTCAGGGCAAAGCTTGTGAAAGACATGTTCAGGGAGCTCTTGTTCACTGACTCGCACAAATTCTGTGACACAAAGATCGTAATCATTGATATCAGTCAGAATTTCTCGCATTAAGTGGTCTAGAACGCCCTCCATAGGGCCAAGAATAACTCGCATAAAAAACGCCTCACATTTAGGAGGCGAAATTGTAGGGTTTTCGTTAGATATTGTCACTAACCATTATGACTTGTTTGACGCTTATGGTGTCGTGCTCGGGTTCTCTTCGGTGGTACGCATCTCTCCGGTTATCGGTTCATAGTAAAGGATGGGTAATTGCTCCGTTGAAGAGTAACTTGTAGTGTAATAGTAGTAGCACTCATTGCTGCCTGTATACCAACTGACTATATCGGTATGAGAAGGTAGAACATATCCCGTGCTCATTTGAGATCGAATGGTAAGGTCTGTATCGATCAACGCATCCCAAAGAGCAACACAATCGCTACCTCGTATACCCGTTGCATCTTCATAAGGAGGTTGATCCACAGAGATAGGGTAACCAACCAGTGAAGGGTAGATATCACCTTGACCATAATCGACAGTTTCTGTCGGAGCTGGTTCGCCCTCGACTAGCCATTTCGAATGATAAAAATGTGCAGCCGCTTGAAAGTCTGCGAAAGCGGTGTCCGCTCGTGCAATATGTGCATCTCGCTGATAGGACAAAAACCTAGGGGCAGCAGTGACAGCAAGAATACCTAGGATAACGATGACGACAACTAACTCGATGAGTGTAAATGCTTTGAGTTTTTTCACTATAAATGTCAGCCTAATTAGTCAAATCTGTATGTAACGAAATGTTTCTATGGAATGATGCGCCAAATTTGTTATTTTTAAAAGTTAAATAAGTTGCTGTGCGGTTTAAAGGTAGAGTTGGGAGCTCTCCGATAGAGAAGTGTGTTGGTAAGGTTTCAAGGAAAGTGAATATTAGACCTGTTTAGGGTTATAATACGTTCCTAAATTGATAAATCTGAATCGTGCAATGACATACCAACTAGTAACACTTAATGACATCGCTTGTAGTGAATCTACATTGTTTATTGAAGGCGCAATTTTAGCGTCTAACTTTGCTACAAAACCGTTGCAGCCTGAATCTTGGCTTTTTGAGGCACTAGGTGAACAAGCTAATGATTTACAACCTATTATCGTTGAACAAATTCATAAGCAATATAATCGTCTAAAGCGAAGTGAATACCAACTCAGTGAGTTGCTAGCACAGGATGATTGGCAGGATAATTTGGCCGACGTTGCGGAAGGGTTTATGAGAGTATGGCCTACGATTGAAGAGCAATGGCAGCAAGCCCAAGTTGGTGAAGGTTCTTTACGCATGCTTCAAGCTCTGCTCACCACCTTTATGTTAGCTATAGATGAAAATCAGACCCAAGAGCAGATGAAAGAAGCTGGCATTGAAACGCCGCCAAGCTTAGCTGATTTGATCGAACAACTTGATGTCATGGTCACTGAAGTTGCTCTAGCAGCAGATGAAGTGATGAATGGTGCACAGAGTCAAAGTGTAAATCCTTTTAAAGAAATTGGTCGCAATGATCTATGTCCTTGTGAAAGTGGACAAAAATTCAAGCAGTGCTGCGGAAAATAATTTGAATTTTTTGTCCCCCTCAGCGTCCTACTTTTGACGCGTTATGGTCAATACCATTAATATTTTGTGTTAATGGTAGATAAGCGGTGGAGTTTTCCCTTTTTACCGCCATATTTTACTTATCTATCTACAGATACCTATATTTCTAATGACTCTAGGTGTCTACTGGAGCTTTATCGATGAAAAAAATACTTATCTTATTGTTTATGAGTTTTTCTGTTCTTGCCTCACCTAAAGAAGAACTGAGTGCCCGTTTAGCTTTGAACGATGGATTTAGCGCAGACTTTAGTCAACAAATTGTTAGCCCTGACGGCGACATTGTTATGGAAGGTCAAGGTAGAGTTGAGATAGCGAGGCCAAGCAAATTCCGTTGGGAGACAACATACCCTGACGAAAATTCGTTAATCTCTGACGGTGAGACGCTTTGGTATTACAGCCCTTTTATCGAACAAGTGAGCTTATATTGGCAAGAGCAGGCTGTTGAGCAAACGCCTTTTGTACTGCTCACTCGAAATGTTGAAAGTGATTGGAACAACTACAGTGTTTCTCAGCAAGATGATCGCTTTACCCTAACACCGACAGCGGTTGATTCAACCCAAGGTCAATTTCAAATCGATATCAACACGAAAGGCATTGTGAAGGGCTTTAACGTCATTGAGCAAGATGGACAGAGAGGCTTATTTAGCTTTAGCAATGTGAAATTAGATCTTCCTGCTACAGAACGATTTACGTTTGTTGTTCCAGAAGGTGTAGAGGTTGATGATCAAAGGAACTAGCCATGAGTAACTTGAGCCTAGATTTTTCTGGTGATGAGGATTTTCGCCCGTTAGCTGCTCGTATGAGACCTGAAACCATTGAACAGTATATTGGGCAGCAGCACATCCTTGGCCCTGGAAAACCGCTTCGTCGCGCTCTCGAGGCAGGGCATATACACTCGATGATTCTCTGGGGGCCTCCTGGTACAGGAAAAACGACGTTAGCTGAAGTAGCCGCAAATTACGCGGATGCAGAAGTTGAACGTATTTCAGCGGTAACGTCCGGTATTAAAGATATCCGAGCTGCAGTTGAAAAGGCGAGAGAAAATCAGCAAGTCGGTAAAAGAACCATCTTATTTGTCGATGAGGTTCACCGCTTTAATAAATCTCAGCAAGATGCATTTTTGCCGCATATTGAAGATGGAACGGTAACGTTTATCGGTGCAACGACAGAGAACCCGTCGTTTGAACTGAACAATGCACTGTTGTCACGTGCGCGCGTATATAAGCTTACTTCGCTATCCAATAATGAGATTTTACAAGCGGTTCAACAAGCATTAGATGATAGCCCTAGAGGGCTTGGTGAGATCAAAGCGCAGTTCCACGACAATGTGTTAGACCGACTGGCAGAGCTGGTTAATGGTGACGCTCGAATGTCGCTAAACTATCTTGAACTGTTGTTCGATATGGCAGAAGAAGAGAAGGGTATTAAACAAGTTACCTTGCCGTTGCTGGCGGAAGTAGCTGGCGAAAAAGTCTCTCGCTTTGATAACAAAGGTGACATTTGGTACGACCTTATTTCCGCAGTTCATAAATCTATTCGCGGGTCTAACCCTGACGGTGCACTATATTGGTCTGCTCGGATGATTTCAGCTGGGTGTGACCCTCTGTATATCGCCAGACGTTTACTTGCAATCGCTTCTGAAGATATTGGTAATGCAGACCCTAGAGCAATGCAAATAGCGATTGCTGCATGGGATTGTTTTACTCGTGTTGGTCCAGCCGAAGGTGAAAGGGCGTTAGCCCAAGCGATTGTCTATCTAGCGTGTGCACCAAAGAGTAATGCTGTTTATACGGCGTGGAAGAAAGCACTGTCTGATGCTCAAGAGTATCCGGAATATGAAGTGCCACATCATTTGCGAAATGCGCCTACAAGCTTAATGAAAGATATGGGGTACGGAGCTGAGTATCGTTACGCTCATGATGAGCAAGGTGCTTATGCTGCCGGTGAGGTGTATCTACCTCCGGAAATGAGTCATATACGTTACTACCAACCGAAAAATCGTGGCTTGGAGACAAAAATTGGCGAAAAGTTAGATTACTTGGCTAATTTAGACGCAAATAGCCCACAAAAGCGCTATGAAAAGTGACCATTTTTGGATACATTTGTTCGATTAAAATTTCTTTACGTATCACTCTTTTAATAAGAGCCATTTTGATGCGTTTTTCACAACTATAAGGCATAGGATTAGCAATGCTGGATTCTAAATTACTTCGCACTGAGCTGGATGAAACAGCTGCAAAATTAGCACGTCGCGGTTTTAAACTTGACGTAGAAACAATCGGTCAACTTGAAGAGCAACGTAAATCCATTCAAGTAGAAGTTGAAAATTTACAATCCACGCGTAATTCCATCTCCAAACAAATCGGCCAAAAAATGGCGAGCGGAGATAAAGAAGGCGCTGAAGAGATCAAAAAACAGATTGGTTCTTTAGGCAGCGATCTTGAAGCTAAAAAAGCAGAGCTGGTTGTTGTTCAAAATCAACTTGAAGAGATTACATTGTCGGTTCCTAACCTTCCTGATGATGAAGTTCCAAATGGTAAAGATGAGAGCGAAAACGTTGAAATTTCACGTTGGGGCGAACCAAAATCTTACGATTTTGAAGTCAAAGATCATGTGGACCTTGGTGAGCTAAGTGGTGGGCTAGATTTCGCTAGTGCGACTAAGATTACCGGTGCTCGTTTTATCGTAATGAAAGGAAAATTTGCTCGCCTACACCGCGCAATCGCTCAGTTCATGCTTGATCTACACACTGACGATCATGATTACACTGAGATGTACGTACCGTACCTTGTTAACGCAGATAGTTTATTTGGTACAGGTCAGCTACCTAAATTTGGTAAAGATCTTTTCCATACAGAACCATTAGTAGAGAAAGTGAGTGATGAAGAGCCGCGTAAGCTTTCGTTAATTCCAACAGCAGAAGTACCAGTAACAAATATGGTTCGTGACACTATCACTGATGAAGCTGATCTTCCTCTTAAGATGACAGCTCATACACCATGTTTCCGTTCTGAAGCGGGTTCATACGGTCGTGATACTCGTGGTCTTATTCGTATGCACCAATTTGACAAAGTTGAACTTGTGCAAATTACTAAACCTGAAGATTCAATGAATGCGCTTGAAGAGTTAACGGGTCACGCTGAGAAAGTGCTTCAATTACTAGAGCTTCCTTACCGTAAAGTGATTCTTTGTACTGGCGACATGGGCTTTGGCTCTAGCAAAACTTATGACTTAGAAGTTTGGGTCCCAGCACAAAAGACTTATCGTGAAATCTCTTCTTGTTCGAACATGGGTGATTTCCAAGCTCGTCGTATGCAAGCCCGTTTCCGTCGTAAAGGTGAGAAGAAGCCTGAGCTTGTTCATACATTGAATGGCTCTGGTTTGGCTGTAGGTCGTACTATGGTTGCGATTCTTGAAAATAAACAAGAAGCAGACGGCCGTATCGCAATCCCGACAGTGCTACAGAAATACATGGGTGGCGTAACTCACATCGGTTAAGACTGATGTGTAGTAATACGACATTTGGTAATAGATAGTAAAAAGCCGACCACTACTCATAGTGATCGGCTTTTTTAGTTCAAATGATCGAGTTTATTGAGGTCGATTAGCTACAGCATTTTTTAAACTTCTTTCCGCTTCCACATGGGCAAGGGTCGTTTCGTCCGATTTTTGCAGTTGAGAGTACTTCTTCTTGCTCTACCATGACCCCATCGATGTAGTACCAAAGGTCGTCATGTTTGAGAAAACGGGATTTTTCTTGCATGCAGTACTGTTGACCTTCGTCGTTGAAGTAGGCCTTAAATGAAACAAACCCTTCATTTTCATCCTTACCGTCTTGTGTGTTAATCACCTCGAGCTTGCACCAGTCAGAGTGTATCGACTCTGTAATCGCTGCTCTAGACTCTTCAGCGAGGCAACTAGAGTGATAAGTTGCGATAACAAAATCTACCAGTTTTAGAACGTGTGCACTATAACGGGCACGCATTAGCTGTTCGGGACGTTTCGCTAGCGAATGATTTTGATGGATGGGTTTACAACATGTTTGATAACTCAACGAGCTATCACAAGGGCAAACAGACATATTAGATTCCAGAAGGCGTAATGAGCCGCTATTTTAGAGGTGACAGAAAGTGAAGTAAATCACTACAGCGAACTCGCTTTAGATGAGTACTTTTACATTTAAAAAATAGTGAACAATGTCAGCTTGCAGAGAGAAGATCAGCGGTCCATTTTACGGATTCATCATAGCTTTTTGTGATGGCATCGTTAGTCAGGTTTAATTGACCAGATAGAACAGTAACATTGTCCCAATCTGCTTTTTCGTATGCTTTCACTAGAGCTAATGTCTGCCCTAGTACACCGGACTCATGACTTAAGGCTTCCTTCACTTCTTCTTCGATTGGCATTTCACTGACAAGGTCTTCAAGGGGTTGATCGAGTAGACTGTCAAGAAGTGAAAACATCCCAGTAAGGAAAGCGTTCCCTTCACTAATATTAGTTTGATGTTGAGTATAAATAAGCTCACAAAAACGGGCTCTTTGAACCGACAGTCCGTAAAGATAATCAGGCTTGGACTCTTGTGTTGAGGCGATTGCAACTAACGAGATAAACTTCCTTAACTTTTCCGCTCCTAGGTAAACAAGCGCTTGCTTAAAGGATCCAATCTTAGTGCTGACCGTCGATGAAGAATTTACAAATGTCAGAAGCTTATAGGAGAGAGTGAGATCAGTGCTCACTAACTCTTCTATCGATTTGTAATCAATATCCTCTTTTGCCACTTCCTTACAGAGCTGAATCAGGGTCATGAAAGAGGGCTCAAGCGCCTTTCTTTGGATTATCTCAGGCTTACTAAAGAAATACCCTTGGAAATAATCAAATCCTGCGTCTTTTGCTTCCTGAAATTCTTTGTGTGTTTCTACTTTTTCAGCTAGGAATTCAATTTTTCCTTTTGGGATTTTTTGAATAAATTGTTTTGATTTCTCAATAGAGATAACTCGAATATCAAACTTGATGATGGAAACATAAGGAAGAAACTGCTTCCACTCTTTGCTGGGAACAAAATCATCGAGTGCGATTTTGTAGCCTTGTTTGGCCATCTCTTTAACCGCTTCTAACAGTTCAGAACTTGGTTGGCAGTCCTCCAGTATCTCCACAACGAGATTGTCTGCAGGAAACAATGAAGGAACTCGATTGATGAGACTCTGATACGGGAAGTTAACAAATCCTAGATTATCTCCCAGCGTCGAATAATGCGTAGATAAGAAATGATCCGACAATAAGCGGCTAGTGGCTAGGTCGGGATCAATTTCTGGAAAGCTATTATTAAGCCCATCTCTAAACAGTAATTCATAACCAATGGTCTTTTTCTCACGATCCAAGATTGGTTGACGAGCGATATAGGAATATTTCAAATTATTCTCTTGATTTGCATGTTTTTACAAAAATAGCAAATGAAACATATATATAGCACACGCTTCATTCATCTCAGCTGATTTGGCTATTGAAACGATTTTGTTTTTAAATCAAACCCATTTTCATCATAGACCAAAATTGAACCTTGGGTATACCAGTCACCCAATACAATACGAATGCCTTCACCGGATGACACGTTCAGCCTATGAATATTTGGTCTGTGCGTGTGGCCGTGGATCATGAGGTCGACACTGTACTTATCCATAACAGAAATCACTTCGTCTGGAGTGACATCCATTATATCTAGAGACTTAGTCTGCTTCTCTTCTTTTATGTCAGATTGAACCTTAGAAACAATTTTTCTTTTTAAGAAAAATGGAATACGGTTGAATACCCATTGAAGCCAAGGCTGATGGACTTTTTTACGGTATTCTAGGTATTTTACATCCAAGGTGCATAGAGTATCACCATGTAAAATAACTGCTTTACGTCCATACAGGTCGATTACGGTTTCATCGTCAAGAAGAGTCATTCCCGTTTGTTTAGCAAATCGCTTCCCAATCAGAAAATCACGATTACCTTGCGTGAAATAGCACTCGATACCTAAATCTGTTAGTCGTTTGAACTCTTGCTGAACCTGAATGGAAAAGTCAGAGTTATCATTGTCGCCAATCCAAAACTCAAACAAATCACCTAATACATAAAGAGTTTTTGCATGAATGGCTTCATTTCTCATGAAGTCGAGGAAGCATTGAGTAATGTCGGGACGAGAAGGGGATAAGTGTAGGTCTGAAATAAATAATGTAGTCATAATAAAAAAGGAGAGTACGAACCGTACCCTCCTAACTCTGTTACTCTTCGATTGTAGTACCAGTAATCAGTACTTCTTCTAGAGGTACGTCTTGGTGCATACCCATAGTGCCAGTGCTAACTTCTTTGATCTTGTTAACAACGTCCATACCTTCAACAACTTCTGCAAATACACAGTAACCCCAACCGTCCATGCTTTCAGAGCGGTGGTCTAGGAAGTTGTTGTTGTTTACGTTGATGAAAAACTGAGAGCTTGCTGAATGTGGTTCCATCGTACGAGCCATTGCCAATGTACCTACTTTGTTGCTTAGGCCATTGTTTGCTTCGTTTTTGATCGTTGCACGAGAAGGCTTTTCACGTAAGCCAGACTCCATGCCACCACCTTGAACCATGAAACCATCGATTACACGGTGGAATAGTGTGTTGTCGTAGAAACCATCACGACAGTACTGTAAAAAGTTTGCACACGTTTCTGGTGCTTTTTCTTCATTTAGTTGGACTTTAACGTCGCCGAAATTAGTATGAAGAGTGATCATGATTATACCTTTGCTCATGTTTTTTGACATTAGGTCGAGATTCTATATCAAGTCCGATCATTTTAATACGCGGATTATCATAGAAACGGCTAATGAATTCACGTTTATCATGAGATTTTGGTCGTCGTGGGATTACCTAAAAAGCTATGACTTGATATACTGAGTCACTATTTTATTTCACCTAATATTAGATAGAGATCATGTTAAAGATATATAACACACTCACGAGACAGAAAGAGGAATTCAAACCAATCAATGCCGGAAAGATAGGCATGTATGTCTGTGGGGTAACCATATACGATCTCTGTCATATTGGTCATGGTCGTACTTTTGTCTCTTTCGATGTGGTTTCACGTTACTTACGTTACTTAGGCTTTGATCTTAACTTCGTTCGTAACATTACCGACATCGACGATAAGATCATTAAGCGAGCAGCAGAAAACGGCGAGTCATGTGATTCTTTGACTGAGCGTTTAATCGCTGAAATGCACGAAGATTTTGATGCATTGAATATGAAGCGTCCAGATGTTGAACCACGTGCGACAGAGTACATCCAAGAGATTATTGAATTAGTTGAAAAGCTGATTGAACGTGGCTTTGCTTATGTTGCTAGTAATGGCGATGTGATGTTTGAAGTTAAAAAGTATGACGAATACGGCCGCCTTTCTGGTCAAGATCTTGAACAGTTACAAGCGGGCTCTCGCGTGACTATTGAAGAAGCCAGTGTAAAACGTAGCAGTATGGACTTTGTACTTTGGAAAATGTCGAAGCCGGGTGAACCAACATGGGAATCACCTTGGGGTCCTGGCCGTCCTGGTTGGCACATTGAATGTTCCGCGATGAACTCTTCTATTCTTGGTAACCACTTTGATATTCATGGTGGTGGTTCAGATTTACAATTCCCACACCATGAAAATGAAATTGCACAATCTTGCTGCGCACATGGCACTCAGTATGTGAATACTTGGATGCACAGCGGCATGGTGATGGTTGATAGAGAAAAGATGTCAAAGTCACTGGGTAACTTCTTTACTATTCGTGATGTGCTGACTCACTACGACGCAGAGACAGTTCGCTACTTCTTGATGTCAGGCCACTATCGCAGTCAGCTTAACTATAGCGAAGAGAACTTAAACCAAGCTCGCGCTTCATTAGAGCGACTATATACCTCTCTTAGAGGCCTAGACTTATCTGTTCCTGCTGCTGGTGGCGAACAGTACATTTCTCGATTCTCTGAAGCGATGAATGATGATTTCAATACGCCTGAAGCTTATTCAGTCCTGTTTGAAATGGCGCGTGATATTAACCGTATCAAAGCGGACAACATTCAAAAAGCGAGCGAGCTTGGCAGCCTAATGCGTGAACTTGCCGATGTTATCGGTATTTTGCATCAAGAGCCGGAAGCTTTTCTAAAGGGTGATTCAGCCGATAACGATGAAGTGGCTGAGATTGAAGCAATGATAAAGCTGCGTAATGACTCTAGAGCTTCAAAAGACTGGGCTAACGCAGACGTTGCAAGAGACAGGCTCAATGAAATGGGCATCGTTCTTGAAGACGGTGCAGATGGCACTACTTGGCGTCGTAAGTAATTGAAGAAAGGGCTAATTTATTAGTCCTTTCTTATTTGAATCTCTTTTTATATTTTCGATTTACACATTAGCACTGTAGGTACTTTCTGTGGCACAAATGTACTTCTATTACTCAGCAATGAATGCGGGTAAATCAACAACACTTTTACAATCATCGTTTAACTATCAAGAGCGTGGAATGACACCGGTTATTTTTACCGCTGCTCTAGATGACCGTTATGGTATTGGTAAGGTGAGTTCACGTATCGGTCTTCAATCGGAAGCTCAGCTTTTTAGACGTGAAACAAATCTTTATGAAGAAATCTCACACCTTAACGAGATTGAAAAGCGTCACTGCATTTTAGTCGATGAATGCCAGTTCTTATCAAAGGAACAAGTGTATCAACTCACTGAAGTTGTCGATAAATTGAATATACCGGTGCTTTGCTACGGTTTAAGAACCGACTTTCTAGGTGAGTTGTTTGAAGGTAGTCAATATCTTCTATCTTGGGCTGACAAGCTTGTAGAGCTTAAAACGATTTGTCACTGTGGCCGTAAAGCGAACATGGTGATCAGAACCGATGAAGCAGGTAACGCGATAGCCGAGGGTGATCAGGTCGCGATTGGTGGCAATGATCGCTACGTTTCAGCTTGCCGTCGTCACTACAAAGAAGCACTAGGCAAGTAATAAACAGCAGACAACAAAAAGCGGAGCATAGTGCTCCGCTTTTTGTTGTATTCGATTAATTCAGATTGCGCTAGGCAGTCAGAGATTAACGAGCACGGAAGACGATACGGCCTTTAGATAGGTCGTATGGAGTCATCTCTACAGTTACTTTGTCACCAGTAAGAATACGAATGTAGTTCTTACGCATTTTACCAGAGATGTGAGCTGTAACTACGTGACCGTTTTCTAGCTCAACACGGAACATTGTGTTTGGAAGAGTATCAAGGACAGTGCCTTGCATCTCAATTACGTCTTCTTTAGCCATTTAATCCTCTTTAGAAATTTGGCAATCTTAACGGGTCATACTCGCCGCTAAAATGGGAATTATGTAAAGTTGGAGCGTATTCTACCCTTGCCAACGTTGATTTACTAGCCTTTGATGACGATGAAACCGGACTTTATAGTTCATTGCTGCACATTCATCTATCTGGTAACCCAAGTAGAGCCACTGTTTGCCTTGTTCAAGGCAGTATTCTAGCTGACAGAGAACACCGAGCGTTCCTAGTGAAATAGTTACATCAGGGTCAAAAAACGTATAAAAAGCACTCGCACTATTGCTCATAACATCAGTAACGGCGATGGCAACCAGTTTATCTTCCAGATAGATATGTAAGAACTTGGTGTTTAACCATGCGCAATTTGAGAATTTTGCAAACTCCTCACACTTAGGTGGAAACATACTGCCTTTCTGATGACGAGTGTTTATGTAGTGGGAGTAAAGCTCAAACCAACTTTGATCCATCTCTTCTTTTAATTCCCAACGATAATTGTTCGCCTTATTTTTAAGGCGTCGTTGGCTCTTAGAAAGAACAAACTCTGGAACAGATACACGTAATGCATTACAAGATTGGCAGCTATCACAGTGCGGTTTATAGATGGTGTCACCACTACGGCGAAACCCATTCGCTAGTAATACCTCATAACTTGAAGGTGAGTGCATTTGTGTATCAAGCGCCACTGCCACTCGTTCGTCTCTATCTTCAAGATAACTACAGGGGTGGCTATCGGTTAAGCCGATTCTGATCTGTTGAATATCAGAGCTCATTTATGTTCCTCTAACGGAGATGCTAACCATTGGGCACTAAAGCAATTCATATTGACTTGTTGGTGTTTTAATAATAGCAATGATTCTAAAAATTCGTCACGTGGTAGTTCGCTCGCACCTAATGAGGCTAGGTGAGCATTCATCACTTGGCAGTCTATCAATTGACCACCATGCTTTTGAAAATGATGACAAAAATACCAAAGCGCAATTTTTGACGCATTATCTTTTAGGCTAAACATCGACTCACCACAAAATAATGTGCCGACCTGTATTCCATAGAGACCACCAACAAGGTGCTCTTCTTGCCAAACCTCCACAGAGTGGCAGTGACCTTGTTTTGCTAACTCAATATAAGCATTTTGCATCTCGTCATTGAGCCATGTCTCCTCAGCAGGGCGAACTTGACCACACAACCGTATAACCTGTTCAGTAGCGCGATTGATACTGACGCGATACTGCTGTTTTTTTTGAAACTTTTTGAGACTCTTTGATGGCGCGTAGGTCAACGGTTCAAATACTGCTCTTGGTGCAGGGCTCCACCATAGAATAGGTTCTCCCGGACCATACCAAGGGAAAATACCGTGCTGGTAGGCTGAATAAATTCGCTCCGCCGAGAGATCACCACCAAAAGCGAGTAATCCATTAGGCTCTGGCATCGCTTCATAAGGTGAGGGGAAATCGAATTTAGTTAGGGATAACTCGGTTAAATAGATAGCCATAAAGAGTGTTGAATATTGAAAGCAAGAGTGTTTATTAATGGTATTCACTTTTCCACCATTTGTCAGTATATGTTGGAACTTAAGCGGTATTTTCAATGTCAATAGGTTGACGAACAAAAGGTAAATTCAGAGCGTAAAATTTTTCTAACGATTCATGGATTAGCTCTGGAGTTCACTCAATATTTTAGTTAGTCTGCAAGTACGAAAAATTTTCATCACTGCTTAGCTCAAGGAAGTACCGCGGTGATACCGAGGATATGAAATTTTAATGGAAAGCCTTACGTTACAACCCATAGAAAAAGTAAATGGCGTCGTGAACTTGCCTGGTTCAAAAAGCGTCTCTAATCGTGCGTTACTACTAGCGGCTCTTGCTAAAGGTACGACACGTTTAACCAACTTGCTTGATAGTGATGATATTCGTCACATGCTAAATGCCCTGACTCAACTGGGTGTGAATTATAAATTGTCGCAAGATAAGACAGTATGTGAAGTGGTTGGTCTTGGTGAAGCGTTTAACGTAGAGCAGGCACAAGAGCTCTTCTTAGGCAATGCAGGAACGGCAATGCGTCCACTAGCGGCTGCTTTGTGTCTAGGTTCGGGTGAATTCGTATTGACGGGTGAGCCTCGTATGAAAGAGCGTCCAATTGGACATCTGGTTAACGCATTGCGCGAAGCAGGTGCGAAGATTGAATATCTTGAGAATGAAGATTACCCACCTCTGAAAATTACCGCTACAGGTCTTGAGTCGGGCACCGTTTCTATTGATGGGTCGATCTCTAGCCAGTTCCTAACGGCATTTTTAATGTCGGCGCCGTTAGCAAAAGGTGATATCACCATCAACATTGAAGGTGAGTTAGTCTCCAAACCTTACATTGATATCACACTTCATATCATGAAACAGTTTGGTGTCGACGTTGTAAACAATGACTATCAATCGTTTGTTGTTAAAACTGGTCAATCATATGTTGCACCTGGAGATTTTCTTGTTGAAGGTGATGCATCTTCTGCCTCATACTTCCTTGCCGCTGCTGCCATTAAAGGTGGTGAAATCAAAGTGACAGGAATAGGGAAAAATAGTATCCAAGGTGATGTTCAGTTTGCTGATGCACTTGAAAAAATGGGTGCAGAAATCGAATGGGGAGATGATTACGTTATCTCACGTTGCGGCGAACTGAATGCCATTGATATGGATTACAACCACATTCCTGATGCGGCGATGACCATTGCTACAACGGCGTTATTTGCTAAAGGTACAACGGCAATTCGAAACGTATACAATTGGCGCGTAAAAGAGACGGATCGTCTAGCGGCGATGGCGACCGAATTGCGTAAAGTGGGTGCTGAAGTTGAAGAAGGTGAGGATTACATTATCATCAAGCCAGCAGCAGAGCTAAAACATGCTGCAATTGATACCTACGACGATCACCGTATGGCGATGTGTTTTTCTCTAGTCGCATTGAGTGATACTGCGGTAACAATCAATGACCCTAAATGTACGTCAAAAACATTCCCTGGTTATTTCGAAAAACTGTCTGAATTGAGCGTTTAGACCAAACACCTATCGTACTGTGACGAAGAAAAGCTTGCCATATGGCAAGCTTTTTTAATCTTCAATCGTAAACTCTTTCGATAGTTGGTGAGCCAAATATTTGAACATATTAAATACGGCGGTCGTATTTTGGGTTGGCAATCCATTGGCATCCAGAAAGTAATCACCTTTGAATATTAAGACTTCGTCTTTTTCTTCTACAGATGTCGCTCTCATTCCTTCAATGTAGTCTTCATGCTCTTGAATGATTTGATTAGCAATTAGTAAAAGGTCGAACTTGGCGATAGGTTTTTTTTCACTCATAGAAAATCTTCATTTTTCACTAAATCGAAATTTTGCCTTAGTTTATGTCAGAAAAATGGAAATACAATCAGAAATGTGAAATCAGATTTTGTGATTTACGACTAAGTTTTATGTGAAGTACTAGAAACACAACGACTTGGACGTTTAGTATGTGCCAACTTATTGAGGCGTGATTCATTTCTTTCTTCGACACTTTATCGGTGAATTTGCTGAATTGTCGACCAATTGAATTTATTTTTTTAAAAAAGATATTGATCTTCTTGTAATCTCGCTCAATAGTAAAAAAAGAACAAGCATTTAAGTATGTCATGCGATAAATTTTCGCGCAGCGATTAAGGACATTTGAGTCAATATGGGTAAATCACTCGTTATAGTGGAATCACCAGCCAAGGCAAAAACTATTAATAAGTACCTTGGTAAAGATTTCATCGTTAAATCTAGCGTCGGTCATGTCCGTGATCTTCCGACTGCTGGTCAAAGCACCGGCAAAAAAGCTGCAGCTATTTCTACTAAAGGGATGAGTGTTGAAGAGAAAGCACGCATCAAGAAAGAGAAAGACCGCAAAGCTCTCATTAAAAAAATGGGCATCAACCCGTTTAAAGATTGGGAAGCAAACTACCAAGTCCTTCCCGGTAAAGAGAAGGTTGTAGCTGAACTACAAAAACTGGCTAAAGACGCAGATTATGTCTATCTCGCAACCGATTTGGATCGCGAGGGAGAAGCTATCGCATGGCACCTTCGTGAGATCATCGGTGGCGATGAAGAGCGATATAAGCGAGTTGTATTTAACGAAATCACTAAAAATGCAATCCAACAGGCATTTGAAACACCTGGTGAGTTGAATATGGATGGTGTCAATGCTCAACAAGCACGTCGTTTTATGGATCGCGTTGTTGGGTTTATGGTGTCACCACTACTTTGGAAAAAAGTAGCACGTGGTTTGTCGGCTGGCCGTGTACAGTCAGTAGCTGTGAAATTACTTGTTGAGCGTGAGCGTGAAATTAAAGCGTTTATTCCAGAAGAGTTCTGGGATATCCATGCTGATACGCTGACCAGTACAGAAACAAATTTCCGTTTACAAGTAGCTCAAAAAAATGGCGTGGCGTTTAAGCCGACCAATGAGCAAGAAACTCAAGCTGCGGTTAGCGTATTAGAAAACGCCGCTTACGAAGTATGTAAACGTGAAGATAGACCAACATCAAGCAAACCTTCAGCGCCATATATCACGTCGACACTGCAGCAAGCTGCGAGTACACGCCTAGGTTATGGTGTGAAAAAGACCATGATGCTCGCTCAAAGGCTCTATGAGGGTGGTTACATCACTTATATGCGTACTGACTCAACTAACTTGAGTTCAGAGGCTGTAGAGACGGTTAGAGAGTTTATCAACAGCGAATATGGTGAGAGCTACCTTCCTGCGAAACCGTTAGTGTACGGAAGCAAAGAAGGGGCTCAAGAGGCTCACGAAGCGATTCGTCCGTCTAGCGTTGAAGTGAAAACAGAAGATTTGCAAGGAATGGAGCCAGACGCTCAGAAAGTTTACACTCTGATCTGGAATCAATTTGTTGCGTGTCAAATGACCAAAGCCAAATACGATTCAACCACAGTAAGTGTTAAAGCTGATGAGTATACGCTGAAAGCGAAGGGCCGAATTCTAAAGTTTGACGGTTGGACACGCGTTCAGCGTCCCCTTGGTAAAAATGAAGATCAAATTCTACCTGCTGTTCAGGTAGGCGATACACTGAAGCTTGAAACTCTAGACCCTAAGCAGCACTTTACCAAGCCGCCAGCACGATTTACGGAAGCTGCATTGGTTAAAGAGCTTGAGAAGCGTGGTATTGGTCGTCCTTCAACGTATGCGTCTATTATTTCAACGATTCAAGATCGTGGTTATGTGAAAGTAGATCAGCGCCGTTTTTATGCTGAGAAAATGGGTGAAATCGTTACCGATCGTCTAGACAACAGTTTTGATGATTTAATGAACTTCGACTTCACAGCAAGAATGGAAGCTAAGCTTGACCAAGTAGCAGAAGGTCATACTGATTGGAAAGGCGTATTAGATAACTTCTTTACTGACTTTACCGGTGATCTAGAGAAAGCCGACCTTGATGAGTTAGAAGGCGGAATGAAGCCAAACAATATCGTTGAAACTGATATTGAATGTCCGACTTGTTCACGCACTATGGGTATCCGTACCGCTTCAACAGGCGTATTCTTAGGCTGTTCTGGTTACGCGTTATCCCCTAAAGAGCGTTGCAAAACAACAATCAACTTAGGTGATGAAGATGGCGTCATCAATGTTTTAGAAGAAGACGTTGAGACTGAAGCGCTTCGTGCTAAAAAACGTTGCCCTATCTGCGAAACCGCGATGGATGCGTATCTTATCGATGAAAAGCGTAAGATGCATGTGTGTGGTAACAACCCTAACTGTGATGGCTATGTTGTCGAGTTTGGTGAGTTTAAAGTCAAAGGCTATGACGGCCCGCTGGTAGAGTGTGATAAATGTTCTGCAGATATGGTGCTTAAAAACGGTCGCTTTGGCAAATACATGGACTGCACAAGCGAGACATGTAAGAACACGCGTAAGATCTTACGAAATGGCGAAGTTGCACCGCCGAAGGAAGACCCGGTTCATTTACCTGAATTACCCTGTGAAAACTCAGACGCGTACTTCGTGTTACGAGACGGTGCTTCTGGTCTGTTTATGGCCGCGAGTAACTTTCCTAAATCTCGTGAAACAAGAGCGCCATTAGTGTCTGAATTGGCTCGATTCAAAGAGAGACTGTCGCCGAAGTTCACTTATTTAGCCGACGCTCCAACGGAAGATCCGGATGGTAGGCCAACGGTTGTTCGCTTTAGCCGTAAGTCGAAAGAGAACTATGTTCGCTCTGAAATAGACGGCAAACCGTCAGGTTGGACCGGTCTTTATATTGATGGCAAATGGGAAATTACCGATAAGCGGAAAAAGCCCAAGAAAACTGAAACGAAGAAATAAAGGAAAAGCAGCTCATTGAGCTGCTTTTTTTGTTCCAGAATAGAGACAAAGGACGAGAGCTTTGCGCTATTTAATGATATTCCGCAAGATGGTTGTAACATAATGTGTCTACGATTGTTGAGTGACAATTTTACTACAGTCTAGCTATCCAAGTTTTAGTTCTGGTTTCTAAGTGAAGCCAGTGCCGAAACGAAGTAGTTACACATATTCATTATCAGCTAATTATTATTCACGAAAATTAACATTTTTTGCCTCAATAGCGTACATAGTAAATGTTATAACAATTGTGATATTCACTCGATTACTAAGTGTTTTGTCAGTTATAACTCAGTTGGCGCAAGGGCTGGTCGTACCTTAATGGCTTGTTTTATAATTGTTGCTAACTTGTTTTTGTGCTCGAAATATATGTGAGCTAGGCAAGACTGTCAGAATGTAGTTTGCGATTAGCTAACGTAATTGCATATTTAAAATTGTAATTATTTGGGAAGCAGTTAACGTATATGCGCCTGTTTGTGCAAATTGTGCGATAGACACATGCTTTACATAGGTTATGGACAATAGCGTCGCCCCCAATACTAATAAAAATGGCGCGAAAAAATAAATAATATAATAAATATGGAGAAAAAAATGGCTGGTGTTTTAGGAATGATTCTTGCGGGAGGCGAAGGTTCTCGCCTTAGACCTCTCACTGAATCTCGCAGTAAGCCTGCGGTTCCTTTTGGTGGAAGCTATCGATTAATCGATTTTGCACTGAATAACTTTGTAAATGCAGACTTGATGCGTATCTACGTATTGACTCAATTCAAATCCCAATCTCTGTTCCACCACATGAAAAAAGGTTGGAACATTAGCGGAATTACAGATCGTTTCATCGATCCGATTCCAGCTCAAATGAGAACAGGTAAACGATGGTACGAAGGTACTGCAGATGCGATCTACCAAAACCTTAGGTTTATTGAGCTTGCTGAACCAGAACATGTATGTATTTTTGGTTCGGATCATATATATAAAATGGACATTAAGCAGATGCTTGATTTCCACAAAGAAAAAGAAGCAGCACTGACTGTTTCTGCACTCCGTATGCCACTAGCTGAAGCGTCACAGTTTGGTGTTATCGAAGTTGATATTGAAGGTCGTATGGTTGGCTTTGAAGAGAAACCAACGAACCCTAAAGCTATCCCAGGTGACCCAGAGAATGCGCTAGTTTCTATGGGTAATTACATCTTTGAAGCAAACAGCCTTTACGCTGAGCTTATCGAAGATGCAGATAAAGAAGACTCTTCGCACGATTTCGGTAACGACATCATTCCAAATATGTACCCACGTGGTGACGTATTTGTTTATGACTTCAGCACCAACAAAATCACAGGCGAAAAAGAAGAAGTATATTGGCGTGATGTAGGTACGATTGATGCGTACTGGCAAGCTCATATGGACTTATTGAAGAAAGATGCTCCTTTCTCTCTATACAACCGTAAGTGGCCTCTACATACGTTCTATCCAGCACTTCCACCAGCAACGTTTACCGATTCAGACAACGGTCGAGTTCAGATCATCGATAGCTTGGTTTGTAATGGTAGCTACGTACGCGGTTCAAGAATTGAAAAATCGGTACTTGGGTTTAGAAGTAACATTGCATCAGCGTGTGACATTAGCGAAAGTATCTTGCTAGGTGACGTTAAGATCGGTGAAGGCTGTGTATTACGTCGCGTTATTGTTGATAAGAATGCAGATATCGCTCCGGGCACTCAAATTGGTGTGAACTTGCAAGAAGATAAGAAGCGCTATCACGTTTCAGAAGATGGTGTTGTAGTCATTGGAAAGAGTGCAAAAATTGGCTACTAAAAAACTTTCAATCTTATTTGTTGCTTCTGAAGTTGAAGGATTGATCAAAAGTGGTGGCTTAGCGGATGTTGCTAAGGCACTGCCCGAATCCTTGTTAAATTTGAAACAAGATGTTCGTCTCGCCATTCCTGCTTATAGTCAGATACCTGATATTGAAAAAGCAGAAGTGTTGCTTGATACTCAGCTAGAAACGTCACCGCATACTCAGTATCAAGTGGTTCAAACTGAAGTTGCAGGCGTACCTGTTTATGCTATTCGTTGTGAGAAATATTTTTCTCGCAACGAAATGTATGCAGAAAACAATCAAGCTTATGCTGATAACGCTGAACGTTTCGCATTTTTTAGTGCGGCGAGTTTAGATATGTTACCTAAACTTGGTTTTCAGCCAGACATTATTCATGCAAACGACTGGCATACAGGTCTTGTACCTTATTTTCTTAAGGTTCGTCACCAGTCTGATTCTTTTTATAGCTCGATGCGCAGCGTTATATCTATTCATAATGCCGTATTTAAAGGTGTATTTAGCTATGATGAATTGCAGGCAGTGCCGGAGTTTGGTACTAGGCATGTTCCAGAAGCCGCAGTGAGTGAAACACATATTACGATGCTTAAGGCAGGCGTAATGTGTGCTGATAAAATAAATGCAGTGAGTCCTACCTACGCAGAAGAGCTAAAAACTGAGCTCGGTAGCCATGGTATGGCGCATGAATTTAATCTACGTAAAGACGATTTAGTCGGCATCCTCAATGGTTGTGATTACTCATCTTGGAATCCTGAAACTGATGCTTATTTGCCTAAAAAATACCGTGCAACAAAGCAGAGTATGATTCGTGGTAAAAAAGCGACTCGTCAGGCTCTTCAAGAAGAAGTGGGGTTACCAGTCAAAGATGTTGCTGTCTACGGTATGGTTTGTCGCTTAACGCAACAAAAAGGTGTTCATTATTTGTTGCCTATTTTGCATGAGTTCTTGAAGCATGATGTACAGCTTGTGATTGTGGGTACCGGTGACCCTATACTCGCAAGTAAGCTTAAAGATATCGCTGCACAATTCGGTGATAAGTTTGCATTTGTTGAAGCTTATAATAATAAGCTTGCCCATTGGGTAGAAGCGGGTTCTGATTTCTTTTTAATGCCGTCAGAGTTCGAGCCTTGTGGTCTAAATCAAATCTATAGTATGGCTTATGGTACGCTTCCTATTGTTCGTGGTGTTGGCGGGCTTAAAGACAGTGTAACAGATTATGATGATGAGCCTGATAAGGGGACTGGTTTTGTCTTTACTAAGCCAACTCCAGAAGCATTGTTGATCACGTTACTTCGCACTTTACTGCTTTATGCACAAAATACCGCAGAAATTCGTAGATTGCAGCTCGATGCAATGAAGCAGAATTTCTGTTGGGAAAAAGCAGCGAAACATTACTTAGAGATGTACCGTAGCACTCGATAGTCTGCGCGAATACTTAGTTTTATTTGCTATCAGAAAGCGCCTTAGGGCGCTTTTTTTGTGGTCAGATCTGCAGCAATCTTCGCATAAATATGGTTGTTTAGGCCCAATCTTGTTACTAATTATAGCTTAGGGCGACAGCTGGTCTACCATTTCACGTACCTTTAGCGGTCGAAGAATAGTAATTGCATGGTAATGTGGTAGTCTTCTACGCTCAGGATAATAATTATTTCACTTAGGTTTTATTGAATAATGTCACAAACTTTACTTTTCCATAAGACATATGAACACCCTACGAGTAACGAGTGGGTTGTTTTTGTGCATGGTGCGGGAGGGAGCTCGTCGATATGGTTCAAACAAATCAAAGCTTATAAAGAACACTTCAATATTCTGTTGCTTGATCTGCGTGGCCACGGTAAATCCAATCACTTCATCAAAGATATTATTTCTAACCGCTACACATTTAAAGAAGTAACCTTAGATATCTTAAAAGTACTGGATCATGTGAAAATTCGTTCGGCACATTTTGTCGGAATGTCTTTAGGCACCATTATTGTTCAGAATATTGCAGAAATTGCTTCAGAACGTGTTCATAGCATGGTGTTAGGCGGAGCGGTAACTCGTCTCAACACGCGATCGCAAATACTAATTAAACTTGGTGACTTAAGTAAGCACATTATCCCTTACATGTGGCTATATCGCCTATTTGCTTATGTCGTTATGCCACAGCGTAATCAAAAAGAGTCGCGACATATGTTTGTGCGCGAAGCTAAAAAATTGTGCCAAAAAGAGTTTAAACGTTGGTTTATTCTAACGGCGGAAGTTAACCCATTAATGAGATACTTTAAGCATAGAGCAATGCCAATTCCTACTCTGTATCTAATGGGCGAGCAAGACTATATGTTTATTCAACCTGCAAAAGAGATGGTAGCGGCGCACCATGACAGTCAGCTTCTTGAAATTCCTGATTGTGGACATGTATGTAATGTCGAACGCCCTGAAGAGTTTAATCGTCACTCTATCGAGTTTATTAAAAACTGTAGTCGTTAAAGTTTAAGGCTCTTCAAATAATACACAGGCTTGCATTTTGCAGGCCTGTATTCGTTTAGATGTACTTTCACATTCACTCTTTTTCATTCACTCGGTTTAGGTCGATCGATGAGTCTATGCTTCATTGTGTTTTTTTACAGAAGAGCCCTTTAATAGACCCATGACTTTTTTAGTGATGATAGGAAAAAGACCAAGTAGGACAAAGGATAAAATAACGGGGAGTGAAACAATACCGGATAAGCTTTCAATCTTCGCAAGTTGGGTACCAGCGTTAAGATACACTGCCGTGCCCGGTAGCATGCCCAATTGACTTACAAGATAAAATCGAGCGGCTGAGATAGGCGTTAAGCCCATCAGCAAATTGATTAGAAAGAAGGGTACGACTGGAATAAGCCTTAATGTAAATAGATAGAAAGCCCCATCTTTTTTAACACCTTCATTAATTGTTGAGAGCTTATCTCCAAATTTGTTTTGTACCCATTCTTTAAGTAGAAAGCGACTGCTAAGAAATGCAAGAGTCGCCCCAATCGTGCTGGCGAAAGATACAAGCAAAAGACTGGTCCAAAAACCAAATAACGCAGCGCCTAGTAGTGTCACAACAGCTGCGCCAGGTATAGATAATGCGGTAACAACAATATAAATCCCAAAGTAACTTAATGCAGCAACTAAGAAATTAGACTCAATGAATTGTGCTAGAGACTCTTGTTGTGCTTTTGCATTATCTAACGTTAGTAGCTGCCCATAATTAAGAGTAAGGAAGATAATGACGCCGATGAGTAAGAGGCCGAGGAAAAGTTTTTTGTTCATAAATATAGAGCCGATGAGTTTTGGGTGTGCCTATTAAGAACAGCATTAAGACGTAAAAATTTCAATAACAACGAACAATTATCGGATTTAGAAACAGAAGGCAATAAAAAAGCCAACGTATTGACGTTGGCTTTAGCTGAGTAATCCGATTTAAAAGTGGGATTACCTTAATCGACCTGAAAGTTCATCTCTTCGGTTTTGAGGTACGACAGACCAGTGAGTGCCTTTAATCGCTCCCTCTAGTGCCCACAACAGCTCTAATCCCACATCTGAAGCATGTGATTGCTGAATGGCTTTATAAGCCTCTACAGCGCCTCTCTGTTCTAAAGTTGTAACCGAATCAATGCCCGCTTTCTTGAGCATTCTTTCGGTTGCAAGCCTCAGGTTTGGCAGATCCTTAAGACGGTCTGGCTTTGCTGCTGCTTGGCTCTCTTTCTCTTTCTTAGCAATATCGAGTGAATTTTTTGCTTCTGATAGAGTGGATGTCGGATTCGCTAACCAGTCATTAGGCAAAGCATAATACTTTGTAACGACGGGGTGACCGCGTTTTTTATAGACGTACGGTTCATAGCCTTGTTGTTTGAATTTTTTGACTGTATTGCTATCGGCTCTTATATGAAGCTTATCGTTTACAACAAGTGCAAACATTGTCTCTTCGATAAAAATGCCGAAGCCGCCAAACATTGAACGAGACTTTACTCGTCCAAGCTGTTCAAACAGCCTCATTGAGTCTTTTAGTACTGGTTTATCCATGCTGTATGTTCTCGGTGTATGTAAAATACGCCACCAAATCAGGTCCGAGAGATTAGCAAAACATGCAGAAACTGTGTCATTCGTAAGTAAACTTGTGTTTGCATTGTTTGCCATCGGCAACCCCGCTACCTATCAAAAACTCTGTTAAGACAGAAGATCTGGTTTAGGCCGGAGGCTTTGCGTCCCACTTTTTCAAATGGTTTGCCCTGTGCGTGACTTCTATTAAAGACGACCAATTAGGAATGAACTTCACATTTGGATTCTATTACTGTGATGTTTATTCAATAAATTTGTCTCAATAATGAGTCTAAACTATATCACAAAATACGCAAGTTTCGATAAATGACATAACTATTATTTAGTTAGATCGCGAACTGTATTACGTTCTACGATCTCTGGATGCATTTCGAACACACGTTTTTCATGATCTTTGTCTTTAATTCGCTCAAGTAAGATCTCAAAAGCATTTTTACCCACACGTCGTTTAGGTTGGTGAACAGTTGTGAGAGGAGGAGAGAAATACTCAGCCAATTCAATATTGTCGTAACCGATCACTGAAATGTCATTTGGTACATTGACGCCTTTTTGCCCTAGACGACTAATAAGGCCTAAAGCCATCGTATCGTTGAAACAAAAAACGGCAGTAGGCTTGTTATCCATAGCGACAATTTTGTCAGCGGCTAATACGGCTGTATCGCACTCAAAGTTACCTTCTAGAATCCAATCTTCATCGATTTTAAGGTTGGCTTCGGTTAAAGCGCGTTTAAATCCTGCGATACGTTCTTGGCAAGCTGCTTTTTCAAAATGGCCACTTAGGCATGCAATATCGGTATGACCTTTATCAATGAGGTATTTCGTCGCTAAATAACCGCCTTCTTCTGAATTATCGATGATCTTATCGGCTTGAGACGTTTCAGGGCCCCAATCCATAACAACCTTAGGGATGTCAGCATGACGATCAAGCATCTCTCGAAGTTCTTCAGTTAAATCTGAACACATCACTAAAATACCATCGACACGTTTTTCAGCTAGCATGCGAATATAGTCGCGTTGTTTCTCGTATATTCCACCAGTGTTACACAAGATAAGCGTATAGCCTTGACGGTAACAGTAGCTCTCAACACCATCGATCACTTCAGAAAAGAACAAATTGGTTGATTGCGTGACGAGCATACCGATGGTGCGTGTGGTATTGCACTTTAAACTACGAGCAACGGCACTTGGTGCGTAGTTTAATTCGTCTACTGCTTTATTTACTTTTTCTTGGGTGGTTTCAGCCACAAATCGAGTCTTATTTATAACGTGAGATACGGTGGTTGTTGATACGCCGGCTAAGCGAGCAACATCTTTAATTGTGGCCATAATTCCTGTCCTATTAAGTGGCGAAGTAAATAATTTGCGCTTATAAACGGGTTACATCTACAAATCGCTTGTATCTACAAACAAATCAAGTGTCCAAGTGCCTAAAACACAAAAACCGCCTGTAATAGCGGTTTATTATTCAATATAATTGTCATTATCGGTGCTAATTTTAGACGTCATACGTAGTACAAGCAACGAAAACAGACTACTTTGACGTGATCTAAAACCACAATTAGACAATATCATGGCAATTTTTTGAAACTTTGTTACTTTCTGAAGCAGATTGTTTATTCGCCAACCAAATAACGACAATCAAGCTCTAAGAAAGCGCACAATAACTCAGAAACTGATGCGTAGAAGCCGAACTCATCGAGCTTCTGACACTTCTCATTGAACTGCGGTGTCCATGTAAGAATATGTGTGCTGATAAACTGTTCTTGCTCTGCAAGTGCTTCGTCTAAATGCTTTTCTTGTTCTAACTCGTTCGAACGAATAATAAGATTACCTAAGAAATCGAGTTCAACGGCCAGATGGTCAGCAGGTTCATTAAGAGTTTCGTCAACAGTTACACCATGCTGTGCCATTAGCTCTGCCACTTCTTTTGCAGGGACGTCATTGAGAAGGCCCGATTTACCAATGTACATCGACGCATAAGGCAGCGCAGAGTCTTTGTCTGACTTTAAAAAAAGGTCACAGAAGTCAGCAGACAATTCAAGTTGTGCGTCTTCACGGTCGAGCAATCGGTTGAGTGCGTCTACGAGTCTATCGATTGAAGGCTTTAATGTTTCATTTTCACCTAACCCAGTAAGAAACGAACGGATCTGAGGGGTTTGATATTGTGCTAAATCTTGAACCGTCAGTTCTTTTGCGAACAAGCTTGATAGCCACCAATAGATCTCAGCACGTTTTTCGTTAAATGTTTTTATTTCTTGCATGTCGGTCTGCCTTTACAAAAATTCTTCTTTTAGTTTAACGAATAAAAGTGAATAGCGGTAACTACGACTGTGATAAAAATTGAGTAAATATTTAGATTTGTTAACAGAATGGCTAGGTTGTTTTGAATCAATAAACACTCATTAATTGTTCATTTCATTCTTGTAGAGCTAGAATTGTGAGTAATTATGAATAGAATGATATGAGTTTAATCATTCCAACTAATAAACAAGTGGTATAAATGACTTATCATGTACTGGTCGTTGAAGACGACGCGGTAACACGTAGCAAGCTCGTTGGTTACTTCCAAAACGAAGGCTATGCAGTTAGCGAAGCTGAAAATGGCGAAGAAATGCGTGAAGTATTACAAAAAAAGCCCATTGATTTAGTCATGCTTGATATTAACTTGCCAGGCTCTGATGGTCTTATGTTGACACGGGAGCTTCGTGGACAGTCAGATATAGGCATCATCCTTGTGACTGGGCGTACAGACAATATAGACAAGATTGTTGGCTTGGAGATGGGCGCAGATGATTATGTGACCAAGCCTTTCGAATTACGAGAGCTGTTGGTTCGTGTAAAGAATCTTCTATGGCGAATCTCAACAGCTAAAAACGCAACGTCGGTTGCCGTTAAGAAAAACGAAGACGAAAAAGTGATTCACTTTAGCGAGTGGACATTTGATATCCAACGTCGTGCGCTTAGCCGAGAGGGAGTCCCGGTCAAATTGACTAAGGCTGAATATGAGTTATTGGTTGCTCTGTCTTCCTACCCGAATCAGGTGCTAAGCCGAGAACGAATTCTAAATATGATCAGTCATCGTGTCGATGCACCCAATGATCGTACTATAGATGTGTTAATACGTCGTATGAGATCAAAGATGGAGTATGACCCTAAGAACCCACAAATCTTTGTTACCGTCCATGGTGAAGGGTACATGTTTGCTGGTGATTGATTTATAAATCGATTCTAGTGCTATTGGAGTTGGTAAATATTATAAAGCCCGAGGTAAGTGCATTACCTCGGGCTTTATAATATTTAGCTGTTATCTATAAATCGTGATATCACTATCGATAATTAGAAACGTTAAAGTTCGCTGCTTGAAGTGTCTAAAGCGTCTTCTTCATAGTTGGCGGCTTTATCTCGCAATGATTGCCAAATGGTCCCTAATGTTTCATGCCAATAACGCTCAGTCTGCTCTAAATAGCGGGCTTTAGGTGTGTACTTCTCCCAAGGCTGGTTGATGTTTTGGTGCGCTAGGTAGTTCGTCGGAGCAGGAATTGGTTTAATACCAGCTGAATGGAATTCATTTAATGAACGCTGCATGTGGCTTGCAGACGTAACAAGAATTAGTCTTTTCTGCCCAACAAATGCAGCGGCTTGACGCGCTTCTTCCCACGTATCTTGCGCAGTTTCAAGTAAGATAATGTCTGACTTTGAGACACCTAATGCGAGTGCAACTTTTGCCATCATTCTGGCATTACTAAATTCTGACCCTCCGGCGTAGCCAGAAAGAATGAGTTTCGCGCCGGGGTACATACGGGAAACACGAATACCTTCGCTAAGCCTCATCAAAGCAGTTCGACTTAACTCTGATGTCGGTGGGATTTGGTCATCAACGACATGGCCGCTACCAAGAACCATGACATAGTCAACAGACTCATCAACTGGTAAGAAAGCGGAGTAGGTACGCTCCATTGGCATAAGAAGACGGGTTGAAACGGGTTGGAAAGCGATCAGGAAAATACCACAAAGAGAGAACAATACGACAAAACATCCAGTTTTTCGCTTAGCGGTAAACATAATAAGCATCAAGCCTAAAAAACCAACGATTAGTAGCGCAGGCAAAGGCATCAATAACGAAGAAACAATCTTTTTCAGCTCAAACATACAAAAATAGTCCGAAAAAACACCACTTGATAATAAAAATAAGAGAATCCTTCTCTATTCCTACCATTCCTATGACAGAATAGCGGGACAATTTATTATGATAACCCAACTACCGTGGCGAAGGTCTGTAAATTGGACGATATTGCCCACAAATTTGTAAAAAAATCTTATGGGTTAGGTAAAAATTAGCTTCGCCAAGTCATTGTTTGGGAAGAGCTTCAAGTTTTTGCGCCTAATTTTAGGCCGTCATGGAATGATGAACTTTACGTAGATTCTCTCTGAAAAGGGGCCTCAACACGTTAAGCCTGAAAGCGTGATTTCAATCAGGCTTAAATCATCACTATCAGAATTAGTAAGAAAGAAACAATAAGCAGGAAATATATGAGTGAGATGACTCTCAATGTTGCAGAGCAGCCAATTGATGAATTGGTTGGCTGGGTGAAGCAGCACGATTTCTCATTAAACTTGTCAAATGAACGACTCGCATTTTTGATTGCGTTAGCCGTATTAAGTGACAATAGGTTTGAGGAAGAACTAGGTGAAGGTGAACTGCACGATGCTTTTACCATCGTCACTCGAATGTTTGAAAGTACCGGTGAGGCGTCTGCATTTCGTGCAAACAACGCCATTAACGAACTGGTTAAACAGCGACTGATCAGCCGCTTTACTAGTGAAGTAACGGATGGAGCAAGCATATATCGCTTATCATCGCTTGCCATCGGTATTACTGATTACTATGTCCGTCACCGAGAATTCTCCAAGTTAAAATTATCGATCCAACTTTCCATGGCAGCTGATGAAATGGCTAAAGCCTCAAAGGCAGCGCATGAAGGTGGAAATTCGGCGCATTGGAAAAAAAGTGTTTACGGAGTTTTAAAATATTCTGTTGGTGAAATCTTTGATCAAATTGATCTCAACCAACGCGTAATGGATGAACAACAACAAAGTGTAAAAATCCAAATTGCAGAGCTGTTGAATAAAGATTGGCGAGAAGCTATCAACAACTGTGAATCGTTATTATCTGAAACATCCTCAACGCTTAAAGAATTGCAAGATACTCTACAAGCCGCTGGTGATGAACTTCAAACTCAGATCCTTGATATTCAAGGTCTCATATATAACGACTCAGAGCATGAAGAAGTTGAAGAGACACTGTTTAACTTACAAACAAAGTTAGATCGAATTATCAGCTGGGGACAACAAGCAATAGATCTCTGGATTGGCTACGACCGCCATGTACACAAGTTTATTCGTACCGCTATTGATATGGATAAAAACCGTGCATTTAGCCAGCGATTACGTCAGTCAGTTTCCGACTACTTCGATATGCCTTGGTATTTGACTCATGCAGACGCAGAGCGATTAAGCGATCTTCGTGATGAAGCACTTGTACTTCGTGATGACGAAGTCACCGGTCACGTGCCACTAGAGGTGGAATACGAAGAAGTTCAACAAGTTAATGATGAGCTATCGAACCGAATTAGTTCGATGCTCAAGACACATAAAGAGCAGGGCAGCAGTATCGATTTAGGTCAGGTACTAAGAGACTATCTACTCGCTCACCCACAGACTCAACATTTTGATTTAGCTCGAATGGTTATCGATCAAGCTGTCCGTTTAGGTTACTCCGAATCCGACTACAAAGCGGTTCAACCTGATTGGCAAGCAATTAACGATTTTGGCGCAAAGGTACAAGCAAATGTCATCGACCGATATTAATGAATACATGCCAGAAAATCTGGCCAAAGCGATTTCCAATCCACTGTTTCCAGAACTCGACAGTGTATTGAGAATGGGGCGCCACATATCAAGTGAAGACCTTGATAAGCACGCACTATTAACTGATTTTGAAACAGAATTGGCGCTTTTTTATCAGCGTTATAATGTAGAACTGGTTAAAGCGCCAGAAGGCTTCTTCTACCTGCGTCCTCGCTCAACTTCTCTTATTAACCGCAGTGTATTGACTGAGCTCGATATGCTGGTGGGTAAGGTCCTGTGTTTCTTATATTTAAGCCCTGAGCGCTTAGCTCATGAGGGTATTTTTACTAATCAAGAGCTATATGAAGAGCTATTAAATCTAGCTGATGAGAGCAAGCTTATGAAGCTTGTTACTAATCGCGCGACAGGTTCTGATTTAGATCGTGAGAAGCTATTTGAAAAAGTAAGAACGTCGTTGCGTCGTCTTCGTCGCTTAGGGATGGTCATAAACGTTGGCGAGTCTGGAAAATTCCAAATCAGTGAGTCTGTTTTCCGCTTTGGCGCTGATGTACGTATTGGTGATGATGTCCGTGAAGCGCAATTAAGGCTGATTCGTGATGGTGAAGCCGTCGTACATACGCAGCAACCAAGTCAGGGCGAGTTATTGCAAGATAACGAACAATTAGAAGAGACAGAACAGCAGCACGGTGATGAACTCATCAGTGATGTAGAAAAAGTAAGTGATGTAGAGAAAAATGAAATGGAAGGTAATGCATGATTGAAAGAGGCAAGTATCAATCACTCACAATGATCAACTGGAACGGTTTTTTTGCACGTACCTTTGATATTGATGACCTGGTTACCACCTTATCGGGTGGCAATGGTGCGGGTAAATCAACGACGATGGCCGCATTTATTACCGCTCTTATTCCAGATCAAAGCTTACTCCACTTTAGAAACACGACAGAAGCGGGAAGCTCACAAGCCTCTCGTGATAAAGGCTTATACGGTAAATTACAGCCAGGCGCGTGCTACGCCGCTCTCGATGTCGTGAATTCAAAAAATCAACGTTTGTTGTTTGCTGTAAAACTTCAGCAAGTGGCTGGTCGTGATAAAAAAGTTGATATCAAACCATTTGTTATTCAAGGTCTGCCAAGTCATGTGAAACCGACCGATATCTTGATTGAGAGTGTTTCGGATAATCATGCGCGTGTTCGTCAAATCAATGAAATTAAAGACGTTACGGCTAAACATGAAGGTGCTCACTTTAAAGCGTTTAGCTCGATAGTCGATTATCACGCACAAATGTTTGAATATGGCGTTGTCCCTAAGAAACTACGCAATACCAGCGATCGTTCTAAGTTTTATCGCTTGATTGAGGCCTCTTTGTATGGAGGTATTTCAAGTGCGATAACACGTTCACTGCGTGATTACCTACTGCCACAAAATGGTGGGGTCAAAAAAGCATTCCAAGACATGGAATCAGCCTTGCGCGAAAACCGTATGACGCTTGAAGCGATTAAAACAACTCAAGCTGACCGAGACCTGTTCAAAAATCTAATCATGGAGTCCACAAATTACGTGGCTGCAGATTACATGCGTCACGCTAATGATCGTAAGACGAAGTTAGATAATACGCTAGCTTTGCGCTCTGAGTTGTTTAGCTCAAGAAGCACCTTAATCGAGCAACATGAACTACTCAATAATGTTCAACAAGAACTTGAAGCTATTGCGGACAAAGAATCAGCATTAGAGCAAGATCATCAAGGTGCATCTGACCATCTTCAATTGGTACAAACAGCCTTAAGACAACAAGAAAAAGTTGAGCGTTATCAAGGTGACTTAGAAGAGCTAAGTGAGCGCCTTGAAGAGCAGTTGATGGTTGTGGAAGAAGCACAAGAACAGTTGATGTCTGTTGAGCAGCAAACGCACTTAGCGGAAGAAGAAGTCGATAGCTTAAAAACACAACTGGCCGATTATCAGCAAGCATTGGATGTCCAGCAAACGCGCGCATTGCAGTATCAACAAGCGGTACAAGCGTTAAATAAAGCGAAACTGCTGCTCAGTGATGAAGGCTTAACTGCTGAATCTGCTCCAACAGTGTTAACTCAATTAAAGCAGCAAGAAGAGCAACAAACAACACAGTTGCTATCGGTTAAACATAAGCTTGATATCTCTTCTGCCGCTACAGAGCAATTTGAAACCGCGTTAGCATTAGTAAAATCGATTAATGGCGACATTGATCGAAAAGAGGCAGCGTCTGTTGCTCACAGTACTTTAAAGACAGCGCGTGATGCTGAACAAACTGTTCAAAACGAACAGCAATGGAGGGCTCAATTCCGCGAGGTTGAGCGTCAGGTTGAGCAACAAAAGCAACTGATCGAAACCGTTGCTAACTATCAAAAGCAATATAACGTTGAACTAGTAGATGAAGTTACGTTAGAGCAAGAGCGTGAGCATCACTCTGAACAGATTGATAGTTTGGATTTTGCAATCGAAGATATTCGAGAAAAACGTAGCGAGCAGCGCAATAAAAGACAGATTGTTACTAGCGAAATTAGCAAACTTGAAAGCATTGCGCCGCGTTGGATTGAGGCCAATGATGCACTTGAGACACTTAAAGAACAAAGTGGTGCAGAGCTGCAAGATAGCCAAGCAGTTATGCAGCATATGCAGCAAGTGTTAGAGCAAGAAAAAACACTCACCCTAGAGAAAGACAAGCTAGCTGACAGACGCGCAGAATTGGATAATGAGATTGAGCGCCTTGCTTCTCCGGGTGGTTCTAATGATCCTCGATTAAAAGGTCTTGCGGATACGCTAGGCGGGGTTCTACTCTCTGAGATTTATGACGATATAACCATTGGTGATGCGCCATATTTTAGTGCCATGTATGGTCCGGCTCGTCATGCGATTGTTGTTTCTGATCTAACTGGAATTAAAGAGAAGCTGGTTGATTTAGATGATTGTCCAGAAGATCTTTATATTATTGAAGGCGACATCGATGCGTTTGATGACAGCTCGTTCAATGCGGATGAACTGGAAGGTGCTGTTTGTGTACTTCTGAATGAACGTCAGATGCGTTATTCTCGTCTTCCTGAAATCCCACTATTTGGTCGAGCAGCACGTGATCAACGATTAGAGTTATTGCGAGAGCAACGTGAAGATGTCGTTGAAAATCATGCGAAAGCAGCGTTTGACTCTCAGAAACTGGCTCGTCTATATCAAAGCTTCAATCACTTTGTTGCCGCACATATTCAAGTGGCATTTGAAAGTGATCCTGAAAAAGAACTCAATAAATATCGTGATACGGACACTAAGATTGCTCGGTTGTTGTCTGAACTCGTTTCCAAAGAGCAGCAATCTAGCGCACAACGTCAGGCCAGTAAGCAAGCACTAACTGTTCTTGATAAGCTTGCTCCAATGATTGCGTTAATCGAAGATACCAACTTACAAATTCGTTTTGATGACTTAGAGACCAAAATCTCTAAGCTGTCACAAGCGAAGGTATTTTTGAATAACCACAGCAAAGGTGTTCAAACGTTATCCAACATTATCAACGCACTTGATAGTGACCCAGAGCAGTTTGATGCGCTGACACAAGAGTACCAATTGGCTGATCACAAACTTCAGCAGCTCAAAAAAGAGATCTTCGCGGTCTCAGATCTTGTGGAACGTAAGCACTACTTTAGTTATTCAGATTCTGTTGACTTGCTTAATAAAAGTAGTGAACTGAGCGAACAACTTAAAGCAAAACTGGTTGATGCGGAGCGAATGCGCAGTCGTCATCGCGAAGAGTACAAACAAGTTCAAGGTCAAATGAGTCAGTATCAACAGGTATTGGCTTCATTAAAAAGCTCACATCAAGCCAAGCAAGAGACAGTGCAGGAATTTAAGCAAGAGCTTAAAGAGTACGGTGTGACTGCTGACGAAGATGCGTTAGAGCGCTCTCAACGTCGTAAAGACGAACTTCACGAGCAACTGCACGTAACTCGAAATAGAAAGAGTGAGTGCGACAGAACCATCACCGCAACTGAGCTTGAAATGAAAGGCCTTGCTAAGAGACTTAGAAAGGTTCAGAAAGAGTACATCGAACTGCGTACTTTTGTTGTTGCGGCAAAAGCGGGTTGGTGCTCTGTACTTCGTTTGGCACGTGAAAACGATGTTGAACGTCGCTTACATAAACGCGAACTGGCCTATTTATCGGCAGGAGAACTGCGTTCAATGTCAGATAAGTCGTTAGGTGCGCTTCGTTTAGCGGTCGCTAATAATGATGATTTACGTGATGCGTTGCGTTTGTCTGAAGATAATGCGCACCCAGAGCGTAAAGTTCTATTCTACATTGCGGTTTATCAACATCTACGCGAGCGAATTCGTCAGGATATCATCCGTACGGATGATCCGGTTGAAGCTATCGAAGAGATGGAAGTTGAGCTGGCTCGATTAACCGAAGAGCTTACGCTACGTGAAAATCGCTTGGCGATCAGCTCTGACTCGGTTGCGAACATCATTAAGAAAACCATTCTACGTGAACAAAACCGAATTCGAATGCTCAACCAAGGTCTATCAAATATTGGATTTGGTCAAGTGAAAGGCGTACGCCTTAACGTTAAGGTTAGAGAGAGCCATGAGATTCTTCTCGCGGGTCTATCCGAACAACAGGCTGCGCATAAAGACTTGTTTGAAAGCATGCGATTTACCTTCTCAGAAGCAATGGCGAAGTTATTCCAGCGTGTAAACCCGCACATTGATATGGGGCAACGTTCGCCGCAAGTACTGGGTGAAGAGCTGCTTGACTATCGTAACTACCTTGAACTTAGCGTTGAAGTAAATCGTGGTTCGGACGGCTGGTTACAAGCGGAGTCTGGTGCGTTGTCGACAGGCGAAGCGATTGGTACGGGTCAGTCAATCTTACTGATGGTGATTCAGAGCTGGGAAGAAGAATCGCGTCGTCTTCGCAGTAAAGATATTGTTCCTTGTCGACTGCTGTTCTTGGATGAAGCGGCTCGTCTTGATACCAAATCAATCAATACCTTGTTTGAGTTGTGTGATCGTCTGGATATGCAGCTATTGATCGCCGCTCCAGAGAATATTAGCCCAGAGAAGGGGACAACCTATAAGCTTGTACGTAAGATCTTTAAAGATCATGAGCATGTACATGTTGTTGGCCTCAGAGGCTTTGGTCAAACACCCAAGCAATCACCGCTTCTCGAATCGTTAGAACAACAAGACGCAGAGTTAGTGGAAGGGTCATAAGATATTTGTAGGGTGATAAGTGCTACAAATTAAGATTCGAAACAAATAAAAATGCCTTCCAAATGGAAGGCATTTTTTATGCTGTGAGCAGCTCAACTTAGTTGTTAGTTATTATCCAGAAATAGATTTACTGAAAATACCAAACTGCTTCGCCGCGTAGGCAACGCGCTCTGCTGGTTTTGGGTATTCAGCGGGTGTCCCTAAGCTTTCAATATGCTGTAATCTTGGCAGCAAACCAGCACCGTTGGCGATCTGAATAGCCAAACCAGGTCTTGCGTTTAGCTCTAGAACCATTGGGCCTTCTTCTTGGTCTAAGACCATGTCAGTGCCCATGTATCCAAGTCCTGTCATCTCCCAAGCGCTAGAAGCGAGTGTTAGAAGCTTCTCCCAGTGAGGGACCTGAAGCTGACTCAGCTCTTGATCAGTATCTGGGTGTAGAGTAATTGGTTTATCGAATTGAACAGCTCGAACAGCTCGTCCCGTCGCGATATCAATACCAATACCTACAGCGCCTTGGTGAAGGTTCGCTTTACCATCAGAGGCAGCTGTAGAGCAGCGCATCATCGCCATTACAGGGTAGCCTTTGAATACGATGATACGTACATCAGGCACACCTTCAAAGCTATAGCCGTCAAAGCACTCATCAAACTTAATGAGGTTCTCTACCACGGCAACATCGTTTTTACCGCCGAGAGAAAATAGCCCTGCAAGCGCGTTACTGATGTGACGTTCTACATCTTCTTTTCCTACCGTATCTCCAGAAGGTTTGGTGTAAACACCATCCTTATGAGAAACGATAACTAAGATGCCTTTACCGCCACTGCCCTGTGCTGGCTTGATAACAAACCCAGGCCAGTTTAGAACCATTTTGTGGATGGTTTTAACTTCGGCTTGATGCCCAATAACACCGATCAAAGCAGGAGTTGTACACCCTGCTTGCTCTGCAATGATTTTGGTTTTTAGTTTGTCATCGACTAAAGGGTATTTAGAGCGATCATTGTAACGAGCAATATAGCTATGGTTACGTTGATTCATTCCCATAATGCCTTTGTGTCGCAACTTACCCGGAGACGTAAATTGTGAAAACATATTTAGTCCTCCGCTAGTGGTTTAAAGCGACGAAGCTCTGTCAATCGGTAACCTGTGTATGTACCAAGTAATAGAATAGCGGCTAATACAATCAGCTGTAGACCGATAAAGTTAAAGGTTAAGTGCTGAATGTAGCTGTTAGTCATTGCTAAGTAGACCAGAACGGCTGTTAATAGAGAGCCACCACCTTGTAGCAGGACTTCTTTAGGACCTTCTTCTTCCCAAAGAATCGACATACGTTCGATAGTCCATGAAAGAATGATCATTGGGAAGAAGGTAATAGACAGACCTTCGGTCAGGCCGATATTAAAGGCGATCACGGTAAAGGCTGAAATAATCATAATAACGGTGATGATTACCGCAGATATCCGAGATACGAGTAATAGATTGAGCTTCGACAGGTAGCTGCGAATCACCAAACCAGTACCCACAATCAATAGGAATCCGACAATACCAGTGACAAGCTGGGTCTGTACAAACGCAACGGCAATCAGTACAGGCATAAACGTACCAGATGTCTTCAGACCGACAATAACACGTAGGAAAACAACCAGTAGTGCACCAATTGGAATCAGCATGATGGTTTTAAACATCGCTTGCTCTTCCAGCGGTAAGCTATGAATAGATATATTTAGCAGCCCATCAGCTTGCACTTTATCGTTAGTTGCTTGCTTGGCTGAAACGTCTTGCGCAATCATCGAGAAGTGTACTTGGCTATTTTGGCCACCCACAATATCGAGTAGCGATACGTTTGATTCATCCCAAATCAAAAGATTAGCTTGAGTTTCAGGCGTGCCAGACGTTGGGTTAAAGAGTTCCCATTTATTACCATTCCACACTTGGTTCATATGCTGAATGCTTTGACGTCGACGACCATCTTCTAGCTCAATAACGCCAACCACTTTACTTGGGATTTGTGCGTAGGCGAGTAACTTATCAACCGCTTCAACTTTAGACAGTCGATTGAGAACTAAGGCTGAGTTTTGGCTTTCACTGTCGTTGAGAGTTTTGATTAACTCTCTTGTGAAGGTCACGTCATCAGCAGAGCGTTTGTTTGCTCGCTCAATCAGTGCGTTTGCAGCGGCTTCCATCGGGCCATCAAATGTTGGTTTAGTGATTTCGCCGCTCGGCTCTACATCATTAAAAACTGCTTGTGGGTCGACCAAAAATTGAGTTTTGTAGTAAATGGTTTGAGAACCACTCGCTTGGCGAATAGACCATTCAGCACGACGCCCAGAATCGGTATTAATGTAAGAAACACCATAACCAGGTGACGAAGCAGACTCGTTAATTAGAGTGTAACCAGATTGAGTTAGCGGCGCCGCTAAGGAGGCTTTTACCGGTTTATTTTGAGCCGTAAATTCAACACGGGCTTCGATATCCCAAACTTGACGGCTCTCCCCCGGTGTCCAAGGTACACCGTAAGTATCATGTCTCAATACGCTGAGTGCAATCCCTGCAACTATCAGCAGAACAACTGATAGGTAAAATGGTATTTTTGAAGTCATAAACTACCTATTATTTTTGTGTGATTTCCGTATGTATATACTTGCGGCTAATATCAACTATCGCGATGTCTCGAATGAACTCGCGTCCTAGTAAGATAGGATGACTCATTTGAGACCTGTCTGCCAAGGTAAATTGAGCTTTTTCATGGATTTTGCCAACTCTGACCCAAAGTTCTACCACGGCGCGTCTTTCAACTGTATCACTGGTCGATTGGCGAATTTTTACAAATCGGACAATAGGCAGTTCAATCCAGTTATCATCATTGAGTTCTGTTACCCCATCAGCTAGGTGAAAACGCACCCAATTTCTTCCGTTTCGTTCAAATTGCTGAATATCAATCGCATTTAGTGATGAGGTTGCGGCTCCAGTATCAATACGAGCATCAAAGGTTTGCTTGATGGCGTCAATGACAACATGTTCAATTTCACCCAATACGATGCTTTGTGTTGCAGGTACAGGTTGAACGACAAGCGGTTGAGTCTCTTCCTCTTCAGTTTCTGCTGGAGTCGATGACAATGAAATTGCCGCGTATTCAAGCTGTTCCTGCAAGGAAATAATTTCTGACTCAAGACTGTCGATATAGTCAGTCTGATTGCTAACAGATAACGCAATATTATTGAGTCTATTGGTGAGATGTGTGTTCGATTCCTCAATCGCGGAAATGGTTTCTTGGTGAAATTGTTCGCTATTGGTTTGAACACAGCCTGAAAGTAAGCCAAGGGCGAGGGCTGGGGCTAATCTTTTAAACATTGAAAACCTTAAAAAACTATTTAATCGTTATTATTTAGGTGTTTAGTATATAGGAGATAGCACTTTTGGCATTTCTCCTATATCAGCGGAAGAATATCTCATCACTTGAAATACAAGTTAGAGTATTGTCAATTATGGCTTATTTGCGATTAAAATTGCACGACGCGGTGCAGGATGTCCTTCGCGGGTTCTACTTGGGTCATTTGGGTCCAAATAATCAGGCAACGAATTGTGCTTCATCCACTCGGTAGTACGTTGCTCGCCAGTGGTTGTGGTATTTTCATCAACGATTCGAACGTTTTC
Organism: Vibrio kyushuensis; assembly: GCF_050337325.1. Taxonomy (NCBI): domain Bacteria; kingdom Pseudomonadati; phylum Pseudomonadota; class Gammaproteobacteria; order Vibrionales; family Vibrionaceae; genus Vibrio; species Vibrio kyushuensis. The sequence continues at coordinate 281,145 of NZ_JAKJSV010000004.1, forward strand.
AAATCCAACTTGTTCTAGCCACACTTTAAGTGCAAGTGCAGACGGGAAGAAATAGACATTTCGCATTTGCGCGTAACGATCAACAGGTACAAGTACAGTATTCTCATCGCCTTCAATAACAAGTGTTTCCAAAACGAGTTCTCCACCTGCGACAAGTTGGTCTTTTAGTTGAATTAGATGATCAAGTGGTGAACGACGATGGTAGAGAACGCCCATACTAAATACCGTATCAAACGCTTCCAGTTTAGGGAGCTGTTCAATGCCTAATGGAAGTAGATGCGTGCGTTGGTCATCCCCCATTAACTTTCTAATTGCTTCAAATTGAACCAAGAAAAGGTGAGAAGGGTCAATACCGATACATAGACGAGCTTGTTCGCCGAGCATTCGCCACATGTGATAACCATTTCCACAGCCAACATCCAGCACTGAACGGTTCTTCAGTGGTGAGATATGGGGTAAAACACGATCCCATTTCCAATCACTGCGCCATTCAGTATCAATGTGAATATCGTGGACAGTGTAGGGACCTTTACGCCACGGGTGAAACGTCATCAATAAGTTTTCTAGCTTCTTGATTTCGCCTTGAGGCAGTGCTGAGTGGTTTGATAAAGAAACAGACTCTTTTAGCTCAATATTCTCAGGTTTGCCTGATTGGATTTTTTTGAGTGCGCGCAGCCAGCGTTCGAAATCGCCGTGTTCTGCATTTTGCCAATCCGTTAGCTGCTGTGGAAGCGTATTGAGCCATGGCTGAAGACGATCATCTTTAGCAATGAGTTGATAAATGTTTGCAAAATCGAACATGCATGTGTTCCTGTAAATAAATCTGGTGTTCTATAAGTAATCAGTAAGCCTCAAAGCAATATGCTAAGGCTTAGTGATTGAACAAAATAAGGCACGAAGATGACAATAAAGTTCCATGTCGCGCCAATATAAAAGTTAAGCTCACTTGATGACGAACAGTTATTTTATGGCGAACATTGAGCCGAAGTTAAAGCATTGAAACCATACTTCGCTACTTGTAAAGCCAATGTCATCAAAGCGCTGCTTGTGGTCTGGAATTGAATCAGGACGCATTACGTTTTCAATCGCGCTGCGTTTTTGACTGATCTCTAACTCGCTATAGCCGTTCGCTCGCTTAAAGTCGTGGTGAAGATCAATTAATAGCTCGTTTGAAGTGTTATCTTCAAAAACGTATTTTTCCGATAGGATCAAAATGCCACCCGGACGCAATCCAGCATATATTTTTTCTAAGAGCGTGAGTCGGTCATTCGGTGATAGAAACTGCAGAGTAAAGTTGAGTACAACGACAGATGCGTCAATGATCTCAATATCACGAATGTCAGCCTCAATAACTTCAACGGGCGTATCTGAACGGTAAGCATTAATGTGCAATTTGCAGCGTTCAACCATCGCTGCTGAGTTATCAACCGCGATGATATGACAACCTTCTTGATTGATATGACGACGCATAGATAGTGTTGCAGCGCCCAGTGAGCACCCTAAGTCGTAGACTTTAGAGTGAGGCTTGGCAAAGCGTTCTGCTAGCATCCCAATAGCTGAGATAATATTGCTGTAACCGGGTACCGAGCGTTGAATCATGTCAGGAAAAACCTCCGCAACACGCTCATCAAAAGTAAAGTCACCCATCTTTTCAATTGGCGCTGAAAATATTGTGTCTTTGTTGCCCATAGGTTTCTCTCATGGTTGTAAGCAATAGGGATGGCATCTGTCATACCCAATAAAAGGGGGCGTATTTTACGTAATTATTGTTCTTATGTCACGAATTCATCCGCGCTCTTAATGAGCGTCAATTGACCTATAAATACCCGTACTTTTAAGTGATGACTAGAACATGGAAATCTGATGGTTTCCGCGCATAGAAGGGAAGTCAGCTAATTGGGTTAGTGATACTTTAGCGGCTAGCGCTTTGTATAAACGCACTGCAAGTTGAGGTGCTTCTACATTGTCTGGTGTATGAATCATCAAGTAGGGCTGTTTTCCTTGCTCTATCCACAACGGTAACTTGTTTAGCCAAGGTTCGAAAAAGCTCAAGTTGGCTTCCTGATCGGGATGTCCAATAAAGCGAATCATAGGGTTATTTGCTGTTGCTATAGCGTGAACAGGAACTTTGGGTTTGTTGTGGTGAGCGTCTATCACGGCTTCTGTAGTGGGAGGAGCGGAGAAAACAGGGCGACTGTCCATGATGGTTCGGTTGATGTCGTTTTCAACGAGCCAATGATTAAATCGTTTTTCTTCGTCACCTTTATTAAAAAAACTTAAATGCCGAACTTCGACGCCAAGCTTCATCTCTTTTGGGAAATAGGTGCAAAACTTTTTCAATACGTCTAAAGATTGCGGGTCAAATTGATTAGGTAACTGGATTGTCCATTGGCCAATACGAGCGTGCAGCGGGGCCATGACGTTGAGAAAGTCCTTAAGCTCAGCTTGGCAATGACGTAATTTCTGCTGGTGAGTAATCGATCTTGGCAGTTTAAATGTGAAGCGGAAATCTTCATGGGTTGAAGCGCGCCAATTTTGTACCGTACTTAGCGAAGGCGTCGCGTAAAATGTGGTGTTTCCCTCTACGCAATGAAATACAGACGCGTATTTTTCAAGTCGTTCAGCTGGCTTGGTGCCTTTTCCATAAAACTGAGATTGCCATTCTGAGTGCGACCACATAGTTAAACCAAGACGTAACGGTAAATTGTTCATGAAACCCCAAACGTTCATTCAAATTATTGGATGAAAAAGTACTGTACGAGACTTTTGCCGAATTAGGTACTTTCGAGATATAATTATCGCAATTTTTTTGGTTTTGCTGAATATTTACACGCTTGGTGTACTAAAAAGCAGCAAAGCTAGATAAAACACAATAAATTCGAGTGTGGAAGGTCGATTTTAAGCGAGTTTCCGCGTATAAATATTCCTTTGCTTTGTAGGTCGGAAATGTCCACCTTCAGCTTGGAAATTAGTAAATAATTAAGAGATTGGGAAATTCATTATGCGTACCCATTACTGTGGTAACCTGAACAAGTCCCTGGCGGGACAAACTGTAGAATTGTGCGGCTGGGTAAATCGTCGCCGTGATTTAGGCGGTCTTATCTTTATTGATATGCGTGATCGCGAAGGCGTTGTTCAGGTAGTTGTCGACCCAGATATGAAAGATGTCTTTGAAGTCGCTAGCCAACTGCGTAATGAGTTCTGTATCAAATTTACTGGTGAAGTACGTGTTCGTCCGGAAAGCCAAGTAAATAAAGATATGGCAACAGGTGAAGTTGAACTTCTAGCTAAAGGCCTAGAGATCATCAACCGTTCTGACGCACTTCCACTAGATTTCAATCAAACGAACTCTGAAGAGCAGCGTCTTAAATATCGTTATATCGATCTACGTCGCCCAGAAATGAGTGACCGTATCAAGCTTCGTGCTCGCGCTTCTAGCTTTGTTCGTCGTTTCCTAGATGAGAACTTGTTTCTCGATATCGAAACACCAGTACTAACTAAAGCAACACCTGAAGGTGCTCGTGATTACCTAGTGCCAAGCCGTGTTCATAAAGGTAGCTTCTACGCACTTCCTCAGTCACCACAGCTTTTCAAACAGCTTCTAATGATGTCTGGCTTTGATCGTTACTACCAAATCGTTAAATGTTTCCGTGATGAAGATTTACGTGCTGACCGTCAGCCTGAATTTACTCAAATCGATATCGAAACTTCTTTCATGTCAGCGCAAGAAGTGCGTAACGTAACAGAGCAGCTTGTTCACGATATGTGGAAAGAGCTTCTAGACGTAGAACTGGGTCAATTCCCAGTAATGCCTTTTGCTGAAGCAATTCGTCGTTTTGGTTCTGATAAGCCAGATCTACGTAACCCTCTAGAGCTTATAGACGTTGCAGATTTAGTGAAAGACGTTGATTTCAAAGTCTTCTCTGGCCCGGCAAACGATGAAAAAGGTCGTGTTGCCGTTATTCGTGTTCCAGGTGGCGCTAAGCTTTCTCGTAAGCAAATCGACGAATACGGTAAGTATGTTGGTATTTACGGTGCGAAAGGCCTTGCTTGGATGAAAGTAAACGATCGCGCTGCTGGTTTTGAAGGCGTTCAGTCTCCAGTTGCTAAGTTCCTTAACGAAGAAGTCGTTAACGGCTTACTAGAGCGTACTGAAGCTGAAACGGGCGACATCATTCTATTTGGTGCTGATAAAGCAAACATTGTTGCTGAAGCAATGGGTGCACTACGCGTTAAACTTGGTAACGATTTAGAACTAACAGATACATCAGCTTGGGCACCTCTTTGGGTTATTGATTTCCCAATGTTTGAAGAAGATGGCGACGGTAACTTGCACGCAATGCACCACCCATTCACATCTCCTTTAGGTGTTTCTGCTGAAGAGCTTAAAGCAAACCCAGCTGCGGCTAACTCAGACGCATACGATATGGTTATTAATGGCTATGAAGTAGGTGGTGGTTCAGTTCGTATCCACAATGCTGAAATGCAAACTGCAGTATTTGGTATTCTAGGTATCGAAGAGCAAGAGCAACAAGAGAAGTTCGGCTTCCTGCTTGACGCACTTAGATACGGTACACCACCACACGCGGGTCTTGCATTCGGTCTTGACCGTTTAGCTATGCTACTTTGCGGCACTGAGAATATCCGTGACGTTATCGCATTCCCTAAAACAACAGCAGCAGCATGTCTACTGACTAACGCGCCAAGCGTAGCGAACCCAGCTTCACTTGAAGAGCTTGCAGTAACGGTAACAGCAGCGAAGAAAGACGCTGAATAAAGACCGACGTTTAGTGAGTGAACAAAATTAAAAATGCCCCATTGAGTGGGCATTTTTTGTTTGTAGTATTAGTTGGCAGAAATGCTTAGTAGAAAGGAACATAATGACAATTATTTTAGGCATTGACCCAGGGTCACGAATCACTGGTTACGGTGTCATTTCCCAGCAAGGGCGTCATCTACAATATTTAGGCAGTGGGTGTATTCGTACTTCTGAAAAAGAGTTGCCGGGTCGCTTAAAACAGATCTATGCAGGTGTTTCTGAAATCATCACCCAGTTTCAGCCTGAAGTGTTTGCGATAGAACAGGTGTTTATGGCGAAAAACCCAGACTCAGCACTCAAACTTGGCCAAGCTCGGGGTAGTGCTATTGTTGCAGCAGTTAATGCCGACTTACCTGTATTTGAGTATTCCGCACGATCAATTAAGCAAGCGGTAGTCGGGACGGGTGGTGCAGACAAAGCACAAGTTCAACACATGGTGCAGCACATGTTGAAACTACCGGCGAAACCGCAAGCTGATGCCGCCGATGCACTCGGTGTAGCAATTTGCCATGCAAATACCAACAAAACTCTAGCGGCACTTGCCGGAAAGGCGACTGGGGCGAAAAAAGGGCGCTATCGTTAAAGCAGTTTCTTATTGTTGCTCAAAAGTGAGACATATTAAGCAGTTTCAAACTTCCAGTTTGTTGTGTAAATGTTAAATAAATATAGTGGTCGGAGGTCTAATTAGTAATTCACTAGTCAAGGATGATCTCCGATGAACCCTGCTACACTTTGGCGAAAAGCCTGCATGCCTGTAAACCCACAGTGGAACCGTAAACAAAAACGACAGGCGGACATACTGTCTCTATTCACCTTTATTGCGTTTCTTGTTGGTATATACAGCTTTATTAAATGGTCTAAGCACGGTCATGATGCCTTGATTATGACTTCAATGGCATTGATCGCTTTGGAGCTAATATCGGCTGCCACACTACGCTGGTTAAAGAATCCACTTATTGCTTTGAATATTGGGTTCACCGGTATGGCGCTACATGCACTTAATATCATTTATCAAAGTGGTGGCGTTGTTAATTCAACTCAAGCTTTTTGGGTTCCCCTGCTCATTGTTGCATTCTTCCTGTCGGGTACTCGAATTATGGCTCTGACTTGGAGTCTCGTTGTTATCTCTCTTTCGTCTGTTATGACTTATCTGCACCTTTCTGGTGTCGCATTCCCTATATTAGAGTTAAGTGAGTCTGCTCATCGAATTGAGGTTTGGTCAGGGACAGTTCTACCGTTGATTGTTATCTGTATTGCCCAATCTTTCACCGCAAAACAACGTGATGGGGCGATAGAAATTGCCGAGGCGGCCAAACAAAAGAGTGAAAGCGTTGCGGCTCAAGCGCAGACCGGATCAAATCGGTTAGCGAATGTTCTTGAGCAAGCAAGTACCAATTCGTCTGAATTACAAAATGTATCGGTAGAACTTGAATTACAGTCAAAGCAGTTAGATGGTCAGGTAAATCAACTCAATATAAATTGTGAATCGCAAGCGAGCGCTGCAGAGCAGATGAGCCAACAGGTTCACCAAATGGCGTTGGGAGTGGAAGAGTCGAGCAAATTTGTTGATGAGCTTCATTTAAGAAGCCAACAAGTTCATCAGCAGGCAGCAATGAGTTCTGAGTTGCTAGCGGCTTCAACATCGGCCATCGGGCAAATACTCAGTAGCCATGAAGAGATCACAAAAGTTGCAGATCTCATCACATCTGTGGCGGAACAAACCAATTTATTGGCACTGAATGCAGCGATTGAAGCAGCACGCGCAGGAGAGCAGGGGCGAGGCTTTGCAGTCGTTGCGGATCAAGTGCGTGAACTCTCTGCAAAAAGTAGTAATTCGGCTATCGAGATTCGTTCTCTATTAGATCGTAGCGAGAAAGAGGTGAAGCATGGTCAGGATGTCGTTACATCAAGCGCGGAGCGCATGAACGCAATCATTGATCAAGTCACTCGTATCTCTACAGACGTAAATGGATTAACCGATATAATGGCAAAACAGATGGAATCGCTCAAAGAGCTTGATGAAGCGAGCAGTGATGTGGCGAGTAGTGTTGTAAGTACAAAATCGATTTCTGAAGTTGTTGCTCAAAATGGTGACGCTTTGAATAATCAAGTTGATTCAGTTCGTCGTTTAACCCATCAGCTCGACCAAGTCGTGTCGAACATTTGATTCCAATTTGAATAAAGAACTGGATGTCTATCCAGTTCTTTATTATTCTGTCGCAAATTGTTTTCTAAAGAGATCTCACGTGATTGGACGTCTTCGCGGCTTATTGATTGAAAAGCAGCCCCCAGAATTATTAATTGAAGTAAACGGTATTGGCTATGAAGTACAAATGCCGATGAGTTGTTTTTATGAACTACCGGAGTTGGGTGAAGAAGCGATTATCTATACTCATTTTGTCGTGAGAGAAGATGCTCAACTTCTTTACGGATTCAATACCGTTAAAGAGCGTGCTCTGTTTAGAGAAGTGATCAAAGCGAACGGCGTTGGACCAAAACTTGGTTTAGGTATTTTATCTGGCATGTCAGCAAGTCAATTTGTAGCATGTGTTGAGCGAGAAGATATTTCAACGTTAGTAAAACTGCCGGGTGTTGGTAAGAAAACGGCAGAAAGACTGGTTGTAGAAATGAAGGACCGATTAAAAGGGTGGGGCGAAGGTGATCTCTTTACACCCGCTACTGATGCCGCGCCAATGGACTCATCTGCTGCTCATAACCCTAAAAATGCTCAAGATGAAGCAGTAAGTGCTTTGCTTGCGTTAGGCTATAAACCTGTTCAAGCTTCAAAGGTTGTTTCTCAGGTTGCGCGTGATGATATGACCAGTGAGCAGATCATTCGCGACTCTCTCAAGTCTATGGTTTAACGTGTTTAGTAAAATTGAATGGTTAATAGGATCTAATACTTATTATGATTGAAGCCGATCGCTTAATTGCCCCTGAGAACCCCGTATTTAAAGAAGAAGACGTCATTGATCGTGCAATACGTCCGAAAAAGCTCGCCGATTATAGAGGGCAAGACCACGTTAAAGATCAAATGGAGATCTTTATTAAGGCGGCGCAGTTAAGAAATGAAGCCTTAGACCACTTACTTATTTTTGGCCCTCCGGGTCTTGGTAAAACCACATTAGCAAATATCGTTGCCAATGAAATGGAAGTGAATATACGCACAACCTCTGGCCCTGTATTAGAAAAAGCAGGCGACGTGGCCGCGTTACTGACTAACCTTGAAGAGAACGATATTCTATTTATCGATGAAATTCATCGCTTAAGCCCAATGGTTGAAGAAGTCCTTTATCCAGCAATGGAAGATTACCAGTTGGATATTATGATTGGCGAGGGGCCTGCGGCTCGTTCTATAAAAATAGACTTACCTCCGTTTACTCTTATAGGTGCTACGACGCGTGCTGGTTCATTAACGTCTCCACTGCGAGATCGCTTTGGCATCACCCAGCGTCTTGAATATTATAAAGTTGCAGATTTGAAAGATATTGTTCAGCGTAGCGCGAACTGCTTAAATTTATCGATGGAGCCAGAAGGGGCGTTAGAAGTTGCTCGTAGAGCGCGTGGTACACCCCGTATCGCTAACCGTCTATTGCGTCGAGTACGTGATTTCGCTGAAGTCAAAGGTGATGGCCACATCTGTGAAGATGTAGCAGACAAAGCACTGAATATGCTTGATGTTGATGCACAGGGCTTCGATTACATGGATAGGAAGTTACTGTTAGCTATCATGGAAAAATTTGGTGGTGGACCCGTTGGGTTAGATAATATGGCAGCGGCCATTGGTGAAGAGAAAGACACAATTGAAGACGTGTTAGAACCTTATCTCATTCAACAGGGTTATTTGCAGCGAACCCCACGTGGGAGAATTGCAACCGATCGAGCCTATCTTCATTTTGGTATCGATAAGTCATGAACATATAGCCAAGCATTGCTTGGCTTTTTTAGCATCCTTTCTTAGCACTCATATTTTCTTCGATATCTCAAAGCGCGTTTATTTAGCCTCAAAAGAGCATTCTCCTCTTCCGAACATGGGGGGTTACTCGTCCATTGTTCGCATTTCATTCAACTATTTTTTAGTCTTCTACTCAATATCTTAATGATTTACAAAATTTAACCTTTTTAATCGCGATTTAATGGGGTTAATCGCTCAAATTATTTTGATAAGTTTAATTTTCAGGAGTACTATCATGTGGCTCTACATCGTTACGGTGTAACATGGATTTAACAATAAAATAAACTTTACGCAACACCCCGAAGGCGGCCTATTAGTGCGTTGAAGGTTTTAGCGTGCAGAAGAAAGTGCCTTCAGCCGGCACAAAGGAGTTATCAATGTTTGATATCGACGTAGTCGATCTATCGCGATTGCAATTTGCACTAACTGCGATGTATCACTTCTTGTTCGTTCCATTGACTTTAGGTTTGGCGTTTATACTCGCCATCATGGAGTCTCTATATGTAATGACCGATAAACAGATCTATAAGGACATGACTAAGTTCTGGGGTAAATTATTCGCTATTAACTTTGCGTTAGGCGTTGCCACTGGACTAACTATGGAGTTTCAATTTGGTACCAACTGGTCCTACTATTCTCATTACGTAGGCGATATATTCGGTGCCCCCCTCGCTATTGAAGCGCTTGTCGCTTTCTTCCTTGAATCTACGCTTTTCGGCCTTTTCCTATTTGGTTGGGAACGACTATCAAAACGACAACACTTAACGGTTACTTGGTTGATGGCGCTTGGCTCTAGCATGTCTGCATTGTGGATCTTGGTTGCAAACGGCTGGATGCAAAACCCTGTTGGCGCAGAGTTTAACTACGAAACCATGCGTATGGAAATGATCAGCTTCTCGGAAGTTGTACTTAACCCTGTCGCCCAAGTTAAGTTCGTTCATACGGTAGCTTCTGGTTACGTAACTGGAGCAATATTTGTTCTTGCTATCAGCTCTTATTACTTGCTGAAAGGGCGTGATATTGCGTTTGCTCGTCGCTCGTTTGCTATAGCTGCTTCATTTGGTATGGCTTCAATCTTATCGGTGATCATTCTTGGTGATGAATCTGGTTATGAGTTGGGCGATGTTCAACAGGTTAAGCTAGCTGCCATCGAATCTGAATGGCACACAGAGGAAGCCCCCGCAGCATTTACTGTTTTCGGTATCCCAAATCAAGAAACCATGGAAACAGATTTCGCACTTAAGATCCCATACGTGATGGGTATTATTGCAACGCGTTCGCTTGATACGGAAGTAAAGGGCTTACGTGACCTACGTGAAGAACATATTGTACGAATCCGCAACGGTATGGTGGCTTACGAGTTACTGGAAAGAATCCGAGCGGGTGACCGTAGTGAGAAAAACTTAGCAGCGTTTGATGTCATCAAGGTTGACCTTGGTTACGGCCTTCTACTTAAGCGTTATACAGAGAATGTAGTTGACGCAACTGAAGAGCAAATTCAAGCAGCGGCCGATGACTCTATCCCAACGGTATGGCCGCTATTCTGGTCATTCCGTATCATGGTTGCGTGTGGTGTAGTTATGCTGTTTGTTTTTGCGGTGGCATTTGTTCAAACATGTCGTCAAAAAATCGAACAGAAGCGTTGGGTATTAAAAGCAGCGTTGTTTAGCCTGCCTCTACCTTGGATTGCAGTTGAAGCCGGTTGGTTTGTTGCCGAGTATGGTCGTCAGCCGTGGGCTGTTGGTGAAATACTTCCTGTGCATGTTGCTGCGTCTGCGTTAACCGCAGGTCAGATCTGGACCTCGTTGGGCCTCATCATTGCTCTGTATACGGTCTTTTTGATTGCCGAAGTTTATCTGATGCTGAAGTATGCTCGCAAAGGACCTAGCAGCCTTAAAACAGGTCGTTATCACTTTGAGCAAGGTGAGCAATCACTTGAAGATAAAGTTAACCGTCAAGTCGAAGCATAGGTAGGGAATAAGATATGTTTGATTACGAAACGTTACGTCTCATCTGGTGGATACTGATTGGTGTCCTATTTGTTGGGTTTGCAATCACAGATGGCTTCGATATGGGTGTTTGTGCAATGGTTCCTGTTATTGGTAAAACCGATACAGAGCGCCGTGTCATGATTAACTCGATCGCACCACACTGGGATGGAAACCAAGTGTGGCTAATCACTGGTGCTGGTGCTCTATTTGCAGCATGGCCACAGGTTTATGCGACATCGTTCTCTGGGTTTTACTTCGCGATGCTCCTTGCGTTAGCTGCGCTTTGGTTGAGACCTGTAGGCCTTGATTACCGCTCTAAGATTGAAGATCCAAGATGGCGCAAGACATGGGATATTTGTATCTCAATCAGTGGCTTTGTTCCGCCAATCATTTTTGGTGTTGCTTTCGGCAACTTACTGCAAGGTGTGCCATTCCAATTTAATGATTTCTTGATGTCTACGTATCATGGCTCGTTCTTTGGGTTGCTAAACCCGTTTGCGCTACTTTGTGGTGTCATCAGCTTACTGATGTTCTTGTTGCAAGGTTCTGCATGGTTGCAGATGAAAACGACTGACTCAGTGCGTCAACGAGCTCGCGGTATTGCTCAAGTCGCTGGCCTAGTATTAGTTGTGTTATTCATTGTTGGTGGTGTGTGGATTCAATCAATCGAAGGTTATGTTATTACAAGCGTTCTTGATTCAAATGCTCCATCAAACCCGTTGAATAAAGAAGTAATACGCGAAGCGGGTGCTTGGCTGAATAACTTCGAGACTTACCCGCTCATGTGGGCTGCCCCAGCTGTTGGAATTATTGGTGCGTTATGCGCGTCTGTGTTCTCTCGCTTGAATAAACCTGGCTTTGGTTTTGTGTCTTCAAGCCTAGCGAACGCAGGTATCATCTTCACTGCTGGTTTAGCAATGTTCCCGTTTGTTATGCCTTCAGATTTAGTTCCTAGCCATAGTTTAACCATGTGGGACTCTACGTCGAGTGAGCTTACGCTTAGCCTGATGACAGCGGTTGCATTTGTTATGGTGCCTATCATCCTTGGCTACACGTCGTGGAGCTACTACAAGATGTTTGGTCGCATTGATAACAAACATGTTGAAGACAACAAACACTCACTTTATTAAGGAGCTTTACTATGTGGTATTTTGCATGGATTCTAGGCGTATTACTCGCTTGTGCATTTGGCATCATTAACGCTCTTTGGTTAGAGCACTCAGAAATGATGGATAAAGATAGCGAATAATAAATTGATACACGTTATGCATTCACGATAGAGACATAACTCGATACAATTTTTGCTACCAAATGATGAAATAACATCCAACTTAGCGCTGCCTCTTTGAGGCAGCGCTAATTTTTTGTCTGCGAGGCTTCAAAACCATTGATAGCGCTTGTACTAATAGTGACAAGTTGCGTTATAGTACGTCTAATATTGTTTTTGATAATGGGTATTATTTTGCCTCAAGCTGCCATAGCTTTTCACTGGCCTGTCACGGTTTATTACGAAGATACTGATGCTGGTGGGGTGGTGTACCACTCTAATTATCTCAAATACTTTGAGCGAGCTAGAACAGAGATGCTACGTAGTATTGGAGTATCCCAACGCAGTTTGCTAGAGCAAGATATCGCGTTTGTGATTCGCCATGTCGACATGGACTTTCTGCAGGGCGCTCGTCTTGATGAACAACTAAATGTACTTACTACCATTTCCGAACGTAAAAAAGCGTCACTTGTCTTCTGTCAAGAGATCGTAAATCTCGACGGCAAGATATTGTGTAAAGCGTTGGTTAAGGTAGCATGTATCGACACTGTGAAAATGAGGCCAAAAGCAATGCCTCAATCTATAGCTTTGGAGTTAACTGAAAGTGACTGCTGATATTTCGTTTGTAGAATTGATACTAGAAGCCAGTATTCTAGTTCAATTGGTTATGTTGATCTTGTTGGGTATGTCAGTCGCTTCTTGGGCAATGATTATTAAACGCAGCAAAGTTTTGTCTCAAGCATCAAAAGATGCTGAAACGTTTGAAGATAAGTTCTGGTCTGGTACTGATTTAGCGGTACTTTATCAAGATGTAAAAAAGAGAAAGAACGACATCTCTGGAAGTGAAGAGATTTTCTACTCGGGCTTTACCGAATTTGCTCGTCTACGTAAATCGAACGCTGATTCACCTGGTTTTATTATGGAAGGCACTGGCCGTGCAATGCGCGTAGCGGTAGCAAGAGAAGTTGATAGCCTAGAAACTAACCTCCCATTTTTGGCCACCGTTGGTTCAATTAGCCCTTATATAGGTTTGTTTGGTACGGTTTGGGGAATTATGCACGCATTCATCGCCTTAGGTGAAGTGAAGCAAGCAACCCTCTCAATGGTTGCCCCTGGTATTGCTGAAGCACTGATTGCAACAGCAATGGGTCTATTTGCTGCGATTCCTGCAGTAATGGCGTATAACCGATTTAGTAGTAACGTTGGAAAGCTTGAACATAATTACGCAACGTTTTCAGAAGAGTTCCACAGTATTTTACATCGCCAAGCGATGGCGGGTAGGGATTAACCATGGCTGGTTATCAACCAAAAAAACGTAAGATGACTGCTGAAATTAATGTCGTACCCTATATCGATGTTATGTTAGTTCTGCTGATCATTTTTATGGCGACATCGCCATTTGTTACGCAAGGTGTTGATGTCGAACTACCAAAAACCACCAGTGCGAAGGCTGCTTCAGAATTAGCAGGCGATACAGATAGCAGCTTCATCATCGTCGAGATCGACCGAGATGGTAATTTAGGTTTGAGTGTTAATGACGAAGAAGTTCAGCGCGGTATTTCTATTCAGGATGTCGTGATTCGTGTTAAAGCTGAATTGTCAATTAAACCAGACTCACCGGTTGCAGTTGGTGGTGATGCCGCCACTCCTTATGCAGATGTCGTGCTTGTGCTTGATGAATTAAGCCGTGCAGGAATCCCTAAGGTTGGGCTGTTAACGGATATAAGGGATTAAGATCCGCATTACTCATGAAAGAATCTAAACCTAAAAACAGTGATTACTTAAACCCCATTGTTATCTCGATAGCCATGCATGTCGCATTAGTTATCGCGCTGCTTTGGGGGACTGATTTTACAATGTCTGAACCAGAGCCTAGTGGTAACTTGGTGCATGCCGTTGTTATTGATCCTAACTTAGTGAAACAACAAGCTCAGAAAATACGTAGCCAAAGGGAAGCAGCTGCAAAAAAAGAGCAATCTCGACTTGATAAGCTGAAACGCGAAAGTGAGCAGCTTGAGAAAAACCGTAAAGCTGAAGAAGATCGAATTCGTAGATTGAAAGAGCAGCAAGTTAAAGAGGCGAAAGCAACCCGAGAAGCAGAGAAAAAGCGTGTTCAGGTTGAGAAAGAACGTAAAGCAGAAGAAGCTCGTGTTAAAAAAGAGCGCGAAAAAGCCAAAAAGCTAGAAGCTGAACGCAAAGTCAAAGAAGCTGAAATCAAGCGAGCGGAAGAACAGCGCGTAGCGAAACAAGCAGCTGTTGCTAAAGCAGAGAAAGAACGAATCGCTCAAGAGAAAGCTGCCAAAGAGGCAAAAGAGGCGACAGAGCGAGCTGAAAAAGCACGAATTGCAGAAGAAAAAGCAGCGAAAGAGGCAGCCGATAAAGCGCGTCAAGAAAAGGCTCGTTTAGAGCAGCTTGAACGTGAGCGTAAACAACAAGAAGCCGCATTGAACGATATCTTTGCTGGTATGGAATCGGAAAACGAGCGTAACTCCTCTGCTCAATCAAAATTTGCTCAATCAGAAGCCGCTCGTTATGGTGAGATTTATAAGCAAATGATCAAACAAAATTTATTGGTTGAGGAGAGTTTTAAGGGAAAGTCTTGTCGAGTTAATCTTCGCTTGATACCTGCAGGCGATACTGCGCTGTTAGGGAAACTCTCGATAATCAATGGCGATAATCGTTTATGTTCCGCAACAAAACGCGCTGTTGCACAAGTTAACTCATTTCCATTACCTGCAGAACAACCTAGTGTTGTTGAGCAGTTAAAAAGCATTAATCTAACCGTCGAACTGTAACAGTAATAAGGAAAAGCGAGTGTTTAAGCGAATAATTTTAGGATGTTTGTTGTTACTATCGAGCACTGTTCAATTTGCCAATGCGGCACTTGAGCTTGTTATTACTGATGGTATTAATTCTGCAAGACCCATCGCGATTGTGCCTTTTAAATGGCAAGGCGATAAACCACTACCTCACGATGTATCTGCGGTGATCGCTTCAGATTTACAACGTAGCGGGAAGTTTAGCCCAGTGGCGACAAGTAATATGCCGCAAACTCCTTATTCTGAATCTGAGATTAACTTTGATGCTTGGACTGGATTAGGCGTTGACTCTTTACTTACAGGCACGATCTCTAAAGGTGAAGGCGACAACTACATTGTTAATTATCAGTTAGTCGATGTTATCCGTGGCCAGCTAACACAAGGTCAAAGTAAAGCACTAAGCTCAGATGGCCAGCTAGTGTTGTCTAAAGATCATGTCCTGTTTAATAAGAAAGCGACGGTACCTGGCCATCGCTTACGTGAATACGCACATCGCATTTCCGATTTAGTTTACAAAGAATTGACGGGTGAACGTGGTGCATTTTTAACGCGTATCGCTTATGTTGTTGTGCAAGATAAAGACCCGTACCCATATCAACTAAGAGTGGCTGATTACGACGGGTACAATGAGCGTTTAGTGTTACGTTCTAAGCAGCCATTGATGTCACCAGCTTGGTCTCCAGATGCGAAAAAGCTTGCGTATGTAAGCTTTCAAAATGGACAAGCTGAAATCTTTATCATGAATATATATACAGGCGAGCGTGAGAAAGTAACGTCATATCCTCGTCACAATGGTGCGCCAAGATTCTCGCCGGATGGAAGTAAATTAGCCTTGGTATTGTCGAAAACAGGGAGTCTACAAGTTTACACTTTGGACTTGAGATCAAAGAAACTGACTCAAATTACCCGCGGCAGATCAAATAATACAGAACCGTATTGGCATCCGGATGGAAAATCATTAATCTTTACCTCTGATAGAGGTGGTAGACCACAGATTTATAACGTAAATTTGGCAGATGGCGCGACCAACCGTCTGACTTGGCAAGGTAGCCAAAACTTAGGTGGACAAATTACACCGGACGGCCGATTCCTCGTAATGGTGAATCGTAGCAACACAGGGTTTAATTTGGCCAAACAAGATTTAGAAACTGGTGCGATGCAAGTATTAACAAGTACATTGCTTGACGAGTCTCCAAGTATTGCACCTAATGGCGGTATGGTCATTTACAGTTCTATCTACAACGAAACGAATGTACTTTCGATGGTGTCGATAGATGGACGTTTTAAAGCTAGATTACCGGCGACAAATGGGCGTGTAAGAGCTCCCGCTTGGTCTCCGTTTCTATAGCAAAAAATAAGTATTAATTAGTAAGGAAAATATAATGCAGCTTAATAAAGTTCTTAAAGGTCTATTGATTGCTCTTCCAGTATTAGCAGTGACAGCGTGTAGCTCTAGCGACGAAGCAACAAGTGCTTCAGGTACTGAGACTAACCAAACAACTTCTGGTACAGAGAACACTGTAGATACTACAGTTGTAACGCCAGTTGATTCATACGGTGAGCTAACAGAGCAAGAGCTTAAAGAACAAGCTCTACGTGAAACTCAAACAATTTACTTCGCATTCGATAACGCAACTATTGCGGGCGACTACGAAGAAATGCTTGCAGCTCACGCAGCTTACCTAAGCAAAGATACTAGCCTTAACGTTACTATCGAAGGTCACGCAGACGAGCGCGGTACTCCTGAGTACAACATCGCACTTGGCGAGCGTCGTGCACAAGCTGTAGCAAACTACCTACAAGCTCTTGGTGTACAAGCTGAGCAAATCTCTATCGTTAGCTACGGTGAAGAGAAACCTCTTCTACTAGGTCAGTCTGACGAAGTATACGCTAAGAACCGTCGTTCGGTTTTAGTATACTAATTCTGTTATACGTACAGTAGAGGAATAGCCTCATGTTCAGTAACTCAAAGCGAGTATTAACGCTTATGTTACTGGCAAGTGCAGCGAACACATCGTTCGCTGCACCAGCTCCAGTATCGGACTTAAGCAGTACTACTCCAGCGACAACTTCTACATCAGCGTCTTCTACACGCTCAGTGAACTCATCTGAGACTGATATTCAACGTTTAGAGCGATTACTAGAAAATAGAAATCGTGTTCAATTGAATATGCAGCAACAGATTGATGACATGTCGATGGAGATCAGTGAACTTCGCGGACAGCTGGAAAAAAACAGTTATGACATGCAGCAGATGTTGCAACGCCAGCGTGAACTTTTTATCGAATTAGATAAGGTTCGTGGTGAAATCAGAACTGCAGAAACTCCTGTCGTTGATAAAACAGATACCCAGCCATCAGGCACGTTTAGTAGCAATGTTGACGAGCAAACCGCTTATCAGAATGCTGTTGACCTCGTTCTCAAAGAGCGTGATTACGCCGGTGCTATCGTTGCGCTAAAACAATTTCAAGTTGATTACCCAGATTCTTCTTTCTCTTCAAATGCTCACTACTGGTTAGGCCAGCTTTACTTTGCTAAGAAGCAAGATAAAGATGCAGTGAAAAGCTTTGCGGCTGTTGTGAGTTATAAAGACTCAAATAAACGCGCAGATGCATTAGTTAAGCTTGGTGATATTGCAAAACGTAATAATAATGAAGCGGCTGCACAGAAGTATTATCAACAAGTTGTTGATGAATACCCAAATAGTGCTTCAGCAAAACTAGCAGAAAAAAATCTATAAATTACGTGGTTGTCTATCGTGAATCACTTTAAAAGAGGCACATTTGTTGCCTCTTTTTTCATTTGTAATCCAAGTTTTGTTAGGTGAGATTAAACACCTTTGATCCTACCTATCGTTAGGGTGTACAATGCTCGGATTCATGGAAGTTGCATAGAGCATGAGCAATGAGCCACATATTAGATACCGTTGACACAATTTACCCATTTCCCCCAAAACCAGTCCCTTTGAACGATGTTGAAAAGCAAACCTATATTGCTAACATTAAGTCACTGCTGATTGAAAAAGACGCGGTTTTGATCGCGCATTATTATACTGATCCTGAGATCCAAGCCCTTGCCGAAGACACTGGCGGTTTCGTTGGTGATTCACTGGAGATGGCAAAGTTTGGTAATCGCCACCCTGCGAGCACATTGATTATAGCTGGTGTGCGTTTTATGGGGGAGTCTGCCAAGATTCTAACCCCAGAAAAAACCATTTTGATGCCAACACTCGACGCTGAATGTTCGTTAGATTTGGGTTGTCCTGCTGATGAATTCTCAGCTTTCTGTGATGCTCATCCAGATCATACTGTCGTGGTCTATGCTAATACTTCTGCCGCTGTGAAAGCTCGTGCGGACTGGGTAGTGACTTCAAGTATTGCTCTTGAGATTGTTGAGCAGCTCGATAGTGAAGATAAGCCTATCCTTTGGGGCCCAGATCGACACCTAGGCTCTTACATCGCGAATAAAACAGGCGCTGACATGTTGCTTTGGCAAGGTGAATGCGTTGTACATGATGAATTCTCAGCCGATGCATTACGTAAAATGAAATCGTTGTATCCAGATACCGCGATTTTAGTGCACCCTGAGTCTCCAGCCAGCGTTGTAGAGCTAGCTGATGCGGTTGGTTCTACTAGTCAATTGATTAAGGCTGCAAAAGAATTACCGCAGCAAAAATTGATTGTCGCGACTGATAAAGGCATTTTCTTTAAAATGCAGCAGCTTGTGCCAGAGAAAGAGCTTATTGAAGCTCCTACCGCAGGGGCGGGTGCAACTTGTCGTAGTTGTGCTCATTGTCCTTGGATGGCAATGAACGGACTAAAAGCGATCGATCAAGCGTTACGTGAAGGCGGCGAAGAACATGAGATCTTCGTAGAAGAAACTATACGTGTTAAGTCTTTAGTTCCGCTAAATCGTATGCTCGACTTTGCAGAACAATTGAATATAAAAGTGAAGGGCAACGCTTAATTATCAAATAGATAAATTGAGCTCTATCACATTATTGAAGCCAGTCCTTGTGACTGGCTTTTTACTATCTGTTATACCTAGCGTTATCAGATTTAATTTGGGATGAATGATGACCCTTTGGTTACATCTAAAGAAATGGATCAATTCTAGTCTGTTTAAAATCAACAACCGAAACCTACTCGTGTTGTCATTGGTTTATGTCGGTACTTCTTGGCTACTTTTTTTCTTTGCGGGAGAAACCGCACTGACGGAGAGCTTTACTACGTTCGCCTATTACTTAATGGTGACGGCTTCAACTGTCGGCTATGGTGATTTTTCACCTCAAACAGAAGTAGGAAAGTGGGCTGTCGTACTGTTTATAATCCCTGGTGGATTAAGTCTTTTTGCGGCGATGTTGGGCCGCGTAGCAGGTTCAGCTATTGAATACTGGCGAGCTGGTATATTAGGAAAACGGAGAATGCGAGTGGAAAACCATATTTTGTTGCTGGGCTGGAATGGTCAACGAACCATGCACCTAATCAGAATGCTGCAACATGAAGAGCACGGGAAGAGACCGATTATTTTATGCAGTCGCTCTGAGATAGAAAACCCGCTACCTGGCGAGATAGGTTTTGTTAGAGTCACCAGTTACACAGATGGGCAAGAGATGGAAAAAGTGAACCTCGATAAGGCCAGTTGCATCATCGTTGATAATCTAGAAGATGATGTAACGCTATCAGCAGCTCTGTACAGCGCGAATACTAATCCTGATGCTCATTTGCTCGCTTATTTTAAAGACGAGGCTCTGAGTCACTTGTTGAGCCAGCATTGCCCGAATGCTGAGTGCATTCCAGCTGTTGGTGCTGAAATGTTAGCAAAGGCCGCTGTTGACCCTGGATCGAGTGTATTACATCAAGAGTTGCTAGCTTCTACGCGGGGAATGACCCAGTATTCAACTGTTTACCCAAGCGATGCGACTAAGACTGATGTGAACAGGGTATTTACATTTATGAAAGCGGCGCATGACGCTACGCTTATTGCGATGGATACCGGTAACGGTATTGAGTTGAATCCTCAGCTGAGCCGAGATATTCCATCAGGGGCGCAACTTTTTTATATTGCAGATGAACGAATTGATAGCTTTAACTGGAAAGAAATGAACCAGTAGAGAATTCAATCAGTAGCATAGTGAATACTGGCCTAGCTCGTTGCAATTCGTGTTATATGCACAAAGTGAGAAGGCCAGTTTATTTAGAGTTATATTTTATAATCACAACTCTAAATCTAAACGATTACTGTTGTTCGACGAGAGCAACACCGCGCTGGGTTAGTCCACAGAGCATGACTGGAATAGCATTAAAAATTTCTTCAAACTGCTCCATACCTTCAATACCCTGTTCTGATAATGTTGCTATCGACGTTGCTGGGTCATAAAGCATACTAAGCGAAAGCAAAACACCACCAAGTAGGGCATTATCTTCACTCTGCTCTGGCATGATCGTTTCCCAATCATCACGTGCTAGTTGCCAGCCTTGCAACATACCTTCGCAAAAATCGCGAGTTTGTTCAGACACAATGTCTTCATCGTCTAATGTACAAAGCATTGGCCATTCCCAGTTTCCCTCAAGTAGAGCAGGGCGGAATGCGTTCCACATTTGAATAACAAGCTCAATATAGCTTTCTAGTTGTTCTCCATCGCTAAATGGTGCAACTTCCTCACCACCCCATAGAAACGGTAGCCACTCTTCGGGTGGAAGTATATGTGGTGCCGCTGCCATTGAAGCGACAAAGCCTTGTGTTTTAGCTTCATTCAGAAGCTTCCCTTCAAACTCAGGCAAAGAGAGGATATTTTCTAAAGTCAAAGTAGGTACCATTGCTTGGTATTAATGTTATTCCTATAGTAACAACTCACATACTAACGAAAAAGACTTGATGCTAGATAATATTCACTATAATTTTTAATAAACGGAAAATAATTCAAGTAATTATATGGAAATAAGCTCCTCCTTAAAAAGGAAAAGTATTTTAGCCCTTGGGGTCTACCTATGCTTTTTCATCGCAACGATAGGCACTGTGAGTTATCTCGTGGTTGAACCGCCTGTACGCGCAAAGCTTGAACAGAACTTGGATTTAAAAACTCAGTTACTTTCTGCACAACTGGAAGAGCCCCTTAACAGTTCAATCGGTGTTCTCCAAAGTATCGCCAGTCTTGGTGAAGCTAATCACTCCCAACCCGTTCAAGCCAGTATTCTATTGTCTTTATTCAGTAACCTTGATGGTGTTGCTGTTAGTGGGGGAGTATGGCCTGAACCACATACTATCGATCCTAACATCGCGTATATGAGCTTATTTTACAATCGAGCTAGCGATGGAAAAGTAGATAAAATCCAGTCTTGGAATAACCCTAAGGCCGGCGGTTATGATAACGAAGCTTGGTATACCGTGGCGGTAGACCAGCCTCCGGGAAGTGTTTTTTGGTCAGAAGTTTATATTGATGCATACACTCATGTTCAAATGATCACAGCCACATCGCCGTATTACATCGATCAAAAGTTTGCAGGGGTCGCGACGGTTGATTTATCGCTCGTTGATTTGATTGATTTTGTCCAAGAAAATGCAGAGCAGTATGATCTAGGTGTGATTCTTCGAGACAGCTTTAATGAAGTCATTACCGAGTACAATTTTAAAAAATCTAAGACTATCTATATCAGTACACATCAATTCGGTGGTTTTAATTGGACGGTTGATGTTGTGAATGCAAAACGAACGGTCAATGATGACGTGTACGACTTGGTGTCTAAAGTCGAACTAGGCATCATCCCCATTTTGTTGCTCTGTGTTATGGCGGGGTATTACCTTCTTAATCAATACCTAATTAAACCGATCATTCTGATTGCTAAGAAAGTCGACGACTCAAAAGAGGGCGGCATCATAGAGGTCAGTTACAAAAGTAACGATGAAATACGCCGGCTTATTACAACCATTAACCAAAAAACACTTAATATAGAGGCCGAGAAAGTAAAAGCTCAAGCTTCAACGAAAGCGAAGAGTGCCTTTTTAGCTACCTTATCACACGAAATCCGTACGCCAATGAATGGTGTACTCGGTACCGCTCAAATCTTGTTAAAAGACAATCTCACCATAGATCAGCGTAAACATATGAATAGTCTGTACGATTCAGGCGATCACATGATGACGTTGCTTAACGAGATTCTCGATTTCTCTAAAATTGAGCAAGGTCACTTAGAGTTCGATCGAACGGCTTTCCCACTTGAATCCATAATTGGCAGTATTAACAGTGTCTATCACACGTTGTGTACTGAAAAAGGGCTTCAATTTAAAGTCTATTCAGAAATACCTGCAGGGCGCTGGTACATCGCGGACAAAGCAAGGCTCAGACAAATACTATTTAACCTTATTAACAATGCAGTGAAATTCACCTCTCGAGGGTTTGTTGAAGTCTACTTGAAAGAGCAAGTCATCAATGATCAACTTCAACTTATTATTAAGGTAAGAGACACCGGAATAGGGATCTCTAAAGAAGCGCAGACCCGAATCTTTAAACCGTTTGAACAGGCTGAATCGAGTACCACGCGTCGCTTTGGTGGAACCGGACTAGGTTTGGCTATTGTTAGTCAGATTGTAGAATTAAATGGCGGTTATATAGAAGTGACGAGTGAAGTAGGAATAGGCACTAGCTTTGATGTGGGCTTGTCTATTGAATCCACAACGGCCGGTTCGGTAGAGATGCAGGTACACCGAAAACTGAACTATGAGGGTTTGAAAGTCCTAATCGTTGAAGACAATAGAACCAATACAATTATTATCGAAACTTTCATGAAGGCTAAAGGTTTCGAATGTGATTGTGTAGAGAATGGTGAGCAAGCTCTGCAGTCAGTAGCCAGTACCCAGTATGACTTGGTACTGATGGACAATCACATGCCTGTGATGGATGGTGTTGAAGCCTCATCGGGAATTAGATCAATGAGTGGGGCCAGTTCTCAGATACTGATATTTGGCTGTACTGCTGATGTATTTAAAGATACTCGAGAGCGAATGTTAGGTGCAGGCGTTGATTACATTATTTCGAAACCGATTGATGAATCTGAATTAGACGATGCACTTTATCGGTACGCAGGGAAGCTCTATCAATTCCACGCAGAATCAAAAGTTATTACTGATAGGTCGTTATCTGAAGAGATGTTAGTACGGCTTTATATCGATCTCGACAATAACCAGTATTTAAGGGCTAAAGATGCTATTGATAGCATCATTGAAGTGCTTAATGATTGTGAAAATGAGGTACTGATGAATAAGCTCGCTGATATCCGCCATAAGTTAAATTTAGAGCAGTTGCCTGAAACCGCGGATATTGATGTTGTTACTGTCATGCTGGCTGAATATTGTAAGTAACTTTCAGTTTGAAGCCCTATTTTGTTCAAAACATGCGCGATCGCACATTTTATAGTTTGAACCTCTAGTTTTTATCTGAATATTAGTTATTTATTTACCAATATTAAAAATGTTTGAAATGTACCACTACAAAACTTGTGTTTTAATAGTCATATAAACCAGTCATCATAAGTTAACTGGTTTATTTCATTATTAATATGCCAGTTAGGCAGTTTATTGTTTTGTAGAGGAAGGTAATGAAAGCTCGTGCTCCTTTTTGTATTCGCCATGCAGCGGCAGATACATTCGCGATGGTCGTTTTTTGTTTTGTATCGGGTATGATCATTGAGATCTTTATTTCGGGTATGACTTTTGAGCAATCGTTAGCTTCCAGAACACTTTCTATTCCTGTGAACATTGCGATTGCATGGCCTTATGGGATGTTTAGAGATTTTGTATTAAGACAAGGGCGCCGTATTTCAGATACTGGAGTCGCTAAGCATGTTGCTGACCTTTTTGCTTATGTACTCTTTCAATCGCCAGTATACGCTGCAATTTTATTTGTAGTTGGCGCATCAAGCGATCAAATCGTTACGGCCGTGACCAGTAATGCAGTTGTTTCTTGTGGAATGGGTGTTTTGTACGGTTACTTCTTAGATATGTGTCGCAAGTGGTTTAAAGTGCCAGGTTACTGCCAACAAGCTTAACTGTTTGTAGAAAAAATGCGCTTTCGTGTCAATTAGTAAGCACTTGTTCAATGATGGTGGTTTTTTTTATCAATACCGCTTGACCAAGTCGCACAGAATCATTAAATTAGCGCCTCGTTAACGCACAACGTTAACAACAATACGGTGAGTTGTCCGAGTGGCTGAAGGAGCACGCCTGGAAAGCGTGTATACGGCAACGTATCGAGGGTTCGAATCCCTCACTCACCGCCACATTCGAGCCCCTAGACGCGTCTAGGGGCTTTTTCGTTTCATAGGTTGTTGTTTTTAAACCAACTTATAGTCTCAGCACGTATCAGTAGTCTTATACCTTCCCAAACTTTATTGTATGCCAAAGTGTATGCTTCTAATCTCTATTAGAAATAGGCATACATTTGAGGTTTTGAATAAGCATACATTTTACGAGGGAGCAGTATTGTAAAGTTCTTTATCCCGATTCTATCTAATTGAAAAACTAGAAGTTACCCATTTTGCATACCTTAAATTTCAGGGAGCAGGATAGGTGTTTATATGGCATTTAGTTTGGGTAAATATCGATTTGGAGAGCTGACATGGCTAAGTTAACAGCAAAAGAAGTCCAGGGTTCGAAACCACGAGATAAGGCTTATCGCCTTGGTGATGGCGGAAATTTGTATTTGCATGTGAGGAAAAGTGGAGCGAAAGCTTGGGAGTTTCGTTATATCAGGCCCTCAACAGGTAAGCCTACTTTTATTGGCCTTGGTTCATATCCTGATATTTCTCTTGCAGAGGCTAGGCTGAAAGCTACTGAGGCACGAAAAGAAGTATCAAATGGCATCGACCCTCAGTTACTGAAAGTTGAACAAAAAGCAAAATTGGCGTGCGATCAGCTTAATTCTTTTGAAGCTGTTGCCAAGCTATGGATGGACACTAAACAGAACCGAATTAAACAAAAAACTATTGATGGAAATTGGAGGAAGCTTGAGCTCTATGCTTTCCCACAGCTAGGGGCTATTCCTGTTATAAAGTTAACCGCTCCAATGGCGATAGCCGCACTTAAACCAGTTGAGGAAGCTGGGTATCTAGAGACAGTAAAGAGAACAGCTCAGCTAATTAATGAGGTGATGACCTATGCAGTCAATGCTGGTGTTATCCACGCCAATCCATTAAGCGGCATAAGAGAAGTGTTTAGAAAGGCGAAGGTCACTCATATGAAAGCTTTAAAGCCAGAAGAGTTACCTGAGTTAGTGCAGGCAGTCGCTAGGGGGAATATGGCGATTACAACAAAATGTTTGCTAGAGTGGCAGCTGCATACAATGACTCGCCCAATAGAAGCCGCTGGGAGCCGGTGGAGTGAGATAGATTTCGACGAAAAGCTCTGGATACTTCCTACTGAAAGAATGAAAGCCAAAAAAGAACATATCATCCCCTTAAGTGACCAATGCATGGCGATATTAGAAACTATTCGCCCGGTCAGTGGCCATCGAGAGTTTGTTTTCCCATCTATTCGAGACCCTAAGAAGCACACTGATTCAGAGTCAATTAACAAAGCGCTTGGCCGTATTGGATTTAAAGGAAGGACAACTGCACATGGCTTACGCTCACTTGCTTCAACGACTCTTAATGAAAATGGCTTTGATAGTGATGTAATCGAAGCAGCATTATCCCACTCTGATAGAAACGCTATTCGTAAAGCTTACAATCGCACTACTTATGTAGAACGCCGTCGCCCTTTGATGGAATGGTGGAGTCGAGAGATAGAAAAGGCGAGTTATGGTTCAGTTTCTATAACGGGTTTCCGCTCTGGACTTTCTGATTAGTAAATTGGCATATAACAAGGTGTTTTGGGCAAAATAATAGAAATTACAACTTAAGATCGCAAAATAGCGTCCTTATTGACCAAAAGTCCCTAATTATTACGCCATATTAGAACAAACGAATCGAAATACAAAAAGTTAGGAGAATAGTTATGGCTAATGTAGACCGTATCTTAAGGCTAAAAGAGGTTATGTTAATCACGGGCCTATCAAAGAGTTCTATCTATCGCTATGCAGATGGTAAAGCTTTTCCTAAATCCATCCCTTTGGGTGGCCGAAGTGTTGGATGGTCGGAATCAGAAATATCAGGTTGGATGCAAGGATGCATGGAACAACGTTAACGTGTTTACAATATAATTGCTTTAAACTTTACATGGTTAGAAACAAGCATTGATTACGCTATACTATTTTGGTCATTGCTTGGAAAGGGCGATTATGAGTGAAATTGTGAATGCACTTAGCGGTACAGCGAGTGCAACTATAGGTAACCTCATTGCGAGAGTAGGGAGGCTAGCTATTGAAGCTAACGTTAATAGTTCGACTGATGAGTTCTCAAATGTAGAGGTTAAGGATCTTACTGAGTCGATCAATGACAAAGCAGGCTCTCTTAATTCTGTCTATACGACAATTGAAAACTCTCAGTGCCCAATTGAATATTTTGATGACGAGTCGGTTGAAAAACTAAACATTGCGGTAGCACAGCTTCATGCTTTGAAGAAAAGGCTCCAGCTCCAGTACGATTGTCTAACTCGAAGTGTTGAAGTAGATAATGAAATTGCCCAATCTTGGATGGCACTTCGCCGCAGTGCATCTAAGCTTCATTCTAGTGTTACGAATCTCACGTCCCTTCATAAACAACTTCGCACCCCCAAG
Organism: Vibrio kyushuensis; assembly: GCF_050337325.1. Taxonomy (NCBI): domain Bacteria; kingdom Pseudomonadati; phylum Pseudomonadota; class Gammaproteobacteria; order Vibrionales; family Vibrionaceae; genus Vibrio; species Vibrio kyushuensis. The sequence goes on from NZ_JAKJSV010000004.1 coordinate 307,706, forward strand.
CACACTGAAGATCAGCCTAAACTGGTAATGAGTGATGACGTTGTAAAAGCACTGAAAAAAGCGACTAGTACTGTAGTTCATGGACATCCGCGAATCGATTCTAAATTCTAATCTCTTAAAGTTTTCGTTGGAAAATCCACGTTTTGATTTCTAGTCATATTGCTCGCTTCTTGAGAGGTGAATAACGCGCCAATTGTGAGGTACTCAGCGTTGACGGCCTCGATTAACGTGGCTTTACCGGCAAGCCAGTCATGGTCACACTAAATGTTTCTTGCTTGAATAAACTTACGAAGCAGCGTGCGTCTTCAATCCATACACATTTTGTAGCGTTCTCGTAGGGAGTCAGTGTAGTGGAAGAGTAAAGTTTGTCATGACTTGGTAGATACCTTAGTGATTTTCACTAGCAGGGGTTATCCAAAGCTTGTTTATTTGTTTGTAACTCAGTTTGCCCCGATTCGAAGTTACAGCTGATTGGCTTCCCAGTTCACCCAAGTTCCGTTCGACTTACTTTTTCTCATACTATTAATGTGTATTTACGATTGGAAACTTAACAGAACACATAAGATCGGCAGCACCCTTAGGGGGTATCATTCATTATATTTAACAGGGGGGGACTCATGAAAATTGTAGAAGCACAGTCATCAGATTTAAAGTTTTTCTATGAGTATTTACGAGTACAGCTTACCTTTTAGTCTGCTAAATTCCATTCCGATACTCTATCTCATTTCGATGATAGGACTGTTGAAAGTAATATCACAAAAACAAATGCAAAATTATGAAATTACAGTCATATGAAACTAAGGCTGTAAAACAACCCTATATTTGGAGGAGTTTGTATTATAGAAACTTAAGTCTAAGTAACTCGCTAAATGACAATAGCACTCCATATGATCAGGAAAAGGGATTTTTATGAATAGTTCGACTATAAGTTGTGAAGGTTTTGATAAAGAGAAGACATTTGAATTTACTTCAAAAACAGGGCGAGTATCAAAAATTAATGGTGCATCAGTTTACATATCGAGTCTAAAAGATGGAAAGGAATCTCTTATAGAATTACCGTCTAGTTTACCTCTTTGTGAAGATCATGTTGTAAGTGTCATCTATGCTCGAGATCCCGAGATAGACGCTTCAGGGATAGTTGGTGTATATAGCCATGATATTAATGATGCCCTGTTTGTAAGCGTTGACAAATTTTCCGGACAATTCGGTAGTAAAATTGCGCGACGTTTTTTGGGGTTTCCTACGGTTATTCAAAGTGATCTGATGATTATTGCACTTTCGTTTTTAGGTCCTTTTTTTATTGGTTTCGCTTTTGCTGGGGGAGGGAGAATGGGTATTTTTATTGGATTTTTGGCGGCATTGTTCCTTGGGATTACGTCGATGACTGTTTTCAGACATTTTATGACCCGTTCTCAAGTTAAAACGGCTAAGACGAGATTTAACTCGATATGCACCAATTCATTAAGTGTAGTAGATGTTGACGGTGTCACTACCTAGTCGTTGGTAAGTTCTGAAGGAAAGGGTTGAGTGGTTTAGATAACTTGACCACTCAATTAGAGATTTGCAATATCTCTGTTTATCGATAAGTAATTTTTGAAGGGTGGAAACAGTGGTTGTAATGGATGACAAAAAGTGGTTACTCGATTGGAGGTTTTGCCATACCTCTGATAATTCGTTTTAAGCTAAATTAGCAAAGTCACTGACACGTTTTTGTCCAGAGACGTGCCTATGGGGCATGAAACACGAAAATGCCCCATTCCTTGTATCTACTGATTCAACACACACTTCACCAAAGTTGCATTTGACTGAGTCAAAGCCCAATAGGGCGGTGCAAAAGGCGCGGGCTTTCTTTCGCTTTGTCTGGAGTAAGGTCGCCACAGCGTCACGGAAGTAGGTAAAATCGCGTGGCGTATTGATAACGAAGTGCTGGTTTGGTTACATTTTAGTTCCCAGTAATTACCTCACCATGCCCCGGCGTACATGTGTTGCGCTGTTAATTAAAATATCGATGTAAGAGTGAAATAGGGTCAATGATTGCTTGCACTTGCCGTTAGGAGTGGGGTGCCGGGAATATGCCATTCTTCACTTTATTGGTGAACTTAAGACTTGGGAATCTCTCAGGAGTGGCCTCGTATTGTCAACTGAGACAGTTTACCTTTCTAAAAAGGGGTACTATGAAGGCGCTGCGCCTTGAGTCACCTAGCATTTAAAGCGGCACCGACTTGGCAATTCACTCACTGAGTCATTAAGGTGGGGAATAAGACGAAGTTACTAATATCTGCTATCAATTCAAACCGCTCGATTCAACCACTGTTGTCGCGGAATCCGGTTAAATTTGCATTGGATGAAGCGTATTTTGTCACCCCATCGTTGACGCTAAAACAGGGGTCTGTTAAGTTTTTTATACTTTTGATACAAATGGTTACGTGTTTTTAGTGCGACAGCATCTTCGATAACGCGATGAAACATTGCGCGTGTTCACAGTCGAAGTTATTTTGTGCACCATAATGAATCTCGAGGGCTAGGTAAGTCATTTTCGTTTGCGCCCGTATTAAGAGTGGTGCTATTGACACAAAACACACGGTAGAAGACTAAGCCAAGGATGCAGGGCACATTCTCGCTCAGTCACAGGTCTATGACGCCCCCAGGTTATTTAATGGGGTGGTTTGTGTGCGCTTAAGCCGTGCTTGTCAGGCTCAAGACGCAACTTGCATTCGTCATTTCCAACATTACTCAACATGGATATGGACATCATGCTACATTCGGTTTTGCGGACCACATCGGCCGTCAAAATGTTCGGGGTCATCACCCTGATCACACTTCAAGGGTGCGCCTCAACAGGCTCAGACACCTCATCGCAACAGACCCAAGTCAATCAGGAATACGGGCTGGGGCTGCCCGCAGACGCAAAGCTTATCGCCAATGACCAAAGCGCTGAGGGAAGAGCGACATTTCGGGATATGCAGCTGGCGCTAAAATCACGTAATTTGTATCAAACCTCAGGCGGTGACATTGCTACCATTCAAGGGCAGTGTCCGATAGATGTGATCGCGCACCGTGGCAGCTCGAATTTCGCTGAGAACTCACGTAATGCGATTCAAATGGCATCCGTGGGTGGCTTTGATGGCGTGGAAATCGACGTCATGCTCACACAAGACAAACATTGGGTTGTGCACCACGACATTGAAACCGGCCGCGCTGCCGCCAGAGGTGATGGCAAGCGCTTTCGCGTTTCACGGATGAACGTGCAGCAGTGGAACTCACTGAGCACCCGTGATCCCGATGGCACGTTAAACGGCTATCGCCCAGCTTACTTCTCTGAAGCGGTGAACGACTGGTACCACTATGCCTCAAAAGACCAAGCCCTCAATATCGAAATCAAAACCTCCGATGGCACCATGACCGATCTGCATAAGCTCAACGAGATGGCCAGGCGCAGCTTGCCCTATCAAAACTACTTTTTCTCCTCTATGGACATGGACGTGTTAAAGAAAATGCGTGAGATCAATCCAAGCGTCCATCTGGGCTATGTCTGGGAAGCCGATGCGGCGTCCGTGGCTCAATTCAAACGAGACGCGAAACGTGGTATGAATTCTGATGACTACTATCAAGACAACAAGAAGAACATCGACCGCGCGTTTGCTATGGAAAGCCGGTACCGAAAAACCAAGCCCAAGCATTCGGCCAGCACCGTTAAGAAGATCCTTGGCCCCAACAGTGGCCTTCACGTAGACATCCGAAGTTACAGTAAGCACGCCACCATTCATAGTCGAACGAAAGCTCAGGGCCTTCGCGTCGTGACTTATACCATCAATGGCACAGACTACCATCAAAGTAAGTTAGCCAAACTCGCACAGCAGGGAAGGGCTCTGCCTGATGAAGCGATCATGGACACCAGCAAGTTGTCCATTTGTCAGCGCCTAGTGCCCAGTTTGGTGACGTCATCAACGGGTTATCAGCCAGCTACGGAGTTGGGACTCGCCATTACACGTCTGCCCAATGACGCCGATTTTCAGCGACTACCTGAACAATTCATTTACTTGGGTGATAACCACTACATCACGCACCAGGGAAAGATCCGCAGCCTAACGAGCCGTCAAGCCGTACCCAAGCCTGTGGCCTCCTCGCCACCGCCACGCCAAGCGGCGACAACGTCTGTCATGATGTTTGACGTGCAAGATGAAGTGCTCGATCTCAGTACTGACGCAATCCTGATCAGCCTGCCAACGGAAGAATAATGACATACGCCATCGAAACCCCTAACGCGACACCACCGACATCTGGGTCCACAGAGTCGGGCACGTCACAGCGCAGTAAGAAGCCAAAATGGCTTGCCGTGATGCTCTTTGTTTGTTCGGTCTTGTACCTGTTCCCGGAAGTGGCGTTTAATGCCAAACTGGTCGAAATTGCTGGGGGCATTGACGTTTCCGATGAGCAGCTGCATAACACCGAATTGTTTGGCCGTACCGTTTCCGGGATCGGCGTCGCTCTGCTGGTGGCTGATCTGGTACTGAAAGGGTGGCTTACCGCCACCAAATGGCGCGCGCTACTCTCATTTGTGGTCATCGTTTTTGTGGTATGGCCAACGGTGTTTTTCGGCCAAAAAGCACTCATTGACGCCTGGCTCATTGAGCCGAGCACCCCTAAGCAGCGGCAAGAAGCGTTTTTTTCATCCGTGTTACGATCAAGCTTGGCGATGAACGCCATAAATATCGAGGGCATTCCTTACAATGCGGACGCCCATAACGACGCGTCTGAAATGACATTTCTCGCCTTAATTGGTGGTTTGGTGTATAGCAATGATCGATTTCTAAGTCATATTGACGATAAGAAAATACCCATCTTAGATCGCTACATTCAAAATCGAGCGAACGCCAATTTTGATGAGCACTATGAGAAGTACAAGTCGCTAAGAGTCGAAGTTCAGAACGCCTGGAAAACCTACCAAGGTCACGTAGGTGAGTACAACCAATCAATTGACTCACGTCATCATCGCGCCAATAAGGCATGGGAAGACGTTGAATCCACCATCGTCAGTGGGTATCGTGACTACCAAAAAGCTGAGCAAGCGTACTTGGCTCGCGCGGAAGCCCGTGCTCAGAAAATAGCGCAGCCCATCTTTGACCTATTTCAAGACCAAAACCGTTGTCACGACCGCTCCGGCAATTCAAGAACGCGGTGCTACAACCGCGTCGATGAACGTTACGAGCGGTTACTGAGCAATAACAGCATTCCTTTTAAACCAATGGATTACTGGCTAGACATTCAACTTCGACGCACCAAAGGTGAGACCTCTTGGGGTGAAGCGCTCGGTACGTTAGGTCTGTCTGCGGTATTAGCGGGATTAGAACAAGTGGCAGGCCAAGCCGGCGAAGCACAAGAAGATCGGATATACACCAACCGCGTGTCCCATTACACCCCTCGGATCCTGGTACTGTGGAAAGACAAATTTCGCAATGAAACGGGCTACCCAATGGGCATTGAATCGATGTCGGTCTTTCGACACCATGCCACCACCGCTGAGAAGGTTCGTCAAAAAATGCGCTCCCAAGGGATCGAGTTAAAGTCTGATTGGCAAGTGGCCCACATCACCCTGTTCAAAAACACCGTGAAAGCCAAAGTGATCAAGGAAACCGACGCTCATTGGAAGGCGCAAGCCAAACAACGCGATTATGACATCAAGCCTAACCTTTCATGGCCACAGTTCCAAAAAATCTCAGCGGTTCAAGAGCAAATCCGGCAACAAATGGGCGAGCGTTATTACATTGAGCCCATGCTGGCGACTTGGAATAACAAACAATTTTATCAGCATGTCATTGTGCCTAACGTCAAAAGGGAAAGAAATTATTGGCTGGCGTACATTGAAGCGGCGAGAACCCAGTTTGCAGACGGTGGCCCATACGCCGAACAAGGAAAAACTGCCCTGCGCTCAATCATAGTGCCCCCTATCTCGATGGGCTTATCGCTGTTTTTAGTCATCTTAACGGTGTTTAAATTACCCGGTAAATGCGTCGCTTTGTACCACTATCATAAACCCACACCAGTACCCACGCTGAAAAGTCGCTCCTTCCAATTGGGCCTGTCCGTAATGGTCTTTATAGTGATATTTGTTATCCCAGTTCACTTTCTTTCATCCAAATACACCCAAAAAGAATCCACTATTGGGTATTTCTTAGATCAGATCAGTGACACTTTAACCCCGTCTGGGGCCTACGCCGTCCGCTGGGTCATTCACACTCAACCTTTGATTCATCCTGTGGGGGCGCGAATCGATCAAAGCATGGGGATCTCTCAAGGATTTTCTTCTAATTTGGAGCACACCATCGCCCAATTAGACAACTCCTTTGAAAACTACAAACTGAATTGGCTTGGATCTTCACAGTCAATCGGATCTACAGACACTGCGCCCCTCAGCACAGAGCAGCCGGATCTAACGTCGAAGTCATTGCCGTTGACGATCCAATCAAACGTTCAGTATCAGCCAGGGTTTCGTGTGCGCATCATGAACATCAAACCCCGCTACCAAGAAGGCATGCTCTTACCCTCGGGCCAATACGATATTGAAGTTAGTGCAAACGGCTACCGGTCCACGCGATTGTGGGTCACGCACACGCTGGCCAGTACCCATCACCGGATTGACCTCGACAAATAATCGCGAGTCAATAGGGTCAGAAGCATCATTGTGGGTTGTTGTCAGGCAGCCCCTAAATATGGGGATAGCACCTTCAGTTATTGGTATAAACTGAACGTTGAAAACGACCTTCAACGTAGAAAATGACTAAGACTCACCATGAATAATTATGTCCAATTCTGAGCTTCGAGTGTTTCCGATTTCCTGTGATCACCAAGCGATTCTGTCGTACCTTAATTATCACTTTTGCCATTTTTACGTACTATTTTTCTAAAAAATTCAAATTTTCTGCAACTTTCCGAACTGAGGTGTATATGACATTTTAACTCACCGAAGAAGGGAACAAACAATGGGCTCTCAATTAGGTTATGTGGTTACCATAAAACCACAGCAAGTTGAAGTTTTCGTACCATCTAAAGATGGCTGCAGTAACACTGTCTACTTGCCAAATAATGTTGTTAATTTTGTGCAGTATAAGCTTGATCAAATAGTGTATGTCCAATGGGCATATGATGATAAGGGGGAAGCATCGATTGAGTATGTAGAGCCCTTGAGAGATTTAATGCCCTCTCGTTTTCTACATGAGCTATCAGTTGTTCATACCGATAACTTCGCTATTAATTACTACGCTTTATGCACGATCTTGTCGTCCATTACTGACGAAAACCTGATTGGTTTTGTCGATACCTTTCGATGTGATCATGAATTCCTAAGCCATTTTCTAACCCTTGGTGCTAGCCGTAATCATCACCATTCTGAAGAGGGAGGGTTATTAGCTCACAGTGTTGAGGTTGTTACCTCTGTCGTTGGCGCTATGAATGCGTTTGAATTTAGCGATAAGTCGTATCAGGTCGCTTTAGTCGCGGCACTGCTACATGATACTGGTAAAGCTTTTGCTAGTTATTTGGGTGGTGAAATAAGGTACATTCCAACTCAACATGAGCCTCTTGTTTTTCAGATGTTTTCGAAAGCACTAGATGTTTTGTGGACAAATAAAAAGAGTTGGTGGGAGCTGCTTAGCATGTCGTGGCTAAAAACTCATGGCTATGACAGCAATCCAATTTCTTTGGCTGTTCAGAATGCAGATCGTTTGTCTGCATCAGTTAGCCGAGCAAATCAACTGTTTGCTCATGCTCCGTCTTATTACTACTTCATTCATAATTGCAACCGTAAGGTTTTCCGTAATCCACAGTGAATGTGGATGGTTGATGTACGGTTAATCGACACTACGTCGAATTGTATATTTGGCTTCCCCAAGGCGCACATCCTTAGGGGTTAGTCGCTCTATTTACATAACTCATTCTCTTGAGGTGTAAATAGGGCTGCGATAGCAGGGTATTGATTACTGATGGCACTAATTAAGGTAGCTTCACCTGCAAGCCAGTATCTATTGCACTCAACCTCTTCGCGTTTAATAAACTCTCGAAGCATACTACGTCGTTGCTCTAAACAGAATTTGTAGCGGCTTCTTAACGCTGAGTATTCAAGTAACAATGGATAGGCGAGTTTATAAAATTTAAGAAACAGTCTGTATTCACTATCTTTCATGTACCTTTTTGCAGGCTCTGGTCTAATCATGACTTTGTGCTCTGACTTTGAGTCATCGCTCATAGGGATTCTGTAACTGGCTTTTCGTTTATACATCGTAGCGATTTCCGATTCGCATTGCATATACTGGTCATAGAGCTTCTTTCTTCCGCTGGGATTTCGTGAGTAATCAAGCAGGTATAGTTCATAAGTTAATGCCCTTGGCCAGTTGGGATTCTTTTTTTGTGCATAGGAGTGGGTTAATAACATATGCCCGGTCTTGTACATCTCTGAACGTTTATGTTTGAAATTAGTTGAGCGAATTACAAGGTTTTGATGATATTGCTCTGAACGATAGTGTTCAGCGGCAAGTGCTTCAAGGTCAATGACAGTATCAGTTGCACGCACTACGATACGAAAAATATCATTATTAATTTTAGTGATAGAGCTTTCAATAATGGAGGTTAATAATTGAATATCACTTTTTGTGCTTTTTATGTTCATAAAAGTGGCCTTTATATTCTGACTTAACAATCATTACTCAAATAAGTAGATGATGTCTGAAATAAGGGCGCTATTTTGCCTGCTTAAAATTTAGTTTTAATGGATTTAGGCTTATTGTCTTTCCATGACAGGGAGAAGACGGGCTTTACAGTGTCATGGCAAGACAGTGTTGAATTCCGTTGTCACGGTTTGAAAGGGCTGTTAACAAGACACATTAAAACTCAAAATCTTGCATCTACGGTATTGGTGATCGATTTAAAAGGTGAGTGACTTCCTTAGGCACAATGAACTTTTCGTTGGTTGAATGTCATACCAAGACTATATCGGATTTAGTGTCGGTAGATTCTCTCGAATATGTTTGCGCTGAAAGTCATGCCTTTACAGTATTGAGCTGTTGAATTGGAAATAGCTCCTTGTTTCCTATGTCGCATCAATTTCTAACTTCCTATAGTCTTTGCAAGACAACATACTAACAGTGAGCTTTACCAAGCCCCCTAGGCCTCCACTCGGGCAGTCTCGCATGAGCATACTGTCTTTGCCTGATGGGTTAGCGCTTTTTATGGCTTTGCTGGTGGAGTCAGACTCATGGCGTGACGGTGTAGTCGTGTGATGAGAGCGTCTTGGATGAACACTCGGGGAGGGCAGTCTGTTGTCTAGGAGAGATATACGGGTAGTTCAGTGTCTAGGATGGACAGTCGGGCAGGGCCAAGCGGTTTCGTCTTGCGATTTACACCAAAAAAAGGGGTGGTCAGGATGTATTCTTTGTTTTAATAATCAAATATTCTATCAAAGAATAAACTCTGTGTTATAGAGAGAAAATGGACGTTTTCGTAGATTTATGGCACTTTTTACCGGCATTTTTGCTGAAATTGCGGGGTTTTTCTTTCTCTGTTATCTAGACTTCGTTCAGGTCGTTAATGTGTTTTTGCGGTATTTTTGAAGGATGTCGTTTCTTTATCGTTTCTCTGTAGTTTCTCTGTAGTTTCTCTGTAGTTTTTCGAAAAACTCACTAAATTCGATGGCTACACAATTTTGAACGGTGTATTTTATATGCTTAAAACATCAGGTAAAGTGATTCTCTGTTATATAGACTTCGGCACTGGTTCTAATATTGTTGGGTCGATTTTTGAAGGATGTAGTTTTTCTGTCGTTTCTCTGTCGTTTTTCTGTAGTCGCCCCGTAGTTTTTCTGTAGTTAGCTACCAAACAGCTCGAATTTTAACGTGATTCCGTTTTGAACGGTGTTTCTTATAATCAAATAAATTGTACTCTGTTATATAGACTTCGCTCAAGACGTTAATATTATTGAGCAATAGTAAGCATTATGAGCTTTCTTTTTACTCACTCCTCTAATCTGTTGTCATGATTTTTTTATCAACAAATCATTAAGCAGCCAAACTATCGTCCTAACCGCCAAACGCAACGCAGCAGCCTTAGCGTTGCAGGGTAGAACAGGAGAAGGAAGTGGCTTAGCAAATAGAGATCAATTCAAACGGGTATGTTGAATTGTGTAACTGATAATTTGGATTGTGAGTAGTGCGCTGAATCGTTAGAGCGTAGATACGGTGAGCAATACCAATCTGTGGTGTTATGTAGGCGTAGGCAGTTCTTATCCTTCGGCCTACATCAACACCGTCGCTTGTTGATTTATGGATGCCCCCGTTTGGGGGTTCTCTAAAATTGGTCAAGTCAATACTGGGAGATTTACTCTCTTTCGGTATAAGTTAACAATATCTAACTTTAATTTACCTCGTTGAACATCACTAATAAATTTTGATGAAAATGGCACGTTTTGGCCGCGATTCGCTATCTTGGTGTTGAATTAGAAGACGCATTGTTACTTTCAGAAGGCACTGATTGTTAGTCGAAAGGAACCCTATTTCTTAGGGTTTCAATTAGCTAAATTTCTGACAAGCTGTTGCCCCATTCCTTGCCAGCGGCGCTTAACCTCAAAAATCATAGTGAGGTGATTTGACCTATTTTTTCTTATATGTGTAATGTCTACTGCATTAGGGTCGTAGTATTGTGGTATGGAGTTCCAGTTAATAACAAAGGCTAGTAAGGATAAATAGTGGGCTGCCATCGAAGACCATCTATATGATACTGGGACCTAAAAATTCCACCCTACAGTCTTTGAGCTGTAATGTAAGAGATTGTTAACTCCGTCCCTGTAATCCGCCCAGAGACTATATAATGTCGCTCAAACAATCTTTCAGTAGTGGAAAATGAGAATTTATAAATCACTTTTACTCGCGTTCATCGTTGTTCTAACAGGATGTGCTTCTGGGTCTTCTATTTTGGTTGGTGAAGCGAGAGAGCCTATTGAGCCAGAGACAGTTCGGCTCTACATCGAGCCGCCAGAATCATATGACACAATAGCGTTGGTTAATGCTTCCAGTGATGCAGGCTTAACAAAGCAAGGATCAATAGACTATGCCATTGAAGAACTGAAAAAACAGGCAGCAAAACTCGGAGCTAATGGGGTTTTACTAGGCGCTACAGGTAGTAATAACTCAGTAATGTTAGGTGGACAGGGTACCGACTATCAGTACTTGATCCCCATCTCTGAACAAACTGTTAGTGGCCAAGCAATTTACGTCGAAAAGCCGTAGTGCAACATACTCATAGCTTCTAAGACAGTGCATTTTGCACTGGCTTATTTTTTGTCCATATATGTTTCAGATAGAAGTAGCTAGCTGTGGCCAAATCCAGATATTTTATCTCTTACTAGAATTTAGCATCACATTTATTTTCGCAAAAACGCCCTCACTTATCTCTGTACGATAGGTGAGGGCATTTTTATAGGGTAAGTCATAGCTATTATGCGTTTGCTAACTTTGGCGCGAACGCTTCGACTCTATTATTTTCAGTAACGCCAAAATCGATACCGTAACGGTGACAACAACCAGCGCCATTGCCATTGCTAAGCTTGTGTTACCTTGATCAAACTCGCTGAAAATGAAGGTAGCGGTGGTTTCAACGCCGGGTGGTTTCACCATTAACGAACCGACTAATTCACGTTGCCCGATAATGAAGCTCATTGTCCATCCAGCAATCACTCCGGGAAGAATTAATGGTAATGTCACCTTGGTAAAGTGATAGGAGGTGGAAGCGCCGCATACCTTGGCAGCGTCTTCTAAGCTGTAGCTTAATTGCTCGGCAGCTGACTTCACGTATTGCACAGTGTAAGGCAAAAACAGCACAACGTAGGTGATGACCAACATGCCTTTTGTGTTGTAAAGCGGGACTGGGTTATTAGGCGAGTTCCAAAACAAAATTAAACCAAAAACCACCACAATCCCTGGGACCGTGTTAGAAAGAAGGCTCGCAAAATCGATGACTCTAGTGAGCTTCGATTGGCCTTTAACGATCAATAGCCCATACCAGATGCCAAGTGCTGCGCAGATTGTTGCTGAAATCAGGCTCAGCTGAATACTGTTTAACAGGGCTTCAAACGCGTAGCCATCGGAATCAAAAACCTGAAGAAAATGTTTAAACGTTAAGTTGTCCCAACTTAAGCCTAAACCTGCCAAATCAATCAGTGCTGTTGCCGTTATGGAAAAATATGGCACGCCAATCGAAAGTCCTAATATGGCTGTTATGGTTGCCCAACACAGCAGTTTCTGCCAGCTGCTGAGGGTAATGATTCGAGACTGATTACCTTTGCCTGAAATCAGCTGATATTGATAGCGATTCGAGATGTAGAGTTGCCCCATCCACATCAGCATGCTGGTGGTTAATAACACCAGCGATAAGACAGAAGCCTTGGCGAAATCTATTGGCCATGTCGAGGTAAAACGGTGGATCTCTGTGGTGAGAACGTAGTAGCCGATCTGCTTCCCGAGCGTGGCTGGTGTACCGAATTCAGAGATGGTTTTGACAAAAACCAGCAGCGCTCCCATTAGGTAGCCCGAAAGCACCAATGGCGCGGTGATCTTCAATAGCATTCTGCGTGACGAAGTGCCGCAGATGATGGCAGCTTCTTCTAGGCTGGCACTCACGCGTAATAGACTGTTTTTAATCACCAAGTACATGAATGGAAACAGTGACAGGCTCATAATAAGCACCATGCCCGCTAGTGAAAAAAAGCCCGATTGAAGTCCAGATAAACTAGGGAAGAGTTGCTCCAAATAGCCCCTTGGCCTCATAAAGGTCATCCACCCCATAGAGTCGATAAAAGGGGGCGTCATGAAAGGAATGAGAATAACGATATCGAGCCATTTGTGGCGACCTAACGTTGTTTTGGCTGTTATCCATGCGAGAGGCGCGGCAAGCAGAGTCGCAACAATCGTCACCAGAAAAGCGAGCCGAATCGAATTCCACAGCACGCCTATGGTATAGCCATCAACCAGTTGCTTGAACAGAGAGATAAAATACCATTCGCCATCTTGGTAAACGCTGTTAGCGAGTATGGTACTCATGGGCATCAAGGTAAGAATGCTGAGGCTAATAAGGGCAAGTGTGAGGTACTTGGTGTTCGATATAGACGCTGGGAGAATGGTCATAAAGAGTCTGTAGTGGGTAGATTAAGTAAAATATGGAGAGGTCATCCTCTCCATACTCAGTAAGGTCTAGCGGAACATGTCACCAAATTTCGTTGTCACGGTTGCTTGGTTTTCGAACATCCAGTTCCAATCATAATCAAGTTGTTTTATGTCAGCGTAGTTAGGGCGAGATGGGTGAGCAGACACGTCGCTTCGACCAGGCAGCAATAGTGCATCGGCAACGATGTTTTGCGCGCGGTCACTGAGTAGATAAGCGACAAAGTCTTCTGCGGTCTCTTTATTTTTGCTCGACTCAAGAACCATTGCAGGTCTTGGTGCAATCACAGTGCCTTCTTCTGGGTAGATAACTTCGATTGGGTTACCTTTTTTCTTTTCGCTGTAACCCATGTAATCCACGCCCGCAATAACAACAGACTTAGAGCCATTCACTACCTGATTGAGAGCAGGGCGGTTTGCACCGTTCACATCGACGTCGTTCTCATGCCAAGCAGAGAAAAGATCCCATGCGGCTTTAGAATCATTGGCAATAAAGCCAGAGACAAAATCAAGTGCAGAACCAGACTCAGATGGATCAGGGATCACAACTTGACCTTTCCAGTCATTCTCTGTGTACGCTTTTAAAGAGGCAGGCGCTTCTTTAACTAATCGCGTGTTGTAAGTGATGGCAAGCGCCGCGCCAGAGTATGCAAACAACTGGTCTTGATTGCTCCACCCTTCGTGTAGCTTATTGGCATTTTCTGGAGTGAAAGAGTGTAGAAGTCCTTCACTCTGTAGCCCCATCGCAGCAGGCCAAGACGCCAAAATCACTGCGTCGGCAACTGGGCGAGCTTCTTCCGCTTTTAGGCGTCCAAGAATACGGCCCGTCGTTGCTTTATAGGTCACCACTTTATTACCAGAAACGGTTTCGTAATCTTTAATCAGCTTATTAGCTAAGCCTTTTGGGCCTGCAGTATAAACAGTAAGATCCGTCGCTGCCAATGGCGCAGAGAGTAGCCCTAGCGAGATGGCGAGAAGAGTGATATTTTTCATGTTGCTATCCTTGTAACTGAATTTGATTTATATGTTCTGGGGCGCAGTAAAGCGAAATGCTTTGACCTGCTTCTAAGCGTTGAGGAGCGCAAAAATACCACTGCTCTCCACCGACATCGGCTTCGACGAGATAATGCTGCCCTTGAAAGCGAACATGTCTGATTGAAGCTTCAAAACGGACATCACTATCGTTAGCGGCTTGCTGAAACTTAAGTGCTTCCATTCGAATAAAGGTTCGACCATCACTGTTTGGTAGGCGATTGTTTTTGCCAATAAAGTTCGCCACAAACTCCGTTGCTGGAGCGTGATAGATCGTCTCAGGTCGGTCAAACTGCTCAACCCTACCTTGATTCAATATCATGACTTTATCTGCCATCGACATGGCTTCTGATTGGTCATGGGTGACATACACTGAGGTCAGCTGATGCTCTTTAAGCAGGCTAACCAATAGCTGTTGAATTTGTTCTTTTAATACAGCGTCGAGCGCAGAGAGAGGCTCGTCTAATAAAATCAACTGAGGCTGCATAACAATGGCGCGCGCGATAGAGATGCGTTGCTGCTGACCACCTGATAACTGATTGGGAAAACGCTGGACAAACTGACCAAGCTGGACTTGATCCAACGCACACGATACTCGCTGGGTTAAATCTTTTGTCTGCTTTCGGGCGCGAAGGCCAAATGCCACATTCTCGAATACGGTTAGGTGAGGCCAGAGCGCGAAATCTTGAAAAACCATGCCGAGATTGCGTTGCTGAGTTGGCAATGACAGTGGCCTGTTTTTGCCTTTACCTGATGGGCTGGTATCTGTCGTGTCGTTTTTAAAAACGATCTGATCATTGATGGTGATTGTTCCTGAACATGGCTGTTCAAGGCCTGCGATACTTCTTAGAAGAGTGGTTTTACCGCAACCAGAAGGACCAACGAGCGCCACCAGTTCGCCTTGTTTGAGTGTTAAATTAACATCAGAAAGGGCAGTTGCGTCCCCAAACTTTTTGTTGATCTGTCGAATTGTCAGGCTCATAGAAGTAACCAAAATCAAGTAATCTAGCTATCATGACTTTCGTTTGTTAAGGTTTTATTGCTCTTGTATTAAGCCTTTGATATGGCTGTAAATAACTATTATATTGAAATGGAAGGATCATTTAGTTGACATGAAAGTATCACTTTATCCAGTCGTTCTGGGGCAGGAATGCCTGATCTGCGCCAGTCAAACTGGACACTTCACTAAGCGACTTTCCGATCCCAAACGTTATCCATTTGAACAGTGTTAGAAAAAATCACTAGCTCATTTATGTCCAGAACCTTCACAGCTAGTACTTCGTAACATTTGTGAGGGACTGTAGTTTTGAGGGCACTTTATTCGCAATAGTGCTTCCCCTTGCTTAAGGGAAGAGAAGGGAGATAGGAAAGTTCCAATAATGTCTCTTTTTACTCTTTAATAATAAGACTCAGGTACTCAACTTTAACTATGATACCCTTTAGAGTATGAGGCTGTTTGTCTAGCAAGTTAGTCCAGTTAACTTCAGCTATACTTGACTTGCTTAGAAAGATAAGAAATTTGGATAAAGAAACTTAGGTGTATGCGTAAAGAAATGCTTTTGTAAGTTTAACTTTGAACAAGCTATGAAAATCAATGCTTTAAGCAGCTAAGTCTGAGGTCTCACTCACCGCCACATTTTAAAGCCTTGCTTTTGCAGGGCTTTTTCACATCTGAGCATTTGGTTCTATCATCAAAATGACCCAAGGGTTGAATACCACAGCAGGGTTACCTTTTTCAGCAACTTCCAATGTCCAACTTAAAGGTCGTTCACTACCCTGTTGCCAAGTCGATATACATAAACTTAGCTGCCATGAGTGTTATTTAAGCTGTCGACTTTAAATGGTTTCTGTCTATAACGTTCTTTCGACCGTATCACTAGTTTGTGCTTCCGCACGTAACCCCACATTCGACAGTTGCATTGGCACAAAACCAGGCAATGCTTCAATTCGTTGAATCCAAGCTTGCAAGGCTGGGTAGTTTGCTAAACTTATACCACCCTCTGGGGCTAGCTTTATGTAACTGTATAGTGCTAAGTCAGCAATACTAGGTTCCTTTCCCACCAACCATTTGCGGTTTTTCTGGTAACCTTGTAACTGCTCAAATAGTTTATTGGCTTCCTTAGTTAACGTGTCACTGTCAAGACTGCGATTAAATAAGTTAGCTGCACGTAGTTTGGCCACTGAGCCAGCTAATCGGAAAGCGGCTAGCGAGAGAAACTGCTCTACATGTGCACGCTCTTTAGGCGTATGAGGAAGCCAATTCTGTTGTTTATCATACATACTGGCTAGGTAAACCAATATTGCATTAGAATCAGAAATCACCGTTTCGCCATCTACCAACACCGGGACCTGCCCGAAGGGATTAAGCGCCAAAAACTCTGGCTGTTGCTGCTCGCCTGCTGGCAAGTCAACCAAAATCAACTCAAAATCCAATTCGAGCATACTCAATAGCATATGTGCGCGGTGGGCGTGTCCTGAGATAGGGTGCCAATATAGCTTGATCATTGTTTTCTCCTAAGTGTTTGTCTTGTTACTATTTAAGAACAACTTGCGAAGAAGAAAAACCCCGTTAACATGGAATGATAATCTTCAATATGTTGACAATTAATGGACACTATCGATGGAATGAGAACAGTTGTCGCGGTGGTTGAAACAGGATCTTTTACTGCTGCCTCCGAGCGTTTAGGCATATCAAAGTCTCTGGCCTCAAAATACGTTAATCAGGTTGAGAAACAGCTCGGAGTGAAACTGTTTAATCGAACCACCCGCAAGTTGTCAGTAGAACAAGCTGGACGGCAATATTACCTGCAAGCACAACAGGTTTTGTTGCAGGTCGACAAACTCTACAATCAACTCCATTCAAGTAATAAAGTTATCTCTGGGCCGCTACGCGTGACGGCTTCACAGGGCTTTGCCGAAGAGTTATTAAGCCCGTTAATTCCAGAGTTTCATACTCGTTATCCAGATATTCAGATCGATATGATAGTCACCAATCAAAAACTCGATTTAGTAGAGCAGGGTATCGACATCGCCTTTCGAGCAAGTGAACTCAATGACTCAAGCTTGAACCAACGTAAGATTATGTCTCTTCAAAGCTCTGTGTATGCTGCTCCTGCTCTAGCGAAACAGTACCTGCAGGGTCTTGAACTTGATTGCGTCCCCTGTCTCATTGATAGCAACTTGCACCCTACGGCACGATGGCCCGTGGCTCGTTCTCTAGACCAGCGGGTGGATAGTGCCAATATCGCGGTACGAGGTGTATTTAAAAGTAATAGCCCAAGGCTGCTCCGACAATTAACGCTATCCGGCGTTGGAGTAAGCTATCAACCAGATATTATCGCCGCACAGTATGTAAAAAATGGCCTTCTGAAAAAGCTCGATGTTGGTTTTGAACCGCTGAGATTTCCCTTAAGTGCTCTATTTCGTGGAGGAGATTATCAACCTGAGAGGGTAAGAGTATTTCTGGATTTTGTTATCGATAAGCTCGGCGCGACGACCTGACTAGGTTTGCTCCATTATGAGTCTCGTCGATTGGGCGAGTGGTCATATTGAGCCCCCCTTTTTTCTAATCAATACAGCCAGGTTTATAGGAGCCTAGCTGGCTATGTCTTTATTACTGGTTATTCCTCCCTTCTTAAGCAACTCTTCTAGCCATTCTATGAACTTAAAGTTATGTCGAGAAAGGCGCTTTTCTTTATTAGCTATGTAGTAACAAAGTTGAGAGTTGATAGTTCGGGTGTCCAATTCAGTTAACACACCAGCCTTTAAATAACCTTGCGTGAGCGTTCTTGAACTGAATACATAAGCGTTTTCTAGTAAAGCTTGCTGTATACCAAATAACTCTTGGTCGAAATATCTAACTTGAATTTGTTTATTCAGTAATCCGTTGAGTTCCAACCATGATTGTAACGGCACCTTGGGCAAGCTGCTGTTTTTCCAATCAGTGGTGTAAATCGTTATTTGTTCAGTCTGGCGAAACTGAGCAGCAGCGTGGGCTGTGCAAAATAGATTGAACTCTTCGAGTTTGAGGATATCCCTGCTTGATTGTTTGGCCGTTTCCCCGAGTCGAATAGGTAAGGTGAAGTTATTAGCATCAATGCTCTCACCACTTGTAATATTCACCTGAATCTCGGGATATTGCGTATAAAACTCTTGAAGAGCGGGGATTAAAACCAAAGCAGCAAATGACGATGTGGTAGTTACATTGATTTGTTTATCTTTTGTCGTGATTTTTTCGATCACCGTTTCAATAGATTGAAATCCATGGCTGGTAGCGGCGGCGAGTTCTTTACCAAGTTCCGTAAGCGTCACTTTTCTCGCGGCACGTGTGAATAAGGTAACGTTGAGTCGCTGCTCAAGCTTATTTATGTGATGAGATACCGCTGTTGGGGAAATGGATAGCTCAGCTGCAGCTGCCTTAAAACTGCCTAGCCTGGCAGCCGACTCAAATGCCTTAAGCGCAGGTAACGACACTTGCATGATTGCTACTCTTTTAATCAATGAATATTAAAATTAGATGACTTTTACTCATCTGTAAATGCATTTTACTCGTTTGTTATTTACCCAATGAAATAGAAAAATGGTAGACAGGTTAAACAAGAAAAGGCAGCTAAGATGAGTATTATTCTACATGTAGACTCTAGTGTTAGAGCAATCGAGAATGCAAACCCACAACACGACTCTATTTCAAAAAATCTAGCAAAAAGGTTTATAACACAGTTTAAAGAGCAAGCTGAGATAGATGAGTACATCTATCGTGACGTCGGAGTAAATCCACCTCAGTTTATTACCCAAGACTGGATAGGCGCGGTGTTTACACCAGAGCTAGAAAAAACAGATCAGCAGCAACAGATCTTGGCGCAGTCAGATGAGCTTATTGCTGAGGTTGAAAAAGCGAATATCATCGTCATTTCGTCGCCAATGTATAATTACGGAATGCCAGCGCAATTAAAGGCTTGGTTTGATCAAATCGTACGTATCAACAAAACCTTTGATTTTGATTTGGCGCGTGGTGATCAGCCCTTATCGCCTCTCTTGTCAGGTAAGATTTTAGTCATAGTTACATCAAGTGGTGAGTTTGGCTTCGAAAAAGGCGGAGTAAACGAAACATCCAGTCATTTGGTGCCGCATTTACGCACTTTGAGTAAATATTTAGGTGCGGCTGAGATTTACGAAATAGCATCCGAGTATCAGGAGTTTTCTGGTAATAGGCATGAAAAATCATTGCAAATGGCAGAATTTAAAGCCGATGAACTTGCGTCTAAGTTAGCCGAAAACGAGATGTGGGGGCTTAAAACATGTTAGATACAATGAAAATCACCTATTTTGCTAAACAGACGGTTGTGCTCGCTCAGCAGCAAGTCGAAAAAGGCGGCCTACCTTTTTCATCAGTCATTGTTAATCAGCAGGGGGACTGTATAGCGGAGGGGGTAAATCAAGTTAATGAGCTAAATGATTGTACGGCTCATGCTGAAATACAAGCGATTAGAGCGGCTAGTGAAAGGTTAGGGCGTACTTCTCTGGCTGGTTCAACCTTGTTCGCTTCTGGTGAACCATGCGGTCTATGCTATATGGCTATACGTCTAGCTGAAATCAGTCAGGTTGTGATTTTGCTAGATAGAAATGAAGTCAAGCAAGTCGGGTTTGATTATTTATGGACCTATGTACCACAACATGAAGTGATACCTAGCTTGAAGATTGAGAATCTACCCAATGAGTTTAAAATAGCTCCATTCATCCAGTACCAAAAAGCGTAGACCGATTGATCTTTGATTAAAGCGTTGGGTTCAAGGAGGACCTCATGTTTCTTGAGCCTATGCGCCCACCATACTAACTAGCCACTTACCTCGTTGTGTGCCAGAGGAGCGGTAATTGAGCTTATTTTAGGCTTGGAATAGGCCCTAGTTTTCTTATGTATGACCTTGTGCGCATGATAGTATGATTCTTTGTTTTTACTGTTTTGGTATAAGTTAAATAATGAGTGATGTAAGGGTGGCTTTAGCTCAATACGGAGCAGTGAGAGGAAATATCTCAGAGAATATTGAAGCGCACAATAAGCTATGTACAAGTGCAGTATGCTTGGGCGCAAAAATAATCATGTTCCCTGAGTTGTCATTGACTGGTTATGAACCAGAACTATTGGCGGAACTAGCTATAAATCAATCCTCACCACTAATCGACTCGCTTTCCAACACAGCGGTTACAAATGGTTTAACGATTATAGCTGGATGCCCTTTAATAAGTGGGCAAGCAAAGCCTTATATAGGCGCAGTTATTTTACATCCTAACGGAGATGTTGATTACTATCAAAAGCAGTATCTTCATCAAGGAGAAAATGAATACTGCGTAGCAGGCAATGAAAATTACTGCTTTAGCATTGATCAAGTAAAGTTCTCACTCGCTGTTTGTGCTGATTTTACAGATCCTCGCCATTACAATGATGCTAAAGCGTCAAATGTAGATGCATATCTTGTAAGTGCCTTGATTTCAAAAAGTGGCTTCTCAAATGATAGTGGTTTGCTATCAAGCATTGCGAATAAGCTTAATGTGCCAGTACTGTTATCAAATTTTGTCGGAGAAACTGGTGGATGGGATGCTGCGGGACAATGTACCGTATGGGATAGTGACGGCGAAATTGTTATTCAAGGCAGTAAAAATCGTGAGGGGATTACGTTTTGCACAATTACCAGCAGTAATATCCACAATGTGAAATTCCAGCCATTGGGTTGCGCTATTTAGCCTAGCTAGCTCAAAGCTGCCCCGTTAATAAGCGCAACGCTTGCGGATGAACGGCTAGGGATGCCAATTCGCCGATTTCAACTTACTGAATGATTTTCAGTCCAATCGGGTAATAAAGGTTTGCTCGTCATCCACAAAAGCCACAAAGCCGCCGTGATAGATAAACACCCGACCGCGCCCCTCAACTAGGCAGGCAAGCTGTGGGTTCAAATCTTCTTCGTTATCTTGGCTTTGAAATGTGCCAGTATCGGTGATTACACCGCTGAGTGCAGGCAAATATCCATAAGCGCGCTTGGCTTGATCAATCAGGCACAATTCGCTAGAGGTAGAGAAGCAACAGGGGATCGTACCGGCGTCTTCGATGAACATAGTTTTCAGTTCTTCAAAAGCTGTAATCACCAGCCAGTCGATGCCGTTAACATGATGGATAAACATAGAGTTTCTCGATAATTCTGATGTGGAGATTCTATCACTATCAGGGACGGAACGTAGTAGGGATTTAGTTTCTAAATACGGTAATTCGGTGCCATTTCCGGACATTCACTAGGCCAACTTGAAACTCATTTTTGCCCCAAAACAAGCTATAGCAGGGTTGAGGCCAATTTTAAGACTCTCAATTTGACTTACTTTTCCTTATGTCTAGAGCTCTGATTCTTTGGCTAAATTTACTGATCCACTACGCTCAATTAAATCTGCATTTTTCCCGTTTACTATTTGTAGAAAATACTAAGTAATGAGGTTATGTATAGATTTTCGCTCTACCAAATTCACTTGAGTATTTAACCTAACACTATAGTCATGTCCGTGGCCTATTTCTGTCACGAGTAAACGTACCGCAGATTTAGCTAAGGTGCTAAAGTTAGTTTTGATAGTGCTTAAAGGTGGCTCTGTTAATGAGGATATTTCCAGATCATCAAACCCAATCACTGATATTTCAGATGGTACTTTAACCCCCTCACTCGTTAGGCTATCAATTAATGAAATCGCGACCATGTCACAGACACAAAAAGCAGCCGTTACATTCTTTAACTCACCGTTGGCAATAGCATGAGGGAGAACTATTGATGCGCCAAAGTCCATTCCCGCTTTACCTGAAGAAATAAGGTCCGCCAACGTGCTGTCGTTCATTTTTTCTCGGGCATAGTCTTCTAGATCTAATACATGTTGACTGGCATCAAATACAATACCGGCACCTTCCAAAGCACGGATAAAGCCAGCTTTTCGTTCAAAAAGTGAGTATCGATAATCGCTCAAAATCAGTTTTATATTTCGATGTCCCGCGTCTAGTAAGCTCTGGGTAGCCATCAGCCCACCAAGGGCATAGTCAGGGGATACAGAAGAAGAGTTAAGGCGTAAATCTGAACCATTTACAATTACCATAGGAGTTTGATGAGCCTGAATTGTACTTATCACTTCTGGGGTATCCAATCCGAGTAATAGAATAGCTTCACGTCCCGCGACCTGCTTCGACACTATTTCTGGATCCGTTATGTTTTTGAGCACAACTAAATCAATCGCCAGCCCGAGTTCTTTTGCTTCTTCTTTAATTTGACTGATAAGACGGGTGTAGAAGCCTGATGCCATGCCAAGATAATCTCCCATTACGAGTGTTATCCGGCTTATCTTCATTCCAATCTGTAGCTTTGGTGCACTCTTTTTATAACCAGTATCTTCAATGGCTTGCAGGACTTTATCTCTTATTTCAGGCTTAACGAACTTACTATTGTTAAGAACTCTTGAAATTGTACTTTTAGAGACGCCTGTTACTGACTCAATAGTGGAAAGGGTGACTTTTTGTGGTTTGTTTTTTAGTGGCATTCAGTGTTACTTCGCCCGTTGGGAAAAGTTTTCCCTTTAAGAAGGTCATATGGTGAAACTTTATGTTATTTGCCACTTCTAATCAATGTTTCATCTTGATGAAAATATTTATTTTAATCAACCTGCAATTTATGCTCCTGTTATCAATGGCTTAACTTGTTTCTTTCTTGTGGGAAAAGTTTCCTAGTTGGGAAACGTCCCATAACGAGAATTTCATCACAGATTGAACCGCCGTTTCATTGATAAGATATTTTCAACCTGAAGAGAACTTAAATAGATATACAGGACATTTTATGAATGCAAATTTTCATCCATTAACCACTTCGATTGCCACTGAAAAAGTACAGAGCAGTACCATCTGTTATGAGCAGGCATTGCAGCAAGTTTGTAACGCGATTATCCGCAATGTAAGAAAGGTTGGAGATCGAAATCCGAAAATCGGTGTACCAGGAACTGTTCAATACCAGTTTTGCCCACCCAGTGATTGGGTGTCTGGATTTTGGTCTGGGCAGCTTTGGCTCGCATACAAAGTTACAGGTGAAACGACGCTAAAAAATAGCGCTTCAATGCGACGCAATTACTTCAAAACGTTAATTGCTCACCCCGATTGGCTTGATCATGATTTAGGCTTTCAATTTAGCTTAAGTAGCGTAGCTGAATATAAGCTAACCGGTGATGAAGAGTGTAAAACGCTAGCATTGCAAGCCGCCGATGCATTGCTTAGTCGCTTTCGTCGGGTAGGAAAATACATTGTTGCGTGGAATGAAACACATGAACTAGGGCTGGAAAAAACTCAAGGGCGCACGATTATTGATTCTTTGCAAAATCTTGCGCTGCTGTTTTGGGCGTCAGATATCACCTCAAATCCAGTGTACCGTAAGGCGGCAATTGAGCATGCTGACACGTTGGAAAAGCATATCATTAGAGAAGATTACAGTACTTATCACTGTTTCTTGTTCGACCCGGCAACACAGCAACCGTTACGTGGTGAAACTTTTCAAGGCTATGCCGATGAGTCCTGCTGGGCGCGTGGCCAATCTTGGGCTATTCATGCATTTGCGCAAATATTTGAGCACACTGGTGACATCAAATACCTAGAAACCGCAAAGAAGCTTGCCGATTACGCAATAGAGCATTTACCTGAAGACGGCATTCCTCTTTGGGATTTTAATTTACCAAAAAGCGAGCCTCAATATAGAGATTCTTCGGCGGCGGCGATTATCGCAGCTGGCCTGTTATTGATCGCCACTCACTGTGAAGACAACACCGAGCAAGCACGTTATAGAAAAGCTGGAACCGATATTCTTGCTGCGCTCATTAAGCAGTGTGATCTATCTTCCGATCCTGAGGCTGAAGGGCTACTAAGTGAAGGCGCTTCTTTTGTTAATGCGGGGCTGTGTGACAACATGCTGCCGTATGGTGATTACTACTTTGTTGAGGCGCTAATGCGTGCCAACGGCTACACGGATTTTTTCTGGAAATAATCTAACCTACTGCTTTGGAAGGAATAAATAATGAAATATGGAAAGCTACTATCTGCACTGTTGATAACGTCTATGGCCTTTAGTGTTCAGGCTCGTGTCTACAAGTTGGCAACCAATACTCCGGCTAATAGTCCGGCAGGTGAAGTACTGCAAGAGTTTGTCGATGCGGTGAAGGAAAAAACAGACAACCGTGTCAATATCCGTGTTTACTGGAGTGGTGCTCTTGGTGGGCAGACTCAATACGTTTCACAGATACAAAGTGGTGTTATCGATTTTGGACTACTTAACAGCGGTATGTTAGAGAATTTACAACCTGAGATTGGAGTTATTAACTTACCATATATATTCCGAAGTTTAGATGATTACCAAAAAGTAATGAGCAGTGATTACATGAATAACGAACTGCTCAGCAAAACATCTCAAAATGGCTTTGAAGTATTGGGTTATCTTAGTAACGGGTTTCGCAGTCTGCATACTTCGACACCAGTCAAATCAATCGATGACATTAAGGGTTTGAAGATCAGGGCTATGGCTACCGATACCTATATTGCTATGTTACAAGAGTTAGGAGCAATACCAGTTCCTTTGGAGTTCACGGAAACTTATACCGCTCTACAACAAGGTATGGTTGATGGCGCTGAAGGTAGCTTAGCGGGTTTGTGGGAAATAAAATTTGGTGAAGTGACTAAATATGGGATCCGAACTGAGCAGACTCGACTGACTGACTTTATTGTTCTTAGTAAAAGAGCATCGAACAAAATAGCTGAAGATGACCTATCTATTATACGAAATGAAATGAAAATTGCCTCTGAGCGTTCAATCGAGGTTGTAGACACCGCTCATGCTGTGTCAGAGCGTTTAGCCGTGGAAAAAATGGGGGTACAGCTCACCGATATCGACAAACAGCCGTGGATAGACGCTATGCGTCCACTCTATAAATCAGCAGCAAAAAATGTAGATAAACGTGAAGTACTGGAACGTATCTTCGAAATTCAAGGTCGCGAATTAAATCTTTAATCTACACCCGGTATGCGTAGTACGACTACGCATACCATTAAATTAGATGGTCATACTATGGTTAGTCATACTCAAAGAATCCCCACAGAAAAACTGCCAACCCACCCCTCAAGCCTATTTATTAAATTAGAACGATTGTTGTCAGCATGTTTGAATGTCTTCATTGTAACGTTGTTGGCTTCAATGAGCGTTGTTATTGTTTACAGCGTTATCACTCGCTATATCTTTCAGTCGCCGAGCAGTTTTTCAGATGAGTTCCTCCGTTACTCCCTGATTTGGCTCGGACTTCTAGGTGCCGCGCTTTGTTTTGTTAGTGATAAACATCTAAGCTTACCTATTTTGTTTGATAAGTGCTCACCAAGTGGCCAGCGTTGGTTGACAATGGTCAACAGTACTTTGGTGATTGCTTTTGGTTTCATTATGACCATTGGCGGCTTTCAGGCGGTGCAGAATAATGCTCTGCTAATTACGCCAATGCTGAAGTTATCAATTGGTACACTCCACCTGTCAGTCATGTTGAGTGGGTTACTGATAGTGATTAATTGTATCTCACGCACTATGCGGGAATTGGGAGTGAATCGAAAGACTCTGATTGAAGCGATAACTTGTTGGGCTGTGCTGATTAGTATTACAACAATTTTTCTTTGGTTTTCTACAACGGAAACTTATGAATGGTTAGTCTACGACCATATTGAAGCCACATCTACGGCCGTTCTATTTGGTTCTTTTTTCTTATTTCTTGCTCTTAATACGCCAATTGCTATTGGTCTAGCATTAGCAGGCCTATTTACGTTAGCTCTTCAGATTGAGCCCATTTTTTTGGTAACGGTAGTCGGCGAGAAAATGTTCACCGGACTTGATAGTTTTGGTTTTCTTGCTCTGCCTTTTTTCATCCTTGCTGGCAACATAATGAACCAGGGAGGCATCGCGCGACGTTTGTTGGATTTAGCTTTACTAGCAGGTAAAAGAATACCGGGTAACCTTTGGCAATCGAATGTTATTGCAAACATGATGTTTGGGTCACTTTCTGGTTCAGCAATAGCCGCATCTACGGCCATCGGTGGGATCGTGTCACCAATGGCAAAAGAAAAAAACTATGATATGGCATTCACAACGGCTGTAAACGCTGCCTCAGCGCCGACGGGGATGTTAATACCCCCAACTGGCGTGTTTATAATGTACTCTTTAATAACGGGTGGTAGCGCCTCAATTGCGGCACTGTTTCTAGCTGGTTATGTTCCAGGGATTATGATGGGTTTAGCCGTTATGTCCGTGGCTTATTTCCATGCAAAGCGCCACAATTATCCGGTTGATAATACGCCGTATACTCTGCGTGAAACATCCCATGTATTCTTGCGAGCTTTGCCTAGTTTATTTCTAATCGTTCTGGTCATCGGCGGTATTATAGGCGGGGTGTTT
This sequence comes from Vibrio kyushuensis, assembly GCF_050337325.1. NCBI lineage: Bacteria > Pseudomonadati > Pseudomonadota > Gammaproteobacteria > Vibrionales > Vibrionaceae > Vibrio > Vibrio kyushuensis. The sequence goes on from NZ_JAKJSV010000004.1 coordinate 334,416, forward strand.
ACGGCTATAGAAGGATCGGGTGTCGCCGTAGTATACAGCTTGTTTTTGGGCTTGATGTATCGAACTTTGGACGTAAAGAAGCTGCTCAAAGTTTTGAATGACTCCGCAATAACCTCGGCCGTCATTCTATTTCTAATCGCGTGTTCTGGCTTAATGAGTTGGTCAATGACCTTCGCCGATATTCCCGATACTATCGGAAGAATACTGGTCAGCATCAGTGACAACAAATATATAATTCTACTGCTAATCAATATTACCCTATTGATAGTGGGCGTGTTTATGGATATGACGCCTGCAATGTTGATATTCACGCCAATTTTCTACCCAGTCGTCACTGCTCTAGGTATGAGCCCAGTACACTTTGGTGTATTAATGACCTACAACCTTGCAATAGGAATTGTAACGCCACCGGTAGGTACCGTTCTGTTTGTTTCTTGTAGTATTACAGGGGAAAAAATAACCCGAGTAATTAAGCCTCTGTTACCTATTTTTCTATTACAAGTTATTGGATTGCTATTAATTACCTATTTTCCTTTCTTAACTCTTTATTTACCAAGCCTGTTTGGTTTGTAACCTCTGGATATATAAATAATGGCAAAATACGCTAAGTTTGAAGGCAATCCACTTAAAACAAAAAATGATTTTCAGCAGGTTGTTATCGACCTTCTCGACCCTTTGATAGCGAAAATGAGGACTCAAGGTGCTGCTTTAGATCTTGATGAGGGTGGGGCTATCTTCGATATGAAGGCGAGTGCATTAGAAGGGGTTGCCAGACCGTTATGGGGAATAATCCCGTTAGAACTCGGTGGTGGCCACTTTCCACATTGGAGTGTTATCCACCGTGCAATCATCGAAGGTGTTGACTCTAACCATCCAAATTACTGGGGAGAAACGAGTGATCGAGACCAACGCAGTGTTGAAATGGCCGCTATTGGGTTTATGTTGGCGTTGCTTCCTGAAAAAGGCTGGGATCCCTTACCGCAGTCGACAAAAACTGAACTTGCTCTATGGTTAGCAAAAATCCAGTGCCATGAGATGGCACAAAATAACTGGTTGTTTTTTACGTTATTGGTTCAGGCTGGCTTGACAAAAGTGGGGCACGGCAATCTAGTTGATCAAGATTTGAGAGTTAATTATCTTAAAAAGATAAAGTCTTGGTATTTAGGAGATGGCTGGTATGGCGATGGAGACGTACAAACCATTGATCATTACGGTGGCTTTGCTATGCATTATTATAGCCTTATTTACACTTTCCTTACCGATAATCCAAATGATGAATATGATGAATTATTTAGCCAGCGTGCAGCTGAGTTTATCGGGCCTTATGCTTATTGGTTTGCTGATTCTGGAGAAGCGCTTCCATTAGGGCGCTCTCTTTGTTATCGATTCGCCTGCGCGGGTTTTTGGGGTGCAGCGGCTATGTTACCTCTTGAAACCGATGAAATGGCTAAGATTAAAGGAATGTGGGCCCGCCATATTCGTTCTTGGCAATCTACGCCTATTTTTAGCGATAACGGTATACTTAGCCGAGGTTATTTGTATCCAAACTTAGTATCAGCTGAGAACTATAACTCGCCGACATCTCCTTATTGGGCAATGAAAGCATTTTTGCCGTTACTCTTACCTGATGATCACAAGTTTTGGCTAGAGGAAGAAAAAGCGTACCCTTATGAGTCGTCGGAAATAGAAATGCCAAGTGCTCAATCTATTGCACAACGAATTAATGGGCATAGCATTGTTCACTTTTCTGGCTATATTGAACCGAAATTTCAATTAGACAAATACAATAAATTTGCCTATTCCACCGCATTTGGACCTGAGATGGACTCTATAGCCCAGGGTCATCGCCTTAATTTTGGTGATAATATACTGGCGTTTAGTTTTGACGGGGGGTGTAATTGGCAAATGAGGCAAAAAAATAATTCGGTCAATGTAACTAATAAACTGATTGGTGTTCAATGGACAACAGGTTCGCTCGATGTTGATACTGAAATTGAGGTGCAAGGTGATGGCAGTTGCATTCGTCGACATACTTTCAAACTTGAAAGCCCTACATGGGTAATAGAAAGTGGTTTTGCGGTACACCATTGGTACTCTGAACCAGCAGTTAACCATAAAAACGATGACGTTTTCGCTTCGATTCATATTGAAGGTGAAAATGGTCAATCCAGTATAACGAGCTTGGATCTATATGAAAAACAGGCGTATCAATGCTCTCGCGTTCATTCTAATCTAATCAGTCCTCGTAGTCAGGTGCCTTTCCTACTTACAAAATTAGAAGCAGGGGTGCATGTTCTAGAAAGTAGGATTACTGCAATACCAACAACTAATTTTAGTACGAATAAAAATATTTGAATATTTATCCCAAGTCATTATATGAAGCGCAGTTAAATCATCGTCTCAATTTAGAGTTAATCAAATAACGTTTGTATGAGGTATCTATTAGTACAAAAGTTATATGTGCCAGTGAACAGTTAAGAAAAGCTGTTTACTGGCGACAGTTTTATATATTTGGGTAGTCGTGATAACCAAGCTGCTGTGAGATGTTTTTTCCTGCAGTGTGTAAGAGGCCTACATAGTATTCCATACGCTTTTCATCAAAACGAATAGTAGGGAAAGAGATAGAGACACCAGCGATGATTATGCCAAAACGGTCATAGACTGGGGCTGCAATGCAGCGTAATCCGGGTTCTTGCTCTTCGTTGTCTTCTGCAAAATGTTTTTGACGAACGGTGAGTAATGTTTTGATCAATTGGTCAGTATTTTCTAATGTTTTATTTGTATGCTTAATGAACGTGACATCGCTAAGTCGCTCTCTGACAAACGCTTCTTCTTTGTCGGACAATAAAACCTTACCAATGGCCGTACTATAAATGGGATTACGTCGACCAATCTTAGACTCCATACGAAGATTGTACCCAGAATCTATTTTATGTACGTAAATAATTGCGTTGTCATCAAGGCAACCGAGGTGCAACGCTTCGTTAGTCTGCTCTGAGATAATACGCATTTCTTTATCCGCAAGCTCAATTAACTCAACGTATTCTAATGATTTTGCTCCCAACTCATAAAGTTTCAGAGTGAGTGAATATTTGTCTGCTTCTCCTTCTTGAGAAACATAACCAAGAGTTTTCATTGTTTGTAGAAAACGATAAGTCGTCGCTTTAGACATCATTAAACGTTGAGAAAGCTCTGAAACACCAATCTCTTTTTGATCGCCTAGTGCTTGTAAGATACTGAAAACTTTTAACACTGAAGATACAGCTTCTGGTTGTGTCGACTTTTCCATATGACGGCCCCTATTTTTTATTTTTTTGCATTATATCGCTCATCACGATCAATACCAGTAATTTTAAAATGCCTTTTCATAATTTTGGAACTGCCAATTCGACCAATATCACAAAGTGAAAGGGTAAATTAATATTTTTAAAACATCATTTTAAAATAAATTGCGTTGATGGGCAAAAAACCTGTTATGTTTACTCCATTGCAGTGAGCATCCAATTAAGTTCACTTTATTAAATACCTTATAGGGAGCTAAACATGACACTCGAATCATTTAATCTGGAAGGCAAAGTTGCTGTTGTGACTGGTTGTAATACTGGTTTGGGTCAAGGCATGGCACTAGGTTTAGCCAAAGCCGGATGTGACATTGTCGGAGTAAATGTTTCTGCTCCTACCGAAACCCAACAACAGATTGAAGAAACAGGCCGCAAATTTGTCGATATTCGTGCCAATCTGATGAAGCTAGATGATATTCCTTCAATCGTTGACCGCGCTGTGACTGAGCTTGGTCGCATTGACATTTTAGTGAACAACGCTGGCATTATTCGCCGCAATGATGCGATTGATTTTTCTGAACAGGATTGGGATGACGTCATGAACATAAACGTAAAGTCTCTGTTTTTTATGTCTCAAGCCGTTGCAAAACAGTTCATCGCTCAAGGTGAGGGCGGTAAAATTATCAATATCGCTTCTATGCTTTCATTCCAAGGTGGTATCCGAGTGCCTTCTTACACGGCATCAAAAAGTGGTGTAATGGGTGTAACTCGTTTAATGGCGAATGAGTGGGCGGCACACGGCATTAACGTAAATGCTATCGCACCTGGCTACATGGCAACTGACAATACAACAGCGCTTCGTGCTGATGAGCAACGTAATAAAGAGATCGTAGACCGTATTCCAGCTGCGCGATGGGGCAAGCCCTCTGATCTTGAAGGGCCATGTGTGTTCTTATCTTCAAGTGCGTCTGATTACATAAACGGTTATACAATAGCAGTCGATGGCGGCTGGTTATCTCGTTAAGTCTATATTACACACTTTTTATAAGGTGACAGTGCAGTGTCTTATGCGAACTCAGAGTGACGTTTTGATGGCTAAGCATGAATATAATTGATAACACCTTATGTATTTAACTCTATTTAAACTTACATAAATTTCGCGATGAAAGTCGCAGGGGAATCCGATGAAAATTGCTTTAATGATGGAAAACAGCCAAGCACCAAAAAACGCAATGGTTGCAGGCGAACTACAAACCGTTGCTGGCAACTTAGGTCACGAAGTATTTAACGTTGGTATGACCGATGAAAATGACCACCACCTTACCTACATTCATCTAGGTATTATGGCGAGTATTTTACTGAATTCAAAAGCGGTTGATTTTGTGGTTACCGGTTGTGGTACAGGTCAGGGTGCAATGATGGCAAGTAATCTGCACCCGGGGGTTTTGTGTGGTTACGCTCTAGAGCCTTCTGATGCTTTTCTATTTAACCAAATCAACAACGGTAACGCGCTGTCGCTAGCGTTCGCAAAAGGGTTTGGTTGGGCAGGTGAACTGAACGTTCGTTACATCTTTGAAAAAGCATTCACAGGCAATCGTGGTGAAGGTTACCCAATCGAGCGTGCGGCTCCACAGCAAGCTAATGCGGCAATTTTAAATGATGTAAAAGCGGCAGTAGCAAAAGATGTGGTTGAAGGTCTACGCTCAATGGACCAAGAGCTTGTAAAAGCGGCAGTCAGCGGTGGACATTTTCAAGAGTGCTTCTTTTCACAATGCCAAGTTTCAGAAATTGCTGAGTATGTAAGATCTCTACTCGACTAATTGAGTTATTACGGATTTATTGGCACTAATTAATCATTAAACTGGCCTTAACGGCTGGTTTTTTTGATGAAGCATCGGTATTTGAATGACGCCGATGCTCTATTTGGTACCTTTTCTGTTTGTACAATATTGACGATCAAAAATATTGAGGAGAACTCCCATGGGTCCTAGTCCTATTACTCGTGTCGCAGTGATTGGCGAATGTATGGTTGAATTAACAAAAAATCAGGGTCAGCTAACGCAAAGTTTTGGTGGTGATACATTAAATACCGCCGTGTATTTATCCAGATTAACTACGCTACACGGAGTGAGCACTTCATACGTGACAGGCCTTGGGAAAGACTCATTCAGTCAAGAGATGTTAACCGCTTGGCAAAAAGAGAAGATCAATACCAATATGGTCACCCTCTCTGAAACTAAATTACCGGGAATGTACGCCATTGAGACAACCAACTGTGGTGAACGTAGCTTCCATTATTGGAGAAACGACTCGGCAGCGAAATACTGGCTTCGTGAATTAGATCATTTTGATGTATTAGATGAGCTCTGCGAACATCAATTGATTTATTTGAGTGGTATAAGTCTAGCGATTTTGCCTGACGATTGCAGAAAATCGCTGATGATTCTTTTAAACCAGTGTCGCGCTAAAGGTGTCAAAATCGCCTTTGATAATAATTTCCGACCTGCGCTATGGCCAGACCTTGAACTAGCTCGTACTTGTTATCGAGATATTCTCACGCTCTCCGATATTGCGTTCCTAACGTTTGACGATGAAGCCTTGCTTTGGGGGGATGATATTGAGCAGCAAGCAATAGATCGCACTCTAGCGTTTGGTGTTGAAGAGATCATCGTTAAGCGTGGTAGCGATAACTGTTTTATTGTGACGAAAGGCAGTTTTGAATCTGTCGCGGCGAATCCGATTGATAGCATTGTAGATACAACAGCAGCTGGAGATTCATTCAGTGCAGGTTACCTTGCTAAACGTATTCTTGGTGGTGATATGACAGAATCAGCATGCTCAGGCCATTTGGTTGCAGGGACGGTGATTCAGCACAGTGGTGCGATTATTCCAACTGAAGTTATGCCTACGATTTAAGGGAATAAAATGAAGGTTAAAAAAAATAAAATGAAAACGCTTAGCGAAAGGTTATCTGAAATTAAAGTTGTCCCAGTTATTGCCATTAAAGACGCCTCGAAAGCAGCAAAACTCGCTGAAGTTCTGGTTGAAAATGGGTTACCTTGCGCAGAGGTTACTTTTCGTACCGAACAAGCTTTTGATGCGATTAAAGTGATGCGTGAAGCATTCCCTGACATGCTGATAGGTTCGGGCACCGTATTAACGAGTGAACAGGTGGATCAATCCATTGAAGCGGGTGTAGATTTTGTTGTAAGTCCTGGATTTAATCCAACAACCGTTAAATACTGCCAACAGCGCAATATCACTATCGTACCAGGTGTCAATACGCCAAGTCTTGTTGAGCAAGCGATGGAAATGGGTTTACGTACACTAAAATTTTTCCCAGCAGAACCTTCTGGTGGTGTTGGCATGTTGAAAGCACTAACGGCGGTTTACCCTGTGAAATTTATGCCAACGGGTGGTGTTAACCCAAGTAACATCAATGATTATTTGGCAATTCCAAGTGTGCTGGCGTGTGGCGGGACGTGGATGGTACCTAACGATCTGATTGACAATGAAAAGTGGGATGAGCTAGCCAAGCTTGTTAGCGAAGTTTCTGGCGTAATTAATAAGACATCATAATAAGAGTGATCGTAAAGTGAATTGGTGAAAGTAACTAATGTATATGGGGTAAATAAAGTTATGCGAAAGAATGCACTCTCAAATACTTGGTAACTCGGAAATGTCCAGAGGTGTTCTGATGGGGCATGAAACACGAAAATGCCCAATCTATGGTAGGGTAAATGCTCATTCCCATACTATTAATGTATGTTTCTCCAAACAAAACTTATCTAAATTCAATGCAATTTAGCAATGCTTACTAAACACAATCTTAAGAGCGGAGGTTATACTTCTGGGCGTTACGATATAAATTTAAGAAGAACTGAGATGGTCTTTTTATGGCAGAAAAAAAGCCACTAAATGTAAAAAGTGGCTTTTCTATTTTTCTATAATGTACATACTATTTCTTTCTTTTACAGTGTTACGGTTTACGTTGAAACTTGTTCATTTAACCACTGATGATGTTCTATCAGTTCTTAAAGCGTAGTCTAATTGCTGGTATTGTCAATAAGCGGCGTGAATCTCGTGATGCGCACAAAAATCAAGCCTTCTAGCTAGCGCTAGTTTTCCACAAATCACTGAGCAATACCTGTGTTTATTGATAGCTCTCTAAATTAGCAAAAGTGCTGGCAAACTTTTGTCCACATTCGAGTTAGTCGACATAGCTAGCTCAAATGTGCCCGGCACTTGTTCTGAGTATAAAACCACCTCTTGATTCACTTAGTCGAGCTTATTAATTTTACCTAATCTATTTAGTTATTATGGCTCTAGGGCCTACTTAGCCCATTTTCAACAGTTGGCTTCTTGTTCTACGCCTTTTTTATTAGAGTCGCACTGATTATCTGAAATCGGAACTATCATGGCTATTATTGCTTAATTGCACACAAATATAGTGTGCTGGCTAGGCTGGATATACATATCGTTTATTCCCTTGGTGAGTCGGAGGATGGTTGTAGTCGCCTATCCATTAGCCTAGTTAATTTTTAAATCCTTCATGCAAGCGTGCAGTCTTTTTAGAACGTTACTTTATTATTTTTGAAATGAATAGTTGTTAATAAATTGATAAGTATCACCTGCAGTTTCTCATACTAGTCTCCAGCCTGTACGACTAATGTCTAATTATTAACAGCTGTTTGTTTTTTAAAGGTTGGTATAGAGTATTAGTGATTGAATTTTAATAATTATTTTTAATGCTAGGTTGATGACTTATTTTTACATAATAGTAGCTATTAAGGTTATTAATAGTAATTTAACTTATAAATAATATAGGATCATCTCGTTCTTTGCAGTAGAGAATATATAAATAACGACTCCGCTAAACCTTCGTGTCGTAAGTAAATAATGTTTGTTGGAATAACACACCTTAGAGTGTGAACGAAAGGAATCAAAATGAGTAGTACTTTAGAGTCCGCAGATATACGAACAGAAAATTCTCAAGTCAATGAGGATGAACTCACGTATGAACAACAACATAAACCAAGGTCGGAATTTGGTTCCCGAGAACAATATTTAGAGAACGAATTACAAATCATGGCGCCTAAACGCTGGCGTCCCAATTTACCGTTTAAAGATTATCGATTTGAGCTAGAAGATACCATTCCCGCTATGGCGGCTACCATTGGTAAGGTTGTTATGGTGGGAGCCATTGCAGCAACCTTTGCCGGGGCTCTAGGGCTAAATGAAGGCTTCATTTTAGAAAATGTGCGTTATGAATTACTCATAGCCTCTATTTTCATCATTCTTTTCTCTGGATTTTTATTGCCGACCGCCAACCTAGCAGGCACACACGGCCCACTCATCCCTTTAATTCCGATTGTCGTTGCAGCAGGCGGCCATCCTATGGCATTTGGGTTACTGATCGGTGCTTTTGGCCTGATATTAGCCATCAGTAAGGGGGGAAGTATGTTGGCAAACCTCACTAGTAAAGGTGTGTGTGGCGGTTTATTGCTCTACCTTGGCTTTGTTGGAACGGCTTCTCAAGTTAAAAATCTATTCGCTTGGGCTGAGGGAATAGGTATGAGTCATATTGCTTTTGTCGTGATCTTTTGCACTATTATTTTATATGCCTTACTGGAACATTTTGGTAAGCGTTGGTTAGCAGTACCTCTTAGTTGCTTGCTGGGTGGTACTTTGGCTTTTGCTATGGGTGCCCCGTTTTCTTTTCAAACCGAGCCCGGCTTGCCAAATATGAATCCAATGTATTGGTGGGGGGAAGATACAGGCTGGATGATAGGCTTACCTACGATTGAACATTTCATGGTGGTATTGCCCTTTGCTATTCTCGCTGTGGCTATGTGGTCGCCAGATTTTTTAGGGCATAAAGTGTTTCAAAAAATCAGCTATCCAGAACGTACAGAAAAAGTACATATGAACATTGACGATACCATGACCACGGCATCAATTCGTCAAACGTTCGGTTCTCTGCTCGGTGGTGCGAATTTTACTTCTTCATGGGGTACTTATATCGTACCGGCGGCTATTGCTAAACGTCCTATTCCTGCAGGCGCTCTGCTGACGGCTCTGTTCTGTATTATAGCTGCGGTTTGGGGATACCCAATGGATTTAGCGATATGGCAACCTGTACTTTGTGTCGCTTTGGTTGTTGGTGTCTTTATCCCACTGCTAGAAGCTGGAATGGAGATGACGCGTGAAGGGAAAACTACACAATCGGCAGCGATTGTTGTATTTTCGTCTGCGCTAGTTAACCCTGCATTTGGCTGGTCTCTTACCATGCTGTTAGATAACTTAGGCTTAGTAGGCTGTAAAGAACGTAGCGGTGAACTTAGTAAAATGAGCCGCTGGGTGTTGCCTGGTATTATGTTTATTGTACTAAGTGGTGTGATGGCGTTGGTTGGTCTTCTACCAGGGATACCGGCGATTATCCCAAGTTTTCGTTGACCTTTAAATAAAGTTATTGAACGTTTGGCCTTTACCCTTATTGAGTTTAATTACATGGTGAGTTGACGTTTTATTAAATTATCTTTAGTAAAAGTTTTTTCACACGCTTTAATTGAGTGAAAACTGTATTTATTATTTTAGATAGCGTTAATAGTTGCTTATTTTTTTTGGCTATGTTTAATGGCTGGAGACTATGTTCTTAATAGGGGCCGTGATGTTATTATTAGCTTTAATGAATAAAAATTAAAAAATAATAGTGGTCGGGGATTTGGAGTTATATCGATAAGGAAACCTGAACCCAATTTCTAAGTACGATATCCTCTAATATCGAAGGTATCCATCCGTATTTGAGAGCCCTGTTTTAGTGGTTATGTGTAAACCTTGTCGGTATCATTGATTTACAAAAGAAGAGAAAAACAGCTAAAGAAATGCACCGAGAAGCTATACAATGATCAATTTGCGATACCGCAACATGGATCATTTACCGAAAACGTTAAAGCAGCCACCTATGTCTAAAGATTTCGAATTCACCACAGAGTACACCCTCGACAAGACCTTTTTTGCAGAGTGTTATGATCAAACTAGCCTTCCTGTTACCTTTCCAAAAGCCTATTTAAAAGGAGTGATTTTTTTCCTTTTTGGTTCGGTTTTAATACTATTGGAGCTATTACCCAATAGTTATGTTGGTTGGTTCTTTATCGTTTTGAGTGTTATTGAGGCACTCAGTCTTTATTACAAAAGAGCCTGGTGGCTATGGCGACAAAAATTCAGTAGGAGAGCAGGCAGCAAAGTGATATTTCAGCTTGGATTTGACGGTGTGAGTTATAAAAGCGGTAAAAATGCACGTAGTATCGCCTGGAGTGAGATTGACCAACTTCAACAAACCGATTTAGGGTTTATCCTTCATATGGGTAAACAGCGCCAATATGTTAGTAAATCTTGCTTAAATGACGAATCAATCGCGTTCATTATTGATCAACCCGCCATATCTAAAATGAACTAAAGCCCATTAGTGCACAATAGAGCTAATAAAACTGATACGGTTAGGTCTTTCATTTGTTTAGATAAAATTGGCTTAGCTTTTAGCTATGGCGAATGAATGACTAAATTTTCCTCTGCCTTTGAACTATCGAGTCAGCCAGTTCTGCGCTGACTCAGTTTTAGCGTGCTACTACAACGGTTTTGTTTTAAATACCCACCGTTCACTCAACATAAAGTTGCTCAGCATCCCAACAAGCACGCCCATAACTAACGCGATGTAAACTGTAATTGGACCTTCACCTAATACATTAAGAACACTTCTAAACGTAATGAAATTGGGAATAGCTGACATTGACGCAGAGCCTATAAACTTGGCCCATTGCAGAAATTTAGGCTGCTTATTCGAATGGACGAATGTATAACAACGATTCCCAAACCACGTAACGCAAGCAGCGCCGAAAAAGGCGATAACGCGAGATAAATAGACATCGAGTTCGCACAAGTAAAGCGCCATTGAAAAGAGTACAGCATCGGCAATAAAGCCGATGCTGCCTATCAGTGCAAATTTGAACAATGCTTTGTGCTGGTTCATTTTGCTTTGCACGTGTACAAGGTTCGTTCGCTTTGCGCGGTATAATTGACGACGCAGGTAAGTTGCCTCTCCTCGACAAGATCTTCAATAGCGGACTTCTCTCCAACTAATTGAAATGGAACGTCAGTTTTGAGCTCGTGACCATCTTTCAGATGCTTTGCTTGGCCTTGGCTGTAAAATTGCCCAGAAAAAGGACGCTTGCCCAAGTAGAATGTGGGTAGCGTGTGATTGGCGTGACTGAAAATACCTTTGTCGCTGCGTTTATCGGCAACAAACAGATGGATGTAAGCAACGGCAGCAATCAATATCAATGGCATAGCCGCGGCAGAGAGTTGAAACCATTTTTTGTGATGGTCAGTGCCTTTCGCCAATATGGTGATTAATAAACCCAACGCGGGAATGCCTGGCAGAACATACGCGGGTAGTATGTTTCCCGATAACGTGAAAAGTAGTAACGGGGATAACATCCATAGAGTGAGAAAACTCAGCAGCCCATGGCTTTCCGTCGAAAGGGATTTGATTTGATGCCTTTTGTTCCACACAAGAATAGGTAAAACGATTGACCACGGAAGCGCGGCATAGAGGAAAAATAGCCAAATCATGCCTCTTGGTTCATCGTGAGCGCTGCCGTACAGATCGCCTTCCCAGCCACTGACAACAAAACGATTAAAGTGCTCGCCAACAAGAAAATAGTTTAAGAAACCGGGTGTCGCTTGCTCTGCTAACAGATACCAAGGAGCAGAGATAACGAGCATCAGTAGTGAGCCGGTAATGATGGGAAAGCGAGACCAAAGCTCTTTAAAAGCGCCCAAAAAGCCATGCTGAAACATGAGCCAAGGCGCAACCGCTAGGCCGACTAGCACGATGATCAAAGGCCCTTTAGCGAGCAAGCCAATAGCTAAACCGACAAAGCCGACATAACCCCATACTTTGTTACCACGCCAGCAGAAGTAGACACCAAGCATCGCAATGGTCATACCCAACGTCAGTGCCATATCGGTCATTACTGCGCCAGCAGAAACGGCAAATACAGCGCATGTTGAAATGACTAAAGCTGTGACAAGTGCACTGTATCCAGATTTTCTAGCGAGAAAAGCCATTAAACTAACCACTACGAGACCCGCGAGCCAATGTGGAGCACGAACTGCGAATTCATTTAAACCAAACAGCTCAATACCCGTAGCGCTCATCCAAGTAAATAGGGGAGGCTTGCCCCAAAAGGGAACACCGTAATCAAACTGTGGGGTAAGCCAATTGCCTGTTTCGACCATTAATCTTGCCATTTCTCCGTAACGCGCTTCCGTAGTATCCATTAATGGGTAGGCACCGAGGGAGAGTAAGCGAATTAGAAGAACCGAGATTAATATGACCCATAGGTAGACGTGATTAAGCCTCATGCTCTTTTCTCCATCGAACGGGTCTTGTTTTGTCCAGATCGTTCGACCACGGATTGAATGAGATAAAGTGGGCGGTTTTTAACTTCAATGAATATTCGACCAATGTATTCTCCCAACACGCCAATACTTAATAGTTGAATCCCCCCCAATGCCAATTGAACGACCATCATGGATGGGTAGCCGGAAACCAGCTCACCAAACAGCAAAGTTTTTGAAATGATGATTAAACCGAATACAAAGGCAACGAATGCAATCAGCCCTCCTATGATGGTCGCTAAGCGAAGGGGGCGAATAGAGAAGGACGTTATACCGTCGACGGCTAAACCAAGCAGCTTGAGGTAGTTCCACTTTGTTTCACCGCAATAGCGTGCATCTCGATCAAACGGTAGCGTTGTTTGACGAAACCCCGGCCATGCGAAGATGCCTTTCATATAACGATTGGATTCGCTCAGGCTACAAATATGATCGACGACTTCACGACTTAACAGGCGAAAGTCGCCAACGTTTTCGGGTATGTCACTTTTAACTAACAAGTTTAGAACGCGATAAAATGTCGATGCTGAGAATTGTTTAAACCAACTTTCACCGTGTCGATTCCTACGCTGCATGTTGACAACATCGAACCCCTTACGCCACTCTTGTAGCATGCTTGGAATCAATTCTGGTGGGTCTTGCAAGTCTGCATCAAGCAAGATAACCGCAAGGCCTTTACTGTGCTCGAGCCCCGCTGTTACTGCGTACTCCTTGCCAAAGTTTCGGCTTAAACAGATGTTCACTACGTTGCTCGAAGTTATTGGCAGTGTATCAACGAGGCGATTACTATCATCGGTACTGCCATCGTCGATATAAACGATTTCGCAAGATTCTTCTATAGAATCTAAGACCTTATTTAGACGAGCGTGGAATTCACCTAATACTTCTCGCTCATTATAATAAGGTACAATGATAGACACGGTAACGGGTGGTTTCGGCTGGTGAGTAACGAGTGATATCGGGCTCATACGATTTGCCTTGTTTGGGTTAAGGGAGCCAGGAGCGTCAATCAAATCGGCTCTGGCAATGTATGAGTGTTATATCAATAGACATGTGAAAACTATGTCATCCACATTTTTTTCACATCCGATCTGGATGCTTATCCGTTATATAGAGAGTACTGCTTCAAAACGTATTCAAACTCAAGGTAATTTGGGTATTCATAGTGACGACAAACGATAGGGCAAAATAACCATGAAAAAAATTCTACTGGTGGAGGATAACCGCGAGGTGGCGGGTATTTTGTTTGATTATTTTGAGTATCTTGGAATGGAACTTGATTATGCAGACAACGGTGAGCTTGGATTGCAATTGGCTCTGGAAGGTCGCTTTGACGTGATATTACTTGATCTAATGCTACCAAGAATGGATGGATTAACGGTTTGTAATAAGCTGAGAGAAGCGGGTAATAATACGCCGGTGTTAATGCTAACCGCATTAGATAATAGAGAAGATATGCTGAATGGCTTTCAGCATGGTGCAGATGACTACCTGACTAAGCCATTTGATCTTGAAATTCTAGAAGCAAGAATGAAGGCGTTAGTGAGGCGTTATAAGGGAGAAGTCGCCAGTGCTAGCGTACAATTCGGCCAAATTAGAATTGATCAAAAGAAGAGGCAAGCGTACCGACAAGATAAGCCACTAGCACTAAACCCCACGACTTATACCATTCTGGAATTATTGTGTAATAAGGCACCCGACGTGGTAAGCCGCGAAGAGATAGCTGAGAAACTATGGCAAGAAAATGAGCCAAATAACGATGTATTGAGAAGCCATATTTACCAATTACGTAACCAGCTTGATAAGCCTTTTCCAACGCCAATGCTCATTACTGTACCCAAAATAGGCTTTCGCCTAGAGGAGCAGTAATGGTCGACCGATTTTTTACCAATACCAAGTCACTGACGAGCCGATTAGCGCTTTTTTTTACCTTTGTTTCCATCGTTGTGGGTGTTGTTACTTTCCTCGTATTTATCGCTGCGCTTCAGTGGTCTGAAGATAGAGTCGGTGAACGACGTATTTTGATTGACCGTGATGAAGCTGTTCAACGCTACATTGCAGGGGAGAGTGGTGAACTACGCATTGACTCGCTTACTACAGCATATAACGACTTAAGTTTGCTCCCTGAGCCTTACCGAGAGTTCGCTACAGGAAAAGAGAGTTTTGTCGGGGAAATTGGCGACACGTTAGACCCTCTATCACAGATGCTTTTTGTTGGGCATTACTGGTTTGAAGGTCAAAAAATACCAATTGTGCTGTTAACCCAGATCGACAGAGTAGAGTTTGGGCTTGATGAGCTGATTTATTCAACCAGTCTTGTTATTGGTTTCGTTGCTGCGCTTATGTTTATGTTTGGTGCGTTACTGTATCGTCTTTCTCAACGTTTGATAGAGCCAGTGAATAGCCTTGCTAATCAATTAGGTGAGCTGTCTGGTGATGCTCAGCAACCGTTTGAAATTGGTGGAAATGCAGCCATTGAATTCCAAACATTGACGAATAGACTTAACAAGTACCGTACCGATATTCATTCTTTGATTAAACGAGAACAAGCCTTTTCACGCTATGCAAGCCACGAGCTGAGAACGCCTTTAACGATTATTAGAGGCGCTAATGGGCTGCTAACAAAAAGCCAACCAAGTGATTTTCAACATAAGCAGGTTGAACGAATAGGTAATGCCAGCTACCAGATGGGGACAATGATTGACGCCCTTTTAAGTTTAGTTCGGTATGAAAAGGAACAGGATGAGGCCGACGTACGAGCTTTAACCGAGCGAGAACTTAAAACGGTCATAGAGCAAAATTCAGTTCAAGCGTCGAGTAAAGATTTGAATCTTAAGTTAGTTGTTGAATCAGAGCCGATGATAAAAGCCTCTAGCGCCGTGGTTAATATGATTTTGGGTAACTTAGTTCGTAATGCCATTGCAGCGACGAATAACGGTTCGGTCACCGTCACTCTCTCTGATTCAATATTGTTGGTGGAGGATGAAGGAGAGGGGATGATAGAAACCCCTAACCGTGATGGACACGGGCTAGGTTTACTCATCGTGGACGATTTCTGTCAGCGTTACGGTTGGCAATTTAATCTAGCCAATAGAGAACAACGTGGATGCAGAGCAGAAATACGCTTTGAACCTCTTACCTAACAAACGTTAGATTGATAATCCTAACCAGACTTTACTTATTAAGTAGGGTTAGTCTGATAAGTATCGGCATTTAAGTCTCGTTCGATGACAAGTATATTACCATCTGTGAAGTAATCATGCTCCTCATCATGCTTTATTGGTGAGGTGGCTAGCTTAAAACGAATTGAATGGTCTGGCAGTTGTTGTATTTGTTGAGCGAGGAGATCGCGCTCGTAATCAACGTTGGGTTCAATGCTATGTAAAACAGTGACAATCCCAGAGTACGGAGTTAGCTGGAGGCCATTGTCATAACTCAGTGCACCGACCCATACCTTCTTTCCAGCTGATGGGGCATTTCCGTCACCTTGCCACGTACCGACACTCCACCACCTAATATGGCTGCGTTTCATCAAATCGCCGGGTAGCTGAAAGGCCATATTCTGTGGCTTCCCATTCCAAAAAAGGTCCGATACCGGTGGTGTTTTACTGCTTAATAGATTCAGATAATCGTTCCATTCAATGTTATTTCTTGAAAAGGTTTTATTTTCTATCCAACCTAAACCTAGCATGGCGGGACGAGGCGTTTCGCCAATGTATATAACGTTGATCGCCTGAGCATCATAAACGGCTGAACGACCGGGAAACGCTTTGAGTGAAAGACCCTTTACCGAAGAAATTACGGTTTGAGGCGAGGTAAGATCAAGTTCAGCAACAAGATCATCAGCACGTAAGAAAAAATGACTGTAGTTTGCGGCCAGTGCAGCAATGGTAAAGAGAAGACCGGCTTTTAAACCTAGCCAACGCCACTTTTTATAAAGGCCGATAAAGACAAATATAAGCGTTGAAGCAACGATTAATAGACTATATAAGTGCTCGTGAGCAAACAGGAGAATGTCACTAATAAAAGGGAT
The DNA here is from genome assembly GCF_050337325.1 of Vibrio kyushuensis. Taxonomy (NCBI): domain Bacteria; kingdom Pseudomonadati; phylum Pseudomonadota; class Gammaproteobacteria; order Vibrionales; family Vibrionaceae; genus Vibrio; species Vibrio kyushuensis. The sequence continues at coordinate 351,189 of NZ_JAKJSV010000004.1, forward strand.
GGATTCAACACCGTAACTCAGTAAGTATCCCCAAATAATAAACTGCCCAACGCCGAGAATAAGCCCAATGCTCGATAGAATAGTAAAGCGACGATAAGGTATTCGGTTTACTCCTGCCAAAAACGGTACAACCCAAGCGACAGGCCCAAGAAGGCGAGAAAATATTAAGACGGAACGCTCTTTTTTAAGCATGAATAATCGAGCTCTAGCAAAGGGTTTCCTATATTTTGGTTGCCACCGAGTAAGCTTCCGTTGAGCATCTTTTCCGATGGTTCTTCCTATCCAATAGCTGGCCTGATCACCTATCCAAGCTCCAGATAATACGAGGACGACACCGAGCCATGTTCCTTGGTGTAATTGATAGCCTGCAGCAATCAAAAATGGCTCACCAGGAACGAAAAGGTTTGGACCAATCAGTGCATCCAACATAGCGCCCATAAATAGGCTTATCGCGCCTAAGCTCGATGCATCAAAAGTCATCTAAATTAATTCCTATATATTCGCTTTTATAAATAACTTTTCACAGAAATAGTCTTTTACTTGATTGCTATTTGACCGTATTAAATAAAAACAATGATGTGTTAATAGCAGGCGTTACTATTGTTCGTAAGTAATATTAATGTTCGTTATCTCTATTACTGTTCGTTATAGTGGCCAAATTTGTATTCCATCTCATTCTTTTTCATTTCTCCTAGGAAGAAACGGCGAAGGTTGGCTTTTAAATAGGTGAGACCTGTTGTCACAATGCCATCTTGATCTAATCGTCTTGGATCAAAACCAAAGGTCGAATTTAGGAAACGAAAACGCCACGTTTTACTTGCTCTTTTAACGTAGTCACAGTCTTCACACAGCACAATTTCTTCATCAAAACCATTCAGATCTTTGTGAGCACGCTGGGTGGAAAAAATGCAGGCGCCAACAGCGGTAGGGTAAAAAAACTGTGTGGTGAATAGGCCGATGTTAAACAGCGTATAGCCCAACTTATGGACCAAGGAAAGTGCTTGTGAACCCATATATACACCAGCAACTTCTAGCTTTTTATTTTCTAATTGGGTCAAAGTGTCACTTAGAAAATTCGCACTTAGTCTGACATCGGCATCTAAGAATAATAGGCGTTGATTATTTGCCAGTGAGGCCCCTTGATTACGGCCTAAGCTAACCCCTCGATTCTTCATTTTGTGAATGATCAAGTTCGGTAGTCTCGATTCAAACGTTTGAGCTACGTCGCAGGTGGCATCGTCACTGTTTGAATCGACGAGAATAACTTCGAAATCACGGAAGTATTGGCGGCTTAGGTCGTCCATCAAGCGAGCAATACGTTTTTCTTCATTTAGGGTGATAACAACAATACTTAATTTGCTCATAACGTGCTCCAAAGTTATATCTATAATTGTGTTAGGGATATCTTGTTCTCCCTTGGGGATAGGGGACGTAGAAACTTTATCTGATGAGCTGTGGAAAAAATGTATAAACGAAGGGCGGTTCGATTCAACGAGTAAGGGGTTAGTAAAATAGCGTTCTGCACTAGCAAAACTGAATATTTCGCTAAGCAACATATTATCTTTCAAAGTTAACAGGGCTTTGGCACCAGAGATCACAATGCCTTTTATTCGGCTATATGTTAATTCTCGATAATCTTTCGTCCAATCAAGGCCCTTGTCGAAAATTAGAGGCAATTGGAATCTTAATCTCAACGCTTTGATTAGCTTGGATTAATCATTGTTGGCTGTTATATGGATATTTGTGATGTAGCTAAAGTATTTCCAATTTGTTTACAGTATTAACATCAATCAATTGCTAACCTTCTAATAGAAGAGTTTTCACTGATCAAAACCTGTGATCTTACAGGTATAGGCTTGGTTATATAATGGATGTAGTTACGAACAGTAGGCTGGTAAAAGTCGTACGCTATTTTCCTTTTGCATTAGTGTGTGTATTTATCAGTATCTTAGTTGTAATGCTTGTCCATGGGAACCAAAAAGAAACTAAACGACTTGTTGGTAGCTTAGAGTCAGAATATATTGAAAATCAAAAGAATACCGTTCAACAACGAGTCGATGCCGCGGTTAAAAAGTTAGACTATGAGCGTAATCTGACGGTTGATGTGCTTAAAAATAGCATTCACACTCGAATACTGGAAGCTCATCAAATCGCAACCAATATCTACGCCAAAAACACTAATAAAGCTCCCTCTGTAGTTCAAAAAAACATTTATGATGCGCTTTCAGCTATTCGATTTAATGAGGATCGAGGCTATTTTTTTATGTTCACAATGGAAGGCATTAATGTACTTCACCCCTTACTTCCTCAAATAGAAGGCCAATCAAAAATTGGCCTTAAAGATGTAAAAGGGAAGTTCATTTTAAAAGAACATATCGATCTCATTGCTCAGGCCGAATCGGGAGAAGCTTTTTATCGCTGGTGGTTTAAAAAGCCGGGTCACGGTGATGAAGAGTTTGAGAAAATCGGCTTTGGTAAATACTTTGCGCCCTATGATTGGTTCATTGGAACTGGCGAATATGTTGCAGATGTTGAGTCTGATATTCAAAAAGGACTGCTTGAGTGGTTTTCAGGTTATCGCTTTGAAAACGACAGTTATGTCGCGGTGATTGATTCCGAAGGCCTAGTTCTTTCTCATCGAGAGACAAAGAAAATTGGTAAGACTTGGCGTTATTGGCAAACAATGAAAGTAAGAGAAGCTAATGCTAGTCGTCTGGGCTTTTTCTTTAACAGTGATGATGAGAAAGGTAATCAAGATAGGCTGTTTTACATCAATCAATATGAACGTTGGGGTTGGACATTAGTGTCTGAAGTTCCTCTAGCTCTGTTAGATCCATTGTTAGCGGTTAAAGAGAAAGAACTGCTTAGTAAAGGGAAGATTGCGTTATACCAACTACTTATTACCTGTTTTATTTTCGCACTGCTCCTTGGTGGGCTTTCACTTTGGGCTGGCAATTATGTTAATCGACGTTTTTTTGAATTTCAAAATAGAATTCAGGATAGTTTTTTAAAGCTGAAAGAGAGTCAGCAGGAGCTCCAATATCTCGCCCATCACGATTCGCTCACAGGCTTAGCGAATAGAATAAAACTGAGTCAGGAGATAGACAATTCAATCGCTCGATGTCATAGAGAGCATACGATGCTTGCCGTTATGTTTGTCGATCTCGATGATTTCAAAAAGGTCAACGACCAGTATGGTCATAAGATTGGCGATCTTCTACTCATTGTCATTAGCGAGAAAATACAAGCGATTCTGGGTAAGAATGACATCGCGGCAAGGTTTGGTGGTGACGAGTTCATAGTGTGTTTTAGTGGGTTAACAACCAGAGAAGAAATCGAAGCAAAGTCGAGAGAAGTTCAAGCACTATTTGACAGTGCCACTATCTTGAATGGTGTGAAGCTCAAAGTCTCTAGTAGTGTAGGGGTTGCTATCTATCCTTTAGATGGCGATAACGAAACCGATCTAATTAGTAAAGCAGACTTAGTTCTGTATCGTACTAAAGAGGTCAATAAAGGAGCTGTGCTGTTTTATAGCGAAGATATAAATGAGCAAATCCAATATCAGTTCTCTATTGAAGATGAGCTTGTTTATGCCCTTTCAAATAGTGAGATTGATGTTGTCTATCAGCCACAGATAGACGCGAAAACGGAAGAGATAAAATCTGTTGAAGCGTTATGTCGATGGAATAACGCTAAACTCGGCAATATTCCCCCAGATCAGTTTATTCCAATTGCTGAATTGAAAGGGTTGATAGAGCCAATTGGTGAATATGTTTTTGTAAAAGCGTGCACTGATATCTTAAGGTTGAATAGGGGATTAATTAAGCCAGTTGGTCTATCGGTGAACATCTCACCAGTTCAGCTGTTAGCTTCTGACTTTGCGTTATATTTAAAGCGGTTAACTGAAAAAGTCGGTATTGACAGTCATTTTATCACGCTAGAGATTACTGAAAATATACTCATAGAAGATGTAGAATTAATAAAGATGATATTGGAGCAGTTAAAGCAGTTTGGTTTTGGTATCTCTTTGGATGATTTTGGAACCGGCTACTGTTCTATGAACTACCTAAGCCAATTGCCGATTACAGAGATAAAAATTGATCGTACCTTTGTTGATCTTCTTGGTAAGGATGACCAAGTTGATAACGTTGTTCATTCAATACTCGCAGTTGCAGAGGTGTCTGAGCTTATTGTTGTTGCAGAAGGGGTAGAAACTGACTCCCAAAGAGAGTGGTTAACGAAAAGCGGTTGCCAACTACTCCAAGGTTACTATTACAGTAAGCCAATAGCCCTTGATGATTTAATACGAAAATACTCAAACAAGAGCCAACCAATGAATGGCACTTAATAGTGTGGACTATTCGCTCCTCACTTCTGCTCACAAATACTACGAACGATTCTTACGCACGAACCACTATTTTCCTCGCAACCAATTCCACCCCTGGGTTATAACGCTTTTGTGAAGCATTGAGAGCAAGCTCTAAGGCGCTGTCACAGATCAAATCGAACTGTTGAGGCAGTGAGTTTATTTTGAACGGTAAGAAGTCGAGCAGGCGATTATCACCAAAGGTAGCCAGTTTTACCTGTTCCATTAATTCTGGTCGTTCAGAGAACATATCTAACACGCCTTCAAGCAATGTATATGACGTAGTCACTATCGCATCTGGTAGAGTATCGGACTCAACCCAGTGGGCTATCTGTGCGTAACCATCTTGTCGATTAAAGTGATCGCCATAACCGATTATGGTTTTAACACTCTTATCATTAGCTGCACTATCAAAACCCAGTTGACGCTCTTTGGAAATATTAAGCTCAGGTAGCGCGCCGATAAGCCCAATGGTTTTAGTAGTCGAATCAATAACGGACTGAGTTAATTCAAAAGCGGCGCTGTAGTCCTCGCTGACAATACAAGCAAAATGTTCGTCATCTAGTGGTCTATCTATGGCGATAACAGGCGTACCTGCTTGCTGAATAGGAAGATAAAACTCGTTGGCATCAGGTAAGGCACTAGCAACAAAAAGAGCATCGATACGCCTTGAAACAAGCGCTTCAGTTACTTTCTTTTCTGTTTCAGGATCGTCGTCAGAACAACCGATTAGAATCTGATAGCCTGCTTTACGAGAATTCTGCTCTAAGATTTTAGCAATACGAGCGTAACTAGTGTTTTCTAAATCAGGAATGATTAGCCCAAAAGATCGGCTGCTACCCGCCCGTAAAGATGAGGCTGCATGATCTGGGCGATAGTTATGTTCCTGAACAACGGCCATTACTTTTTGCTGGGTTTTTTGTGAAATGCGGTACTTTTGTGCTTTGCCATTAATGACATAGCTCGCTGTGGTCTTAGATACTCCAGCGAGCTTTGCAACTTCATCTAATGTCATTTCTGATCCTTTTTGTGTCATTGATCATATAAATAAAAACCGACGATCATCATGGCTTGCATTATACGCTGAATCGATTCAGTATAAAAGCTGAAAGGATTCAGCAAGGTTCACAAATTTTTATATTTGTTTAAGTCCTTACTTAATCCTCATGGCATCGAGAGTGTGGTATGTACGATGTCGGTTTTTTTTAACTGATTGCTGAATCGATTCAGCAATCAGCGAAATACAAATAAGCAGCGTGCGAATTACGAAATCGCATCACATTGAGGCAAGCAGTTATGCTCACATTGACAACAAATGACATTATTTTAAATCAGTCTTTCAGCGACAAGATTGAGGCCATTACATCCATTGCTTCTGATTTATCGAGTAAAGGTTACGTTAAAGGTGGCTATGTAGAGGGCATGCTCGATCGTGAGTCTCAAAACTCAACCTACCTAGGCAATGGTATTGCTATTCCTCACGGTACAACTCAAACGCGAGGTTTGGTTAGTCAAACTGGTGTGGTACTTCATCATTTCCCTAAAGGTATTAATTGGGGTGATGGAAATATCGTCTATGTCGCGATTGGTATTGCTGCTCAGTCAGACGAGCATCTAGGAATTCTAAAGCAGTTAACCAATGTCTTGTCTGGTGATGATGTCGAATCGCAATTAAAACAAGCAAAAACAAAGCAGCAACTCATTGCTATTTTAAATGGCGATGTCCAGCAGTCGATTCAATTCTCTCCATCGTTAATTCAGCTTCAATTTCCTGCAACAGACATGATTCAAATAAGTGCTGTTGCCAGTGGTTTACTACGAAATCAAGGCTGTGTTGACGCTGAGTTTGTTTCTGATGTTATCACTAAAGAGCCAACGCATTTAGGTGATGGATTGTGGTTAGTAAGTGGCCAACATGCAGCTAAGAAAACGGCAATGGCTTTTGTATCGGTAGCTCAAGATATAGATGTCAATGATAAGCCAGTTAAGGCGTTAATCGTGATTTCGGCGAGCAATCAAGTTCATCAACCAGTGTTGGACAAGTTAACTGATCTTGTGTTCAACAAGCAGCAATCTTCTTTGTTTTCAATGTCAGAATCTGAATTGGTGTCATTGTTCTCGGGCGATGAGAATGCGAATGCGAAATCATCACCGGCTCATTCAACACAAGACGCTGAAAGTGACAATATACACAGCGCAGAGTTCAAAATTAAGAATGCACATGGTCTGCATGCTAGGCCGGGTGCAATGCTAGTCGCAGAAGCTAAGAAGTTTGAATCCACCATTAAAGTGGCCAACCTTGATGGTGACAGTGTGCAAGTGAATGCAAAGAGTTTAATGAAAGTAATCTCCCTAGGCGTGAAACACGGTTATACCCTGAAGTTCACCGCCGATGGTCATGACGCTAAACAGGCAATTGCATCGATTGGAAAAGCGATTGAATCCGGCTTAGGTGAGGGTTAATCGATGAGTAATCAAACGAGAAAGGTCGTCACCATTACGCTTAATCCAGCACTCGATTTAACTGGGCATCTTCCTTGTATCAACAGTGGAAGCGTTAGCCTTGTTGATAAAGGATCGCTTCACGCAGCAGGCAAGGGTGTCAATGTTGCAAAAGTGCTCTCAGAACTGGGTGCGAAAGTGACTGTGACGGGCTTTCTAGGTACTGATAACCAAGAGCTTTTTTGTCAGCTTTTTGAGCAGATTGGTGCAACAGACCATTTTGTTAGAGTCGCAGGTTCAACTCGCATCAACGTCAAATTGGTAGAAGAGTCCGGCAGCGTAAGTGATATCAACTTTCCTGGTGTAGAGGTGACTGCGGAAGCGATTGTCGAATTTGAAGAGAGGCTACTCACTCTCGCTGAAGACCATGATTATTTTGTTATCGCTGGTAGCCTCCCGCCGGGTATCTCTCCAGAGCAGTGTGCAATTTGGATTGAAAAACTGCGTTCACTGAATAAAAAAGTCATTTTTGATAGCAGCCGTAGCGCCTTAGCGGTTGGTATTGAATCAGAACCTTGGTTGATTAAGCCAAATGAAGAAGAACTTTCGCAACTTATGGAAGCCTCTTTATCAACACTAGCCGAATGTAAGCAAGCAGCCGAAGCTCTTGCGAACAAGAATATTGAAAATGTTGTTGTTTCAATGGGCGCTGATGGTGTGATGTGGCTAAACCAAGGTCAATGGCTACAAGCAAAGCCGCCAAGAATGAAAGTCGTTAGTACGGTAGGGGCAGGGGATACCTTGGTCGCGGGCTTGTGCTGGGGACATATGCAAGAGATGAATCAAACCGATTTACTTCAATTCGCAACGGCACTTTCTGCATTAGCAGTCACGCAAGTTGGAGTTGGGATACCAACACTAGAACAATTAAACACTCTACAAACACAAACTCAGATAGACATTATAAGCCAGTAGCGTTAGCTACAAGGCCAACAAGGAAAAGGGTCAACATTATGAAAATTGCCATCATTACCGCTTGCCCAAGCGGTGTTGCCAACAGTGTTATTGCCGCTGGTTTACTGAAGAAAGCAGCAGAAACATTAGAACATGACGCACACATTGAATGTCATTCAAGCGTTGTCGATAATCAAGCTTTAACCACGCAACAGATCGCCGATGCTGACGTTGTGGTTATGGCAGCGAATACGCCTGTTGATACCACGCGCTTCATTGGTAAACGCGTACATCAAGCAACGATTTCTGATTGCACAACCGATGCTATTGCGTTCCTAGAATCAGCGGTGACACACGCGGAAGTACTTGAATCGAACCAAGCTGTGACTTTGCATGTAGAAGCGGGTACGCAAGCAACGACGAAGATTGTTGCTATTACCGCTTGTCCTACTGGTGTTGCGCATACCTTTATGGCGGCTGAAGCGTTAGAAAAAGAGAGTGCTCGATTAGGCCATAGTATTAAGGTCGAGACTCGTGGTTCTGTTGGTGCGAAGAATCAACTAACCGATCAGGATATCGAGCAAGCCGATCTTGTGATCATAGCTGCGGACATTGAAGTGCCTCTTGATCGTTTCAATGGTAAAAAGCTGTACCGAACTAGTACTAGCCTAGCGCTGAAAAAAACCGAGCAGGAGATCAATAAAGCATTTGTTGATGCTACGCCATATCAACATAGCGGTAGTGCAACTCAGTCTGGTGCAAATGAAGAGAAGAAAGGTGCGTACAAACACTTAATGACTGGTGTATCTCACATGCTTCCAGTGGTTGTTGCGGGTGGTTTGATTATCGCGATTTCATTTATCTTTGGTATCGAAGCGTTCCAAGAAGAGGGCACATTAGCCGCAGCATTGATGACAATTGGTGGAGGTTCTGCCTTCGCTCTAATGATTCCAGTATTAGCCGGTTTTATTGCTTTCTCTATTGCTGACCGTCCGGGTCTTGCCCCTGGTTTAATTGGTGGCATGTTAGCAAGCTCGACAGGTGCCGGTTTCCTTGGTGGTATTGCCGCAGGTTTTATCGCAGGTTACTCAGCGAAACTGATTGCGGATAAAGTGTCATTGCCACAATCGATGGAAGCCCTTAAACCCATTTTAATCATCCCTTTTGTCGCGAGCTTGTTTACTGGCCTTGTCATGATTTACATCGTTGGTGGACCGGTCTCTGGCATCATGTCTGCGATGACCGATTTCTTGAACAACATGGGTTCAGCGAATGCAGTACTGCTAGGTGTGATTCTTGGTGCAATGATGTGTTTCGACTTAGGTGGACCAATTAACAAAGCGGCCTATACATTTGGTGTTGGTTTATTAGCATCACAGACTTATGCTCCAATGGCGGCAATCATGGCTGCGGGCATGGTTCCAGCATTAGGTATGGGTCTTGCGACTTGGCTTGCGAAAGATAAATTTGAAGCGAGTGAGCGTGAAGCGGGTAAAGCATCATTTGTGCTTGGTTTATGTTTTATCTCTGAAGGTGCGATTCCATTTGCAGCGAAAGATCCTATGCGCGTTATCCCGGCGTGTATGGCGGGTGGTGCATTAACTGGTGCTCTTTCAATGCTGTTCGGTGCGCAACTTATGGCGCCTCACGGCGGCCTATTTGTATTGCTTATTCCTGGCGCGATTTCACCAATCCTAATGTATTTAGTTGCGATAGCAGCAGGAACAGCTGTAACTGGCTTTGGTTATGCGTTCTTGAAACAAAGAGAGCAAGCAAAAGACGTTGCTACAGCATAGGCTTTTAGTGAGGCTTGTTTAGAAATGTTATCTTCATTTGGATGCAGCCCCCTATAGAAATGCATCACAGCGCTACTTTGGTAGCGCTTTTTTTATTTCGTTTGAGTCGATGTTTCTAGAGGAACCCACTTCAAAGCGCCATTAGTTTCAAAATCATTCGCTTCTTTACAAATCATATAATGCTCACCGACTTGGAGAATTGAACCCAGAGAATAGGCTTGATCTTGGTAGTAGCAGACTCGCTTACCAATGTCCGCGGCGTTAACACCAATAATAGCTTTCCCTGGGGTGGATATGATTTTAGCATTCAAAGGGTTAGCAAAGACTGCTATCAATAACATGAGCTTATATTTCATCGTACCTTCCTACTGTAATATTGCGCTTCAATCCCATCGACGTTGATACCTAGGTAGCATACTTTCATTGCCCAAGATTCCACCTTGATGGATATAAATCAGCGTCTTATTTTTTAAGTATTGCTTATGTTCGAGCAAACAGCGCCACATCATTGGGTCATAGAGCAAATCAAACTCCACATAGGTATGCTCTAACAATTGTTGCCAAATAAGATAATCCTCTTGGTATAGCCTACCAAAATGATGTTTGTCTTCTAAGGTTAGTATTTCAGGATGAGAGTCTGCTTCTAACTCTGAAAATTGCTCCGTGAGATAGTCAGCACCACCGACACATGGACATGTAACGACATTGATTCCGTGCGGCTTAAGGTACTTGTTCAAATACAGTGAGGTTGTACCCGTACCGGAAGGAAGCGCAACAACATAATTTCGGTCCGAATCATATTTGGTCCATAGCAAAATCTCTTCTGCCAGTTCCTTAACGCCAAACTCAGCGATTGGAGAGCGGCCACCTTCTGGAATGAAAATGCAGTCATTACTAGGCTTACGAATCGTCTCAATGAACTGTTTGGGATGAATAGACTCTTGAGATTGCTCACTCACAGCAATGACCTTAGCACCTAGATCAAGTGCACCACGATAGTTACCTGTTGGTTTTTGCTTTAACCAACTTGGTATACGATCAACATAAAACTCCAGTTGCCACCCTTTAATACAAGCCAATGCGGCAAGAGAATACAGAGAGTTTGCTTGAGCGGAACCGTAGCCAATGATGGTTGTGATGGCTGGGTCTTCTATGTTGAGCAGCTGTTTGAATTTTCGGGCTTTGTTACCACTGAACTGACTGTGGAGCTTATCGTCTCGCTTGAGAAAAAACTCTATATCTTGAAAGCGGTGCTGAGTGACGGGGGAGCTATTTAGGATCATTGCAAAGGTCAGGTGTTTTAGTTGCGGTAATTATATCAACTCTGGCATACCTTTGACCATCATATCCGTATATTGCACAGCTTCAAATTAGCGAGCGAAAAATAAAAAAAGCCCAGAACAATCAGGTTCTGGGCAGATACAAACATAGGAGTTAATATGAAAAAGCAGCTTAAACGGCAGTAGCAGTATAAAATCAAGTTTGACGGCCAGAAAAACTCTTTAAAACTCTGCTAACTACACATATTCAGACCGAGCTTTATCCAATCAGTTCCATGTTTCTACAATAAAAATATAACTATTTTTCATTCCTATAATTTTCAATAACTTAAACAAATCCTAAGTCATCTGGTCGGACCAACTTCGATAAGTGTGATGTTAATCGCTTGTTAATTGCTTGTGTCAAACGTATATTTCAAACAGGTGTTTAATACGAGTGATTGAAATGGCAGCCAAGAACGATACAAAAAATAAGATTCTCGATGTGGCTGAAGTGCTTTTTTCAGAGCAAGGATTTAACGACACTTCATTAAGAACGATTACCAGTAAAGCGGGCGTCAATCTAGCATCGGTTAATTATCATTTTGGTGATAAAAAAACGTTAGTTAGAGCCGTACTGGATCGTTATCTCGAAGCGTTTATGCCTGCGTTGAAACAGTCTTTAGAATCATTAAATACACAAGAACACTTTGAAGTTTCAGATGTTTTTGAGTCATTACGTCAGCCATTACGTTCACTAAATAGTGTCAGGCCCGATGGAACAAGCCGATTTATGCTGTTGATTGGGCGCGGTTATACCGACGTACAAGGGCATCTGCGTTGGTTCATTACTACGCGGTATCAAGATGTTTTGTCGCTGTTTACTCAATCGATATTGAAAGCAAACCCTAAACTAACTCAGGAAACACTGTTCTGGCGTCTTCATTTTACGTTAGGAACATGTGTATTCACCTTGGCATCAAGTCAAGCGTTAGCGGAAATTGCTGAGAATGATTTCGGTAGGAAAGTAGATACCAAAGCGGTTGTTGACCTGCTTATCCCATATTTGTCAGCCGGTGTCGCAGCTGACTAACCAAGATGCCGGCCGACTGACTAAACTAAAGCTAAACGAAAAATAATAAATATAAAAACCACACCAACACGTGAACAAAAGGATCTGAATATGTGCTCTCTAAGAAGAAAATGGGTAAGTGACCCGGCTTTTAAATTTTTTAAGAAAGTTTTGCCACCACTGTCTGATACTGAAAAAGAAGCGATGGAAGCCGGAAGTGTCTGGTGGGATGGAGAGCTGTTTTCAGGTAAACCCGATTTCACTAAGCTTCATAATTACCCTGCACCGAGTTTGACAGCTGATGAGCAAGCGTTCATGGATAATGAGCTAGAGACGCTCCTATCGATGTTAGACGATTACCAAATCACTAAAAAAGATCGTGATTTGCCAAAAGATGTGTGGGATTACCTGCGCAAAGAACGTTTCTTCTCGCTTATCATTTCTAAGCAATATGGTGGACGTGAGTTTTCTGCATTAGCGAACTCCACGATTGTAACCAAAATTGCGACTCGAAGTATTAGTGCTGCCGTAACCGTAATGGTTCCCAACTCATTGGGTCCTGGCGAGTTAATCTCACACTACGGTACGCAAGATCAAAAAGATTACTGGCTACCTCGATTAGCAGATGGCACTGATATTCCTTGTTTTGCATTAACGGGCCCTGAAGCGGGTTCAGATGCAGGCGGTATTCCTGATCTAGGAACAGTTTGCTACGGTACTCATGAAGGTAAAGAAGTGCTGGGTATTCGCCTTAACTGGAACAAGCGTTACATTACTTTAGCACCTGTCTCTACTGTGCTTGGTTTAGCATTCAAACTGAATGATCCTGACGGATTACTTGGCGATAAAAAAGAGCTAGGCATCAGCTGTGCGCTTATACCAACGTCTCATGAAGGAGTCGAGGTGGGTGAGCGTCACGATCCGATTGGTCTTGCTTTCATGAATGGTCCAACACGTGGTAACGACGTATTCATTCCTATCGAATGGTTAATTGGCGGTCAAGATTACGCGGGTAAAGGTTGGAGAATGTTGGTGGAGTGTCTATCAGCCGGTCGTGGTATTTCACTACCAGCGTTAGGTACGGCAATTGGGCACTTAACCTCTCGTACAACAGGCGCTTATGCTTATGTTCGTAAGCAGTTTGGTATGTCGATTGGTAAATTTGAAGGGGTTGCAGAAGCATTAGGTCGAATCGGTGGTATGACTTACCTGCTTGAAGCAACACGAACATTGACAACTACGTCATTGGATATGAAAGAGAAGCCGGGCATTGTTACCGCGATTGCTAAATATCACATGACAGAAATTGCTCGTACGATACTTAATGATTCTATGGATATTCACTCTGGTCGCGCTATTCAAGAAGGACCAATGAACTATCTAACGTCTGCATACCTTGGTGTACCGGTAGCGATTACCGTAGAAGGTGCCAACATTCTAACGCGTAACTTAATGATCTTTGGTCAAGGTGCAACACGTTGTCACCCATACGTGCTTAAAGAGATGGAAGCGGCGGCGAATCCTGATGAAAAAGAGGGCGCAAAACAGTTTGATAAGCTACTGTTCAAACACATTGCTCACGCTACCGGAAATACATTTGGCGCGTTAGGTGCTGCATTGACGGGCTCTCGCTTTGTCAAAGCGGATATGAGTGGACCAACACAAGTTTACTATAAAGATCTCACTCGCCTAAGCCGCGCTCTTGCAGTAAGTGCCGACTTTGCCATGTTGACCCTTGGCGGAGACTTAAAGCGGAAAGAGATGATCTCAGCGCGTTTGGGTGATGGTCTTAGTTATCTATATATGGCATCAGCGGTATTGAAAAAATACGAAGATGAAGGCCGCCAGCAGCAAGATCTTGATTATGTGCATTATGCGGTTCAGCACTGTTTCCATGAAGGCGCTAAATCGCTACAAGAAACCTACCGTAACTTCCCGCAAAAAATGGTGGGTCGCTTCATTAAACTGCTTGTGTTCCCACTGGGTAACCACTTTGAGAAACCAAGCGATGAGCTAGCGGTGAAACTTGCTGAAAGCGTGATGACTCCAGGAGCTTGTCGAGACCGTCTGACTCATTTATGTTACGTCGGTGACAGTGAAGATGACAGTGTTGGCTTGATGGAAAAAGCTTTCCTAGCGATGTACGACATTAAGAGCCTAGAAAGAAAGATGAACAAAGCGGTGAAAGCTGGCACAGTTGTTCGTAAAGGGCCACTAAATGAAAGACTTGCTCAAGCTCTTGCCGCCGATGTTCTAACTCAAGAAGAGGTAGATACCATTGTTGCGGCTGATAGACTCCGCTATAAAGCGATTCAAGTCGATGACTTCAGCCACGATTTTAGTGAAGTAAGAACATCGAAAAATAATCAGCCTAAACTCAATAGCGTTGCATAATTAACGTCAAGAAATGAAAATTGTCAAAGGCCTCTCAAAAGAGGCCTTTTTTATTGGGTAAAATGTCAGAAACCGTTTGTAAGCCAATAATTTGAATCAGCGTCACTGTTGAGTGCTCCAACCACTTGTCTATTTTCGCTAAATTTGCAGAAATTAGATGCGATTTAGTCGTGAACCTTTTATTCTAGCGGTGATTTTTTAAGGAAGTTGAATATGATCATCAAACCTCGAATTCGTGGATTTATCTGTACCACAACACACCCTGTGGGCTGTGAAGCAAATGTAAAAGAACAAATTGCCTACACTAAAGCGCAAGGTCCAATTCAAAATGCACCAAAACGTGTATTGGTGGTTGGTTCTTCTAGTGGCTACGGTCTATCTTCTCGCGTTGCTGCTGCATTTGGTGGCGGTGCGTCTACAATCGGTGTTTTCTTTGAAAAAGAAGGTACTGAAAGAAAAACAGGTACAGCCGGTTTTTACAACGCTGCGGCGTTTGACAAGCTAGCTCGTGAAGAAGGCTTGTACTCAAAAAGCCTGAATGGCGATGCATTCTCTAATGAAGCTAAACAGAAAACGGTTGACCTGATCAAAGAAGATCTTGGCCAAATCGATATGGTTGTTTACTCGTTAGCATCACCAGTACGTAAATTGCCTGAGACAGGCGAGCTAATTCGTTCAGCACTGAAACCGATTGGCGAAACGTACACAGCGACTGCTGTAGATACCAACAAAGACCTAATCATTGAAGCTTCAGTTGAACCAGCAACAGAAGAAGAGATCAAAGACACAGTTACCGTCATGGGCGGAGAAGACTGGGAACTTTGGATGAGTGCTCTTTCTGAAGCAGGCGTTCTAGCTGATGGCTGTAAAACGGTTGCTTACAGCTACATTGGTACAGAGCTAACTTGGCCTATCTACTGGGAAGGCGCACTAGGTAAAGCAAAAATGGACCTAGATCGTGCAGCTGCTGAGCTAAACGAGAAGCTGTCTGTTACTGGCGGTAGTGCAAACGTTGCTGTTCTTAAGTCTGTTGTGACTCAAGCAAGTTCTGCAATCCCAGTTATGCCTCTTTACATCGCAATGGTCTTCAAGAAAATGCGTCAAGAAGGCGTACATGAAGGTTGTATGGAGCAAATCTATCGTATGTTTAGCCAACGTCTTTATAAAGAAGATGGTAGCGCAGCAGAAGTCGATGATAAGAACCGTCTACGCCTAGATGATTGGGAACTTCGTGAAGATATTCAAAAGCACTGTCGTGAATTATGGCCTCAGGTTACTTCTGAGAACCTAAAAGATCTAACAGACTATGTTGAATACAAAGAAGAGTTCTTAAAGCTGTTTGGCTTTGGTGTTGAAGGCGTTGATTACGATGCTGACGTTAACCCAGCGGTTGAATCAGACATTATTGCTATCTAAGTCATCGTGATTTGGATACTAAAAAGGCGCTCATTGAGCGCCTTTTTTATGTTTGCTGAATAGCGAATATTTAAGCTGAGATAAACAACGTTAGCTAAGGATAATCAATATCGTACCAGCAAGGGTCATCAGAATATTGGCGATCGCATAGGTACCAGCATACCCTAACGCTGGAATGGTTGATTTCGCGTAGTCGTTAACGATATCCATTGCAGGGGCACAAGTTCGTGCGCCGATGATGGCACCAAATAGCAAAGCACGATTCATCTTAAGAATGTACGCCCCTACTAGGTAGGCAATAACAACAGGAACAACACTGACAACAAAGGCCAAGCCTATGATCTGTGGACCAACTTGCGTTAGGTGCTCGAAAATCTTTCCACCTGCACTTAAACCGATACCCACCATAAAGATCATCAGACCAAGATCTTTGACCATGTTAAGCGCGCCTTGAGGAACATAACCAAAAGTAGGGTGGTTCGCTCTTAAGAAGCCTAACGTGATACCCGATAGCAATAATCCGACTGCGTTACCAAGTCCAAATGAGACTTGACCAAATGTCATGGTAATTAAGCCAAACATTAAACCTAGAATAAAGAAGCTACAGAAGGCGAGAAGATCGGCGATTTGACTGTGAATTGAGATAAAGCCAATCTTTTCAGCAAGACCGAGTACTCGGCTTTTTTCGCCACTCACTTGAAGAACATCACCTTTAGCGAGCACGATGTCTAAATCCATCGGCATTTCAATTTGAGCTCGTACCACGCGGTTTAGGAAACAGCCAAATTCCGACAAGTTAAGCTCAGAGAGTCTTTTTCCAACCATGCTATCGCTTTTCACAACGATCTCTTCTTGAACGATACGTAAATCAAGTAAGTCACGGTCGAATACTTCTTTGCCATTTCTAAAGCTAGGATCGAGGCGAGCATGGCTATCAGGGAAACCAACCAGTGCAATCTCATCACCGACTTGCAAAATAGCGTCACCATCAGGGTGAGCAAGAATACCATTTCGACGAATTCTCTCAATGTAACACCCTGTTTGTCGGTAAATACCCAACTCACGCAGATTCTTACCGCCAGTCCAATCGATAAGCTCAGGACCAACTCGATAGGCACGAATGATCGGTAAATAGACTTTACGTTGCCCTGATGTTCCTAGGCCACGCTCTTTGGCAATTTGCTGCGCTGAGTCTGACAGGTTTTGCTTTTGCAATTTTGGCAATAACTTAGCAAATGAGATCATGCTGATTAGACCTACTAGATACGCCATAGCGTAGCCGACAGAGAGATTCTCCATCACGAGTGTTAGGTCCATATTTCGTGGAATTGTTGCAAGGCCAGTATTAATCGCATCCTGCGCGCCCACTAGAACAGGTGTTGCAGTTAAAGCGCCAGCCATCATTCCGGCAGACAGACCATAATCTAGGCCGAAGTAATGAGATGCAAAGTAAGTAATTGAGAGTGCAGACGAGAGAACCACTAAGCTTAATATGAAGTAGTGTTTTCCATCTCGGAAGAAGATACCGAAAAAGTTTGGTCCAGCCTCGATACCTACGCAGTAGATAAATAGCATAAAACCAATGGTGAGTGCTTCAGGGTTAAACGAGAAACCCATGTGACCCATTATTAATGAGGTGATGAGTACACCAATGGAGCTTCCAAGCTGAAAACTGCCAAATCGAATTTTTCCGAAGGCTAAACCTGTTGCCAATGCAACGAAGATTAAAAGGATTGGGTTTTGCTCAAGCAATTGTATAACGTCTATATTCACGAGTGGCTCTTGTTGCCAGAAAGGAAAAGGATCAAGTGAGCGAATTGTAGCGGATTAAACTAAAAAAATAAGTGAGTTTTTTTATAATTTGCAATTACTTCACATAAGGCAAATAAAACAAAACCTGCCACATGGGCAGGTTAAGTTTTTGAAAATTTGGACCGTTTATTTAAGCAAACAAGCCAAGGTTTTCTTTTGCGTATGCTTCGAAATCATCGCAGCCGCCAATATGGTCTTGGTCTACAAAGATTTGTGGAACCGTTTCAACTGGCTTACCCACTGTTTTCTCAAGATCTGCTTTGCTGATGCCTTCAGCGTGAATATCAACATAGCGATAATTAAAATCGTCACGCTGTGCTTTCAATGTTTCTGCGTGTTCTTTAGCACGAACACAAAATGGGCATGCTGGGCGACCAAAAATAACTACGAACATAATCAAATACTCCAAATTAAAATTTTTCTATGTAAAGGAGGAATAAAAATGTATGTCCTAGGACATAAGCCTCTCCCTTAATCTGATGAAGCAACTATGCCCCAATCTTTTACGGAAATAAAGAAGCAATTACCTCTTAGTTCGATAGGTATTTCCTATCAGAATTTAAAAGAGACAATTTTGGTGGCTCTTACTGTTTAAAACAGCGTGATATGCCGCAAAAAACACTTAGTTTATACAAGACCATTTGAAGCAAGTTGCACTGGGTCAAACAATTATTTAAACGATAAGGGCAAGCTAAAACAAGACAAATTTAAACTACAGAGGGATGCAGTATGTTTCAGTTCATGACATCGACTCGAATTATATTCGGAGAAGGAGCTTTACAATCATCACTATCAATTCTTAATCAATATGGCTACAGCGTGCTATTAGTTACGGGCAAAGACCAGTCAAGATCTGCTCCAATTATCTCATACCTTAAAACGCAAAAAATGCGCTATCAGCATGTCAGTATCTCAGGCGAACCCAATATTACAATGATCGAAGAAACAGCGATTGTTGGTCGAAAGTTTAAACCTGATATGGTGGTGAGCCTAGGTGGAGGCAGTGTTATAGATATGGGTAAGGCGCTTGCTGCCATTATTCCTAACCAAGGCGATGTGTATGACTATGTTGAAGTAGTTGGAAGAGACGTCCCATTGAAAACCAAACCCATTCCTTTTATTGCGATACCAACAACAGCGAGCACCGGTTCTGAGGTGACACGTAATGCGGTGTTACGTTCTGGCCAAGATCAAGTAAAAGTGAGCCTGCGCAGTCCTGAAATGCTTGCAGATGTTGCGATTGTCGACCCAACCTTAACGTATGGTACGGATGCTTACACGTCGGGTAGAGGCGCGATGGATGTGTTCACCCATCTAATGGAAGCGTATGTGTGTGGAGAACCTAATCCGCTAACCGATATGATATGTGAAGAGGGGCTCCGTAAACTATCTAGCTCAGTGATTGCAGCGTGTCGTCATGATGATTATTCGGCTAGATCCGACCTTTCGTTTGCAGCAACGCTTGGAGGAATGGCCACGAACAATGCAAAATTAGGTGCTGCTCATGGGCTAGCTTCGGCACTTGGGGGGAAGCTTAATGCGCCTCACAGCGTGATTGCAGGGCAATTGGCCCCTCATGTGATGAAAGAGAATATTACTGTTGCCAAAGAATCTGGCCGAACTGATGTTCTTGAGCGCTACATGCGATTAGCGCAAATAGTGACGGGTAGAACTAATGTGCATGTCGAAGATGGCGTGTTATGGGTTCAAATGATGCTCAACAAACTAGAACTACCGGAATTGAGTGAGTTTGGTGTTTGTGCAACATCGTTTGATAAGGTTGCTGAAGATGCGCTTATGTCTGTGGCTATTAAGGGGAATCCTTTGCCATTAACCAAGGTCCGTTTGATTCATATATTAAATCAAGTGTGTAGCTGTACAGGGAGTTGTAGCGAAGAGCGAAATGAGAGGCTGAGTAGCGTCGAAATATTGTCTGACTCTATTGAAGAAAACCTCATATAACCACGAGGCTAACTATTTGACCAGAAACAAAAAACGGAGCGCAATGCTCCGTTTTCTTATTGGTATTGACTCATCTTATCGAATCTAGAGTCTTTCAGTGCGTCTTTCACGCGTCTTAAATTCTCTCTGAAACCGGTGCCACGGCGTAATGTAAAGCCCGTTGCGAGTACGTCAATAACCGTCATCTGTACAACACGGCTTGCCATTGGCATGTATACATCAGTGTCTTCTGGGACATCGAGTGTAATCGACAGAGAGCTCGCTTTATCCAGTGGCGAATCTTTAGCCGTGATTGAAATAACTGTTGCGCCATTTTCACGGGCCAAATGAGCGATCTCGACCTGACTCTTAGTACGTCCGGTGTGAGAAATTAGAACGATAACGTCATTGTCTGAGCTATTGATACAACTCATTCGCTGCATAACAACATCTTCAAAACAGGTGATCGGAATGTTAAAGCGAATGAACTTATTTTGAGCATCTTTAGCAACTGCAGATGAAGCGCCTAAACCGAAAAATGATATACGTTTCGCCTGCGTCAATAGATCAACGGCACGGTTAACTTGCATCGAATCAAGGCTATTTTTCGCGACATCAAGACAAGCCATCGTCGACTCAAAAATTTTGTGCGTATAAGCGTCAGGGCCGTCATCTTCTTCGACATTTCGATTCACATAAGGTGTTCCATTAGCAAGGCTTTGAGCTAAGTGAAGCTTAAAGTCTGGAAAACCTTTCGTGTCTAATCGACGACAAAAGCGGTTAACGGTTGGTTCACTAACGTCCGCCATTTTTGCAAGCGTAGCAATACTAGAGTGAATCGCAGTTTGTGGGGAAGCCATAATAACTTCGGCCACTTTGCGCTCAGATTTGCTGAAATTTTCTAGATTTTTTTGTATTTTTTCTAATGTGTTCATAGTGTTCACGAGGGCTAGAGAACATCCAGCTGATCATATTCCCGTCTAAGGGTGTAATCTTACGATCACAATCAAAAATAATAGTTCAGCGCCATAAATTTAGTATAAACCTAAGCAAAAGGTTTACTTGCTTACAATTGGTGAGAATATGACAAACCTCAAACTAAATTTCAATTTTTGAATAAAATTTAAAGTAAATTTGAGTGTTTGGGCTAAATAACCGTCAATTCTGACAAAATAGCGACAATAAATAGAAATAAATTTTCATTTTGGAAACAAGCTAAGAATTAGTTTGACATATTTTCTCTGTCAATAAATTGATTTGATTCATCAATTTAGGTGCTTGCTTCGCTATTTCTCTTTGCTCGCAAAGAACGGCCTCTAGGATGTCATAAGTTGTTAGTGGATTAGCGAGCACGACACGGAATACAATGGTATTGAGATCGTGCATCTCTTTGGGGTTTAAACGAGTACGTGACACAAAAGATTTACCCGTTTCGCGTTGCCGTTTTTGGATGAACTTTGTAAGCTCATTGAGCAACTCGTTGAGCTTCATCGCTTGCTCTTTAGATGCAGCTCTAAATGCAGCATCTACCTTTGATGGCATATAGCGATAGGTCAGAAGACATAACTCCGGCTTAGACACGAGTTGGAAGTCGTCTTGCTCATCGATGAGGTTTGCAAAGTACTTTGCTTTTTCAATACTTTGATCAATGAGAAGCTCATAACCTGGGCGGCTAATAATGTGCATGCTCGCATACACCAACATAGCCATTCCTGAACGGGAGCCTTCAAGAGTATGCGTGCCTAAATCTTTGGATCCTTTACGTAGAATATATTGAGCGTGATGCTCAATTGAGCTCATTGCATCAGGCTTTTTGAATAACACCATACCAGCGCCCATAGGGATATAGAGCTGCTTGTGGGCATCAATAGTCACTGAGTCAGCCAATTCGATACCATCAAGTTTCGGGCGATGATTATTCGACATGAGAGTCGCGCCGCCCCAAGCTGCATCGACGTGGAAATGGCATTTCTCTTCAATACAAATTTCAGCGATGGCTTTTAGAGGGTCAATACTGCCTGTTTCTGTTGTACCTGCGACACCAATGACTGCAAATACTTTAATATTCTGCTGTTTAAGCTGAGCGAACTTCGCTTTTAAATCAGCGGGGCATAGGCGATTGTTTTCATCACTTTTAATGGAAATTAGACTTTCTTGTCCGATCCCCAGTGTATCTGCCGCTTTTTTAAGTGAGTAATGACCACGGTCTGAAACCAATATCGCTAGCCCTTCGTAGCCATAGTGCTTCATGGCTTTAAACAGCCCTTCTTTTTCAACGCCTTTAAATTCACCTTGTGCTTTTAGTGCATTGTTACGGGCAACCCAAAGTGCAGTGATATTCGCGATCGTTCCGCCAGAGCAGAATGCGCCAAGCGAGTGGCCAGCACTGTGCATCCAGCGAGAATAGAAGGCTTCATCTTGGCTATAAATAAGGCGGTGAAGCATGCCTAAAACTTGACGTTCTAGTGGCGTGAAAGCTTTAGATGTTTCAATTTTGACTAGGTTTTGATTAAGCGCAATCATGATTTTTGACAGCGGCATCAAAAAGTAGGGTAGTGCAGAAGTCATGTGCCCAATGAAGCTAGGTGCGGACGTATGGACAGACTGCGCAACTAAAGTGTCGAGCAAGTGCTGAGTATGATCCGAGACGAATTCTGGTTGTTCCGGAATCACGGGGTTAGAGAAGTCTTTTTCAATATCTCTAAGAGGTTTCTCTTCGGCAACGATATGTTTACGCAAAAATTGATTCAGGTTTCTTGAGAGACCATCCTCGATTTTAGTTAACGTTGAATCTGGCCCTTCTGGTACCGTAAATATGCGAAGTAAACTATCGAAGTTTACATCAACTGTTTTTTGTTCTGATCCCATACCGCTACGTTATTTTTCTAATTTCCATTGCGAACGGCACAATTTAAACGAAAACGGAACTAATGTCCCGTCTTAATTTAGTGTGCATATTTTTCAATTAACACGAGCTGAATTACTCGCAATCCATCTCTTCTAGAGTACTTATGGATTGATTGTATTTTTGCAAAACGCTATCGATTTGTTTTGGGTGACTGAGTAAATCAGCAAAGGCCGAGCGAAGCTCGTAGTTCTTTTCATGAGGTGTGCTTTGACGATCACTAAAGGTGAGCTTTGCTGCTTTCCCTAATTCATCATCACGCTCTGAAAGCTCTTTTACATCGTGTTGTTCTAGCTGTAACCAAGCTTCAACGGACTGTCCTGACGCGATTTTTGAAGTGTCATTTTCTAGATAGTAATGAACAGCCGCTCGGTTTAATTCAAAATGATTTTTACGACCATCTAAGAACCATTGGCTTACTTCTTTTAGTTCTGGATAACGTTCTGACGTTAGGTCAGTAAGATCTTGGTACCAAGTTAGTGATGCATCAATATAAGCGTCGTACTTGTCTGTAAGACACTGAGAGCTAGCAGCAAAGACTGAGCCCGAAGATAATGTTAGTAATGCAGCAATCACAATGCGTTTCATGATAAGTCCTTTAATCGCACTTTTTCGTGCTTATAGTTTTGGCTGTTAATCTTCAGTTTACTGCTACGCAGCTAAAGAAACGAAGAACAGCATAAGTATTGGAACAAGTAGGCTGAGAATAAAGCCACTAACTATGGCAATTGGCACACACCTTACACCACCTGTTGACTGAATAACAGGTAAGGTAAAGTCCATAGCGGTTGCACCAGCATAGCCGATGGAGGTACAGGGTTTTGAACGAATTAACAGTGGAATCATAATCAGAGCTACAAGTTCTCTTAGTAGCTCTAGCATGAAAGAGGCACCACCATAGACAGGGCCAAAGGCATCACCCATCAAAATACCAGATAACGAGTACCAACCGAATCCTGATGCCATAGCAAGCGCTCTAAAGAGATCAATATCCAGTATGTAGGAAGAAATCACTCCACCTATTAATGACGTAATAATAATAACCAGGGCGATGATCATTCCCTGCTTATTGATAAGAATTTGTCGTAATGTCAATCCACTATTTCTTAGTTGGATACCGATGAAAAATAGCAAAAGGAATAAAATCCATTCACTGGCAGTATCTACCCAGTGAAGGCTCATTAATCCCAAAAGGCCGACAATGAGCCCGCCACCGACCACTAAAATGAGTTTTGCTGACTCTAGTGCCATGCTAGCCAAAGGTAATTTGGACGTTTTGTTATTGGTATGAATTGGAAATAATCGGTCTACCAATGGTAATACTGCCAGATTACATAAGCTGATACAGATAAAGAAGGTTGCAGTGAACTTTATAATTAACTGCAGGTTTTGCCCTAAGTTATCTAGTGCTGCGAGGCTTAGCCCCATCAAAAACAAAATGACGTAAATAAGATATGACGTCATTTTATTAATAACATTGAGAGTATTAGTTTTCGATATGGAAATTAAATACCCCACAAAAAGTGGGGCAAATATAAAGATCATCCCTGAGAACATTAAAAATCCTATTGTTGTTCTTAGTATTTTTTAAGTGAGCTATTTCTGCGTAAGAGTCTATTTTACGCAGAAATTGTGTTACATGAAAATGGTATTAGTTCATAAATAGTTGGATGTTATAAGCCACTTGCATTGATTACTTCACTTATTTGTATATTAAAGTCGAATTCACTCAAATTCGTTAATTTATACAAAACATCTGCACCAGTGGTGTCGAATTCAACGAAATGGTCTTCAATAGCTTCATCTTGGCGTCTAAACAACAGGATATGATTAGCGATTCTAGCAATATCTAGATAACTCAAAGGTATCTCAACGTCTTGGGTATGCTTTTCGTTAGTTGCAACGCTGATAAAATCAAGGTCAAATCCCCAACTAGTTAGCACCAGTCGACTAGACGCGGAGCACTGTGAGTCAAAAATCTGCAGCGCAATCTGAAGGTCAAGGTAGTTCCCATTTTCTAAATACTGATGGTATTCGTTGACCATGCAAAATAGGCCGATATCGGCGATCAATCCCGATAATAGCGCTTTTTCGATTTCCAGATATTTATACGTTTTCGGTTGTTCCTCTTTAAAGGCTTTAGCCACCATAACCATAGTAGCGGCAAGCTCTCTAGAGGTTGCTGCGCTTTTTATAAGAACGCGATTGCACTCTTTGCTCAGACTTACAGTATGTTTCAATTGTTCAATAGCTTGTGCAGTCACAATGTCACGAACGCGTAGGATACCTAAACGGGAGACTGCAGTGAAAAGATCAGTGCATGTAATATTGCGCCTGTTAAAAATAACAGAGTTTGCTACTCGGATAACAATAGCAGCAAGTCCAGGGTCTTCAAGAAGGCAGTCAGCAATGTCGATAATTTCTGTCGTTTCTTTCGTGCAAAGAGATTGAATGCGTAAAACGACTTCTGAAATAGGTGGCAAGGTTATTTTGCCAGTACTCACCGAATGAGCAATAAGTTCGGAAAATTCGCTCTCAATACTTTGAAGGAGCGCCTCCTTATTGTCAGGGAGCCAATAGAAAGATAAATGATTCATAGCCGGTCACCAAAGGAATACTGCTTACAGTGTAACTAATAGCTCTGTAGATTAGCAACAACTTACATACTTAGAGTGTCCGTATATCAGTATTGATATAATTGTTATAGTTTTCCGTAGCAATAACAAAGTCTATTTGTGATTCTGGTCTCATAAATATTGTTTTCTTGATTAATTGATGTGAAGTTTGAACAGACTTATTTTTCGTCGTTAACTATCATTTGTTTACTAACTGAGACGAACTCAATATCAACTATAATACACGTCTCGGAGTTTTATATTTTTCGCTAAAACAGCTGCTATCTGGTGATCACAAATAATCGGGGTAACATGATTAGAAGGATCAATGGATATGACAGAACAACTATTTATGGACTATGTGGGTGCCTTTGGAACTTTTCAGAAGCGTTCAATGTTTGGTGGTATAGGCTTATTTAAAAAAGAGGCAATGTTTGCTCTACTCAGCGGTGAGAAGATCTTTATCCGCGGTGGAGAACAATTGGATTCAAGATTAAATGAATTGGGTTGTGAAAAATATCGTCACGTGAAAAAACAAACCACAGCAACAGTTAATTATTACGATATAACTCATATATTTAGGCAGCAAGATACCGCTCTATACGAGATCGTAAGAGACTCTATTAAGCTGTCTGTGGATCAGCGCCAATTTCAAAAGTCTTCCGCGAGTAAACGCTTGCGCGACCTACCCAATATGCAGTTAACTCTTGAGCGTATGGTCAAAAAAGCGGGCATAGACGATGTCGATACTTTTATGCAGTTGGGCGCACCAGCCGTTTACTCAAAGGTTCGCAATGCTTACGGAACGGATGTGGACGTTAAATTATTATGGAAGTTTGCAGGTGCAGTCGAAGGCATTCACTGGAAACTGATACAAGAACCACGTAAACGCCAGTTATTGGCTAGTTGTCACTAGTTAATTCGCATCAGACTCAAAGAAAAGCCGCTCAATATGTGAGCGGCTTTCTTGTGCGAACTGTCCCGCTTTAAACTGTCTAATCAGATGTTAAATAGGGTAGTAGACAAAACTCTGGCTAGAATTTAAATCTTGCAGTCATCATCGCTTGTTCACCGTACGTATCATTGATACGTAGTTCTGCACCAACAGAGAATAGTTCTGTAGAGTGGAAACGAATGTGCGCAGAGCCGATCCAATCTTCTTTTTTATCAATTGAAACGTAACCACCTTTAGCGCCGACTTCCAACTGTGGACCAAGCCATTGACGAATACCTAGATTAACTTCGATGCCAGTTTCAGTGCTTCCTAGATCTTGAATACGAAACAGCATCTCACCGGTGAAATCAGCCCAATTATTAACTGGTGCGTGAAAGCCAAAACCAGTTGCAGCGTCGTAGTCACCTTCAAACTCTGAATCGATGCGTCCGATAAAGTGTGCGTTAGGGTGGATAGTCTTGCTGATCGCACCACCAAATGTCACTGGGCTTGCACCAATACGAGCCTCGAAGTAGTCGTAACTGAAGTTACTCATAACTGATGGGCTATTTGGGTCAGTCTCTGCAAATGCCTGACCCGACGCGAGCAATAAAGCTGTAGCAATGATTGTTTTACGCATAGTAACGATGAACCTATTCCTAGTTATTTCCGTTGTCCTAAGCAGTGGAACCGCTATGACTCTGATTTATCACGACATGATAATGCATCCGTGCTTGTTGGCACCAATAAAAATGTCATTCTTTTGTCGTATTTGCAAAAAATACGCAATTTTAGTGCCTAAATATGTCTAGGGTAAGATAAAACAGCATTAGTCTCCAAAGTTGATTCTGTTTTTTGCGATCGCGTTGAAGATTTTTTCTGTGTCTAACACTGTTGCCCAGGGCATAAGATCTTTTTCATTCTCGATCATGAATTGTGTTAATTGTTCAACTATTGCGGTTCTTAGATCATCACCTTTCCAAGGTTTCGCAATAAAATAGTCAAGACTTGCATGATTTACCGCTTCTACGGTGTCATTAAGGCCGGCTTGTCCGGTCAGTAGTAACTTTTTGCTTGCGCTAGTCTCCTTATCTTGGCTTAACTCGATAAGGAAGCTGATACCCGTTTGTTCGGGCATAATATGATCACATAAGATGAGAGCCAGCTTAATATGATCATTGGCACTGTCTGAGATAATACCTTTAGCTTCAGCAACCGATTCAGCCGCTTCCACAATGAAATGCTCTTCAAAGCAGTCTAGATCTTGAATTACACCCTCGAGAACGTCACGCTCATCATCAACACATAAGATAAGATATTTGTTCATAATTACTCCTTGCCGTTAAATTGAGATGATTAAATAGGCAGCCAGATATTCATTCTTGTGAATTCGTTAGTGGCTGATTCGACTTCGATCTTTCCGCTATGCTGGTGGATGATCTGTTGGCAAACAGACAGACCAATACCGAGACCAAAATTGCCTTCTTTCTTGGTCGTAAAATTAAGGGTGAAGATTTGTTCTTTTAGCGTGGGGGAGATGCCACTGCCGTTGTCTTCAAAACAGAGTAATACGCCGGGTTTGTTACCCATCGTCTTTAATGTCGTTTGAATTTTTAGTTGCCCACGAGCGGGTAGCGCATCAATTGCATTGGATATTAGGTTTGTCCAAACTTGTTGTAGCGCAATAGGTTGGCATCTAATCTTTGGTAACTCACAATACTCTTTAATGACAGTGTGGTGCTTTAGCCTATTTTCAAATATGACTAAGGTATCTTCTATACCTTCATAGACATTGGCTTGATGGAAAACTTCGTCATCAGGGCGTGCATATCCCTTTAAACTCTTGACCATATCTGCGATTCGTTGGGCGCAAACATTAATAGATCGTAGGGTACTGCCTGTTGAATGATAGACATCGTACTCATTAACCAGTTGAAGTGCTTTTTCTGGGTCTTGCTTGGCAATTTGTTTGAGTTGTTCATCACTTTCTAAACGAAGCTTGACCAGTTTTTTAGCCAGCAATCGGTGCTTTATTTCCGCTTCTACCAACTTAGACTTTGCTCTTTCCTCTGAGGTAGAGGCAGGAGAAGAGAGAAGGGCATGTTCAAGAATGGCTTGACCAGTCGTATTACTTTGGTTTGTTGCTTCTAGTTCAATCAGTGTTTTTAATTTATCAGTGAGGGTTTCAGTCCCCCGAAGTATCGCAGCTACTGGATTATTTAACTCGTGAGCAACCCCTGCAACGAGCTGACCTAACATTGCCATTTTCTCTTTTTCAATCAGTTGTTGATGGGCTGACTCGAGCGACTCTAACGTCTTTTGTAGCTTAAGTTTGGTATTGATACTACGCTGTAATCGGCGATTGAAATGGCGAAGCAGTAGATTAGTAAAGAGCGGTAGTAATTGAGTATTGGAGTGCATGACTTTGGTAAAGATATCCCTGTCGAGCTTAATCACCTTTGTTTGAGTTAACGTGAGAGCGGTAGAAAATGAAAACTCACCCGTAACAAATGACATACCACCAATGATATTCCCTTTTTCATGACGAACCACTTCACGCTGTTGCCCAAGCTCATCCTTTTTATACAGTGCTACTTTTCCCTCAGTAATAAACCATAGAAAGCGGTTTTCCTCACCTTCTTTGGTTAATAGGTGATCGGCCGAGTAAGTTCGGCAAGCCAGGGTCTCGTCCTCTTGGGCAAAAAACTGGTTTAAAGCCGAGATCACTTGTTCCGCGAGCTCGGTATCAGAAAGACTATGGTGCTCGGAAATAAAGCCTTCCTGGTAGCTTTTCATCTTGGCATCAATGTGTGCTCTAAGCAGATGTTGCTGATCCAAGATGAGGCTGTATGAAAGTAAGTTGTCTCTATCTTGTTCTATTACAAACGTAGTCAGTTCTTTTTTTACGGTTTTATAGACAAGATTATCTTGCACAGGTTTTGTTAAGCAGTGATCGAGGCGTCCTTCATTTACCGCGGATAAGATGGCCTGAATATCTTGTCCGCAACTAAGCAATATTTTCCTAGCTGTTTTTGTATGTGCAGATTTATCTAATTGAATTAAAAATTCTGCTCCGTTAAAGTGCGAATGATGACTGGCAATAACAAGGGCGACGGTTTGTCCTTGTTGTTTACAAAAATCTAAAGTGCAATGTGCTTCTTCTATGCTTTCAGCAGTATGGATATCAAAGCGTGTAGAAAAGTGGCTTAGCTCAGTTCGTAACTGCTCTACGCTTATTGGATTGTTATCAAGGTACAGTAGAGCAAATGTGTTCACTAATTTCTCTCGGACAAACGGATCTGAGAAAACTGTATCAATTATCAATAAAGCGTAATGGGAGCTAGGTTTTAGAAATTTGCTCTTATTAAAAATAAAAGCAATACTCTGATTTAACTCAAACTTTTTTCTGTATGGAATTGGTCAAAATAATAGTGGAATACCAAACATTATGATGCAACTGAAAAAGATAGGCGCTATTGGTGGTGCTGTATTACTTACATTGTGCTGGCCTTTAGCGGTTGGTCAGATAGGACAAAATGTCATTACTGACGGGGTTACTCATTTAGGTAGTGATTTAGTTAGCGCAGAAATTGTTGAATATGATCGTGGTTATTTAAGCTCAAGCATAAAAACGCGATACGTTTTACAGGATCCTGATCTGATTGCTCAATTTCAAGCGGATGATTTGCCGACAGAGTTTGTCATTTCTAGTGCCGTTACTCATGGCTTGTTTAGCTTGAGCGCACACTCTTCTTTAGATAATAGTGAATTTCCACTGACCATTGACACAATCACGCAACTTAATGGCAATACGGATTACTCTGTTAACTTAGCGAGTTGGTATTACCAAACTCAAACGGGTGAAGAACTCGCTATCTCTATTTCTCCTTCCAGCATCAAAGGGGATATTTCTGTTCTTGGTCAACTGACTTACCAATTGGATATGCCATCGATAGAGTTAGATTTCTCTACTGGAGAAAAGATCGTATTTTCGGGTATTGAAGGCGAAGGTGAAGGTAAGCAAGAAAATGGCTTTTGGCTAGGTGAGCAGTCGGTGTCAATTGAGCGTTTTACCATTTCAGACCTACAAGCATCTCAAACTGCCTTTGAAATTGAGAAAGGCCAATATCAGTTTAGCTCTGGGATTAATACCGAGCAAAGCCGATTAAACAGCAACCATAAAGTGAGCATGGATTCTATGTTTACCCCAGACGGCTCTATAGAAGAGTTCAGTATGGACTTTTCGATGGGTGACATTGATAGCATGGCCTTTGAAAGCTTAATGTCGATGTATCAAAATAACCCAATCATGACAGAGGCGGAAATAGCACAAGCAATTCCTTATGTAGAGTCGCTATTCTCGAAAGGTTTTTACTTGGCGATGAATAAGATGTCGCTGAAAGTCGGTCAAGGTGAATTTGAGTCGAAATGGAAGCTAAGTGTTCCAGAAGGTACTGATGATGTTTCGCAAGATCCGACCAAAATATTGCCTGCGTTAACCGGTGAGCTGAATACTTACTTCTCTAACCAATTGGTCACTGATTTTCCGTTTATTAAGCAGGGAATCGATGAAGCAATCGTGATGGAGATTATTGAGCAAACAGAACAAGGCTATGAAATTAAAGCCGAGTTAAAAAATGCGAATATTATCTTTTCAAGTGGGCAAGAAATTCCGCTCATGGCCTTGCTGTTACCGATGCTCATGCAATAAAGAATTAAATCGGTATTAAACTAGCCAAAAATAGCATTTCAAAAACAAAAGAGCTCCTAGGGGCTCTTTTGTTGCTTTTTATCCTCAAAAAAACGTGCTATTAATCACAGTCAGAAGATGAAATTATTTTATTAGGAGCAAGGAAACGCATGCAGCCCACGACGGATAATGTATTTAATTTTAGTGCTGGCCCAGCTGGCCTACCTAAAGCCGTGATGGAACAGGCTCAAGCCGAATTTATCAATTGGAATAACCTAGGTACGTCAGTGATGGAGATTAGCCATCGCAGTAAATCTTTTATTAAAGTCGCAGAAGACGCTGAACAGGATCTTAGAGACCTACTGAACATTCCTTCGAACTATAAAGTTCTGTTTTGCCAGGGTGGTGCTCGAGCACAATTTGCAGCTGTTCCAATGAATTTATTAGGCTCAAAAACCAAGGCAACCTATATCGATGCAGGTTACTGGGCTGAAAGCGCGATTGTTGAAGCGGGTCGCTATTGTGAGACCGATGTCTTTAACGCTAAAACGACACTTGATAATAAAGCTGCTGTCATTGCGGCAAAAGAGTGGGCGATCGATGAAGCGTCTGCCTATGTGCACTTTTGTCCAAATGAGACAATCGATGGTGTTGAGATAAACGATCTTCCAGATACGGATCTGCCTATAGTCGCTGATATGTCATCAACCATTCTTTCACGTGAGATTGATGTTTCCAAATATGGCGTTATCTATGCGGGTGCCCAGAAAAATATCGGTCCTGCAGGTATCTGTATTGCTATCGTTCGGGATGATTTGTTGGAGTTAGCGACCGATGTACTGCCAAGCATATTGAATTACAAAGTGTTAGCTGAAAAAGAATCGATGTTCAATACACCTCCGACATTTGCATGGTACCTATCTGGCTTGGTGTTTAAGTGGTTAAAAGCACAAGGTGGTGTCAAAGCGATTGAGCAAGTAAATAAAGAAAAAGCAGCGCTACTTTATGATGCCATCGATCAATCTAGTTTCTATAACAATAACGTTCATCCAAACA
The DNA here is from genome assembly GCF_050337325.1 of Vibrio kyushuensis. Lineage (NCBI taxonomy): Bacteria > Pseudomonadati > Pseudomonadota > Gammaproteobacteria > Vibrionales > Vibrionaceae > Vibrio > Vibrio kyushuensis. Next base: position 382,841 of record NZ_JAKJSV010000004.1, read on the forward strand.
ATCGTTCGTTGATGAATGTTCCCTTTCAATTGAGTAAGCCTGAATTAGATGGTGAGTTTCTAAAGCAAGCTGAGGCTCGTGGTTTGGCTGCTTTGAAAGGACACCGGGCTGTTGGTGGAATGAGAGCATCTATTTATAATGCGATGCCAATTGAAGGTGTCAAAGCACTGGTTCAACTCATGAAAGAGTTCGAAGAGCAATATAGCTAAACGGCGTGTATCAAGTCAGTGATTAGTCACTATTGTGGCCAAGCTAGGCGCAAATCGAAATGTAAAATCCAAGTCTCAATCACAATTCGTGATTGAGGCTTTTTTGTCTCTGTTCTCTCAAATTCACCGCATCTTGCCAAATATGAACTAGGCTATTTACTAGATTGTAAATAAAGGGAAAATGCGAGTGGGCAGCATTTGTCGAACAATTCAAATGAGTGCTAGCGTACTAATTATATTATTAGTGCTGTTTGGTTTTGCCTGGAATACCTTGTTTGCCACTCTGATGATCGTTGCTCTGACGATCTGGTTTCATCAACGCTACTCTATAGAGAATGCCAGCCGTTCTCATCAAATGGCATTGCGATCCATTCAGCGTGTATTTCTTCCTAAGTTAAATAAACAGCTCGAAATTTCTTATCAAGATTCAAATCAATCCATTACTCAAATCACCACACTGTTTGCTCAGTTAAGTCACCTTGTCAAACAGAGAGATACGATGACGTCTGAAAATCAAAGTGAAGAGAAACAGCGATTAGAAAAACAGATGAACCAAGCTTACAACGAACTGATCGAGGTACTTCAGCATGGTGATAGAAACTTGCAGAGGCAGGCTGGGGTAAAGGAAGGGCTTGAATTGATCATTGAACAGCTACGCTTATTAGAGCAAGAGGAAAAGAGTTGGGATGAGAGTTGGCTTGTAAGTGAACTTAGCCGAATTACCAGTCGAACAGAGTTAGCTGTAGCAGAAAAGAGCACCCAAAATCCATCTAATGAAGGCATAACCTATTTCTAGTGGGAGAAATTAAGCGATGAAGAAAACAATACTAATTGTTGATGATTCCGAGTCACTACGTCAGGTCGTGAATATTGCCTTAAGTGGAGGAGGTTTTGATGTATTAGAAGCTAAAGATGGAGTGGATGGATTAAGTAAATTAGATGGGTCTCGTGTTCACCTTATTATTAGCGACGTCAATATGCCTAACATGAATGGCATAGATTTCGTCAAAGAGGTCAAAAAATTAGATAAATATAAGTTTACGCCCATCATTATGCTCACCACCGAAAACCAAGAATATTTGAAAGAAGAGAGCAGAAAAGCAGGGGCAAAGGCTTGGATGATTAAGCCGTTTAAACCAGACCAAATGCTGCAAGCGGTATCGAAGTTACTTTCATCGTAGGGGATTTTATGGGGCCAAAAGTGTACGTATTGCCACAAGAGTTAACGATATATGAGGTCAGTGACATTCATAGAGAACTGTTTGAACTATTTGAATCAGAGCAGCCCGTTCAACTCGATGCTTCTGAAGTTGAAGAGCTCGATACAGCGGGTTTTCAGCTTTTAGTGTGGTTTGCTAAGCTTTCTAATCACTATCATGTTACTCCACCACTGAGTGCGCTAAGCAGTGTGGTATCAAATTATATTAAATTACTCAATTTAGAAGAGCATTTACTGTGTTGCTCGCAGAAAGTCGATGATCCACACAAACTAAGTGATGAGCATGAGTGCTGATATTAATGAGGCGCTCACTACTTTCATTTTAGAGGCGGAGGAGCTTCTTAATGAAACAGAACAACTGCTGTTGGATAATGAGAATAACAGTCGCCAAGAGCGTATGGGTTGGCTGCATGAGGTATTCCGAGCGATACATACGATTAAGGGGAGTGCAGGGCTTTTTGGATTAGACGAACTGGTTAGTTTTAGCCATATATTGGAATCGTTGCTTGAACGGCTTCGAGGGAAAGAACTCAACATTGATATGCAGATCATGTCATTGATGATTGAGTCTACCGATTTATTAAAACTGCATATTTCAGGTATTGGTTCAGAATATTCAGACCTTTTAGAATCCAAAACGAGTGCGCTTTCAGAACAAATACTTAATTACCTTCCTGACTTAAAACATGAAAATAACCCCACAGAGAATACCGTTGAGAATGAGTCTAATACCAAGTCCTACTCTAGTGGCACATGGCATATATCATTTCGTCCTAATGCCAATGTACTCCAAGATGGTTTGGACCCTATTTCCTTTATTCGCTATTTATCAAAACTCGGTGAATTAGAATCCGTTCATGTTATTGATGAACGATTAAGCCAAATGGAAACGTTTGAGCCCGAAAAGTGCTATTTAGGCTTTGAAATCCGTCTATTGGCAGCGGTGAACCGACAAGATATTCTCGACGTTTTTGAGTTTATTCTTAATGACGCAACCTTAATTATCATTCCACCAGATAGTCAAATCAGTGCCTATATAGAACTCATCCATCACCTTCCAGAGTCAAAACAAAAATTAGGTGAGATATTAGTACAGGTCGGTGCTTTAAGTCGGGATGAATTAAATCAGGGTCTTAGCATGCAAGAGCTACTGGGTAGTTCACACCCTCCAGCTCCCTTGCTTGGCAGTGTTCTGACCGATAGCCAGCAAATACCATCAGATCTAATTAAAGCGGCAGTAAGCAAACAACACCCAAGTGCAGCAGTCACTAAAACCCTACGAGTAGAGGCTGAAAAGCTTGATCTATTGATCGATCTAGTTGGAGAAATGGTCATCACTGGTGCGAGAACAAACTTACTGGCTCATGAAACCGGTAATGAAATGCTCATTGAGGCGATGGCTCAATTAGAGCGTCTGGTTGAAAGTATTAGAGATAGCTCCTTACAACTTAGAATGGTTCAAATAGGCGATACCTTTAAAAAGTACAAACGTGTGGTTCGAGACATTGCCTCTGAACTGGGTAAAGACGTTGATCTTGTCATTACTGGAGCAGAAACCGAGTTAGACAAAACGTTTGTTGAGAAGCTGAGCGATCCGTTAACTCATCTTATGCGAAACGCCATGGACCATGGTATTGAAAGCAGAGAAGAGAGAATACAAGCTGGCAAATCACCCAAAGGAATGATCCGCCTTAATGCTTACCATGACTCTGGTTCAATCGTCATTGAAGTATCAGATGATGGTCGTGGGCTTAATGAAAGTCACATCATCTCAACGGCCAAAGACAAAGGGTTAATCAACACCTCTAGTGACCTTGCGTCGCGAGATGTGCAAAGACTCATTTTTGAACCGGGATTTTCAACCAAACAAAAAGTCAGCGATCTTTCTGGTCGTGGTGTGGGCATGGATGTCGTCAAGAGAAACATCGAGCTGTTGCGGGGTACTATCGAAATGGATAGCCAAGTCGGTATTGGTTCCCGATTCATCATTCGTCTGCCTTTAACGCTATCTATTATTGATGGGTTTATGTTCCAAGTTGCAGGAAGTAATTATGTGATCCCGTTAGACAATGTCGTGGAATGTTTAGAGCTTCGAGAAATCACTTCAATAGAAGCCATTACCAACAAGCAGTTTATTAATTTACGGGATGAAATCTTGCCGTTTATTCGTTTAAGTGAGTGGTTTGGCATTGAATCAGAAACAAAGTTCGAGCAGGAAGCATTGGTGGTTGTACAGTTCGGTTCATTTAGGGCAGGCCTGATAGTGGATGCATTAAGCGGTGAATATCAAACAGTGGTTAAGCCTCTTGGACCGATATTCGAAGGCCTAAGAGGTGTAAGCGGTGCAACCATATTAGGCAGTGGTGAAGTCGCAATTATTTTGGACATATTCGCATTGATTCAAATTATCTTGAGTCGCAGTGAAACAGATATATCAGAACGCTTTGTTTAGCACCTTTTATTAGTGCCCTTGTACTAACAGTTAGGTTTACTAAACAAAGCCGAGGAGAAAGACATGATTGGAAAACTGTCGATACGCAATAAAATCATTATCGCCATGTGCACCATGGGGCTGTTGCTGTTGATTATTGCCATCTCGGTACAGATAAAAAACCGTACCATTGAATCCTATGCGGTGAGTGTTGGTCAGGATGATATTCCTGCGGCAATTTTGTCGTTGAGTATGCTTGATGAACTTGGTGACATGAATTCAAATGTACTGGAATTCATTACGGGAGAGGCGGAAGAGAAAGAAGATTTTGTCGCCAACTACACTGAATTTGTGACTTTCTTCGAGCAGTTAAAGCAACTCAACTCGGTTGATCCGGTATTAATGCGACAGTTAGACGATTTGTCCAAACGATATTATGGCGACATGGAAACGTTAGTCTTTCATCAGTTTGACCCGAGTTTAGAAATTCATGCTGTAGCACAATATAACCGACTAATCACTGAGTCCTCAGAGCCACTCGAGCGATTGCTAGATGCGTTAAAGGAAGAAGAAGTAGCTGATGCAGGGAGAACGGGAGATTTCCAAGAGGTACTGAATGATGACCTACCTGGGGTTCGATATTATCTCGAGTTGATAGATGAGCAGGGCGATATGATGTCGGCGCTCAACGACTATATGCGAGGTGAAATCGGTGCGGTAGATGCATTTGAAAAAGAGGCTCGCACTTTTGCCGGTTTCCTTTCTCAAATCAAACCTCTCGAGAGAAAACCGAATGAAATACAAAGCTTAAGCCAGGTAGAACGGATGTATATGGAAATCTACAATGGTGGTAAGGATATTTTTGCGACATACCGACCAAGAGACAAGCTTGAAGCTGCCACTCAAATCGACAAACTTGAACACGAAGTCTTTCGAAAACTAGAGACGATTCTTGATCAAATTAGCTCAACAGCAAACGATCGAAGTGCGGAGTCTTTAAGTCACCTAATCGATGCGGCAAGAGAAAGTATATCGCTAATCTGGAGCCTACTAGGGTTAGCGGTAGTCCTAGCATTTGTCATTGCACTGTTTTTGATTAAAGGTATCGTCATACCGATTAAAGCGCTTGCTGAAGCGGCGGAAGATTTACGCTCAGGTGAAGGGGATTTGACGAGAAGGATCCCCGACTTTGGTTCAGATGAAGTGGGCGAAACAGCTCAAAGTTTTAATGGGTTTATCGACAAGCTTCAGAATATTCTACTTGATATCCAAAATTCGGTAGAGTCAATTGCTCATAGCACCAATGAAGTCACTACTACTTCTCAAATGCTCAGCACCACGTCTAGTCAGCTCGCCGCGAGTGTAGAAGAAACCAGTGCATCACTTGACCAAATGAGTTCCTCCATCTCAATGAATACCGATAACTCTAAAGTAACAAATGGTATTGCTACGCAATCTAGCTCTGAAGCCAATGAAGGGGGGCAAGCGGTAAATGATACCGTTGATGCAATGACAGCTATCGCTGAGAAGATTGGCATTATTGAAGATATTGCCTATAAAACGAATTTGTTGGCACTTAACGCTGCAATAGAAGCCGCACGTGCTGGCGAGCATGGCAAAGGCTTTGCTGTGGTCGCTGATGAGGTACGAAAACTGGCAGAACGAAGCCAAATTGCCGCGCAAGAAATCAGTACATTGGCGGATAACAGTGTGAAAGTGGCGCAGCATGCCGGTGACATGCTCAATCGAATGGTGCCAAATATTCAAAAAACAGCCGATTTGGTACAAGAAATTACGGCGGCTTCTACAGAACAAAGCACCAGTGTTGCAGAGATAAATCGAACCGTTTCTAAGCTTGACGAAATTGCACAACAAAATGCGTCTGCTTCAGAAGAGCTAGCGTCAACAGCGGTAATGGTTCAGGAACAAACCAGTGAAATTAGAAAAACAGTCAGCTTTTTCAAACTCACCTCAGAAGGGGACCGTTCGTACCGGCAAGGGGAGAGACAAAGTTCAGTAAGATCAGAGAAGCACGGAAAAAGAGCTAAACCTGAATCTGGTTATATTCCTTTTAAAGATTAGGAGAGCGTCGTGAGTGAATGCGAAATCAAAACACATCGTCACGATAAGTACTTAGAATTTAAAGTAGGTTCGAGCCTCTTTGCCTATCCGATCGCCAAAATTAAGGAGATCATGGAATACCCACAAGTTGAGCCTATAACGGGGGCGCCGAACTACATCAAAGGGGCGATGAACTTACGTGGCGAACTTCTACCTATTTTTGAACTCTCTTTGTGTTTAGGTAAAGAGACCTTACAAGTTGGCCCAAAAACCTGTGTCGTAGTGACAGAGCTAGAGCATCACGGTGAACGTTTTTATATTGGAAATAAAGTCGATTTGGTTACACAAGTTATTGACATAAATGATGATCAACTCGAGCCAGTTCCAGATCTAGCAGGTAACTTAGCTAACCCTCTGCTTAAAGGTTTAGCGAAACTTGATTCACGGCTATTAACTATTATCGATGTTGACCAGTTGTTACACAGTGCTCAATGGGATTGGTTGTCACAACACCAAAACGGGCCGAAAGAAAAGCCAAACATCGAGCCGCTGCAATCAAGTGAGCCATCATTGCCAGATACTTTAGGCACAGGAGATTAATTGTGACGGAACTACTCGACTACGAGATCACCGAACAAGATGGTATGGGGCTTCTGTTTGTCGATATAGGATATGAGGTCTTTGCTATTCCAATCCACTCAGTAAAAGAGGTCATAGAGCTATGCCAAATAACAACCGTACCGATGTGCTCTGATGTGATTAATGGCGTGATCAATGTTCGAGGGAGTGTCGTTCCAGTTATTAATGCTGCAATTCGATTAGAGCTGGATCAAAGTCAAAAATACGATAAATTCAGCTGTATAGTGCTGTATGAATACACTGATCAAACAACTCAAGAATTGGTTGTAATTGGGCTCATCGTCAATCGAGTACGTTCTATCGAGATGGTTAACAGCAGCATGAATACAAATAAGCCGGCGTTTGGTTCTCATATTCCTGAGCAATTTGTTATGCGGATGATTCGAGTTCATGGGCAAGTATTTCCGATTCTCGATATGCCGGTTTTGCTTAATAGCCAAGTCATCAATCAAGAGATGTTAAGCCATCAGCAATCACTCCTGCGCTTTAGAGAGTAGCGGAATGGCAAAAGTAATGAGTGACGAGCAGTTTGTACAAATTCAAAAATTGGTTGAGGCGTATACTGGTATTCACTTGGCTAGCCATAAACGGAGCATGGTCGAAAACCGTCTTCAGGCTCGTCTTGCTACTAATCAATGTGACAGTTTCAATCAATATTTGTCGTCTCTAGCTGATCACAGTGAAGAGGGGGAGTTTTGGCAGTTTATCGACAAAATGACCACTCATGAGACCTCATTTTTCCGTGAAGAGTACCAGTTTGAAGCGCTATGTAGGCTTTTGCCTAGTCTATGTGAAACCAGACAAATTAAAGTTTGGAGCGCGGCATGCTCCACGGGGGAAGAGGCGTATACGCTAGCTATGGTATTGCAAAATGTGGTGGGTTCAGGTCGGTGGTCGCTATTAGGGACTGATATTTCAGAGCTTGCCATTGAACAAGCGAAGCGGTGTCAATATGACTTATCGCTGGCAGAGAAGATACCATCTCATTACCGACGGGCTTATTGTTTAAAAGGCGTAGGCTCGTTTTCTGACCACTTCACGTTAATTAAAGCGTTACGAAATTTCTGTCATTTTCAGTCTCACAATTTATTGCAATCAAAAGGTCATAATCTTTACGATATTATTTTCTTAAGAAATATTTTGATCTACTTTCCGACCGAAACTCAACTACTGATAGTGAACAATATTCTTTCGGCCTTGAAGGTTAGTGGGTTTCTATTTTTAGGACATAGTGAAAATGTTTTACGAGATAACCCAAACGTAGAGTTAATCGACAATTGTATCTACCGAAAGGTGGCCCATGAATAAAGAACCATTCAAAGTCTTTATCGTTGATGACTCGGCGGTAATGAGGCAAGTGCTTGGAGAGGTTGTTGATGCTGACAAAGATCTCACTCTGATTGGTGTTGCACCTGATCCTTTGTTGGCAATGAGAAAAATGGATAAGCAGTGGCCAGACGTTATTTTACTCGACATAGCCATGCCTAAAATGGATGGAATTACATTTTTGAAGCAGATCATGTCAACACATCCAACGCCTACTGTTATTTGTTCCTCTAAAACAGAGGAAAAGCCTAACTTAAGCCTTGAAGCTCTCTCTTCTGGTGCCATTGAAGTGATAAATAAGCCACAGAGCTGCCTTTCTGATTACCTTCACTCGCAAGAGGTTTCTTGTATTTTAAAAGCTTTAAAACACGCTGCAACGGTAAAGGTAAAAGCGTTAACCTACCTAGGGGAAGAGGCGTATAGAGAGAAGCACACTGCGGATGTAGTGCTGCAAGTTACCCATAAAAAAGTGACGTCTGTCGACCGTATTATTGTTCTTGGGGCTTCCACTGGTGGAACTGACGCTGTATCTCGATTTTTGGCTAAAACTCCAATGGGTAGTCCGCCAATTGTCATTGTTCAGCACATGCCTGCAAAATTTACCAAAGCATTTGCAGAGCGACTCAATCACGAAAATGCTCATCAAGTGATTGAAGCAGAGGATAAAATGGCCCTTCAATCAGGGTTTGTATATATAGCGCCAGGAGGGGTACATCTTATGATCGGCTGTTACTCTGGCCATTATTACCTAGAATTAAAGGATGGGCCGTTGGTTTCAAGGCATAAGCCATCGGTAGATGTTTTATTCCGCTCTGCCGCTCAAGTAGCCGGAGAAAATGCTATAGGCGTGATTTTAACCGGAATGGGTAATGATGGAGCACAAGGAATGATGGAATTGCGTCAAGCCGGTGCAATGACCTTGGCTCAAGATGAAGAAAGTAGCTTAGTGTTTGGCATGCCAAAAGAGGCAATAGCAAAGGGTGGCGTAAAAGGCGTATTTTCCCTTCACGCGTTACCTTATCAAGTTCAAAAGGCGTTGGTGGATAAATGAATTCGTTGAGTGAGCAGTTGTTAGCGTTAAAAATAGCTTACATAGAAATTGATAATGACTTAATGGTTCAGTCCTTATCAGCAGAAGCTAAGTTACTATTTCGAACACAAATTAGCGCTAGTTTGTTTGCTGCTGATATTGGGTTTGTGGACGATCAATACCAACGTGTCGATTTACCTCAATTACTTCGTGAAACGATTACCCTACAGAAGACAAGTGACATTGAAGTGGGCATTAGCTACCCAGATAAAAATGTCGAATGGATCAAACTATCGGTAATGTACCACGGTAATTTATGTATGTTACACGCTGTTGAACAAGGGGAACTCATCACGACGCGTCGACTGAATCGCCAACTTTCGATGCTCGATCCCCATACCGGCCTTTTATATCGCGAAGCGTTCTTAGCGAAGATTTCGAATGAGTACCATCATGGCTTAGTGTGCTGTGTCCGTATTTGTAATTACCAACGAATAAATGAGATCTGGGGAACCGCGGTTGCAAATCTCGTTTTTATGGAAATATTAGCTCGAGTCACGACTGAAGTAGAAAGCGCAATATGCAGTAAACACTCAACGGACAGCTTTAATATATTTATCCCCCCGGAAGTCCAGTTTGATGTTGAAAGTTTTTACAGCGTGCTTAATGCACCTTTCCATTTCAATAACCGACATTTCTTCAGTAATGTTGCTTTGGGTTACTACCTTGAAAAAGACGGAGATTCCCATGCTCAAAGTTTAAATAAGGCTGAGATGGCGATATTGGATGTGCTGTCTGAGCGAGTTCGTTTAGCGGAGTTTCAAGAAGATTTAGCCAAACAAATAGAGCATCAAAATAATCTTGAAACTGAGTTTCGAGCAGCGGTGAGTCAAGATAACCTTGATGATTCATTTTACGTTTTGTTTCAACCAGTTCACGATACTGTCAGTGAAAAAGTAACCGGTGCTGAGTGTTTAATTCGCTGGACGTTAAATGGAAAAATGGTATCACCTGTCGAGTTTATTCCTATAGCAGAGAAAATTGGAGATATAGGAATTTTGACTCAGTTTAATATTCGCAAACTGCAAGAACTCATTACCAAGCTAGAAACAAAAGGTGTTGATACAGATACACTTCTGTTTGCCCTTAACATTAGTGTGGTAGAGATATTAGATGTGGATTTTGTCGATAAATTATTGCTCGCCATAGAGCAGGCTAAACTTACCCCTAAAAATATCAAATTAGAGTTAACCGAGTCGGCGTTAATCGACAATTTTAATTATGTAAATCAAGTGTTAGAGCAACTTCAAACCTTTGGATTTAAAGTGTCGATTGATGACTTTGGTACAGGGTTTTCGAGCCTGAGCTACTTATGTCGATTGAGCTTTGACGAGATCAAAATTGATAGAGCCTTTGTTACTCATGTGGTTGATGATGCAAAATTACAAACAGTGTTTAATTCAATCGCGTCACTGGCTACAAACTTAGATAAACCTGTTGTTGCTGAAGGGGTAGAAACAATGGAGCAGTTAATTTACGCCAAAGAGAAAAATATTCAATTTATTCAAGGTTACTACTTTAGTAAACCTCTAGAAGGAAAGGCGTTCATTGATTACGTTGTGGACAAAAGTAGCGATTGAGAACGTTAGGCAATAAAAACCTAGCATTAAAAGAGAACATAACCCTAGTCTCTTCTTTCCATTTCGCCTGTTTCAAATACAACATTGGCCAGCACTAGCTAGCCATTGTTATTAGGGTCTAAAACACGACTAAGTTTAACGTCTTTTAGGCGGTCTATTCCCACCATTATTTCGGTTATCACCTTGAGAACCTTGACCTGATTTTCCACCTTGGCTTGGTCGACCGCTACTACTTGGCTTCCCATTTTGACTAGGTTTACCACCGCGGTTTGGCTTTTGCCCCTGCCCAGAACCTTGCTTACCTGAGCCTGCTTTTCCTGCGCCTTGGTTATTGGAATTACGGCCTTTATTGCCATTACCTTCATCCGGTGTTGAGCGGTTAGGGCCAAATCCAGGTTGGTTTTTGGTATGTTTAGTCGCGAATCGGTTTGCACCATGACGCCCTGATTTTCTACGTTGGGCTGGAGTCCGTGCATCCAAATCTTCTTCTGGAACTAAGCAGTTTGGCTTATCACCAATTAGGTGTTTTTTACCCATATTGATTAGCGCTTCACGAATGATCTTCCAATTGTCTGGATCGTGGTAACGAAGCAATGCTTTGTGCAGACGACGCTGGCGATCACCCTTAGGAACGGGTACATCTTCACGTTTTTTGTATTTAACGCGTTTGAGAGGGTTAGTCTCTGAGTAATACATAGATGTAGCATTACACATTGGAGATGGATAGAAGTTCTGAACTTGGTCGCACTCGTAATTGTGTTTTTTCAGCCACATTGCAAGGTTAAGCATATCCTCATCTTCTGTTCCCGGGTGAGCGGAGATAAAGTAAGGGATCAAGTATTGCTTTTTACCTGCTTCAGCACTGTACTTCTCGAACATCTCTTTAAAACGGTCGTAAGTACCCATGCCTGGCTTCATCATAAGGTCCAGAGGGCCTTTTTCAGTATGCTCAGGAGCTATCTTTAGATAACCACCTACGTGGTGGGTTACAAGCTCCCGTACATATTCAGGAGATTCGATAGCTAAGTCGTAACGAACACCAGATGCGATCATGATCTTCTTCACACCCGGAACCTTTCTCGCTTCGCGATAGAGATCGATAGTGTGCTGGTGGTCAGTATTAAGCTTCTCACAGATCTTAGGGAAAACACATGAAGGACGACGACAATTAATTTCCGCTTTAGGGTCTGAACAACCTAAGCGGTACATGTTCGCCGTGGGGCCGCCTAAGTCAGAAATAGTACCTGTGAAACCGGGTACTTTATCTTTAATGTCTTCGATCTCTTCCAAAATCGACTCTTTAGAACGGTTTTGGATGATACGACCTTCGTGTTCTGTGATTGAGCAGAATGAACAACCTCCAAAACAACCACGCATGATATTCACTGAAGTTTTGATCATGTCATAAGCTGGGATTTTTGCTTTTCCATACATAGGGTGCGGGACACGCTTGTATGAAAGCCCAAATACGTAATCCATCTCTTCTGTCGCAAGAGGAATAGGGGCTTGGTTAACCCACAATTCACGATCGCCGTGGCGCTGAATTAATGCGCGGCCTGAGTATGGGTTTGTTTCTAGGTGAAGAATACGGCTAGCATGTGCGTACAAAATACGATCGTTATTTAGCTTTTCAAAAGCAGGAATGCGAACCGCTGTTGTTTTAGAATCATGACGCGAAGGGCGAACGGTGATTGGTTGCGCTTTTGGTTCTTCATCTTTCTTGGTATCACATTGCGTTTCAATTGCGTATGGGTTAACCGGAACATAAGCTTTGTTCGGTTTTTCAATACGTGAAGAGTCGATGATTTTAAAATGCTCAGGAGCGGCTGGCAAGCTAACCGCTGTTCCACGAACGTTCGTTAAATCTGAAATCTCTTCGCCATCGGCAAGGCGGTGGGCAACTTCGACTAAGGCACGCTCCGCGTTACCAAATAATAGGATGTCTGCTTTTGCATCGAATAATACAGAGCGACGAACTTTGTCTGACCAATAATCATAATGCGCAACACGACGTAGGCTGGCTTCAATACCACCAAGAACAATCGGTGTGCCTTTGTAGGCTTCGCGACAACGTTGAGAATAAACTAATGTTGCGCGATCTGGTCGTTTTCCACCTTCATTATTTGGCGTATAAGCGTCATCGTGTCGTAGTTTGCGATCAGATGTGTAGCGGTTGATCATCGAGTCCATGTTGCCCGCTGTTATGCCAAAGAATAAGTTTGGCTTACCCAGTTCCATGAAGGCGTCTTTGTTGTTCCACTCAGGCTGGGCAATGATGCCAACGCGGAAACCTTGAGCTTCAAGTAAACGGCCAATGATCGCCATACCAAAGCTTGGGTGGTCGACATACGCATCTCCGGTAACGATGATGATGTCACAGCTATCCCAACCAAGTTCATCCATCTCTTTTCTACTCGTCGGTAGAAAAGGAGCGGTTCCAAAACACTCTGCCCAGTATTTTTTATGTTCAAAGATTGGTGTGATTTTGCTGTGCATATTTTAACCTCTAGAAATGCGAGGGCAGATTATAGCGACTTGTTGAGCGAGTAGCTAGTTTAGTCGAAATCAAGCGAATATATTAAGCACAATTGGTCAGAATCTTTTCAATTTAACCTCAGTATAATTACGGTTTTCAACTATATTCATATGTAGAGAGAAAATAACGCTGAATAGAAAATATAGGTCAATACTATATCGATAAGGCTAGACGTTAACGGCTATGGAGAGGCTAATTATGGAAACTGAGAATACTGCGTTAGACAGTAAATCGCTTGAGGTTGGTGTACATGGTAGCGATATTATATTCAACTCCTCGGTCGCTTATGAGTGGCATTTAAATTTAGATAAACGCGAGTTTGATTTTGATAGAGAGATGATTGAAGGTTTGCTTCAATGTTCTGGCTTGATTCATTCGATGGATGACATCTTAGATTACATGCCTGCTCCCCAACAGAATGAAATGAAAAGTGCTCTTGTAAGAGTGCTGCAAACTGGGAAAAGTGAATACCTTAATTGCACTTTAATGCCTAAAGGGGGCGGGTTGGTTCAGGTTGAAGTGTATATGGAGAAGCCAGAGCATAATGCCATTAGCGGAACCTTTCGCCCTTTAATTGGTTTGTCGTCAATGAGTGATCTGTGTGAGATATTTCAGGTACTGTTTGAGAATAAACATCATGGCATCATTGTGACAGACAGTGATACTCGCATATTAACGTGCAACAGCTATTTCGAACAGTTAAAAGGTTTTGATAGAAATGAAATGCTTGGATTGAGAACGAACATTTTCAATGCAGGTAAACACTCTGATGAGTTCTATCAAGAAATGTGGCGTAAGATCGGTGAGGAAGGGCATTGGACAGGGAATATATTGAGTCGCCATGCCTCAGGCTCGATCAATCCTCAAGAGTTGACGATTCAGAAAATAAATCTAAGTAATGGCAAAGTTTATTATCTTGGTATGGCGGTCGACCTGTCTAATCAGCTATTTCGTATCGCTGATAAAGGGCTAGGGGGCGTTGAGCTCTTAACTCAGTTGCCAACTAAAGAAAAATTTACCGAGTTACTGGAAGAACTTTGCTGTTCAAATACCGTCGAGAGTAAAAAAATAGTCATTGCGCTACAACCTGACTTCTCTGAAATGAGCCTATTAGAATATCGCCAAGCTTTCTCTGATACCTTATCTCGAAGTCGTTACAGCAGCTTAGCGGGCTATCTCTCTAGTGGCGTATTTATTGTGTGTGTTGAAAGTGTCTCTCAAAATAAAATTAGTACTCAACGGGCATTGATGAAGTCTATTCGCCTGTTTTTTCAAGAAGTGAAATCAGAAGCAGGGAAACAGATACATAATAGTGTAGTCAATGGGCGTATCGGAGTGTCTATCATTGGTTACGACACTGATATTCCAAAGCGCTCTATTGCACACTCTATGCAAGCGATGATGGAGAGCCAGAAAAATGGGCAAACCAGTATCAGCTTCTATCACAGTAAAACACACCAAGAATTGGAACGAAAAAAACAGCTTGAAGTTATCGTCAGAGAGGCGATAGAAAACCAGCACCTTAGCGTTCACTATCAACCAATTATTAATGTTGCCACATGGCAAATTTCAAAATTTGAAGCACTTTGTCGATTTACTCCCGTTGATACCATTGATTTTACCACTCAAGAAATGGTTAATCTGGCGGAAGACTTGGAGCTGATCCCTCAGCTCGATACCGCCGTTGGTATCATCGCATTAGGCGATTTGGCCAGCATCAGAGCGATATGTGGGGAAGGGATTGGACTAACGATAAATCGTTCTTTGAATACTCCTTTGGGAACCGAACACGTGCTTCAGGAAACGTCAGACATGTTAGAGCAGTACGCTGACAGTTTTGAGTCGATCACTATTGAGTTAACTGAAAGTGCATATTTTGAAAGCAGTGCGAAACAAGGTGAAGCGTTGCAACGCATACGAGATAAAGGGGTAGGCATCGCTATTGATGATTTTGGTACCGGCTATTCATCATTTAGTTATCTACGTGACCGACATTTCGACACATTGAAAATTGACCGAGATTTCGTTCAAAATATTAAAAAAGGTTCTCACCAGTACCATATCGTTAAAATGATCACCGACCTTTCACATACGTTAGGCATTAAAGTGATCGCAGAAGGGGTCGAAACAATCAATGAGCTTAATGTACTCAAAGCTATTGGGATTGATTTTATGCAGGGATACCTATTTTCAAAACCCGTAGGAATTGAAAATATAGCGAAAACATTAGATTACAGAATGACGTTAGCAAAAGAGCTGGAAGAGTTTAAAAAAATGAAGGAGGCGAATACCCTTGTCGTCCTAGCATCGCAGTCTCTTGCCATGCTGGAGCCTAATATGCCACTGTCATCAGTCAATGACATCATTGGGACGAACTCAACTTTAACGTTCCCGATTGTTATCAATAAAAAATGTGTGGGTGTCGTCTCTAGATCGGAAGTTAACCTCCACATGACTCCACAGATGGGCACCGACTTGGAAAGCAATAAAGAAGCGGCGATTTGGCGACGGCCCGTTAATCAATTAATGCGGACTGAATTTTCCAAATTGGATTACTGTTTATCATTAACAGAGTTGGATCGACTGTTGGAAGAAAAAACACCTTTTCCTTGGGTTTTAGTCGATGAGCTAGGTGGCTATAAAGGGATTGTTGAAGCCGAAGCAGTCATGAACTATTTATTACAAATATAGTTAACTAATATAACTGTCAGTTACTGATTTTTGTCCTACGGTTAATAGTATCCATATCCCAAATATAGGTGCTAATGTGGCGCAATCACTGGTTGATGATCTTTCTTCATTGATAACCCATAGCCAATTACCGCATGTTGATTGGCTATGGCATATTAATGAACAAACGTTTGAAGTCGACCGAGAGCAGTGTGAAAAAGTGTTCGCTTCTCGTTTGCCACCATTGACTCGAAATGGCTTGCTGTCGTGCTTAAGCTTTGAAGATCAAGAGAACCTATTTAAAAAAATCTCCCGTAGTTGTCGTCACCATTCGTCACAAAAATACGCTTGCAGCTTCTCATTAGACAAAGGGAAAGTTTGCTATGCGGAGTTTCAAATATTTCCAAGCAGTGGAAAAACCGTAGAAGGAAAGCTGTATCCATTGCTTTCAATCCCTTCAACAGGGCAAACGTTCGCCTCACTATTTAAACAGATCTTAGATAATCCACACCATGGCATTGTGATTACTGACAGTGAGCGTAGCGTCTTATTGGTTAATGAGTATTTTGAACAACACACAGGGTATTCAAATCTTCACTTAGTAGGAAAATCAATAAACAGCATTAACTCTGCCAAACACAGTGAGAAGTTTTACCACTTTTTGTGGAAAGAGGTCACTGAAAAAGGGTACTGGAGTGGGGTGATACTCATTCAAACGGCAGAAGGTCAAATTATCCCCCAAGAGTTAACAATTCAAAAGATTGTGATTCGTGAACGTGTGTTTTATTTGGAGTGGTTCGTAGATCTATCAACCCATTTGTATCGAGTTGCTGATATAGAACATGGTGGTGTTGAGCTGCTAACACAACTTCCAACTGAATCTCAGTTTATCAAACGTGTTGCGAATCATTGGATGGATTGTGGTGAAGAAAAAATAGTGATGGCATTAGCGTTCGTGCCAAACTTTGCGAGTGGTGACGAGTTTGAAATGAAGTCTCGTTTGTCTGAGGAACTAGACAAAAACCGCCAAAGTTTCTTAGTCGGGTATTTGGGTAACAACCATTTCGTTGCGGCTTTGGAGTGTGAAAAGGTAGCAGGGCCTAGTCAGGTGCGTTTGATTCATCAGACGATACGACAGTTCTTTAGTTCATTAAATCAAAGTGCAGGTAAAGATATTCATGAGGCGATCGTTCAAGGGAAAGTCGGCGTCTCTGTTTTAGGCCATGATACGTATAATCCTAAGCTACTTGTGCCACATGCCATTCAAGCCATGTTAGAGCGAAGTTCACAAGCGAAAGGGATGATCACCTTCTATCACGGAGCTATCCATCGGGAAGTGCTACGTAGAAAAGAGCGGGAAGATCTCTTAATCAGTTCAATTAAACAAAAACGTATTGAAGTGTTCTATCAACCGATTGTTGATACCCATACTTGGGACGTCGTTAAATTTGAAGCGTTATGCCGCTTCCGAGATGAAAAAGGGCAATTAGAGAATACACAAGATATGGTTGCTATAGCTGAAGATATGGGGCTTGTCTCGGATTTAGATTGGTGTGTTGGCACACGGGCTCTGCAAGATTTAGTTGATATCCAACAACGATTTGGCCCAAATATTGGCTTAACCATCAATCGCTCACTCAATACACAACTTGGCGCTGAAGCTGTTTTAAAAAGCGCTGAAGTAATGATTGAAGACTACGCGAAAACACCAAATCTTATTACCATTGAATTAACAGAAAGTGCTTATTTCGATAGTGAATCTAGCCAATCGTCTTTAATTAAAAATATTCGTCAGCACGGTGTGAGCGTTGCCATTGATGATTTTGGAACGGGATACTCTTCATTTACTTACTTAAGTGATTGTAACTTTGATCTGCTCAAGATTGATAGAGAGTTTGTAATAGATATAAAAGTGGGGTCTCACAAATATCATATCGTTAAAATGATCACAGAGCTTTCCCATACGCTCGACGTAAAAGTGGTCGCGGAAGGAGTAGAAACAAGACAAGAGCTAGAAGTATTGTGTGGCATCGGCATTGACTATATACAAGGCTATTTCTTTTCAAAACCACTCCCGCTCAATGAGCTTCATGAAGCGTGGAGTTATCAAAGTCAATTGGAAGACTTCCTTAGCCGAAAATCGAGCGTGCGTGGTGTTGGAATATTAAGTTTATCTCAACTGCATGTACCGACGTTACAGCCCCAAGATACGATCAAAAAGGCCAAAGAGTTCTTTGACTCTCATCGCTTGAATCTAGACGTTTTACCTATTGTGGACGGTGAAACTTGTATTGGCTTGGTTGATAGAGAAAATCTGAATTATTATCTATCGCCAACGTTGGGTACAAAAATAGAAACTACCAAAGACTTAGCTATTTGGAATAAACCTTTAAACCAAGTTATGCGAACAGATATAATCCGGGTTCCCTATGCGACAAAAGTGTCTGACATAGCCTTACTATTAGCACAAGGTGCGCAACCACCATGGGTGATCACTGGTGAGATGGGGGCATATCTTGGCGTTATAACACATCAAGACCTTCTCAAATATTTTGCTGCAATGTAACGTCACTTAGCGTTGTTAAAGTAGAGTTAATTAAAGCAAGTCTGCTATTATCTCCACCATACATATATGTTGTTCAATTTTAATAGCGGATATTATGGTACATCATCTACTTTCTCTCTTTCCTGCCATGCTCTTGGGCGCGCAGTTAGTATTAACCATCATTTTAGTTAAAGCTGATATTTGCCCCGGGCAGCGTGGCCGTATCCATAAAACATTACCTGTAATTGGCGTACTATGGTTAGCCGTTGCTTCACTGCAAATTGAAGTATTTATGGTGGTATTTGCGATTTTCTATTTTTACTCGCAAGTTCAAACAGGGAAAACACGTAATGCAGGTCCTATTTGGTTGTTGTATCTCGCCAACGGTTTGGCTCTCTCATTTGTTGGGATTCAAGTTAGCCAACAAGCAGAACTTTCACAGTCTATTGCTTATTTCGTGTTGATTTTTTTGTTAGGTGCAAGTTTTTCTCATCTATTGCTTACGGTTGCGCGCACGCGTTTACAAGCTTTTCATAAAGTATTACCTGTGGCTGGAGTTATAGCGGCTATGGCATTCGTTGTTTGTTCATTGGTTACAATTTATGGGCTAGATGAATCTCAACTTACAATGATACTGAGCCCCCTCGTGGCTCTATTTGTACTGTTGCTTTTTGGTGTCGCCGTATCATGTTGGCACCTATTGACGGATAAAGAGGTGAATAAAGCGCAGTTAACTGTGAGTCTTTTACTGCTCTTAAGTGCGAGTACAGTTTCGTCAGGATTAGTGACAGTTTAGAGCTTAATCACGTCATATTTGGAAAATAGCAGCTACGCTTTTAGAGTCTGTTGAGTTTAGAACTAGAGGAGCGTAGTGATGGATCTTAGCAATGTATCCCGTTTTGATAGCGTCATTCTTCTTAGTATCGTTAATGAAAAATTACGCATAGAGTGCGATAGCTTTGAAGAGCTAGTGAGCATGTATGAAATGGATGTAGAAAACTTGGTTGGGAAGTTGGATGTGTTGGGCTATCAATACGATCCATTAACTAACCAGTTTAAAGCGTACGAACGTTAAATTGGTCCATAACGAATTCATACGCTTTTGATCGGCTCATGTAGTAGTAGGCAATAAATACTAGCCTAACTATTGTTATTGTTTTTCGGTTAATAACGATTAAGCCATCTTGATTCCGTCAAGGTGGCTTTTACATTGTAGTCTGGCCGTTGAAAAGAACGCTTGTAGATAGCGTTTATCTTTTTCAGAATTTCGGGTAGCAGCAAACAATCTGCGCCAAAGGCCTTCACCTAATGGCTTGCTACTAATTAGCCCTTGTCGAGAAAACTCACTGATTGCCCAGTTTGGGAGTGCAGCAACGCCTAAACCAGCCGAGACCATTTGTACAAGCATTAACGTATTATCTGCCTGTTTCCACTTTTGAGGCTCAATATTAGCGGGTTGTAGGAAATGCTTTACGATATCAAGCCGTTGCTTTTGTACGGGATAAGAGAGCATGGTTTGATCACTAATATCTTGTGGTTCGATGAAATCTTTGTTTGCAAGAGGGTGAGTCGTGGACGTAATGAGGCGCATTTCAAAGTCAAACAGTGGTTCATAATGAACTTCAGACCTAGGTTGGATATCAGAGGTGATTACTAGATCTAACTCTCCGGCCATCAGCGCAGGTAGAGGTTCAAAGCCAAAACCAGATGAAAAATCAAGGGTGACACTAGGCCACGCAATTTGATACTCCTTTAAGGCAGGCATTAACCATTGAAAGCAAGAGTGGCATTCAATGGCCATATGTAATCGACCATTCACATCCTCTTTTAAACTAGCAAGCTCATTTTCAGCTCGTGCGAGCTGAGGCAACACCTCATTTGCTACTTTCAGCAATATTTCACCTTCTGAAGTGAATTTAACAGGACGTGTTTTTCGTAAAAACAGTTGTCCTCCAATCCGAGATTCCAAATCCTTTATCTGATGAGACAACGCAGACTGAGTTAAATGCAGTGCAGTCGCCGTTGCGGTTAACGATCCTGTTTCTCTTAGCGAGGTGAGTGTACGCAAATGTTTTAGCTCAATCATGAGGTCCTCTCATCTTCCTTGAATAGTCATTAGTAACTCTAATCTACCTTTAATCAATAGCAGTGTAAACATCTAGATGGCTATATTGGTTTGGATACATGAGAATTATTAATAAACAAGTTGAATAATTGGAGATTGTTCATGTTTGTGAAAAACGAGATAGTTTGGCCATCCAGAGCTCTTCTAGGTTTCAATTCTAGAGAGACTAAAGGCTAAATCGAATTGCTTAGCAAAATAATAACCAAAAGGAATATGGACATGACAACAACGACTCACATACTAGGTTACCCACGTATTGGCGAAAAACGAGAGCTTAAATTTGCATTAGAGCAGTACTGGCGTGGAGAGATCGACCAAAAAGCACTGAAAGAAGTTGGCTCGTCACTTCGCCAGAATAATTGGCAGCTCCAAAAGAACGCAAAGTTAAGCTTTGCCACAGCAGGGGATTTTGCATGGTATGACCATGTGCTAACCACAACATTACTGTTGGGCCATACGCCTAAGCGTCATAACAATGGCTTTCCTGATTTGGACACCCTGTTTAAGGTGGGTCGTGGCCAGTCTCAAAATCATTCTAGCAATACGTGTGGATGCGGTAGTGCTCATGGGAATAGCGAAGTAAAAGAGGAGAGCGGAAATGCCGCGTCTGATATGACGAAATGGTTTAATACCAATTACCACTATATTGTGCCAGAGTTTAGCCAAGACGATAGTTTCGAAGTCAGTTGGCCACAGCTGTTTGAAGAGGTGAATGAAGCGATTAAAGCGGGCCACAAAGTCAAACCTGTTCTGCTTGGTCCTTTGAGCTATCTATACCTAGGTAAAGAAGTTGAGCCAGGCTTTGATCGTTTAACATTATTGCCGCGTTTACTTACGGCTTATCAAGCAATCTTGTCAAAACTAGCGGGTCTTGGCGTTGAATGGGTACAAATTGATGAGCCAATTTTATCGCTTGAGTTAGAAGAGAAATGGTTAAACTCTTTCAAACTAGCCTATCAAGTGATTCAAGGTGATGTAAAACTACTGCTTACCACGTATTTTGACTCTGTCGTTGATACCATTGACAAAATTGTAGAGCTTCCAGTTCAGGGACTACACGTTGATTTATCAGCCGCACCAGAGCAGCTTGATCTTGTTCTTTCTAAACTGCCGCAAGATTGGGTTCTATCTGCTGGTGTGATTAATGGCCGTAACGTATGGCGAGCCGATTTAAGCGCCTTAATTGAACGTTTAGAGCCAGTCAAAGTGCAGTTAGGTGAGCGTCTATGGATTGGTACATCGTGCTCTCTGCTTCACAGCCCAGTTGATTTAGAGTTGGAATCTGACTTAAGTGAAGATGTTCGCTCTTGGTTTGCTTTTGCAAAACAGAAAGTAGATGAGGTAACACTACTTGCCGCAGCACTTGATGGAGACAGTAATGCGGTGCTAGCTTGTGACACTTATAGCCAGCCAATTGTAGCCAGGCGTTCATCAACTGCAGTAAACAAACCGCAAGTGGAAGTACGCATTAATAGCATTACCAAAGCATTAGCTGAGCGAAGTGAAGAGTATGCTACACGTGCTCAACATCAAGCAAATGTGCTTGGTTTACCTTTACTACCAACAACAACAATTGGCTCTTTCCCGCAAACTGGTGAAATTCGTGCTCAACGTAGTGCACATAAAAAGGGCCAGTTAACCGATACGGAATATAATCAAGCGCTGAAAGGTCATATTGCTGATGCTGTAAAACGTCAAGAAGCGTTAGATTTAGATGTTTTGGTGCACGGTGAAGCTGAACGCAACGACATGGTTGAGTATTTCGCAGAGAACTTATCTGGGTTCCAAACAACTAAGTTTGGTTGGGTACAAAGTTATGGCTCTCGTTGTGTTAAACCTGCAATTGTGGTTGCCGATATTGAGCGTGAACAGCCAATCAGTGTGGGTTGGACGACCTATGCGCAGTCTCTAACATCGAAGAAAATGAAAGGGATGCTTACAGGGCCTGTAACAATCCTATGTTGGACTTTCCCCCGTGAAGATATCTCACGTAAAAAAATCGCCCAGCAATTGGCGTTCGCATTGCGTGACGAAGTGTCTGACCTACAAGATGCGGGGATCAACATAATTCAAATTGATGAACCAGCGATTCGTGAAGGGCTACCACTTAAGAAGCAAGATCATAAAGAGTACCTAGAGTGGGCGGTAGACGCTTTTAAAATCTCAGCGGCTAGTGCAAAACCTGAGACTCAAATACATACTCACATGTGTTACAGCGAGTTCAATGAGATCATTGATTCAGTAGCAGCGTTAGATGCAGATGTGATCACCATCGAAACCTCTCGCTCAAATATGGAACTACTGAGAGCATTTGAAGAGTTTAACTATCCAAATGAAATTGGTCCGGGTGTCTATGATATTCATTCACCAAATATTCCATCGGAAGAGTGGATTCAAGATCTACTTAAAAAAGCAGCAGAGAAGATTCCAGCAGAGCGTTTATGGGCAAATCCAGATTGCGGTTTGAAAACACGAAACTGGCCTGAAACTGAGCAAGCATTAACGAACCTAGTGTCAGCGGCGAAGTCGTTACGTAAAGAGTGGACTGAAGCGGTATAGCTTTAGAGTGGCTTTGAAATGAAACTAAAAATGCCGCTATTAATAGCGGCATTTTTATCAACTTTTGAAAGTAAGATATCTAACTTAGAAAAACGCTAACTTAGAAAAATCAGAGCTACTTAGCAAAGTTGATGATAGGGAAACACTTGAAGAATCCGTTATCAGCACAGTTGATCAGACCGATCTGAACACCCTCAATTTTTGATGTTTTGTTGAAGATGCCGACTTGCACTGTTGATGTCTCAGACAAGTTAGCTGCACCAACATCAACCATAGTGTTACCTTCTGAGTAGTTTACAAAACTTACGTTTGCACCTTTAACATCATTAGTTACGTTTACAGCACCAACGTTTGCACCCAGTGTTGAGCCAGTATTCCAGTTAAAGAAACCTAAAGATGCACCTGTCATTGATTCGTTAACTTTTGAAGCGCCGAAAATACCCAGGTTTACACCAGTTGTGTTATTAGTTTCTGAAAGACCAACAATTGCTAGATCCACACCTTTAACTTCATTAACTTGACCGTAAAGCGCAGCAACACGAACGCCGCCAACAGCGTTTTCGTCTGGGGCGTTAAAGTTATTAATAGATGAGAACATTACTGGGGTAGAAGCAAAGGCAACCGAAGAAGTAAGCGCTGCTGTTACAGCTAGAGCAGAAACGATTTTTTTCATGGGGGACTCCAAACTATGAGTTTTTATAATTTTCAATTGACGCTTGTACAAACAAGGGGCAATAGATGCGATCTGACTCGCATACTCTATATGCGTAATGTAGAGTATGCAAGTCTATCAGTGAGTTGGGTTGAATGCGTATCACAGATGAAACGATAGCGTATCATTTCATCTTGTTCGTATATTGCTCCGTAATTGACAAGTACTATCTATTTTAGAAGTACTGCCTATTTACAAGTGCTATTGTCAATGTATTGATCAATGACGAGCTGGCCTCGACTATTACGCATTTTAATACGATAGCTGATTCCGACTTCCAAATTACTCTTCACTTCTGGATTTTCACAATAGCTATTTATGCTCATGTTGATGACTTGCTGAATAGGCTTAGCACCCCGAGCATCATCGTTATAGACCATCATGATTTCAATGGTTGTGCCTTTTGCATTGGCACGCATGATCGAGAGTGGACCATGCTCTAAAGGTAGTTCTGCGCTCAACACGCTTGCTCTATTGTTTGCAAGCAGCTCAAGATGACGCTGCTGCTCGGCATTTGAAGAACAGCCTAATAGTGTTAGTGAAACCAGACAACCGATGAGAAATCTACGCATTTTAAAATACTTTTTTAAACGGCTTTACAACAACGTTGGCATAAACACCGGCATCAATATATGGATCGGCGTCTGCCCAAGATTGAGCATCTTGAAGAGAATCAAACTCAGCAATAACGGTAGAACCAGTAAAGCCCGCTTCAGCCGGATTCTCAGAATCTATAGCGGGCATAGGGCCTGCTGTGAGAAGGCGACCTTCATCTTGAAGCGTTTGAAGGCGCTCTAAATGCTGTGGGCGAACAGAAAGTCGTTTTTCAAGAGAGTTTTCAACATCAGTTGAGAAAATAACGTACCACATAGTATGTCCTTATAAAGAGTGATTAATTACATTGGGAATGCTTTATTGAAAACCAATGTACCGAAAGTAACAGGATTTTCCAGCAACAATGTGATGGTAATGTGAGTTTAAGCTTTGGTAATAGCGCGAGGTTTTCCATTTGTATCAATTGCAACGTAGTTGAAGGTTGCATCACAGACCATAAACCGTTCTCCCACACCATTTTCTTTGACAGGCTTAACCCAAACAGCAAGGTCAATGCTCATGGAGGTACGACCTATTTTCGTACATTCACCGTATACACAAACAACGTCACCCACTTTTACAGGCTTTTTAAACGTGATGCTAGAAACAGAAACGGTAACGATACGGCCACCTGAGATCTCTTTAGCAAGAATGCCCCCAGCTAAATCGAGTTGAGACATAATCCAACCACCGAAAATGTCTCCATTTGCGTTACAGTCGCTTGGCATGGCAAGAGTTCGAGTAAGTAGTTGGCCTATAGGTGCATCTGACATGGTTTTACCTTGAATAATTAGTATTTCTGAAACAACACAGCGACCCCAAAGGTCGCTGATTTAGAATATTAGAACTGGAACGAAGCGATTGTACCAAATTGAAAGTATGTAGACAGCACTACAGTTTTGAAGAGTTATCTTGCTCTTTCGGCATGTACTTGTAGACATAAATACCGGTGAGAATAGTGTAGCCAAACGTGGCAGCAAGTAGACCGAATACTTTAAAGTTCACCCAAAAATCTAATGGCATCTCATAAGCAACATAGATATTAAGTAGTGCGCAGAAGCTGAAAAAACCAACCCATGCCCAAGTAATATTCGCCCATACTTTTTCTGGCAATGTCAGCTCTTTTGCGAGCATTCCTTTGATAACCGACTTGCCAATTAAATGACTCACTGCAAGTCCGGTTGCAAACACCGCGTATACAATCGTGACTTTCCATTTTATAAAGTTGTCATCGTGTAGGAAAATCGTCATGCCACCAAATATTGCCACCATTATAAAAGTGATGAGCTGCATCTTTTCGACTTTTTTATACAATATGTATGTAACAATTATTTGAACAGCAGAAGCGATAATCAAAGCACCTGTTGCTACATAGATATCCTGCATTTTATATAACGCAAAAAATATTATTAGTGGAATAAAATCAATCAGCTGCTTCATTGGTGTATGTCTTCCAAATCATAATTGGCTACAGTTTAACGAAAACAGCGGAAATACTAAACCGATGATGATTAATCTATGCGGCTATCTTTCCATTCCACTCGTTTGCAGCCTTGGGATCAGTCGCTTCATATCTTCCAAATACCCTTCGTTACGTAGGTTATCTACTGCCGACCTTAGCTCTGCATCGCTCATGGAAAAGCAACACGATTTACCCGTCATCAAGTTCAAGTATTCGTGGTATTCCATTTCAGTAAAATGCCCAATACGATCAACGAGTAACGTTTTAATCCCATGATGGATTAAGCCATAGTAAGTATGTCGATGAATGTCCATAACAACTGCTCCTAATCTAAGTTGCTGCTGAAGAGCAAGTGGTAGCCAAGAAAATGCCACCGCAACGTAATAGAATACAAAGCATATTAAATGCCAACTAATGAGTCGCTTGAACTTCTCGATTTCTACTAAGCCATTTTATTACTTTTTCTTCTAGGGCATCTTGGCCTGTTGGCTTACTTAAATGGTCATCCATTAATTCTGAGATCATAGAAAGCTCTTTGGCTCCAGACTCGCCAGAGAGAGCAATGATAGGGGTTGTAGGGGATATCCGCTTCAGTTCAATTGAGGCGTCAAACCCATTCATCACGGGCATTTGGATATCCATAATAACCAGATCGATAGGGTTTGTTCTAAAAATATCAATCGCGGTTTTTCCATTATTAGCTTGAATAATATTCAGCCCTAGATCCAAATGTTCAAGGTAAAGCGTCACAAGTGCTCGTTGCACCTCTTTATCATCGACAACCAAGATATGCTTATGGTTTAGCTGTTGATTATCAAAAGCGGTAGGAATAAACCTATTATCTGTTTTATTTTTAAAGCTTTTTTCCACGGGTTGCGGTACAGCGATAACAGGAAAGCTTAATCGAAATTCAGTGAATTTCCCCAATTCTGATTCGCAGTTAATAGTCCCACCAAAAGAGGTCATTACTCGCTGACAGTATCCTAGCCCGAGGCCGCTACCACCACTTTTATTATGAGAGAAAAAGTCATTAAAAATATGAGCTTGTATTTTTTCTGGTATACCAGGTCCGGTATCTCGGACTATGACGTGATTTTGATTGTCACTTTGCAATATGGAAATGTCAATTTGACTATCAGGATAAGAATCAAAGTAATAAATGGCATTACGAAGTAGGTTGAAAATGACAAAATTAAATAAGGTATCGTTAACTTTGACATAAAAGTCACCAGTTGCGATTAGCCGAATTCGTTGTTTCTGCGAGGTGTCTTCGAACCCGTACTGGTCGAGTGATCCTCTTAGTAGTTGGGTAATTGAATATGAAGACGAGGGTTCATCGTCTAATGAGGCACTGTTTACTTCTCTTAGTATGATATCAATAAGCTGCTTACCGCGTTCAACAGCATTTTTACCTTTATCTATCTCTATTTCTAGCTCATGGACGGCAGATTGACGGTCAATGTGTGAGCGTAATGTTTCAAAATGCAGTAACACCTGCGCGAGCGGGTTTCTCATCTCATGCGCAATCGTATTAGCTAACGCTTGAGACTGTCTAACTTTACATTCCATGTTGATATAGCCTTGCGCTTTTTTGAGCATGCGTTGCAACGCTAAGACCTCTTCCTGTGAGAATAAGCGGCCACTTGTTTTGTGAGTGGATATGAGAAAGTGTGAGACGCCATGGCTATCATCAAATAGCGGCAGTGCCATAGCGACATCGGTATTACTCATTTTAGCGTATAACTTTGCGAGCTCTTCAGGTTGATCGCTAGATGATCGATCAATTTGATCTTTAATTTCATCAACAATAAGCGCATTCCCGAATAGCTGAACCTGTTTGGTGTATAGCTCATCTTCTTCACTCGTTTGGATTAGCTGTATTTGGGATTTAGGCACGCCCAGTAATAGGGACAGCTTATTCATGGCAATTGATGGAGAAGACTGAAACTCTGAAACCAAAGAGTTGATCTCATCAAGTGGTGTTTGTTCTGATTGATAGAGTACAACACTGACATAACGCTTAATCTTGTTGAACATGTATCGCCATGTAACACCAATAAACATGCAACCTATAATGACATTTGTGGTTACTTGAGCTGGTGTTAAAAATTGGCAGATAGAAAGGTAAAGTGCAGTATAGAACCCACTAGTGATAATCAATGTTAGGGTGAGAAAGAGTATGTACTTCCCACTAAAAAATCGACGCGTTAGTAGCGCATAACCGACCATCAACATTTCGCTGATTGATAAAGCAGGTGGTAACCATGTTAACGAGAAATCATTGAGTAGATAAGTAAAACCAAGCTGTATAACGGCTGTTGAAATCATGAAAATTGCGATGCCCAGAATCATGTAATTGATTCGAGCTTGACCAAGTTTATCAGCACTGTGTCTTATCGAAACCAAATTGATCAACGTGAGTGCTATTAGGGAAATCAGAATGGTAAAGAAGCCTTGAGTGTGCGGACCAAAGACTATTATAAAGTCACTCGCACTTTTTACATGAACATCAACGACGGTGAGATCTGGAACGATGTTTACAGTAATCGCATAAATGACAAACAGACTTAATATCGCGTAATGAAACTTTGGTGTCGGTGTTTTTGAAAGCTCAGCGCGAAGCTGACATGAGAACAAGAAAGCGAATGTAAATCCAAGAAATGCAGATATATTGGCGAGTATTGCCATGAAAACAGCGACTTCAGCAGAAAAAATAACTAAGAAGTCGGTATGAAAATAGGCATTACTTATGATCCAAAAAAATAGCCCAATAGAATAGAACACATAGAACCTAAAAGTATTTGCTTTATTTCCACTAGATGGCTCCTGTAACGAGCGTGATCGACTTCGTAATGAATATAAAAAGTAACCGACCCAGATCAAAATAAGAAAAGAGATACCAATCAATGTTAACGCTTTTGGATAAAGCAGCGGTGCAATGAGTGTGTCAAACATAGTCAATCTCTTTCACTTCTCTAATTCTACCAATGACGCGATGCTTATAAGATTGATAATCTAGATCTTCAAGCTCATAGCGCAAACTAGGGATGACCCAAAATCCTTTGTACGTATTGTTGATAGAGTTTTCAACATGTCTAAAACTACTATGAAAATAGCCCCCGTATTTTAATGTTTCATAAAACCGGATCATCCACGGTTGTTCGATAACTGTGTATGCGAGTTTGAAGTTTCTATCGGCTAGATAAGGCATAATTCGTTTTTGTGCAAGAAAGAGAAAGAATGCACCTTGCGTGGTTGTCCCGCTCACTGTTAAACGTAGCACTTCACATATTTGCTCTTTATCTTGGATATGGGAACTGAAGTTGTCTTCAAAGTGTTGGTTACAGCTACCGTTATAATCGAACTTGGCATCAAATAATCCCAGTTCGAAACAGCGTTCATTCAGGTTGTTAGGCAAACATAATTGCCAATAATGATTTCGGAAAAACGATGTGAAATAGAGCCAATGTTGTGCGTCTTTCCAACCTTGAATTCGAGCTGATGAAACGATAGTGCTTGGTGTATCTTGATCGTTAGAATTCGGGTAGGTAAGGATAAAGTGGCTTCCCTGACGTGATATGTCTAATTTGGGTAGAATTTCATACCACTTGTTCACTGAGACCAGTGTGGATAGATTAATAAGGGCAATCGCATCATTTAGCGGCATTGGTGCAAAATGGTGAAGTGATAAATAGAGCTTATTTGATGTCGCTATCTCTTCAACGATTTCAGATTGGTATAGATTTTCATCGATAAGTAGAGCACTAGACTTGTAAGCACTATCGGATGGATAGCGCTGTTTTATCTTGTATATTTCATATTCACACCAGAATGCAGGCCAATGACCAAAGCATTGTATCGCCAATTTTTCGAGTGAATTGAACTCTTCAGGCCAAGTGGGAATATCGGTTTGAAGCGCTTGACAGTACGCTTTTGTCTTAATGCATGAATCGATGCTAAGGGATTGGATAGATGGATCGAGAGAGTAGGCAATACTTAATCTATTCATCAATATATCGACAAGAAAACTTGTTGATACTGTTGCTTCAATTGCTTGGGCGGCGCGAAAACAGCTTTCTTTAGTGATATCGAGATCGAGTTGGTGGTTACAGTCTGATTGTTCGATCGCGGCCATCCTTTGTCCCTATGTTTAGCAGAGTTAACTAGTGGCCTAGTAGCATAACAACAGAGAATAATGTAATCGAATGCATATTAAGTGAAGCGTGCGATAGATCTCAGCATTTATAGAACAAAAGGCCCTGAGATTTAACATCTTAGGGCCTTTAAGTTTCACTTTAATGAAACATGTAATTCAAGGTGATGATTTAACAGCACCACTGATTACGATATTGAATCAATAATGGACAAGCTCTATGCTTCTTGTTTTTGAAGTTCAGCTTCAACTGCTTCATCTTCAATTAGAGAGTCAACAATAACGGCACATGCTGCATCACCAGTGATGTTTAGCGCTGTACGGATCATGTCGAATACACGGTCAAGAGCGAACAGTAGTGGTAGACCTTCGATTGGAATACCAGCCGCTAGTAGTACTGCAACCACTAGGAAAGATGGACCAGGAACACCTGCTTGACCAACAGCACCAAGAGTCGAGGTTAAGATGATCGCAATGTATGCGCCCATGCTTAAATCAATACCAAATAGCTGTGCAAAGAAGATAGCAACCAAACCGTAGTAAATCGCGTTACCAGACATGTTGATTGTTGCGCCTAGTGGCAGAACAAATGATGCCGTTGAGTTACGAACACCTAGCTCTTTTTCAACAGTTTCCATAGTAACAGGAAGCGTTGCCATAGAAGACGCCGTAGAAAGTGCGACAGCCTGTGGCTTCTTCATTGCTGTTAGGAATTTCTTCGCAGACGTCTTAGTAAAGATTTGGATCATCAGCGGGTATGCAACAAAGCCGAAGATTAGAATTGCAGCAATGTAAACCATGAACAGTTTGAATACGATCATTAGTGCAGCAAAACCAAACGTACCAACCGCTTCAGCCATCAGACCAAATACACCTAGCGGAGCGATGATCATTACTTTATTGATCATCCAAACCATTGCGCCAACAATAGTGTTAACACCGTTGATGATTGGGTCGCGCTTTTCAGCAGCTTGCTGAGAAAGTGCTACACCAAAGAACAGGCAGAATACTAGGATTTGTAGGATGTTTTCTTCGTTCAGGGAGCTGAAAATGTTCGTTGGGATCATACCAGTAATGGTTGCCCAGAAAGTAGGAAGCTCACCTTTGTCTGCTAAGTCACCAACTGCAAACATGCCTTCAACGGCAGAAACATCAATACCTAGACCAGGCTTGAAGATTTCACCCATTACTAAAGCAAGTGCTACAGCAAGTGCTGAAGTAATGCCGAAGTAACCTAATGTCGTTAGACCAACTTTACCTGCTGATTGACTGCTACCTAGACCAGCTGCACCTGAAATTAGGGCAACCGCTACTAAAGGGATCACCAGCATTTTAATCAATGCGATGAAGATTGCGCCCATCGGTGCAAACATCGTTGCACTTTCGCCCATCAGGCCACCGATGACGGTACCAAGAATCATAGCGATGACTACTTGCACGCCGATGTTGCTTAGTAAATTCTTTTCTTTTAACACTTTTGTTACTCCTGTGCTGCTTAAATGTAAAATCCTAATATTACATACTAATAGTTACTAAATTATTAGATAAATATTTCGTCATGCTTTGTACACGTATCTATCGCTATTGGCAACCGAGCAGGGGGGCAATTGGAGTACTTAAATAGGTTTTTATGACTTTTGTTTGTTTTTTGTCATTTTTAGCAAACGTTTGCTATTTGTTTTGGTGATTTGTTGTTCGAATTCCATTGAGGGTGTGAATGGTATTTTGATAAGGCTTGAAGTAAGAGAATTGTTAAATGTTAAAAAAAAGACCTTCAAAATTTCTCTGAAGGTCTTTTAGACTAAAAGATCTAATTTTTAAACATTTAGCTACATTTGTGTAGCTTGTTTCATAGTAGAAACGAATTTATGAAGTGTTGAGAGCATCTGGGTTGGTGCTTCTAGGTTTGATTCGATGATCTTAACGACAGCGGAACCTGAGATGGCTCCCGCAGCACCGGCGACTAAGGCTTGCTTAACTTGCTCAGGTTCAGAAATACCAAAGCCTAGAAGCGCAGGAGGAGCATCATACTGGTTAAGGCGATCTAATAGTGCATTAACGGGCATGTTTGCCTTGGTTTCTGCGCCTGTTACACCTGAACGCGAGAGTAGGTAGGTATACCCGCTGCCTAGTTTAGCTACTGATGCTAATGTTTCATCGCTCGCCGTTGGTGGAGCGATGAAGATTGGATGTACACCATGTTTTTCAGCAGCAGCGACAAATTCGGCACTTTCATTAGTAGGGACGTCTGCGATTAATACAGAATCAATGCCTGCTTCAGCGCAGCGTTGGTAGAAATTTTCAATGCCACGCGAATAGACTAAATTTGCATACATCAGTAAGCCAATCGGTAGCTCTGGGTATTTAGCGCGAATTTTAGCGATAAGATCAAAACAGATGTCAGGCGTTACTTTTGAATCTAAGGCACGAATGTTTGCACCTTGAATCGTTGGGCCGTCCGCGAGTGGATCAGAGAAAGGGATACCAAGCTCAAGAGCGTCAGCGCCAGCTTCAACCAATGTCTCCATTATTTTAAGTGACTGCTCAGGGTTAGGATCACCAACAGTAACGAAAGGGACAAAAGCGCCTTGGTTTTTCTCACTTAGACGAGTGAATAGTGTTTGATAGCGATCCATTATAAGACTCCTTTCTCTTCTAAAATATCGTGGACAGTGAAAATGTCTTTATCACCACGCCCTGATAAGTTAACAACCAGTAGCTGCTCTTTTTCTGGTTCGTTATGTGCCATCTTGAGTGCATGCGCAAGAGCATGAGCTGATTCAAGCGCAGGAATAATACCTTCTTTACGAGCTAAGATTTGGAAAGCATCCAACGCTTCATCATCGGTCACGTTGTCGTATTCCGCGCGGCCAATAGCACTTAGGTGAGCATGTTGTGGACCTACTGATGGGAAATCAAGACCCGCTGAAACAGAGTATGACTCTTCAACTTGTCCATGCTCATCTTGCATTAATGGCGCTTTCATGCCGAAGAAGATGCCCGTTTTACCGTGCTTAAGTGGCGCACCGTGTTGGTCAGTATCAATTCCTTTACCTGCTGGCTCTACACCAATCAGGCGAACATCTTTCTCTTCGATAAAGTCAGAGAACATACCAATAGCATTAGAACCGCCACCAACACACGCGATAACCGCGTCAGGCAGGCGACCTTCACGAGCTAAAATTTGATGCTTAGTCTCTTCGCCAATCATATGTTGGAATTCACGAACAATGGTTGGGAATGGGTGAGGGCCAGCAGCAGTACCAAGTAGGTAGTGAGCGTCTTCATACGTTGCAGACCAATCACGTAGTGCTTCGTTACATGCGTCTTTAAGCGTTGCTGAACCTGAATGAACTGGAATAACTTCCGCGCCCATTAGCTTCATGCGAAATACATTAGGGCTTTGGCGTTCAACGTCTTTTGCACCCATATAAACACGACATTTTAAATCAAGCAGTGCACACGCAAGAGCCGTCGCAACGCCATGCTGTCCCGCGCCAGTTTCCGCAATGATCTCTTTCTTGCCCATACGCTTAGCAAGCAGTGCTTGACCAAGAACTTGGTTGGTTTTATGCGCGCCACCATGAAGCAAGTCTTCCCGTTTAAGGTAAAGCTTAGTTTTCGTGCCTTTGGTCAAGTTACGAGTCAAAGTTAACGCCGTAGGACGACCTGCGTATTCTTGCAGTAGCGTCATAAACTCAGCTTGAAACTCAGGGTCTTCTTGAGCGTCAATAAATGCTTGCTCAAGTTGGTCTAGTGCTGGGACTAAGATTTGTGGAACGTATTGTCCACCGTATTCACCAAAATAGGCGTCTAGTTTTGCCATGATAATAATCCTTAATAATCTCTGATTGCTGCAAACGCTTGTTGCAACTTATCGGTATCTTTTTTACCTGCTTGGTATTCAACGCCTGAGTTTAGGTCAAGGCCTAAGCAGCCAAGAAGTGACGCTTGCTGCGCATTTTCTGCACTTAGCCCACCCGCTAGCATAATTTGTTGTGTCTGGTTTATGATGTCCCAGTCAAATACTTTTCCTGTTCCACCTGATTGTTCACCGATTTGGGTATCTAACAGGTGGCGGTCAATATTGTGCTCCAATAGTGTCGGCATAGAGTCAGTGACGCCGTAAGCTTTCCAGATTTCAGTTGAATCGGAAAGACGAACTTTTAGCTCATCTACGAACTTTTGATTCTCATTACCATGAAGTTGTATCGCTTTAAGACCTAATTGAGAAGTGATTTCTACAATTGAATCAACGTTACTATTTTGAAATACGCCGACATATTTAAGCGGTGCACCACTCATCGTTAATCGAGCGGCTTCGAGATCAACATATCGTTTAGACTTTTCGACAAAGATAAGCCCGCCAAATACAGCGCCAGCTTGGTACGCTTTCGCTGCATCATCAGAGTGGGTTAATCCACACACCTTGTTTTCGCCTAAGATGACGCTACGAGCTGCAAGCTCAATATCATCTTCTGCCATTAACGAGCTACCGATCAAAAATCCCTTAGCGTAAGAAATAAGATCTTTTACTTGTTGATGAGTGTATATGCCGGACTCTGAAATAATAATCGCATTTGGAGCTTTCGCTTTTACTTGTGGAGCAAGCTCTTTAGTACGGTTAAGATCGGTCGACAAGTCACGCAGGTTACGATTGTTAATGCCGATAACCTTTGCGTTCAATGCGACGGCACGGTTTAATTCCTCTTCATTACTAATCTCGGTCAGAACTCCCATCCCTAATGAGTGAGCGACGTCCGCAAGTTCTTTGTACTGTTCATCGTTTAGTACTGAAAGCATAAGAAGAATGGCATCTGCGCTGTAGTGACGCGCTAGATATACTTGATACGTATCAACCATGAAGTCTTTACACAAGATAGGTTGCGTCGCGATAGAGCGAACCTTCGGCAAAAATTCAAAGTTACCTTGAAAGTACTTTTCATCGGTCAGAACAGAAATAGCGCTCGCATGGCGATTATAAACGGTAGCGATCTGCTCTAGGTTAAAGTCATCACGTATTAGTCCTTTAGAAGGAGACGCTTTCTTACACTCTAGAATAAAAGCGGTCTTTCCTTTTTCGAGTGCGTTGTAGAAGTCACGATCGGATTGCTTAAGTGCAGCTTTAAATTCACCAAGAGGTTGCGATACTTTACGATCTTCGACCCACAAATATTTATCTTTGACAATTTTGGCTAACACCTCAGCCATTTCCGTTTCTTGTAGCGATACGTGTTCAGAAAGTTGCGTCATTGAATTAGCCTCTGCTCGCAAGTTGTTGAACAAGCTCGAAAGCTTTTCCTGAATTCATCGCTTCGATGGCTTTTTGTGTATTTGCTTTCAAATCTTCCTGACCAAATAGACGCATTAGAAGTGCTACATTGACAGCCACTGCCCCTACTTGAGCGTCGGTACCTTTACCTGTCAAAATATTCGTAATAATGGCGCGGTTCTCTTCAGGAGCTCCGCCTTTAATGGCTTCTAGAGGGTGGCTAGTTACACCAAAGTCTTCTGGTGACAAGGTATATTGCGTAATTTCACCATCTTTAATTTCGGCTACGGTAGTTGTACCGTGGATCGCCACTTCGTCTAGCCCACTACCGTGAACAACGGCCGCGCGTTTCATGCCCATCTTCAACATGGTCTTAGCGATAGGCATAACAAGCTCTTCGCTGTATACTCCCATCAGCTCTATGTTCGGACGAGCAGGGTTGATCAGAGGGCCGAGAATATTGAAAATTGTACGCGTTTTCAGTGTTTGACGAACAGGCATCGCGTGGCGAACACCACCGTGATATTGAGGAGCGAAAAGAAAGGCTACACCCAGTTCATCAACTGCTTGTCGAGTATCTTCTGCGCTCATCGCAAGGTCGATACCAAAAGAGGCAAGCAGATCAGAAGAACCTGACTTGCTTGAAACACTACGGTTGCCGTGTTTTGCAACTTTCAATCCACACGCTGCGGCGACAAAGGCGGCAGTAGTAGAGATATTAATAGTGTCATGGCCATCACCACCCGTACCTACGATATCGGCAAAATCATAATCTGGGCGAGGAAATGGACTTGCGTTGGCAAGCAGTGCTTTCGCAGCACCTGAGATTTCCTCAGGCGTTTCACCTTTGATTTTAAGCGCAGTCAGTGCTGCGGTCATCAAAATAGGGTCTAATTCACCACGAATAATAACGTCAAACAGTTGCTGACTTTCTTCTTGGGTAAGAGAGTGCTGGTCATAAAGCTTATTAATAATATTTTCCATGATAACTTCCTTATTAAGCCGTTTTTTCGTGGTTAGATTGATTCTCAAGAGCCCACTCTATGGCATTGCTAAGAAGTGTCGCGCCATAAGTGGTCATGATTGATTCTGGGTGGAATTGGAACCCGCAAACTTTATCTTGTTCGTTGACAACGGACATAACGAGCCCATCAACTTCAGCTGTTATCGTTAGTAGCTCAGAGACATGAGTCGCGACCAAAGAGTGATAACGAGCAATGGCCAGAGGGGAAGGTAAGTTCTGATAAATCGCATGATTCTGGTGTGCCATCATCGACACTTTGCCATGAATGATTTCACCTGCGCCTGCCACGGTACCACCGTAAGCTTCAACAATCGCTTGATGCCCAAGGCAAATACCAATCATAGGCACTTTACCTTTTAAACGTTGAATCAGTTCCGGCATTGAGCCTGCTTCTGATGGTGCTCCCGGACCAGGCGATAACAGTACGACAGGATTGGTTAATTGCTCGATTGCGTTTTCAATGGCACTTGCTTCGATATTGTTACGATAAACCGTTACTGGGTAGCCAAGCGAACGAAATTGGTCAACAAGGTTATAAGTGAATGAATCGAAGTTATCGATAAATACGATGTTTGCGTTGTTTACTGATGTCGTCGTCATATCAATTATTCCTTATGCGCAGCTTGAATCGCTGAAATGACAGCTTGAGCTTTTCCGCGAGTCTCGTCCGCTTCGGCTTGCGGGTCTGAATCAAAAACGACACCAGCGCCTGCTTGAACTTGAGCAATACCATTTTCAACGTAGGCTGAACGGATAACAATACATGTATCAAGCGTGCCTTCACCTGTTAGGTAACCAACTGCGCCCCCATAACTTCCGCGACGCGCTTTCTCGACATCACGAATCAGTTGCATGGCACGAATTTTAGGTGCGCCCGTGAGTGTTCCCATATTCATACACGCTTGGTACGCGTGGAGAGCATCCAAGTCTTCACGCAGTTGACCAACAACGCGAGAGACCAAGTGCATAACGTGGCTATAGCGGTCAACTTTCAATAAGTCAGCCACGTGGCGAGTGCCTGCTTGAGATATTCGAGCAACATCGTTTCGTGCTAAGTCGACGAGCATCATGTGTTCCGCGTTCTCTTTTGTGTCCGTTCGAAGTTCTAGTTCAATACGGCTATCAAGATCGAAATCAATCTCACCATTCGGGCGCTTACCCCGACGTCGAGTTCCCGCGATAGGGTAAATTTCGACTTGGTTAGTATCGGTTTCGTATTTCAGTGCACTTTCCGGTGAGGCGCCAAACAGAGTAAATAGTTCATCTTGCATGTAGAACATGTAAGGACTTGGGTTACTTTGTTTGAGTTCTTGATAAGCAGCAAGTGGAGAAGGGCATGGAAGAGTAAATCGACGAGAAGGTACAACTTGGAAAACGTCGCCTTTAACCACGTATTGCTTTAAATCACGTACTGTCTGACAGAACACCTCATCAGAGATGCTAGGAACGACATCAACATTCGCGAGTTTGTTTGCTTGAACGTTCGCAGCAGGTAGTTCGCACAGTGCTTTGATTTCAGTGAGTCGCTGTTCAAGTTGGTCTTTTACTTTTGAGTCTTGGCTAAAGTTACTAGCGTGCAAGTGACCTTCTTCTAATTGATGGTCAAAGCGTAATAAGGTTTCTGCAACATAAAAAACGTAATCAGGGCACTGGTTCGTGCTTTCAGCATCGCCTAGGGGCTCAAAATTTGCGACTAGGTCATAAGCAAAAAGGCCGGCCAAAAATAGCTCTAGCTTTTCATCTGGGTTGTTTTTGTAGCTATGCTGGACAAGACGTAGGGCATCAAAAGAAGAAGGTTCGCGAAGGCGAGAGTCTTCATCAAGTGTGTCGCAAGCTTGAGTAAATGTGAGCACCAACTTTTCTGAGCTATACTCAGATTCGATATCAGATTTTACGTTAGCATGAATATGTTTAATGAGGCTTTGGCCGTTCGCTGTTAAAGCTTGGAATGTAACTTCGTGGCCATAACAGATAATCCGAACCGCAGAATCAATAAGCAGCAGGCTCTTTAGATTCTGTTTTGAGTCAATTTCGGCAGACTCTAGTAATAAACTGTCGCGTTTATTCTCACAAATAGTGTGAAAAAGTTGCGTCGGGTCTTGAGAGTAAGGGACGGTAGTATTGATGATCTCAATGTTACCTAGCTCTTTAATATCAATGGTCTTGTTCACAAGACTTCCTTCTAGTTTTTTGTATCTTCCTGCCGTACATACTCGCATAAAGTATCTAGACTCCCAATGAACAATATTGCTTATTTGTTGAATTGTTAGTCAATTGAGTGTGAGTTAGTCGACAAAATAAAAAAGCCCGCTAATTTAGCGGGCTTAGTGAAATAATCTGGCTTGATTTGTTACACGCGTACCCACTTAGAACTTGTCCAAGTACGCCACCAACGAAGTTCGCTGCAAAGAGCAGAAACTTTATCTTTATTAGGTTGGTTTAATTCTTGTAACATAGTGAGCCTTATTGGAGATGCTTGCATTTGTGTACTAGTTAACTAGTTCAAAGAAAGAAAGTCAAACAAAATGAATAAAAAAGATGAAAATTGATCTACACAGTCACACGACAGCTTCGGATGGCAGATTAACCCCTCAAGAGTTGGTTGATAGAGCCGTAAGCTTTGATGTCAAAGTCCTAGCGATTACCGATCACGATACCCTTGATGGCCTTGATGTTGCCAGAGACCACATTGAACAGAATGAATTACCCATTCAGCTTATTAGTGGGATTGAATTTTCCACGGTATGGCAAAACAAAGACATTCATATCGTCGGCCTCAATATCGATCCAAATAATGCATCGGTACTTGCACTCATCGAACAGCAGAAGTTACATCGTCACGAACGAGCTAAGCTTATCGCGCATCGATTACAAAAAGCGACCCGAGAAGGTGTGTTTGAAGAAGTGCAGCAGATAGCGGGAGATGCGCCGATTACACGCGCTCACTTTGCAAAGTGGCTCGTTGATAATGGTTATGCCAAGACCATGCAGCAAGTATTCAAAAAGTATTTAACTCGTAATAATCCAGGTTACGTGCCGCCGACTTGGTGTTCAATGAATGATGCTATTGACGCCATACACAGCGCTGGAGGGCTTGCTACGCTAGCTCATCCAGGACGCTATAATTTAACGGCGAAGTGGATTAAGCGATTAATTTTGGCCTTTAGTGAGGCGGGTGGGGACGCTATGGAAGTAGCTCTACCTCAACAAGCTCAACAAGAAAGACGCACCCTTGCTGATTATGCTATACAATACAAACTATTAGCCTCTCAAGGCAGTGACTTTCACTACCCATCTGCTTGGACTGAGCTTGGAAGAAATTTATGGTTACCTTCTGGCGTTGAACCCGTTTGGAAGGATTGGACTATTATCTCGTCACCACCGGTGAACGAAGGTGAAGAACCAACTATATAGTTTCAATAATAATATAGAGTCGAGAGACTCGATAATGAGGAATTACAATGAGCCAGTTCTTTTACGTACACCCTGACAATCCACAGGCTCGCTTGATCACTCAAGCCGTAGCTATTATTCGTAATGGTGGTGTTGTCATTTACCCGACAGATTCAGGTTACGCACTAGGTTGTCAACTTGAAAACAAGCAAGCGTTAGAGCGAATTTGTCAAATCCGCCGATTGGATAGCAAACACAACTTTACGCTTCTATGTCGTGATCTTTCTGAGATTGCTTTATACGCGCGAGTCGATAATACCGCGTTTCGTTTACTGAAAACGAATACTCCTGGGCCTTATACCTTTATCTTTAAAGGCACTAAAGAGGTACCACGTCGCTTGATGAACGCTAAGCGTAAGACTATCGGTATTCGAATCCCTGATAATAAAATTGCTCTTGACCTACTGGAAGCATTAGGTGAGCCATTAATGTCGACGTCGTTGATATTACCGGGCAATGAAAATACAGAATCTGATCCTGAAGATATTCGCGATCAATTGGAGCATGCGGTTGATTGTATATTAAATGGTGGTTATTTAGGTGAACAGCCGACCACAGTGATCGACTTTAGCGATGACGAAGCCGTGGTAGCACGTGTTGGCTCTGGCGATCCTTCTCCGTTTGAATAATCAAAAAATGATGCTTTTTGTACGTTAATTTGAGATACTACGCGGCCGCGATTTTGGGTCGCAATAAATTTCATTCGACGTCTGTGAAGACGACAATTACTAGGTAAATAAATGAGCGAAAAACTACAGAAGGTTTTAGCACGCGCAGGGCATGGCTCACGTCGTGAACTGGAAACTTTAATTAAATCCGGTCGTGTTAGTGTGAACGGTGTGGTCGCTAAACTAGGCGAACGTCTAGAAGATGAAAGCGCCGTTATTCGTATTGATGGTCACAATGTAGCAGCTAAGGTTTCTGAAGAAGTTGTTTGTCGTGTACTTGCATACTACAAACCTGAAGGTGAGTTATGTACTCGTAGTGATCCTGAAGGACGTCGTACTGTTTTTGATCGCTTGCCTAAGATCCGTGGCTCACGTTGGATTTCAGTTGGTCGTCTTGATGCGAACACTTCTGGTCTACTTTTATTTACCACAGATGGTGAGCTTGCGAACCGTTTGATGCACCCAAGCCGTCAAGTTGAGCGTGAATATTTAGTTCGTGTTTTCGGTGAAGTAAACGAAGATAAAGTAAAAAACCTTGTTCGTGGCGTTAAGCTCGAAGATGGAATGGCTCGTTTTGAAGATATTGTTTACGCTGGTGGCGAAGGTATGAACCATACTTTCTATGTAGCGATAAACGAAGGTCGTAACCGTGAAGTTCGTCGTCTATGGGAATCTCAAGATACAACTGTTAGCCGACTAAAACGTGTTCGTTACGGTGATATCTACTTAGACAAGAAACTGCCACGTGGTGGTTGGAAAGAGCTCGAACTTAAAGATGTTAACTATCTTAGAGAGCTTGTTGAGCTAAGCCCAGAAAAAAGCACCATGCTTGATGAGTCTAAAGAGAAT
This sequence comes from Vibrio kyushuensis, assembly GCF_050337325.1. Taxonomy (NCBI): domain Bacteria; kingdom Pseudomonadati; phylum Pseudomonadota; class Gammaproteobacteria; order Vibrionales; family Vibrionaceae; genus Vibrio; species Vibrio kyushuensis. The sequence continues at coordinate 424,018 of NZ_JAKJSV010000004.1, forward strand.
ACATCACGTCAGCGTGAACGTTCTCGCAGCCAAAAAATTCGTCGCGCTGTTAAGCGTCATGAAGAACGTGTTAGCACGCCATCAAAAGGTCGTAGCAACAACCCATCACGCAGTAAAAAGCCGACTAAGAAGTCAGCAGGCGAGCCGGGCGCACGTAACAAGACTCGCCGTTAAGCGAGTATTGCTTTAGGGCATAATGAATACAATAAAAAAGCTGATAGATTTCCTATCAGCTTTTTTTTCGACTAGATTTCGTCATTTAACTTATAGCAAGAGAGAAGTTTGTATCAATCACATCTGACCTTAAGTGCTTAATGGCTAAGTACTCTTGGGAACTCATACACTCCTTTAAGTGCAGCATCGAAGGAAATTGCACAAGTGACAACTTAGCATCTTGAGTTGACCAGTTACCTTCAAGAATCCCTACCTCTTGCTCAGAAGTGCCTGAAATCAATACATTTGCTCCGTACGATTGAAAAATTGGCATTGCTGCTTTTGTGTAATCGGCTAATGATGCATGCCCTTCTGGCAGGATTAGAGATGCGACAAGATAAGCGGGCTGTGAGTTATTCATATGAGCCACCGACCGCATTATATACTTGCCCGTTCTTCGAACCATGAATGCTGGCATCGTAATACGTGGCGACATCAGATGCCGCTATACCAGCACTGCTATCAATTCCCCACGACGCCATGGTTTCTTTAACCATACTCGGGCTTACCGCATTAATTCGCTTACCATCTTTTAGTTCGAGTGCTGTTGTTGCCACAAACGCGTTGATGGCAGCAACACCCATGGCAATAGCAGCAGTACCTGGCATAGGATGGTTTGATGCTTGACCGGACGTGAGCGTAATTGAGCCGTTATCATTGAGGTAATTTAAACCAATCCGCACAAGGTTAACTTGTCCCATGATTTTATTGTTCATAACCATTTCGAACCCTGAATCAGGCATTTCCTCGATATTACCCATCTCACCATTACCTACCATACTAACAATGGCGTCTACTTTTCCTACTTTTTCAAACAGAGAGTGAATGGAAAGGCTATCCTCTACGTCAACGGTATAATCTCCTTGGGTATGACCTACCGCTAGGACTTCGTTATCTTTTCGTAACTGATTAACGACTACTTTTCCGATGGTTCCATTTGAACCGATAGCTAAAATTTTCATGCTTACTCCTAGTTTAATATTCAGTTTTTTCTAACCAATGTATTAAGGTTGTCGTTAATTGTTGCGATTGATCTTCTTGTAAAAAGTGTGATGCGTTATTGATGGTCTTATGCGGTTGCCCGTACGCACCTGAAAAGTTATTTTGAAATTTTGTGTCATAACCACGATCGGCTAAAAATGGGTCTTGGTCGCTAAAAAGCGTTAGTACAGGTTTGTCCCACTGCTTTAATTTCTGCCAATCCTCATTGACGCTATCTAATTCAGAAGCAACAATCTGAGGCATCTTTCTTGGCCCCGCATAATATTTAGAGCTTGGAAACGGGGAGTCGTAAGCTCGTATTTCCTCTGGATTAAGATCTTTTGTTGTTAGTGTTTGAATGATTTTTCCTACTTCGAGTTGAGATGAGTGCTTAAAGTAGCCCGCCCAATTGCCGTAATTAATTTTGTTTGAAAAGGTTTCGAGATTTGGCTTTCCAGCGAATGCAGCCAGCAATTTGAGCACTTTGGGAACCATGAACTTCTCAACACCATTCATTTCAGCAAGGGCAGTGTTAGCAACGACAAGTCGGTCTAACCATTCTGGCTCTTGAGCTAATGTGCGTAGGCCTATCATTCCTCCCCAATCTTGCATAAATGCGACGGCGTTTTTTATCCCTATTTGTCGGACAAAACTGCTCATCCAACGAACGTGATTGCCATAGGTGTGGGCATCGATGCTTGTTGGTTTATCCGATTTACCAAACCCGATTAAGTCAGGGGCAATAACACGGTAGCCAGCGTTCGTTAACACTGGGATCATATGGCGATACAGATAGCTCCATGACGGTTGTCCGTGCAGGAGAAAGATGGTTTTAGTGTTGTGACTTCCTTCGTCGAGGTAGTGAACTCGCATACCTTCTACATCTATATAATTCGGCGAAAATGGGTAGTCCGCGAGATTATTGAAAGCACTATCCGGTGTTCTTAGGACTTGTTGGTTCATTGCTATTCCCTTACTGAGCTAATTATTTATTTATATCTGAGCTTTGCCGTGTTGATCGTTAGCAGGACAGAAGCGATTTGATAAGTTCACTTTAAGCAATAAGCTCATTCTAAAAAAGCATAGCTTTTCGACGAACATGGTCATATTATTAGTCCATGATTGCATTAGAACATTTGCACGTTATAAGCGTGATTCACCAAGAAGGTAGCTTTAGAAAAGCGAGTGAACGTCTTTTCAAGGCGCGTTCTGCCGTGTCTTATTCAGTAAAACAGGTCGAAGAGTATTATCAGGTCGAGATCTTCAATCGCGATACCTACCGGCCAGAGTTCACTCGTAATGGCAAAATATTACTCAATAAAATTCAACATCTTCTTAATGAAGCGAATGAGTTCGATTTATTTGCTAAACAAATGAATAGTGAAGTCGAGGCTGAATTACGCCTGAGCTTTAGCGCAATATTTCCGATGGAAAAAGTGTCGATGCTGTTGTTGGCCTTAAAACAGCAGTTTCCGAAAACGATTATTCATCTGAATATAGAGACAGCTTCCGGCGAAAGGATGTTGCTTGATGATCTCGTTGATATAGGCGTATATGCAGGGTTAGAAAAGGATGACAAAGTACAGTACCGCTGTGTTGATCATTGTAAATTACCTGTTTTTATTTCAAGCTCATTTCCATTGGCAGGCAATAGCGACATTACTCAGCTAGACCTTACTCAGTATCCTCAGATCGTCGTTAAATCTTCTTATAAAACCAATCCGGATTCAGGCATAGTCAAAGACGGTCTACAGTGGTATGTATCAGATCATAATACTAAAAGGTCGCTAATTCGCAGTGGGCTAGGTTGGGGGCGTTTACCTCTTCATGAAGCCAAACAAGATGTTTTGGACAACAAACTGATCCAATTGGATTCGTTGCAAGCGATGGAAGTGCCCGTTTTTACAGCGAAGCTCAAGACTAAAGCCTTAGGTCCTGTAGGTAAGATGGTATGGGAGTTTTTTGATGATTTTGAGTAGTGGCTAATTCAGTACGAAGTTAATTGAATTAACATACGAAGCATAACCAGAAAGCGATACATCGATTAGATATTCGCTTACTGGTTACACATACTGATAGCTGGAAGTGTTACAGAGTTTGAGTTAATTGGAAGTAGCGACCTTGCTGACCCAACAGCTCTTCATGGCTGCCCATCTCAACAATCTCTCCTTGTTCAATAAGACAAACCTTATCCATTTTATGTAGATTGACCAAACGGTGAGTAACGAATAGCACCGTCTTGTTGACGAAGTGTGACTCAAACAGTGCCATGATCTGCCGTTCTGTATGTTTATCTAATCCTTCGGTTGGCTCGTCTAGCAATAGGATAGGGGCGTCATGAAGAATGGCTCTTGCAATACCAATTCGACGTTTTTCACCACCGGACAAATGGCGTCCACCGTCTCCAAGCCATGTGTCTAGCCCTAGATCATCGAGCAGTTTACTTAAACCAACCTTGTTCAGTGACTCTGATAAAGCGTCATCATCTGCCGATGGTTTCGCCATTAGAAGGTTGTCTCTTAGCGTACCGTTAAGAATATCGACACGTTGGCTGACTACTGAAATTGAGGCACGTAATTGACTCTCGTTCCAATCAACAAGAGGGATACCACCTATCGATATTTTTCCTTGTTTAGGATCCCAATAACGATTGAGTAATTGCAGTAAGGTTGATTTTCCAGAGCCTGTTTGACCAACAATCGCAATTCGCTCATTAGTCGTAACGCTCAAGTCAATAGATTTTAATACCGTTTGTTCGCTATCTGGGTATTGAAAGGTAACATCGTTAAACTCAATCGAGTAAGACTCAGTTCGCTCAGATTTTTGTGGGTTAAAGACAACGTCCGGCTTCGCTAAGATGACTTCATTGAGTCGTCTAGCAGAAGTGAGAGTTTGACCTAAATGCTGGAATGCTCCGGCGATAGGCATGAGTAGTTCGAAGCTAGCCATTGTTGCAAAAGCTATCAAGGCAATCATCGGATCCGGAGGATTACCGCCTACACCGTCGGCAGATAGCCAGATAATTAGCACTAATGTCCAACCATTCGCAAGCATCAGGAGAGCCTGAGCTAAACCCGAATAGTGGGCATTAATAAACTGATTTGAAACTAATTTGTTTTGTGCATCCAAGATAGCGTTACGGTATTTCTCTTCAGCGCCAAACAGAGTTAATTCACTGTAGCCTTCCAACCAATCCAGCGTTGATATACGAAGTTGTGACTTATTCTCAGTAAGCTGCTGTCCATTTCGTTTGCCAAGTTTGTAGAAGACAATAGGCCAAGTAGCTAAAAGAATCAGCAATATGGAGCCTAGAGTAAGCCCAAGGGTTAAATCAAACCAACTCAAAAACAGAGTAAGAGTTACTATACCAAAAAAGCTAACAATAACAGGGCTAATCAAGCGTAAATAGACGTGATCCATCGCATCAACATCGGCGACTAAGCGATTGAGTAAGTCACCATCTCGAAGCGTTGAAATTTTTCCCGGAATAAGAGGGGTTAACTTCTTGAAGAAGAAAATACGTAGGTCTGTAAGAAGCTTAAAGGTAGCATTATGGCTTACAACGCGCTCACCCCATCGGCCTGCTGTTCTGCCCATTGCAAATCCACGGACAAAAGCGCCGGGGAGCATATAGTTAAAGGTTTCGCGAGCTACTGTTAAACCGGCAATAGCTGCTGCTGATAAAAACCAGCCAGATAGTGTTAGCAAACCAATTGACGCGAATAGGGTGGCAAATGCTAGTAACATTCCAAGTGATAAGCCGAACCAATGCTTTTTATACAGTTTTAGATAAGGGAGTAAATCACGCATCTAAATTCCCCTTATTTGCTTGGTTAAAGGCTTGATTTGAAGAGAGCATGGTATGGAACAGTCCTTTCTTTGATGCTAACTCATCGTAGCTTCCAGATTCGGCAATTAAGCCGTCACTCATGACGAGTATTTGATCCATATTTTTGAGTGGATCTAATTGGTGCGTCACCATTAACGTTGTTTTGTGCTTGGTTTGGCTGTTCAATCCTTGTGTTACAAGTTGTTCACTTCGTGCATCCAAACTTGCTGTTGGCTCATCTAGCAGCCAAAATTGCCCTTGTTGTAACATAGCGCGAGCAAGTGCAATACGTTGAGCTTGCCCAACAGAAAGTCCACCAGAACGGTCTGAAACTAAATAGTCTAATCCATGTTGGTCAACAAACTCTGCTGAGTAAGAGTCTTTCAGTACTTGAGTGATGGCCTGCTCGGTAACTGATTCATTACCCAAGGTGATATTGTCTCGAATGGTTCCATGAAGCAAAAGTGGGTTTTGACCTACCCAACTGATGGATTGACGCCAACTAGAATGATCTATTTGATTTAACTCTATGCCATTAATACTCAAACTACCCTGATAAGGCATAAAGCCCAAAATAGCGTTTACTAAGGTTGTTTTTCCTGCGCCACTAGGGCCTACAAGTGCCGTATTAGACGACGAGTTTATGTTAAATGAAATTGGGCCGACAAGTTTCGTTCCATCTGGGCTGAATATTTCCAAGTTATTTGCGGAAATAGAGATGCTGTCATCATTGTTAATGGCTACATCGCCCGATTGAATCTGACTGACATCCGTCTCCAAAAATTCAACGATGCTTTCTGCTGCGCCAACAGCCTGCTGCTTAGCGTGGTAATAAGTGCCCAAATCACGAAGAGGCTGATAAAACTCAGGCGCGAGAATGAGGATAAATAAACCAGCAAATAGAGTGACTCCGATACCGTAGTGTCCGAAATTAAGCTCACCAATGAAACTGAACCCAAAGTAGACGGCGGTAATGGCGATAGAGAGAGAAGTGAAGAACTCTAAAACCGCCGATGATAAAAATGCAACTTTAAGTACATCCATAGTGCGAACACGAAATACTTCGGATGCGCCTTTCAGTACATCAGCTTCAGCTTGAGTGCGATCAAACAGGCGAATGGTTGTCATCGCCTGCAAACGGTCATAGAAATGCCCAGAAAGTCGTTGCATGGCTTTAAAGTTTTTTCTATTCGCGTCGGCTGCTTTCATACCAACCATAGCCATAAATAAGGGTACTAGCGGTGCTGTGATCAGGAAGATAACACCGGCAGCCCAGTTGATAGGGAAAACAACGATGAGAATGATAAAAGGCACGAAAACAGACAGTGACATTTGAGGTAGGTAACGAGAGAAGAAGTCTTGCATATCTTCGACTTGCTCAAGTAATAATGTCGCCCATGCGCCTGCTGGCTTACCTTTAATATACGTTGGGCCTAGTGCGCGTAATTTGTCTAGGATAAGTTGGCGGATGTAAATTCGTATCTGTTCACCACAGCGAAATCCTGCGATTTCTCTACCCCATGAGCAAGCTGCACGAACTGCAATGGTGGCAGCGAGTGCTATAAAGTAAGGAATGAGTTCACTTTTATCTACTTGTTCGATAATAAGCTGACTTAAAATTGAGGCGAGAAGTGCAGCTTGAGCCAATAAAAAAATACTTGAAAGCACGCCTAGGCCAACAGTTATCATAAGCCAGCGTTTGGCAAGCTTACTTTGCTGTTTGAGCCACATATTTAAGCTACGTTGTTTTTTCTTATCCATTTGAAAACTTAATGATAATTATTATGAATTTTATAGCGGCATTATACAAAAGAAAGCCCAAAGGGAATACCTTTGGGCTGTAGGGATTTGAACTAAATATTAAAACTAATATTTAATTAAAACTAAACGTTAAGCTTGATCAGCTAAAGCGTCTAAATAACGCTCAGCATCGAGTGCTGCCATACAACCAGTACCTGCGGATGTAATCGCTTGACGGTAGTTATGATCCATAACATCACCTGCTGCAAATACACCTTCAACACTCGTTTGGGTTGCGTTTCCATCTAGACCCGATTTAACGATGATGTAATCATCTTTCATTTCAAGCTGACCTTTGAAGATTGCTGTATTTGGTTGGTGACCAATCGCGATGAAAGCCCCCATAACTTCAAGGTCTTCTGTCAAATCTGAACGAGTATCTTTGATGCGTACACCTGTCACCCCCATATCATCACCGAGCACTTCTTCTAACGTACGATCGGTATGAAGAACGATATTACCGTTTTCAACTTTGTCCATTAAGCGCTTCACTAATATCTTCTCAGAACGGAAAGTGTCACGGCGGTGAATAAGGTGAACCTCAGAAGCAATGTTAGACAGGTACAGAGCTTCTTCAACCGCGGTATTTCCGCCACCAACAACCGCTACTTTTTGGTTTCGATAAAAGAATCCATCACACGTTGCACATGCTGAAACACCACGGCCTTTAAACGCTTCTTCTGACTCTAGACCAAGGTATTTTGCTGATGCACCTGTTGAAATGATCAAAGCGTCACAAGTGTACTCTGCGCTATCACCTTTAAGGCGAAATGGACGTTGGCTTAAATCCACGTCGTTGATGTGATCGAAGATCATTTCGGTTTCGAATCGTTCGGCATGTTCTTTCATGCGGTCCATAAGTGCTGGGCCTGTTAATCCTTCAGGATCGCCGGGCCAGTTTTCGACTTCAGTCGTCGTTGTTAATTGGCCGCCTTGCTGCATGCCTGTAACTAAAACAGGATTTAGATTTGCACGAGCTGCATAGACTGCTGCTGTGTAGCCTGCTGGGCCTGATCCAAGAATTAGTAGATTACAATGTTTAACGTTGCTCATTCTGGCTCCAATACTGATATTTGAATGCTAATTGGGATGATTGTATGGAAGATATGGGGGCAAAGGAAGGACAAACAAGTGCTCTAGAGTGAATAAAAGGGAATAGGTTAGAACCAATGATGTGGTCATGCAAAAGCATCAAATAGAGTTGGATTAGCCTAAGATAAAAATGATAATTTTCTGATATGAGTGGCGATAAATATATCTACGGTCGATAGCTGAAATAGGGCCCCTGCGTACGTTAACGAGAGGCCTGATTTGTTACGCTTCGACTTCAACCTCATAAGAGGTGAATTTACGAATATTAATCACGCCGGTATCCAAAATGAGGTACTGACCCTTTATCCCTTGAAGTGTTCCGGTTACCTCAGGGTTTTTATCGAAATTATGCGAAACAATTTTCGTCGGGTGCTGAGTGACTGGATAACTTATTGGTGTAATGTCTGTGCTTAGAATCTCAATGGAATCATCGCCAAACTGCTGTTTAATTTCATCGACTTTGTGTTGTACGAGAGGGAGCAGTTCCGCAAAGCGTTGTTCCAGTGGTAAATCCTCACCGTCCTCTTTTAAGAGAGTGCGCCAGTTCGTTTTATCCGCAATGTGCTTAGCTAACTCAATTTCAATCAACCCTGAAATGTAGCGGGTCTTCACTTTGAAAATAGGTAAGCCTTGAGTGGCACCTTGATCAATCCATCTTGTTGGTATTTGAGTATGACGTGTAATGCCGACTTTTATGCTCGATGTGTTTGACAGGTAAACAAAATGGTCGACCATGCAGTTCTCTTCGCCCCATTGAGGCTCGCGGCAAGTTCCTTGTTCATAATGACAAGTTTCCGGCTTCATAATACACATATCGCAACTGGCGAGTTTTCTCATGCACACATAACAGTGACCTTGAGAATAACTTTTCTTCGTTTTCTTTCCACAAGCGCTGCAAAAGATATTACCTGTATGGGTTAATGTGATTGTTTTGCCAATGAGCGGGTTAAGCTCAACCAGTTCGTTACCAACGGGTAATCGATAGCTTACTGTTCCCTCTAAAGAGGTTGACATTTTTTTAAGTGTACCTAGTACGGTTAATGACATGACTTTGCTCTATTTTTTATAATTATGACTGAGTTTAACAAACAAAATGTGTTGAAATAAAATGTGATTTATCAATAGTGCTTTATACTTGATTTACTAGTTGCATAGAACCAATACGTGAAGTACACCGTAAATAATTACGCAATGATAGGTTGCGAGATGAAAAAGATTGAACCAAGCTCTCGCTCATCTCAAAATTGACTAGTGATAAATCAAACCGAGTGATGGATCAAATTTTTGACTGAGCGTATTAGCTTTGGAGCCAAGACAACTGCATGAAGTTTATACATAAATCTGTACTTTTCATGGTTGTTATTACCATCTTAACTGTCCAACTTTATCTTGTGTACGGAGATGGTCGAGTTAAAACAATCCCCCCACATTTATACACATTTTTTGCAACCACTGATACCTATAACGGTGGGCTATCTACCGCGAAAATTGATATTAATCGACAGAGTGTTGTTCTTACGTGTGAGCTAAAAGAGAGTGATTACCCTTGGCCATATTGTGGCGTTTCTATTCATCTTCATAAAGAGGCTGATAAGGGTTTTGATTTTTCCGGTTACCACACCGTTCGGCTTAATGTTGATTTAACCAACCTTGCTGATAATTCGCACCCACGAATGCGTTTCTATATGCGTAATTTTAATTCTGAATATTCTACACCTGATAATGAGTATACCCATAAGTACAACGGAATTGAGTACTCACCAGCTCAGGGACAAGGACTGCTTGAGATTCCCTTATATAGCCTTCAAGTGATGACTTGGTGGTTAGTCGACAATAATATTCCGATTAGACACTCTGCGCCTGAGTTTACCAATATCAATAAAATCGAGTTTGCGACGGGATCTAGTGCCGGGCCAGGGAACTATAAGATGGAAATTAATGAGGTATCTCTGGTGGGTAAGTATATCCCCGGTGAGACATTATTCATGTCGTTACTTCTTATGTGGGTTGTGGGCGGAAGTCTACTTTTGCTCGGTGAAATTCGCCGTAATCATAAAGTGATTAATCAATCAGCAACAAGACAAGAGCACTTACGAAACATCAACCGCTCGTTGCGTGCACAGAACTTTCAATATGCTGAACTAGCACATCGTGATGCGTTAACCGGAGCGATGAATCGACATGCGATTCGTGACTGGTTGAAAGTACAAAAGGAGAAGTGTTTAGGTGGTGATAGCTCGGTAGCAATACTCTACTTGGATATTGATTACTTTAAGCAAGTTAATGATCAGTATGGGCATAAGATTGGCGATGACATACTGCGTGAGTTCGTTATGGTGGTATTCAGTGTGATTAAGCAAGATCATCGCCTAGTTCGCTGGGGTGGAGAAGAGTTTATAGTTTTTTGCTCAGCGATTGAGCTTGATAATGCGGTGGCACTGGCTGAACAGATTCGACACTGCGTTGAAAATCATATCTGGGTTCATGGAGATCCACTGACTTGCAGTATTGGCGTCTCAATGCTGACGAACGAACGTTCTACCGAAGCGATAGCAAGGGCTGATGAAGCGCTTTACGTAGCGAAGCACGAGGGTAGAAATAGAGTTCAAGTTAGTGAGGCTGGTTAGTCGCTTTGTTTATTGTCCCGATTACTTAGTGAGCGTGCTCTCTTCGGGAGGGCCTTCCAAGATGCTGTTGTTAATAATGGGTTCTTTGGGACCTAAGAATTTTGGTTGAGTATTAATGATGTAGAGATCGAGGAATGCTTTTGCGCGAGCAAACACTTCACGTAGTCGAACTTTGTAACCTGAATGATTCTTTGGCCCAGAGACGGCTAAACAGTGAGCATTGATATTGTGGTGTTTAGCAATAAACAGAGCACGTTCACAATGAAATCGCTGCGTAATTATTAAGAAGTCATCACTTTCGAAGATCTTTTGCGCTCTAATCACCGAATCTAGCGTTCGAAAACCTGCGTAGTCAAGATAGATATTATTTTCTGGGACTCCCGCTTTAAGTAGGTCTCGCTTCATTGTCCACGGTTCATTGTACGAACGATGGGCATTATCGCCACTTAATAGGAAGTCATCCACCTTAGTTTGCTGGAAAAGATCAATTGCCGCATCTATACGATGTTGATAATACTCATTGAGTGTACGGCCTAGGTATTTGCTCGTCCCTAATACAACGGCAACATCGTAATGCCCGATCGATTGGGTGTCAGAGGTAATTGAATCGGATGTTCTCCAGCTAACCCAACGGTCGATCAATGCCAGCGTGAATATGGATAGAACCAGTAAAATGATGGCGTATCGAATCGCCTGGAAGCAGTACTTCCAAGTCCAACGTTTGTGAATTTTAATCTTATGAATCAATTGCACGATTAGATCTGTCGATTTCGTTGAGCCCATAATCCAATAATAATAAAGCTGACTAACACGATGGAAAACATCATACCAGAGTTGAGCCCGCTAAGTGTGCGAGAAAGGTAAGGTGTTGCTTTGACAATGATTAATCCGTAGCCAAATGCATTGATCAAAATAAACACTATAGTACGAATAAGAAAGTGCTGTGTGCGCAAAGTGTGTCTAACGATACGATTTATTTCGGCACCGAATACAACAAGCATGCATGCTATTAATGCCGTTGAAATTTCAAACATGTAAGGGCTTAGATAGCTTCCAATAGGCGCTAAGAAATCAAACATAGAGACCTCAATAGAAAGGCCCTTACCTGCTGCTCAACAGTAGGCAAGGGCTCTTAATCAGAATACAGCAAGAATTGCCGCATATTGGTTGATTAGAATGCAGTTCGTTTGTAACGGCGGTATACAGGTTGCCAGAAGTGTTGGTCAATAGCTGACTCAAGTGCTTCGTCTGTAATCTCTAACGCAACACCTTGTTCAATGGCTTTTTTCGCGACAGCAAATGCAATTTTCTTCGATACCGAGTGGATGGACTCAAGCGGTGGAAGAAGAGCGCCTTGGCCATTAATGGCGAGCGGAGAGCATTCAGACAATGCGCGGCTTGATTCCATTAGCATCTCATCAGTCACACGATTTGCACTTACTGCTAGAACGCCTAAACCAATGCCAGGGAAAATGTAGCTGTTGTTACATTGAGCAATAGGGTATGTTTTTCCATCATGGACAACAGGGTCAAACGGGCTTCCCGTTGCGACTAAAGCTTCGCCATTAGTCCAACGGATAATATCATTCGGTGTTGCTTCAACGCGGCTTGTCGGGTTTGAAAGAGGGAAGACAATAGGACGTTCACAGTGTTTGTGCATCTCTTGAATCACATCTTTACTGAACAAACCAGGAGCGCCAGATACACCAACAAGAACCGTTGGTTTTGCGTTGGTCATTACATCAAGTAGTGAGAACGCTCCGCCATCGTTTTTCCAATTTTTAGTGTCTGCATTTTTTTGTACAAGACGCTGTTGGAAATCTAGAAGGTTTGGCATGCCTTCTTGCAATAAGCCCCAGCGATCAACCATAAATACTTGAGCGCGCGCTTTCTTGTCACTTATTCCTTCAGAGACCATTTGCGCGATGATTGCTTCGGCGATACCACAACCAGCCGAACCTGCACCTAAGAAGGTGACACGTTGCTCTGAAAGTTTACTGCCTGCGGCTTTACATGCAGCAAGGAGTGAACCAACAGTTACAGCTGCTGTGCCTTGAATATCATCGTTAAAGCAACATAGACGATCTTTATAACGCTCAAGCAGTGGCATTGCGTTCTTTTGTGCGAAATCTTCAAACTGGATTAATGCATCAGGCCAACGGCGCTGAACGGCTTGCATAAAGTCTTCAACAAAAGCGTCGTAATCAGAGCCTGTGATTCGAGGGTGTCTCCAACCCATGTACATTGGGTCAGCCAATCTTTGAGGGTTGTTCGTACCCACATCTAAAACGATAGGCAACGTATACGCTGGGCTGATTCCGCCACAAGCTGTGTAGAGTGCCAGCTTACCGATTGGAATTCCCATACCACCAATGCCTTGGTCACCAAGACCAAGAATACGCTCACCATCAGTCACAACGATGACTTTAACGTTGTGGTTGGTTGCGTTGTTTAGAAGGTCGTCAATGCGGTCACGGTTCGCGTAAGAGATGAATAGCCCACGTCCACGGCGATAAATATTAGAGAAGTTTTCACATGCAGCACCAACAGTTGGTGTGTAAATGATTGGCATCATCTCTGAAATGTGGTTCTGAACAAGTCGATAAAATAGGGTTTCATTAGTGTCTTGAATATTGCGCAGGTAGATATGTTTATCCATATCACTTTCAAAGCTGGTGTATTGCTGATACGCACGTTCGACTTGTTCTTGAATAGTTTCAGTACTTTCTGGAAGTAGTCCTTCTAAGTTGAAAGAACTACGTTCATTGGCAGTAAATGCGCTGCCTTTGTTTAGTAATGGAGTACTAAGGAGAGCTGGCCCAGCGTAGGTAATATAGAGGGGGCGTTTATCGTTTTTCATTTTTTGCCTATTGTAGGGTGGAGGGACCTTAAAATGATAGGGATAAGTTATCTTATTGTAAATAGAACACTTGCTGCTCAGTCGTGAATTAAATGGTGTTTATGAAGTTTATTGATTGAAATACGCTTCAGCGGGCAACATCGGTATACTAAGGCGATTAATACTTTAGTTTACGGCTTCTCATGTTATCGCTTCCCATCGACGCTATTCAAACCACTTTTCTCCATCAACTTTCTCAAAATCATCTTGTAGTAGAAGCTGAAACCGGCTCTGGGAAGTCAACTCGGTTGCCATTGTGGGCGAGTGAACAAGGGCGAGTATTGGTGATTGAGCCTCGAAGAATTGCGTGCACATCGTTAGCTCACTATTTGGCGGAGCAAAAAAATCAGCCGATTGGCGATTCGATTGGCTATGCGATCAAACTAGAGACACACTACAGCGAAGAGACGAAAGTTGTCTTTGTTACACCGGGAGTGGCACTTCGCTGGTTTGCTGAAGATAGACTCGCGACATTTGATATTATTATGGTTGATGAGTTTCATGAGCGGCGCTGGGACACTGATTTGTTAGTATCAATGTTAAAAGAGACAAATCAGCATCGTTTGATCATTACTTCTGCAACCATTGAAGGAGAGCGTCTAGCTAATTATATTGGAGCAAAAAGGCTTGAAGCCAAAGGGCGCAGCTACTCTGTGTCAGTATCTAATATCGCTCGTGACTCTGCGCACCTTCCTAGTGCTCAAAACCTAGAACGTGATGTTTGCTCTCAAGTGCTTACAGAGTTAGCGCAAGCAGAAGGCGATATTCTTGTTTTTCTACCCGGGCGAAAAGAGATTGCCCAATGCCTGTCTCAACTTAAAGAGAAGACATCAGCGTTAGTTGTTCCACTGCACGCATCGGTCAGTGATAAGGAGCGTGGAATTGCACTTACTCAGCAAGATCAAAAAAAGGTGGTGCTTGCTACCAATGTTGCTGAAACCTCACTCACCATTCCTAATATATCAACGGTTGTGGATTCTGGGTTAGAAAGGCGTACGGTGCAGCGTAATGGGCGCACAACATTAATGCTAACTCATATATCAAAGGCAAGTGCAAAGCAGCGAATGGGGCGAGCTGGGCGAGTGATGAATGGCCATTGTGTCCGTTTGTACGGGTCTCACGCTGCTTTAGAGTTAATGACGCCCCCTGAATTTCAACGTGAGTCATTAGTTGAACCTATGCTCACGGCATCTATGTGTGGTTATCAATTACGGAAGCTTTCTTGGCTAGATTCTATTCCCCCTAAATCACTGGTTCTTGCGCAAAAAACTCTGCGGTCTATGGAAGCAATTAATGAATTTGGGGAGATTACAGATCACGGAAAAAAACTCTACCCGTTACCGATTGATGCCCTACATGCTGACTTGTTAACTAGAATCACTAAGAAGTCTTTGAAAGAAGCCATGATTGATTTGACGGCTGCGATATCAGTGCCCAGTTCATTATATTCGATGAACCAGAGCAGCGAGTTGATTGAGCAACTTAACCAGTCTGAACCGTTAGGTTGCGATGGAAACTTACTGATTAAAATTGTGAGAGGGGAATCCATTTCCGGTATTAATCTTATTCCAGAAGCCATCACTGAAGCTCAGGGGTTAGCGGCTCAAATGCGAGAACTATTTTCTCTCCCCATGCTAGAAGTTGCCTCTCGATTTAACCAACGTGAATTGACTATTGAAATAGCTAAGTTATATCCCGAACTCGTATTTGTCCGACGTCAGAAGCGTAAAGAAGCCCTAGGAAATGGGCTAATGGAGGTACTCCCTGCGAGAAACAGTCGATTCTTTGATAAGTCAGAGGCGGCCATTGTCCTTGATTTGCATAGCCTACCTGGAAGGGGAGTAAAACAGACGTTGAATCTGGCGACCGTTATGATGCCCATCACCATTTCAGATGTGGTTGAGTGCGGTTTGGGTGAATGGAAACAAGGTAAAACCCAAGTTGAAGCAGGTATCGCCTACAGTCAAATGGCACTTCATTACGCTAATCGAGTAATTGCCCATAAACGGATAGAGGCAACGGGGGAATTGACGAATAAAACAATTCTGGATGAAGTAACGTCCGGTAGAGTACTCCCCGGTTTTGCCATCAAGCGCACTGAAGAAATTGAGCTTTGGAAACTCTATGTGGAACTTGGTCTCGCTGACGTGACTGAGCATGGAGACATTACATTCGATTCATGGTTTTCTCAGCAACTGGATGATTTGGAATTAGACTCAATTCAAGATTTGGCGCTATTTGATTCAGATGATTTTGAATTTTCTGGGATCCCTTATTGGGAATACCAAGAATTTGCGACAAAATATCCATTCTCATTAGCGTTAGGAGATTTAAATCTGCGAGTGAGTTATGAGCAAAAAAAGAAGTTGGTTGTTGTGACTTATCAAAGTGGGCTACGAAAAGGTGACCCGAAACGATGGGAGCTACCGCGTTGGGTTGGTTGGCGTGTCCGCTATAAAAAAGCGAGTCGTATAATCGACATTAAATAAACTCTGACTCAGAGTGCATATTAATTTTGGCTATGAAATATTAACTACTAATGCAGGAGATGATTATTTCTTGTGCTTCATTTGTTACATAACTGGTTTTTATATAGCTTTTAAACCTGCTTTTTGGCTATAAAAGACCGTTGTCTTATATCCTATTGATATATCCGTCGTATTGCATGATATTGGTTTCTTAAGATGAACAATACATCGAGAAAATGATGGATGAACAAAAAAAACAGTGCGTAGTTTTTGACTATACGTCTTTTCTTGGAGCTTCGTGTACCAAAAAATGGACCTTTCTAGAGGCTATGAGCTCGCTAGCCCCTGCGATGGCTCAATTGATGAGTAAACGCCCTGAAACGCTGGTTCCTGTTGAAGAGCGCCTTTGGACATCTGCTCTGCAATCCCTATCACCAAGTTACAGTGACGAAGTGAACCTACTCACTCTTGTTGAGCTGGCTAAGGAAGAGGGTATTGATCAACTTAAAGTGGTTATGCCTTACTCCTTAGAGCAAAGACAGATCGATGCGATTCAAAAAGAGTGCGATCTAGCGATTGAAAATAAGCAGCAAGAAGAGTTTGTAGTACATCTTTAATTCAGATGAATGCATAAGCGTTGATCTGGACTTCGTTTTATTTCTTTCATCAACGTCACATCTTTAATGATGCGACTTAGAAAATATCCAATTCTAGTTATTATTCCCCTTTGAACCAAACTATTTAGTCTATCATCAATATAGCAACTCTTTGTTTGTTATAGAGGTTAGACGATGATTGAGCGATGGATAGCTTTTACCCTTCTTTTCCCACTTGTGACTTTTAATGCGTTCGCTGAAGGTGATACTGAGCAGTACCAGCAAGGAGATATAGTCAATTATGATTATTTCTATGCAGATCTGAGCTCAGGCTCGTTTGATGAAAATATCGCAGAAAACAGTAATGTTACGGCTTTGGCTATTGGAGTGAGCTCTCAATATCGTGGTGATTGGTTGTTGGGTTTTGACTATTCAGCGCGCTTTGTTCACCACGATACTACAACTGATGAGTACTATACGATGCAACCTGCAATAGGTTATCGCTTTCCTCTAACTTCTAAGCTTGAATTAGCACCAAGAGCAAAAGTCGGCTTTAAGCGTATGAATTCAGTTGTGAAAGACACGGAAGAGCGTTTTGATCGACACGATGACTTTATTTATGGATTTGATGTTAAAGCTGCTTACCAATTGAGCAAAAGACTTGAGCTTGCAGCGATAGGGGAACTTATTCGTAGTGAACATTTTGATGAGAATATTTTAACGTTGCGTGGGGACTATCGAATTTCCCAGAATTTCACTTTTGGTGGCTTCTATACGCATCGAGATATGATGGATCATACGACGAATGAGGGCGGGATTTCACTTCGTTACTACTACTAGCTGATATTCATAATACGGAAACCAAATAGTAAGTTAAAAAAGAAAGAGTCAGCATAGCGCTGACTCTTATTTTGAATTTATTCGTTTATTCGTTTATTCGTTTATTCGTTTATTCGTTTATTGTTTCTATGTGAATAAGTACTTAACAGCGATTAAAGAACCGCTGCAATCCCTTTACATAGAGGACCCATGTTAGATTTAGTCATACCAGCAACACTGATGCGACCTGAGCCTACAATATAGATTGCGAACTCATCTTTAAGGCGAGTTACCTGCTCTTTAGACAGACCCGAGAATGAGAACATGCCGTTCTGGCGTTGAATAAAGCTAAAGTCAGCATCGACACCTTCGGCTTTTAGAGTAGCGACAAACAGTTCACGCATCTCTTGAATGCGGTCTCTCATTTCAGCTACTTCCCCTTCCCACTCAGCGCGTAGAGCGGCATCGTTTAGAATGTGAGTAACAACGGCACTTCCGTGAGCGGGAGGGTTTGAGTAAATTGAGCGAATGATGGCTTTAACTTGAGAGAATGCAGTTGTAGCGATCTCTTCAGATTGCGCAACCAAAGTAAATGCACCAACACGTTCGTTGTATAGACCGAAGTTTTTAGAGAACGAGCTCGCCACTAATATTGATTTGTTGTATTTCGCGAAGGCACGCAGGCCAGCAGCGTCTTCTTCAACGCCTTTAGCAAAGCCTTGGTATGCAAAGTCAAACATTGGCAGAAGGCCTTTGTCAGCAACGAGCTTCGCTAATGTTTCCCACTCTTCAGCGGTTGGATCAATGCCTGTTGGGTTATGACAGCATCCGTGAAGAAGAACAACGTCACCTTCAGACGCCTTGCCTAAGTCAGCAATCATTGCAGAGAAATCTTTGTCTTTGCTTTCTGCGTTGTAGTAACCGTATTGAGCGGTTTCGATACCTGCCGCAGCAAATACACCGTTGTGGTTAGCCCAAGTTGGGTTACTGATCCAGATTTTCACGTCACCAAGTTGGCGTTTAATGAATTCACCAGCAACACGAAGGGCACCTGTACCACCTGGTGCTTGTGCAGTTTTCGCAAGCTTTTGAGTAACAATCTCAGAATCAGCACCGAATAGTAGCTTTTGTACAGCCAAACCATACTCAGCTGTCCCCTCGATAGTTAGGTAAGATTTTGTTTTTTCACTTTCTAGCAGCGCTGCTTCTGCTTTTTTTACTGTTGCAAGAACAGGAGTTTCACCGCTCTCATTTTTGTAAATACCAACGCCTAGGTTGATTTTTTCAGCGCGAGAATCTTTTTTAAATTCTTCAGTAAGACCAAGAATAGGGTCTGCAGGTGCAGCAACAACTTTTTGAAACATAATCTTCATCCATGTTTAATTAAGAGGGAATTGTGAACTCCCTCATTTATACCTTTGTGCGCCTTTTGAAACAACCGAAACAAAACAGAAAACTGCAAAAAATTCTTACTGTCGAGTTATTCTTAATGAAATCGTTATTTATCGATACTTAAGTGATAAAAAATCACTATCTCTAAGCGAGTTTAATTATGCGTAGATGGAATAGTAATCAATCTTGATAATGAGAGGCGATCTCTAAAAATTGGTCTTCGACCGCTAAGAAGGTATCAACAATTAATGGGTCGAAATGAATTCCTTTTCCTTCGAGAATTATAGAGCGCGCTTTCTCATGACTAAACGCCTCTTTATAGACGCGTTTTGAAATAAGCGCATCATAAACATCTGCAAGTGCCATGAGTCGACCAGACAACGGAATATCTTCTCCCGTTAGCTGGTTAGGGTAACCACTGCCATCCCACTTTTCATGATGAGACAGTGAGATCTCTTTGGCTATTTCTAAGAATGAACTACTGCCTAACTGCTGCTCTGCCATGGAGAGCGCTTTTGCCCCAATTTCTGGATGTTGTTTCATTATTTCGAACTCATCGTCGGTTAATTTACCCGGTTTGAGTAGTACGCTATCAGGAACGCCTACTTTGCCAACATCGTGAAGCGGGGCAGATTTATGTAACAGTTCAATGTAGCTAGGGGTTAAAAGGCTCTGGTAGCGTGCGCTCTTACTTAACTCAGTCGCAAGCGCACGCATATACTCTTGGGTTCGAAGAATGTGCGCACCGGTTTCATTGTCTCGAGACTCAGCAAGGGCTGATAGACTCAATATGGCCACATCGCGAGTGGTTTTAACCTCATCTTGGGAGGATTGCAGGCTATCGAGCATTTTGTTGGTTAACGACGCCATTGATCCAAGTTCGTTATGTTCAAAAACCGGCAGACGTTTGTGGGTCTGGCCTTGAGTGACCTCCATTAAGGCAAATTCTTGGCTGAACAACACTTGTTTCATCAGTTTTGTCCAAAGCACTAAGATGGTTCCAGCATAGGCGGAAAGAACAATGGAAATAAATATGAACTCTTTAATGACGCTGACTGCACCCGTTCCGTCGATTACTCGTTCAGGGTTATGTTCTAGCCAGTAGATATCTTTGATGGCAACCATACTCAACATGATTGTTAAGGTAACGAGCAATAAGCTCATCATCATGATCATCTGTTTTACTAACGATTGGCGTTGGTTTGCTAATATCCCGTTAGTATATTCATCGCTTTGTGTATTTGAAAACTGAACGAGTTTCCCACTAAGTTGCAAAATGGTTCCGGTAAAAAATCCAAATAAGGCCATCCCAAACAGTACTTTAATATTACTTTCGAACGGAAAGGAATGAGCAACATTATAATACGCCGCAAGTGGAAGACTGAAAATAAAGAAAAGTGATGTATCAAGTATGACTAAATTTCCGTACGGCTTGAAAGTTTGATTTAGTGAAATGAAGTGGCGTGTAAGCCATAGTAGAGCGAAAGTGATTCCTACATGAAGAAATATCTCGGCGGTGGTGAGTACTTCAAGAAATGGGCATACACGCCCACCGTAAGCCGCAAAGACTAGCCCGGAGATTACATACATTTTAAGTGTTAATGACGTATTGTAATGATAATTTGTCATAGCCTAACCCTAGAACCTTTTTAGTTATTTATTTTTAGTTTAATTCTTTACGTAAGTTTCGTATCCAAATAGACCGAGTAACCAAACAAATGATTTCAAATCTTCCTTTATCATAAGATAAACGGATTGATATGTTGTCTTAGTTATATAACAAAATCGAGGTATTACAATAATCTTGGTATATATAGTGTTATTGGTTTAGTTAAATACCTATATGTTGAAATAATTGTGAGTTGGTACAGCGTGCCGTACGGTTGAAAGTGTTATTATCCTCGCAACTATAGGTTTCGTCATTGATAATGAAGTAACTTATCTGTGTGCGTGATCAAGAAGATTAATGCTTAAACCTAACGTAAAGAGACTGCAGCGGTGCCATCAAGAACACATAATTTTATTGCAGAAAAACTCGTTGAAGTGGTGGAAGATAAGCATCGCCGGCAGCGCATGATGGTCAATACATTAACCATATTGGGTATAGCGTTTCTCTTTAGTTTCAGTCTTTTTAACTTCCAAAATCAATACAATACTCTCGGCAGTATCTTACTGTTTTTTACAATGGCTGCTTTGGTTAACATATATGTACTCAACCGTTGGAGAAATGCAGGACTTATAGGTTTAACCACAATTATCTATTCCTTAAGTATCATTCTCGTTATTTCGGGAGGGTATCAAAACACCGGAACATTGTGGATATACCCACTAGCTGTTATTGCTATTTTTATTAATCACTTTCGTCAGGGAGTAGCCCTGAATGCGCTATTTATGGTCGCGTTGTCTGCCATACTAGCAAATGATTGGGAACTGGCTGTTTACAGTGACGTTGTTAAAGTACGTTTTATCATCACGTTATTCGCATTAAGTGGTATGTGTCATATCTTGATTTATTTTCAAAGTAAAGCAGATGACTACATCCTCAAAATGCATGAGGAAGACATTCATAATCTTGCTTATTTTGATGGCTTAACTCAGCTTGCCAATAGAGCAACGTTTCGCTCTATTTTGGAGCATACAATGCTACGGAGTGAGTCGATTCGTTCCGCTCTGATTTATATTGATTTGGATAATTTTAAGCAGATTAATGATGACTATGGGCATGATTATGGCGATCGCGTGTTGTCTGATTTTAGTTATCATCTTAAACAAAAAGCGAAATATCACATTGGGAGTGGGCTAGGGCAATATGATGTTGCTCGTCTTGGTGGCGATGAATTTGCCGTTTTTATTGAGAGCGTACCGTGTGGCGATAGTCGAGCTCATGATCTGGCCAATGATGTGATCTCATTGTTTACGAATCATCATTTAGAAACGTTAGCCGATAAGGCTCATTCGATGTCGGCGAGTATTGGTATTGCCTTTACTTCCGAAAATACGACTAACCTACATGATAGTTTAAAGCTTGCCGATCAGGCGATGTATCAAGCGAAGCACGCTAATAAAGGGCAGGTTAGAGTTGTTGAATAGATAGTGCTTGAAGTAGCGCTCTTGAAAACAGAGAGATAAAAAAACGGGAACCCACTGAGTGAGTTCCCGTTTTTGTCTGTAAATTATCTAATCAAATGAACAAGATAATTAGCAATTAGAAATTAGCTGAACGCGGCGTACGTGGGAATGGAATCACGTCACGAACGTTACCCATACCTGTTACGTAAGAAACAAGGCGCTCGAAACCTAGACCGAAACCAGCGTGAGGCACAGTGCCGTACTTACGTAAGTCGCGGTACCAGCTCATGTGCTCAGGGTCGATACCCATACCAATCATGCGCTCGTCAAGAACGTCTAAACGCTCTTCACGTTGTGCACCACCGATGATTTCACCGATGCCTGGTGCAAGTACGTCCATTGCAGCAACTGTTTTTCCGTCGTCGTTTAAGCGCATGTAGAAAGCTTTAATGTCTTTCGGGTAGTTCTTAACGATAACAGGTGCTTTGAAGTGTTCTTCCGCAAGGTAACGCTCATGCTCAGAAGACATGTCGATGCCCCACTCAACGTCAAATTCAAATTTCTTACCAGAGTCGATAAGAATTTGGATTGCGTCAGTGTAGTCAACTTGTGCAAAGTCAGCGTCAACAAACTGCTCTAAACGAGTGATTGCTTGCTTGTCGATGCGTTGCGCGAAGAACTCAAGATCATCACGGCGCTCTTCAAGAACGGCTGCGAAAACGTACTTAAGCATGTCTTCAGCAAGCTTAGCTGCATCATCTAGGTCTGCAAAAGCAATTTCAGGTTCAACCATCCAGAACTCTGCTAAATGACGGCTAGTGTTTGAGTTTTCAGCACGGAACGTTGGGCCGAATGTGTAAACTTTGCTTAATGCACACGCATAAGCTTCAGCATTTAGCTGACCAGATACCGTTAGGAACGTCTCTTTACCGAAGAAATCTTCGTTGTAATCAACATTGCCTTTGTCATCTAGGGGAAGGTTGTTGTGATCCAGTGTTGATACACGGAACATTTCACCAGCACCTTCAGCATCAGAAGCTGTAATTAACGGCGCTGAAGTCCAGAAGAAACCTTGCTCATGATAGAAGCGGTGGATAGCTTGAGACAGACAGTTACGCACACGAGCTACTGCGCCAATCACGTTAGTACGTGGACGAAGGTGAGCAACTTCACGAAGGTACTCAATAGAGTGACGAGTTTTTGCCATTGGGTACGTATCAGCATCTTCAACCCAACCAACAACTTTTACATCAGTTGCTGCGAGTTCGAAATCTTGACCTTTTGCAGGAGATTCAACAATCTTACCTGTTACTTCAACAGAGCAGCCAGTGGTTAACTTTAATACTTCGTCGTTATAATTATTAAGATTATTAGGAACCACGGCCTGAATCGGGTCGAAACAAGAACCATCGTAAATGGCAAGGAAAGAGATTCCAGCTTTGGAATCACGACGTGAACGGATCCAGCCGCGAACAGTTACTTCACTGTCTACCGCTAGCTTGCCGCCAAGTACGTCTGTTACAGGCGCGTAAGTCATGTTGGTTATATTCTCCATTGAGGGACAAAACACCCAGTGCATATTTTTGCATATCCCCAGATTAAGTAACAACTTAATGAGATAAGCCTCTGCACTAGGCTAGTTAAAATTTTCAATCAATAGGACATATTACCTGTCATATCGTTAGCTTCAACCTTTATTGCCCTCTATCTGGCGAATATTCCTCCAATCATGAAGATTTCTTTACCGAAAGGGTAAACTGATTTAACAATGCCTCTAAGCGCTCTGATAATTGCTCAAGATTTACACTGATTTCTCTAGTTTGAGTCGCTGAGCTTGACGTGTCATCTGAGTGTCGAGTGATGACTTCAATTTTACTTTGTATCTCTTGGTTTATCTGAGTAGTGACTTGGCTCTGTTGTTGAATATTGTTCGCGTGATTAAGTGCCTGCTCCATTTCCGAGACAACATCTGTCATTGCTGCGGAAAGGGCTTCAATAACAGTTGAGCGTTGATGGGCCTGACTGCAAACATTATCAACGGAGTGTAATGAGCTTTCACTGTTTGTTTGTAGCTGAGCAATGATACTTTCTATGCTCCCTGTCGCGTCGGATGTGCGACTTGCTAGCTGTCTCACTTCATCGGCAACGACGGCAAAACCACGACCTTGTTCTCCTGCACGAGCGGCTTCAATAGCGGCATTTAACGCGAGAAGGTTAGTTTGATCGGCAATACCTTTAATCACCGCTAGAATACTCGAAACCTCATTAGTTTGATTATTAAGTTGCAAGATATTGTCTTTCACGCACTCGATATCACCGACAAGGTCTTTTACGCCTTGGCTAGCTTGATGTGCTTGCGCCGCACTCTCTTGGGCAATGGCTGTTGTATGCTTTATTAAGCCAGATGCATTAATAGTGGCCTGCTCGACCTGATTTTGCTGGACTTGCATCTGTTCTATGTTGGCTTGTACATCGGATGTTTCTTGTTGCTGATTATTCGCGGCATGATCAGTGATTTTAGCGACATCAATTAGCGTAGAAGCAGAGTCTGCCAGATGATGAGAGGTGTCTTGCACCTTTCCAAGGCTATCACTTACGGTACACATAAATGAGTCGATAGCGTTAGATAGGTGTCCAATCTCATCTTGGCTCGTTGTGTTCATTCGTTGTGAGAGATCTTTCGTTTGGCTCACCGATTGCATGAACTGTGAAGTACGCAGAATAGGGCGAACTATGATTTTTCTGATGACAACGAGCGTGAGAATAAACCCAACAAAAGAAATGAGAGCGGTAATGCCGAGTGCAAAGATAGTTTGGTTATTAATCATCTTATTGACACTGCTGAGGTTGTACTCTAAACGAATTGCACCCAGCACTTCGCCCTCAGCGGCTAAGTGACAAGAGACACAATTAGTACCTCTATAGTTTTCACTCGATTTCATCGGAAGGGCAACCACAATGCCTTTGCCCCAACTGCCCTCAAAAGGTTCTATGACGGTTTCGCCGGCGAGGGCTCTTCGATCAATATCATCGCTTGGTTTCTGATTGGAGTGGCCTTCACCATAGATCTTGCTTACAGCGTCTGCACGTAGAACTTTGACATTCTCAATACCATCTTGAGCCAGTGCTTTGTCGCGCAGTGTCTCTTTTTGAGCCATGGTACCAGTGATCATCATCATGTTGAGGCTATCGAAGTAATTACTGGCTTTATCGTGTAATTGTTCGCTTAGGACTGAATTAATGAGGTTCCGCTGCTGTACGTATTGGTAGCCAGTTGATACTGATAATACTAGAGCTGAAACGGAAATTAGGGTGACAAGTAGTTTGAAGCTGACGGTTAATTTCATGATTTTTTTATTGTTATGAGACTGACGCCGCTAATATACCTTGTTTATTATAAGGGTAATATACGATATACCTCGTTAGTGTGATGTCTGGCAGGTTGTTGCTTTGTATCTGTGATGTGAACACTTTATTGCTGGCTTGTTGTGTTTGGTGTGGTTCTGTCTTTATACTTTCGTTTCGTACTTCGGTATTTTCATCATCCTTTAAGTAAGTGCTTTCTTGATTAGTTGAGAAGATATTATTTCTATCAACTAAACTTGTCACAATGCAGGATATTCCTTACTATTGCGCGTCCTTAAAAACCTTGAGATAGAAAATGAAAGCCGAATTGTATAAAGAGTTTATGTTTGAAGCCGCACACCATCTTCCACATGTTCCAGAAGGACATAAGTGTGGTCGCCTTCATGGACACTCTTTCTTAGTTCGTCTGTTTGTTGAAGGTGAAGTGGACCCTCATACTGGTTGGGTCATCGATTTTTCAGAAATTAAAGCAGCCTTTAAACCAATCTATGATCGCCTTGATCACTATTACTTAAATGACATTAAAGGGTTAGAGAACCCGACAAGTGAAGTACTTGCTAAATGGATCTGGCAAGAGCTGAAGCCAAGTTTGCCTTTATTGAGTAAAGTCGAGATTAAAGAAACCTGTACGGCAGGTTGTATCTATGTCGGCGAATAATAGCCATATAGAGAGTTGATTGTGAGAAGCGAAGTTGAACTTCGCTTTTTTTATGCCTAAAAAACAGGTTAGTATGAGTTAGGTCATTTGATCGAACAAGGAGAGTGGATTTTATGATGGCACGCATTTCAGTAGTCGTTCAGTGCACCTTAGCGATTTCTATTTTTTATTTGGGGTACAGCATCTATGCCTTTACGGCGAAAGTAGGGGAGGTCGTAGATAAATATCCGCAAATGATTTCAGACATTAGCGGTATGACTGAGCAACTGGAAATAAAGGAGTGGCTTCTGTTCGCTGATCATGTCGAAGCTATGGTTCCACAAGTATTGGCCACAGTGAATGATGTGAATCAGACGATGGTCGAGGTCAACAGTACCGTTGATTCTATTGATAAAAAAATCCCAACCATTGTGTCTGAAATTGCAGCGTATCGTGAAAGCACCATTCCGGCAGCTTTAGCTGAAATGAAGCAGTATCGAGTTGGTGTTATTCCAACGACGGTGAAAGAGCTAGAGAATTACCGTGTTGATGTCATTCCGCCGGTACTCGTTGAAAGTAAAGCGTATCGAACTTCGGTTATACCCAGTGTAATCACGGAATCGACAAATTTGCGTAACGATATTCCTCCGATGCTAGCGAAAGCGGATGTGATTATTGATAAGACGCAGCAAATTGCCGCAGAAGCAACGCAAGGTGCAGTGAAGGGTGTGGTTCTTTCTCCAATAAACCTGCTTCGCGATGCAGGGACCGAGTTAAAGTCAAAAGTCCAAGAGTAGTCACGCTAGGGCATTGTCGTTAAAGATGAGTTAGGGATTGCAATACTAATATTAATCGATAAGATAAATCCATCTCTATACAGAGGTGGATTAGCGTAAGGATTGCTAGTCATAACAAACAACGGATGTCACTTATTGGTTAAATAAATGAAATTCAAGATTACTACCCCGATCATTGAACCAACTGAAGGTTCACCACACGCTTTAAATACACATCTAACTCAGCTTTACTCTTCTATTCAAAATACTCTATTCGCTCGCCTTTATCGCTATACCTCGCCTCTGCGTTTTCTCTTTATTCAAGCTCGTTATTGTTATTGATTCCTACAGTCAAATCTTTCGCCTATTAGGCAAACTAAAAATTACGAATTAAATATAAGTGCTTGAAAATATGAATACTAAATTATTAGGTAGCTCCCTAATTATCTCTGGTACCGCTCTTGGTGCTGGAATGCTTGCAATCCCTATGGTCTTGGCTCAGTTTGGTCTACTGTATGGTTCGATGTTGATGTTGTTTATCTGTGCAGGGACCACTTATGCTGCACTGTTATTACTTGAAGCAACCATAAAAACAGGCGACGGCCTTGGTTTAAACTCTATCGCTCGTATGGTTTTAGGTAAAAGTGGTCAAATAGTCTCCAATGGGCTTTTATACGCACTGCTCATCTGTCTTCTTATGGCTTATATATTAGGTGGGGCTGACTTTGTCGGTCAGATGTTATCTAGCGTTGGAATAACATTGAGCCCGACACAAAGCCAAATCGCATTTACTGTTATAGCAGGCGCTGTTGTTGCTGGTGGGACACAGTTGATTGACAGGCTTAACCGAGGCTTTTTCCTCGTGATGCTCGGAAGCCTAGCTTTGTCATTAATTTTGTTGGCTCCGAATCTATCGTTTGATAACTTATTTCAGGTAAGTAATAACGATCACGTAGAGCTGATAAAAACAAGTGCGATACTGTTTACAAGTTTTGGCTTTATGGTGGTTATTCCAAGCCTCGTTGCTTATAACCATGAAGCAACTGATAAACAGCTGAGAAATATGGTGATTCTGGGTTCTGTAATCCCATTGGTCTGCTACCTGTGCTGGCTATTTGCCGTAGTAGGTAATCTTCAACTTGATCAATTAGATCGTTTTCATCATGTCTCTGATTTAATGCGTGCTTTCGAATCTCATTCACCTTGGATTAGCGGTATTTTATCTGTCTTTACAGGGCTTGCTTTGCTGACGTCTTTCTTTGGTGTAGCAATGGCATTATTTCATCAAAATACGGACACGTTTCAAAAGAATAGATTCGTGACGTACTTGATCACCTTTATTGCTCCCTTAATTGGAGCGTTATTGGCTGCTGAACAGTTCCTATCCATACTTAGCTATGCTGGGATTATCTTGGTATTTCTTGCCGTATTTGTACCGTTGTTACTGGTATACAAGTTGAGAAAACGTGGGACGAACGCTGAACGCTATACCGCTGAGGGTGGGCGTAATATGTTGGTTATTACGTTACTGTTTGGTGTGTTCTTATTGAGCTCGCAAATGATCTAAAATAGCCCATCAAATGAGCGGTTATTAACAGTTCATGACCGCTCTGATCTGATATCAAAAGTTTCCTCTTTTTAGACTTAAATAGCCTATTCAGTTCGTATAGTAGTGAGCCAGTACTGATATAGACCTTCAATATCGGCAGAACATAATAGTTTCATTGCTCCTTTTAGCTCACTGTCAGCCCAATTCCACCATTCCATCTCTACTAACATTGCAATCTGCTCACTCGAGAAACGGTATTTGATATGCTTTGCAGGGTTTGAACCAACGACTTCATATGGAGCAACGTCTTTCGTTACAACAGCTCGACTAGCGATGATTGCTCCATCGCCAATAGTGATACCAGACATAATCATGGCTTCTGAACCAATCCAAACATCATTTCCTATAACGGTATTTCCAGCTCGTGCAAAGCCATCTTCGGCACCGATAAAGTTCTCATTGTCTTGATAGAAAAATGGAAACGTACTCGCCCAATCATTTCTGTGGCCTTGATTACCAGCCATCATGAAGACTGCCCCTGAACCGATTGAGCAGAAACTGCCGATGATCAACTTATCGACATCAGTTCGGTCCGGCATTAAATAACGAGCACATTCATCAAAACTATGCCCGTGATAGTAACCAGAGTAGTAGCTATGTCGGCCGACAATAATGTTGGGATTTGTAATCTGCTCTTGTAGAGAGGTTCCAGAAAACGGGGATTCAAAATAGTTCATGAGTTCATCTACTCTAGGTCTTTTCTACAATGAGATAAGTGTGTACTTCTGGGTATTGATCAAATTCTAGGTGTTTAATTATACATCCTAGATCCATAAATAACTTTAGAAAACCATGTGTACCAAGCGATGAGTAGTAGACTTCCGGGCCCATAAAGTCATCGGTATGAGAGCCTTCTTCGTTAACGCCACCAAATGAAAATATAAATATGCCACCACTATTTAGGCTCGCAATGATCTTTGAAATAACGTGATGTTGCTGCTCTAAAGGGATATGCCAAATACTGTCCCATGCGGTGATAAAATCGTATTTCTCTTGAAGAGGGAACTCGCATATATCAGCTTGGATAAAATTGATGTTAGGGTGGCTTTTCCTAGCTATTTTCAACATCTCTGATGAGATATCCATACCTGATGGCGTAAACCCTTTGCTTAGCAATAAATTGATGAAGCGACCTGTGCAACCACAGCCAATATCGAGAGCATTTCCACGATTTTTTGTATAACCAATCGCTTTGTTGTGTTGCTCAATACCATTATTCATATTGAACTCATTGCGTTCCCAAAGATGGGTGATATGGTTATACGCTTTTCCTATATCGACGGGTTTCATTTGGATGCCTTTTAATCTTATCTCTAGATTAAATTGCCCATGGACATTACGCCACGGGCTTGGTTAGAGTTGGTAATTTTTACTGTAGCAACTACTTATTACTCGTAGATAGGTGCGTCGAAATCCTGACCTTCGTCTGTATATGCAGTAACGACAGCATCTTCGACAAAACCAGTTTCCGCTTTTACTTGAGTTTCAAAAAAGTGTTGTATTTGCTTTCTGCGACCGTGTGCAGACCAAGACTCGGCATCTTCCCAAACTTCATTGAATACGATCGGATATTCGTTTCTAGAGGCACTTGGATGATCAATTTGGCGGGTAAGCATGTATTGAATACAGCCCTGCTCACGATAAGCGTCAGGCTCTAGAGCTTTCAGTACTTCAAACAGCTCCGCTTCTTTCCCTTCTTTTGGCTTAAACTGAGCTAAAACATATACGCGACTAGTCATTGGATTTCCTTTAATTTCTGAGGTTTACAAAGGTAGTAGCTGAGTATAGAAGAAAATGGAGTGTGAAACTAGAAACTAACGGTATGACTAAATACGACTAATGGTTAACTTAGAAAAAGTGCCCTAGATAAGGGCACTATATGTTAACTATTAACCATTAGCGATTGATTCGACCGTGAAGCCCAAACATAGAGAAGTTCCAGTGCAATAGTGGCTCCCGCAAGTGCCGTGACCTCGCTTTGATCGTAAGCCGGAGAGACCTCAACCACATCCATGCCAACAACGTTGATACCAGCAAGTGCACGAAGAATTCTTAACGCCTTGTCCGTTGTTATCCCGCCGCATACGGGTGTTCCTGTTCCCGGAGCAAACGCAGGGTCAAGGCAGTCAATATCAAAAGTGATGTAGACTGGTTTATTCCCGATAATGTTTCGAATGTCAGCCGCTATCTCTTCTGCACTCATATCGTTGGCTTGCATTGCGTTTATCACATTAAAGGCATGCTCATCATCGTTATACTCGGTGCGAATTCCTACCTGTACAGAATGCTCTGGCGAAATTAAACCTTCTTTTGGCGCATGATAGAACATGGTTCCATGATCATATCGGCTGCCACTCGCGTAGGTATCGGTGTGGGCGTCAAAATGAATCAGCGCCATTTCCCCATAATGTTTAGCATGAGCCCTTAGTATTGGCAGTGTAATGTAATGATCGCCACCCAGAGCCAACATTGTTTTCCCGCTATTTAGTATCTCGCTCGTTGCTGATTCTAGGCGGCGACTAAAGTCTTCTGCATCACCACAATCAAAGACAAGGTCGCCACTGTCGATAACATTATGATCATCAAAAATGTTAAAGGCCCATGGGAACTTTTTTCCCTCCCAAGCAAGATTCACTGATGCTCGACGAATGGCATCGGGCCCCATTCTAGCTCCAGGTCTACCAGACGTTGCCAAATCTAGTGGCACACCCAGAACCACGACGTCGGCTTCACTGTTAGCAGGGTTATTAACCAACGGACGACGCAGAAACGTCATTGCATTTGAATACAGTGAGTTGTCTGTTTTCGTAAACAGGTCATTCATTTAAAAATCCTCCAAATAGGTGTACCCCGTCAAGCCTTGCTCTAACTCTTGTAAGACAAGTCCTTGCTCATTCTTCGTCACATAACGCTCGACGAGTTGACGATAGTTGCTTCGAATGTCGTCAACATCAATATGGACATAACGCATCATATCTTCGACAGAATCGCCTTCATCGATTGACTCAAAGGTGGTTTCGCCGTGCTCATCTATTGTGACGACTGCGCTGTGTGTATCGCCAAACAAATTGTGCATATCGCCTAAGATCTCTTGGTAGGCACCCACTAAGAAAAAACCCATCAAGTAGGGTTTATCTTTATCCCAAGCAGGTACTGCAAGTGTCTTTTCAATGCCTTGGCCTTCAACATAGTGGTCAATTACGCCATCAGAATCACAGGTGATGTCAAGAATTACCGCTCGCTTATCGTCAACTTCCTGTAATCCAGAAAGAGGTAACACAGGGAAGACTTGATCAATCCCCCAAGCGTCGGGCAATGATTGAAACAATGAGAAATTGACAAAGAACTTATCGGCTAAACGACTGTTTAATTCGTCTAAAATCGGTCTGTGGAAGCGATTTTTATTACTCATCAATTTCCGTAATTCAGCGTAAATACGCAGTGATAACTGCTCTGTCCATGCGCGTTGCTCTAGGTTAATAACACCGGTTGAGAATGACGCATGCGCTTCGCCTAAATCACTTTGTGTATCGTTGTAAATTTCTATCAGTGCACGGTCATCGCTGCCTTTAGTTAGGTTTTGCCAGTTACACCACAGGTTTTGCAGTAGAACTGGTGCGTCAAGTTCTGGCGCATCTATATGCTCAACGGCGTAGCTCTCTGTTCCTATAACATTGGTTATAAGTACTGCGTGATGCGCGGTTAATGAACGGCCCGACTCAGAAATAATGACTGGGTTTGGCTGCCAATACTCATTACATACATCTCCAACGGTATTTACCACATTTCGCGCGTATTCAGCTAAGCCATAGTTCATTGAGTTAGATGACTGACTTCTCGTGCCGTCATAATCCACCGCCAAGCCGCCGCCAATATCGAAGTAATCTAATGGCGTACCTAGCTTGCGCAGTTCACAATAAAAACGCGCGGCTTCATTCACTCCGCTGCGAACATCACGAATGTTGGCCATCTGAGAGCCTAAGTGAAAGTGCACCAGCTGCATTGTTTCTAATTGGTCTTCATTCTTTAAGCGGTCGATGACACTAAGCACTTGTGAAGCAGACAAACCGAATTTTGATTTCTCACCACCACTTGCTTGCCATTTCCCTGCGCCTTGAGAAGCAAGGCGAATACGTAAACCCATACGAGGTTTTACGCCTAGTGCCTTAGCTTCACGCAGAACAATATCGAGCTCAGACAGTTTTTCTAAAACAATAAAGACCTTATGACCTAGCTTTTCTCCAATAAGCGCAAGACGAATATATTCGCGATCTTTATAGCCGTTGCAGACAATCACAGAGCTTGCTTGTTGGGCTAGTGCGAGTACGGCTAGTAATTCCGGCTTACTTCCCGCTTCAAGTCCTAATTGTTTTGTCTCTAATTGCGCTTGGCTAGCGAGTATTTGATCAACGACCTCTTTTTGCTGATTCACTTTAATTGGGTAAACCAATAAGTACTGATTGTCGTATTGGTACTCTTCTATTGCTTGATTAAAGGCATCACAAATATTGTGCACGCGCTGATGAATAATTTGAGGAAAACGCAGCAAAGCGGGCAGGGTTAACCCTTTTTTCTCCAGTTTTTTTGCGATTGTAGTCAGCGGTGTTGCATGTTGCTTATCACTTCTCGGCGAGACAACGATCTCTCCATCATCATTAATGCCAAAGAAGTCTTGGCTCCAATACTGCACGTTGTAGTCAGCGCGGATGTTGTCTAGTTTAGATTTACCGGTCACGGCTTTTGTCTCATATTCTGATGCACAAGCATCGTTATTAACTTATTAATTCGTGATTCTCTTCCATGAAAATTACGCCAAATTTCTCGCGGATTTCAATTTTTATTTCGGGTGCGAATTGGAGCGTATTAACGGATAAATTTGGGGCTCTGTCTAACAAAAGGATTTTGTCGTCATGATTAAAAATATAAGGAAATGTGTCGGATATAGTCGAAAGGGGGAGTGCTTTTGTATTACTTAAAATACGCAGAAAACAAAAAGCCCGAGCAGTTGCTCAGGCTTCATTATTCTAGTGGTTCTTACTCAGTAAGAGTTATATGGCAACGGCTTGCTTAGCAAACAACCTTAATAGCCAGTCCACCTTGAGAGGTTTCACGGTATTTTGCGTTCATGTCTTTGCCTGTTTCTAGCATTGTTTCGATAACTTTATCTAGAGAAACACGAGGGTCAGATGAACGACGTAGAGCCATACGAGTAGAGTTGATAGCTTTAACCGCAGCAATACCATTACGCTCGATACATGGAACTTGAACTTGTCCTGCAACTGGGTCACAAGTCAGCCCTAAGTTATGCTCCATTCCAATTTCTGCCGCCATACAAACTTGCTCTGGGCTTCCACCCATTAGCTCAGCAAGACCAGCAGCAGCCATAGAACAAGCAACACCAACTTCACCTTGGCAGCCAACTTCAGCGCCAGAGATAGAAGCGTTGCGTTTGTATAGGCCACCAATTGCGCCGGAAGCTGCAAAATAACGAATGTAGTCTTTTTCCGTAACGGTTTGAATGAACTTATCGTAGTAAGCCAGAACAGCAGGGATAATGCCACAAGCACCGTTCGTTGGAGCCGTCACAACACGCCCACCCGCTGCATTCTCTTCATTGACAGCAAATGCAAACATGTTTACCCAGTCAACAACCGCCATTGGGTCATTAGAGGTTTTCTCTGAAGTCAGCAGTTGTTGGCGAAGTGCAGAAGCGCGGCGAGGTAC
Organism: Vibrio kyushuensis; assembly: GCF_050337325.1. Lineage (NCBI taxonomy): Bacteria > Pseudomonadati > Pseudomonadota > Gammaproteobacteria > Vibrionales > Vibrionaceae > Vibrio > Vibrio kyushuensis. Next base: position 457,915 of record NZ_JAKJSV010000004.1, read on the forward strand.
ACGTAGTGGTCCAGGAAGAATACCTTCAGTATTCATACCGCGGTCCATACATTCACGCATGGTTTTCCAAATTTTTGCATAGTACGTACGAGACTCTTCGTCTGAACGTAGTGATTTTTCATTCTCAATCACAAGCGTACTAATAGATAAACCGCTCTCTTTACATTGGTTAACTAGCTCTTCAGCTGATGTAAATTCGTAAGGGGCTTTAATTGGGTTTTCGTCTTCTTTACCAAAGTTCTCTTCGTCGACGATGAATCCGCCACCGATAGAGTAGTAAGTTTTTGAGTAAGCAACTTCTTCGCCAATCCAAGCATGAATTTGCATGCCGTTTTCGTGAAGAGATAGATTAGAAGTGTGGAAGTTCATGCCGCCATCTTTTGGAAAAGAGACAGTATGACAGTGCATACCAACTGGAAGACGTTCCGTCTCCTCTACGCGAGCGATGAAGCCTGGAATAGAATCGATATCAACTTTTTCTGGCGTGTTGCCAGCGAGACCCATGATGATAGCGATATCTGTGTGGTGACCTTTCCCTGTCAGTGATAATGATCCATATACGTCCACGGTGATTTTAGTGATATCGCGCAATTTTCCCATTGAGCGTAAATCATCAATAAACTCTTTACCCGCTTTCATTGGTCCAACTGTGTGTGAGCTCGATGGACCAACACCGATTTTATAGATGTCGAATACACTGATCATATTTGAAACCTCATTAGAAAAGGCCCCTAAAATGGAGCCTTATTTTAGTTATTATGTCTAACCTAGATTAGATTCGGCTTAGAATATACCGTTAATTGCAGAAGTTACAGCAGCAAGGCCACAAATTGCAGTGAAGATTTGAACTGGCTTAGAAGTTTTGTACTTAGCCATCGCTGGTACTTTGTTCATTGCAAAGATAGGAAGTAGGAACAAGATAGCCGCGATCATTGGAGCACCAAGGTCTTCAATCATACCTAGGATATCTGGGTTGATGATAGCAACAGCCCAAGTAGTTAGTACGATGAAAGCTAGTGAGCCTTTTTCAATTTTAGATTCTGAAGCATTAGTACGTGACTTAGCTAGACCCATTAGGCCTTCTTGAGCACCTAGGAAGTGACCGAAGTAGCTTGAACAGATTGCAGCAAACGCAACAACAGGGCCTAGGATAGAGATAAACGGTGATTCATGAATGTTAGCTAGGTAAGACAGAACACTGATGTTTTGTGCTTGTGCTTCAGATAGTTGCTCTGGAGATAGAGATAGTACTACAGAGAATACGAAGAACATTACAAAGCCCATCAGCATCATTGCCGCGCCGCCAGTGATAGCGTCAGTTTTCTTAACTGCGTTCTCACCGTGCTCTAAACGTTGTTGTTTAGCGAATTGGCTGATGATTGGGCTATGGTTGAATGAGAATACAATCATTGGAAGTGCTAACCAAATCAGAACTGGCATTGCGCTCCAGTCTGGGCTAACTGCAATCATTGATGTGTTCCACTCAGGGATAAGGTAGAACGATAGAGCTAGAAGAATAGCTACAAGTGGGTAAACCAGTGCAGACGTTATTTTCAGCATTAGCTCTTTACCAAACAAGATACCTGCCGTCATCATTGCAATCAATGAACCAGACAGTAACCAGCGAGGAATTGATTCCATGCCTACTTGGTTTACAAGAAAAGAGTCAACAGTGTTAGTGATACCAACGCCGTAGATAAGAACAATAGGGTAAATAGCGAAGAAGTATGCGAACGTAATAAGGTTTGCGCCAGTTTTACCGAAGTGTTCTTCAACTGTTTCACTGATATCTGCGTTAGGATTTTTAGCAGAAAGAACGAAACGAGCCAAAGATTTGTGTGCGAACCAAGTCATTGGGAACGCGATCATTGCAAGAATAGCTAGAGTCCAGAAACCGCCCGCACCAGCACGGATTGGAAGGAATAGTACACCAGCACCAACAGCAGTACCGAAAAGTGATAGACACCAAGTGAAATCTTTATAAGTCCACTTAGAAGAAGTTTGCGTAGCCGAAGCTGTAGAAGTTTGTGTGTTCATTAATAGTACTCATTTTGGGAACAGGAAATAAGTTGAGCGCATTGTGCATAGATTTGTTGCACAAATATTAGATCTAGATCATGTATTTGCCTAGATTATAAAACCATCAATAAAAACATGTTCTGGGTCACGTAATTTACGTGCTACGCATTATCTGGATTGTTGTTTTGGATTACTTTTTCTAATGATTGTGTTCGTTGGCTGTTTTGTGTGCGCTTTGTAGCGTAAGGTGCCGGGGCAAACGGTTGCGGAGTTTTGAGTGTTACTTTATCTAATAGTTAATGAACTGTAGTGTCATTGAAACTATTAAGTTTTTTAATTGATGGTCATGATATGTTGCTGCATTGCTTGAATAATTTGTGCGGTCATTCCCCAGATGAAATGATTTTTGTATGGCAGACCAAAAACACGGTGATCATGCTGATTAATGGTAAATAAGTGGCTATAAAGCTGACGTTTATCGAGCATAAAACTAACCGGAATCTCAAAAGCTTCATCGACTTCATTTGGGTCAATCGACATAGAGTAGTTTGGGTTAATAAAAGCAAGGACAGGGGTTACAGAGAAGTGGCTAACGGTAATCAGTTCTGGCATCTGACCAAAAACTTGGATGTGACTAGGGTCGATACCGACTTCTTCATGTGTTTCTCTAATTGCGGTGAATAATAGTGAGGGGTCGCTCTCTTCATACTTACCACCTGGGAAGCTAATTTGCCCTGGATGGTGTCTTAAGTGTTTTGCCCGCCGTGTTAGCACAACCGATAGTCCATGAGGTCTTTCGATAAATCCAACTAATACGGAAGCTTTTCTAAGAGGGCGATTTGTTAAGTGGGAGACGCGTTTCATTGATTCTGCGTGATAACTGACAGGCTGTTGAAACTGAAATTTTTGAATTAAATTGCTTTTATTAAGTTCAAACAACGTAAATGACCTCAAGTATTGATTGATGAAGGTGAGTTAATGAACGCATATTCTTTAAAAGCCAAAACGGACATAAGTAATAGGTGATCTTATATCGTAAGTGTTGCTTTACTCATTTAAGAATAGTTCATAATAAGCAAAGTGATTATTTTTACAGGACTTTTATGCAAATTTTTGATGGTTACGACGTGCTTTAGCTCAACGACATGCTAAATTAATAAGTGTGAGAATTAAGAAAACTTGGTTGTCGCATTATTATATTCTGTTAGGTTTCTCCCTTCGTCAATTATGTAGAGGAAATACATGAAGTATCCTTCACCACCGTTACAAGATTCCGATATGAATACCGAAGCCTTTGCCTCTTTATCGGTACTGGTTGCTGAAGATATTCGGATGAATCAGATTATAATCAGCCAGATACTGAAGAAATTTAATCTAGTGCCAGATATTAGTAATAATGGAATAGAAGCGATATCAGCGATAGAGACGTTGGAAGGCAGCGACAGTCATCAATATGACATTGTCTTTATGGACTATCGAATGCCAGAAATGGATGGTCTAGAAGCCACTAAAGTTCTAAGACAACGTGGCTTTGATAAACCCATCATAGCGCTAACGGCGGCTGTTACAGCGGAAGAGCGTGAGAAGTGTATTAACAGCGGTATGAATGATGTATTAACCAAACCGTATACCGCTTCATGTTTATATAAAATAATGACTAAGTGGATCAAGCCTGATTTAAATTAACTCTCTAACACTGGTAGAATTCGGCTTAGTTTATCGAGTGTCTCTTGATACTCTGAATCACACTCACTGTCTGCGACGACGCCGCCACCAGCCCACGCATAAATATTAGAATCTTTTGCTACAAGGGTACGAATGGTAATGCTGGTATCCATCGTTCCATCACGACTGATATAACCGATGCTGCCACAGTAAGCACTTCGTCTGTGAGGTTCGAGCTCTTCAATGATCTCCATCGCTCTCACTTTCGGAGCACCTGTAATGGAGCCGCCCGGAAAACATGCCTTAAGTAAGTCAGCATTACTGTAGTTGTCATCAAGTTTTGCTCTAATCGTACTGACAAGGTGGTGCACAGCTGGGAAGCTTTCTATATCAAACAGCTTTGGCACATGAACGCTACCAGGCTTCGCTACTCGGCCAATATCATTACGAAGCAAATCAACAATCATCAAGTTTTCAGCTTGATCTTTTTCAGCGCAAGCCAGTTCATGAGCGTTGGCATCATCAATTTTTTTATCGTCAGATCGCGGTCTTGTACCTTTGATAGGTTTGGTTTCAATGAAGCGGTCTTTTATTTGCAAAAAACGCTCAGGTGAGACGCTTAAAATTGCGCTCTCGTCGGTTCGAATGAAAGCAGAGAAAGGCGCAAGATTATGAGACTCAAGCTTCAGGTATGCTTGCCATTCGCTGCCTATATAATTGGCATGAAAGCGTTGCGCCAAGTTAATTTGATAGCAGTCACCAGAAAGAAGGTACTGCTGTACTTTGTCAAACTTGGTGGAGTAGCTCTGCTTAGTCATATTTGAAGCCCAAGGAGAACTCAACTGAAATGGAACATGTTGGTTTTGGTCGCTTGACTTGGCTTGTGACTGTAGCCATTGCCAGTGAGCATCCACATGAAGGCCAACGATATACGCAGAGCGTTTATGATGATCAATCATCAATGCCCACTCATAAAGACCGACCGCCATCTCCGGTAAGCCAATGTCATCTTCTGCTAAATTTGGTAAGGCTTCGACTCGACGCCCCAAATCATAGGAAAAGTAGCCTACAGCTCCTCCTATAAAAGGAAGCTCAGTACAATGCTCTTCGTCTGGAAGGTACTGATTCTGGAGGCTAGCAAGCAGTTCAAATGGGTCACTATGGCTATCAAAATTGCCGTTAGGGCTTGTCACATGAGTCGCTAACTGCCGAGTGGTTAATGTCACTATTGGATTCGCAACTAAAATATCAAAGCGACTATCAATGTGCTCTTCGGAGGCTGAGCGCAAAAGCATAGCCCAAGGTTGATGCTGGATAGGTGCGAATAGCTGATTGGCTAAGTCCGGTTGGTAGTCAATAGATGTCGTTTGGACAGACTCTTGCTCTTTAATTTTCATACGATTAAGTGTTCATGCAGATAGGGTTCATGCGGGGGAAGTGTTCATTTGTATAAATTGTGACGAAGAAAACGATCACTTCATAGCGCCTAAAGGAAAGCAAGAGTATCATAAAAACCAAATAAAAAGTCGCTACTTGATTGTAATGTCGATAGAAGTTGTTAAAGGCTGCCATACGGTGCTTTCTATAGCTCTCGACTCTTTCTATGATTAAAGGTAGTGATAAAGGAAGCATAACTATAATGAGGAAAGCAATGACAGCCATTCGTAAGCAAGATGTCATCAGTAGCGTTGCTGATGCACTCCAATATATCTCTTTCTATCACCCGCTCGATTTTATTCAAGCGCTTGATGCTGCTTACCAGCGTGAAGAGAGTAAAGCCGCCAAAGACGCAATTGCTCAAATCCTAATAAATTCTAGAATGTCTGCGGAAGGGCACCGCCCACTTTGTCAAGATACGGGCATTGTGACCTGTTTTGTTAACATCGGAATGGATGTTAAATGGGAAACAGACCTAACGGTTCAGCAGATGATCGATGAAGGGGTTCGTCAAGCGTATAACAACCCAGATAACCCACTGCGAGCTTCTATTCTAAAAGACCCTGCAGGCAAGCGAATTAATACCAAAGATAATACGCCAGCGGTTGTGCACATTAATATGGTGCCGGGTGATAAAGTTGATATTCAAATTGCAGCCAAGGGCGGCGGTTCTGAAAACAAAACTAAGATGGTGATGCTAAACCCGTCAGATGACATTGCAGAGTGGGTAGAAAAAACACTACCAACGATGGGCGCGGGTTGGTGTCCACCAGGCATGTTAGGCATAGGCATTGGCGGTACGGCTGAAAAATCAGCGGTACTGGCGAAGGAATCATTGATGGGGCATATCGACATTCAAGAATTGATCGATCGCGGCCCTGAGAATGCTGAAGAAGAACTTCGTCTAGATATCTTCAATCGAGTGAACAAATTAGGTATTGGTGCGCAAGGCCTTGGCGGTTTAACAACCGTGGTTGATGTGAAAATTATGACTGCGCCAACGCATGCGGCGTCAAAACCAGTGACCATGATCCCTAACTGTGCGGCTACTCGTCACGTACACTTCACGCTTGATGGCAGTGGTCCTGCGGAATTAACACCGCCTAAACTTGAAGATTGGCCTGATATTACTTGGGAAGCAGGCGAAAACACGCGTCGAGTCAACCTAGATGAAGTTACACAGGAAGACGTTCAATCGTGGAAAACGGGTGAAACGGTTCTGCTTTCGGGTAAGATTTTAACCGGCCGTGATGCGATGCATAAACGTCTACAAGGCATGATTGAAAATGGTGAAGGTCTGCCTGAAGGGTTAGACCTTAAAGGTAAGTTTATTTACTACGTTGGCCCTGTTGATGCAGTAGGTGATGAAGTTGTAGGACCTGCAGGCCCGACAACAGCAACACGTATGGATAAGTTCACAGACATGATGCTAGAAGATGTTGGCATTATGGGCATGATTGGTAAAGCCGAGCGTGGTCCTGCAACGGTTGAGTCAATTAAGAAGCATAAGGCTGTTTACTTAATGGCTGTTGGTGGCGCAGCTTACCTAGTGTCGAAAGCGATTAAGAAATCACGTGTTGTCGCGTTTGAAGATTTGGGTATGGAAGCGATTTACGAATTTGAAGTTGAAGATATGCCTGTGACAGTGGCGGTAGACTCAACGGGTGCTAATGCTCACCAAATTGGTCCAGATACTTGGAAAGTTAAGATTGCAGAAGCAAATTCATAATAGATTTGATTCTTAATGATGAGACTCTTTAAAAATGTTGATGGCAACCGCTTAAATCTAACATTGCATTGGCGAAAGCCACTTTGAGTCTCGTTATACTTTCTTAAAGTAAAAAATATCAAACAGTTAAATTTGCATTATGGTTATAGTCTATAACTCTGATCTAGATATAAACTTAACTTACAAACACGATTTCAGGAGAGTAGAGTGCCTCGATTTATTCAGATTTTACAAATTGCCATTGCGATTGTAGTTGGTAGTTTCCTTGGTTATGACTTGATTTTGCACGGTATTAGCATTTTTGATGTTAAGTACGTCACCATCACTTGTGTTTTGTTTGTGATGCTAGAGCTTGCTCTGTTTGTTATCTACAAGTTGATAGAAGACGACTAAAGATTATCGGACTTCTCCAATCTCTAAGCCCTTGATATTAATCAGGGGCTTTTTTGTTCATCTAAGATTAAGATTAACTCAATTAGATTAGTCTCACAGGTTTAGTAAGAGAGCATTAATGAAAAGACTGAAACAAGAAGTGAACGACTTTCTTTATCGAAGTACCGACTCTCATGTTCGCATCGCGGTCACGGGGTTATCCCGTGCTGGGAAAACCGCTTTCATTACCTCTATGGTCAATCAGCTTTTGCACACTTCTACTCATGACAATTTGCCGCTGCTAAAAGCGGCAAGAGGCAAGCGGATTATTGGTGCAAAGCGTGTTCCTCAACATAATATGATGGTCCCTAGATTCGCCTATGACGAAGCGATTGAACAGCTAGGTTCAACACCGCCTCAGTGGCCGATACCAACACGTGATGTTAGTGAAATTCGCTTGGCGATTAAGTACAAGCCAGAAAAACGACATAAAAAAATCCTGAGCTCTACCTCTACACTTTATCTCGACATTATAGATTACCCCGGTGAGTGGTTGCTCGACCTTCCTCTGCTTGATATGGATTTTCACCAATGGTCGGAGAGCCAATTTGACGCGCTTAAAGGACAAAGAAAAGTTCTGGCTGAAAACTGGTTAAAACAACTGGAAGCGTTAGATCTCAACGCGGAAGCGGATGAGAAGACGTTAGAGTCAATTTCTTTGGCTTACACAGAGTATTTGCATAGCTGTAAAGAGGCGGGCCTTCATTGGGTTCAGCCTGGGCGTTTTGTTCTGCCTGGCGATCTTTCGGGAGCGCCCGTATTACAGTTTTTTCCTTGCCGAATTAAGTCAGGCAGTAAACCTGAAAAAAACACTAATCTTGAGATGCTGTCTAAGCGATATCAGCAGTATCAACAAAAAGTGGTGAAAGCTTTTTATAAGCAATATTTCTCGACGTTCGATCGACAAGTGGTTCTGGTTGATTGCTTGTCGCCGTTAAACGCCAGTCATGAATCATTCAATGATATGAGTACGGCTTTAGAGCAAATTATGCACAGCTTCCGATACGGTCGCAGCGGTATCCTTAAACGCCTTTTCTCTCCCAAAATTGACAAGATTCTATTTGCGGCCACTAAAGCTGATCACGTCACTCCTGAACAACACCCTAATTTGGTGTCATTGTTACAGCAACTGGTACACCCCGCATGGAAAAATGCTGCTTTTGAAAACATAGATATGAATTGCATTGCTATGGCCTCAATACAGGCAACCACCGCGGGTTTTATCAACTCCGGTGATAGTACTATGGCCGCGATTCAAGGTCATACTTTACAAGGCGATGCGCTGACGGTTTTCCCTGGAGACGTACCGAGTAAATTACCTCGCGCTGAGTATTGGAGTGAAACAGGTTTTGAGTTCAACTCTTTCGCGCCAAAACAAAAGCCAGAATACGGTCCGAGTGAGCATATTCGAATGGATAAGGCTCTGGAATATATTATTGGAGACAAGCTTAAATGACCGATTTAAAGACAAAGCATGTTTTTACACAGTCGCTAGATAAGTCGAGTATGGATACTCGCGAGAGCAGTGGTTATACAAATGCGAGTGTTGGTGAAGAACGCGAGTTAAACGCTCAACAAATATTAGATACGCAGCAAGCTGAAATGTTTGTTCCAAGTGTCGCCATTGAAGAGAGTCCCGAAGTCGAGTTAGATCTATTAATTCGCCCAAAGAAAGGTAGCAAGAGGCTGTTCGCAGCATTATTTACCGTTTTTAGTGGTTTACTGGGTTGGCAAGCGATTGATTCAATTTTGACGGCCATTACAACCTCCGATTGGCTCTCTCTCGGTTGGTCAGGGCTCATCGCAACTATTTCCGCCTTAGGCGTTGGCGCAATCGGTAAAGAACTCTGGAAACTAAGAAAGCTCCGTCATCATTTTACCGCACAAGAGCAAAGTGAAGCGTTAATCAAACAAGGAGGCGTCGGAAAAGCTCGTTCCTTTTGTATCGATATAGCGAAACAAAGCGGATTAACCGATGAGAACCCAAGTTTTGATCGGTGGAAAAATAGCATTACCGATTCACACAGTGATGCTGAAGTTATTGAGCTTTATGAGTCGCTCGTTGTACGCCAATTTGATGAGAAAGCCGCTCAAATAGTGACAAAGCATGCGACCGAATCCGCCATTTTGGTTGCTGTTAGCCCACTTGCGTTGGCGGATATGGCACTTGTAGCGTGGCGAAATTTAAAGATGATCGACTCATTAGCCACCTTGTATGGCGTCGAACTTGGTTATTGGTCACGAGTATCACTGTTCAAACTCGTGTTAGTCAATATGGCAGCGGCGGGAGCCAGTGAACTTGCGATAGACGCCAGTATGGATTTGCTCTCGATGGATGTCGCGGGGAAACTGTCCGCTAGAGCAGGGCAGGGGATTGGCGTTGGAATTCTATCTGCAAGGATTGGAATTAAGGCCATTGCACTGTTAAGGCCTATGGCTTGGCAAAAAGAGAATGCATTAACCTTGTCGACGATTCGCAAGCAGATCGTCTCCAAAGTCGCTGCTATTTCAAGCAAATAGTCGTAAGCATCGTCTTATTCAAGTTAGAATTCTTGACGCATTACAGGGCATGAGCGAAACTAGTGTCAACTTTTTCTGACACCGTTCAATTAGGATTTCTTAGTGCGTCTAGAAGTATTTTGTGAAGATAGATTAGGTCTAACTCGAGAGTTGCTTGATATATTAGCCTCAAAGAATATTGACCTACGCGGCATCGAAATTGATGTCAGTGGTATTATTTACCTCAATTGTCCCGATATTGATTTTGACACTTTCAGTGAGTTGATGACTGAGATACGTCGAATTTCTGGGGTGAAAGACGTTCGAAAAATCCAATTCATGCCAATTGAACGGCACAATACAGAGCTAATATCTCTACTTAATAACCTTCCAGATCCTGTACTAGCGATTGATCTTAAAGGTCATATCGATTTAGCTAACCATGCGGCGGTCGATCTATTTAAACAAGCCGATTCAGATATTATCGGTCAGCAAGTTTCTTCTTTATTACCAAGCTTTGATTTTTCTCATTGGTTTGAAGGCAGTATTATCCGTCAACGTGAAAATCTCGTCATTGACGGGCTTGATTACGCAATGGAAATCATGCCGGTTTATATTACGGGTGAGTCAAACGAATCAACCTTAGCCAGCGCAGTAATGATCATTCGTTCTGGCAGTAACAAGCTTCAGTTTGATGATAACCTACCTCTTAATAACAACTTGGGTTTCGAGTACTTTGTTGGGGTATCCAATCGTCATAAAGCCTTAATCAGCCAAGCCAAGAAACTATCAATGCTTGATCAACCCTTACTGATTGAAGGCGAAACCGGAACAGGCAAAGAGATGTTGGCACGTGCTTGCCACAATCGTTCTAATAGAGCCGCTTCTTCATTCTTGATTTTAAGCTGTGCATCAATGCCTGATGACGTTGCTGAGACCGAATTGTTTGGTCACGCACCGGGATCATTTAATCATGAACAAGGTCATAAAGGGATTTTTGAGCAGGCGAATGGCGGTACCGTATTTCTCGATGAAATTGGTGAGATGAGTGCTCACTTGCAAATAAAGTTATTGAGGTTTTTACAAGACGGCACATTTAGACGAGTAGGCGAAGAGCATGAAGTGCATGTTGATGTCCGTGTTATTGCATCGACAAGACACAACCTTGCAGAACTTGCAGACTCAGGCGCGTTTAGAGAAGATCTGTTTTATCGACTTAATGTACTGACTCTGCGTATTCCTGCATTACGTGAGCGAACTAATGACATTGCACCGTTGTTGGAGTTGTTCGCAGCAAAATACGCGACTCAACTTGGTATGGCGAAACCTGAAATGGCAGACGATCTGGTTGATGGGCTTTCGAATTATCAATGGCCGGGCAATATGCGCCAACTCGATAATATGGTGCTGCGAGCACTGACCGAGTGGCAAGAAGGCCGCCTTGATGTGTCACTATTCCATTTACCACAATTAGAAGCGGTATCGACAGGCATTCCGAGTGTAAACTTAGATGGCTCCCTTGATGAAATCATGAAAGAGTATGAATCACAGGTACTTGAAAGGCTTTACCAGTCGTTCCCATCAAGTCGAAAATTGGCAAAACGTCTAAACGTTTCTCATACATCGATTGCTAATAAGTTACGTGATTATTCGATTCGAAAAAATCAGTAAAGATGAAATCGATGCAAGACTATTACCGATAAACCGCTCATGAATGATAGAGGCGAATGAATAGAACGAACTCACACCGTAGTGTCTATGAAGCTGATGATAGCTTCGTGCTGCGCACTGCAGAAATCGACGACGCTCAAAGAATTACTGATTACTTTAACCGGAATCGCTCGCATCTGAAGGCATGGGAGCCTAAACGGGAAGAGGCTTTCTTTAGCTATACTGGTTGGGCTCAGAAACTTGTAAAGCTTCACGAACTTCATTCGCTCGGGCTTGGCTTTTATTTGATCATCATTGACCCCAATGAAGATAAAGTGATTGGTACGGTTTCATTCAGTAATTTATCTAGATTTCCTTGCTATACCTGCACCGTCGGTTATTCTCTTGATGAAAATGCCCAAGGTAAAGGGATCATGTCCCGTGCACTCAAGCTTGCGGTAAATTACATGTTTACCTATCAGTCAATGCACCGAATTAACGCGGCTTATATGCCAAGTAATGAACGAAGTGCTGCGGTACTAAAGAATAATGGTTTTGAAAAAGAAGGTTTTGCTAAACAGTTCTTACTTATTAACGGTCAGTGGCAAGATCATATTTTGACCAGTTGTATTAATTTCGATTGGAAGGCGGTGAATCGGTGAACGAACGGCTAGTTAAACAGCTTTCACTTATTATAGAACTCGATCAGCTCAAGTCTGTTTTACGCCGTACACGAGTGAAAAGTGCTGATGGGCGTTTGGAAAATAGCGCAGAACACAGTTGGCATGTCGCGCTTATGGCGATATTAATGGAAGAGCATGCCAATGAGCCTGTTGATATTTCACGAGTAGTAAAAATGTTGCTATTGCACGACATTGTCGAAATAGATGCTGGCGACACCTTTGTCTATGATATGGCGGCTTCACTTGAGCAGGAAGAGAAAGAGTTGGCGGCAGCTGAGCGTTTGTTCTCAATGCTGCCAAGTGATCAAGGTAATGAGCTAAAAACAATTTGGCTTGAGTTTGAATCCGCTTTAACGGCAGATGCCAAGTTTGCCAAAGCGCTTGATCGTATAATCCCCATGTTGCTTAACTTTCATAATGATGGACAAAGTTGGCAAGAACATGGCGTCACTCAAGAGCAAGTGCTAAACGTCAACAGTAAGATTGCGCTTGGATCGCAGACGCTGTGGGATGAAGCAAAACGAATGATAGATCTAGCTGTTGATAACGGCTGGTTAAAAAAATAACGAGGAATTTGAATGTCGTATTTGCCTTTGGATCAATACCAAAGAAAATGGATCTTTACACACCAATCAATGCCAGTTCCTGAAGAGGATCTTGCACTGATAAAACCAATGGATGCCGCAAGAGCTTCACAGCTGTGGAAAGAGAACATCAGCCCTCAGAGCCCTGATGTCGATCGTTTAAGCAGCCAAGATTGGCCGCGTAAAGAGAGCAACTGGACGACGGAAGTTGACTGGATGGCTAACTGGGAAGATGACGAACTTGGCTTACCTGAAGAGTTGATTGAAAAGCTAGGCTGGCAAGACGATGTAACGGTCTATTTCTGCTACGAAAAATATAATATTTTAGAAACTAAATGGTCTGTTTTTAAAAAGCATTGGAAGAATTTCTTGTTCTACGATGATGGCCCAATATTGCTTGGGCGTCGCCGCAAAGAAGCACTGTGGTTTAACTCAAAAGGTACGGTTAAGTTTGGTATTCGTAGCTGACCTTTAAACGAGAGTAATATGAAAAGCAGCGAATATCGCTGCTTTTTTGTGATTTAGTTCAAATTAAATGCCTATACTTAGCTGAGCATCACCCACTTACAAGGTGAAAGATGAGTGTAGAGCAGAAAATACTTCAAATGGTTGTTGAGATCACGGAGCAGACGAACTCTATTTCGTTAGCGCACTGTGTGACCGCAACTTTAGCCGAAATGGTGCCGATTCAAAGTGTCCACCTAGTTCATTATTCTGGTGAGTCCTCTCATCTAATCGCTGCAATAACTCGCGAAGAGAATAACCATGGGCAAGCCTCGTATCACTGGTTGCCGACAGAAGAAAAGCCTATCTCTGCTGACTTTGACCATAATATGAGTTCTAGTATGATCAAAGATTCCGGTACTGGTCTCTTTCATTGTATTTTCCCTATCTGTATTGATGAACACACATCTGCTCGCTTTATTGTGGTCATGGCTCAGCGCCCAAATGAGTTTCAGCTTCTTATCGAAGGCTTCAGCCATATTTACAAAAACTACTTAATCGTTTTAAGGGATAGTGAACGCGACGAACTGACTGGGCTTATGAACCGAAAAGTGATGGAGCAAAAACTAACACAAAGCTTTGAGTCTTCTGTCGAAGGGCAGTTTGACGACGAATACTCTCCAAGAGTTGCAATATTGGATATTGATAAGTTCAAGGCGATCAATGACACATTTGGGCATTTGATTGGCGATGAAGTGTTGTTGATTTTCTCTCAACAAATGCAGCAGTTTTTTAATCACGAAGAACAACTGTTTCGCTTTGGTGGTGAGGAGTTTGTCGTGCTGTTTCCTCGAACAAAACTGGATGACGCAGAAAAGAGAATGGAGGATTTTCGTCAACATATAGAACAATACCGTTTCCCTCAAGTATCCCAAGTTACTTTTAGCGGTGGCATCTGCTCAATTCAATCGACAGATTTTGTTCCTAGTATTTTAGATCATGCAGATAAAGCGCTTTACTACGCAAAAGATAATGGCCGTAATAGAGTCTGTAGCTATCAACGATTGAAAGATGAAGGCGTATTTAGCGATGATGATATAAGTGATAGTGATGCCGAATTATTTTAACTTACTGTAACGTCAAGTGTTTATGTGTGATTATTATTCCATATTTTGTGGTTAAAAAAGACTCTTCAACGTTGTGTGGTATTCTTCATCGATATATTGATATCACTATTAATTGAGTGTTTGCATGCAAGGAAGCGCAGTAGAAAACCTAATTTTACAGTTGAAAAAGGACTTTTACGTAAAGCTTGGTTTTATGCATTCCGACACTGTATGCCAATGTGACCCAACCTTATCAATGCTGACGGAAGAAGAGCTGAAAGTTATAGAATCGGCTTGGGTTGAACTGTCATTGTGGCAGCAGAACCAAAGTCATTAATACTTTACCTTTTCTATATTTAAGTCTTAAAACGCCATCTTGAAAAATCACGGCTTCGTTTAATTCGTTTCAATTTAAGTTTCTGCTCGGTCAGTCGTTTAGCTTCTATATGGCTCATTCGTTATACTCTTTTCATTCAGATACGTTTCATTTTAAATGAACTATTGAAAAACTTATTAACAATCCCCATAGTTACTCTCAGTAGGCGTGTGACACGTTATTGTCATTAGTACTAAAGCAAACATTAAGTGAGTAGTAATATGGCGGAAGTTCGAGCCAGAGTTGGTCTTAAAGTCGGTTCCCAAAGTAATATTGATGCGGAACTTCTCTCTTTTCATGGTTTAAATTCAGAAAAAGAGCATGTCGCGCTTATATTCAAGCAGGCAGATAAGCAAACAAATACACCATTAGTTCGCATGCACTCAGAGTGCTTAACTGGCGATGTATTTCATTCGTCACGTTGTGATTGTGGTGAGCAGCTAGAAGAAACCATTGTAAAAATGGGCGATGAAGGTGGAATTATTTTGTATCTTCGTCAAGAAGGACGCGGCATTGGTCTTTATAATAAAATTGATGCTTATCGTTTGCAAAGCGAAGGTATGAATACGTATGAAGCCAATAACCATCTAGGGTTTGGTGATGACCTGCGTGATTTTACAGAAGCAGCTCAGATGTTAAAGGCGTTAGAAGTCGACAAAATTCGTCTCGTAACGAATAACCCGAAGAAGATTAAAGAACTGCAAGACAATGGCATTAAGATAGCTGAAGTAGTAAACACCTCTGCTCACGTCAAGTCAGGTAACGAAAGTTATTTACAAGCGAAAGTTTCTCATGGCAAACACAATTTAAAGCTTTAGTTTTATTGAGTTTGTTATAGAAAGCCTCACTTAGTTGAGGCTTTTTTGCTTTTTAGTGCTCATACAGTTGCTTAATTTTCTGCCATACTTTTAGATATCGTCAACAGGGAGTGTATGAGAATGAAAAAAAGAGTTCTGTTCGTGTTATCAGTGATGTTGCTATCGCTCCCTACGTTAGCGCTAGATCTAGAGCGCTTTGAGGCGCTAACATGGTTAGAGCCTCACTCTTCTACTGTGCAGTTGATACAGTACCCAGACTTACTAGATCAAATCTATCGAGAGAATGACGATCAATTGATCTGGTTTGATGTCGATGAAAGTCAAAAATTAGAACTGCAGCTTGAGATGATAGAAAAAGCGGGGTTTAGTCCGCTCTTCACTAATCAACTAACGCAATTAGAACTCTTTCGTAACGAAAACCGTTGGTTTGAATATGATTTGTTGGCGACTGACACACTGCTTCTGTATATGAGTTACGCGGAGCAAGCTCCATTAGTTGGTGAATCGTGGTTTTTTAATCAGCCCCTGAAAAGCACTTTACCTGCGCCAAGTAGAAAATCGATAAACTCGCTGCTTATCGCTGTCGAGCTTCATCAACTTGAAGAGCTCATTGATGAGTATACGCCGAGCAACGCTGACTATCGTGAGATCAGTGCGTCATATAAGCGTTTAAAGCAATTTGAACAGACAAGTTTACCCACATATCACCAGAAAAAATTAACCAAAGTAGGCGATAAGCTCACTCATCGTAATGAACTGATTCAACGTCTTAAGGTTGTTAACGTTAATACCGATGGTGTCCGAGATGATGTTAATTGGTATGACGCTTCTCTAATAGAACCGATCAAAGAATTTCAACGCATTCATGGGCTGAAGGAAGATGGCATCATTGGCGCGCAAACATTGAAATGGTTAAACACACCACCTTCTCAGCGACTAGCAATGCTTGCTCTTAATGCTGAACGCTCAAGACTGTGGCCGATGCAAAGGGACACTCTGATCTTGGTGAACGTTCCTAGTTTTGATATGACTTACTGGTATTTAGGTGAGGAAGTGTTTCAGTCGAAAGTTGTCGTAGGACGGACTTCAAGAAAAACACCGGTTATGCATACAAAGTTGGACTCATTAATTCTTAATCCGAGTTGGAATGTGCCAAGAAAGATTATGGTGGAAGATATCTTGCCTCAGGTAAAGCGGGACGAGAATTATCTTATGAACAATCGATTTGAGATTGTGAAACGCTGGAATACGCCAGCCACTGTGAACCCAGAAGAGATAGATTGGGCTCAAGTTAACCCTAAGACATTCCCTTATAAAATGCGTCAACTTTCAGGGGATAGTAATGCGCTAGGCTTATACAAATTTAATACGCCTAACCGTCGAGCTATTTATCTGCATGACACACCGAGTAAGCATTTATTCGCGAAAGATATTAGAGCCTTTAGCTCCGGTTGTGTACGGGTTGAAAATGCTGATCTGTTTGCCAATACGCTATTAGAAACGCAAGGACTTGATGTTGTCGACTCGGAAAGCAATGATCACCTGACGACTCAGTCGATTGCGTTAAAAAAGAGAATCCCAGTTCATATTATTTATCAAACCGTCTGGGTTGAGTCTGGGCAAGTTCAGTATCGAGATGATATTTACCAATACGATACCTATCATCACGATGCTAATTATAACGAAACCTACGGCAAAGCGCGGCAAATTCAGGGTAAAGGATAACTCTGACGAATTTCTGACAATTCAATCATTAGTAAAACTTTTCTTTGTCGGTCAAATAGTAAGCGGTTAATTTCGTCTGTTTGACCGTTTCTAGCACGATTTATGCATTTGAACTTCACATTCTAGTTAGGTAATGTCCACGTTCTTATTATTGGGCAGTGTGTGTGAAGGGTAATATTTTGGTTTTGTCTCGACGTCATTTTTTAAAGTTAGCGGGTGGTAGTATTGTAGTTGCAAGCGGTGTTCCCTCTATTGCTCGTGCATCTTATCCAGATAAACCACGTCACTTGGTGATGAATAATCTGCATACTGGTGAAAGTGTTGAAACGAGTTACTTCAATGGTGTGGATTATATCGAAGGTGAACTCAATCGACTTAACCATTTATGCCGAGATTTCCGCCGAAATGAAGTCCACCCAATGGATCGACGCTTGTTTGATCAAATCTCTAATATTCAGTCGCTAATAGGCTCGAACGCTGAAGTTCAAATTATCTCTGGTTATCGCTCTCCAATCACGAACGAATCACTACGTACAAAATCAAACGGTGTTGCTAAGAAAAGCTTCCACATGCTCGGCCAAGCCATGGACTTTCGACTTGATGGTGTTGACTTGAAAAGCGTACGAGAAGCCGCTATTGGTCTAAAAGCGGGTGGTGTTGGTTATTATCCTCGAAGTAACTTCATCCATATTGATACTGGACCAGTAAGAAACTGGGCATAGTCTAATATGTGCTCATTCGCCTTGTACAAGCATTGAAAAACAAAATTGGTAGTGTCATAGTTCGGGCAGTTTCGATTGTGTTCAAGGTAGATATATGTCTCTTCAGTACCAAGTAGTTCCGGTTACCTCTTTTGCTCAAAACTGTTCCATTGTCTGGTGTGATGAAACCATGGAAGCCGTGGTTGTCGATCCAGGGGGGGATGTTAAACAGTTAGTGATGATGATCAATGAGTTAGGCGTTAAAGTTGTACAGCTTGTACTCACTCACGGCCATCTTGATCATGTTGGTGGAACCGAGCCTCTAGCTAAAGAACTTGGTGGTCTTGACGTTATTGGACCTCATATTGGTGATAAGTTCTGGTTAGACGGATTACCAAACCAAAGCCAAATGTTTGGTTTTGCCCATACTGACTCATTTGAACCCAACAAATGGCTGGAAGAGGGAGATACGGTCTCTTTTGGTAATCAGTCTCTAAATGTTGTTCATACTCCAGGTCACACGCCAGGGCATGTCATTTTGTTTAACGAAGCGGCCAAGTTAGCGTTTGTGGGTGATGTGCTTTTTGCTGGTGGAATTGGTCGTACTGATTTCCCTCAAGGCAATCATGCAACGCTTATCTCTTCGATTAAAGAGAAGCTATGGCCATTAGGTAATGATGTAACCTTCATTCCAGGTCATGGTCCTTCTTCAACATTTGGTAAAGAGCGAGTTTCAAACCCATTTGTAGCTGATGAAATGCCATTGTATTAGTTAGGTATAAGTTTTTCACCTCGCTTTAGCTTGATTGCCTAGTCTTAATACATTAACGAGTGAATCTATTGCTCATGCTCGGCGGCTGCCAAATACCGCCGAGTTAATCCAACAAAACTCTCTTCATCTCTATCTAAGTCACTGGTTGAAATAAAGATATCAAAGCCAAAGAACTCTCGTTGATAGGCCATTCGGTTTGCGAGTGCTGCCCGAAGCCCCTGATAGCAGACACCAGAATGGCTTCTATATTCCTTTGAATCCAACACGATATCTTCAAAGTCCGCTTTGTTGTTACCGTTATTGCGTTGGCCAATATAGAGAAGGGCACGCTGGCTTAGTAGTATGTCTGTCCCAACTCTCGGGCAGATGCTATTTAGATATGGAGAGTATCGACGCAGTTTAATTCCTATCCATGGAAGTGGTAACTGCTCACCCTCTTGCTCAATATGACAGATACCAATTCTCTCGATATCTGTCCATTTAACGACCCACCCACCTCGGTATAAATGTTGCTGGAAGTGGCTAGGTGTTAGTGTATAGGAGACTTTAGACCTTTCGATGACTACGTAGATGACTGCAATGACCACAAGTGTCAATAATAGAGTGATGGTTGCAGGTACTGCATCTAGAAAGTTATAGATCGCGGCAATAAACGTTAGAGCTGCCATGACTAAAGCAGGTTTAAACTGGGTTAAAATGGCACCCATATCGAAATTAGATAATTGTAGGCTTTGCATCTTGATTAGTAACCATTGGCATATGTACAAATACTCAGTTCATACTTGAAGTGAAATATTATCTCTGTATGAATTATAGTCAGCATTGGAGGGCAAGCTCATTTTTGATGACCAAAATAGCTAATTCCCTACAAATCAGAGCGTTTTTTTGGTATAAATCGCGCTTCAAATTTTCACCACTGCAACATGCAGTGAAATGGAGAGATACTCGATGAGACTTGCTCATAAGCGTAAAGTGCAGATGAAATTGCAAAAGCACATTAAAGCGACTGTTGCGAATGCTAAAGCAACACCTAAAGCGAAACCTGTTGCTAAAAAAGAAGCAGCACCAGCAGCTGTGAAAACAGTAGCCGCTAAGAAAGTGGACGTTGCATTAACACCTAAGCAGCAACAAGTTTTAGACATCGTAGTTAGTAATGCCGAAGGTATTAACCCGAAAGGTATCGGCCTTGCCGCTGGCCAAGAAGAAGCAAAAGCAGCTTCTTGGGCGACAGGTGCACTGAAAAAGCTACTTGAAGAAAACCTAGTTGAAAAAGAACAGTTAGCAGGTAACAAAGTTATCTACAAATCAGCTTAATTTGCTGTCTTTTTAAAGGTTTAAGCCTCGCGAATGCGGGGCTTTTTTTTGTCTTAAATTTTGCCTATTTGTCTAGATTTATGTTTTATGAAGACGAAGTGCATATCGTTGCTTCACAATATAAGAACAATTACGCAACTACCTAGCTCGGTACTTACTTAGGTAGTTGTTGAGATAAATTCGTGTTGAATCTAGAGCTAACCCTTGGTTTTACTATTATTGCTAATTATAGCCTACGTAGTTCTACGTACGGCTAAAGTTTAACGGCTGCTTTTCGAAATATTTTCATTGCGTGTTCTCGCGGATTCTATTTTTCTTTCTTTGTTCAATGATTGATAATGAAACAAGCCTAGATGGCTACCATCAAACAAAGGACGTAGATATGAGTCTTATTAATTGCTCCCTAAAGAGAGTATTGAAAAACACCACAGTGATTGCAGCCACATGCCTAGCTATGATGGCTACATCGGTGACTGCTGCAGAAAAAGTATATCGATTAAAGCTTGCTGAAACTTGGGGACCAAACTTCCCTGTATTTGGTGATGCGACTAAAAATATGGCCGCTATGGCAGAGAAGATGTCGAATGGGCGATTACAAATCCGCATAGACTCTTCTAACAAGCATAAAGCGCCATTAGGTGTGTTTGATATGGTGAAGTCTGGTCAGTACGATATGGGCCACTCAGGCTCTTATTACTGGAAAGGCAAAGTACCAAACACTCTGTACTTCACTTCAATGCCTTTTGGTATGACGCCGGCTGAGCAATACGCATGGTTCTATCATGGCGGTGGCATGGAGTTAATGGAGCAGGTTTATTCTCCACATAATCTAATGTCATTCCCTGGTGGTAACACTGATATTCAAATGGGTGGCTGGTTTCAAAAAGAGATCAACTCTGTTGAAGACCTTAAAGGGTTAAAAATGCGTATTCCAGGCTTTGCTGGAGAAATATTGGCAGAACTTGGTGCTAAACCAACAAATATTGCACCGGGTGAGTTATATACCTCGCTAGAACGCCGCACAATTGACGCACTGGAGTGGGTAGGGCCTTCGCTTGATCTTCGTATGGGTTTCCACAAAATCGCGCCATATTACTACACAGGTTGGCACGAGCCGGGGTCGGAACTTCAGTTCCTAGTCAACAAGCGTAAATGGAATAGCCTTCCAGAAGACTTACAAGAAATTCTTCGCGTAGCAATGCGTACTGCGGCTTATGACATGTATACACAAGCAACGCATGAGAGTGGTAAGAACTGGTCTACGATGAAGGCTGAGTACCCAGATGTAAAAGTCAAAGACTTCCCACAAGAAGTGATGGTTGCGCTTAAAGAGGCCAATGATCGCTTGTTAGCTCAACATGCTGAAAAAGATGAATTAGCAAAAGAGATCCAAAAATCTCAAGCGGATTATCTTAAGCAAGTTCGCTCGTGGACCGATATATCTCACAGAGCTTACTTGAACAGCCAAGCACAGTAGTTAAAAAAGAAATACTTAAAAACGAAATAGTGAAACACGAGATGGCCAACAGACAAATAATAATTGGTCACTCGTATTCACTTTAATGATTTTATAATAAGAGAGCCGTCCCCATGGCTCTCTATGCCTAAGAAACTTATTAATAAACTTCGCTAGCTGTCCCCTATGCGGTTATGCGGAGCACCTTTAAAGTTCCATGGAGTCGGGAATGAGAAGTCTTATTTATGTTGAGCGTTTCTTTAATCGAATCGGAGATGTCTTCGGTTGGTTGTCTAGTATTCTGTTCATTTTACTGCTGGTGAATGTAGTCTACGACGTAGTCATGCGCTATGTCTTCAATGATGTATCCATTGGTTTTCAAGAGATGGAATGGCATCTATTTTCAACAGTATTTTTACTTGGTGTGCCATACGCTATTAAAGCGGGTGGGCATGTTCGAGTGGATATTTTCTACGAACGACTCTCATTTAAAGCTCAAGCCATTATTGATTTAATTGGCACGTTTGTTTTTCTACTGCCGTTTTGCTTGTTGGTAGCCTGGTTTGGCGTCGACTTTGCAAAAGAGAGCTACTTGCTTGGTGAGACATCAGGCGATCCGGGCGGCTTGCCTTATCGATGGGCGATCAAAGCCATGATCCCATTGTCATTTTTCTTCATGGCAGTAAGTGGGATTGGCCTTGTGTTGCACTCGCTAAATAAAATTTTCAATCCGCATTTGATGCACGAAAACCCACTGAATAACAAGTAAAGGATGTTGTCATGATTGGTATAGTAATGTTCTTTGTTGCGTTATTCGCACTGTTATTAGGTTTTCCTGTAGCATTTACATTTGGTGGTATTGCACTGATATTTGGGGTTTGGGCTGAAGGCGTAGAGATGTTTGCATTCATGCCTTACCGAATTCAGTCGATTATGGAAAATACTGTTTTGATGGCAGTCCCTTTATTTGTTTTCATGGGGTTAGTGCTTCAAAAAACACGTCTGGCGGAGCAGCTTCTTGAGTCGATGGGCAAACTGTTTGGAGGAGTGCGAGGTGGTATCGCTATTTCGACAGTTTTAGTTGGTGCGCTACTTGCCGCCTCTACTGGTGTTGTTGGTGCTTCGGTTGTGGCAATGGGCCTCATCTCGCTGCCTGTTATGCTCAAATACAATTACGATAAAGGGCTTGCGTGTGGAACTATCTGTGCGTCGGGTACGTTGGGGCAAATCATTCCACCTTCGATTGTATTAATATTATTAGGCGACGTTTTAGGCGTACCCGTTGGTGATCTTTTTGGCGCGGCTATTGGGCCTGGCCTGATGTTGGTTGGCGCCTATGTCGTTTATATTTTAATTTATGCAAAGCTGAACCCTGAAGCTGCACAATCCATTGAACGTGATGAATCAATTAGCCGAAAACAGGAAGTTATAACAGCTCTCAAAGCCGTTGTACCGCCTCTTGCGCTAATCATTGTGGTGCTTGGCTCTATATTTGCGGGTGTGGCTACACCAACTGAATCGGCAGCTTTAGGTGGAGCAGGCGCGATAGTTCTGGCAATTATCTATGGTCAGTTTAGTTTCTCTATGGTTTATGCCGCGGCAAAAGAGACTGTAAAAGTCACGGCTATGGTATTTGCTATCTTGCTAGGTGCAACGGCATTTTCTATGGCGTTTACCTATACAGGTGGTGATTACTTAGTAGAAGAGTGGATGCTACAACTTCCAGGTGAAAAGTGGGGTTTCTTACTTATTACCATGTTAGTCATTTTGATACTGGGCTTCTTTATCGATTTTGTTGAAATCTGTTTCATTATTGTACCGATTATTGCACCTGTTGCTGAGTTAATGGGCATCAATATGACGTGGTTTGCCATCCTAGTTGCAATGAATTTGCAGACTTCGTTTTTGACCCCACCGTTTGGCTTTAGCTTGTTTTACCTAAAAGGTGTTGCACCAAAGGGCGTTACAACGATGGATATTTATCGAGGTGTCATGCCATTCATCGCTATTCAAATAGTGGTACTTATGTCTTTACTCATATTCCCGGGATTTTATGGTATGTCTTAACTCGCTTAGTTAATAATAAAGTGTCAGTTATTAATAAAGAGTGTGACCGATAAAATTTCACCAATGGTAGTGAACTGATACAGTAGAACGGCTTGTCGATATTGGACAAGCCGTTGTTGTTTGTGGGGAAGGGAATGCCTCTAAAAGTTAAATTAATACTGTTAACACTCATACCACTGTTGCTTGTTACAGCGAGCATTAGTTGGATCTCTATTTACCAAGCACAAAAGCTTGGTGAAAAAGAAGTTGAAATCTTTTATGACCGTTTAATTGCGGCGAAAGAGAGCGCGCTAAAGGACAGCTTAGATTTGGCGTTTGATGCGATTTCGTATGTGTATAACGATCCAGATATTCGCGAGGCAGAAGCGAAAGCCGAAGTAAAAGCGATCCTCACTCGTTTAAGATATGGTTCTGATGGGTATTTTTTTGCCTATGATGAAAATGGAGTCAACCTCGTTCACCCAATTCAGCCGGGCTTAATTGGCAAAAATTTGCTGCATATACAGGATAGTGATGGAGATTACCTGATTGAGTCATTGCTGTATCAAGCTAAGTCGGGCGGTGGCTTTCATCAATATTTATGGCAAAAACCGTCTACCGGAGACATTGTCCCAAAACTAAGTTATGCGCAATGGCTAGACAAATGGGACTGGATGATTGGTACAGGGCTATACATTGAAGATATTACCGTTGAAGTTGCCAACATGCAGTTAGCGGTGAATAATAATATTGAAACGACATTTTTCTCCGTCATGGTTATTTTGGCTGTGACGGTTTCCGTTATCATTGTTTTAACGCTTGCGATTAATTTACATGAACATCGTTTAGCGGATAAGAACCTAAAAGAACTCGCCTATCAAACCGTTATGTTTCAGGAAGATGAGAAAAAACACCTTGCACGAGAACTTCATGACGGGATCAATCAGTTACTCGTATCAAGTAAGTGCCATTTAGAACTATTAGGACACCGATTGGAAGATGACTCACTCAAAGTGCATGTAGAGAAATCACAGCAGTCGTTAGTTTCAGCCATTAATGAAGTTAGACATATCTCCCATCAGCTAAGGCCAAGTGCACTGGATGACATAGGCTTAGAAGCGGCACTTTCAACTTTACTGCAAGACTTTCAATCTCACTCTGGTATCGAGATTGAGACAATTTTTGATACACAAAAAGGTAAGCTTAAATCCGAAGTCGCGACAACGCTTTACCGAGTTACACAAGAGTCTCTCAATAATATTCAAAAGCATGCTCATGCTACGAAAGTGACGGTGGTATTACAGCAAATGGGCAATATGCTTCAACTCATGGTCAGGGATGATGGCGTGGGATTTTTAGTAAATAATGCACTTAAAACGCGGGGCATTGGTTTAAGGAATATGCGGGAGCGAGTTGAGTTTATGGGTGGGGATTTTGAACTAATGAGTGAGCCTGGCTTAGGAACTGAAACTATTGTACTGCTTAATTTAGATGGACTAGTTTATGGATAAATTAATTAGTGTTGTAATCGTTGATGACCACCAAGTTGTGTTAGATGGATTCATGGCAAGATTGGAGCTGGAAAGTGATATTAAGGTCATCGGAACGGCGAGTAATGGGCTTGAAGCGATTGAAAAAGTGAGGGAGCTAAATCCAGATGTAACTCTCATGGATGTGAGTATGCCACTGATGAATGGTATTGATGCAACTCGTTTGATTAGAGAAGAGTTTCCGCATGCAAAAGTTCTGATGCTGACGATGCATGACCATCGTGAGTATATTATGAAAGTCATGCAAGCAGGTGCGGTTGGATACATGCTGAAAGAGATCACCGCGGAAAAAATGGTTCAAGCCATTAAAACCGTAGATCAAGGGTCTACGTACTTTTGCGAAACAACAACTCAAACGTTGTTTTCTCAAGAAGTCATACCTTCCAATAGCAATAATGTTAGCCCGCTAAGTCGCCGTGAAGAGTCCGTTCTTAAACTGGTTGCACAGGGAAGTAGCAGTAAAAAAATTGCTAGTTTGCTTGATATAAGCTGCCGTACGGTAGAAACACATAGGCAAAACATCAAGCATAAGCTCCATTTAAGTTCGACGGCAGAGCTTGCTAAGTATGCGTATGAGAAAGGAATTATTGAATAATTAAACAGGTGCCCATGCGGTTAAAAGTGTGAGGCACATCGATTATTATTGGTTTTAACGATGTAAACTGTTACCCTTCTCGCGAAAACTCATAAGTATATCCGTGCAAATTGTTTAGGCCACTAAGGAAGTAGTGGCTTTTTTATAGCACAAAATTTGGATGTACGCCGTAACTTGAGAGGGAAAATGTCACACGTTAAAGATAAATATAGTATTGAGAATACCGACTATACCGTTGGTCAAGATAACGTACAAAAATGGGGCTTCGATATTCATACGCCTGTTTTTGTCATTAGTGCAGGTCTAATCCTTTTATTCCTTTCTGTACTTTTAGTCGTCGAACCGTCCACTGCAAAATCCTCACTAGACAGCATCAAATGGGCCATCATTGATAAGTTTGATAACCTTTTCATGTGGTCAGCCAATATATTCGTCATCTTTTGTGTCGGTCTAATCTTTACACCCTTTGGAAAAATTCGCCTTGGTGGAGAAGATGCTAAAGCAGAACACTCTAACCTGTCTTGGATAGCCATGCTTTTTTCAGCGGGTATCGGCATTGGTTTAATGTTCTACGGAGTTGCAGAGCCAGCTGCATATTTCACAGATTGGTATGGCACCCCGCTTGGTGTTGAAGCGTATACCGAAGAAGCTGCTAAGCTCGCTTTAGGTGCAAGTATTTTTCACTGGGGTATCCATGGCTGGGCAATCTACGGTATCGTAGGTTTGTCACTGGCACTGTTTGCGTACAATAAAGGTCTTCCTTTGTCGATGCGCTCAGTATTTTACCCGCTACTAGGTGACCGTACTTGGGGCTGGTTTGGCCATGTGATTGATATCATGGCCGTGCTTGCAACTTTATTTGGTTTAGCAACCTCTTTGGGCCTAGGTGCTCAACAAGTAACAAGTGGTATAAATCACGTATTTGGAACTGACGGTAGTCTCGGTTTGCAAATGGCAGTGATCGCGTTCGTTACTATGTTTGCAATTCTTTCGGTTGTTCGTGGCATCCATGGCGGCGTTAAAGTTCTGAGTAACCTGAATATGATCCTTGCATTCGGCTTACTGATTTTTGTTGCTCTGATTACACTGTCTGTGACCCTTTCAACTCTGCCTGTCGCGTTGATGGGTTATGTAGAAAATATCATTACAATGAGCAATCCTATCGGGCGTGAAGATCAATCATGGATGCACGGTTGGACCGTATTCTACTGGGCTTGGTGGATCTCATGGTCACCATGTGTAGGTATGTTCATTGCGCGCGTATCTAAGGGCCGAACGGTAAGAGAGTTCTTAACGGCTGTGATAATTATTCCAACAGCAATTACTTGGGTATGGATGTCAGTGTTTGGTGGCGTAGCGCTTGATCAAATCGCGAATCAAGTGGGTGAGCTAGGTGCTAATGGCTTGACGGATATTTCGTTGGCTTTATACAGCACATTTGATGCACTTCCTATGGCTAATGTTTTGTCTATATTCTCAATTGTATTGATCATGGTATTTTTCATTACATCATCTGACTCTGCGTCACTGGTTATTGATAGCATTACTTCAGGTGGTAAAGTTGATGCGCCGGTTCCACAACGAATCTTCTGGGCAGTTATTGAAGGCTCAATTGCTGCAGTACTGCTGTGGGTTGGTGGAACAGAAGCCATTCAGGCTCTACAAGCCGGTACCATTTCTACAGCGTTGCCATTTACCTTTATTCTGCTAGTGATGTGTGTAAGCTTAGTGCTTGGCCTTCGTTCAGAAATGACCCACTATAAATTCGCAACAGCATAATATATAGAAGGTTTAAATAGAGAATAAAAGGAGTACGCTGTACTCCTTTTTTAATGCGTAAAAACAAATGCCAATATCTATTGGCTAAAAGTAATCAGTTTTTAAATGACATGCTGATTTCACCATTAGAAAGCATGGTGTCTATTGTGATTTGTAAGGCGTTTACATCACGAAGCGTGATTGATTTATTGCAGGCAAGATACTTGATATCGGTAAGAAAAATGAACGGTGAAGACGATATGGGAATATCTAATTCATTAGAGAGTGTGGTAGCAGAACGAATGTCAGAGAGCCAAAAATCTACTCCCTCTCTTCGTAACATCCGAATGCCATCTTCTAGATCCTTCGTCAGCATAAGGTTGAACCCTTGCTTCTTCATCTCCTGTGTTATGGCGTAACCTTCATAAGCAACGATTTTATCGTAGACAGCATCTCGGATTGTAAACAGTGTGTGATCAGTAGAGTTCTTACTGTACAGTGCGTATTGGCTGATGGCGACAGGGCCAATCCAAACAAAATCTGCTTCAATCAGCTGTGAGCGAGCAACAGGAAATGAGCAGGTGTTTCGTCTTAGTTTTGAAGACTTCAGTGCCCTTGGTTTTGGAATATATTCAATATTGTAATCTATATTCGCGCGGTGGAAAATTTCCGTAATTGTGTGATAAGTGATTCCACTATTAGGGTTTCCCTCCTTGTTCACCATTGGAGGTGAATAAAAAGTATTCAGCAGAAGAGGTTCCGCATGGCTCAGTGTACTAGCGATGAGCAAAGTAAAGATTAGCGAACATCGATATTCCATAGTTTATAAACCTCTGAAAGTGGAAGCGTCACACCTTGCTGTTTTTCAACTATTTCTTTCCACGGAGCTCCGGGTTTATTAAGCCAAACAGTTGGATCTGAGATCATATTTAATTTTGGTGAACATTGGCGCATGGGAATAGCAGATAATGACTGCATGTGTTGGTCAAATTTACTAGCTAGCTTGAATAGGGTCTCCTTTGCAGTAATATCCCCATAAAGATACTCACCGATATGTTGCCACCACATTGCGGCCATTGTTGAGTAATCTGGAATATTAACTCCAGAAGGCGTCCATACATTTTTAGCATCACTTTGATAAAACTCGACGAGGCCACCTAAACGCTTTTGCATAGCAGTGAAAGCGGGTGATTGAATATCTGAGTGCCGTATAGGTGTAAATCCGTTCAATAGCTTATCAAAAGTTACTGTTTTCGAAACAGTGAACTGTGCATATAACCACGCCGCCTCTTTTTGTCTATCGGGTGTTGAATGAAGAAACGTCCAGGAACCAGCGTCTTGGTAACCAGATTTCATTCCTTGTTTCCAATATTTACCACGAGGAGAAGGGGCTAATCGCCATAAAGGGTCGCCATTTTCATCAATGACTTTGGAGTCTTCATCAAGCAATATTGGCACAAACGCGCTATACCAAAAGATTTGCTGCGCCACCCTTCCTTGTGAAAGAAATTGAGCGGCTGTTCGAAAAGTAAGTGATTTTGATTCTGGAGGAGCATAGTTTTCTAGCCAAAATTTATATTTTTCTAGAGCATAAATAGCAGCAGGGCTATTTAATGCACCGCCACGAGTAACACTAGCGCCTACAGGAATGCACTCTTCAGCACGGATTCCCCAGTCTCCGACGGGAAGACCACTTGGTAAACCTAAATCATTAACACCTGCAAGACTTAGCCACGAGTCTGAGATTCGCCATCCCAATGAAGGCTCGTACTTAGCGTAATCAAAGTGTCCCCAAATACGTTCACCGTCGATTTCTTGAATGTCATAAGTGAAGAACTGTGCAATATCTTCATAAGCTTGCCAGTTCTGAGGCACAGCTAATTCATAGCCATATTTAGCGTGAAATTTTTTTTGAAAGTCGGGGTTAGAAAACCAATCATGTCGATACCAATATAAATTAGCAAACTGCTGATCTGGGAGCTGGTAGATAGTGCCCTGAGCATTTTTAGTAAATTCGATACCTATAAAATCGTCAATATCGAGTGTTGGTAACGTAATATCTCGCCATTCATTTTCTATAAAATCAGACAGTGGAACGACTTTGCCGGTTCGAATATGCGTACCAATAAAATCACTGTCATTTATGTAACCATCATAAATATGTAACCCAGAGTTCATTTGAAGTTGAAGGCGCTTAACGAGATCATCTTCACCAGTAATTTCGTGGCTGACTTGAATTCCA
Organism: Vibrio kyushuensis; assembly: GCF_050337325.1. Lineage (NCBI taxonomy): Bacteria > Pseudomonadati > Pseudomonadota > Gammaproteobacteria > Vibrionales > Vibrionaceae > Vibrio > Vibrio kyushuensis. The sequence continues at coordinate 487,516 of NZ_JAKJSV010000004.1, forward strand.
GTAAGTTGAGTAAATATTTTCGCCAAATACTGAGATTCATATCGATGCGTTGGGATATCTTCAGATATCACTGTGACTTTAGTTCCTTTATACGCTTTGGCTGCCTCCTTAAACCATTCGAGTTCGGCGTTTCTCTCGGTAACGTTGAGAGATGAGTTAATAAAATGTTTAGTAACGTCGTTGACAGTAAGTGGAGCATCGGAATTTGAAGACGAAACAGGGGTAGGTACGAACAGAACCAACGAGAAACCTAAAGCAAAGATTCTCCCTTTGGTTGAGCAGAATTGGGTTAAGCCATGTATAGGTACAGACCGACGTAGTTTCATGCTCGTGTAAACCTTTATATAACCCAATTGTTAGTTTTGAGTTTAGTACAGATTAATTAGAGGTGATGCCGAGTTATTAATTATAGCTGTACTGTTTTTTTATACAGTTATTTCTTGTGTATTTTCATACAGTATCTATACTGGTTATAGGTACAGTGTTATTTGAGGTGAAATATGTTGTGGGAAACCTTAGAGCGAGTAAATCGCTTACGACAAGAAGCTTTAAGCAACCAAGCATTTGTCGACTCAGCAAAAGAGCATGAACAAGCTTTGCAAACTGAAGAGTGCATAGAAAATAGAAAGTCACTGCGTAAAAAGGGGAGGGTGAAAGCTCTTTCCCAAGTGTACCAGCAAACAGAGTTTGGCTTTAACCCATCTGATATAGAGCACTAATTAAACTGAAACTAAAGGCCTCTCAGAGTATCTACTGAGAGGCTGCTATTGTCTATTTTGCTCGTTATCTTAGAACTACTCTGGTGTTTCCGGTTATTGTCTGTATGGTATCCTCTTTCCCTAAAGTTCAATTGATAATGGGTCCACCCTTTATCTGAAATAGCCTAAAGAGTACCAATATGAGAGCATTCGTTGTTCGAGCTAGAGCCGCTTCAACAGACAAAAATACATTCCTAGCCTCAGTAGGAGAAGAAGCACATACAGAGATTCTGGCCCATGTGTTAATGAATGCTATTTTTACTGCTCAGTCTCACCGTGATGACGTAGAGGTGTTTTTGGTAATAGAGAGTACTCAAGATTTTTCTAGAACCGTTCGTTTTCAATCCAGTGAGCTTCGCAATATTGGTGGCTTTCATGAACAAGCACTGATTAATAAAATTGCTAATGCTCTAGGAGCATCCGTAGGCATGGATAAAGAGCAACTGCGCGAGGTCGAACCGGGTATTACTGTTGAAACAGTAAGTTTTGAGCGTTTAGTGCAAAGGCTTGCTGAAACATATCAGCTCTACCTTTTAGATAAAAAGGGAGATTCAGTTCGTGAGATTGAACTATCCCATGATGCTTGTTTTTTATTAACAGACCACATCCCGATGCCAAAGAAGTCTTGGAATAGTTTGAAAAGATTAAATACACAAAAAATAAGCTTAGGGCCAAAAATGCTGTTCGCTTCTCAGTGCATCGTATTAATTCAAAATGAGTTGGATATTCAGCTAGCTTAGCCTTTTGTATTGGAATCAATAGCTTTAATTTAGGCAGCGTTTCTTGACTGATACACTGCCTTTATTCTGATTTGGATCATAGTTACTCCTGCATTTCATTTTACGTCCCCTTTACGCTTTTATATCAACTATATTTAACCTATCTCGCAGGTGAAATTAGTTCATATAGGTGCAGAACGAATGAAAATAAAACTTAGCCTTGCAGTTATGCTTTTATTGATAGGAGGGGGTCTTTTCTATCAAATTGATTCTACAAACCAAAAGAGCGCACCAACTGGCGAGCGAATAACCATTGCCGTCTCTCAAACACCGTTGTCTTCTCCTTTTATTATTGCCTCTCACCTAAAACTTTTTGAAAAACAGAATGTTAATATTGAGTTGATTCCATGTATGGGGGGAGTAGCTTGTGCTAAATCGTTGTTCAATAATGAGGTCGATTTTGCGACTGCATCTGAATCTGTGGTGATGTTTGAAAGCTTTAATCAAGATGACCTCTCATTAATATCGTGTTTTGTTGAGTCAGATAATGATGTGAAGTTATTGACGTTAAAAGACAATAACATCAACTCTATTGATGATCTGATAGGAAAGAGAGTAGGAATTATAAAAGCGAGTGCGAGTGAATTTTATTTTGACTCCCTATTAAGAGCAAACAATCTACAAAGTCTTGAACTTATTCGGGTTTATATGTCCCCTCAGCAGTTGAGTGAGGCACTTTTTAGCGGAGATGTCGATGCAGTGTCGATATGGGAACCACATGGTTACTTAATCATGTCAGGATCAAAAGAAGTTGTTAACTTAAGCCTTGATGGCATATATCACCTTACTTTCAACTTGTTGACTCGAGATTCAGAAAAGAAAGAACGCATGGAAGCCTCTGTAAAAATTCTTACTGCAGTAGACCAATCGATTCACTGGATAAATCAAAACCCAGAAGAAGCGAGAGAAATCATTGCAGGGTTTCTCGATATACCAAAGTCTCAGCTAGAGTGGTCATGGGAAGACTATACATTTCGTTTATCGATTGGCAATGCGCTTTTGTCTAATCTTCAGTTGCAAGCTCGTTGGGCTATAGAAGCAAAATTAGTCGAGGGTGAAATGCCCGACTATCGAAAAATTCTTTCACCAAATGCGTTGGAGCAGGTATTACACAAACCTGTAAGCTATCAGTAATGAACTCTATCCTTAGTAAGCTCAATTTACTCGTTGTCACGTCGATTTTGCTTGTGGCCGTAGTTACAGCATCTCTATGGAATATCAAGAATGAGCAACAGCTAAGTGATACTCGTGTAGAGACAATCCTGCAGACTCAGTTAAGGGTTGATATGCTAAGAAGCCAATTATGGGTGTTCTTACAGCATGACGATAAGGCCAGTTTAGAGGAAGTTTACATCGCGCAACAAATGCTATCAGAGAATTTAAATATGCAAAGTGAATTCTCATCTTATATTAAAAATTTACAAAGAATGAACCAGAGCCTAGATATATTATTGCGTAAAGAACGGTCTTTATACGACTCTCAATCCCATAATGAAGAACTCTTACTAGCTCCATTATCGACTAAAGAAGCAGTGTCGCTGCTTCACTCTCGCTATAATATGATTGTGCAAAATATGGCGGAAGAACTCTTTCATCTACAAAAAGATGTCCTATATAGCAATAAAAAGAACCATGAAAAATCGCTATTAATGACAGGAGTAATACTCTTGTTATTTTCTGTAGCTATTTCCTTCATGACGTTACTTGTTTACAAACAATTTAAAACTGGCTCAAGATTGATTAAATCGGGTATACATAAATTGTCTGATGGAGATCTTTCTAGTCGGATAGAAAAAACAGAGCTTGATGAGGAGTTTTCAACTATAGCGCGATTTTTCAATGAGATGAAGGGTTCTTTACAGGAAAATATAGTCACAAAAGACCAACTTGAGAAAGAGGTGAAATCCAAAACATCAATTTTAATACAGCAAAAAGACCGCCTGAAATACCTATCTGATCATGACTCTTTAACCAGTGTACTAAATCGAAGAGCCTTTTATATTCATTTGGAAAATGTAATTGAAGAGACAAGTCTTACAAAACTTAAAGCAGTGTTTTTATTTATTGATGTTGATAAATTTAAAGATATTAATGATACGAGAGGACACAATGTTGGTGACCGAGTATTAGTTAATTATGCGTCGAGACTACGCGCCAATATTCGTCCTTCTGATATTATTGGCAGGGTTGGTGGAGATGAATTTATTATTTGTTTGAGTTCATTAAATAGTATTGAAATGATCCCGTCGAAATTGACAAAACTATTAGATGTATTGGATCAACCGATGGAAATTGAAGGATTAACATTGTCTGTTACGAGCAGCATCGGTGTTAGCGTCTACCCCGATCATTCCACTCAAATAAGTGAATTGCTAGACCGTGCGGACCAAGCGATGTACCAAGCAAAAAAAGAGCAACGTAGCGCATTTTGTGGTTTTGAATTTGATTGTGAATCCAAAGGGAGGACTGGATAGCATAATAAAAATAAAGGTTTGTCTAAGCGTCTATTCAATTAGAGTCAAAAGTGTCGATACGACTATAATCAGAAGTAGCGTTAGTCACTAGGAAATTAGTTAGGAGAATCTATGGATCAGTTTTCATTTATTAAAGGTTTACCAAAAATCGAATTGCATATCCATATAGAAGGTTCTTTAGAGCCGGAAATGATGTTTAAGTTAGCAAAAAGAAACAAGGTTGCTTTAAGTTATGAAACACCTGACGACGTGAAAAGAGCTTATGAGTTCGATGATCTTCAATCTTTTTTAGATATCTATTATCAAGGCGCAAATGTTCTGATTCATGAACAGGATTTTTATGATCTGACGTGGGCTTACTTACTTCGTTGCAAACAAGACAATGTTATACATACCGAACTGTTTTTTGACCCGCAGACTCATACAGATCGAGGAATTGAATTCGGTGTTGTGGTTAATGGCATTAATAGGGCGCTTAAAGACGGTCAGTCAGAACTAGGTATTTCTAGCCAACTTATTATGTGTTTCTTACGACATTTAGATGAGGCTTCGGCAATTGAAACGTTGAACCAGTCATTACCTTACCGAGATCAGATTATTGCTGTTGGACTTGACTCATCAGAGGTAGGGCATCCACCAGAGAAATTTCAAAGGGTATTTGAACTCGCTTTAGAACATGGGTACAAGACCGTCGCTCATGCAGGAGAGGAGGGGCCAGCAAGTAACATTGTTAATGCATTGACCTTACTGAATATTTCTCGGATAGATCATGGTGTTCGCTGTGTGGATGACAAAGTACTCGTAGATCAACTGATTAAGTCAAGAGTTCCGCTTACGGTATGCCCTTTATCAAACATTAAGTTGAAAGTATTCGAGTCAATGAAACATCATAATATCGTGGAGCTATTGGAAAAGGGGCTATGTGTTACGGTGAACTCAGATGATCCAGCTTACTTTGGTGGTTACATGAATGACAACTTTTTTGCGATAGCAGAGAGTATTTACGTCACTAATCAACAGCTCGCTCAGTTTTCATATAATGCAGCGGAAGCCAGTTTTGTCGACGACACTCAAAAAACAGAGATGAAAGCTTTAATTACAACTTACGTAGAAAAGTGTTCGTTACTATAAGAAAAAGAGAATAATAAACAAAAAAGCGGTGAGATAACTCACCGCTTTTTGAACTAAAACTAGTTAATTATCGCCTAGCTAGGTTTGTTGCTCTGTTGTGGTTTTTTAAACTGGCGACGTTTTGGTTTGTTCGCAGCACCACTTTCAGATTTATTTCCACCTACATGACGCTTATTTTTGCCTGCTGGTTTATGGCCTCGAGCGTTATCACCAGAGCGTTGCCCATCTGCGTGGTTGCTTTTTGGCTTCTTAGGCTTTTTAGCTTTAATTGGTCGAGTATCTAATCTCGATTCCGGCAGAGTATTTTGTGGCTTGAAACCTTCCAGTTCATGACGAGTCAGTAGCTGCTTAATGAGACGCTCAATACCAAACAGATCGGCTGCTTCATCAGCACATACTAAAGATATCGCTTTGCCCACTTCACCTGCGCGGCCAGTACGACCAATTCGGTGAACATAATCTTCAGAGATATTAGGTAGATCAAAGTTAACAACTTGAGGAAGTTGTGGGATATCGATGCCGCGAGCTGCAATATCTGTTGCAACCAATACTCGAATCTCACCTGACTTAAAGTTCGCTAAAGCCTTGGTTCTTGCCCCTTGGCTCTTATTGCCATGGATAGGAGCAGAAGTAATACCCTGATCATTTAGGTAGTGAGACAGTTTGTTTGCCCCATGTTTAGTTCGGCTAAAGACTAAAACTTGTTTCCAATCTCCATCTTTAATTAGCTTCACAAGCATTGGTGCTTTTTGCTTTTTATCTGCAGGGTAGATGCACTGCTCGACAGTTCTTGCCGTTGAGTTTGCAGGGCTAACTGAAATCTCAACTGGATTATTTACTAAGCCCTTTGCCAACTCTTTTATTTCGTCAGAGAATGTCGCTGAGAACAGTAGGTTTTGACGCTGTTTTGGTAACACATTTAGGATTTTACGGATATCGCGAATAAAGCCCATATCAAGCATGCGGTCAGCTTCATCAAGAACAAGAACTTCAAGTTGAGAGAATCTCACCGCTTTTTGATTGAACAGGTCTAGTAGGCGGCCTGGTGTTGCAACAAGCACGTCACAGCCTTGGCGCAGTCTCATCATTTGAGGGTTAATCTTAACACCACCAAATACAACCGATGAACTTAAAGGAAGATGCGCGCTATAGCGCTCTACATTTTCATTGATCTGCGCAGCAAGTTCACGTGTTGGCGTAAGAATAAGCGCACGAACATGATTACTTTTCACTTTAGGGCCGTTAGTTAAGCCTTCTAAAATTGGAAGAGTAAAGCCGGCTGTTTTACCTGTCCCAGTTTGCGCTGCTGCCATTACATCTTTACCTTGAAGCACAGCCGGTATTGCTTGTGCTTGGATAGGGGAAGGTGTGTCGTAACCTTGTTCTTTAATAGCTTTTAAAATTGGAGCAGAAAGACCGAGTGAGGTAAAACCCATAAATATGATTCTCAATTAACAATGAAAGTAGCTTACCAGCCGCGAATAATGAACATTTTGAACAACCGCTCTTAATAGGATAGAGCAGTTGGTGTCAATTTGGACAAGCAGCAAAAAATAAGATCAGCTTGCGGCGACAAAAAGTGCGCCATTTTGAGGCTTTTAGTCTTGAACATCAACCGATATTTGCCGAACTCACAAAAGAACAGTATTAGCCACAATAGGAGATTATATTTTCCGCGTTGATAGATGATGAAGAAATTATCAAACTATTACGATTTCAAATCATTAATGGTTATAATGGTGTTTTAGTCTTTAGAAATTATAGTAATGTTTGAAAATCTACGCCTTGTTCTGTTTGTTTTACTGGTCACTATTAATACCGCTATTACTGCGTTGGTTGTCGGCCTATTCGCACTGGTAAAATTTATACTGCCTCTTCCAATTATCAAAGTAACTTTTACACGTTTAGCTAATGGTCAGTTTTGGTTATGGGCTACATTTAATTTGTGGATGCTTAATGCCAATAATAAAATCGAATGGAAGGTAGAAGGACAAGAGGCGTTGTCGAAGCAACATTGGTATTTAATGATGTCGAATCATATCAGTTGGGCTGATATCGTCATTGTTTCATCTGTATTGAAAAATAGAATACCGATGACTAAATTCTTTTTAAAGCACGACTTACTTTATGTTCCTTTTGTCGGATTGGCATGCTGGGGGCTCGACATGCCTTTTATGAAGCGCCACTCTAGAGAATATCTATTACGACACCCTGAGCGTCGCAATGACGACTTTGATGCGATCAATAAAGCGTGTGAAAAATTCAGCTATGTTCCAACAACATTAGTAAACTTTGTTGAAGGCACTCGTGCGAATCAAGAAAAACTTGAAACGGTTAAGACCCCTTATCAGCATCTATTACGACCAAAAACAGGTGGAGTTGCATTCGCTTTGAACGCAATGGGCAATCTTTTAGACGGTATTGTTGATGTCACATTGGCTTACCCTGAGAATCAAAGCTCTCCGTTTATTGACCTACTAAAAGGTCGACTAACCAGTGTCGTTGTTCATGTGAAGGTTCACCCTATGAACGAAGATGTTTCAGGCGATTACTTTAATGATAAAGCGTTTAAGCGCCGCTTCCACAAATGGCTTGATACACAGTGGAAAGAAAAAGATGAATACTTAAAAACAGTATATGGGACAAAGAAAGACTCTTAATAACACTGCTCCTAGGGTTATAGTTTTCAAACGGTTGTATTAAATGGTCGATTTGCTATCAGGCAATTCGGCCTTTTTTATTGTCAGAACACAGCGGAACTAATAAGTATAAATATGACGGGGTAGAGTGACGTATTTTACTGGCGACTTATTCTATCAGGGAAGTTAAACGATAAAGCGGGTTGTTTTTTATAGCGAATTGAAAGGTTAGAGAGCGTTGAGATACAGTGGTTATGGAGGAGCTGTAGTGATCAGCTACCAAAACTAGATTAGATAAAGAAGTGTTGGTAATAACTTATTAAAGTAAATAGCTGCTATTTAAAAAAAATGCAGGCCTAGGCCTGCATTTTTAATATTCTGTCAAAATCGACAAGCTTATAGACAAACAACGTTTGCAGCTTGAGGACCTTTTTGACCTTGTTCAACGTCAAAAGAAACCTTTTGACCTTCAGCAAGAGTCTTGAAACCGTCAGAAACGATTGCACGGAAGTGAACGAATACGTCAGCGCCGCCGTCGTCTTGAGAAATAAAACCGAAACCTTTAGTTTCGTTGAACCATTTTACGTTACCAGTTGCTTTAGACATGATGTCTCCTTAATTTTCAAAATAATTCGCAAAAATGCAGTTGTAGCCAATAGAATCATTTATGTGGTGTAGCGATATATTACAGGAAAGACTCCATGAACAAGCTGGTAAGCCGATGCTCGAGGATTTTCAAATACATAACACGTCATTCATATAAATAGGTCTGATATCAGGCCGAAACGAATACTAGCACACTCAAAGGGAATGTGGAGTGTTTCTCAAAAAATAATTAGAAAAAAGCACTCCGAGGGTAATGAATATGGTCACTTGGTTAATATTTAACTAGTTATTAATCGAAGACCATGAGGTAGCGCATCGCCAAATATTCGCTTGGTTTCGCTATCCGATAATTCGGTTATTTCTTGAACTAATTTAATCCAAGATTCGGGTACTTTACTCTTATTTAATTTCATTAATACGTCAGCTCTAAAGTCGTCTGAAATATCAAATAAGCGGTCGCCTGTTTTACGACAAATCATCACCGCCGCAAAAGCGATCATTGGCTCTTTTTGCCAGTTTTGTTCAAGCAGCGTTGGCAGCCATTGTTCAGCTTGCTCGCGAGGAATAACTGTATGTTGACTACCATACAAAGGTGTTCTTGACGCTAAACGGCCAAATGCCCACCAGTGTGCTTGTTCAAATTGATTATGATTAACTGCTTTACTAACAAACCAACTTGCCAATAACACCTTATCTTCCACCTCAAGATGCTCTAATGATGCAGCAAGGCGTACCATCGACTCATAACCGTGCTCTTGCGCCATCTGAGCTGTTTTTGGATTCTTCATCGCCCCAGGGTGTAGATATTTGGCAATGTCGGCTAAGATTGTTTCTTGTTGCTCTTGGTTTAGTCCACCCGCGACGCGACGCCAGAACACCCACCAATCGGTCCAACCTTGATGGTTTTGAAATTGAATATTTTGTTGATACAAAGGCCAGATCTGGTCCATACGCCAGCTATCGGTTGCTTCACCGAAACCAGGTCTCATTGCAAACCCAGCAAGACGTAGCCAATTCTTTTCATGGGACTCAGAGCGACGTCGACGTTTACGCCCTTGTGCCAAGCTATCGAATAGATGTCGTAGAGTCGCGAAATCCCACTGGTCACGCTTTCCTAATGACTTTTCGAGTGTCTTTGTGAGTGTTTTTATCTCTTTATTATCAGCACTTTTCTTATTACCGCTATAAAGACGAGTAATGAGTTCTTTGCACTCAATAAGTTTCGGGCTCAGTTTATGCTCTTCACTCTCTTCTGATGATTGGTTACGAACTTCAAATTCTAAGCTCCATCGTTGATCATTATCAACGCCTACACACTCAAGTTGCAGCGTGCCGACTTCAGTCAGCTGGCAGGCTAATTGAACCTCGACGCGCTCTTTTTGATTTTCATACAACTCTTTGTCTACTACATCAGGGGACGTTTGCTTACTTTCTAGCGTTGTAATGTAAGGAGGCAAAGGTGCAAATAGATCGGCATCCACATCCGTTAACAGACCATTTTGAGCGGTCGCGTTATTAGAAAGAGTATCATGAGTAGAGGTGAGCAAATTAAAGCGTACAGGTTCACCAAGTGTTAGTGAGAACTTGCGGCCAGTTAGGCGAATCTCTTGACCTTCTTCTGTCCCTTTAGCCAATAAACATAGAGCTTGATTCTTCTTGTTTTTTTGCTCCAAATGCAAAAAATAAGAGCGAGCTGAACCGCCACCAATTTTAAGTTGCGCGCCACGTCTTGCTTTGGCAAAAGCAACGGCCCCTAAAGCTACGGATAAGTCAGGATGAGGGTTATCAAGTAAAGTTATGGAGGAGCCTCGCCATTGCTCTAACAGTGACGTCATGCGATTGGTGACCAGTTCACTGTTAAACACACCACCGTTAAGAAGTAACGCTACAGGAATTGCGGGTTCTGACGTCGATTCTTGGCTGTAACTTTCTTCGGCGTAAGAAAGAGCAGAGTGAGAGACTTGTTGATGCTGAGACAAGAATTGCGCCAAATGTTTACTAACCGCTGGGTCTGAGACATAAGGTAATCCAAACTCGACCACCGCACTTCGTCGCTTGTCGGGTATCTGATTGAAGTCACTGAGCGGAAAGAATCCATCAAGTGCGATTTGGTGAACTTCTTGCTTGGTTAGGTTAACGCTTTTTGTGCCGCCTAATAGCTTAGAACCACTGCCGAGCATGGTGATCTTCATTTCATCAGGCGCATTCGCTGATAACAAATTCTCTTTTGCTCGACGCGTTTGTTGAATAAGTTTGGTAAGGCCCGCAGCCGTCAGCTTTTTTGATTGATTGAAACGCTGCTCAGCAAGATGTGCCAAAGCTAAATCAAGGTTATCGCCACCTAGCATTAGATGATCGCCTACACCTATGCGATTGAGCTCTAGTGGGGTATCGTCATGAACTTTAGCTTCAATCAAGCTTAAATCAGTTGTACCGCCACCTACGTCGCAGACAAGAATAAGAGGCAACTCTTTAAGCTCTTCATCTGCGGTATCTTTATGCCGAGAATGCCAGTCATAACAAACGGCTTGTGGCTCTTCGAGTAAAATAATAGCGTTTAGGCCAGCCAGTTTAGCCGCTTCTATGGTGAGTTTTCTTGCTGACTCATCAAACGAGGCAGGGACGGTGACAACAACATCTTGCTTTTCGAGCGGATTACTTGGATTACGGTGATTCCAAGCAAGACGAATGTGATTGAGATAGCTTGCACTGGCAACAATAGGAGAGACTTTATCTACATCCGTTGCACCAGCCCAAGGAAGGATCTCTGAGCTTCTGTCTACCGCTTGATGTGAAAGCCAACTCTTTGCACTGGCAACTTGTCTACCTTCTACTTTCGCACCAAGCTCTCTTGCCCATTCACCGATGATGACCTGTTCAATATCACCTTGTACTAGGCTATCTTGCCAAGGTAGGGTGATGTCTGATGGTGATATCTGTCCCACAGCGGGGTGATAGCGAAAAGATGGAAGCAGCGGTTTTCGAACCACTTCTCCGGGGCCAACAAGTTGATCAATCTCGAAAAGAGATACAGGGGCTTGTTCTAATTGATCAGTATTCTCACAATAGGCGACAACCGTATTGGTTGTACCAAGATCAATACCAACAAGAAAACGCGATGATGCCATGTGCAGACCTTAGATAGAGAAACGGCACCTTTGTAGATGCCGTTTTAGATTACTGTGTTAGCTCGTTGGATGTTGAGTCTTCTCGAACATCAAATTCGACGTGCCACTTTTGCCCATTGTCGGTTGCAATAGCTTCTAGGTATAGAGTACCGAGCTCAGTCACGCGAGAAACCAATGTCACGGGAACGACTTCACCTTCACGGCGACCATCAGATGCAGGTAGTGTCACTTGTATTTCTGGTAGCTCATCGAGTTCGCTTGGTGCCCAATGATCTAAGTGGGTTCCAGCAACGTCTTCACGTCGTGTCGTCGAACCAAAGAATTGGAAGTGGACAGGTTGACCAATCACAAGACCAAACTCTTGGCTTGGTACTTGAGCCACTGAACCTTCTTCCATGCCAAAAGGAGCAATACATAATGCTTCCATTGGGGGAGCCATTCCAGGGATTGCAGGCATAGCACTTTCAATGCCCACATAATAGCTAGAGGCGATGCCACCACGAATACGCACACCTTGACCGTTACGAACGCTGGCGTAGTATGCAGCACCACTTGCAACGGCGAGATCCAAATCAAGACCAGAGAGTGATTTTGCTTGTGGTTGCTCTGCTTTTGATAGCCATGCATTAATGGTATCGCGCAGTCGGTTTGCTAACAGTTTCGATTTCAACACACCGCCATTAAATAAAATAGCAGTCGGTTTAATAAAGTTTTGTGCGACAGGCTCGTTTGGCATACCTGGCATTCCAGCCATGTTTGCAAATGGGTCAAAGCTTTGCTCAGTCGCTTGGTTCTCTAAACCTTTATCTTGGGCGTTAGCTTGCTTAGTCAAAAACGCAGCAATATGGCGAGTGATACCGGCATCTTGTGCATACGGCAAGCCCATCTGTGTTAGTGCACCACGAGGCTTTTGAACCGGATGCTCAGAGACGTCAATGCTCGGGAAGAAGCCGTCAACCAGTGTTTGCTGAACTTCTTGTTGAGTGAGCTCTGTTTTTAGCGTTGCACCTAGAAGTTTTGAACCTCGGCTTGGTACAACGATAGGAACTGATTGCAGTTCGCCATCGTTAAGAAGGGCTTCTTTTGCGTCACGGCATGCGTGCGTCATCGCTTGAACCTGCCAAGGAGCTAGCTCTTTGCCTTCTTGAGCCAACTTCATTTTTAAACGATAGGCTAAGGCAAGATCCATGTTGTCGCCACCAAGCAAAATATGCTCACCAACGGCAATACGGTTCAATGATAAGTTACCATCATCTTCAGTCACTTCAACTAACGATAAGTCAGTGGTACCACCGCCAACATCGATAACGAGAACGATGTCGCCAACATTCACTTCATCACGCCATGCATCACCGTTATTGTTGATCCATGAGTAGAGGGCAGCTTGTGGTTCTTCAAGAAGAGTCAGCTGTTCAAAACCTACATTACGTGCAGCTTCTGCGGTTAAATCTCTAGCGGCTGGGTCAAAAGAGGCTGGAACCGTGATCGTTACATCTTGTTGTGAGAGCGGTGACTCTGGATGGCTATGATCCCACGCTTGTTTCAGATGCTCTAAATAAAGCTCTGTTGCTCGAAGCGGAGATACTTTTTCAACATCTTCAGGGCTTCCTGCGGGAAGAAACGCACTACGTCGGTTCACACCACCATGGCACAACCATGATTTTGCACTCGCAATCAGACGGATAGGGGTTTTTGCGCCAAGATTACGGGCAATAGCACCAACGAGCGCTGTTGGTTCAGTCGACCAAGGCAGAACACGTGACGATGGGTTCATTTCGTGCTCATGAGGTTGGTATAAAAATGAACCAAGCTGATTTCTGTTTTCAACCGTTCCCGGCGTTGTAAGCTGCGGAATGGCAAGAACGTGAACTTCAGGCTGAGTACTTGCGTCTGATTGGTCTTGGTTTTCAGTATAAGAAAGCACGCAGTGGGTAGTACCTAAATCGATACCGACGCTAAATTTTGCGGCTTGATCATGTGACTGTTGGTTTTCCATTACAGCTCTACCTCAGCAGGGGCAATAATTGAAGCATCATAATTTTTAGCAAGCTTTGGCAGGGTCATATCAGTCGCTTTCCAACCTTTATGGACCAGTGTGCCCGTAAATGGCGCAGAACCAGTCACGTTGCCCGTTAAGCGAACTTGTTGAGCATTGAAGCCTTCTTCAATGGTAATACGAGTTTCTTCTTCTTCCGTGCGGATCGACGTTAGTGATACGTAGTCATTTAATACCTTCTGGCCGCCAGTATGAATAACTCGAGCAGCTGCCCCTACTTCTTCATCAGAGAATGAGGTTAGGTCTTCTTTTAGGAAATCAATCAAGCGAGCTTCTTGCTGCATGATAGATAAAAGCTGCATTGCTGAGTCAGTTGAAGCGGTGGCAAGTTTGGATTCTACTTCAACCACTTTCTCGATGATTTTTTCTACTTCAACGATCTTTTCAACTTCAATGATCTTTTCTACTGGTTTTTCAACTTCGACGATTTTCTCAACTGGCTTCTCAACCACTTTTTCGACCACTGTCGATTTACGAGAAACCGCAATCAGTAGTAACAGAACGCTCGATGCTGCTAAACCTGTATGAAGCATATCGATTGTTTGAGGAATCATATTAATATCAAAGTTCATAACGAATTCTCTTTGGTGGTTATATTTAAGGTGAGCTATTCACCTTTGGCACGGTTACTAGTTCATCTTTAGCTCTAATACGTTAAGCATAACTGTATTTCTAACGTATGACGTGAGGGCTAGATCATGCCGAATGTATGTAGTTAATGGTGGCGGATATTATCACATTCAAGCTTTATGGCTCGACAAAACGCAGGATTGACCAGTGATTCAGACCTAATTGATGAGTTTTTAAACACTTCTGAGTGTGAAGATCCGTTTGGCAGTAGTTTTCATTGTCTAGTTGTTAAGATCTATAGCCGAATTACATTCAAGACTGAAGTCAGATAACAAAACGAGAGGATTGTTGTATGAAAGCGGATGGTTATAGTGGTTGATTTGGTATAACGGTATCTAGCATCAAACTTCAGTAGCAGGGATATAACAATAATAAGGAATCATATGTTGAAACAAACTTTAATAGCGTTAAGTGTGATGTTAGCTTCATCTTCGACTTATGCCACGTCTCAGGTCGCGGATGTAGCAGACAGCGTGGCTCCCGAGTTTACCAGTGCCGTGTCTGAAAAGCAGAGTGTAATTGCTAATAAGTACATGGTGGCAGCGGCGCACCCTCTCGCTGTAGAGGCGGGGTATGAAGTTCTTAAAAACGGTGGCTCAGCGGCGGATGCATTGGTTGCTGTTCAAACCGTATTGGGTTTGGTAGAACCTCAATCATCTGGCTTAGGTGGTGGGGCGTTCTTAGTCTATTACGATGCGAAAAATGAAAAAATCACAACGTTTGATGGCCGTGAAACAGCGCCTTTAGCTTCAAAACCAGAGCTGTTTCAGGATGAAAATGGCAAACCGCTCAAATTTTTTGATGCCGTCGTCGGGGGACGCTCCGTCGGAACTCCCGGTACGGTAAAACTACTTTCAACAATGCATGAGAAATACGGTCGCAAAGAGTGGTCCGAATTATTGCTGCCTGCAAAAACATTGGCGATGGATGGCTTTTCTGTTTCTGAAAGAATGGCTTCTTCCATTGCCAGAGATAAGGAGAGGTTGAGTCGTTACCCAGATACGAAAGCGTATTTCTTTACGCCGGATGGTCAGCCCCTGCAGGAAGGGCATCTTCTCGTTAACAAGCCTTATGCGAAAACGTTAGATACTCTTGGGAAAGAGGGTGAGGCTGCGTTCTATTCTGGGCAGATTGCGAAAGATATCGTCGACAAAGTGACGGGTATTAAAGACAACCCTGGCTATCTAGCGCAGGAAGATTTCACTACGTACAAAATTAAGGAACGAGACGCAACGTGTGTTGTTTATAGGCAATACGATGTTTGCGGTATGGGACCTCCGAGTTCAGGCGCACTCACTGTTGGGCAAATATTGGGCATCGCCAGTCATTTTGATTTGAAAGGGATGGGGCCGAATGATCCACAGTCTTGGCAAATCATAGGTGATGCGTCTAGGTTAGCGTTTGCTGATAGAGGCCGGTACATCGCAGACACCGATTTTGTGCCAATGCCAGAAGGTTTACTTGACCCTGCGTACCTAAAAGCTCGGGCAGGACTTATTACTAAAGGTAAGGCTCTGACAGAAGTTACTCCGGGGAATCCACCATGGCAAAGTAAATTGGCGTTAGCTGATGATCAATCGATCGAACTTCCGTCAACCACCCATGTTGTGATTGCAGACGCAGAAGGTAATATTATTTCTATGACCAGTACCGTAGAGAACGGTTTTGGCTCGCGAGTCATGAGTAACGGCTTTATTTTGAATAATGAGTTAACAGACTTCTCTTTTGCCTCGCACAGCAATGGCCTTCCAATTGCTAACCGAGTAGAGCCGGGCAAACGCCCAAGGTCATCCATGGCGCCAACCATCGTGTTTGAAAATGGTAAACCGTACATGGCAGTCGGGTCACCGGGTGGATCTCGCATTATTGGTTATGTAGCAAAAACGCTGATTGCTCACTTTGATTGGGGTATGGACATTCAAGACGCCATCAATATGCCAAACATGGTTAATCGCTTTGGTACCTTTGATGTTGAAGAAGGAACAGATGCCGTACGCTTCAAAGAGCCGCTGGAAAAGATGGGATTCAAAGTCGATGTCCGCGATTTAAACTCGGGGCTACACGGTATCGTCTTCAGTGATGGAACACTCATTGGCGGCGCAGACCCAAGACGAGAAGGCGTTGCAATGGGAGATTAACTTCACATTGCACACTATTGTACTAAATGGCCTATGAGCCGAGTGCTTTAATACTTCTGAAGGTAATGGTGTTAAAGCACACGGTGGTTTTAGCTTGTGGCGGGATGAATTATCCCGTCACAATAGCCGACAGTTTATCATTACTTGGCAGTTTTTTACCTATGCGCTCACCTGTTACACAATGATAAGCCAAGCCGCTGAGTAGTTTTTGGAAAACACCTTTCATCACTGGGCGCATAATAAAGTGTCCCATAAACTGACCTAGTGGGCCGCCTTTCACCACAAAGTCTGATGACATGAATATTTCACTAGTGTTCGCATCAATGGCTTTTACCCCCATTTCAGCCTGCATGCTTTTTAAGGGCAGAGAATACTCAGAGAGTTCCATTGTGAAACTTTGGCCTTCTTTGTACTCAATGATCTCTTCAATAAGGCTTGAACCATCATGAAAAGTACACAGTCGTTTTGTACCAAGCCCTGACTTTATATTACCAATAATTTGGGATGATTCGATTGTCGTTGCGAATCGCTCAACACTGCTATAATCAGCCAGTACTTTCCATATATCTTCCGCAGGGATATTTACTCTAATTGATTTTTCCGTGTGATGCGCCATTACAATATTCCTTCATTTAGGTTATCAGGGTTGTTCGAATTTTAGATTTACAGTTTGATTATTTGCTCAGTCTTAGATGCTTATGTTGCTTTTAATCCAAGCAAGATGACTTCAATAGAGTCTGTGAGATCTTTATCAAAATCAGGTCTCATCATCATGAATTCCTCTTGCTGGTATATCTTGTTCAGCGCGTCATTATGAGAGTTCGCAGCCCACGCGTTTGTCATTGCTGCGAAGCTGAGATTTAAGAACTTAAAGGACTTTTCTTCCTGGAATTCTGGGTAAACATTGCTTATTTCCATTGATAATCGATACAGAAGATCTTTGGACAGTGTTTTAAATTCATGTAGTTGTTCGTATGAACTGTTCTTCTCAAGCGAGATAAATAGGATTGGGGTTAAATCCATAAATTGTGGGTGAGACTTTACGGTTTTGACCCAGCTTCTTGAGAATTCGTTTATGTCTGGATTCATCCCCAAACTCTGGAGTTGTTTACAGCAATCGGTAAACCAACCTTCAAACAATTCAGCAAAGATATTCAAAAAGATCTCTTCTCTAGAACTGAAGTATCGGTACATGTTTGATTTAGTGAATCCCGCTTCAGTTGCAATGCCGTTAAAGCTGACGTTGTCGTACCCCTTCTGCTTAAAAAGGGTAAAAGCGGCATTAAAAATTGCTTCTTTACGCTCGTTCTTCTTGTCGTCAGTTCTTGCTCTTTTCCAGTTCATGCCGGTTTCCAGTTTATACTCGTTATTAGCTAAAATAGATTAAGTGTCCAGTGGTCTCTTATTTGAAATATAAAAGACCACTGGTCTCTTGTCAATGTCTATTTTGTATACTGCGTGTATTGCTTCCTCATTCGGTGCTCTACATTTAGGTGCAAATAAGGTAATATCTTGCGCCTTCAGGAAATTGGATTAGTAGTAAAGGCTGGTAATGAACTATAACCGTGTCGTGTGTTTCGATTTAGAAATGTGTTGTTGGAACGTAGATGGTGTAGGTACTACGGGTGAGATCATAGAAGTTGGTTTAGCTGAAATTGATGTCGCTTCAGGTGAGATCGTTAAACGAGCTCAGTATTATGTTAAGCCTGAGCATGATGAAGTGTCACTGTTCTGTGTTGAGCTTACCGGCATTACTCCTCGAAAAATCGAAAAACAAGGTCGTCCTCTTAAATCGGTAATGAAGTCTGTGCTCAAGAATTTCGGCGGTCCAAATAAAATATACGCTTCTTGGGGGCGTGATGATCAGATCCTATTTAACGAGTGTCGCGAAAAAGGGGTAGATTTACCCTTTAAAGAGTTCATTAATCTAGCAACCTTGTACCGTATCCAAAACCGTCTCAAAGATAAACGTATTGGGCACAGAGCAGCTCAAGAAGCGAAAAAAATTGAGTGGGAAGGGCGCCAGCATTCTGGGTATGTTGATGCGTACAATCTGGCGAAACTTGCTCTGACAATGCTCTAAGTATCCTTCTGTAAACCATAAATAGAGCAAGAAAATAGCGGATAGCAGTAAGAATATTAGGCTCGCCCTGAGCCTAGTTCAGATTAACGGGTTACTTTTCTAAAACAGAAAGCTTTGCTCGAATGAATTCACTATGGTCAACGTATAAAAGCTCGGATGTTTTACGAATGACTGCATCTTCAAGCGGGTCTATCTCTCCGTCAGCGTGTGCAATTTGCCACATTGCTTTGATGAGTTCGAAGCGAGTCTCCTGAGATAGCTCTCTAAGCTGGGAAGTAAACTCGTAAAGTGAAGCTGCTTGCTTTGTTTGCTCTTCCGCTTGTACAAGGAGTTGGTTCGCTTCCGCTTCATTGAGTTCAAGTAACCGCTCAATCAAATGATGCTTTGCTTCTCTTTCAACTTGGTTGATCTGGTGATCCGCGCCTGCAACTTCACATAACAAACATGCGATCGCAAGATTAGGGTTCTGCTTTTGACTGCCGCTTAGGTCTTCGCCTTCAAGCAGTTGTTTAAATAGGGACGTGATCGCATTGAACATAGTGATTCCTCTGTTATTCGCTTGTTACTCAATAGCGTATTGCTTAAGTAATAGGGGCGAAGGCTTGAAATCACAAGTCAAAATTGTGTCAGCACTGTTCAATTGATGAAGATTCGGCGAAATAGACCGATATTAAGACTACGATGTTGGGGCGTCTGGAACTTCAGGGTCTTCCAGAATTTCTATGATTTCTGAGCTTGAGTGTTCATGTCCCATTAAAAACAGTGAGACCATCGCATCCGCTTTAGTTTTAGTATCCGATGCATCGTCTATGATCTGTTCAAATTTATGGCGGATCATGGCGACTTCATGCTCAACAAATCCTCGGCCTTCTTCGTCACCTTGAGTTTCTTCAGGTGCGTTATCAAACTCCAAAAACAGAAGCTTTCCATCAATCGTGGCTTTGGTCAGTCGTTCTGGTAACCACTCTTCGCCCATGACGATATCGAGATCGCTATCTTTAGGAAGTCCGTCTAGAATTATTTTTAAATCAGATACTTTCACATTTCTGTCATTTCGGAAAACATATATACTATTGTAACGGTGAATTCCCATGAAACATAAGAGTTCCTAATGAAATTGATGTCATTTTGGTGATGTTGAGCAAGGAACGCGAGAAAATAAGACCATGATAAAAAACAAAACGGGTGTGGTTCACATCGTTTATTCGACGTTAGCCGCAAGCATGTTCGCAGTGAGTATGCCATCACTCGCCGAGACAGAGACTAATTCACGGCCCTCTACTGAAGTAGAGGAAGCTAGTGTATTTGCGCCGGTCGCTGAGCAAGAGTGGGGACTAGCCGCCATGACGCGCCTATCTTCTATCCCTTATTATAACGATGTGGGTGACCGCTCCGTAGGTTCCTTTGTACCGATGATGTTCTTCAAAAACGATTACGTGTTTATTGAAGGTACGGAATTTGGAGCGTACCTCTATCAACCTGAAGATGAAAGGGTCGAGGTCAATGCACTTCTTAGGATGCGTTTTGTGGATATCCCGGCGACGTATCAAAATGGCTACGAGGGTGATACCGCGGATCTTGGTGCTCAAGTCTCTTATCAACTTGATGATATTTGGGCGATGGACTTTGAGTTCATGACGGATAGCCGTTTTAATTGGCACAGTAATGCGACCATTCATGGCGTGTTTGAATCGGGTGACTGGGAAATAAAACCTAAGGCAACCGTTCGTTATAAAAGTAAAGACTTTAACAGCGTCTATTACGGGTTTTCGAATTACGAGTTTGGGAACGATGTAAGTGCAGGTGTCGATGCACAGGTTGGTATTGGTGCTCGTTACCATGTGATTTCTAACTTGTACTTACTCGGCTCTACCGCCGTAACAAGGCTAGACGATAACGCCTATGAAAGTGCCGCGGTAAAAGATCGTTACCAAGGTGAGCTCTATCTAGGCTTTGGGTTTTTTAACGATAAAGCCAAAGCACCGAAATCTGAGTTGACTAACAAGCGCTACATCCGTGTTGCTCACGGTTGGGCTACCCCGTCAAATATTGGCGATATTATCAAGTTTAATTCTGAAAAGGATGAACATAACAACCAACTAAGCTCGGTCTTTTATGGTCACCCTTTAACCGATGAGCTGTTTGGTATTCCTCTTGATATTTACCTGACTCCTGGCCTTGTACATCACTGGTCATCAGATGTTCAATCATCCAGCACTGAATACGTCGCAGCGATTAAGGCCTATTACACAGTGAGTTGGCCAACCAAGTGGCGTTTTGGTGTCGCTGAAGGCTTGTCTTACATTGATAACGTTACCTATATCGAAGGCACTGAGATGGTCGAAAAAGACAAAGTGCCGAGTAAATTATTAAACTACTTGGACTTCTCTTTCGATGTGAATATTGGTGATTTATTCAATCAAAATGATCTGAACAATATGTGGCTTGGTTATTCTATTCACCACCGCTCGGCGATTTTTGAAAAATCCTCTCAATATGGACGTATCAAAGGTGGTAGTAACTACAACACAATCTACGTTCAATTCGATTTTTGATCTCTAGCACCTCCCTATAGATAAACAAATAAAAACGCCCATAAGCTTCAATGCCTATGGGCGTTTTTTATTGTTTTGTTTTTTTTCGAAACCAGAAAAGTGCTACAATCCGCGCAGTTTTTTCTGCTTAGTTAAATAGGAATTGCTTTGACCTCGTCTCAGCCAAATAAAGAATCTCAAACTCAGCCTGCCAGCCCTAAGTCTGCAAACACGGCTCAATCACTGCGTAAAGCGTTAAGTGAGTGCATGCTGCGTGATAGATTTCGTCTTAGTAAACGCATTAGCGGCGCAAGCAAAATAAAAAAAGAAGCGTCCCGCAATACCGTATTTGACGAAATCGCACTAGACATCGCAAAATCGATGATGACTGCACAGCAGCGTTTCGGCTATAAAACAACAATTGAATACCCAGATATTTTACCGGTTAGTCAACGACGTGATGATATTGCTGAAGCAATTGAAAACAATCAGGTCGTGATTGTAGCGGGTGAAACCGGTTCAGGTAAAACCACTCAGATACCTAAAATATGCGCTGAATTAGGTCGTGGTAAATATGGCTTGATTGGCCATACTCAGCCAAGACGATTAGCGGCCCGTTCGGTAGCGAACCGTATTGCGGAAGAGATGAAAACCCCGCTCGGCGAATTTGTTGGTTATAAGGTTCGATTCAACGACCAAATTTCTGATAATACACAAATAAAACTGATGACGGACGGTATCTTGCTGGCTGAAATTAGCCATGACCGTTTTCTAAATCAATACGATACGATCATTATCGATGAGGCGCACGAGCGCAGCCTTAACATCGATTTCATCTTAGGTTATCTAAAAGAGCTGTTGCCACGTCGTCCTGATCTTAAGATTATTATTACTTCAGCAACGATTGATCCTGAGCGATTTTCAAAGCACTTTAGTGATGCGCCAATCATTGAAGTGTCGGGCCGTACGTACCCCGTTGATACTCGTTACCGCCCATTAAGTGGTGAAGATGATACCGATCGTGATCAGCTTGAAGGTATTTTTGAAGCCGTCGATGAGCTTTGCGATGAAGGCCTTGGCGATATTCTAATCTTCATGAACGGTGAGCGTGAAATTCGCGATACCGCTGACGCTTTGAGCAAGCGAAATCTGCGTGATACTGAAATTGTTCCGCTCTATGCGCGGCTATCCTCTAGTGAACAGAATAAAATCTTT
Source organism: Vibrio kyushuensis (assembly GCF_050337325.1). Lineage (NCBI taxonomy): Bacteria > Pseudomonadati > Pseudomonadota > Gammaproteobacteria > Vibrionales > Vibrionaceae > Vibrio > Vibrio kyushuensis. The sequence goes on from NZ_JAKJSV010000004.1 coordinate 509,687, forward strand.
CAGTCGCACTCTGGCCGAAGAATCGTTCTTGCAACCAACGTGGCTGAAACGTCACTGACTGTTCCGGGTATTGAATACGTTATTGATCCGGGCACAGCGCGCATCAGTCGTTATAGCTATCGAACCAAAGTACAACGACTGCCTATAGAGGCGATCTCGCAAGCAAGCGCGAATCAGCGTAAAGGTCGTTGTGGTCGTGTCAGTGACGGTATTTGTATTCGACTTTATTCAGAAGAAGATTTTGAATCTCGCCCTGAGTTTACCGATCCTGAAATTCTTCGTACTAACTTAGCCTCTGTTATTTTGCAGATGACCTCGCTTGGTCTTGGTGATATTCAAGCATTCCCATTTGTAGAAGCGCCTGATCAACGTAATATCCAAGATGGTGTTCGCTTACTCGAAGAGCTTGGAGCGATTGCTGCGGATAAAAAAGCTGGCAAGCAGGTTGGCAGTAATAAAAAACAGCTAACACCAATGGGTAAAAAGCTAGCTCGTTTACCGATCGATCCGCGTTTGGCTCGAATGGTATTAGAAGCGAGTCGCAATGGATGTTTGAAAGAGTTGATGGTTATCGCTTCTGCACTTTCAATTCAGGATCCACGTGAACGTCCTTCAGAGAAGAAACAAGCATCGGATGAAAAGCATAAGCGATTTTTCCACGAAGAGTCTGATTTCCTAACGTTTGTGAATCTTTGGAACTACATTAAAGAGCAACAAAAAGAACTCAACGGCAACCAATTCCGTAAGCAGTGTAAGAAAGACTACCTGAACTATTTACGCGTACGTGAATGGCAAGATGTTTACTTCCAGATTCATCAATCAATGCGTGAAATGGACTTTAAACTCAATGATGAAGAGGCCTCTTACGAGAAGGTTCACACCTCCATTTTATCGGGCCTGCTTTCTCATATCGGTATTAAAGACCCTGAAAAGAGTGAGTACCAAGGTGCTCGTAATGCTCGTTTCAGTATCTTCCCTGCGTCAGGGCTATTTAAGAAACAACCTAAGTGGATCATGTCTGCTGAGCTGGTGGAAACCTCAAAGTTGTGGGGACGCATCATTGCTAAGATTCAACCTGAGTGGATTGAACCGTTAGCGGTCCATTTAATAAAACGTAGCTACAGCGAACCTCACTGGTCGAAAAAACGTGCTGCGGTAATGGCTGATGAAAAAGTGATGCTGTACGGAATTGCCATTGTTCCAAAACGCTTAGTGAATTACAGCCAAATAGATCCGACAATCAGTCGAGAGATTTTCATTCGCAGCGCGTTAGTTGAAGGTGAGTGGGAAAATAAACATCCGTTTTTCAAACAAAACCGGAAGTTACTTGCGGAAGTAGAAGAGCTAGAGCACAAGTCTCGTCGTCGTGACATCTTAGTTGATGATGATGAGCTGTTTGATTTCTATGATCAGCGTGTCGCGACCGATGTTGTTTCTGGTCGTCACTTTGATACGTGGTGGAAGAAAGCAAGCAAAGACAACAAAGAGCTACTGAACTTTGAAAAAGAGATGCTGTTCAGAGGCGACGCTAGCCATGTTACTGATTTGGACTACCCTAATTTCTGGCATCAAAACGGCATTAAGCTAAAGCTGAGCTACCAGTTTGAACCGGGTGAAAACAGTGACGGTGTCACGGTGCATGTCCCGCTTCCGATTCTTAACCAAATTGAACAGGCTGGCTTTGATTGGCAAATCCCGGGGCTTCGACATGAGCTTATTGTTAGCATGATCAAAGCGCTGCCTAAAACCATTCGTAAGAACTTCGTCCCAGCGCCAAATTACGCAGACGCCTTCTTAGGGCGAGTGACGGCAATGGAAGCGCCGTTGCTTGATTCGCTTGAAAAAGAGTTGCGTAGAATGACGGGCGTAGAAGTATTACGTGATGATTGGAATTTAACTCAGATACCAGATCATCTTAAAGTGACATTTAGAGCTGTGGATCATCGCCACCGTAAGCTTAAAGAAAACAAAGATCTTCATGAGCTAAAAGAGAGCCTTAAAGATAAAGTTCAAGAGACGCTCTCGAAAGTCGCAGATGATGATATTGAGCAACAAGGTCTTCATACTTGGAGCTTTGGTGAACTACCAAAAGTTTATAAGCAAAAGCGTGGCGGATTTGAAGTTAAGGCATACCCAGCATTAGTTGACACCAAAGACAGCGTAGAAATTAAGCTGTTTGAAACAGAACAAGAGCAACAACTTGCGATGCGTGCTGGTCAACGTCGTTTAGTTTTGCTTAACGTTCCGTCGCCTGTTAAGTATCTGCACTCAAACTTACCTAATAAGTCGAAGCTTGGACTCTATTTCAACCCATACGGACGTGTTCTGGATCTGATTGACGATTGTATCGCGTGTGGAATAGATAAGCTCATTGAAGAGCAGGGCGGGTTAGTTTGGGGTTCTGATAACTTCGAAGCATTGAAAGAGCATGTTCGTGCTGAACTAGGTGATACCGTTGTTGATGTAGCGAAACAAGTTGAGACAATTTTGACGACTGCGTTTGCGATTAACAAAAAGCTTAAGGGCAAGGTCGACTTTACCATGGCGTTTGCGTTGTCAGATATTAAAGCTCAGGTCGAAAGCTTGATCTTTAAAGGATTTGCCACCGAATGTGGTTGGAAGCGTTTGCCAGACATCTTGCGCTATATGAAAGCGATTGAAAAACGGATGGAAAAACTTCCAATCGATCCAAATAAAGATCGCTTACACATGCTAAAAGTGGAATCAGCAACGAATGATTACAAAGAGTTACTGAATAAGATACCGAAAGGCGTTACGATTCCGGACAATGTAAAAGAGGTACGGTGGATGCTTGAAGAATTGCGTGTGAGCTACTTTGCTCAGCAGCTTGGAACACCTTATCCGGTATCCGATAAACGTATTAAAAATGCCATTAATGAATGTTAATTTTCGGTATAGACCTTGCATACTGTAAACGTAACACTATAATTCGCCAACATTACGGCAATGGCCCGCCGCAAAGGGCCATTGCTGATGACTATAAATAATAGCTACAGCAATGATTAGCTATAACGAAAAAGGTTTCACATGAAAAAGACTCTTTTAGCCCTTGCTCTTATTGGTGCATCAACGACAGCTATGGCTGACTCATTTATTTACGGTGGCGCTTCTGTTGGTTCTTCTAGCCTAGACAGTGAAGATGCAACCTCTTATAGCATTCACGCTGGAACAGGTCTGCTACCGTTCATCGGTTTAGAAGCTGGTTATACGGACCACGGTAAATTTGAGTTTACTCCTGGTGGTGACGTGAAAGCATCTTCAGTTTACTTTGCAGTGAAGCCAAGTATCAACTTCGGCCCACTACAAGTTTACGCAAAAGGTGGTGTTCACTCTTGGGACATGACAGGTAATGGCGGCGTGAATTTCAATGATGATGATAGCTACGACATGATGTACGGTGTTGGTGCAGACTACGCTGTATTTGGCCCTATCTCACTGGGTGCAAACTACATGAACTACGTTATGGATAATGAAGACATCGGTACGTTCTCTCTAACAGCTTCTTTCAACTTCTTATAATAAGTCGTTGTTAATAGGTCGATTATAAATTGGTCTATGAACTGTAGATAGATAAACGCCAGCTGTGATGCTGGCGTTTTTGTTTACGCTATCGGTTTCTGCAATTAATTAAATGATCTGCGAAGTGCGTTTACAATCGCATCGCTGACCACTTTCAACCGTTTAGAGTGAATCGTTGATAGCGGAGAAACTAACGATACCGGCACATCCATATACCTCCAATCTTCTAATATTCTGACTAAGCGCCCTGAAGCAAGGTCGCTATTGCACAAAAATGTGGGTAAAGCAGATACTCCAACCCCAGAAAGAGTCAGCTTATGCACACTGGTTATCTGGTTCGTTTCTACCACAAGCGGCGTTTTTACAACTTCAGTAACGTCTCCTTTGGTTAGCCTCCAAGTTTGATACGGCTTATTTGTACTTAGCCCAATACACCGAACGTTCGTTAGATCGTTTGGATGGCTTACATCAATTTCCTTAAAGTACTGTTTAGAAACAACGGTTATCGGTTGAATATAGCCAATATTTCTCACTCTAAGGTTGCTCTCTTCTAAAGGACCAATGCGGATTGCAAAGTCGTAACCTTCACCGATCAAATCAATATTATCGTTGGTACTGTTAATGATGATTCTAAGGTCAGGGTATTGATCACATAGAGAGTGCACGCATGAAGAGAGTAAAAATAGTTCAAAATCTTCAGGGACGGTAATCTTAATGGTTCCTGATAGGACGTTATCCATTCCATAAAGTGATTTCTCCGCTTCTTCAATATTTTCCAACGGCCCTAAACAGGATTCATAAAAATGACGTCCGGCTTCGGTTAGGCTTTGCTTGCGAGTGGAGCGAACGAGCAGCTTGGTTCCAGTGCGCTCTTCAAGTTTCGTTACCGCTTTGCTCAGGCTCGATTTTGGTACTTTGAGCGCATCAGCGGCTTTAGTGAAGCTCCCAAACTTTACAATATTAACGAAATAATAGATTAACTGGATGTCCATTGTTTCTCCTAGGAAACAGTGAAATTCAAAAAAGGCGGATTATCAACAATGTAATATCAGTTAATAATGTTCTCAACCAATAGAGGCCCAAGAGTTGAAGTCACGACGGATTTCGACGCCTTAGAAAGGAAGATATACATTATGACAACTGATACGAAGAAAGTTCTTATTATTAAATCGAGCCCAATGGCAGATAATTCAGTATCTGGATCTATGGCTGATTACCTTGTTGAACAGCTAGGCCTGAAATCTGAGCAGTACCATTTTACTGTACGTGATTTATCGGTTACGCCAGCACCTGTTTATGATTCTGAAATTTTGAATGCCTTTTATACGCCTGCGGAAAAACTGACTGAGGAGCAGATTAAAATTGTTAGTCCATCTCTTGAGTATATTGAAGAATTAAAGACGGCTGATATCATCGTGCTTGCTTCACCTATGCACAACTTCAGTATTACAACGCTACTTAAATCCTATCTTGACCAAATTTGTCGTATTGGATTGACGTTCAATTACCATGAGAAAGGGCCCGAAGGGCTTATCAAAGGCAAACAAGCCGTCATCATTAGTAGCGCAGGTGGTAACTTCCTAGCAGAGTCTGAGAAACATAAGGACTTCCAAACGCCTTACTTAACCCATGTTTTGAACTTCATCGGAATTGATGATGTAAGTACTGTTTACGTCCATGGCATGGGGCTAGGGGAAGAGTACTCTGCTCAATCCATACAACAAGCGAAACTTAGCCTAGCCAATATTTCGGTTAATACACTTTGAAAAGTGACGAATCTACCCATTATAACTAAAGCTAAAAACAAGGATAAGTTATGTCTAAATTAATGAAAGCAGCCGTCATCAACAATTGGGGCTCACGTGAGCAGTTTGAAATTGCTGAGCTAGCAGCCCCATTCATTGGGCCGGAAGACGTGCTAGTGAAAGTCGCTTACTCGGGATTAAATCCAGCAGACTGGAAGATTCGAGCCGGTCATTTGAAAGCGCATATGGAAGAGAAAACTTTTCCGCTAGCGTTAGGGTTAGAGGCGTCGGGTACTGTTGAGTCTATTGGGGAGTTGGTGACGGGCATTTCAGTTGGGGACCGCGTCGTGTGCGGTTCCAATCTGTTTGAACAAGGTAAGCATGGAACCTATGCTCAATACTTATCTGTACGTCAAAGTCATGTGGTCAAATTACCGGATTCCATAAATTTTAAAACCGCTGCTTCACTGCCCATTGCAGCGCTTACTGCTTGGCAAGCCTTGTTTAGTGAAGATAAAGGTCATTTGTCATCTGACGAAGGAAAAAGGGTGCTTATAAATGGAGCATCTGGTGGCGTTGGCAGTTTCGCTGTTCAATTCGCGAAGTTAAGAGGAGCGATGGTTGCCACAACGTGCAGTGGACGAAACATCGATTATGTGAAAGAGCTAGGCTCCGATCTCGCGATTGATTACCAGAGTGACAGTATTGATAAATCAGTATCGGATTGGGCTCCTGAAGGGGTCGATCTGATCATTGATGCTGTTGGTGGAAATTCGATCATAGACCCGGTTAGTCTGTTGAAGCAGGGAGGAAAACTAGTGAGCATTGCTACCATCACTGAAGATGGAGACATTCAAGCCAGTATTTTAGATGCTCAAAATCGTGGTAGAGAAAAAATATTTGCTTACTTGAGTGACGATTCATTTACTAAAGATTTAAGTGAAGTAGTGGAGTTATTAGAGAATGAAAAAATTGCCCCCCCGAAGATCAAAAGCTTTCCAATGGCGGAGGTTTCCTGCGCGCATCAGCAGTTAGAAAGTGGTAGAGCTAAAGGGAAATTGGTATTAGAGATACCTTAGGTGCATAAAAAGGACCAGCTATCCTCTAGTGTTATCATCGATATGGATAATATCTTTATGCTCATCATTGGTTTTGGACCATATTTTAGCGGAATTAGTGATCTGAATTACACAATTAGATTTGTTAGCTGAAACGAGTTAAATACATGCTATTTTTAGTGGAATAGTAACGACTTATAGGTGATTCATGTATTCAAGGATGAAAGTGTTTCTAGCGTGGATATTGCTGGTTTTTGTTCCGCTCGCAGCCCATGCCTCTGTAGATAAACTCGTATCAAATCAAGCTCGACTCTCTAGCGATCTTATTGCCCTAACTCAAGCACATGATAACGAACGTTCATTTTTGGAAGATGTTCTACGTAGAAAAAATGAGGCATTAAGAGAGCAACTAGCTCATGAAATATCTCTAAATACTGATGATGAGCGTATTAATCAGGTTATCTCTGATCAAATCTTGCTACTTGATTCATTGATTGATTTAAGTAATGGCAGTGTGGCGACCATTGTTAAGCAAGCTAGGGATAGTAAAGGGGATGAAAAGGTTCAATTTGAATTAGAAGCACAGAAACGGATTGGCGTAATGGACACCTATTACGAACAGCTTTTTGCTACTTTTCAGTTGGCGACACAGAGAAGTATTGATGTTTCTGAGTCAGTAGACGAGCTAAAAATTGCGTTAACGGATAGAGCAGAGTTTTTGTCTAATGCTGTACTTTATGTCGATTCTACAAAAAAAGAAGTCGAGCGTCGTATTAGCTATGTCAGCGAAGAGGAAAAAGCGACCTTAACTCAAGAGATCATTCGGTTTAATGAGCGCATCGCAATGATGGTGATCAGTTTGCAGTCGTCAGTCTCATTGATGGAATCGATGGGGGTGGAAGCCACAGACTATAAACAGTTGTTGCTAGCGACGACTGGCGATATAAATGCAGACGTTCTTGATGTCGATGTGGCATTAGGTTTATTTGAAGAGTGGCTAGATTCATTTAAAGTTTGGGCCTTTGAAAATACGCCTTCGATGTTTCTCAAGTTGTGTCTATTTTTGGCGATTTTGTATGGGACAAAAGCACTCGCTAAAATCGTTAGCAAAGGCGTTAAGAAAAGCGTAAAACATTCCAAAATGGATTTCAGTGTATTGATGCAGGAGTTCTTTGTTTCTGTAGCGTCTAAGGCTGTCATCTTTATTGGTCTGCTCGTAGCGCTTTCTCAAGTTGGCATTGAACTCGCACCACTATTAACTGGTTTCGGTGTGGCTGGTGTCATTATTGGTTTTGCACTACAAGATACGCTATCAAATTTTGCATCGGGCTTAATGATCCTGATTTATCGTCCGTATGATGTCGGCGACATGGTCAAGGTTGCTGGAATTCAAGGAACAGTAAAGAACATGAGCTTGGTTTCTACGACAATTCAAACAATTGACAACCAGAGACTTGTTATTCCAAATAATAAAATTTGGGGAGATGTTATCAATAACATTACTGCCGAACGCACGCGCCGTGTTGATATGGTGTTTGGTATTGGCTATGCCGATGATATCGATAAAGCTAAAGCGGTGTTAAATCAAGTATTACTCGATGATACGCGGGTACTGAAAAACCCTGAGCCTATGGTGAAATTGCATACACTTAACGAATCGTCAGTTGATTTTGTTGTACGTCCTTGGGTGAAAACCGATGACTATTGGGATGTCTATTGGGATGTGACAGAGAATGTTAAGAAGCGTTTTGATGAAGAGAGCATTACGATTCCGTTTCCACAGCGAGATGTTCATATCTATCAGCATCAAGAAAGTCAGGTGAAAGAATAGGGCTAAACACTTGAAGGTAGGTTATTACGATTGAAGCGAGCTACTCGCTTGATTGTAATAACCTTATTTCCAGCACAAACCCCAATAGTTCAGTAATATACACGCCTAGATGCACCGATTTAAGTACTTTACTTTGCTCATAAGTAAAGCGGTCAAATATGACAGATAGAAAGTTAATAAAGCCGCAAACGGTATATATAGATAGATATCAATCCACTCTAGTAACCACTCTTCAGCAAATGACGATATCGATTTAATAAACAGGGGGTGGATAAGGTAAATACCAAAGCTGAGATTTGCGAATCGGCTTAATTTTAGGTCGACGTTAGTAAGGCATTTGATTAGCAGAAATAGCGCAATGGATGCCGCGACAACGTTGATGCTTAAGTATGAATAAAAGTAGAGATAGGTTATATAGTAGCTGCCAATAATCGTAATCGACAAAGCAAATATACATACCAATAAACAGTGTATTACGTTTGTTTTTACACCATATCGAGCGAAATACCCGCCCAAGCAAAAATACCCTAAGTAACTTAAGAAATCATTGGTGAATAAGCTCACTTTGGCGTTTAAATCAAAATAAATAAGAGCGACATTCGAAAGAGCAGCTAGCATGGCCAGCCCAAAGCATAGGCAAATAAATACAAACAATTCAATTTTTGTGAGAGAGTTTTGAATCGCCCTTAAAACAGGAGTTACGAGGTAAAGTAACGGAATCATGAAGAGATACCATAGATGATAATATGGCTCACCTAGAGCCCAACCCTTCGCTACTGTAAAATAAGCTGCAGAGATATCATCATTTATGAAGTACTTGAGAATTACCCACAGAGAGTAAAACAAAGACCAAAACAGCAGAGGGACTAGAACTTTATTGATTCTCTTCTTGAAAAATACAATATTAGATTCAGTTTTACTGAGTAAGAAGTAACCGCTAATCATGACGAACAGAGGGATGCACCACATAGTGACAGATGCGTATATATTCCCTGCCCACCAACTACGATTACCATACAACGGGTCAGCTATATCAATGTCACTAACAAAACTAGACGCTACATGTAATAGAACCACTGCAAAAACAGCAAATACTCGCAAGTTATCTGCCCACAAGTAATTCGTGTTGTTAACTTTGTTCAAACTTTATCTCCAACGAATGATGATACTAATTTCATCTACGTGTAATTTTCTTCAAAGTGAAATTTTTATCTAAGTCCCATTTTCAGCTAAATACCATCTTCTTCTATATCCAATCTTCACTATCTACAATTCTCATTGACTCATTAAGCCTAGTTAATCTTTTCTTTGAAGAGATCGATCAGTGCTCTCGTTTTTTTTGAGAGGAATTGTGCAGATGGGTAGATCAACGTCAAATTCAATTTGGGATAAACGACTTCAGGTAATACTTCAACGAGTAGGCCACTTTCTCGTGATTTTTTTGAGTGGATCTTGGGTAAAAAAGCGATGCCTTGATTATTGAGTGCGAGAGTATGTAGCAAGTTTAAATCATCCGATTTTAACGAGACATGTAGGTCACTGTCTAACAAATCAGCATTGTATCTATTGGTGAAGATTCGATGTAATTTTAGGTCATTTAACGTAGACAGCGGAGGATGTGAAGCCAAGTAATCTTTTGATGCGACAAGGTGGCATGCGTAAGGAATTAAGCTGAATTGAACGTAACTGTCATCCGCCACGCTAACGACGTTAGGTAATACCTGTAAGTCGAATGATTGCCGTTTAAGGTCAACACTGTCTTGATGGTTTTCGACTTCAATCCGAACATTTGGGAATCGAGAAGAATATTCCGTGATGATTGCTGGAAATGCCTGCGAGGTCATTAACGCTGATGGGATAGCAAGACGCACTATACCTGAGAAATCTTGTTGAGATTCCTGCATTGCGATTAAACTTTGATCGATAAGGTAAACCTGCTTCGACACCAGTTCATAAAGATGTTTACCGTGTTCGGTAAGTTCAATGGTTCGAGTTGTTCGAATAAGAAGCTCACAGCCCAATGAGCTTTCTAATACCTGTAATCGACGGCTGATCTTCGAGCGTTGCATGTTATTTGCTTTCGCTGCCGCGCTGATTCCGCCATGAAGAACCGTTTGGGTAAACAATCTTATATCATCAAAACTCGTTGTCATTGTCCTATTTTTAGCTCAATTGTGTCTGTTTTTCTATTCTACCAGACTCACATAGAAATCCCTATAATCTAGGCACACAGATTAGCTATGGGGTTAACAACATGACTGAAACTACCAAATTTAAGCAATGGATGAAGGCCTTGAGTCTTATATTCGTTGTCTCATTTATTTACATAGTCATTGCAGATAGGCATGCACCTTTGACAACTGAAGGGCGAGTACACGGTCACGTTGTTCAGGTTGCTCCTGAAGTGACCAGTCGTGTTACCAATGTGAAGGTAAGAAACAACGATGTTGTTGAAAAAGGGGATATCCTATTTTCATTGGATCCTCGTCAATTTGAAATTGCGCTAGAACAAGCCATTTTATCGTTGCAATCAGCAAAGGAAAAATCGGTTGCGCTTCATGCGCAAAAAGAAGCCGCCGTCGCTAATATTACTCGCGCTAAAGCCTCTCACGATAACGCCTATGCAGAGTACAAACGTACTCAAAAACTATCAAAGCAGCAGGCCATCTCTCAATCGAGCCTTGATAGTGTCACCAAACAGTATCAAATGGCGGTTGCTGGGCTAGAGATAGAGCGTCAGAACCTCAAAGTATTGGAAGCTCAACTTGGTAACGGAGTAACAACAGAGGTTCGTATTGCTCGAAACAGGGTAGAAAAAGCGATGTTAGATTTAGACAACACTGACGTTCGATCTCCGAGTGATGGTGTCGTGACCAACGTACGCTTAGAAGTAGGAACCATGGCGAATGCAAACATGCCTCTACTAACGTTCGTACCTGCAGGGTCAATGTGGGTAGCTGCTGATTTTCGAGAAAAGTCAGTGACTCGAGTGAACGACGATTTTCAAGCTATGGTCTCTTTCGATGCATACCCGGGTAGAGTATTTCATTACAGCGTTGATAGCCGAGATCATGGTGTTTCATCTGGACAACAAACGCCGAATGGCACATTGACAGAGATACAAGTAAATAACCGCTGGGTACGTGATGCGCAACGTACCAGAATTAACTTAGAAAATGATGAATCGTTACCTAGTTCGCTATTTGTTGGCTCGCGCGCAACCATGGTACTGCACTCAGGAAATAGCTTTTTTTGGCAGACGGTGGCAAAAGTCAGAATTCGCATGATTAGTTTGTTTCACTTTATCTACTAGTTCGTTTATTTCATTCAGCATATTAGGTAGCCGCTATGAAAATACTTCGTATATGGTTTGGTTGTTCTTTAGGGTTAGCGACAAGCATGGTATTGGGTTGGGACTTTGGTTTCATAGCGATACTCATTCCCTTGTTCGTACTTGGTAAGGTCGATCAATTTCATCTTCCGTTAATGATAATGATTTTGGCAGCTGCGATATGGACGACCATTCAGATGACTTTGCTATGGGAGTTTTTCCATGTCTACCCTATTATTTTGTTTATTTTGGTGGGTATTGTCTTTTTGATTAATAGCATTGCCATGACCAACAAGAAAACATTCTTAATCGGATATATGGGGTTGTTGCTTGGTTCTGTTTTATTGAATTTCTCTAGTTATACATTTATGGATATCGAAGAGCTCTCTATTACGATTATTGTCGCGTGTTTTGCCAATATCATTATTTGCGGCATCGCTCATTGGCTATTTCCTGAGCCAGAAACAGCTTCTATAGAAGCTGCTCCAACAGAACAGGTGGCTGTCAATAGTATTGACCGCGTAAGTCAGGTTGCCATGGTATGGGTAATAGCCATGTGCGCATTTGTGGTTTTCCAAGTTTTCGACTTGTTTGACTCAGGGGCTGCGAACGCTTCAATACTGATTATATTAGCGCCTATGACGTGTGTTGGAATCATTCAGATGGCGAAAATACGCATAGTGGGGACAGCTCTTGGGTGTTTGGCTGGGTTAGGCGTACAACTGACGCTAGGGTTATGGTTTGAAAATGCCTTTTTATATTGGTTGTTATTTACGATTGCGATGGGACCGTTCTGCTACTGGCAAACACAAGGTGACGCTAAAGCGGCGATCTCACTCGCGGGTATGGCAGCATTGTGCGTGCCATTAACTTCAGCGTTAGCGCCGGGTGAATCAGATGCGATCTTTGCCATTTTATATCGTTTTAGCTCCATCTTTGTCGCCGTTGTACTTAGTGTTTTAGTAACACTCTTTGTTCAATACCTATTCGACAGAACATCAATAAAGGCATCACGAATACCACATAACCAAGCATAGAAGAATGATATTCAAAATAGAGTCATTAGAAGAGGTGATGAATGCCAATGGAAAAAGTAGGTACTAAGATGATTCGAATAATTGTGCGTAGATATTACAGTCTTATTTTTCTCGTATTGTTAACGGCGTGCAGTACGGCGCCAGAAAGAAATGCATCTTCAGATTCTGAGTCAATCAACCCTTTGAATGTTCCAGGGTTGAGGTTTTGGGACGAGCATATTTCAGATATTGAGAACTACGATATGCATTTCGAACGTGAGTCGTTATATCGATATAAAGCCGATAATAAAGAAATCAATCACCTAGCATTGTCTGGCGGAGGTGTTAATGGTGCATTTTCAGCCGGTATTCTCAACGCGTGGACAGAACAAGGAACACGACCGACATTCGACGTAGTTACAGGAGTCTCAACAGGGGCCATTGTATCGGTATTTGCTTTTCTAGGCAGTGATTACGATGAAGCTCTAAAGCACTATTATACTGAAACATCTATGGATGAGATGTTTAAGCGCAACTATCTATTTCAGCTAAGCTCACGTAAGTCGATTGTGAACACGTCAGGCTTTGAAAAAAAAGTTCGTAGTGCAATTAACAAAGATATGATGGAGAAAATAGCCCACGAACGTAGCAAAGGGCGCATTTTAATTATCGCGACCACTAATCTTGATAACGAAAAAATGGCGTTATGGGATATTGGAAGAATCGCACAAGTTGGTAGCTTGGAGGCACAGGTTTTAATTCAAGATATCGTTATTGCGAGCAGCTCGATACCCGGTGCTTTTCCCGCAAAGCTAATTCAACTTACCTCTGACGGTACTCATTATGATGAATTGCACGTTGATGGGGGAGTTTCTAGACAGGTATTTTTGATTCCGCAATGGATGCAAAATTCCTCGGTGATTTCAGGCTTTTCCCAAAATGTTTATGTCATTAGAAACGGTAGCTTAAAGCCAAACTTTAGTGAAGTGAGCAATAGTATCTCGTCGGTCTCATCTCGATCTTTAGCAACGTTGACTCGTAGACAAGGGGTAGGGGATGTAGAGTATATTTTTCGATATAGCCAAAGTCATGAAATGGAATTTAACCTAGCCCATATTGATGATGATTTCCTAGGTAGCGATCTTGATCCTCTAGAACTGGAATACATGAACTCGGTATATGAATACGGTTTTGACAATATGATAAACCAAACACTTTGGCTACAAAGACCGCCGAGTTTAGATGAGCAGATCCATTTTGAACCCATGCGAGAATTGTAACGTCTAGGGAATAAAAAACGCCAGTAGGACAGACACTGGCGCTTTTGCTATCTATTTGATAATTGGGTGGTTAGCTCTGCTCAGAGTTGATACTTGCGTAAGTATGCAAAAGGTCCGTAAGAGTTTTAACCCAGCCAAAAGCATCGACTGGTGCGTTAACCAGTAATTTTTCAACGTGCTCACAATGAATTTCAAGCGTAATCGCTTCTTCCAAGTTAAAGGAAATCGCGTAGAAGTGCCAAAGAACCAGTCTGGTCATTCTGATGCTATTTTGTTTCGCATTCTCTGAATCATCAAAGGCTTGTTGAATCTCGCTAAGAGCAATGGCAGTCATACGAAGTGTGGCATCAAGGCGTGCAGACATCATACGCTCTTCACTATCGACTTCTTCTTGCTCAAAAGTGAACAATTCACTCATCACATCTTCTGGTACCATTTTACTGATCATTCGAACGCTGAACTCTTCTAGTTCTTGGCGTGGCATGGTAACAAGACAGTTAAAGGTATAATCACGAAGCATAGGGAGTCGCTCTAGTTAGGGTGTTATTGAGTTAAATTATAAGCACTGCGATGATATTGAGCAGTGCTTATCTAGAAGAGTTTAATTCTGGTCGTTATTCGTTATTCGTTACTTGTTAAACGCTTCTTTAGCGATATGCTCTAGCGTTTGATATTCGTCGCTTCCGATGTCCGCTGGCTGACAAATACTGAGTAGATCTTGAATAAAGAAACTAAGTGCTCTTGATTCAATCGCTTTGATTTTTTGTTGCTGGTTAACGGGCAGATAGTCATACGTTGATGCTGCGCCAAAGTCGCCAAAAATCATATGGTTGTTGTTGTCTATAAGCACGTTGTGAGCGTACAGATCTCCGTGACATACTTTGTTGCTGTGTAGGTGTTCAAACACATCCACCATCTGTTCAACAATCGTCTTAATATCGTTAACGCTTAGAGTAAATTCAGGTTTGAACGTATCACGTGTGCATGACTGTAAGCTTGGAGCTAAACCCAGATTAAAATAATTGTCTGGAATAAGCTCCATGACTAACGCTAGATAATCAGGTTCGCTGACTTGAGCAATAGACTTCACTAGGTTCTTGTGAATACCTGTCTGTAAGCAGGCGTGCAGTTCATCTTGCGGGTAACCGTCGCTTGTTACAGAGCCTTTAAATACTTTAACCGCAACATGTTCTGGGAAGTCGTAATTGCTGTTGAGCCAATTAGCGTGTGAAATGATGCCAGAGGCACCTTGTCCTAGAACTTGATTCAGCTTGTAACTATTAGAGTCCACTAGAGGGATTTCTGTTTCCAATTCGTGATTTACACAAAATGGATTTCCTGCAAACGCGAGCCATGCAAGGCGCGGAAGAGACAGCAGCTGTTTAGGAAACTCAGTAAGTTGGTTTGCTGATAATCGGATTAACTCCAAGTTATGCAGGTTACTTACTGAGTCAGGTAATTGCTTGATTTTATTACCCGCAAGCGCAAGTTTTTGCATGCGTGGTCGTTCGCCTAGCGAATTAGGCAGTGTCTCGATCTCATTATCGGTCAAAATCAACCAGCGAAGTTGAGTAGGTAGTGATTCCTCAGCGACTTCTACTATTTGATTATCTTTAAATCCTACCATTTCAAGCTTTGGGCATGCGCCAAGTACTGTTGGAAGGTGAGTGAACTGGTTTTGAGATGCGAACAAGATCTTCAAATTAACCAGTTGCGAGATTTCACTAGGTAAATCACTTAATTGGTTGTTAGAAAGGTCTAATATTTCTAGGGAGTCGGCAAGCTGTAATATTTCTAACGGAAATTCAGTTAATTGCTGTGAAATTGTTAGACGCGTAACGCCTTTTAACTGACCATTTTTTAACTGTTCTAATGTGTGCAAACCTAAACCCTAATAACTCGAACCAATTTGAGAGCGCGTAGTTTACGTGGAGTTACAGTGAAAGGCGAGCAAGTCGGCGGTAAATCTCAGAAGGGCGATTAGCTCTAAACTCGGATATGAGCCTATAGGTGTTTAAAAATGAGTATTGAAACCCGTTAAAGTATTTCTAAAGCAAGAGAGGGATGGCATAACCAACAATATGGTGCGCAAGTGAAGGCTTGAGTATTGGAAGTTGGAACAACGTATAACGTAAACAATAACGGGGTTTCAAATGAAAAAATCTATCTTAGCAATATCACTACTAGTCACAATCTCAGGCAGTGCCATCGCACAAGAGAAATTTGCTACGCTTGGCGATCATCTACCAAAAAAAGGCGAACCGACAGCGTTTCAAAATCAGAACAGCGGGCCAATTAAAGTCACTAGCGATAATTTCATAATGGCGGAATCTGATAAGTACTTCTTTGAGCAGCAAAGTGAAAGCGAGATGAACACGTTTAATCATGCGGACACTTTAATTACGCCTGATAATCAAACCGTTGTTCGACAAAACCGTGACACTCTATATTCCAAGGGGATTTTTGATACCAACGGTGGTGTAACTTTCCAACTGCCAAATATAGAGACATACCAAAGCCTTCAAATCATTGATGAACAGCACCGTACGATTGGAGTTATCTACTCTGAGCAAGGCAAGAACAGCATTACCGTAACACCAGATATGCTTTCTTCAGGTGAGCACGTTTGGATTGTCATGCGAACGCAGGTGAAATCAATGAGCGAACAAGATCTTGCAGTAGGCCGCGATCAGCAGCGTATGGTCAAAGTGACAGCTCACTCATCAAATCCTTATATCGCAAAAGGTTTCGAGCAAAAGAGTCGTGAAACGACAAGACTGGATCAAGAGAAGAGTATTCTGAAAATTGATTTAGCGCGTTCATTTGGTGCGCCTGGCTCTGAGGTTGTCCGAGAATTTGATGCAACAGTAGCAACAGCAATGGGCTTTGGTGGCCTGCCATCGAAACACGCTTACTACAAAGTTTTAATCGCAGAAGATCGCACAGGCACATGTCAAAGCATGACGTTTGAAGAGCCACCGCTACAAGACAAAGGATTCTTCTCTGTAACGACTTACGGTCCTGATGGTTACATTCATGCATACAACTACGCGACGTCTAGCCGCGAGATCAAGCCAAACAAAGATGGTTCCATAACGGTTAACTTTAACTGTGAAGGTGCGAAGAATAACTTAGATGTCGCATCGGGTTGGACAGGTATTCTACGGATGTACATGCCGCACAACGTCAATGAAATCGTCGAGTTTGGTAAGAAAATAGAGATGCCACATGGTGCTCAGTCTTACGCAAAGAAATAGCTTTTTTAGATAGCTGTAAGGTTTACGTTCTAAACCAATGCTTATCATGTTCACAGTGATTAGCATTGGTTCCCTACATGGTTAAAAGTTACGGAGTAACTCTGGATATATTTATGCTACTGAGCTCACGGAATCATATCTTTTGATAACGATTTAGCTTAATTTTTAATCAAAAATGAGATGATACCTGTGTTGAAGTTAGACGTCATTTAGGAGGAGTTATGAACACTAAACTCGGTCATGTAATGTCATCAAGTCGGCTTGTTTGCTTTGTCGCTTTTCTCGCAGCAACGTTCGCATGGATACTTACCATGCCAGCACTGTTCTTTGTCTCTGTATTGTTCCTCGCGGTCAGTGCCCTTATCTATGTAGTAGATTTATGGAAGAACAGTGAAAGGAAGAAAGAGGCTTAATCTAGGCATCAGCTCTTGCCTAATTAGGTAAAGGTACAAAAAAGGATGCGAAATAGCATCCTTTGAGTATCGCTGTAAGAGGTTAAACAGAGAGTTCCGTTTTTACCTTGTTACATCTGTAATATAAAACCTATTCGTCATCACCACACTTGGAGCATGGTTCATAGGTACGTTCACCTTCACTGATCACCACATAGCCACTTACGCAATTGTCACACAGTACTAACTTAGGGTAGGCGAGCTTACTTTTTTTAGATGATATATCGCCTTCAGTCACGTATTTCTTTCTCATTTATAAACCTTAGTTAATACTTAATCCTATTCGTGCAGGGGTTAGAGTATACGGCTTTTCAACTCGTTACGCTGAATTCATAGACATTATTTAAAGTGTTGTATAAGTCCATTGTTCCGTTAAAAGTAAACCCAATATTTTTTAATAGTTTATTGGATTTAACATTATCGGGTAATGTGACGGCCAAAACTTGAACAAGAGAATGATCGTTCATTTCAGTTTTGAGAATGGAATCAGCGGCTTCGTTGGCATACCCTTTACCACAAAAATCCGATAAAAAAGCGTAACCTAAGTCAGGTAATTCCAATTCGTCTCTTTTCAGTAAGCCGCACATACCAATGGGAGCACCGGTTTCCTTTAGTTGGACCAAACTTAAGCCAAACCCGTGAATTTGATAGCAGGCCATCGGTCCACTTTTGAGATATTTGATGGCATCATCAATGGTTTTGACATTCTTATCCGCGATATAGCGAATAAAAGACTCTTCGTTCAATAATTGAAGAATAAACTCGGCATCATTGAGATTGAACCGCCTAATAACCAACCTTTCCGTTTCACATACCACGGGCATTAAAGTTTCTCTTGAATGTTCATAGATGAATTCCTTGGCACTCTACATTAATGTTGTATCAAGTTAGGGTAGTCTAGCTCCACTGGACCGCCATTTTATAGTATGAGATACCCGACTTGTTGAACTCACTACCCTCTACCGTCATCCCAAATTTCTGGTAAAAGCTCAGTGCAGTCGTGCGAGCATCGCACCAGAAGGATTTAATATTCTGTCCCTTCAAGTTGCTAATAGCGTGCTCAATGACTTTCGAACCAATTCCTTTCCCCTGAAACTCATGCAGTGTTGCAAACTTCCTAAGCCTTGCTTCGTCACCACTAATATAGATAGAGGCAACACAAACTAGCTGATTATTGATGAATGCTCCATAGTGAGTTGCGGACTCATCACCTGGTACTTTGCAAAATATTATAGGTTTGTTTGGCCATAAAACATGATGCCTCACTGGCAAAGCGTCTTCCCACGTTACCTGCTGTATATTCATGAAATTTATTATATTAGCCCTCTTAGCCCAATAAGGTTTCCAAAAGGGTCTTCGACTTGGCACATTGATAAACCATCTTCGATGTTCAGCGGGCCGCGATACAAGGTTGCGCCAAGTGACGTTAAATGATGTAGAGAGTCAGTCAGGCTATCAACTGACCAGTATAAAACTGTACCATTTTTACCCGCTCCTACTTTTTCATCAGCTTGAACTAATTCAAGTGAGAAACCGTTAATTTTTAGTACGGTAAATTCAAATTCAGGTAGATACGTTGCTACAGCCTCTGGAAAAGCGCTTTGATACCACTTCAACCCTAGAGTGACATCTGGAACGTAAATGAGTGCGGCTACTGGATACAAAGACTTCTCCCTAATAAACGACGCTTTATTAACGGCTTCTAAGCTGATTGTTTACTAACTTCTACTCGCTAAGGCTATTCCACATGTTGCTAATGCGCCACCAGATATTTTGTTCAAGAGTCGCTTAGACTTAGGGCTAGCAAACAAATAACGGGCTTTAGATGCCGAAAAAACATAGATGCTTAACACGCCACCTACTGATAGTGTGGATATGAACATAATTAGCAGAACATCCTGAGTAGAAATCGAACCTAGATTTACAAACGCAGGAAAGAAGCCCATGTAAAACAGCACTGCCTTAGGGTTAGCTAAGGTCATAAGTAAACCTGCCATGAGGCTAGACTGACTTTTGTTTTTATTGATGGGTGTTGAGTCTTGTGAGCCTGTACTCTTTGAATGCCACGTTGAATAGGCAAGCCAAAATAGATATACAATACCAACGTATTTAATAACACTGGCAAACTCGCCCATTTGGCTCGCGACAGTTGCCAACCCAGTAATAGCTAGGCATATAAATATGTAGTCAGCAATTAAAACACCGGCTACGACTAATAGCCCTTGTAAAGCGCCTGATGATAGCGTGCGTGAAACCACAGCTAATACACTAGGGCCTGGAATTACTGCTGATAAAAGCATTGCAATGAACAGGGCAATGCTAGATGAAATAGACATGGTTTCTCCTTAAACCTAACGCCTGACCAATATGTGAAAACCAGCATGTCATATTGTGCAGAGTTGCGAACACGTATTTTAGGGTGTTGTAGACCCAATTGTTATACAGCTTTATTTATAATTTACCCAGCACAGGCAGTAATGCTTACTGCATGATGAAGTCACTCTTTTCTGCTTTTACGATCTATACAGCCCAAATCTTTTTCGGGCGCAATAGCATCTCTAACCGATTGCTTAAGTTCAGTGACTTCAGGAAATCGTCCCATATCTTTGCGTGACCATATAACGTTACCATTCGCTATCACTTCAAAAATACCACCAGTCCCTGGTAGCAGTGATAATTCTCCGACTTCTTCTTCAAATGTTGTTAGGATTTCTTGTGCCATCCAAGTTGAACGTAATAGCCAGCGGCATTTTGAGCAATATTTAATTTCAATTTTATTCACGATATATACCTTAGTAATGAGATTCTCTAACGACCGATTAGCGGGTAAATATTTAGGAAACCACCTGTCGGCAGGGTGATTTACGCCATCATTTGTAGTTACACTACTTACATCAAAGGGGTTTAAACTTTAATTCCGATTTAGTCTGGAAGTTACAAGCGTTTAACCCCTGATAAGTCTATGAAATATGGTTCTATTTCACATACGCTGAAACAAAGTTATTCAGCTCAGTCACTGTTTGGATGATGTAGACGGTTTTACCATTATAATTTTCGGATAATTTGGACGTGAAGTCCTCATTCCAGAACTTAGGGCACAACTTGAGTGTTTTATAACTATTAAGTGTGCCTTTGAAAACAGAACTCCCGTCAGGCCAACCTTCTGGCTTCACAAACAGCCCTTTGAGAAAGCGCTTAGTCACAAACCAATAGCTCACTGAATAGGGTAGGTCGATGTAGACTAGAACATCTGCAGCTTCCAAACGCTCGTAAAAGGCACTGATAGGCCCTAAACCATCCACAACCCAATGTTCAGAGCGCATGATATTGTCATGAGCTATGTCAAACTCTTCTCTAGCAACAAATTCACCGTTAGGCTTATAAACAAGCGAATCTAGTTGGTGAAGTGGGGAATCAGTCGCTAACGCTAGTGCTTTGCTTACTGTCGATTTTCCACTGCCTGGTTTTCCAAAAACGGCTACCTTTTTCATGCAAACTCCTCCAAGAGTCAATTTCCCAAAAGGTAGAAAAAGAAAACCCACCTTTTTAGGGTGGGGTCGATTTATCTAAAGCATGCCAAATCCCACCATTCCTAAGGAATGATGATAATTCGCTTGTTAAGTTGCTTTAGATTGAATTTCATACAATCACTTTCGTGTAACGTGGGTTAATTGTCAATTAGATTTTCACAATAACCAAAACGGCCAAGTTCGAAGTGTAGCGTTTAGTGACTCTTTAACTGCGGATCTCCATACCTAACTGCATTAGATAGTTTCTCATGTAGATATTTTTCTTTGACAGCTAATGCCTAACCATTTGATGAGCAAGTGATGGTCATGAAACGGGACATTAATAGTTTAATCACTAAAGTGAATCGAACTAAAAATGCTAAGCGTTTTGGGTTATAACTGGACAGGTTGTCATGTGATTTTATGATTTAGCCAAAATTAACCACTTGAAAGTGTGGATTTTTAACGCAGGCTTCCATTCTTAAAAGATCATCCAGAACCACCAAGCTTTCAACACCTTTAACCTTTACTTTCATACACTCTTTGCGATCTTCGTTTCTTTGAGTGTCAAGAGCCATACATTCGAACATAGAACCAGACTTGAAGGTTAACTTAACCGTATAGTTGTACATACATGCTATTTCTATATAGTCATGCAGGTCACAGCTCATCATAATACTCACCTCTACGTAAAATTTGGAACATTATCGACCTCATATTCTGCCGCAATTAGATAGTGCACCTAGTCTTTTATAGATAGTGCATCTAGTCTTTTATTAGCTCGGATTCCAAGCACCATTCCAGCTACGCCAACCCCAAGACCAGAGACTCCAACCACAAAAGAAATAATCGTAAATGTATCCATGTTTTTTACTCCCTTAATAACTGAATGATTTTAATCAATAAACCGATATCAACAATAAGAAACCGAAAACTAAACATACACTGGCATTTAAACAACTCAAAATAGAAAGCCAAGCGTTGAGAACCTGTCTTAAACGCTCTGTTATGCTTTGTCCCATTCGGTTTGGAGGACTGCAAAAACCACCGTATCCCACCACTGTTCTTTGAAAAAACGATGCTCTCTAAAATGTGCTTCTTGACGCATACCCAAAGACTTACAGAGCTTAATAGCAGGTAGGTTCTTACTAATTGTCTCAGCATAGATACGGTGAACACCTAACTCCGAAAAACCAAAATCTGCCAGAGCCAATGCAGCTTCATGGCTTAACTTATGGCCTTGAGATGTTCTTGAAAACGCACACCCTATTGAAGCTTGCTGATTGTCTTCTAGACGCAAGCAAACAGTCCCAATGAAGTGTCCTGAGCCCTTACATTCAACAGCGAGTTGATATGATTTCCTTGGCTCTTCAAAAGCCTGAGCAATAAACAATTTTGTTAGCTCTATATATTTATTAGGATCACAATCACTTTCGTCATAGAAACGCTGATATTTAGAATCCTGAGACATGGCTACAAAGGCGCTTTCATCGATCGAAGTCATATCCCTAATGATCAAACGATCAGTTTCAATTTTAAACATCGAAAGTTCCTTTTATGGTGAGGCTTAACCCCAACCTAAGTAGTGAGTAACGCAATACTGAAACCAAAGTAAAAACGTACTCACGCAAACAAAATTAACATTACAGCCACCGAGCGTTAGGAGTCACTCTTAATTGTTGGTTAGGTTTGGTTCATTATTGGTATTTAGCTGACGTGATAAATTCACCAAACGTCTCACACCATACTATGACTGTATTATATTTAGATACATTGACATCTTGCGGTATTTTGACCGTAAAGTTTTCAAAAGTCTTAACATTACCAATGTGGATCATGTTGTCTTTTAATCGATTAAAATCAGATTCTGTTTCAACAAACTCGGTTGACAGGTATAGCTTGTAATCAGGGCCAGGAGCAAGGCTTCCTGTTAAAGTGACGTACTCTGGTCCAATTGATACATGACCTTCTCCCCAATGAAAGGAATCACTATCCTTAAGGTCTTTTTTGAACGTCGCAGAAAACTGTGCTTGAGAAGATAATTGAGAGACTTCAGAGTCAGTTGGTGATGTTGGAGCAATAAGAATCGGCAGCATATAAATGCCTAAACCAACCCCGAACGCCCCCACAGACAAATGAGTGATTAAAAGTAATATAATGGTCTTAATTTTCATAGCTGCACCTTCCTTAGTAACACCTTATCTTACCAACAAAAAAGATACTTGAAATAACAATAGTGTTCTACGAGAAATGATGTCTTTTCTCTTGAGCCGCTTTCATTAAAATTCCACTTGAGAAGATGCCTCCAGACCACTCCTAATACCGCCTCAAATGCCTTGTTGTTCGACATTTTTGCGCTGTAGCTCTGCCTTGAAGTGGCTTTCGTGCCTTGATCCAGTACTCAAAATATGGACCATCTATCTAATGTCGTAATAACGCTTTAATTTCTTGCTATACGACAGGCACTTGCATAACTCCTTTAATTACTGTTACCGCAGAACCTACTAACTTCGTGCGCCCATTAGATAAAAGCTCAGTAACAACATACCCGCCACGTTCGGATGCTTGATAACCTTTAAGTTGTGACTTCCCCAGTTTTTCTGACCAATAGACGGTCAAAGCACAATGTGCTGAGCCTGTTACAGGGTCTTCATTTACGCCGACCCAAGGCGCAAAGTACCTAGAAACAAAGTCTAATTCGTTCTTATTTGATCGTGTCGTAACCAGTACAGCACGACCATTAGTCTGTCTCATTGCCTCAAAATTTGGCTTTATATTTAACAGTGTTTCTTCATTGCTAACTTCAATAAAGACCTTGGTATCAAAGCTACCAAAGGAGACAATCATGCAAGTTTCTATGCCCAAATTGTCCAACAAACCTTGGGGTTGAGAAACGTCGAATTCAATTATTGGTGATGGAAAATCTAATTCAACTGTAGATTCGTTTATTAGTGCAGTTAAGGTTCCTGATAAAGTTTGAAAGTTAACGCGATCACCTGACTTGAGTTGTCCTCTTTCCTTAAGAACATGAGCAACGGCAAGTGTGCCATGACCGCAAAGTTTCACCTCAGACTTAGGTGTGAACCACCTTAACGTCATATCAGAAAGTGATAAAAATGCTGTCTCAGAAACGGCCATTTCTTCAGCTATTGAAAGCATTAAACTTTCAGTTAAGCCATTTTCGGTTATGCAAACTCCTGCTGGGTTTCCTCTGAATGCTTCAGTTGTAAATGAATCAACCTGATAAATCTCTAAATCCATTCAGTTCTCCAAATTTAGTAAAGTCGTATGACGCTATGATAAGCGGTGAGTGTATGCCATGTTTGAGCGATAGCGAGTTCGGCACGCGTTTACGAATCAGACTTAAGCAATTTGTTAGGCGTATTTCAATATTTGTTCCCAAGTTTATCAGCAGCAACTCGCTCGCCTGATTCAGTTTCTAACCACTGTAAGTTGTCGTCTGGGTAAAAAACTTTATCATCTGAAACTCTTGAACCTATAACGATAAATGATGCAGGTAACGTTGATTCATTTATTAAGTGATGCCCATCGTCAATGCCAGCTTTAAAACCAACACACATACCTTGAAGTAACTTTTGCTTACCTCGATTTGTGACTAGCTGTAATTCACCCGATAACACGTAAACAAATTCCTCTGAGTTTGAATGCCAATGGCGCAAAGCAGATTGCCCATTAGGTTCTATTACTTCAAGATTTACACCAAATAGAGTTAAACCAAACTCATCCGACAAACCTCTCCATGCTGAACTTCCCATCTGAGAAGCAAATGGTTCAGGAAATCCACTTTCTGTTTCCGCGGGAATATCCGTACTCACGATTGCTTTTTTATGTGTCATTACTTTCAATAAATCCTTTTGTGCATAACAGCTTGTTAATTATTGAAAAAACGATTGTCACCAAACTGAAAGTTGCTAAGAGTTTTGGAAACTATTTTAACAACTTGTTCTGTTGTAACTCACGGTGCTTTTGTTTCTATGCTTAACTGACCAGACAACATAATCCGCAACGTGTTGTCATTGAAGCCATAGTCTCTTGTTATGTGTATGTCCCCACCAGAACCATAATGGCGGTTGCACCAAATAGTATCCACGATAGGTGCTTTCCTTTTGACCCGAAAAGAGCCGCTAAAAAGTGTATACCGAAAGTGGCGGCTATTATCTGACCAACGAGATGTTTACTAATCTCTGGCTGCGCTAGAGCGATAACAATGCCAGCAAGCCCTAACCAAGCGACTGACGTTAAATGCCATGCAAATCTCAAAGTGCGTTTCGTAAAGTCATCACTTCCTAATATCTTTGGCAAATTGTCACGCTTAAACAGCCTAGAAAGAATAAAGCGCTCTCCAAGGTAAGAGTGAGCAAAAGACACAACAACTAGAAAAATAGCTGCGAGATATAAAATACCAGCCATTTTATCCTCCATGCACATAACGTTATTCTAAGTGGCCAACAATAGGGCACTTAACCATAAAAATAAAATCACCCAATGTTTGTCCGATTGATCGCCATGTTATAAAGCGGATTGATAAATATTGGGCTTATAGATTTCCATAAACGTGTCGGGCTTACTTAACAAAGAAAAACCAAACTTACGGTACAAATCATGTGCGTTTGATGTAGCGAGAGTAAAGCGTCTCACGTTTCTAGTACTTTCGTGATTTAAAACGGCTTCCAGAAGTAATCTTGAGACTCCTCGTCCACGGAACTCTGGCCAAACTATAACGTCCACTAAATTAGCAAAAGTAGCGTGATCGGTAATGATGCGGCTGAAACCCACTTGAATATTATTTAGATAAGCGCCAATACATATAGAGTTTTCAATTGATTTCACCACAACATCGAAGCTTACTCCTTTAGCCCACAAACTTTCTTTCGAAAGGAAGTCATAGATTTTTTTGATATCTAGATTAGATTTATCATCATTTATTACTATCGTATGCACATCTCATCCTTGAGCTTTATAACGCCAAGCGTTGTCGTGTCGGGTTTAGCGCCTTGTTAGGCTTAAAACTCAATGGAGTATTCGCTACTTGGTACTCCATTGTTGACCAAGATTTTGGTACTTTTATCTATAATACTATATTGAGTAAAAGAACAAGGTAACCCATTTGCTCTCCTAAGGTTGGCATTATCCATTAATTGAAAATGCAAATGTGGAGTAGTGGAGTTTCCTGAATGCCCAAGGCTTCCTATAATCTGACCAACTTTAACCGTGTCTCCGACTTGAACCTTTATTGAGTCGTATTTTAGGTGGGCTAGCCAAGCGCAGCATTGCTTGCCTTCTATAACCAGATAATTCCCACCTACATTTGATATTGGATCTTTTTCAAATGAGAAGAATAACCCATTGTATAAAGCTAACCCTAAGTCTGATATTAAATGTAACCTCTTCCTTTCGGGTATATTATTAACAACTTCCGTAACTGTACCTTCGATAGGGGAGTAGATTGGTTCTCCCCAACCAAAACAGTGGGTTAACTTAACTCTACCGAGAAAATAGGCAATTGAAGTACTATTATGAAACTCTGAAATTGATGAGCCCCTTGTTTTTAGTTTTACAAAATCATAAGCATAGGTTTGAGCAAACTCATGAGTTCCATGACTTGGCACTCGATCTCCCGGAGTATTTATTGCTTTCCACACTCCTCTAAGAGGTGGGCTAACTACTATTGGTCCCATATCATCCTATTAAGCCTAACGCTTTGTTAGCCTGTGACAAAACGCCCACAGAACTCAATATTACAACCTTAAACACCGGTGCCGATTCACCTAAAGTGGAAAGCGTTGCGAATCTGCTTGAATTGTTTGTTAAGCTACTTGTTCTCGGCTATGCGCCATAAAACGCCTGAAGGGTCAGTGATACAAAACTCTAGCATTCCCCACGGCTGTTCTACTAACTCTGTAACCATAGAACCATACTCTTCATTTAAATTGAGTTTCAACACATGCTCATACCAACTTTGAGCATCTTCGACTAAAAGGTGCATCATGAAATTGTCACTATGAGCTGGTTCATAAAAGTCTTGGAGTAAAAACGGATTAGAGCCAGATTTGAAGTAAGCGATACCATCAAATTCAGAAGCGAGTTCAAAGCCAATGCATTGATAGAAGCGCTTTGAAAGCTCAAAGTCTTTAGCGGGCACAAATGATTTTATTTCTACTGTATTCAGGTTTTCCATTTCTAGCACCTATTCCTTCTAACTGCTTGTGGGCTTGAGACCGGCCTAAGCAGTTTGTTATGCTTATTTTACTACGACGTTTTCTGATTAAGTCTCAACCCAGTAATACTGAACTAGTCCTTCCTGTCCAGAAACCTTCTTTTCTGCCTCAAGCACACCTCCGTTTGACTGAATAGCTTTAACGGAACCCAAGTTTGCTTTGTTTACCGTGAGCAAAGCTTTAGTAATTCCATTACTTTTGGCCCTAGGTAAAGTTAGGTTTAGAATAAGTTTTGCATACCCTTTCTTACGCTCTGACGGTTTGATTCCATAGCCAATGTGACCACCTAAAACTAGTAGTTCATCGTTCAAATCATGCCTTAGATTAGAGCATCCAACTACTTTTTCATTTGTATTTATTAACCAATACGAACTGTTGGCGACAAAAACAGTTGCTAACTGCTCCCCCCGAGAGTAACTAGCCAATCTATCTATCATTGCGGGGAAGTCACTGTAGTTTTCAGACAATACGAAAGGAATGAACACCTCTCCTTGTTCGGAAAACTCACGAACCATTTGAATATAAGATTCTTCATACTCAATGCTTGGAACTACTAACTTCACCCTAAATACTCCTAATATGCATATCGCCCTGCTAATGGTAAACAAACATAACCACTTAACTATAAATTACCGCTTGAAACACAAAAGCTGATTTAATCCAAAAATGACAAGCGTTTGTTAATCCTGTTGAGCAGTTTGTTAGTTTTATTGCTGCCGACTAAGCAACAGGTTAGCGCTAGATAACGCTAGAAAGGTAGCACATGCTCTATTGAAACATTTTGCCATTTTCGGTTTTGTGAACCATTTTCTCAAATATATTCCAAATAAGGCATATATGGATATTGCGGCCATTTCCAAGACCAAGAACGTTAATCCCAAGACAAAAAACTGTTCATTTACATTTGCTGAAACATCAACGAATTGTGGAAGAAACGCAGTAAAAATCAGGATGGCTTTGGGGTTGCCTGAAGCCAATACAAACTCTTGCTTTGCTAACCCCAAGTGGCTCCGAGTATTTTTGATTTCTGAAACAGGGCTAGCTTCTGAGCGCCAAAGATTAAAGGCAATCCACAGTAAGTAAGCAGCCCCTACGACTTTGATCATGAGGAATAAAGTCTCGGATGCGTATAAAACAACAGCCAAGCCTGAAGCCGCCAGTGCGATCATTAAAGAAAATGCTGCTATTCGACCAAGACCAGCGATAATAGCGGACTTGAAACCGTAACAACGAGCATTGTTCATTGACAATAGATTATTTGGACCAGGAGTCATATTGAGCGCAAAACACACAGGTATAAAGAACAATAACTTCCAGATTTCCACAATATTTCCTCCATGAAACTAACGCCCACATTAAGCTGGCTATAATGTGGAGCGAAGCGGAACCGAGTCAACGGTTTTAGTTCTGTTTAAATTGACTTGTTAGGCTTGCGATAGTTGCCCACGATACTTTATGGTTTGTTTAATTTGAAGCAGTGAAGATATTAAACATAGGAATATGATTAGTAACGAAGCTGGCAAGTGAAACTCAGAGCTACCAGCAAACATAAACCCAGCATGAATGATGAATGTTAAACAACCTAAACCTGCACAGAGCATGGAGAACCTAACGGAATTTTTACCACTTATAATAATACTTTTATAACCTATTAGTAGAATAGGTAAAATAAGTAAATTGAAGAATAAAAAGCCCTGTATGCCACCGGGTAAATAAAACATTTCCCACTCTTTCCAATACGCGGCATCAATTTGATGGAGTATTAATAGTGACATTGTTGCTAAATAACTTCGTTCCATGAGTTCTCAAATCCTTAGTAATCCAGTTGAACAATTTGTTATACGAATTTACCAAACGTGCTCGTCACCTTGCCACGTTAAGAACTTACCACTTTGCTCTTGTGTTAGGCTTTTTATAAGACTAACAATACCTGAAACACTTTCTGTAACGGTAATGTCAGCTTCTTCACCGCCCATATCCGTCTTAACCCAACCAGGATGAATAGGGCATACGATAATACCCTTGGGCTTTAATTCTAAAGCTAAAACTTGCATTACTTTGTTAACAGCTGCCTTTGAGCTACGGTAAGCGTACATACCATAGCTTTCTCGATTCAAAGCACCCATTTGGCTCGAAATGGTAATAATACGTGGGTTTGAACTAGCTTCGATTAAGCCTAAAAGAGAGCGGGTTACCGTTAGTGGTGCAATAGTGTTTACAGCGAAAGTAGTAAGCCACTCTTGAGGGTCGATTGATTCCATTGACTGCTCGTTAGCCCCGATAACACCAGCATTGTTTATGAAAATATCAATTTGTGTATTTACGAGCTTAGAAACTAAGTTATTTATAGAGTTTTGGTCGGTAACTTCAAGTTCAAATACAGACAAAGAGTTGTTTGAACACAAGCTCTCTAACTGTTGCGAGGGTTGCCCGCGATAAGTCGATATAACATTGTAGCCAAGATCTAAGAACTGGCGAGTAAGTTCAAAGCCAATACCTCTAGATGCTCCTGTGATAAATACAGTTTCCATTTGATGAATATCCTTATTCGTATAGACATAATGACCCCCACGAGGTGCTAGCCTCCAATTTCGTGGGTTAGCGTAAAGCCAGAGCCATAATTAGTGTGCAAACAACTAAATTTGGAGGCTAGCATGAATAACGATAGCATAATTTTCATTGGCTTAGATACGCATAAGTCCTTTATCCAAGTCGCAGTGTTACAAGGTAATCGTGGAGCCGTTCCTCAACATATGGGGCGTATCAAGTCGAATAAGTCGGCAC
>NZ_JAKJSV010000022.1:0-2130 GCF_050337325.1 Vibrio kyushuensis
ATTAGTTTTGAAGTCAGTATTCATTGAGCCGACAAAATCTTAAATTGAAGAGTTTGATCATGGCTCAGATTGAACGCTGGCGGCAGGCCTAACACATGCAAGTCGAGCGGAAACGAGAAGTAGCTTGCTACTTCGGCGTCGAGCGGCGGACGGGTGAGTAATGCCTAGGAAGTTGCCCAGTAGAGGGGGATAACCATTGGAAACGATGGCTAATACCGCATATTCTCTTTGGAGCAAAGCAGGGGACCTTCGGGCCTTGCGCTATTGGATACGCCTAGGTGGGATTAGCTAGTTGGTGAGGTAATGGCTCACCAAGGCAACGATCCCTAGCTGGTCTGAGAGGATGATCAGCCACACTGGAACTGAGACACGGTCCAGACTCCTACGGGAGGCAGCAGTGGGGAATATTGCACAATGGGCGAAAGCCTGATGCAGCCATGCCGCGTGTATGAAGAAGGCCTTCGGGTTGTAAAGTACTTTCAGTCGTGAGGAAGGGGGTAAGCTTAATACGCTTATCTCTTGACGTTAGCGACAGAAGAAGCACCGGCTAACTCCGTGCCAGCAGCCGCGGTAATACGGAGGGTGCGAGCGTTAATCGGAATTACTGGGCGTAAAGCGCATGCAGGTGGTTCAATAAGTCAGATGTGAAAGCCCGGGGCTCAACCTCGGAACTGCATTTGAAACTGTTGGACTAGAGTACTGTAGAGGGGGGTAGAATTTCAGGTGTAGCGGTGAAATGCGTAGAGATCTGAAGGAATACCAGTGGCGAAGGCGGCCCCCTGGACAGATACTGACACTCAGATGCGAAAGCGTGGGGAGCAAACAGGATTAGATACCCTGGTAGTCCACGCCGTAAACGATGTCTACTTGGAGGTTGTGGCCTTGAGCCGTGGCTTTCGGAGCTAACGCGTTAAGTAGACCGCCTGGGGAGTACGGTCGCAAGATTAAAACTCAAATGAATTGACGGGGGCCCGCACAAGCGGTGGAGCATGTGGTTTAATTCGATGCAACGCGAAGAACCTTACCTACTCTTGACATCTAGAGAAGCCAGCGGAGACGCAGGTGTGCCTTCGGGAACTCTAAGACAGGTGCTGCATGGCTGTCGTCAGCTCGTGTTGTGAAATGTTGGGTTAAGTCCCGCAACGAGCGCAACCCTTATCCTTGTTTGCCAGCACGTAATGGTGGGAACTCCAGGGAGACTGCCGGTGATAAACCGGAGGAAGGTGGGGACGACGTCAAGTCATCATGGCCCTTACGAGTAGGGCTACACACGTGCTACAATGGCGCATACAGAGGGCAGCAAGCTAGCGATAGTGAGCGAATCCCAAAAAGTGCGTCGTAGTCCGGATTGGAGTCTGCAACTCGACTCCATGAAGTCGGAATCGCTAGTAATCGTAGATCAGAATGCTACGGTGAATACGTTCCCGGGCCTTGTACACACCGCCCGTCACACCATGGGAGTGGGCTGCAAAAGAAGTGGGTAGTTTAACCTTTCGGGGAGGACGCTCACCACTTTGTGGTTCATGACTGGGGTGAAGTCGTAACAAGGTAGCCCTAGGGGAACCTGGGGCTGGATCACCTCCTTATACGATGATTTTCACGATGAGTACCCACACAG
This sequence comes from Vibrio kyushuensis, assembly GCF_050337325.1. Lineage (NCBI taxonomy): Bacteria > Pseudomonadati > Pseudomonadota > Gammaproteobacteria > Vibrionales > Vibrionaceae > Vibrio > Vibrio kyushuensis. The sequence continues at coordinate 1,619 of NZ_JAKJSV010000022.1, forward strand.
ATTGATGGTTTAAAATGTAAAGAGAAATGAAACATCTCCCAAGATGTTTCGACAGTTTACTTTCGCTTTTTAAGTGAAAATAAATGCAGTGTCCCGTTCGTCTAGAGGCCTAGGACACCGCCCTTTCACGGCGGTAACAGGGGTTCGACTCCCCTACGGGATACCATTGGGTCGTTAGCTCAGCTGGTAGAGCAGTTGACTTTTAATCAATTGGTCGCAGGTTCGAATCCTGCACGACCCACCATTCTTCTCCACAGAGGAATTAAAACTAAATGTGGGCGATTAGCTCAGTTGGGAGAGCACCTGCCTTACAAGCAGGGGGTCACTGGTTCGAGCCCGGTATCGCCCACCACTCTCTAAAAACTTTTGGATGTTGACTTCCAAACCAATTCACAATAGCGGATTTGGTTCGGATTCTTGTCGACGAAAGTCTTTAGAAAGTGATTTAACTTGAAAAAGTAAACACTCGCTCTTTAACAATTTGGAAAGCTGACGAACAACGACTTTGATCG
>NZ_JAKJSV010000023.1:0-996 GCF_050337325.1 Vibrio kyushuensis
GGGGTCGTCGGCAGCGTCAGATGTGTATAAGAGACAGCACCTAGGCGTATCCAATAGCGCAAGGCCCGAAGGTCCCCTGCTTTGCTCCAAAGAGAATATGCGGTATTAGCCATCGTTTCCAATGGTTATCCCCCTCTACTGGGCAACTTCCTAGGCATTACTCACCCGTCCGCCGCTCGACGCCGAAGTAGCAAGCTACTTCTCGTTTCCGCTCGACTTGCATGTGTTAGGCCTGCCGCCAGCGTTCAATCTGAGCCATGATCAAACTCTTCAATTTAAGATTTTGTCGGCTCAATGAATACTGACTTCAAAACTAATCTTCATGTAAACATGAAGATGTAACTTTAAAGCTATTACCTTTCCAACAGAAAGATAATGAATTGACTGTGCCAAATAACCGAAGTTATTCGTATTGGTCACTCAGTTCATTGAAGCCCAAGTGTTTCCGAAGAAACTGTTTTACCTAAGTAAAACATTTTGGATTTTCATCAACGAGTGCCCACACAGATTGATAGGTTTAAATTGTTAAAGAGCTTTGCTTTCAATGCGTTAGCACCTAAGCAGGAGGCGTATAATACGCTTTCCACTTTGAAAGTCAACATAAACTTCTAAGTTATTCACTTAAAACTCTATGGTGACTCGTCTCATCGAGACAAGTCGAATTTAAAGCCTGGCGATGTCCTACTCTCACATGGGGAAACCCCACACTACCATCGGCGCTACTGCGTTTCACTTCTGAGTTCGGCATGGGATCAGGTGGGTCCGCAACGCTATGGTCGCCAAGCAAATTCTAAAATTCGGAAAACTGATTAATAAAAGTTCTGTCTACACATTCAAATATGTTCTTGCTTTGAGTCCAATCAAAACCCCTTGGGTGTTGTATGGTTAAGCCTCACGGGCAATTAGTACAGGTTAGCTCAATGCCTCACAGCACTTACACACCCTGCCTATCAACGTTCTAGTCTTGAACAACCCTTAAGGGCACTTAAAGTGCCA
>NZ_JAKJSV010000024.1:0-898 GCF_050337325.1 Vibrio kyushuensis
CAAACTTAAACGTTAGAAGCCCTATTCGACTTAACCCCAGATGCTCATAAAATCCATTGGATTCATTTTCAACCCAAGTGTAAAGCCAGTATTTATTACCCAACTGATTTTCGACTTCATTCAAGAGCTTTCGACCTAACCCTTTCCCTTTGAAAGTGATATCGACATAAAGTTTTTCGACTTCAAAGCCATTACTAGGCGTTTGATAATGCGATTCAAGATTAACCATTACATAGCCTTGAATAACTTCCTGCTCTTCAATTACAAACACACGATATTTAATCGTATCCAATATTTCTAAGAAGTAGGTTACAGTGAAAGTAGACAATACATACTCAGCGTATTCAGTTTTGATACCTTCTCTAGCATATGTGTCTAGCCAGACTTTAATAGACAATGCCGCTAATTTTACGCAATCGTCTTTTGTCGCTTCCCTAACCATTTCCCCTCCAAACACATAACGCCGCATTAAGTGGTGAGCAACACAGACCACTGAACCTAAAGCATTGTGCCGTAAAGACTAAAGTTGAAGCAAACCAAAAATGCCGAGCGTTGGGAATCCGTCTTAAATGCTTTGTTATGTGTGGGCTGACTGATACACGTTATTTTCTATTGAAGCCCCTGCAAACTTAAACGTTAGAAGCCCTATTCGACTTAACCCCAGATGCTCATAAAATCCATTGGATTCATTTTCAACCCAAGTGTAAAGCCAGTATTTATTACCCAACTGATTTTCGACTTCATTCAAGAGCTTTCGACCTAACCCTTTCCCTTTGAAAGTGWTATCGACATAAAGTTTTTCGACTTCAAAGCCATTACTAGGCGTTTGATAATGCGATTCAAGATTAACCATTACATAGCCTTGAATAACTTCCTGCTCTTCAATTACAAACACACG
>NZ_JAKJSV010000025.1:0-787 GCF_050337325.1 Vibrio kyushuensis
ATGAAGTCGGAATCGCTAGTAATCGTAGATCAGAATGCTACGGTGAATACGTTCCCGGGCCTTGTACACACCGCCCGTCACACCATGGGAGTGGGCTGCAAAAGAAGTGGGTAGTTTAACCTTTCGGGGAGGACGCTCACCACTTTGTGGTTCATGACTGGGGTGAAGTCGTAACAAGGTAGCCCTAGGGGAACCTGGGGCTGGATCACCTCCTTATACGATGATTTTCACGATGAGTACCCACACAGATTGATATGTTTAAAAGTTAAGAGTAAGGAATAACTTCCAGATGGGGCTATAGCTCAGCTGGGAGAGCGCCTCGCTGGCAGCGAGGAGGTCTGCGGTTCGATCCCGCATAGCTCCACCATCTTTAAGTGTTCTTCCTTAAGAATCTTTAAAAATGGTTTTAGTTCGAAAGAATAAAATCTGCTCTTTAACAATTTGGAAAGCTGACGAACAACGACTTTGATCGGTTGTTGTTCAAAATAAAAGTTCTCAAATCCTAAGTGATTTATCATTTAGGTACCAACACACATTCAAGTGTTCTTGGAAACAACATTGCTTTGGCAGTGTTTGTTTAATATTTGAGTCCGGCAAAATCGAAATGTTGTCTCGCTCATTCAAATAATGAGACAACGAGTTTACACCTTGGTTAGTTGCCATACAGAAACCTTTTGGGGTTGTATGGTTAAGTGACTAAGCGTACACGGTGGATGCCTTGGCAGTCAGAGGCGATGAAAGACGTAATAACTTGCGATAAGCCCAGATTAGGTAGTAATAACCTTTT
>NZ_JAKJSV010000026.1:0-784 GCF_050337325.1 Vibrio kyushuensis
TTTAGGTTCTGGCGCCGAGAGGTGTGAGAGTTCAAGTCTCTCCGACCGCACCATTATTTCTTATTCCCTAACTCAGTTAGTTGATAAGAACGTGTGATTGACACTGAAACAATCTTTGTTGGGCTATCGCCAAGCGGTAAGGCACTGGCTTTTGATGCCAGCATTCCCTGGTTCGAATCCAGGTAGCCCAGCCATTACAACGTTATACAGATTCTCCAATGTCTTTATAACTATACTCTTCGCTAGAACTTACGTTTTAACAAGAGAAAGCTTTGCTGCGGTCGTGGCGGAATTGGTAGACGCACCAGATTTAGGTTCTGGCGCCGAGAGGTGTGAGAGTTCAAGTCTCTCCGACCGCACCATTATTTCTTATCCCCTAACTCAGTTAGTTGATAAGAACGTGTGATTGACACTGAAACAATCTTTGTTGGGCTATCGCCAAGCGGTAAGGCACTGGCTTTTGATGCCAGCATTCCCTGGTTCGAATCCAGGTAGCCCAGCCACTACAACGTTATACAGATTCTCCAATGTCTTTATAACTATACTCTTTGCTAGAGTAAAAGCTTTGCTGCGGTCGTGGCGGAATTGGTAGACGCACCAGATTTAGGTTCTGGCGCCGAGAGGTGTGAGAGTTCAAGTCTCTCCGACCGCACCATTATTTCTTATYCCCTAACTCAGTTAGTTGATAAGAACGTGTGATTGACACTGAAACAATCTTTGTTGGGCTATCGCCAAGCGGTAAGGCACTGGCTTTTGATGCCAGCATTCCCTGGTTCGAATCCAG
>NZ_JAKJSV010000027.1:0-694 GCF_050337325.1 Vibrio kyushuensis
AGATACGGGTGAGGCTAAGGTAGAACCTTATACGGTAACCAATGACTATGGTACGTTTGAGGTTGAAGAGGATGGCAGTTGGAAGTTCACCATCAACAATGACAGTGCGGTAGTTCAAGCACTTCCTGCGGGAGAGAAAGTGCCGCTGGAATTTGAGGTTACGTCGTTTGATGGAACAGACACTGGCACAATCAGTGTGGTTGTTAAAGGTACGAATGACAGTGCTACGGTTGGCGATGACAGCGGTAGGGTTAAAGAAGACATTGATGGTAAACAAGTCGCTGAAGGTCAACTTAGTATTCAGGATGTAGAYACGGGTGAGGCTAAGGTAGAAYCTTATACGGTAACCAATGACTATGGTACGTTTGAGGTTGAAGAGGATGGCAGTTGGAAGTTCACCATCAACAATGACAGTGCGGTAGTTCAAGCGCTTCCTGCGGGAGAGAAAGTGCCGCTGGAATTTGAGGTTACGTCGTTTGATGGAACAGACACTGGCACAATCAGTGTGGTTGTTAAAGGTACGAATGACAGTGCTACGGTTGGCGATGACAGCGGTAGGGTTAAAGAAGACATTGATGGTAAACAAGTCGCTGAAGGTCAACTTAGTATTCAGGATGTAGATACGGGTGAGGCTAAGGTAGAACCTTATACGGTAACCAATGACTATGGTACGTTTGAGGTTGAAGAGGATGGC
>NZ_JAKJSV010000028.1:0-674 GCF_050337325.1 Vibrio kyushuensis
TTTGGTTTGGTGTCTCACTGGATAAAGAGGTCGATGGCGACTTAACCTACACATTCACCATTGATTTAGATGGGGATTACAGCGCGGAAATGGCGGATTTTCTGGCCGATGGCGACCTCACGGTGACTTACCTCAATGGGGATGGAGTACTACAAACACCGCCTGCCATTGCCAATGGTGGCAATCTCGTCATACCGGGTGACGCCTCAGAAATCAGTGTCAGTCTTGGCACGTTGAACGATGAGATTTTTGAAGGGGTAGAGAGCTTTGGTCTTGATGTGAATGTCCATGGCGAGATAGGTGACGAAGGTGAAGTGCTCGACCTGAATGACAGCGGTAGTGCGACGATTGTTGATGATCTCGATGGTGAAGATAACGCTGATACGCCGGTACTGACGGTGGTGAGCCCAGATCCTGTGACMGAAGGCGACAATGCGGTCTTTGGTGTCTCACTGGATAAAGAGGTCGATGGCGACTTAACCTACACATTCACCATTGATTTAGATGGGGATTACAGCGCGGAAATGGCGGATTTTCTGGCCGATGGCGACCTCACGGTGACTTACCTCAATGGGGATGGAGTACTACAAACACCGCCTGCCATTGCCAATGGTGGCAATCTCGTCATACCGGGTGACGCCTCAGAAATCAGTGTCAGTCTTGGCACGTTGAAC
>NZ_JAKJSV010000005.1:0-461557 GCF_050337325.1 Vibrio kyushuensis
CGGGTGTGGCACAACCACCGACGGCGTTAGGATGGCAATAAAGCTCACGCTTTATTGAACCTCGAGCATAGACTGAAGACAGGTGTCACGACGGAATAAGTAAGGTAGGCGCTGCTCATCAAATGATGAGTAATCCACGTATATCAGCATGAGAACCGACGAAATTACTTGCTTCATCTATGCGGTAACACTATCCCTAAACAGAATAAGGCTCTGAAAATGTAGGAGCAGAAACTTCTACGTTCTAATTGACAGTGGGGGTCATATCAACGCCCTGATAATAGGTTAGCAAACACAACCACTTAGCTTAAAGTTACCACCGTAAACACTAAAGCTGATTAAACTAAAATTGCTAAGCGTTTTGGAATCCAGTTGAACAATTTGATATGAGTATTACTCGAATTCAAGGTGTTCTGGAATAATACTATTTAACGAATACCAACTCGCTTTCTGAGAAACCCAAATATGATTTATCTCTTTAGATTTTGGATCATCATCTAATGACCCCAAACGTAAAACTATATGTTTAGTGCCTTCTTTCTTTGCGTAGATTTGGGTTGCACAATTTGGGCAAAAATATCTGTTTTTTCCAGGGGATGATTCATAACAACCTAATCTCACGTCACCCAATAATTTAAAGTCTGAGTCACTGACACCGGCAACACTTGAAAACGCAGAGCCATGAGCTTTACGACAAGTTTGACAGTGACAATGGACTATATCGCCAATTTGACCTGATATTTCATATTTAACGTTACCGCACAAACAACTTCCATTTACCATTGAGACCTCACTATAGGGATTACTCATCACGCCTTGTTAACGGGCAAAACTAGTGTGCTATATTCGGTAACGAAGCGAAAAATGGCATACGTTTTTTGTCTCTGTTAAACAATTTATTATGCGTGTACTACCGACATAGTAGCGACCACTCTTCGTCACTAGGCATTTGATCATACTTAGCGACGGTATCATTTAGAAAGCCAGTGTCCCAATTTGCGTGTGAATCCACGTAAACATGAGCAGCTACTTGTGTATTAATAGGCTCAGACAGTAAACCCGCAGGTACCCAGTAGGTTTGACCATCAGAACTTATATTTGGCACCGGGCTGCCACAGTTACTACAGAATTCAGATTTGAAGCCAGAAGGGGATGCGAATGATTTTATTTGACCTTTGCCTGAGCGCCATTTGAAATTTGTATTTCCAACAACTAGTGCTGAGTTAGACGAGGAACCAGATACTTTTCGACAAAGTGAGCAGTGACACTGATAAATTGGCGGTAATTCACCGAGTAATTGAAATGTAACTGTACCGCACAGGCAACTTCCTTTCACTAAAAGTTCTCCTATTTGTGAATGAGCATAAAGCCGAGCGTTTCGAATCTGTCTTAAACGCTTTGTTAGGCTTAAATTCGCTTGGCCATCAGTAGATCGATAATAACTGAACCTTCAAATTCCTCAGTCATAAAACCGTCTGCGAACTCAAAGCCATGTTTAGAGTAAAACTGAATTGCTGCTTCATTATTGTCGAGCACATACAGCTTAATCGTTTTTGTCCCTAGAGCTTGGGACTCATGCTCTAAATTAGCTAGAAACTTGCTACCCAGCCTTTGACCATAAACACTAGGACATAGGTAGAGTTTGCTTAGTTCTATAATTTCTGCATTTTCAGGAAGAACAGAGTAAGACATAAATCCAACAACCTTGCTTCCTCGTACCGCTACAACTACTGACTCGGTGTTGTTTTTAATTGTTCTCTGCCATTCTTCCACACGGGATGAGACGGTAAAGCCATTAATATAGTCTTTTGGCATAAGCCCTTCGAATGCAGATTTCCATGAGCTCACATGAATTTGTGCGATTTCCTGAACATCCGTTTGGACTGCTGCTCTTAGATTAATTTCCACTGATTCTTCCTTGAAGTCTAACGCCTTGTTAACTAGTGATAAAACAATGCCACCAAACCTAATTTGACCACATTAACCACAACAACTAACCGATACAAAATTGCCAAGCGTTTTGGAATCCAGTTGAACAATTTGTTATGAGTATGACTCAAATTCTGTGATATCTATTCCTTCGAAGTCACAGACAAATTGAATCGTCGAGTTTTTACAAAGTCGCTTTAAGTACATTGCTAAATGGTTATAAGCCAGAGGTGACTTTTTAACGGGTAGTGACCAACCAGCAAGCATAAAAAGAAAGTAATCGCATGCTGTGAGCGAGTCACCAACTAAGTAATCATTGTGTTTTAGTTGGTCGTTGATAATTGATAGTGCATCTGCGATTCTGTCGTCTTGCGCCGCTATAATACTTGGAATGTTCGTTTCATCATTAGTGTGGCGATGAGGATAATATCGAATCATGAGCTCTGCCTGTAACGTGTTATTTAGAAACGCTAACCATTGAAAAAATAAAGGACGCAGCGGGTTACCTATCGATGGCATTAAACCCGATTTGGGATGCAATTCGCAAATATATGTACAGATAGCAGGACTTTCAAAAATTGGTTGTTCGTTTATTACTAGGGTAGGTATTCGACCTGTTGGATTGAGTCTAAGGTAATCCGCTGATTTCTGTGAGTTTGATTTTCTATCCACTAACAATAGCTCATAGTCTGCTTTTAAGTGGTGAAGCAAAAAATGTGGAGCTAGACTTGCGTTGTTTGGAGAATAATAAAGCTTAAACAAAATTGACTCCTTGCCTCTAAAGTTGCGAAAACTCATAACGCTAAGCTAACTGGCAGAAAAATACGTCCACTTAGCTAAAAATTACCACAGTAAACACCGCTACTAATCCGAACCAAAATTGCCAAGCGTTGGTAGTCCACCTTGAGCAGTTTGCTATGTTCGTTGTCTGCTATTAGCACTCGGCTACAGTCAAAATGAAATTTGGGGCATATTTGCTCGAAAACCTACCTGGATTTCGCTACAACATAAGCCGAACTCCCAGACATCGCCATCCTTGTGGTGCGAGTCAAATCTGATTATGTCCCACGGCAGGTTAAAATCTGAAATGCTACCTTCTATACCGCAGTCTGCTTCAATGTAACTAATTTCAAGTTCACTAAAAACTGCCACAGCCTCATTATCAAGGTCGTCCCAAGGCGCGACAACAAGCTTTAGACCACTTCCGGACAACGAAAACTCTTTAAGGGCATGTGTACCCAACGAACGAAACAATAATTCAGAAATCTTACTATTCATTCTAAAACTCCTAGAGCATAGACATAATGACCCCCACGAGGTGCTAGCCTCCAATTTCGTGGGTTAGCGTAAAGCCAGAGCCATAATTAGTGTGCAAACAACTAAATTTGGAGGCTAGCATGAATAACGATAGCATAATTTTCATTGGCTTAGATACGCATAAGTCCTTTATCCAAGTCGCAGTGTTACAAGGTAATCGTGGAGCCGTTCCTCAACATATGGGGCGTATCAAGTCGAATAAGTCGGCACTGATTAAGCTCGTCCAACAACTTCAATCTCAATATCCCAAAGCAACACTGCACTTTGTTTATGAAGCGGGCCCTTGTGGCTACTGGACGTACCGTCTACTCACCGGCCTTGGACTCTGCTGTTATGTCATCGCTCCCTCTCTTATCCCTAAAAAGCCTGGAGACCGAGTGAAAACAGACAAGCGTGACGCAGAAAAACTCGCCAAACTCTTTAAGGCCGAAGAGCTTACGCCTATCTATGTACCGGAGGCAGAAGATGAAGCGATTCGTGATTTATCTCGAGCTAGAGAAACCGCTATGAAAGACTTAAAGGACGCTAAATTTCAGCTCAAAGGCTTTCTACTTCGCAATAATATTYAAGCTAAGGTGAAAGACAATTGGTCAAAACAACATCTACGTTGGCTGACGGAATTAATACTGCCTCACCATAGTCAGCAAATCGTACTTCAAGAGATGATAATTACCATCAGTGAACGTTTGCAGAGGTTACAACGACTTGATAATGAACTGATTCATCAAGTCAAAAACTGGCGATACTACCCTGTCGTCAAAGCCATTCAAGCGATGCGCGGGGTCAGACTGTTGGTCGCTCTCGGCACCATTGCCGAGCTCGGAGACTTGCGACGTTTTGACCATCCCAGAAAATTGATGGCGTATCTAGGCCTTGTTCCAACCGAAAACTCAAGTGGGAATAAAACACGTCGAGGAAGCTTAACCAAGTGTGGTAACGGACGAGCAAGACGGCTTCTAATAGAAGGCGCTCACACGTACAAACACAAAGCGAATATCTCAACGGAGCTACAGCGTCGGCAAGAAGGGTTGCCTAAAGAGATTGTCGATATCGCTTGGCAAGCTCAACAACGTTTATGTCGACGTTATCAAAGGCTCTTACAAAAAGGAAAGCCCCGCAATGTTGTGGTCGCCGCCATTGCACGTGAGATGATTGCGTATATCTGGGCCATCGCAAGAGAGGTCGTTGTGACCGACGTGGATCCTAAAACTCGCATAGCAAGGCTACCAGCATGAGAAATAAATTAGTGTTATCGCAATGGGTGAAGCATCGGGTGTGGCACAACCACCGACGGCGTTAGGATGGCAATAAAGCTCACGCTTTATTGAACCTCGAGCATAGACTGAAGACAGGTGTCACGACGGAATAAGTAAGGTAGGCGCTGCTCATCAAATGATGAGTAATCCACGTATATCAGCATGAGAACCGACGAAATTACTTGCTTCATCTATGCGGTAACACTATCCCTAAACAGAATAAGGCTCTGAAAATGTAGGAGCAGAAACTTCTACGTTCTAATTGACAGTGGGGGTCATATCAACGCCTTGTTAACTAGTGACAAAACAATGCCACTAAACCTAATATGACCACCGTAATAACAAAAGCTAACCGATACAAAATTGCCAAGCGTTTTGGAATCCAGTTGAACAATTTGTTATATTTTTAATTCCTCTGGGGATAAATATTGACCACAAATAACATTCGAAACCAATTTTTGAATGTGAGAATCGTCATCTCCAATTAGCCTACCTAAACTGTTAACTGCTTCTACATAAAGCACTGAATCGTCTAACGTGACGAAATAAGCTGATTTTATATCTGGTTCATACGGATGCTCTTCATGGATCTGGTTTAAACACATATCTAGATCTATCAACTTAACAACGAAAGTTTCGGCATCGGTTCTACTTAACAAAACTTCGCCTCGATGAGCTTGTAGCAATATTGGCCACATCTCTCCAGCTTTGTAGCCAACTTTCCTCAGGGAACTGAGTGAAACTTCTTGTTCTAAAAACTGTTCGAAATCATCCTTAGTGCTTTCAGCAAAGGTGCTAAAGCAAATAAAACTAAGCAATATCGGGATATAATACTTACTAATGCTTTTCATTTTGGACTCAGAACCCCCCAAAAAAATATAACGCCTTGTTAATTGGTGGAAAAACGCCAACCACCAAACTATAAATTACCGCCTAAAACACTGAAGCCAACCGATACAAAAATGCCAAGCGTTTTGGAATCCAGTTGAACAATTTGTTATATGGTTAACGCTTTACCCAAACAGATTGAACTGTTGGTATGTGCATATTTTCCGTAAGCATCGATCTCTCGGTAACCATGATGTTTATAAAAGCTAATCGCCGTTTTATTTAATATACGAGTCGACAATATTGCATGCTCATAACCCTTATGGGCGGCATATGATTCAAGTTGTAAAATCAAATAACTACCAGCACCTTTTACATTTGAATACATGCGCTTCAATTCGCAAGAGCTGTCATTGTGTTTACGAAATAAACCACAAGCTACAGCTTTACCCTTTGAATAAACAACTAAACATCCATCTGTTGTAGGACAAAATTCATCACGTAAAAATGAGCTTTCACCAGTATCAGATGTTATCTCTTTAAGAGCGACATTTAATTCGTTTGTTAAGGCTGAAAAATCAGAGCACTCAGGATCAGTAATTTTATGTTTTAAGTGCATTGAGTACTCCTACCATATAACGCCTTGTTAACTAGTGACAAAACAATGCCAACAAACTCAATATGGCCACCGTAACCACAAAAGCCGACCATTACAAAAGTGTCGAGCGTTTTGGAATTCAGTTGAACAATTTGTTATGCATTTCTTTGCAAAATAGCCAATAAGTCAGGGGGGAGATTTGGTTCGTTACCATGTAAGTTTGATAACAATGATTTACCAGCTTCATGGCTATCTAGGTTTTCCTTTAACGTCTCAATCAATATTTCATACGCCCAAAACGATTCAGGCTTACTATATAACTCAATAATGTTGTATTTCTTTAATGTATCAAGACTAAAATTATTACCTGAATATCCATGTCCCCATCCTTGGCTAGAAATAAAAGGTACATCCGATTCAGAAGAGTCATACTCAAGAATTAAAGGATATTCACCATTATTTCCGCCATCCCAATCTCCTGTAATTGCAACCAATAACTTCCTCATTACTTCACCCATGACCTAAATACATAACGCCTTGCTAACAAGCGACAACGCGATGCCACTTAACTTGAATATTGTGCCATAAACGCGGAGCCGAAATTGCGACTGTAGTCGCCAAGCGTTAGGAGTCTTTGTTAAGTAATTTGTTATGTTTAGCTCACAGTTGAACTATTTCTTCAAAGCCAACGCATGTAACCTTTAGTTTTGATTTTGTGGGTATTGAAGCTTTAGGTAGAAATGTAAAGTATGCTATTTGTTTATTATCTAGAAAGCCAAGCCATGACTTTCCACTATCACGGTTCAATGGAATCATCATCATAGGTGGAAATACGACCATATTATTCATAACACTACTATTGAATAAGCTCGATTTTTCATAACCTTGCATGTAAAAAGCTTGCCCAACTTCTTCCGCATACTCTAAAGTGAACTCGAAACATGGTGCGTCATCGTTGTTAAATACAAATACTTTAAAGCAATCTTTACCACCTGAACATTTGGTTTGTTCGGTTTCAATGCTGAGTTTAGGGGTCTTCGCTTTTAGTGACAAATGTAACGAATAACAAGCCAAAACCATTGATATTAATGCAATAACCAACGTAAAAACTTCGTTTAATGTAAGTTTGAATTTCACTAAATCCTCCAAGAACATAACGCCCAATTAAGGTGTGAACCACGCTACCACGACACCCAACTAGAACGCTGTAAACACTGAACTTGACCCAAACCCAAAATGCCAAGCGTGGGGAATCACTCTTAAATTGTTTGTTATAAGCCATTTTTTAAAGTCACGATGAATAACTATCGTTGACTTCTATAAGTGTACTTATTGCTATTTAGGTCTTTCTTAATACTAATATTTTGGATATTGCCGTCTGAGATAATCACAGCACTACAATTTATGGCATCACCTTGCTTGTATGTGAACATTACATGATGTAGGTCACCTAAAAGCTTTGTTGCTAAGTCCTGCGCCGTGGATTCACAGATTGGACTAAAGCGCTCCTTGTCTTGCTCAACCTGTTCGTCATGCTTTTTCATTGCCGCTAGCTCTTCTTGAGTAAACAACGGTTTCACAGGTTGGTTAGCTTCTTTTTGCTTAGCCTCAGCAATAGCATTACGCTTAGCAATCAAAGACGGTGCTGGTATAGGAGCGTGATAAACTTTAACTTTGACCTTGTCTGTAGAAAAGTCTAACTGAGTGTATAGAGGACTACGACTCATAGTACTACTATTGCCTTTCCATATTACAGCTTTGCAACCAAGTACAACTCCCTCGCGATAGATAACTTTAACCTCTCTCGCTTGAGTCGGATGATTTAATGACTTTACGTGATCAGACCATTTCACTGCTGGATCATTTTTAAATGCATTAGACACGTTTTTACAGTGGGTTAAGTCTGAAGTTTGTTTAACCTCTGCATGTGCTGCTGAGGGGACTGAAATATTAAGACCAAAGACGATCGCCAATGAGAGTAATGATTTATATGGTTTCAGCTTCGCGAACATGACCTAAATACACCTTTTATTTATTACTCAGTTGGAGCCTAAGAGTAAGGGTTATGATTAGAATTAAAGGCACAGTTTAACAGAATGGAGTCCCGAATGGGAGGGAAGTAATCTCATGGCTTATAACGCCTTGTTAACTAGTGACAAAACAATGCCACCAAACCTAATAGGACCACCGGAATCACAAATATTGACCATTATAAAATTGCCAAGCGTTTTGGAATCCAGTTGAACAATTTGTTATATGATTTTGCGTGCAATAATATGGCTAGCTTTACTTGAATGCCCTGACATTGTTGCGCTTTCAACTACATTAGATAATTCAATATTGAACCCCTCAAGCATGAGCTCGAGCTCTTCTTGTTGGCTATGCCACATTGGAACGCCTGTAGATGACTCGAAACGTAGGCTGTTATTTGAACAAAACTCAGCTAAATAGAGAATGCCGTTGGGTCTTAAAACCCTATGAAGCTCTTCTATGACGTATTTACGTTCAGTTTGAGTCGCAATACAAGTGAACACTGCACAGGTAACAATTGAGTCAAACTCGTTATCAGAAAAGGGTAGAATACTCCCTGAAAGGTGACGTAAATCTAGCGATGAATAATCACTGTTGCCTCTTTTAATCATTTCAAGTGAGGAATCTACTCCAACTAAGTGATGATACCCTAGTTCATATAGCTGATTTGTAATACGCCCATAGCCACAACCGAAATCAAGAACTTTGGCATTTTTAGGTACTGATGCTGTGAAATATTCCGTTGAAATTTCAAGATTGAAATCAACAATCTCTGCGATATTATCCCACTTACTCAATGTGTCACTCCTAATCATATAACGCTTAATAGACGGACTAATTCCGTATAGTAATCCACGCTACCGCCTTCTAATTTTCTAGAATCTAACCATAGTAAATCATTTACATATGCAAATCAGTGTATTGGGTACTGGTAAGTTTTATGTTGTTCACAAAAGGCGGAATTATTCCGTATAACAGAATTAATTTTTGAGATAAGTTTTTATGTATGAATGAACAGTGGGGTAGGAGTAGTTAATGAAGGGTTACTGTTAGCAGGTTGTTTGAGTTACTTGTTCGTTGATGTGCGAATGTTCCACATAAACAAAAGGATGCCATTTTGGCATCCTTTATCGTTCGAAGAACTGAATCTAACTAACGATTAAACGTCGTAAGTTGTAGAAGCAGTGTCGCCGCCTGTACCAGTCCAGTTTGTGTGGAAGAATTCACCACGTGGACGGTCAGTACGCTCATAAGTGTGAGCACCGAAGTAGTCACGTTGAGCTTGTAAAAGGTTAGCTGGCAGGCGAGCTGTTGTGTAGCCGTCTAGGAACGAAAGTGCTGAAATCGTACAAGGCATTGGAATACCAGACTCTAGTGATTTCGCAGAAACTTTACGCCACGCTGTTAGGCTGCTTTGTAGGATGTTCTTGAAGTAGTCATCAGAGCCAAGGAATGCGATATCAGGGTTCGCTTCGTATGCATCACGGATGTTGCCTAGGAAAGCAGAACGGATGATACAACCACCACGCCACATTAGAGCAACGTTACCGTAGTTAAGATCCCAACCATTTTCGTTCGACGCTTCACGCATTAGCATGAAACCTTGCGCGTAAGAGATGATCTTAGAAGCCAGTAGAGCTTGACGCAGTGCATCAACCCATTCTTGCTTGTCGCCTTCAACAGGTGTGATTGTCTTCTCGAATAGCGCTTGGGCTTCAACACGTTGGTCTTTCAGTGCAGACAGGCAACGAGAGAATACAGACTCAGAGATAAGCGTTAGAGGAATACCTAGGTCTAATGCGTTAATACCTGTCCACTTACCAGTACCTTTTTGGCCTGCAGTATCTAGGATCTTCTCAACTAGTGCTTCACCGTCTTCATCTTTGTAGCCAAGGATGTCAGCGGTGATTTCAACAAGGTAGCTGTCTAGCTCAGTCTTGTTCCAATCAGCGAATACCGCTTGCATCTCGTCAGCAGACATACCCAAGCCATCTTTCATGAACTGGTATGCTTCAGTGATTAGCTGCATGTCGCCGTATTCGATACCGTTGTGTACCATTTTAACGAAGTGTCCAGCACCATCGTTACCAACCCAGTCACAACAAGGCTCGCCAGCATCAGTTTTCGCTGAGATACCTTGGAAGATTGGCTTAACCGCTTCCCATGCTTCAGGAGAACCGCCTGGCATGATTGAAGGACCGAAACGCGCACCTTCTTCACCACCAGAAACACCAGTACCGATGAAGTGAATGCCTTTTTCACGACAAGCAACAACACGACGGTTAGTGTCTGGGTAGTTAGTGTTGCCACCATCAATGATGATGTCGCCTTTGTCTAGTAGTGGTGTTAGAGCTTCGATGAACTTGTCTACAACGTCACCAGCACGAACCATTAGCATCACTTTACGTGGCGCTTCTAGCTTCTCAACCAGCTCTTCTAAAGAGTAAGCACCAACAATGTTAGTCCCTTTAGCTGGGCCTTCTAGAAACTCGTCTACTTTTGCAGCAGTACGGTTGTGAGCCACAACTTTGAAGCCGTGGTCGTTCATGTTTAGGATAAGGTTCTGGCCCATTACTGCTAAGCCGATTACACCGATATCACCTTTCATTTTTATCTCCTTACGGCTAGTCGCAATTAAGCGATAGCACTTGCTGCATTTGAATCTAGGAACCACTCTGTTTCGCCAGTCTTAGACTGGATCTTCGCTGCTGGGTAAGGCAGATCGGAAGCAGGGGTTGTATGAATTTCTTTAACGATCTCAACTTTACCTGCGCCAAGCACTAGGTAGCTGATTCGCTTTGCGGCTTCTAAAACTTTTGCTGTTTTAGAAACACGGATTTGACCAGACTCAGGGTGAGAAGCCAGTACAGACAGGTTCTCATCTTGGTAGTCAGTCACATTTGGGAAAAGTGAAGCTGTGTGGCCATCAGCACCAACACCTAACAAGATCCAATCGAAAACAGGCGTTCCGTTTTCTGTTGGGATCACATCGCTCATCTCTTTAGCGAAACGCTCAGCTTCAACTTTAGGCTCGTCTTCACCGCGAATACGGTGAATGTTTTCCGCCGGTAAGTTTACTTGGCTGAAAAGAAGAGTATTAGCTTCGCCATAGTTACTTTCTGCATCATCAGGTGCAACACAACGCTCGTCGCCCCACCAGAAATGAAGGTTATTCCATTGAATTCCTTCTGCATAAGGTGCTGCCGCTAAAAGCTTGAACAGCATCTTAGGCGTACTACCACCAGAAAGAGAAATATGAATAGGCGTACCTTGTTCGCTATACGCTTTCATTTCATTGGCTAGGTTTTCTACAACTAGCTCAGGTGTTGCAAAGATCTTATGGTTGATCATAATTCGCAATAATCCGTGTCAGTTAAGTTTTTACATGGGAAGCGCCAAGAGCGATTATCTCTTTGTAGAAGATCATGCGCTTCTTGTGGGCCCCAAGTTCCACAAGCGTAACCAAACAGTGCTTGAGGATCTTGTTTGAAGTCTAAGATTGGCTGAACGTATTTCCAGCACGCTTCTACGGCATCAGTACGTGCAAACAGTGTCGCATCGCCATTTAACGCATCAAGAAGAAGACGTTCGTAAGCCGTCAGCATTTGAGTCTCAGGCAAATCAGAATAAGAGAAGTTCATCTTCACTTCTTTGGCATTAAAACCAGCGCCCGGCTCTTTTAGTCCAAAGCTCATCTGAATACCTTCATCCGGTTGAATACGGATGATCAGTTTATTCTCAGGAGCATTTTGGCCAAAAACAGGGTGAGGCGTGTTCTTATAGTGGATAACAATTTCGGTTACACGTGTTGGTAATCGTTTGCCTGTGCGAACATAAAAAGGAACGCCATTCCAACGCCAGTTGTTGATGTAAGCCTTTAAACCGATGTAAGTCTCAGTACGAGAATCGTCGGCAACGCCTTGCTCTTCGCGGTAACCTACTAGGTGCTGACCACGCACGTCAGACGCCGTGTATTGACCTAATACTAAGTTGTTACGTAGGTCGTCTTCTTCCAATGGTTTCAAACACTGAAGTACTTTAACGACTTCATCACGTATTGAGTCAGCATTAATTTGCGCTGGTGGCTCCATACCAACCATTGCGAGTACTTGCAGCAGGTGGTTTTGGAACATATCACGGACAGCGCCTGAGCCATCGTAATAACCGCCACGCTCTTCAACACCTAAGAACTCAGAACCTGTGATTTCAACGTAATCAATAAAGTTACGGTTCCACAGTGGTTCGAACATAGCGTTAGAGAAGCGAAGAACTAATAAGTTTTGTACCGTCTCTTTACCTAAGTAATGGTCAATACGGTAAATCTGGTGTTCTTGGAAGTGATGGTGGATCTCTGTATCCAGCTTTTGAGCTGATTCAAGATCATAACCAAACGGCTTTTCAATAATAAGGCGACGCCAGCCATTTGATTCGTCGTTCAGACCATGCGCTGCTAGGTTTGCAGGAATAATCCCGTAAAGGCTAGGCGGCGTAGCTAAATAGAATAAAGTATTGTGGTTTTCGAACTGATACTTTTCTTCTATTTGCTCAAGGCGACTCGCAAGACGTGCGTAGTCGTTGACATCTGAAGTATTGATTGCTTGATAGTGTAAATGTTCAATAAAAGCATTCAGTACCTCTGGTTCAGTTTTTTCCATTTCCTGAAGTGATTGCTTTAATTTCGAGCGGTAAGACTCATCGCTATAATCAGTTCTGCTTACACCTAGAATCGCAAATGATTCAGGAAGCTGATTGTTCGCATAAAGGTGGTATAAAGCAGGGATTAACTTACGATAGGTAAGATCTCCCGAAGCACCAAAGATTACGATGCTGCTATTTTCAGGTATTACCATCATCTTTCCTTTAAAAACGAGTTACTTAGTATGCGCTAACGGTAACAGCTGCATCCTAAAATATATATTAGGTCCTGCCTATTATCATAATAGGTAAAACCAATGATGTTTGATTGGTAATGAAGGTGAAAAAACTCACCCTGATACGGGCGCATATTGTGTATTACAAATTGACTTACATCAAGTCAGGCAGCGTCAAGAAGCACATATTTATCGCTGATCGGGTGTTTTATCGACAATAAATCCAGTTGGAAATTTTGCGATCGTAGAGTGCTTAACAAAAGCTGAATACTGAACCAAACAGGAAAGGTGGCAATACCGTGCGATCGCCTTCGTTTTATTGGTAGTTTTCTATTTCTTGCACGGGCGATAAAGAACGGCGGTATCTAAAGGTGCAAAACTAGACGGGTAGAAAAATGAGGGCTTCGATTTTAGGGTTCTGTAGGTTCAGAGTTGGGGCGATATAGTGTCACTCTATTTCGTCCACTTTCTTTGGCTTGATAGAGCGCAATGTCTGCTTGTTCAATAAGAGAGTCAAAACTACTGTTATTATCAATAACGGCTACACCTATACTCACCGTCATCTTAATTTCGTTGGGGTGTATACCCATTGGGTTGTCTACTAACAAAGTTCTAATACGATTCGTCACTGCGAGTGCTTTCTCTGAGTTTGTATTGGGTAAAATAATAGCGAATTCCTCACCGCCTACGCGTCCGAATATGTCGGTATCTCTAAGCCCTTGGTTACATATTTGGGTAAAATGCACTAATGCTTTATCTCCAACACTGTGCCCGTGTTGATCATTGATCTGTTTAAAGTGGTCTATATCTAGAATGACAACGCTAAATGAGCTACTTTCATTGCGATACAGTGCAAACTCTTTCCGCCCAATATCCCAAAAATACCGCCGGTTGATTATCTTAGTGAGTGAGTCTTGTGTCGCTTCAAGGAACAACTTCTCTTCGTAAGCCGCTCTATTTGTTTGCTCTCTCATTAGTATTAACCGAGTGACGAAAATGGTAATCAGGCTGAAGGTGATAACGACCAAAGTGACATAAGGGATTATCTCTTTACTTGGAAGGTAAGGCTTCCACGTGAATGTGCCAATTTTTTCCCCATTAGGCGCAATAATAGCGGTACCGTATTGTTGCGGCTCTGTATCAAGAATCAGTTTTAAATCAAATATCTGGTGGTTTTTGGCAAACACCGTTAACTCTGATCTATCCATAAGGGTCCCAAGAGCCAAGTAAGTACCGTCCCTAGTTATCCCTGTATCTTCTTCAATAAGTGGCCCACCGACAACCACATATAAACTGTCGCCTAATAGAAAATAGCCACTGGTGGTTTTCGTTCTAGTATTTAGTGTTTTGGACTGTTCCATCATCTGTATCAGCCCTTGTTTCATAATATCGTCAAAGCTCGGCGCCTTTATTTCATCACTGCTAACGAGGTAAGCTTTTTGAGTCCCTTGCGTAATAGCCACACTAAAATCAAAACCTTTACTGTCTAGAAGGTACCCGCCTGTGTTCTCTTCAATCCAAAGGGTATCCTGATCAATAATGGCCATATTATAGGTCTCGTCCCAGTAGGTGTATTCTTCAAGTAGGGACGCTCTGTGCTGATTCTCTAGTTTAAGGGCTAAGTCCATCCGCTGATTTAGTTCAAGAGTCGCTAAGTTGTCTAAAGAGCTTAAAAAGTAAATAAGGAAACCCACTACGGCGATCGCCATGGCGGAAAATAGCCAAGAGATAATGGTAATAACAGACTTGGCTGAGATAAATTGTTGTGAAATGAACTTCGTCATAATTGATGAGTTTTTAGTAAGAAGCTGCTGATTTGTTAGGTATTCAGCTTGTTAGTAACAGGACCATCCTATAACGCTAATTGTAGACGATTAATTACGTTCTAATTACTTTCTGCAATAGAAATGATGCGTTTTATGATTTCGTCCTCACTCACGGTGTTATCTCGGTAATATCTGAATATTTCTGAATTAATGGCTTGCTGTGCCATTGGGTTTACCGCCATGGAATCGGTCATACTCGGTGCAGCAAGACCGTGCTCCATAGCGTAGTTAAAGTCGTGATAGGACTTTACTTGGCATGGGTTGAACGTTGCCAAATCAATATCTGATCGTACAGGAATTGAGCCTTTTACTTTGTTGAATCGCATTTGAAAGTCTTTGTCAGCAAGTATACTCGCAAGGTTTATCGCATCATCTTGATTGAAGTCTTTACGCGTCATGAAGATAAAGCTGTCCATATTATAAAGAAAAATATTGTGCGATTGTGGTGCGGGGTAACAGCCAATATGAGTAGGAACATCGATATTCGCTGCGAGCAAATCGCCAAGAATCCAGTCACCTCCAAGTTGAAACAGTGCCTTATCATTGGCAAGCGCAGCAGTTGCAGTGTCCCATTTTTGATTTATTAGAATTTTGCTAGTCTCTTCTGCACCTGAAGTGTCGAGAAGTTCACTTAGTCGTCTAAACTGTTTTAGCGCATGGCGCATTTGTGCAGAGTCGATATTGTTACGATTAAGCTCGACCAGAGCGGTTTTATAGAAATCCACACCGCCTGATGCAATGACCAAACTTTCAAATAGCTGGGCTATCTGCCAAGGTTGCTCACCAATGGCTAATGGCATTAAGCCTTGTTGCTTCGCTCTATCCATCGCATCAAACATATCGGGCCACGTCTTAGGTGTGTCGAGCTTCAGTTGCGTTAATAAACGGTGATTTACCCATAGCCAATTTAAACGATGAAGTGTCAGTGGCAGCGCAACATACCCGTTTTCTGTTTTATTTATGTCGATAGAGAGCGGGTAGAGTACGTCATCCCAACGGTGTTGTTTGGCCACATCATCAATGCCATGCAAAATGCCGATGGCATCCCATGATTTAATGCTCGGTCCTTCTATCTGCGCAAAGCTCGGGGTATTGCCTGCTAATGCTCGAGCTTGCAACACTGTCATGGCACTGTCACCACCTCCGCCCAAAACGGATGAGGTAGATATACTAAGCGGAGAGGATGCTAAGTGATCCTCGAGAATATTCAGTGCTTTTTGTTCGCCATTGGATGTCCACCAATGTAAGAACTCTACGTCTGCACTGGCACTGAAACTCAGCAATGCCAGCAGCGTAGTAAAGTGAAACTTGTTACCGCGTAACTTGATGGTCATAATATTTCTCTAAATCAATCTCTCGGGAAAATTAACGCTGCGCGTAGGCCGCCGCGATGAGTCACGGAAAGCTCAAGAGTACCGCCATGGGCTTTCACAATGCTTTGCGAAATGGTAAGGCCAAGTCCGCTACCTTCCGTTGATGAATTGGTATTCGCACGGAAGTAGGGTTCACACAGTTTCTCAATCAATGTGCTATCCACTTCATGACCATGATCTTCAATAACAATAGTGATCTGCTCTTCGCTATCATTGATTTGAATATCGGCTTGGTCACCATATTTAATGGCATTATCGACTAAGTTTTGTATGCAACGTTTTATTGCTAGAGGCTTGCCAGCTAGTGGAGTATGGGATTCTCCCTGCACTGTGATTTTTCTAGGATCTTGAGAGACAAAAGAGGCGATATGCTGAACAAGCTGTTCGATATCGATAAGCTCAATCTCCTCATGAATGTCGGTCTCTTTAATACATTGCAATGCACCTTTGACCATGAGGTCTAAGTCATTGGTAATACGGGTAAATCGTTCTCGTTCGTTTGGGTCGTCAAGCATTTCGGAACGTAACTTTAAGCAGGCGATTGGCGTTTTTAAATCGTGGGAAATCGCGCTAAAAAGCATTTCTCGATCTTTAATGTGGCTATCAATACGGCGATTCATTTTATTAAATGCTCGTACTGCTGCTCGAAGTTCGGCGCTGCCTTCTTCTTTCACTTCGG
The DNA here is from genome assembly GCF_050337325.1 of Vibrio kyushuensis. Taxonomy (NCBI): domain Bacteria; kingdom Pseudomonadati; phylum Pseudomonadota; class Gammaproteobacteria; order Vibrionales; family Vibrionaceae; genus Vibrio; species Vibrio kyushuensis. Next base: position 16,709 of record NZ_JAKJSV010000005.1, read on the forward strand.
GTACTTTTAGCTTACTCGACATAAGCGTTGCAGCCTTGGCAAGCTGACGAATAGGGCGGATCTCACGGCGGACAACAAACCAAGTACATATTAAAAGCAATACAGCAGAAAGCAGCAAGGTAAACCATTCGCGAAGATCAAAGTAACTGGTCTCCAGTGCAACATAAGGACCAGGTAAAACGGCGGCTAAATAGAACCACTCTTCAGGTGCAACTTCGATTTGCATAACCAAAATAGGCGGATTGAGATCGCCATAGGATAACGAGTAGTGGGCCCATAGAAGGGGAAGGCCATCAATCGATAACTCCTTATTAAATACGCGTAAATCATCACGTAGTGTAAATTCGACCTTAATATTAGGAGTACCCTCTAGTTCATTGTTAAGAACCGTTTTTACTTCATTAATAACCAGTGTTTTACGCTCACTTTGAGGCAGTGGTTTAACCGATATTTCGTGATCATTGAGAGAGACAAAGAACCGAGTTCCCCCCATGCTGCGAAGCTGATTAAGAACAAGGTGACGGTATTCAGAAGGTAGGGTTTGAAAAAAAGAGATAGTCGATGATGCACTTCGAGCCAAGCTGTTAACGGTTGTTGTTAGCCCTTGTTTATCTCGTTCACTAGCATGTTGATACCAGATGGTTCCAGCTAATACTTGCGCCAAAATAATCACCAGCAAAAGGAATATACTAGTACGAACAGCCAGCGAGTTAGACCACCGCTTAGACGTTTTAACCTTCATAACTTGCACCGGTCGTGAGCATGTAGCCTTTATTGCGAACGGTGATGATTAATGAACGATCTTTGTCTTCTAAGTGGTGCCTTAATCGGCTGATCTGCACATCTATGCCGCGTTCTAATGGGTCGGCATCTCTGCCCCAGATTTCCCTAGCAATATCATCTCGAGACAAAATAGACTCGGCATTACCAACAAACAGTGACAATAACGTTAGGTCTGCGCCACTAAGCTGTTTGACGGTACGTGTTGGCGTATGAATGAGCTGTCGAGTAACAGTATCGAGTTGCCAGTCGGCGAAGTGAACTTTACGTGCAAGTTGAGAGTGACTGGACAAATGGCTACGTCTTAATATGGTTTTGATACGAGCGAGAAGCTCCCTCGGACTAAACGATTTAGTGATGTAATCGTCTGCGCCCATCTCTAATCCTGCAACGCGATCAGCCTCTTCGGTAACCGCGGTAAGCATGATTATCGGGACATCCGATAAGCGGCGCAGTTTTTGACAAAGTGTAAAGCCGTCATCACCGGGCATCATAATGTCGAGAATAATAAGGTCGGGCTGGTGATCATCTAACAGACGCCACATTACCTCTCCATTCTCAGCGCCAATAACATCAAACCCTGCGCGGCCAAGGTAGTCTGATAGTGCGTCACGTAATTCCAAATTATCATCAACAACCAAAATTTGCTTGTTATCCATAGCGTCCATTCCTTTGATCTCTCTCTGCTCTATATCGCTTTGGCACTTTATAGAACAGCTTCATCAATATCATGCATCGACACATTCGCGAACTCAATTTTAGTTGGTGTAATTTGCTACTTACAAAGCACTATTTTTGTAAGAGTTCGCTTACAAATCCCTATTCATTTGTAACCTTCAGCGTTTGTGTCCTCGATATGATGATTAGGCTTCATAAACAAATTTCAAATCAATGAATCTAAAACCATGAACTTAGAAACCATGATCTTACAAACCAATAGTGGAATGAATAACAATCTCCAACTAGGAGGGAAGAATGTTAGGTAATATCTTTGGACAACTACAAAAAATAGGGCGCTCATTAATGCTGCCCGTTGCGGTACTTCCTGTAGCCGGCTTAATGCTCGGAATAGGTAATGCTGGGTTTGCGTTTATTCCTGATGCGCTGAGTAAAATTATGCTGGCAGCAGGTGATGGCGTATTTGGAAACATGCAGTTAATGTTTGCTGTCGGCGTTGCTCTCGGCTTATCGAAAGGCAACGATGGTGCGGCAGCACTGGCGGGTTTAGTAGGGCTTATCATCATGAACGCTTCATTAGGTATCGTTACTGGTCTTCGAGGCCTAGAAACCGATGCGACAATAATGGGCGTTTCAACGCTGCAAACGGGGGTGTTCGGTGGGATTATTATCGGTGCCTTTGCCGCTATGATGTATAACCGCTTCTATAATATTCGATTACCCGAATACCTTGGTTTCTTTGCCGGAAAACGTTTTGTACCCATTATCACAGGCATAACCGCGATATTAGTTGGTGCAGTGTTAGCGTTCTTATGGCCACCAGTCGGTCAGATGCTTGATACATTCTCTAATTGGGCTGCGTATCAAAATCCTGTATTGGCTTGGGCCATTTACGGAGCTGGTGAACGTTCTTTACTTCCTGTTGGGTTGCACCATATTTGGAATGCTCCGTTCTTCTTTGAAGTGGGCAGTTATATTGACCCTGAAACAGGTAAAGAAATCACTGGTGAACTATCTCGCTTCTTTGCTGGCGATAAGACTGCGGGTTACCTATCGGGCGGCTTCATGTACTCTATGTGGGCATTGCCTGCAGCAGCATTGGCTATCTATCATTGTGCAACGCCAGAACGTAAGAAAGTTGTTGGTGGATTAATGTTAACAGCGGCGCTTACTTCTTGGTTAACGGGTATCACAGAGCCGATTGAATTTACGTTCTTGTTCGTGGCACCTGTTTTGTATGTTATTCATATCTTCTTGACGGGTATAGCGTTTGCGTTAACGGCATTCTTGGAAATCAAGCACAGTACGGACTTTGCGCACGGTGCTATCCAGTTCTTCTTGTACTACCCAATGTCGAGTAATGCTTGGATGTTCTTCATCATTGGTCCTATTTGGGCATGCCTATATTACGGATTGTTCCGTCTGCTTATTACTAAACTAGATCTTAAAACACCAGGTCGTGAAACGGATATCGCAGAAGTAGTAATTGCAGGCCAACCCGATGAGGTAGCGGTTGATATTGTTGCAGCACTGGGCGGTAAGCCGAATATTAAGTCGGTTGATGCTTGTATTACACGTTTAAGAGTTAGCGTGAAAGACATTGCGAACGTTGACAGAGAAAAGCTGAAACAGCTCGGTGCACGTGAAGTACTGGTGATTGGTGACAGCTTACAAGCCATCTTTGGCACGCAATCAGACAGGATTAAAACTGAGATACACGGTGTACTAGGGGTAGCTTAATGAAGTTTTCCTAAATAAATATGTCTCCTGATCTTACCACCCCCCCCTATGTGTTGTACTGCATTAGTGTGTAACAGCATTCGGTAAGATTTCCAGCCAACCCTTTGAGTTATTTACTCTTATGGGTTGGCTTTTTAGTTGTCTCACCAAAATATCTTTCCGCTCCTTTACCACCCTTAAGTTAACTCCGTAAGTGATTAATATTACAGAGGTTTGAAAATTGATCTTAAGTCAAGAAGGGTCAAATACCTGGATGAAAAGGAACTCATTATCAAATTTGAAACAGTGATGATTTAGCCTCGTTGAGATTGGCTTGGTAATTCCAACTCAATGAATTGAATACAAAATAATTATAATTCACGAGGATAAAATGAAAAAATTAGCATTACTCATTGCAGCGACAAGTCTTAGTGCACAAGCAATGTCACCGGAAGAAATTCTAAAAGACACCTCAGCGAATGCAGAAGTTATGGTGGTGGCTCACCGAGCTGATTGGCGATCGGCTCCTGAAAACTCAATCCCAGCGATTCATTCAGCTATAGAGCAAGGTGTGCTTGTTGTTGAACTTGATTTTAAAAAGACGCTTGATGGACATATTGTTGTTGCTCATGATCAAACGATTGACCGTACTACAAACGGCTCAGGTCGAATTGATCAAATGACGTTAGCTCAGGTTCAGCAATATTACTTGAGAGGGAAGCAGGGCGGTGAGATGCCAATTACCGAATATAAAATCCCTACTTTAGAAGAAGTGATTGATGCTGCTGATGGCCGAGCGCTGATTAATCTGGACCACGCTTGGGGTTTAAGAGATGACATCTACCGTATTTTAGAAGAGAACAATGCCATTAATATTGGTTTGTTCAAAAGTAATGATGACCCAAGAGTAGTGCAAGAGTTTCTAGATCAAGATAACAATGTGCTGTACATGCATATTGTCCGTGAATCGAATGCTGATCATATTGAGCAGTTTGACCGTCATACACCAGCTGCTTATGAAATGGTATTTAGTCATCACTCTGAAGCACATGTGCAACCTGATTTACTAGAGAGTTTAAGTAAAGACAGCCGAATTTGGGTCAACTCATTGTGGTATGGACTTGGAGCAGGTTATACCGATGAAGCGAGCCACCTTAATCCAGACCAAGGCTGGGGCGTGCTGCTTAACGATATGTACACCAGCATGATTCAAACCGACAACATTGAAGAAATTACCCATTACATTGAGCACGGTTCGGCAAACAGTAAAAAGAAAGATGAAACCGTAGTCGTCATGGCTGACGCTTTTGGTACTAAAGGGCCTGGGGTTTCTTATTACGATACAACGCCAGATAATAAAGGCAGTGTTTCAAGAGCGTACGACAGTGTTGATATTTGTGATACAAATGGCGCAGTACATTTGTGCTGGATTCGTAATGGTGAATGGATCAATTACACGGTGGATGTGCCTAAGACAGGAAGTTACACAGTGAGTGCAAGAGTGTCAGCTCGCCAGCAAGAAGCAGGTGCTTTCTTTTTAGAGTTTGAAGGTCAAGAGACCCTTCGCCATGAAGTTAAGAACACCAGCAGTCACTCTCTTTTCTTTATTCAGGAAGTGGGCGAGATCTTTTTAAAGAAGGGTGAGCACAGCATGACGTTCCGTGTTGACGATTCATCCAACAATACCAACTTTAACGTTAACTATTTTAAGCTTGAGAGAAATTAGTTACGAATAACGCCTTTTTTCAGTCAATAGGCGTTGATTACGTAAGTCAGCAATTTAGGTTGCTGGCTTTTTTTCGCATAGGTATTAAGAAAAGGGAGAGTTAGGCGCTTTTTTGAAGTCTTTTCATTGCGCATTTACACAAGCCTAATTGCAATGCAGGGCAGCTTTTGCAAGGAGGAGACTTTAATGGAACATCGGCGGTTGGAATGATCGATGACGACTGTATTGTGTTAGAGGCCTTAACCAAACCATGACTGCGCCACAGTTTTTCTTTACGACGCTTTGATTCTGAATAAGCGTGTGTCTCTTTTAATTCATCTTCGCATCGAGGCTCATCGTTACCATCAACCCAAGAAATTGTGGGGGTAAAAGAATCGGTAATTTCATTAATCGCGTTAAGAATGGCTTGATTTGCTGCCTCGCGAAGTTCGGTTGGCATTGACGAAGGGAGCTCTAATTGAACAATCGTTTTGTCCGATTTTCTCGCGAGCTTTTTTAGTTTTTTTAACGATTTACGCTTAGCTTTCGCTATATCGTCTTCTTTGAGCTTTTTGTCTTTGTTTCTGTCGCCCATTTTCTTCGTCTTCTATTGGTCTGTTATAGCGGCTCTTCTTAACTAATAATGATGCTAATGAAAATTACTCGCATTTACAATGGGTAAATGTAACTACGAGTAAATTAAGTGGAACGATATGTTGTAACTACCTGAACAGCTGAGTATTACAGGTGTTATTTTTTTGCGTAACGAGCTTGATGCGCATTCAGTTCGTCGCCTTGTGGAATGGAAAGGTCTTGGTATAAATTTGGCCTACGACCACGTATCCAGCGACGACCTGTACACATCTCTAACTCTTTTGCCTGAAGTGTTGCGACTACCATATCGTTATCAACGCTGTCAGTTTCAGCGATGGTTTCGCCATAAGGGGACAAGATCATTGAATGACCCGTTCTTACTTCGTCTTCATCCACACCCACGCCATTACTGAATACAACGAACATTCCGTTGTCATGAGCACGTGACGGTAACCAGCGCATCAACCATTCGCGACCTTTCTTGCCCTGCATTTCGTTTTTGATTGCTTCAGGGTTGCTTGCTCTTTCGTGCCATAGTTGAGGATCAATCAAACCCATCGCATTCGGGCTTCGAGAGTCACAGCCACCTGTTTGATGAGGAGCGAGTAAAATATCCGCCCCTTTCAGAGCGGTCATTCGGGCGTTTTCAACAAGGTTGTTGTCCCAGCAAGTGAGGATCCCAACACGGCAACCATGAGGCGTATCGACAACAGTGTATTGATCACCGCTATCCATATGTTGGCTAATAAATGTATGGAGTTTACGGTGTTTGGCAATTTTGCCATCCGGCATAGCCAGTACAAATGTATTGTAGAGCTTGCCGTCATCACCTTGCTCAATCAATCCAGCGCCAATTGTCATCTGTTCTGATTCTGCCAATCGCAGTAACTTTTGAGTCGAGAGACCCTGTGGAACAGGTTCCGCGATTGCTTGAATTTCATCACGGCTTAGGTTTGATACGTGCATGTATCCGGTAATACACATCTCTGGAAAAAGGATGAGTTCGACTTGTTCAATGCGGGCTTGTAAGACGTAACTCTCAATGATCGAGAAGTTGTAAGCTTTGTCATTTGCGCGATGGTTAAATTGGACTGATGCAACACGTATATCTTTCATAACTGATTTCCTGCTTATTAGTTGCTGATGACTGATGAGACAAGTTTATTAAATTCCATTCATTCCATATAATGAAAGATATTCACTTTTTGATGAGGATGTGGAATGGATGTCGATCAATTACATGCTTTTTGCCAACTTGCAGAGGACGGAAACTATCGTGTAGCTTCTGAGCGGTTGTGTATAACCCAATCCGCATTGACGAAGAAGATCCAACGGCTAGAAGAGTCAATTGAATCACTGCTATTTGAGCGAGGTCGACAAGGAGCAAAACTTACGTTGGCAGGAGAAACATTACTTTCTGATGCCCAGAGGCTAGTCGCCCATTTCAATAGCTTTAAGAGCCTGTCTCATCTTGTTGCGGAAGGGACGGTAGGACATTTGAATATTGGCTTTGGAATATCCACTTATCATCTCGCTCCTAAGTATATCGCTTCATTCAAACAACAGTATCCTAAGGTGAAAATTACTCTAAATGATATTCCGTCGGCGATACAGAGTAGTCAGCTCCACAGTGGTGAGTTGCACTTAAGCTTTAATCGATTACCTGTGAGTGAACCATTGGTGAGTTTGCCACTTTTTACGGACCAGCTCGTACTGGCGGTTCATGAAGGTGAAGTGATTGATGACGGTCGATTATGGCAATCGCTCTCCGAATTGAACTATTTAAAACTCAACCCAGAAAGGGGACCTGGCCTTACTCAGCAGATTGACACGTATCTTCTGCATCAGAATAGACCGTTGGTAGCTGAGCAAGAGTCGGATGATATCTTAACCTTGCTTGCACTTGTATCGGCCCGCATTGGCTACACTATCGTGCCTGCAAGTGTTCATCAAATCTGTCCACCCAATGTCCGTTTGATTCCGCTAGAAGGAAAAGGGAGCAGTTGGGAAGTTGGCCTGATATGGAAACAGCGAAAAGTGAACCCCTTAGTTGACCGATTTGTCGAGTTTATAGAGTCTGCAATATCGCGGAATGATATTGTCGGTTAATGTAATTTGGCGACATAAACGAGTAGCAGAGTGTCGTTGCTAAACCATTAGGGGGTCGAGGAATCGGGTATCAGAGTCATTAAGCATTATGAAACTCGGCAGTGATCGACAGTCAGGTATATGCTTAACCAAGGTCCAATAAGCTTTGGCTAAGGTGCTGAAATGGGTGAAGGTTCATTTTTTAATATCGATTCGTTTATGCCTCATGGAATGTGCTACGCGTGGAGGCCCGATATTTTATGGACCTCCGTCATATCTGATGTCGTGACGGCTCTTGCTTACTTCTCTATTACTATTGCAGTCGTCGTTTTTGTTCGTAAACGTAAAGATTTGCCTTATCCATGGTTCTTTATTTTAGCTGGTTCCATCATATTCCTCGCTTGTGGGCTCTCTCACTTAGTTGGTGCAATCGTCATTTGGAAGCCCATATACGGCGTGTCAGCGGTTGTTAAAGCAATAACCGCCGTTACTTCATTAGCAACGGGTGTTTGGATCTGGTTTTTATTGCCTTTCTTTTTATCGATACCAAGCCCCTCAATGCTTGAAGCAAAGAACAAAGCCCTTAAAAACTCATTGGATAAACTCAGTACTGCCCAGCAAGACATCATTGAATCCCAGAAATTGGCATCACTTGGCCATTTAATGAGTGGTATGGCTCATGAACTTAACACCCCGTTAGGTGCGAGTATAACGGCCGTTTCTTATATGGAAGAAGTGGTTAAAAACTCAAAAGGTAAGGAAGCCTCTGAAGAGACTAAAGATTTAATTAAAAGCCTTGAAGAAGCAATAAATATTGCTTCAGTCAACCTGACTAGAAGCGCAAGTTTAGTGAAGATCTTTAAGCAAGTGGCGGCGGAAGGAGGCACGCTTGACGATCGTCCGTTTGACGTTAAAGAGTTCCTTAGTGATATTATTAACTCATTGGTTTACAAACATGAAATCACTTCTGAACAAGTCTCTCTTAACTGCCCTGATGACCTCAGGATCAATGCTAATCATAATCGATTTATTGTAATTTTAACGCACCTATTTAGTAATTCGGTCGAGCATAGCTTCTCTAATGTATCGGACGGGAAAATTGATGTGAAAGTCTCATTGGAAGGGACAAGTAAGCTCGTAATTCTTTTTCAAGATAACGGTGTGGGTATGAATGGAGAACAAGTCGCCAAGATATTTGAACCCTTCTATACGACACGTAGAGGCGGGGGCGGTACTGGCCTAGGTATGACCATTGTTTACAATACCATCTCAAATATGAAGGGTGAAATTCGCTGTCAAAGCTCGTTAGGTGAGGGCACCTTGTACGAAATTATTGTCCCCGTAGAGGTGATCAGTTAGCCGTGTTTTGTCACTTGACGCATTTTCAATTAAAGGTGAGCATATTGCTCACCTTTAATACGTCTAGTGCTAAAAAACGCAGTCGAACTTTATTCTGCGGCTGGGTTAATCTTGTTCATTACAAACTCGTAAGCGATTTGACCGATCTCTCGACCGATATCCTGACCGGCAGGAACGGATGCTGGAAAATGAACCCCCGCCCAGACTCTACTTTGTCCACATTTATCCTCTAAGTCTGTCCAAGTTTCAAATACTAGCTCAATGGGTTGAGAAGGTGTGATACCGGGCTCTACCATAGAAGAACCTTGTTCGACAGGAACAACATAACCAAGATCATCGGAGCCTAAATATAATCGACTGGTTTGAGCATGGGCAGAACAAAAGCTGGCAGAGGCGGAGGGATATTCTGGGTGATCGGCCACATTAAGATAGCTTGTCCACTGTGATGCGGGTAAGTCACTAACAGTGCCGGCCCCTACGCCACCCCAAGCGGTTACTGGGTTATCACGATAGATAAATCCAATAGCGGAAAACGGTCTCACCGCATCGTGCTTGTACTTCTCCTTCCAAATCGCGATTGAGGTATCGAACGCCGCGACATTGGTGAGAAAATCGTAGTGGATAAACTCAAGTAAACTGAGGTTATTGACCTGTGAAGCGTACAGAGCTGAGAATCCTAGACTAAAAATTTTATTATCGAATAGCTCAGCATACATTTTCTTGTGATCATCTAAGTTAGCGGACTCTGCGAGTACTTGGTCTGCTTGCTCTACATAGTCAGCCCAATTGTAAACCTTACTCGCCTTAGGGCGTGGTGAGCGGAAGGCATGAACATTGTCATAGGTGTAGGGAAGAGTTTTACGATGCTGGGGGGTAACAAATTGCTGAACACGGTACAAACCATGACCAGTGCTGAGGATAGCCGGTTGCCAAGCAGAAGGGTTGATCAGTCGATAGGCGGTATTTTGGGGTTTGTACCCTAGATAGTCTTGGTAAGCGACTTGGTTATAGACTTTACCGCCCTCATCACCGAGCTGGTTCATACCATCGTGCTCTCGTATTTCGACAATCGCTTGCCCTGCGACATTTCCGATACCAATCGGACTAGTAATATCCGTAGACGTGTTGGTTGGATCTAAACCAAGGTTGGTTAGCATAGCTTCCCACTCAGATGAGCGATGCGGATAAAGACTTTTCAATATATGTTGTGAAGCATAAAGCAGGGCAATATTAATGTTGCGATTGTCGTTACTTTCGCTTTCTGGGCGTCGTTCAATAACAGAGTAAACTCCAATAGCCGTAGGGTGGTAGGGGGCGGATGCGTCAAACCATGCATTGGTAAGCAGTGTGGTGGCTCGTAGTACTAGAGTTGCATCCCCGCCACTTGGTGATGCTTCGAATATTGCGCCTATAGCGCTGGGGATAACAACTTCGGCTGCGGCATTTCCATTTGTTAAGTCGGTTGAAAAACCGTTGATACTAAAAAATATGGACAGCAAAACCATCAATCGAGTTGGAATCAGTTTAGTTATAAACATATTACTCTTCCTTGAATTATTAATAGTGAGGCGTAAACAAGCTAAATATAGCCAAGCTCCGGAGCAATTCTTTTTAATAATAATATTTGGAAGTAGCCTCTACTCTTGGTGAGTAACTACATATGTGGGCGCAGCATTATTTGGAACGAAAGCGTGGTTAAACGATCGATTTGAAACGAAATTCTCTTTATATGAAAAGAACTTTTCTTCGGAAAGTAGAGGGACTTTCGCTAAGTTTCCGTGAACCTCTAGTCAGTGATATATTCATAGAGAGAGAACGTTATTAATGTGAAATATAAACAGATAGTTAGGTGATATGAGATGATTTACCAGTACATCGAAGACCATCAAGTAACCGAAGAGTTGGATCAAAAGTTACGAGCACTATTGAGTGCATCGTTTGTAAACGGGCAAGATTCAGAAACTTTCAGTCGTCAACGTTTTTATAATGAACCGCCACAGCATCGTTATATGATGTGGAATGAAGACGAGCTTGTTGCTCACGTTGCCGTCCATGATAAGCAGGTGTTAATTAATGACGAGACATATTTGATCTGTGGTATTGCAGAGGTTTGTGTTCACTCTGATTATCGAAAGCAGGGCTTGGTGAAAAAGCTGCTAGATAACATTCACCAAGACAGAGCAGAACGCGGTGATGCCTTCTCTGTACTGTTTGGCGATGTCGAAGTCTATGGCTCAAGCGGTTATGAATGCAAAAGCAATATAACGGTGCTTAGCCCTGAGAAAGAGTGGGTGGCGGTTGGTAAGGTCATGGCGTATGCCCTGAATCAGTCTTGGCCTGAAAGTGAAGTCAAATTGGTTGGTATTCCTTTTTAATAAGGTTGTGCGATTGAAAAGAGGCGCAAAGGAATGAAGCCAAATGTTTGGATCAAAGCAGGGTTAGTCATCATTTACGGGGAGTCGATTGATGCGGTTTCCCATAAACACCATGCTATTCAGCTTGCGTGGCCGAGAAAAGAACGTACGTGTCGGTTTGGTGATAAGCAAGTAACGACTCCTTTAATTATCGACTCTAATGTCGAACATCAATTACAGATGGAGGAGGGTTGGATTCTATTGGTTGAACCGACCAGTGAACTTGGCGTCGCATTATCAGCCCGATTAAACGACAAGCCATTTTACGTATTAGAAACAATCAGTGCGTATCAGGGAGATGATCAGGTTGACGATATCGTGGTGCTGCTCTCTTCTCTATTTGAAACGCTAGCGTTGCCAGTTCAATCACTCAGCTTTAATGAAAGCCAAGTTGTAGATGAACGAATCAGAAAACTCATAATAGAGCTGCATGAATGCTTAGGTGGCGACTGTATCAAACCAACCAATTGGCGAGCATCAGAAGTGGCCGAGTCTATGGCGTTATCTGAAAGCCGCTTTCTCCACCTTTTTAGTGAAGAGTTAGGGATCCCTTGGCGGCCTTACCTGTTGTGGTGTCGAATGATTTGCGCAGTGAAATCGATTTTAAATGGTGAATCTGCCACTCATGCTGCTTATCAAGCGGGTTTTTCTGATAGCGCTCATTTAAGCCGTACCTTCAAGAGCACATTTGGCATTACCATCCGGCAGGCAAATGGCATATTTCAGTTGAAACAGCGTAATCAGACGTAGGCTTATTTAAGCGTCTTAAGTTAAGAATATTAGGATAAGTGCCTCAAGCTGCCATTAAGCATCTATAAAAATCGGTTAGCGACGGTGACTTCTTGCTGCTTCATGAGCTGATGTGCAGAAAGCATATGTTGCTGCATAACTTGCTTCGCTTTTACCGCATCACCTTGTCTTAGTGCTTCAACCAACGTGCTTTGGCTTTGAATACCCGTTTGCCAAAGCTTATGGTTACCTGGCTCATAAAGCTTATTATAGATGGTTAGATTGGTAAGTAGTTGAGAAGTAAAACGAATAATGAATTTAAGTAATTCATTATTTGAGTACTGAGCAAGCATGCTATGAAATTCAATTGAAGCAATATGATGATCGCGCTCTTGATAAATATCAGCAGGAGGGGTTCGGTATTTATCTATTTGTTGCTCAAGTGCTTGAAGCTGATCTTCATTAAGATTTCCAGCAAGTGAAGCGGCAACATCTGGCTCTAACGATAAACGAATTTGATAGATATCAGAGATGGAAATATCTTTGAAAAACAGGTAATTACTCAGTAGTGATTGCGCTTTGCTTTCACTCACCTCATTAACAAAAACCCCGCCTTTAGGCCCTGTTTTCGTTCTCAAGATCCCTTGAGCCTCAAGGATGCGCATACTTTCTCGAACCGTGCTTTTAGAAGCGTCGAATGTCTCCATTACCTGTAACTCATTGGGCAAACGATCGCCTGGTCGCAAAGATTGTTCAACGATCCAAGTCTTAATGGACTCAGCAAGTTGTTGTGTACGTCTACCTTTTACGTTTCCTGCCACGTTTCCCTCAATACTAGATGCTTGTCATTTAACAGTTTGATTGTGACGTGATTTTGTCAAAAGTCACCCATTATTTGTGTCAACCAATGTTATGAAACTGTCTGGTTATGATCTAACCAAAGCTCACAGTTCAAACCTATTTATCATGATAAATGGGTTTAATTTTTAATTTATCATGATAAATTGCCTGCAATTGGAATAAGTTTTAAGCAAATAATCATGAATAAATTCGTAGAAACCGCCAGCTTAGCCTGGGAATGGTTAGAAGAAATCGCTAACTGTTCAGAAACCGACAACCCAGAGGCACAAGGGGTCACAAGGTTATGTGCAACGAGAGAGCATGCAAAAGCGAACGAATTAGTGCGACGCTGGATGGAAGAATCTGGCATGGCGCCGCGTCTCGATAATGCTGCAAATTTGATTGGTCGCTACGCGAGTAAAACCGATTCGGCTAAAACGCTTATCTTTGGATCGCATCAAGATACCGTTCCTAACGGTGGAAAGTACGATGGAATATTGGGTGTCCTTTTACCGATTGCTTTGATTCATCATTTCCACACAAACAATATAGAGTTTCCGTTTCATATCGACGTCGTGTCGTTTAGCGATGAAGAGGGAACGCGTTTTCAGTCAACACTGCTTGGTTCGAAAGCGATTTCCGGAATCTTCGATCCACAGATGCTAGAAGCGAGAGACAGAGATGGCATGTCACTGCGAGAAGCGTTGATGATGTTTGGCTGTCAGCCTGACCGCATTGCAGAAGATGCTTACAAGAAAGAAGAGACATTGGGTTTCGTTGAGCTGCACATTGAGCAAGGCCCACAGTTAGAGCAAGCAAACTTGCCTGTCGGTGTGGTGTCGGCCATTACTGGAATCGAGCGTCATACGCTGTCGATCTTTGGTAAAGCCGGGCACGCGGGAACTGTTCCAATGGGAATGCGTCAAGATGCGTTAGTCGGTGCGGCTCAAATCATTGATATGTTCGATAAGCTTTGTAAGCGCGAAGATGACCTCGTTGGTGTGGTGGGCAAGATCGCAAACTACCCTGATGGCGTAAATGTCATTCCAGCACAAACGGATATTACGATTGAGCTTCGTTCGCCAAATGACGCATCAAGACTGGCTGCAAGAACGGAGATGCTTGAGAAGATTCAGAGCTTAATGGCGCAGTACAACCTAACTTATCGCCATGAGCAAGTGTATGAGCAGCAAGCCGTTATTTGTTCTCAATCGTTAACGGATCGCTTAGCTCAAGCGGTAGTCGATTCTGAAATTGAAGAGAAACGACTGTTTAGTGGCGCGGGTCATGATGGGCTTGCTGTGTCGAGCTTAACTGAAATCGCGATGTTGTTTTTACGCTGTAAAGGGGGCGTAAGCCATCACCCTGACGAAGCCATTTTACAAAATGACCTCATTTCAGCACTTAATGTCCTGAACCATTTTTGTCTATCAATGCAGTCTGAATAAATTATAAATCGTCTGGATTGGGTCATAAGGATGACCAAATAACAATCCAGAGTTCTTTAAATGACCTTTGGTCACGCTTGTTACTGGTTGTCTGTTCGCGATAGTGGGCATTCAAGCTGTATAATATGGAGAGTACTTTCTATGGATATAACAGAGAAGATGGAAACACAGCAAAAAACGCCTTGGTATAAAAATATGCCAGATCCAATGGTGCTGATTTTCATGATCCTTGTGGCAACGTTTCTATTAACGTTTGTCGTGCCAGCAGGTGAGTTTGAACGTGTTGTCATTAATGGCCAAACATCAGTGATAGCAGACTCATTCACTTATCTTAAAGATGCTCCCTCAGTGCATGTTTTCGATATTTTTGTTTCAATCCCTCAAGGGTTGATTAGTGCTGCGCCGTACTTATTTATCGTATTTATTGCGGGTGGTTTATTCCATATTCTGCAAAAGACGGGTGCGTTAGAGAATGCGATTGGCGTTGCTGTTCATAAAGTAGGTGTGAAGAACCGTAACCTGATTATCGTTATCGGTACGTTTATTTACGGCTTCTTTGGTGTGGCTGTAGGTTTTGAAAACAACATTGCCCTCGTGCCTGTTGCTGTACTTATTTCTGCAGCGGTTGGTTATTCAAGCCTCGTGGGAACGGCAATGGCAGTAGGTGGTATTGGCATTGGTTTCGCGCTATCTCCAATTAACCCATACACAGTCGGTGTTGCTCAAGGTATTGCTGAATTACCAACGTTTTCTGGTGCGTGGCTTCGTACTGTGATGGTTTTAGCGTCACTAGGTCTATTGGCTTACTACATCTGCGCTAAAGTAACTAAGATGGATTTCAAAGAGCCAGAAGGCAGTGAAGGTCTGTCAAAAGACTTGGCGGATTACCATTTAGGTAAGCAAGATAAGTTAACACTAGGTGTATTCTTGTCTGGCCTTGGCATCATGCTGTACGGCGTTTTTGCTAACGGCTGGTACATCAATGAAATTGCTGGCTTGTTCCTGATGATGGCGATCGCTATTGGTATGGTGAACAAACTCAGTGCGAATGGCATTGTTAAGCAGATGATGGAAGGCGCTTCCGGCGTAACAGCTGGTGCACTAGTGATTGGTGTTGCTGCGTCGATTCAAGTGATTCTCGACCAAGCTCAGATCATTGATACCATCGTTTATGCGCTAAGCTCTTTGATTCAAGATATGCCGATCGCTATCTCTGCAATCGTTGCTAGTTTGGTACAGGGTTTGATTAACCTGTTCGTTCCTTCTGGTTCTGGTCAAGCGATGGTTACTATGCCAATTTTGATACCAGTGGCAGACTTGGTTGGTATGAGCCGTCAGCTGATGATCACGGCATTCCAAGTGGGTGATGGCCTAACGAACCTGATAGTTCCTACTTCAGGCGGAACATTAGCGATGCTAGCGCTAGGTAAGGTGTCGTACGAGCAGTGGCTTCGTGCAATTCTTCCTTTCATGCTGTTTGTTTATTTATTGTGTTTTGTAGCGTTGTTCATCGGACAGCTTGTTGGCTATTAAGGGTTGAAGCAAAAAGATAATGACGATCTCTCTAGTTCACTTTAATCCAGAAACAGGTCTTTCTGCTTCCCTATCTGCAACTGGTGGTGTTTCCGTTGGTGGGTATGTGAATCACAGTTGGCGCGGCCTTGGTGGTTGCGCGACCCAGGGGTTATATACTAATCCTTGGTATGCGGAATACGCCAAGTCACATTTGACGAATGAATTGTCTTGCGATGAGGTGATCGAACTTCTCAAACAGCAAGATAGTGAGTTCCATAAGCGTCAATGTATGGTGATGGATAGACTTGGAAACAGCGCGTTTATTCATGGTGAGAGCAATATTGCTTATACGGGCTCTGTCGCCTTTCCTCATATTGCCGTCGCAGGAAATATGCTAGAAAGTGAGACTGTACTAACGGCCTTTATCACGACGTTTACTAAGCTTGTTACGGTTAACAGTGAAGATGTCCGCCGCGGAGAAACCCCTATCTATAAAGAGGGGTATGAACGTTCGTTACCTGAAATGTTGATCACCTCATTAGAGAGTGCGCTTCTTGCTGGTGGTGATAAACGAGGAACGTATTCAGCCTCACTGAGAGTTGAAAGCATGACGCAAGCACCCATTGATATTCGCGTGGATTGGTCAGATGATTCGCTAATTTTAGATATGAGAGGGATTTTACGTCGTGTAAGAGCTGAGCCTTTTGACTCGTTCTTAAGCTGTCTCCCAACGAAGTAAACTCACCGTCCAAACTTAATCAAAGTAACCTTAATCTATACAAGATGAATCAATCTATAAAGCTCACTAGCGTATGTTGGTGAGCTTTTGTTTTTTTAGCGCAGTTTTTTCATACATAGCCAGTTTATTCAATTTTTACTAAGCCACTCTCGTTATTCTTTCGTCATACCCATTGTGAGAAAACCAATGAGAAGAAAGTCCAATAAGAGGAATACCCCATGAGCGAATTACGTATGAATGAACTCACGAAAGAATATCTACAAATCACTCCAATGTTGGATTTCAATCACCCAGAAATCGAAAACCTAGTCAAACAAAGACAGTGGCGAGCATTGTCTCAATATGATGCCATCGGTGCTATCTATCACTTTGTTCGTGATGAGATACAGTTTGGCTACAACAGTGATGATCGTCTACCGGCAAGCCAAGTGTTAAAAGATGGTTATGGTCAGTGCAATACCAAGGGCACGTTACTAATGGCACTGCTTCGAGCTGTGGGTATTTCAACGCGTTTCCACGGTTTCACGATTTATAATGAACTACAGCGTGGGGCTATTCCGAACTATCTATTTGTTGTTGCCCCTCCTCGTATTATTCACAGCTGGGTTGAAGTGTATCAAGATGGAAAATGGGTGAATCTAGAAGGTTATATTTTAGATAAAGAGTATCTAAAACAGATTCAAACGCGCTTTGCGGATCAAAATGAATCTTTCTCGGGTTACGCTATTTCTACAAAGTGTTTGTCTAATCCGGATGTGAATTGGAACGGGCGAGATACCTATATTCAAAGTGAAGGTATTGCTGATGATTATGGGACATACGCCCAACCGGACGACTTCTACGAAAACTACGGAAGTAATCTCTCTGGTATCAAGAAAGTTATGTTCCGTTTTGTACTGCGCCACTTAATGAATCGCAATGTCGACAAGATCCGCCAATACGGGATCCCTGATCTGGCTTAACTAAGTATTGATAGCTTTTAGTGTGAATAGATAAATGTTGATGAGTAAGCAGTGGTAACGGGTTTAAATAACCGTTACTTCGCTTCTTTACTCCAAACTGATCTTCCCATCACTTCCAGTGTTATAATTGAGGTCTGAAAGATTAAGACAAATTAGGCGAAACAAACTTTTGATAAGTGCATTTTTTCATCGCAGTCGGCATATTTTGTATTTTATGTTGCATCGACTCAAAGCCAGTGGTTTGCAGATGCTGGCTTGTTTTATTCTAGTACGAAGTGCTCTTATTACTTTATTCGTCCCATTCGATTTATGGCTCAGCTCAAAGTTGATGGGCTTTTATGGCGTGAATGCTATTGCTAATCAGGAGCTACTTGCTTTCCTTCTTTCACCAGTAGGTTTTCTATTGACCTTATGGTTTGTGACCCAGCTGAGTTTCGCTTTTTTTATCGAGCAATCAACGATTAGTATTTTGCTTGCTCAACACGATCTAGGGAAACGGTCGATCCTTGATACGTTTGGACTGATTATTCAACGCAGTTGGCGCGTGATTAAAGTGGTACTTGCTCAATCTATAGGGGTGAGTTTACTTTTTGCCACTTTACTTTGGTGCGGACGCTGGGTTTATGGGCTGATGCTCAATGACTGGGATATCAACTACTACATTACTAATCAACTGAGTTCCTTATGGGCGGCCGTTGGCTTGCTGATACTCATCACTTTACCAAGTGTTTTACTGGTTCTTCGTTACTGGGCGAATTGGTGGTTAGCATTGCCACTCAGCCTTTTTCAAAATTGCTCACAATGGCAGTTATTCAAACAAGCTAGACGCTTAAGCCAAGACATTTATCCGCATATTTTCGTTGGTCATGTCGCGTGGTTATTTGTTCGTGTCGCTATTACCGCTATTTTTGCCGGAAGCATTTTATTTACACTTGGGCCCATACTGCAGTGGGCCACCTCTGATCCAGAGCGTTACCCGTGGCTCATGCTGGTTAGTTTACTGCTGTTTGGATTGACTTTACTTCTCAGTTTTGTCGATCGGTTTATCTATGCGAGCTGTCAATACTATGTGCTTCGCTTGCAAACCAAACGCCTGAAACTAGTTAATGATCAAGAGCGATTCGTCGGGCTGAAACAAAGTACACAACGTAGAGCTTCACTCAGTAGTGTGATGTTATTGCTGATTGCGTTTGCAGCGTTTAATGGCTACTCAGACGTTCGTAATTTCGTTAAACATTTACAAACGGGCACATCGGGTTATATCACCGCACACAGGGGAGGGGGATTCAACCAACCTGAAAATAGTGAAGCGGGCATACAGTACTCTATCTCACTGGGGATTCGGAGTACTGAAATTGATGTGCAGGTCACCAAAGATGGACAAGTGGTGGTGTATCACGATAAAGATTTAGGTCGCTTGCTTGGCTCCTCTTTAGTGGTTGAAGAATCTAACTATGCGGAAATTGTCGCAGCTTATCGGAAGCAAGACCGAATTCCACCGCCGTTGCTGACGCAGCTGTTGGACGACTATGCTCAAGACATTGAATTCAATATTGAGTTAAAGCGCTACAACCAAGGCTTTAAGCTTGCTATCGCGATGGCAAAGCTACTTCCTGATTATCAACAAGCAATGATTGTTTCGAGTCTTGATGTCGAGTTATTAACTCGAACAATGAGCGAATTAACAGAAAGTAGACCGAAACAACTTCGTTATGCGCTCATTTATGCCGCCAGTGTTGGTGAAGCAGAGATAGAACGAGAGGTCGATATGTTGATGGTGAGTGATCAATGGCTCAATACGTGGCGAATCTTAGAAATACAGCAGCGAGAACAAGAGGTTCTCGTTTGGACTATCAACAACTCAGCGGCTATGCAGAGGCTTTTCTTACTTGGGGTTGATGGCATTATTACCGATGAACCAAAACTCGCATTAGATACTCAATCCGTCATTGATGAAATGGATTTTTCAGAGCGTGCATTATTAACCTTGCGTTATTGGTTATCTCTATAAGCGGTAGGAATAGCTGACAAGCTAACAGTCGTCGAAAACTCTAGATTTGCCTCGAAGAATTTTCTGCCCACATCAATGTTTTCACATATTTAGTATGTTTTGATTCCCAAATATTGAGTTAGAAACAAAAGTGACATTTATAACCTGATATATTGAACTAATATCACACTATGTCGGTGGTGAGGGGAAGTCATGAGCATAATGTCAACAGCATTACGAGCATTGTTTGGACCAAAGGATTCTTCGTCTAAAAAACAAAACATGGTGAGAACCGAGTTTTATAGAGGTCACTTGCTTAAACGAAACCCCGCGCACCCAGATTACTGGAGCGCGACTATTACTGACTGTTCTATGGTAGGTAAGTTGGAATACTTGAAGATGTCAGTAGACCAATGGTGTGATCATAAGGTCATTGTTGCTCCTGAACATTTTGAGAAAAGCCAGCAGCAACTTTCCGAGCAGCTTACGTTTGATCATAAAGAGTTCAAACTTAAAAATGACCATGGAGGCGATAACGAATGGTATATCACTTATCGCGGCAGGCTGATGAAAGGATCTAAGGGGAAGATTATTGAAGCTCTCGATCTATTAGAACAGAAGCGGTCGAAGGTTGATGATTAACGCTCTCCCATTCTATTTACATTATCCCGATCGAAATACTCCATGAATTACGGCTGATGGGCCATTAATTATGGATGAGTTGTTTATGGCTTATTAATCTGACAGTTTTGTTCTGGGGGAGGTAAATTATGTTTGGAAAATATTTTGGCTACCTCTCCTGAAAGTCTCATCTCCAATATCTCAATACCAAAGTCTGAGTAATAGCGGCTCTTATCCGATTGTTTTGGCATACTTATATACCGTGAGTTGTGAAATTTTTCTTTATAGTCTAACTCAGCGAGACCTTCTTGAGCCTTAAATATCTCTACGCCATGGTCTGAGGATGTTATAGCTATATCGATACGATTATTCAACAGCATACTTATCAACTGCTCATTATCGTCAACTGCGTGTAAACCAGAATACTGTCTCTTACTTATTGAGTTTGAGTAGAAACTACCTCGGATAACCCCAACTCTATAACTAGACAAAGAGTTTGAATCTTCAATTTTAATATCACTTCCAAGTTTCACGATAAAACTAACGTGTCTTACTTGGCAACCATACGAAACGGCATGGAGAAATTTTCGTCGTTCGGCTGAAATAGAGTGGCGGGGGATAATATCAACCATGCCTGATTTTGCGGTATTAATTGTCCTAGCCCAAGGCACGTTGACCCACTTAACCTCATGCCCAATTCGTAAGACAGCTAATTCGATCATCTCGGCAACGGGGCCACCACAGCCATCTTGTGTTATCTGTAACTCAGGAGGCCTGTCTCGACAGTGTGCAATCAACACTTCAGAAAATGCATATTGAGAAAACAATAATAATCCAACAATGAACTTCATACCATTACCTGCAATCAACCCACATTATTAGCATACTTCAATATTCTTTATGTGTGAGCTAATTAAAGGTCAGTAGCATTAAAATGTTTGTTGGGTGAAACGGGGTAGACAAATAGGGAGCTTGTAAATAAGCATTAACCATTTGATAAATTAAGGATTTTGTCGAAGCTACAGAGGCGATTAAGCCCAAACATTGCGCTTGGGCTTAATTAGTATATAGGTAGTGTTACGCTGAGACGTGTGTCGAAAGCAGGCAGTTGTCGCTCCCATATGAGTTACTTACGTAACCGTCAGCTGCAGGGTCGTTTTCCCATTGAGTGTCGTTAACGAGGTAACGAAATTCAAAATTGCTCTCTTTTGGAAGGCGAATTTTAGTCGTGAACACTTTTTGGCGGTTGAGTTTCATTGGCGTGGATTGCCATTGATTGAAATCACCACATACAGCGACGCTCTTTGTTTCCACATCTTCTTTTGGCCACTGGAAAGTAATTTCTACTTCGTTTTTTGTCTTAAAATATTTTTTTGTAAACATATCTATTCCCTTTGAATTTAACTGTTTGAATTAAAGCAAGTAAAGTGCCAATTAAAAAAGCATGCTTATCCTTCGTTTCAACTGCCATTACCCTACAATGAGCACAGCTTTGGTGCAAGCTGTTGCTTATTGATGCAAAGGTCAAAATAGGTTGAATCTTTATGCAGGTAGAGTTGTCCAACACTGGTTTTTCCATTAGCTTGAAGATTCTGTTTTATATAGAACGATCATTTATAGACATCAATCGAGATCTGATGGTTAAGAATCACCTTAATCACCCTAAAATAGGTTTGTTCAAAGGGGGCAAATATATTTTTAACTAAAATTGAATTAACCCAAGAACATTACTTCGAGTTATCAAAAAATACCCAGACAAAACCAATAACACTCCTCCATTGAACTTAAGAACCATTAGAGCGAAACGAGATTTTTCACCTAAACAAATGGCGAATGTGTTTTTAGTCACCACAGCAACGCAGGCAATAATGCTGGTGGTCAACGCTGTTCCAAATGCCATGGTAAGAGCACTTATTGCACCTGCGTCTCTTAAATTAATCATGTTAGAAAATAGCAATACCATGACTGCGCCTGTACAGGGCCGCAGACCGACCGCCAGAATGATTCCATAAATACTGGCGTTATTTTCCTTACTTGAACGAATCGATTTAAACATCAAGTAAAAGCCAAGAGCGATGACGCACCCGTAACTAAATCTAATCATCACATCTATCTGGTTGTACATTTCTTCCATAGAAGAGGCGTAAACATCAATCATGAATTCGATAATTACAATCGCGACGAACGCTTGTAAAAATGCTGATGTAATCGTAATAAACAACGCAGTCAGTATTGAGCTCTTGTTCGTTATTAAATAAGAGGTTACCAAGAATTTGCCGTGGCCTGCGCCAAGTGAGTGAAGTAGACCATAGAGAAAGCTAACCACAATAAGTGTCGAGATTGCCGCAGGTTTTTGATCTTGTATATCGTAAAGCAACTCGCCCAGTTCATTGGTTAATACTCTTTCTAGCTTTAATGATTGAAGCCACAGTGTTGGCCACCAGACAAGTAGAGTGATGAGTATGACAAGTAACGTAAGGGTCCCAATAATGATGAGTTTTTGTTTATTGGTCATGGTTTTCACACTTGATGTATAGAGTTTCAGTAAATAGCTGTCCTAACTCATTGTCAGGATCGGCATCAATGGGAAGTGCTAAAGCGTACGCGATTTGTTCAGCTGTAGGCGTTGGTTTTTCAAATCTCACGGTACAGTTAAGCGCTTCATTTACGTGAATGGCATTTTTTGAATTCCAGCTCATATCCACAAAGTGGGACGGGTCAAAAATGAGCAATTTAAGCTCTTCATCATTTGGTGTAATGGGTTTAGATAAAGGCAAATCAAACGTCATTGTGATTTTACCCCTATGGTAGTTCATCGTAGGGTCAATAGCCCGGCGGTATTTGATGGGATTATCAGCTTGATAAAAATAGGTGAAGTAGTGGCTACTTAGCATGTTATCAAGAACTTCAATTGCGATGTTTTGAAGCGTTTGGCTACTGGTGTTGGGCTCCCCATCGAGGATGTAAGTCGACGTCATCGCATCAAACTCCCACTTCATAGCAAAGCCAGTAATCGTATTACCATTTCCTTGGATATAGGTGTCCATTTCTATCCATGAGTGGGGGTGGGCATGAACCACAGATACACACCCGAGCATGGCTGCGAGAAAGATTGATGTTTTCATATTGAATGAGGTCTTAAGCTGTATTATTGAGTAATATAAGGCCAAGTTAATGACCTTATTGGATTACTTGGTTACCAAGTACAGTATTAACTGGATAAACAGTTAGTTAAGCTTATAGATATTGATTCTAAGAACTCAAAGTAGCTTCCATCATGGACTTCAATATCAACCCCCAGTGGATCCAAATTTCCGATTTTTGTCGATGTGCCTCGAACAGTAGACTCAATGACGCCGGGCTGAAATTGAGGCTCGGTGAAAACACATTGAACGTTTTGTTCAATCAGTGTTGTTCTAATTGCCATTAATTTTTTAGCGCCCGTTTTACGTTCTGGGTCAACAGTAAAGCGCCCTAGGTTGTTCGTCCCAAAGTACTCTTCAAAGTATCCGTACGCATCATGGAAAACAAAATAGCCCTTGTGCTTTATTTGCTTCAATTGCTTACCAATTTTGAGTTCTGTTTTAGTGAGGTTCATATTGAATCGATATAGGTTGTATTTGTACTGAACGGTATTTTCCTCATCCATTAAAATCAGTTGGTCTGTAATGATCTCTGCGACTTCTCTTGCTTGCTGCGGACCTAACCAGATATGAGGGTCATGACTTCCGTGGCTCTTACCGCAGCCACACTTTTTTCCGAAGTTTCGAAGCGATAGCGATTCGTGCTCTGACAGTGTTAATGTGTTGCTTTGACTGGCTAAAGGTTTTGCTAAAAATGACTCTAGCTCAGAGCCAAACCAGATAACTAAATCACTTTTTTTCATTCGTACAACATCAGAAGGTTTTAGCGCATAATCGTGTGGTGACGCTGCAGCGTTTAACAATGATGAAACGGTATCCTCTTCTAAAACCAGTTCGTGTGCGATCATTTCGATAGGCTTAATAGAAGTTAGAATGTCCAATTGCAAAGCGTATGCAGGCAATGAGGAAGCAGCAATGGCTACAATATGTATAAATTTCATAATAATCCGAAGTAGGGAAAGCCGACTAACAGTTTTACTGGGTGGTTATATGCTGATTATAAGTTCAATCGGAATTAACACTCGGTATCGATTAAATCGAACTCAAGCCTTCCGTTCTTGCTAGCTTGCTTAACAACTAGGTAGCACTTGTTTAAGCCATCAATATCAAAACTGTCGTCTTCACCTTTTGGGGTTAGAGTAATGATCGTGCTGCTATCTTTGTCATCATCAAAAGTGCCACTTTTAATATCATGTATAGAGTATCCATCAAGGTTTGCTACTTTGCGTAGGTTCTCCTTATTGTTGATAAAGTGTCCGTAAATGGCTGTTACGCTTTCAATAACCTCTCCGTTAATTTCCTCAATCACCACCTCACTTGTTGGCATTTTATGAGTATCAGCCATTGCTGACTTACCATAAACGAGGCAATCAGAACTAATGATTGCAGCTTGTGCCCCCTTAAGTGCTGAGATTCGAGCGTCTTTAGCCAAATCAATAAAATATGGGGTTGCAGTAATTGCAAGTATAGCGGCGATCAAAATGGTGACGATCATTTCAATAAGAGTGAAGCCTTGAGAGTGTTTCATTGTTTTTCCTAAATCTGATTAGTAATTTGAAGCTTCTAGAATGGCGACTTTGTCAGCCCATCTAGCCAGTTTCTTTTCTGAAATATCGCGTAGCGTTTGAGCCATTAAGTCAACGGAGTGATCGCCTGTTTGCGCCATTGCAATGAAAGCGATATCCAAAGCTACATTGACGACATCGACCGCTTCACCAAGAACACCATCGTCACCGCCTTTTGATTCGGGAAGACGTCCTTGATTGATTTGAATTTCGACCGCCAGTTCACCGACTTCTTCCACGAGTTTGGCTAAGTCAAAATCAAGAGTACGAGTAAGACCTTGAGTACCGAATCTCTTCGCTTGTTCTAGTTTCATTTCTAGCATGGGTTAAGCCTCAATAAGGGTGTTAAGCAGTTCTTCTAGTTCGTCAAAACTATTCACGCTTTGTAGGTGTAATTGTTTGTTACCGTTAACGATGATCGTTGGTGTTGCTCTCACGTAGTACTGCTTGGTAAGTCGGTCTAGTTCTGCGACTTTTTCAAGTGTGGCTGAACAACCTTTACGAAATTCGTCTGCATTACCCCCGCAAGACTCAAGCAGCTGCGCTAAGTCTTCTCTAGAAGTTGGTCCTGCACCTTTCTTGTCGTGAATGAGTTTAAGTAGTTGTTGTAGATATTTTTTCCCAACACCTTGAGCCTCAGCTGTGATGATGACTTCTTGTAACTCTTGCCCTAAGTAACCAGTCTTAATTGGAACCTCTTTAAAAGTTGCATCAGTGCGTTCTGTCATGCTTCTAAGTGGTGTGTGAATCATGGCGCACGGCTGACAGTAGGGGGTGTAAAACATCTTAACTTCAGGTTCTTGAGTGGTTGCCATTGGCAAAATTGAGTAGTGAACACCCTCTACGAATTCAGAGGCTTCTACTTTTGGCATATGTTTGGTTGCGACAATCGCTAATACAGCAATGAGTGCGCAAAAGGCGAAACTCAAAACTAGTGCTTGTGCTCGTTCCTTTGGGATAATTTGATTTAAGTTCGGTAAGCTCATAATTGCTCTCTTATTAATAGGTCGTTGAGGTATTCAAACGTCATCGGTTTGGAAGCACTCGAAGAAACTTCTGGCCGTTCTGGATGACCTCTTGTAGTACTGCTGAACCTTGTTTGAATTGAGAGTGCATTCCCACTTGAGCAATAACGGAACGAAGCCCATTGGCATTGCGTATGTGGATTTCCACGCCTTCGCGATAGTTTGCATCCGCTTTTCTTATGGCCGTATCGGAGTTGAATCCAATATGGTTTTGAGGTTCATTTTTGATTCCCACAAGACGTATTGATTCAATCGTTACCCAATCGGAAAAGGTAGAGAATGAATTGACAGAGGCCATTGCAGAAAATTGATTACCTAGCATGATTTCTCTCTTTAAAGTTTGTATTGAATAGTGATGCCTTGCGCATCTGAATTACCAAATCTGGCGGGGGCAATGCTTAGGTTCGGATCGTTGTATTCTGTGGTGACGAAGTAACTCACCGTATAAGCGAGTACAGCACCTGCGAGCACGTCCGATTGCCAATGTTTATTGGCATAGCAGCGTGAATAACCCACATACGAAGCGGCTAGATAAGCAGGGAGTCCATACTCAATGCCATAACGGTGATGTAAAAAAGCAGCGCCACTGAATGCAGCCGAGGTGTGCCCCGATGGAAACGATTGAAAGTTTGAACCGTTCGGACGAAGAACTCCGGTTGTATTCTTCAATAAATGGGTAGTACCTGCGGTAATCGCGATGACTTTTGTTGCTTCCCAAAACCCTTCGGTATCATTTTTGTATAACGATGTTCCTAGGGCGAACATTGGAATAGCAATTTGCCCAATGTCGCCAGCCGTTTCCGTGTTGGAGGAGGCGTGAAGTGAAAAGGGGATTAGCATCGACGTAGCGATCAGGATGTTTTTAACGGAGAACATTACTGACCTCGATCTGTAACTGGTGAGCTTTGTTTGAGTGCTTTTGAACAATAAAGCCAAGTAAAGACACCAAGATTAGCCAGTAGATCCCAGTAACACGGACCTGCTTTCCAAACTTTAATCGTTTTGTATTTTTTAAATTAAGTGTCATTGAATTAACCTTTCAAAAAAGGCCGCAGAGCGGCCTTTGCTTAGGACAATGAACACCATCCGTGGAATTCTAGCAGTTGCTCTTTAGTTAGAAGATGTACTGTGCGCCGACACCAGCAGAAAGTTGGTGCTCAGAAACTTTACCTTTAGTTTCGTAGTTCACGCTCATAGTGCCCGACCAGCTTTCAGAGATTTGGTAAGCACCACCAAGCGCGATTGCTTGTTTAGAACCTGCAGCACCAACACCTACACCCATGCCGAATTGACCAGCTTGAGAAAGTACCGGACGAGCATTTGTGATTGCGTGAGCAGAAGCAACAACACCATCCATGCGGTCTTCAAGAACTAGCATCTTGTTACCCATTTTTTTCATATCTTGCTCAAGAGTGCCGATACGTTTTTCATGGTCGGCTAGCTTCGTGTTTGTAGTTGTAACGTAAGTGTCAGCGTCTTTATAAACTTGCTTGCCTGCTTCAGCGATACGAGCATTTACTTCGCCATCAATCGCAATAATATCGTTGTTGTTGCTGTCATCATTACTAGCACCATCAACAATCTTCACATCTTTAATGTCACCGTGTTCAACTTGATTCTCAATCATAGCCATTGCAGCGGCACGTTCTTCTTTTGACATATCAGCGAAGTAGTTAGCAGCGTCACGTACTTGTTCGTTAGTGTATTTAACACCGTCTACTTCAACTGCGTGGTTTCCGTTAACTGCGTGAGCAAGAGCTTCATCCATACCGTCAGCCATAGCTACATAACGTTCTTTTATGTGGCTATCTTGGCCGTTGCTGCGATCTTCTGGACGGTAAGCAGCATCGTTGTTCTTACCATCAGTATTAGGAGTCTTTACTTCGTTAACGCGAATGTGTCGGCCTTCTTCAATGCCATCAATTGTAATGTTCGCTACTTCTTTGCCGTCTTTAGTCACTTTGCCAGTGTTAAGATCAACTTTGTGACCTGCGTAGTCGCCTTTATCAAGAGTGATAGTTGAACCGTCTTTGCTTAGGCTACCGTTAGATGCCAGGTATTTAGCTGCATCAGTTAGCTTTTTAGTCTGAGTGCGGTCACTTGGGCCTTTGCTGTTATCAGGAGCAACAGAGTTGTCGATGATTTTACCGTTATGAACGATAACGTTATCAGAATTGGTAGTAGTGTATTCACCCGTTGCATTGTCAATCTCAACCATGTTTAGGTCGCGGTCGTAAATTCTAGTAGTTGTTTCACCTGATTCAATGTCACCGATGTATGTTTGACCATCGCGTGTAACAACAGTGTCGAATCCGTCAGCGTCAGTAACTACTTTGAAGTTTTTGAAAACGTCGGAAGCGTTAACGTCATCGTTGGTTGGAGCAGCAGCAAAAGCTTGTACAGAGAAGATTGAAGTTACAGCTAGAGCCAAAATAGTCTTTTTCATTTGTTTAATACCGTTAATAATTAAATTGTTTAAAAACGGCTATCCCTTGCCAATCTTCTTCCTTGAGCTACGACGTATATCGAGCTTGGTTGGGGGGAATTGTTAGAATGTGAATTTAGTACCAATCTTTATAACGTGGTCGTTTGCTACGCCACTGATATTTGAAGTGTTGATTGCGTACTGAACGTATGGTGTAACGCCATCATAAGCTGTCATCATCGCTTTAAATTCGTAAGATGATTTTGTACGGTCAATATCTGCAAGATCATGAAGGCGACGAAGATCTTTATTGACTTCAGTCTTAGTGATGCCTTTGGCGGAAACAGTGACACCGTCAAAACGATAACCAGCCATTACATCGATACGTGCGATTTCAGAACGAGCTCCACGTGTTTCAGAGAAAGTGGCAGTGTGCTTACCTTTTGAATCAACGTTACCTTCTTCGTGCTTAACTGAATATTTGTCTGTGTTCATTTCGTAACGAATGCGAGCAGACGTGAATAGCTTTCCTAAGTCAGAACCAAATTCCAAACCAAGTTTTGCTACGTTTGAATCTTCACCTGAGAATTCAACAAATTCGTATTGGTTCTTAGGTAGGTTTGGGTTGGTCATCGTTGTAGTTTTAGAATCTTTAAATACATAGCCGATAGATGGTTTTACGTAAGACTGCTCTGAGTAGTTGAACTTCCAAGACGCGTCTAAGTCTAGGTCTTTGTTGGTGGTCGCTTCTGCTGATAATGCAAGACCGTTACCAAAACCGTAACCAACTTCTACTCCTTGAGTGCTTTTGTTTCCGAACTCAGATTTGGTTGAACGATCACCGTATACGTCTACGGTGACTTCTGCGAATGCTGCTGTTGCTGTTAGTGCTGTTAGAACTGCTGATGCTACTGCTAATTTTTTCATTGGTAATTCCTAATTTGATTTATTTATGGAAAAACCGTCCTTGGGTTGAATCAAAAATAAAGACCTCATGTCTTTCGTGTTTCATTTTTGATTCTGGATGTGGACTATATACACGACGAGATCATTTGTGAAGTGTTATTTTCATTAAAGATTAAAAAAAGTTTAAATTTTTTATAAAAAAGGCCTTAAGAATAGAGTCTTAAGGCCTGTGGTTTCATTATTGATGTTTGCGGGGCGAATTAATCAAGTCATTAGAGACTGTTGATGCCTATAATGCTCCAATAAGTAGTGTGTGGGTTATTAGTGATTGTAGCTCGCGACAGCGTCCAATAGGCTAGGGAGTACGTCTAAGAACGTGATTGCTACGGTTCTGTGTGATTCCATTTCGTCTTGAGCGCCATTCATTGCGAGCACAATACCTGTAGACGGCTCGCCAATGGTAACTTGGCCGTGAATCCCAACAAACGCTAAGAATGTATGGCCTTGAATGTGGAACGTGCGTATCTGATCTTTGTACCACGCATCTTCAGCAAGTTTGCTTTCCTTGCCTTGAGCCCAAGCGTTTCGAACGTCATTATTTCCTTGTAATAACTCATTTATGAAACGTTGAGGAATGATCTGTTCTCCGTTTCGGTTTTTTCCGTCATTAATGAGAACATCCATCATTATTGCGATATCGCGAGTCGTTGCGTTTAAGCCTCCAGAGCCAACCGCTTCACCCTTTGAGTTCGATTGAAAATACGCGTTGTTTTCAAAACCGACTTTCTTCCAAAGCCGTTCTTCCATCGCCTCTGCAAGGGACTTGCCAGTCACCCGTGCCACAATCATCCCAAGCATTTCTGTATTTACACATTGGTAGTCATACGCTTGGCCAGGCTTCACATCAGTGCGAGCATCTACCAATGAACCAAAATCGAGAACGGATTTCAGTTCTGGGTATTCATTTACACCATTCCATTCTTGAACATTGGTCATGCGATCGTCCCAAAGCTTACCTTCAGAAAAGTTGATTTTGATTCCCGAACGCATGTCGGCCACCTCCTGTACTGTCGCTTTGGAATAAGAAGGCGAGGTCTTTAATTCTGGAAGGTAGTCAGTGATGGGCGAACTCATATCCACCTTACCTTCATCAACTAATGTAGCCAGTGTCATCGCGGTAAATGATTTGGTCACCGACATTTGTAGGTGCGTTTGGTCTTTGTGCATCCCTGACCAATAGTACTCATCAACTAACTGGCCGTGTTTAAGAATAACCAACGACTCTTGATTTAATCGATCACGTAAGATGATAGACATTGGGTGCTCCCCATCTGCATCAATAGCACTAACACTGTTGAGATCAAACCCAGATGCCTTGCCAATATAATGAGTAAATGGCCCTTTAGACATCTCTACATTAGAGGTGAACTTGTAAGCGTGCTTCATGGTTAGTTTGGCAGCTTTACCGTTGTCCCAATTCGCTTGAGTAACGCCAAACTTAGTAGCAGAATTTATAAAATCGTAATCAGGTTTATGCAGTTCAATTGCGTTAGCGCCAAAAGCCAAAATAGACAACGCAGTTGCCAGAAGTGTTTTTTTCATAATTGTAGCCCGTGAGTAAATGTGCAAAAGGGTATTTCATGTTGATAAATACCCCTTACACAAGGTTAAGGTTATTGATTGGGGAAGGTTGTTTTTAAGTGCTCGGTTAACTCTATTGCTTGGTTGAAACTGCGCTAAGTAGAGTAGGGATTACATCTAGAAAAGTAATCGCAACGGCTCTATCGCCCTTGGTTTCGTCTTGTGCTCCATTCATATGTAGAACAATACCCGTAGCAGGTTCACCGACTGTTACTTGACCATTAATTCCAACAAACGCTAAATAGGTGTGACCCGCATGATTGAAAGTACGAATTTGGTCTTTATACCAACCGTCTTTAATCGACTTACTCTCTTTACCAAGAGCCCAGGCATTGCGAACGTCGTCATTGCCTTCAAGTAAGTTGTTTATAAACTGCTGTGGAATAACTTGCTCACCGTTTCGGTTTTTACCGTCGTTGACAAGAATGTCCATCATCACAGCAACATCTCGTCCGGTTGCATTCAAGCCAGCCGATGCCACGGCTTCACCTTTAGAGTTAGACATAAAATGAGCGTTATGTTCGAATCCTGCTTTTTTCCATAAAACGTCTTCCATTACCTGTGCTACTGGCTGACCGGTTACTCGAGTGATCACCATGCCTAGCATTTCAGTATTCACACATAGGTACTCATACTCTTCACCAGATTGAACATCATCACGTGCCGGTACTGTTGCGCCGTAATCAACAATGGATCCAAACCTGCCAAGTGTATCTGGACCATTCCACTCTTGTACGGAGCCCATTAAGTCCCAGCTTTCTGCTTCTGTTGCTTTAATACCAGAACGCATGTCCGCAACTTCTTGAACAGTAGCCTTAGAAAATGCAGGAGAAGCTTTTAGCTCTGGGACGTATTGCGTGATAGGCGCATTCATATCTACCTTGCCTTGCTCAGCGAGTACAGCAAGCGTTAGAGCTGTGAACGACTTTGTAATAGAGCGCTGCAGATGTGTCGCATCCTTATTCATACCATTCCAATAGTATTCATCTACCAACTGACCATCTTTAAGGATCACTAATGACTCTTGATTTAAACGATCACGCAATATCACGGACATTGGTAGTTCACCGTCGAAGTCATGTGCGCTAACACTATCTAAGTCAAACCCACTCGCGTTGCCAAGATCATGAACAAACTCGCCTTTAGACATTTCAATGTTGTGTGTAAAACGATAAGCATTCTTTAGTGTGAGCTTAGTTGATTTGCCATAATCCCAGTTCGGTAATGAAAGGCCGACTGAAGAAACGTCATTGATGAATGCTGCATCAGGCTTATGGAGTTCAGCTGCGCTGATGTTAAAAGTAAGAGCCGATAGTGCTAGTGCTAGTAGAGTCTTTTTCATTATTGATGCCTCCTGTCTTTTTTTAATCACAATTGATTCAACAATTAGCACTCTACATCAATAAAGTCACAATTGAAAGGTTTTTGTACATTTGCGATTCAATTATGAGGTTTTTAGGTGTTATGAGTTAATAAATGAAAATTAAGTCTTCGTGACATCAGTGGTGCGTTCATAAATGATGCAAATGAGCTAGGGTGGTTTTTAAATTGATAACTATTGAGAGCAGCCCTACTCGAATAGGGCTAAAAAAAGGATAGGTAACAGGCGATTAATGAGAGTATTTAAGCTGTTTAAAAGACGGTCGTGGAGGGTGTGGTAATAAGTAAACGAGCAGAGAGACTGCTCGCTTCTTAAGTGATTTCTTAAGCAATCACCATTTCAATATCTATAATAGGATAAGAAATCTGTAGCTCTTTTGTCAGTGTCTGCTTGCGTTCAAGTAATGATTTAGCGGCAGTATCACTTAATCGAGAATGATCCATGCCTACAACCACCAAGTAACTCGATCCGGTTTTTGAGATATGCAGTGATGATATTTTTTGCTCTTCGACATCTAAGTAAACATGAACTTTCTCTTTAATATCTTTATAGCCATGTTCATCTCTAAGCGTGCCTCCTGCTAATTCAACAAAGGCTTCTTTAATGATTTTTATCGGTTGACCGACCATTAACGTTGCCAAGATGATAACCAGTAAAGAATCACCTATATAAAGTAAGAAGCCAATAGCGCCTGCTGGATCAATAAATCCGATAGCTATGAGAATAGCCCCTGTCGATGCAGAAAGAACACCGTCTATAAATGAGGCTTTCTGATCGACCTTTAACATTGAACTGGTGTTGTTAATCTTCTTGTTTTGAGACCGATAAAACAGTGCTAACCCACCGCAAATTATCACCATAGCAATAGCGTAATAAGCAATGATTCCCGTTTTAATTAGCGCTATTTCGTTTCCTTGTAAGTAACTCAGTACTTTCGAACTATTCGTTACGATGGCTGAAATAACGACTCCTAAAAGCAATAATCCTTTCATAAAGGTGTACAGAGCTTCGGTAACGTATAAACCAAAAGGGAACGCATCTGATTTCATCGATTTTATTTTGGCAATCTTTAACGCAACAATTGCGGTAATGAATAAGATAAAGGACATATTCCCATCGAGCAGTAATGCCTCAGAGCCTGAAAGGTTAAACGCCACCCATCCAGAAATAGCCATAATTAAGTTCGCTATGACACCGATAAGCAGCGCTCTCTTCTCTATTGCTGCGATATTATTGTTCATTACTTCACCATGAAATTCATAATTGAATTTGAGTGTAGCAGATGACTGATTGTGATTTCAATTGTGATTCTAATTTTGGTTTTTATCATTGTTTTTGTTTCTAACAAAGTGTGCGTGGTTCATTTGTGATGCTAATATCTGGATTGATTGGTTTTTATTTGATATATTTATGGTTGGCGTTGGTCATTTATGATTTATTGATAAGGTAAAGCAAGATTGTGGAATCAAAGCTGATGCCTTTTAGGTGACTAACCAGTTTCAATCTACCAAGGCTTGTTATCACAGGCTTATTTCAGGAAAAAACAATGCAAGTTAAAGCAGCAAAAATGATTGCAGCACTCTCTCTTATTGCCCTAGCAACGGGTGTATGTATGTCTGCTTACACACACGCTGCCTATCTCGATGAAGAGACGGGTGAAGTTGTTATCGTTGCGGATACCGAAAATGAAGATATGTTAGGGGCGATCTATTATCCAGATGAAATAGACTCTGAAGGGGAAGACACATTACAAGAAAAGCAAGTTAACTATGGCGATCCAATGGCCTCGTTCAAAGGTGTCGGCGTACAAGGTACGAATGATGCTTGGTCAGTGTCTGGTATCTACGGTGGCGGTAAACATATCGCGGTGGTTGAGCTTGGTTCTAACTCAAATAAAGGTCTTACTCATCGCATACGCTATTTCAATACTGATGACGACAGTGGGTTTGGTTGGTCTGTTGATGTTATGGGTGATAACTCCAAAAACTCGAACACCAATGGTGTGTTAGCAGGGGTGATGCAGCGGTTCATTGTTTCTGACAACATTCAGTTATTCCCTATGTTTGGAGTCGGTAAACTCTACAACCAGACTCAAAATAGTGGCTTGAAAACCAAAGCTGATACTTGGGTTGCTCAACCTGCATTGTACGCAATGTACGCGTTCGATTCTGGTCATTGGTTATATGCGAATCCGAAAGCAAACTACATTGGTGACAGTAAAAAATGGATAACCGAGCTTGAGTTGGGCGGTGGTTATATGACCTCTAGTAATACCAGTGTTGGTTTCAAATATGACATTAGTCATTTTCAAAACAAAACCGATACAAAAGGGTGGGTCAATATGTTCTATTACTTCTAATTCTATTGGCCTATAGGGTGAAAAGAGTCATCTCACATAAATAGGCCAGTTATTTGAACTAGAATGGCATTGAGTGCTAATCGAATCTTGAACGTAGCAATAAAAGAGTTTATCTTGCACTTAGTTTCATTTTTGATTTACTCATAAATCCTATTTGCTAAAGGGATGCCATAAATGCAAGAAAACTATCAAGATAGAATCATCTCATTGCTAAAAGAGCGTGGTGAAAATAACGCCTCACTTGCAACTGGAATTGGAAAAGGGAAGGCGACAATTGGACGCTACCTTTCAAGTTCTGACAATAGAACCTATCCAAGCCTAGAAGAGTTAGAGGATATTGCGAAGTACCTAGGAGTAGAGGCACATTGGCTATGCTTTGGCATAGGTGATAAACACACGAGTCTAGAGACTATCAATAGTTTGAGTAGTTCAGATGCGGTGACGGTGAATATTTATCGTCGTAGTGATCTGAACACTTTCTTTGATACCGGTGAAGCGCCAGTTTTTGGCACGATGCCTGTACATAAAAAGTATGAGAACTGTTTTGCTGTTGTCTACCATGTTCAAGGCCCGATTGCGAAACAATGGGATTGCGCGGCATTAATCGCTAGAGATAGAGAGTGGGTCAATGATGATATCGTTCTCGCTCGTATTGGAAATAACCCAACCCCAGACTTTTTCACCTTAGTAAAAGTGTCTGATAGTATTCATGTTTGGTATGGTGAAGATACGACTCAAAGCCCGCTTCATACGATTACTGAAGATGAAATTGATATTATTGGTGTCGCGTATTGGGGTACTTGGTCGAGAAGATTCTAATCGCTGATACATATCCTTTTTTAACGAGTAATCAATTCAAATAGTAAGTTTCACCTCTTGAAGCTTACTTCCTTTCCTCTGAGTTTCACTGCTGCATTGAGCGAATAAGCGCGCGTCAAATCCTCACT
The DNA here is from genome assembly GCF_050337325.1 of Vibrio kyushuensis. NCBI lineage: Bacteria > Pseudomonadati > Pseudomonadota > Gammaproteobacteria > Vibrionales > Vibrionaceae > Vibrio > Vibrio kyushuensis. Next base: position 52,282 of record NZ_JAKJSV010000005.1, read on the forward strand.
ATTTCGTAGACAATTTCTCTTTATTTGAGTCGCTTTTATAGGATTGATAATCACGCTTTCAATTCTGTAAGCTAATGTTGACACATTAGAAATATTCATTTGTTTCTAGCGTCATTTTGACGCTGCCATAAACATGACGTCCCTCGCAATTATTGATATCCTTACTGATATAAGAAATATCTTGTTACATTTGTTTTGATGCCATTTTGGCGCGCTTGGGGTTTTTATGGATGTCGATGTAATTCGTCACAATGTAGTCGTAAAAGAAGTGTCGGGTGACGTTGTTGTTGTCTGGGTTGATGGAAGCGCGAAAAAGGCGGAAGTCGGCGAGATCATTACTAAAGACCATATTGTAATCACTGGGTATAACTCAACGATTACAATGATTGATGCTGACTCACAGCTTAACTTGAATGCTAACTGTATAGCGTGTGGGGACGCTGACGGTGGTTGGGGTGTGGCGCCTGTAGCGGGTGAAGTGAACTTCAATCTAGAGCAACTTGAGAATACGGATATTAGTGAAGAAGATCTCGCAGCCATTCAAGAAGCTATTCTAGCAGGCGCCGATCCAACGGAATTATTAGAAGCAACCGCTGCGGGTGGTGTTGGTGGTTCAGCTAACGCAGGCTTTGTGACCATTGAATATAACGGCGCTCAAGTCCTTGCGAGTACGTTCTTTGAAACCTCTGCGATTGTTCGTGATGAAATAGCGACGGCTGATGATGAAAGAAGAACGACTGCTCTTCCAACTGGTGGTGAAAGCATTAGTCAATCAGTCCAAGAAGGGTCTTTATCACTTAATTCTTACCCTCAATCGACTACAACCTCAATAACTGTTGAATCTAGTGATCTTGCTTTAGACCCCGGTTCATTTTCACCTTCAGCCGTATCACTAGAGTTACTACTTACGGAACTTAACTCAGATATCACCTCATCCGGTGAAGCCGTCGAATTTGTTTATGATGAAGCTGAAAATGCGATTGTCGGAACAAACGGTGAAGGCGAAGTCCTTCGAATAGACATTGACGCTGTTTTATTAGGAAGCAATGTCACGCTTGAACTTACGACGACGATAACTCAACCTATCGACCATGTGTCATCTGTTGGCGGCGGACAGGTTTCAATAGTTGATGATCAAATTACGATCTCATTTGAGATACAAGGCGCTGATTCCGCGGGTAATGCTCTGATTGTTCCAATCGACGCAGCGATTACGATTGATGACGGCAACAATCCTGTGATTACTGATGTCTCTTCAATCAATCTTGATGAGTCAGGGGTTACTGGTGGCTCTAACGAAGGGGCAGCAATAGTTTCAGGAAATGGTCAAATCTCAGTTGATGCAGGCAGCGACACTATCGATCACTTTGAATTAGAACCTACCGAATTTAACAGCGACAGTGCTCTGTTATCGCAAGGGCAACCCGTTCAGCTTGAATTGGTCAGCAACGAAAATGGCATTCGCACTTATGAAGGTTACGCCCAAATAAACGGTGCTCGTGTTACGGTTTTTGAAGTGAAAATCGACTCCCCGGCTTTAGGGGGCTATGAATTCACCTTACTTGAGCAGCTTGATCATCTTGGTGCTGAGGATGCGTCTACGATCATTAACCTGCCGGTTTATGCTGTTGATGCCGATGGTGACCGTTCTAGCCTTTCTCAAGGAGAGGCTGACGCTCAAGCGGCAATGATACAAGTGAATGTTCAAGATGATGTTCTTGAACTGGTGGACAATAGCTTCACCGTTACTGAGCCAACGTTAGACGGCGAAACGTCGGTATCTCATAGTTTGTTCAACGTTGAGGGGGCTGATACTGCAACGATTCAATCTTTTACTTACTCTGATGAGACGTATGAATTAGATCAAAGTGCTGCTGATGGCGCATTGCAAATTTTTACCTTTGCAGAAGGGACGCTCTCTGTCTCGCTAAATGGTGAATTTGAGTTCGTTGTGGTTCGTGATATTGACCACTCTAGTAATGAAACTATTGCTAAGCAGTTTGTGTTTACGGCAAAAGATGCGGATGGTGACGAGGACACAGCAAACGTTGATATTAAAATTACCGACGGCAAAAATCCTGAGATCAATGTTGTACCAAGTGTCAGCCTATCTGAAGTCAATCTTGAAGATGGTTCTGTACCTAGTAGCGCCAACTTAAGCAGCACACAGTCAATCATATATTCTGAAGGCAGCGATGACGTTAGCTACTTTAGAGTTGCCAGTGACGAGTTTAATACTGATGGATCTCTAACCTCAAATGGTTTGACCGTCGAGTTAAAAGAAGAGCCTAGCGATTCGGGTCAATACGTTGGTTTTACTAAGAATGCATTGGGGCAAGAGACCCAAGTTTTCACTATTGTTTTCAATAACTATGCAAATATTAACAGTAGTGACAAAGGCAACTACACCTTTACTTTGATTGAGGCGTTCGATCATGCTGATGGCTTACAAAATAACGAATTAACCTTCGAACTACCTGTTTATGCGGTAGACACTGACGGTGATGATTCAGAAGTGAAACAGCTGTCAGTTAGCATTACTGATGATTTTCAAGGGATGCAAGACGGCGGTCTTACCATCAATGAGCCAAGCTTGGATGATGTTAACAGTAGCACGCCAAGCACTGAGACTATTAACCTAATGCCAGCGCAAAGCGCAGACGGTGCAACCATCACCCAATTTACTTTTGATGGCAGTGACCCATTCATGCTTGATCAATCGGTAGTGGGAGAGCAAGCGTTTGATGTTGATGAAGGTACTTTATACCTGACCTTAGCTGGTGAAATGCGTTTCGAACCGAACCGAGACTTAGACCATTCCAAAGGCAATATTGTTAAGTCTATCGTTGTCACTTCAAGTGATGGCGATGAAGATGTGGTTAGCTCGACAATTACACTGACTATCGAAGATGGTGAAAACCCAGAAATTAACCTCGTACCGAGCGTTGATTTATCAGAAGCAAGTCTTGATGATGGCTCTTTACCTAGTAATGCCAGCCTAAGCTGCACACAATCAATCACTTACACACAGGGTAGTGACGATGTTAGTCACTTTAGAATTGCTAGTGATGAGTTCAATACGAATGGTGCACTAACCTCCAATGGCTCAGCTGTAGAGTTAAGAGAAGAGCCCAAAGATTCCGGTAAATACCTTGGTTTTACAACAGATTCACAAGGGAAAGAGACCCCAATTTTCACTATTGTTTTCAATAACCATACGAATGTTAACAGTAGTGACAAAGGCAACTACACCTTCACATTGATCGAGGCACTCGATCATGCAGATGGATTACAAAATAACAATGTAGCTTTTGAACTGCCTGTCTATGCGGTTGACACTGACGATGATGATTCACAGGTAGATCAGCTGTTGGTCAACATCAAAGATGATGTACAAGTGATGCAAGATGGTAGCTTTACGATCACCGAGCCTAGTGAATCAGACTTAAACAATGGCATGCCAACAACCGATATGGTCACCGTACTGCCGACTCAAAGTGCTGATGGTGCGACAATCACCCAGTTCACCTTTGATGGTGGTAACCCAATCACGCTTGACCAAACAATACTAGGTGAACAATCGTTTGATTTTGATGAGGGCACACTTTACGTCACATTAAACGGTGAGATGCGTTTTGAGCCTAATCGAGACTTAAATCATTCGAATGGTGATATCGTCAAATCCATCGTTGTCACTTCAGCTGATGGTGATAAAGATGTGGCGACTTCAACAGTGACGCTAACCATTGAAGACGGTGAAAATCCTGAAATTAATATCCTTCCGAGTGTTGATCTATCAGAAGCAAGTCTTGTTGATGGCTCTTCACCTAATGTTGCTAGTGTTAGTACTACAGCGTCCATTGCCTATACGCAAGGTAGTGATGATGTAAGCGTCTTTAGAATTGACACTGAGGCGTTCAATGCTAGTACTTCACTCACTTCAAATGGATTAACGATTAAGCTAATCGAAGAGCCTAGTGAGTCTGGGCAATATGTCGGCTTTACCACCGGTGCTCAAGGGCAGAAGACTCAAGTATTCACCATCGTTTTCAATAATTACGCTGACGATAATAGCAGTGATAAAGGCAACTATACCTTTACATTAATCGAAGCGATCGATCACCCCAATGGCCTCGACAATAACCAGCTCGCCTTCGACCTACCGGTTTACGCGGTGGATACTGATGGTGATGATTCAATTGTGAAACCGTTGACGGTCAGCATCACCGATGATGTACAAGTGATGAAAGATGGCAGCTTAACGATCACAGAACCAAGTGCATTAGATCTAAGCAGCGGAACACCAACGACAGACACGATAAATATACTGCCTACACAAAGTGCAGATAGCGCGACAATCACTCAATTCACCGTTGATGGTGGAGATGTCATTACGCTTGAGCAATCGATAGCAAGTGAGCAAGCGTTTGATTTCCCTGAAGGAACACTTTACGTCACTCTAGCTGGTGAGGTGCGCTTTGAGCCTAATCGAGATCTCGACCACTCGAAAGGAGACATTGTTAAGTCTATTGTCATCACCTCTAGTGATGGTGACAAAGATGTTGTGACGTCTAAGGTGACGCTGACCATAAAAGATGGTGATAATCCTGAAATCAATGCAATACCAAGCGTTGAGCTGTCAGAAGCAAATCTTGATGATGGATCTTCACCAAACGTTACAAGCGCGAGCGTGACCGCGTCTATTACTTACACACAAGGCAGTGATGATGTTAGCCACTTTAGAATTGCCAGTGACGAGTTTAATGCTGACGGGTCGTTAACCTCAAACGGTTTGGTCGTTGAGTTAAAAGAAGAGCCGGCCGACTCTGGTCAATATGTTGGTTTCACTAAGGATGCACAAGGGCAAGAGGCTCAGGTCTTCACCATTGCGTTTAATAATTACGCAGATGCCAACAGCTCTGATAGAGGTAATTATACCTTTACCCTAATTGAAGCGATTGATCATCCTGAAGGTTTACAAAATAACGAGCTTGCGTTCAAACTGCCCTTATATGCGGTTGATACCGACGGTGACGACTCGGCTATGAAGTCGTTAACCGTTACCGTTACTGATGATATTCCAACCATTGTTGATACGGCAAACACAAGTACATTCAGTGTTGATGAAGATGCGCTGTCTGGTAGCAATCCTCAAGTCACTGGCTCATTTGTTACCACAGAAGGGGCGGATAGCGTAGTTTCTTATGAGTTACAAAACTTAGCTGATACAGCGAGTGGGTTGTTCTCGGGTGGTGAAAGCATCACCATCGAAAAAGTGACAGGCGATGCCAACAGTACCAGTTATCAAGGTATGGCTAATGGCGTCACTGTCTTTACCTTAGTGTTAACTGACAATGGCTCTTATACATTTACTCTGCTTGAGGCCATTGATCACTTAGGCGATGTGGATACACTTTCCATTCCTTTTGATGTTGTCGCTATCGATGCCGATGGTGATGTTTCTAAAGGTTTCTCTCTGCCAATAGAAGTCATTGATGATAAGCCTTTTATTTCTAGCACAACTGGGGAAAACTTGGTTGATGAGGATGATCTTACTGGTGTTGGCTCTGATCAAAGCAACGACACACAGGTATCAGGGTTGTTTGTCATCGAGGAAGGAGCAGACGGAGTTGTAGAGTACGAACTCGTTGATGCCAATTCAATATTAGTAGGGCTTACCAGTGGCGGTGAATCTCTTGAGTGGGGGGCGCTCGTTGAAAGCACATCTGCATCAGGCAATAGCTTTACCTATACCGCACAAACTGAATCAGGCACACCTGTTTTCACTATCACATTTGATACGAGCGACAACAGTTACCAATTTGAGCTGTTAGGCTCTTTGGATCACGGTGTTGTAGATAGCGAAGACACCTTACAGCTAGATTTTACTATTGTGGCCACAGACTTTGATGGTGATGTTTCAAATCAAATAAGTCTTCCAATAACGGTTAAAGATGACGTACCGCTGCTAACCGAGCATTCAATCTCTCGCATTGAAGGGCAAGGCTATAAGAACAGCAAGATTGAGATGTTTGAGAATGCCACTGATGAAGGGGCAGACAGCGCGAAGTTAACTCAAATTGAAGGGACTACGGAAAGTGGAGCAACCATTGTTTTTGGTGGTCCAAGAGGTACTTATCTTGATTCTGTTGATTTGAATGACGGGCGACAAAATGTTCGCGTTTATGAGCAAACTGATGATGGCGCTGGTGGCACAGAAACTAGACAACTTGGTATTTTGCGAATTAATTCAAACGGAGAGATAGAGTTTCGAGCCAATAATTACCTTGAGCATGATGGTGATGAGATTAATTTTTCGATTGATGTGACCGCAACCGATGGGGATTTAGACACTTCAACAGCGCCACTAGAAATCACCATTAGTGATAAAGAGTCTCGCCCAATCTCATTGAAAGTGACGACATTTGAAGACTCTGGACGAGATGCCAGCATTCACTATGCATCAGGCGATGAACCAGACGCAGAGAACATACAAGATAACCAGACGGGTTTGTCGGATACGCCTGCTCAAATATCACTGCAAGTAAACCTCTTTGACGCTGATAATAACGAGTCAATTGGCGCTTTGACGATCAAAGGCGGCAATCATCGAGGCGACTTCTACTATCTAGAAAATGGTGAGTTCCATAAGTTAGACGCAGACCCAGTGACTGGCAATATCGTTTTCAATGATTCAGTGTTGCAGCAGAGCTTTAGCCAAAGTGGTAACAACACCATCGCAACCATCGATAATCTTTACTTCGTACCCGATGAAAACTACTCAACAGGTAATGGCGGCGTAAAAATTAACTATCAGCTCGAGATTGATAACAACGGAGTTGCGGACCATACCATTGATTCGAACTTTAGAATCGAAATTGAGAGTGTTGCCGATATTGCGGATTGGAATGATAGCCGAAGCACCTACCACTATGAGACAGGCGAAGATGACAGTAATGTTCGGTTACAGCTTAGAGCGGAATCGCAAGACACTAGCCGAGCGGAAACCATCACCTATGAGCTAAAAGTGACTCAAGGAGAAGGGCAGTTTGAGCTACTTGATCGCAAAGGCGATGTTCTGACGCCAGTGAATGGTGTTTACATTATTGCGGCGAGTGACATCAATCGTATTGAAGTGAATCCAATCGATAACTTCTCTGGGCAAATTCGATTTGAAGCGACTGCCGTTACCGAAGAGCGCTCAAACGCCTATAACGATGGAACGGTAGACAAATCTACAGCACGTTCAGAATCGCAAGAGTTGGTTATTGATGTAACACCAAGTGCTGATTCTGGCAGCTTTAGCGTTAGCAGAATTCAGATAAATGAAGACAATATCGCCAATCCAGATTATTACGGTAGTGATGAAAATTATGACCCGTTTACGCTAGATGAAGTGATCACCATGAACCCTTCAGTTGACAGTGATGGTTCAGAGGTGCTGTTCGTTCGTATCTCAGACGTGACTGAAAACGCTGAATTTGTATGGATTGGTAGTGGCGATAGCCAAATTACAACCGTTGAAATTGACGGAGTAACCTATTTCGAAATCCCATACGATCAGCTAGCTAACGTTGATGTTGTGCCTGAAAAACACAGTAACGAAGACTTCTCTTTTAAAGTCACGGGTGTAGTCAAAGATAGCGCAGCTTTATCTGATGGGGCTGTGCATGTATCTGAGCAGGAGCTAGGAACTAAAGTGGTGAATGTTGAAGTCTCTGGCGTGGCTGATGTAGCGGTAGCACAGACGATCGGCTCACACTGGAGTAGTTTTACTGAAGGTGGCGTTCAAGGTGTCGAGACAACCATAGAAGAGAGCCAGAGTGGTGATCACTATGCTGTTTTTGATTTCTCGGTCATATCGGGTGAGCGAGGTGATAAACCACTTGATGACTCTGAATCCATAACTGTTCTTCTATCTAATATCCCAGAAGGTGTCGTTATTGAGGACAGCGATGGGACTCAGATTGATCTTAACTTTGTAGGTTACGATGGCAATGGTCAGCCTATCTACGAAGCGAACGTTACGGGGTTTAATACCACTTCAGGAATCATAATTCGACCAATAGACTCGTCGACAGAGAATATTCATATTACCGCTAACATTATTGTGACGGAAAATGATGGTCATGTTCATACCTTTGAACAAGAAGTTCGGGTCAATGTCGCACCTGTTATTGATGCTTCGGATAACTACACAAACAGCTCTATTGGAAATGAAGATCAGCGGATCAATATTGATTGGCACCCAGAAGGCTCAGATTACATAGACAGCGATGAACACTTCACATCGATAACGCTTGAAGGCATTCCTTTAGGTGCGAAAGTATTTGTTGATAATATCTTAGTTACAACAGACGTTAGCTTAGACGGTCAATCTCAGGTTGTTGTTATTGAACCCAATGGTTTATCACCAGAAGCATTTACTCAAGCAGCCCTTAAAGCTGATTTCATTCAAATCTTACCGCCAGTCGATTCAAGTAAAGACTTCACATTAAGCTCAACGGTTGAGATTGAAGAGCGCGACCACGAATACACCAGTGACGACATTGTTGGTGAGGGCGGTCGTGTTACCGCAACGATAACTGGCACCATTGATGTGACAGTGCGAGCTATTGTCGAAGACCAAGATGCAGACAATAAGCTCGTTGTGACCAATGAAACGGGAGCTACAGATTATACCGACAATGCTGCCGGAGCTATTACAGCAGATGACAAAGGTATAATTCGCTTTACCACTAACAATGACAATCTTTCGTTGGATGGTGAATACGTTATCCAGTACAAGGAAACGGATTCTTCATCGGTTGAAGTGGTAGAAGACGTTATCGTTGAATTGACCCACCTCGATGGTAGTGAACTTAGTTTAGATATTATCAGCCAACTCGTTGTTAACGGTGCAGCTTATGAAGGTAACGGTCGTTGGATCATTATCGATGAGGATGCTTTTAGTATCAGTGCGCCACAAGGGCTTGATCTAACTCCTGGCATTACAGGTGATTCAAACAGTTATAACTCAATAAAACTCAATATAGAAACACTCGTGATTGATGAAGGGGAAGACACTAATGAGCATTCCCCAGAGCAGCAACGAACGGGTTCGGTAACGCTCTCATTTCCTGAATCGATTGACGGAGGAGATGAAGTCGCGGCGGAGATAACGGTTACTTCAGATAGCATAATCAATGCAACCGAAGATCAATCTGTTGATTTAGGTGCTCAACTCAACAGCATTATCAGTTTTACCAATACAGATACTTCAGCCGATGAAGTGACGATTGTTATAGACGATTATGTGATGATTGATGGTAAAAGCTATCCAATATCTATCTCTGGCGCAGAAGTAGATTTCGTTAATGGACAGTTTGTTTTCCAAACGACAATTTCTGATGCTGGCGTAGTCGAGCCTTTTGATGGACTCACATTGAAGCTTCCAAACGACTACTCTGGTGACTTTAGATTACCAATTACCGTTATCACTAAAGACATAACTTCAGGAAATGAAAACTCTGAGGAGAGCTCGGTCGTGGTTCGAGTAGATCCTATTGCTGACGTAGGCGGTGATGAACCAGCCATTTCTATTAAAGTGATAGGTTCGCTAGATGACAGCATGACCCCAATGGATCTCGATGGAAGTGGTCAAGCGGACAGCATCGGCTACGAAGACAGTTATATTCAGCTTAGCCTAGGTCATGAATTGGCGGATAAAGTCTCAGGTATTGAAGGGGGGCAAGAAGTTCTTTCTTCGGTCACACTGACGTTGGCCAACCCTGATATCGGTGCATTTTATGATACTGACGGTAAAAATTTAGGTACGGAGCTTACCTTTGATGCCAGCCAAATTAGCGCAGGTGCACTCGACAATATTCTATTTAGGGCGAAAGAGAACTATCCAGGTGACGATGATCAAAATGAAGTGACAATCAACGTATCAGGAACGGTGACCGATACCGCGACATTTGATGAGTTCACACCTAATCAAACGGTTGAGCATTCCGATAACTTCTCTACCAGTGTCAGTTTTGAAGTAACACCAGTTTTAGATGGCGTTACCGTAACGGGTACGATTGATGACCCTAACGATACCAATTCTTCAGACGGCACCGACCAAATCGTAGAGATCACCACTAACGAAGATGAATCAGTATCGCTAGGCATAGCGGGCTCGGTGAGCCTTTCATTGATTGACTTAGATGGATCAGAGCAGTTTGTATCGTTTAAGTTTGTGGATGTTCCAGACGGCTTCTTGCTAACAGCTGATTCTGGCTACACGGTTAAAAATAATGGAGATGGCGTATGGAGTGTTCAAATCCCATCGGATGCTGGAGCTACGGTTGATTTGAGTGCTATCTCTATTTTACCACCGAAGAACTACAGCGGAACGGCTGAGTTTGGCGTTACGGTATTTACTCAAGAGTCATTATTAGGTGTTCCAACAGAAGTTGCTGATTTGCCAAAGTTTGTCCTCAATGTGATACCGGTCGCTGACAGCATCGATATTGATGCCACTGACGCTGTTTCAGGTTTAGAAGGTCAGAATATCGACATTGATATTAAAGTTTCTGTTATCGATAAATCAGCAACGGTTTCAGGCAATGGTGTTTACTCTGAAAACAGCGCAGAAGTGTTAAGAGTCGAAGTCACTAACGTTCCTAATGATGCCACGATCTTTTACCCAGACGGCGTGACACCAGCAACTTACGACTCAGTAACGGGCACTTGGACGCTGAATGTTCTTGCTCAGAACCTAGACAAAATTATATTCAACTCTGGAGATTACAACAGCGATTCGGGCAATGCGATGGGCATAGACAATCCATTGACCATAACGGTTCAGTCGGTCGATAAAGACTCGGATGGCAACGAATACATTGGTCCTCCTGTTGAGTTTGATGTGGATTTGGCAATAGATCCGGTAAACGACCAACCGATATTCGTGAACGTGTCTGATTTGGAAACCCAAGAAGACACCAACATCGCCATTGACTCATTCAGCATCGAGGATATTGATGCTACCTATGATGATCCAGACGCGATTTACACTCTAACGCTGAGCGTTGATCAAGGCGAGCTAGAATTTTCCGCATTCCCTGATGTGACGTTCTCATTGGATGCTCAAGGTAAACTCACGATGACGGGCAGTGTTGGCGATATTAATGCTGCATTGAACGCAGGTAAGGTCACGTTTAAACCTGATGCTGACAGTAACAACATTAACTCTGGAAGTGCAGTGACCGTTACAGCTGTCGTTGATGACGGTGGAAATAATGGCGTGATTGATCCAAGTGACAGTACGACGTCATCAACTAATCAAGCGACTTTTGAGATAAATGTCACGGAAGTGAATGATCAGCCTCAAGCTAATAATCTCGACTTCGGAACGATTTTAGAAGAAGGGCAGATGATCATCTACGCAAAAGACTTGATTGATGCGACAGATGATATGGAAGGAGACACTATTCGTGTTGTCGACCTAACGCTTGAAGAAGGACAAGGTCAATTAGAGAAAAGCGCAGATGGCACTTACTGGACGTTTACTGCTGCCGATGAATTCAATGGTAGTGTAAAACTTGGTTATGTCGTCGAAGATGATGGACAAACCAATGGCTTGAATGACTTTTTACAAGATAGCGCAAAGGTTAGTTTCATTGTTGAAGGGGTAAACGATGAGCCTGTGATTGATGGTACAGGTGTGACTCACGTGGTGAGTGAAGACACGGCTCAATTAATTAGTGGTATTAACATCAGTGACCCAGATTACGTTGATGGATACGCTGACGATCTAATGACTGTAACGCTAAGCATTAATGCTGGGACATTGTCGGTTGCACTGCCTGTTGGCTCGGGTGTTGTGGTAGCGGGTGATGGTAGCGGTACCGTTGTTCTCACCGGAACTTTGGCAGATCTGAATGCACTTATCGATACACCAACCGCACCTCACGGTCTCTTTTTAGATGCAAGTGATGTTTCAATCAGTAATATTGACCTTCAAGTGGTTGCGAAAGACAGCGGGAACCCATCGGGTATTGTGATAGAAACTGATCCTGTGCATTACGATATAACAGTGATACCAGTGGCAGATACGCCAACGTTAACGGTTGATCCAGCGGTTAATTACATTCGAAACATTACCACTAGCCAAGCGGCAAGTAACAACGGCATCGCGATAGTAGGGCTTATTGCCGCGCTAACGGACAGCCGAGAAATATTGACGTTAGAAGTATCGGGATTGCCATCTAACGCTAGTTTAAGCAGTGACGCAGGAAGCGTTACTTTCATGTCCGGTGTATGGGTGGTTTCTGCAGATGCAATTGATTCACTTCAAGTGAACAACGCGCCTATTGGCGAGCACACTTTGAGCGTTCTTGCCGTTTCGACAGAATCAAATAACGATGAAGCTTTCTCTCAATCTATCGATATTCAGCTCAATGTCGTATCCGATGCGTCTGTTATCGATATGTCTGCTGAAACAGACGATCAACAGATATTGGCGGACGGTGAAAATAGTACACTGACTGGAGGAAGTGGTGACGACCGCTTAGAAGGAGGTTCGGGTAACGATACTCTCGAAGGTGGCGCAGGTAATGACACACTATTGGGCGGTGAAGGTGATGATATATTAGTTGGTGGGCTAGGTTACGATGTTCTAACTGGCGGTACAGGAATGGATACTTTCGTTTGGCATGAGATCGATGATGGCGTCACTGACACGATTACTGATTTCCACCTAGACGAAGGAGACCAGATCGATTTGAGAGACGTTCTGCCTGAGTTACGCATGGACAATGTCAATATGGATACCTTGCTTGAACATCTTGATGCAAACATCAACGGAGATGACATAACGCTTACCATTCACCCTCACGGTGTTGGTGCTGAAGAGCAAACGATCTTAGTTGAAGATTTAGCTCCTCAGCTATCTCTCAGTGGGTTTGAGTCGACTGATATTGTCACTGCAATGATTGAGCAACAAGTGATTATGCATGAACTGTAAGAGCCGTTATTTTTTCTCTTCCTAGGGAAACTCGCGCTTTAGCTAATACCTAAAGCGCTGGTTCTTTCCCTCTAATCTAAGTCAAGCCTCCGATCGATATAAACGCCTTCGAGTGACCTAATGTTGGTAGCCTTTCTAAACCGATAACGTGTTACCATTTGCCAGATAATTTAAACGTAAACTGAACTCCTTCTCGGTACGAGAGGATGTATGTTATTGATTGGATGAAAATAGATGAATTACATTAGCCTACTGTTAGATGCAGAAGCACATAGCATTGTTGCTGACCTAGTGGATGAACTGGAAAGTGACCAAGACGGCTGGATAAAGATGAATGCTCGACTGGCCTCAATGGTTGATGCTCAGTTAATCGAAAGTCAATACGTAGGCAAAGTTCTGTGGTTCAGTGAGTCTGACTTTATTGAACAAGAGATCCAATACTCTTAATGTTTAGCTTGCATCTCTTAGTTCTGGCTTGAGAGCTACGGCTTGAAGGGCAGGGTTTGAAAATTAGAACGGGCTAGATTGAACCGTCGTTGAATGTTTAGAATGGTTGTTGTTAATGTCTGAAATGTATACCAAACACGCACAGAAATATGGCGACGTTGTAAGAGATAACATCTACAACGCCTATCTGGAGCGTCCTTCTACGCTTGCGTTACTTGATAACGTAAAAGGCATGAATATCATTGATATGGGGTGCGGATCAGGCATTTATTCTGAATGGTTTATTAAACAATCGGCTAGCCAAGTGACGTGCGTTGATAAATCACCAGATATGGTGGCTTTAGTTGAATCCAATCTTGCTGAGTTTGTGCTGCAGGGCACAGTCAAAACTTACGCTCAAGATTTATCAAAAGGGCTTCCTGTGGAAGCATCTGACAGTGCAGATGTGATTGTTTGCCCTCTGGTTTTGCACTACATCGAAGATCTCGACGTAGTGTTCAAAGATGTACATCGCGTTCTAAAATCAGGGGGCTACATGGTGTTCTCAACCCATCACCCGTTTGCCGATTTTGAATGTACGTTATCAGGTAATTACTTTGACCGTGAGCTAATTGAAGAAGAGTGGGATACAGTTGGAATCTCCGTGAGCGTCAGCTTCTATCGCCGTTCGCTCGCTGAACTTTGTAATGCGGTAACATCATCTGGGCTGCTGATTTCAAAGATCAGTGAAGGCGAGGTGGATGAGAAAGTGAAAGAGATGTGTTCCTCCACCTATGAGCGACTAAAACAAAATCCGAACTTTATCTTCATTCGTTGTGAAAAACCGAACGAATAGAGCGCTATGGTTTAAACATACGCCATTAAAGCGTTACGATGATTGATGTATCAGGCGATAGGTTAGGTTAATCCTTTCAGTTTTTGGCTTCTTGGTTTTTGGAACGGTATGAAGCCAATATTTCTGCATCTCACCCGCCATAATCAGCAAACTTCCCGAGTTAAGTTCGAACGTGTATTTCTGTTTGGTCTGTTTGTGTTTTAAGTGGAACGTTCGAGTTTCGCCCAAACTAATAGAAGCGATAATTGGCTGTGGCCCAAGTTCAGGCTCATTATCGCTGTGCCAACCATTTGAATCAGTGCCGTCACGGTATAGGTTCGCCAAAACAGAATTAAATCGAGCATTGGTGACTTGTTCACCGTTAGCTACGTTTTCACACTGAGACTTTAGATCTAATAGTATCGGCAGCCAAGGATCGGGTTCCATGGTGAGATTGGAATAGCGATAACTGGCATCGCCATACCATGCTTGTAAGCGAGGTATTGGCATGGTCTTGCCAAATAGCGTTATTTCATCACTACGCCACCGGACCTGATCACGTAGAGCACTAAACAAAGCTTCTGCCTGATCATTATCGATAAAGTGCGGGTCCCAATACAACAAGCCATTAGGTACCGAGTGCCATGTTTTTAGTTGAATAGGGCTAGCCACGGGCAATTGTGATATCCGAGATGTAACCATGTTCAGTATTTACTAACGCCTGTTTAAGCATAGAAGCCGCTTCGGTCGCGGTCATAAAGCTTGAAGTGTCTCTCTCTTTGTCGCCTAAATCCCAGAAATTGGTCGCCATTCCACCTGGATATACGGCGATGATCTTCATTGGGCTATCTTTCAACTCAAGACGCAGTGATTCGATAAATCCACGCACTGCCCACTTTGCCGCGCAGTAAGTCGATTCGCTCGCTTTCCCCGCTTGAGCTGCGGTCGACATGACGACCACTATTTTTACTTTTTGATCGCGGTAGCGTTTGATTAACTCACGCAAAAATAGAATGGTTGAGGTAACGTTGTTATCGAGCAGTTTTTTGATTTCGATAGGTTCTTGCTGCTCAATATTGCCAAAATAGCCACTACCCGCACAATGGATCACTGTGGAAGGAGTTTCTGTTATTGAATCAAATAACTTAGTCACGCTTTGTGGATCACAGAGGTCAGATACTTGTGTTTTGACCTTGTCAGACAGTGGCGTTTGCACTTGGTCTAATCGTTGTTGATTACGTCCAGTCAGTGTTAACGAAGCACCTTCATCGCCATATAGGTTAGCCAATGCCGCGCCTAATCCGCTACTTGCTCCAGTAATTAAAATCATAGTTATCTCAGACTGTTTAAACTGCCCCCAATGTAGCGTTTTCACTAAAAAATATCTTCTTGGCTTTAATGTGAAAGCTCACAGTTTCTTAATCTTATATAAGGTTTGGCTTTGACTGGAGGGTGTGGAAAAATGGGTGGATACAAGCTTAACAATGCTGGTCTCAGTCGTTAACGCTAAATCGAATCAATTAGAGGTAGCCCTTTGTCTCCTGAACAAAATCGAATTAAAAAAGCCACGCGTATAGAAAGCGTTATGAATTCTGCAATGTGGCACTTGGGGCAAAGGGATCTTACCGAAAGTGAGTTGATCTCTAAGCTGCGTGTGAAAACCGACAATGAAGAGTGGATAGCCGATACGATGGAGAAACTTCGGGGGTTTGGTTATCTAAAATCAGATAATGAATTTGCCGAAAAATTCGCAGAACGTGCATTTGCTAGTGAATATGGTTCAGGGTACATTCTAGAAAAACTCAAAAAGAAAGGGATCAAAGATACCTTGATTCGAGAAGCGATAGCGAAGGTTACTGAAGCACTGCAAATCGATGAGCAAACAATATTAATCGATCGAGTAAACAATACTTATCAAGAGTTTACGATAAGCAAAGAAAAACTCGTCTCAACGCTTCAAAAAAGAGGCTTTAGTTACGCGCAAGTGAATGAAGCGATTAAACAGCATATCTGTTTTGACCAGCTTCAAACTAACCTTGAAATCAAAGCTGAAAAAGCAGATTTGGAAAAAGAAATTCTAAAGTACGCTCGTAAAGGGAAGGGCTTGACGGTTATTCGCCAAGAGCTACGTCAGCGCAAAATCGATATCACTGAGCTTGAGACCACTGTAGAACGTTTAATGAACGCTGAAGAGATTGATTTTTACTCCTCTTGTTTAGAACAGCTTGAAAAAAAATCGTATGATTTAAAGACCCATAAAGAACGTAGTAAAGCGTATGCGATGTTAAGCCGAAAAGGGTTCTCATCAGATGAAATTAAGTTTGCTATGGAAGAGCTTAGCTAGGTTATTGGCTAAGATATTGGCCAGATCATTTACTGGCGGCTTTGCCCAGTTCACGTCGATATACAGCGGGTGTAGCGCCGACTCGTAATTTGAATTGCTGCGACATATGTTGCTGTGATGAAAAACCACATAGCTGAGCAATATCCGCTAGTGTGGACGTATTATTGGTAAGCAGTTGCTTAGCGAGTTCAATACGGCGAGACAGAACGTATTGGTGAGGTGTGCAGTTAAAGCTTGTTTTAAACATTCTAGCGAAGTGAAAATCACTCAAGTTAGCCAAAGTCGCCAGATCACTTAGTGAAAAAGAGCGAGATAGGTTTGCCTCGACAAACTCAGTGACACTTCGTTGGTTTGTTATAGATAGCCCGCCAGTACTTATTGCTTTGGTCATTGAGTAATTACAATAACGGCGTAGAAGGTGTATGAGTAGCATTTGCTGAGCGTGCGAAACTATCAACTTATCAGTTGAATCCTCCCAGTTTTGATTCAGCATTGTTTCTCTAATTAGCTGGCTTACAAAAGGGTCATCAACGAAAGTGAGTTCACTTAGCTCAATGTGTCTGCCTTCTTTATCAAATACTTGTTCTGTAAAACTTTGTAGATGTGCTTGTTCAAAATAGAGGTGGAAGAAAGAGAATGGCGCTGAAAAAGCCCAATCTGAACGATGATCTTTTGGCATTAAACATAGCTTATCTATTCCACCATTCAGGTTCCCGGAGTTCATGATCCGCTGCGTATTGTGACCACCTTGTAAGTAGTAGCTTAAGGTATGATGCCCGGGTTTATCGTAACTAGCACTTCCATTACTATTGCTCCACACAGCAGAACCCATGCCATTATCTAGCCATAGCTCCTTATGCAGTGTTGCAGTGTTGTTAGACAATACACTGTAGACACGCTTGTGCTTATCCCTAAACGGGGAACGCTCATCCAATACAAACTCCCTATATTTCTTAATTCAATATACTTACTTTCAATACTTGTGAACACCAAAGGCGAAAGAAAAGCGCAAGAATCTGTAAAAACAGCAGGAATATGGACGAAGTACATGACTGAACTAAGTAGCCTTATCAAATAGTTTTAATAAGGAAGTAAAGTGCAATGAATGCAATCTTATACACAGTTACCGTCTTAATTTGGGGCTCAACATGGCTGGCGATAGCATATCAACTCGGTGATACACCGGTTGTCGTGTCTGTTGGTTGGCGGTTTGCCGTTGCGTCCATTGCGCTGTTCGTTATTTTGATTGTTCGCAATGCATTACCTAGGCTATCTATTGAAAACCATAAAATGGCAGCGCTTCTTGCTTTATGCCTGTTTTCAAATAACTTTCTACTCTTTTACGCTGCAACCGAATACTTACCCAGTGGTTTGAATGCTGTTGTATTCTCACTCGCTCCAATACTGAATTCGTTTAATCTCTGGATACTTGAAAAACGCAGACCATCTACTGCATTTTTGCAGGGGGCCATAACTGGGTTTACAGGGGTTGTTCTTTTGTTTGCTTCACAGTTCGTCAGTGCAGATATGGATCTAACCATTTTTCTTGGCTTAACGCTTAGCTTCTTAGGTACGTGCTTCTTCTCTATGGGGAATTTGGTGTCAGCACGAGCGCAGAAAAAAGAGATGCCACTATTGCCAACTACCGCATGGGCAATGGGGTATGGGGCGCTATATCTATTGATCATTGCGTTGATCTTGGATTTACCACTGAGCATACCCGACACATCGACCTATGTATCTGCTCTAATGTATCTTGCCATTGTTGGTTCCGTGGTTGGTTTCAACACGTATCTGGCACTGGTTGGTAGGATTGGAGCGGCAAAAGCAGCTTACTGTACTGTGTTGTTTCCGCTAGTCGCTCTGTCGTTATCTACAATATTTGAAGGATATGAATGGACATGGCTATCAGCTATAGGTGTTGTTCTGGTATTAGCGGGCAACCTTCGTGTGTTTGGCTTTCATGAACCTGTTATACGTTGGTATCGTACATATAGCAGCCAACAGTAATGCCTAATGATGAATAAACCTTATTAAGGCCAAGCTCGTTTTTTTACGCTGCTGCCGTTGACTTTAATCAGCTCTATGGCCTTTTTAGACTTGTCTTCGATGGACTTCAAGCTTTGTGTTACCTTGTCTTGAAACTCATTATTTTTTCCAGAGTGATTTGTTTGTGAGCTTGAAGGGGACTTTAATTGATGCATCAATTGTTCAAGCTTTTTGTTTTGCCCCTCAAGTGCGCTAACTTTTGCCGTTAGCTCTCGAATCATCCCATTTTGTTCTTGGAGCTTAGATTCAATACTGTTAAAAGCCTGAAGTATTTGTCCAACGTTTTGATCTGCCATATAAATATCCAATTAAGCCTTTCTGACATAATATAAAGTATAGGCAATGCATTTTGATTTACATTTAATAAATGTATTGAAGTTACGCATCTATCGCACTGACTTCATTTACGTTGCTAGCGACATAGTACAAGTTAGGTACACATATAAGGCTGATATCATAAGCTTTTGTATTTGTTAACTATCTCAAAGAATGGAAGAAAAACAAGAGCTACCATGGTGATTATTCGATTTCATCAGGACCAGTTATTATGAAGAGCACATCAAAAAGTAAGTCGATTGTTGCTATCTCAAGTGTATTTTTCTTATTGGGTTTTCTATTTCTCAATATTTCATCACAAGCGTTACTGTCTATTATCGTTATTCATATTTCGTTCTCTATGATAGTTCTGAATGCAGACTTAATTCGCTCAAACCCAGAAAGTGATAAAGAATAAATAGCGAACATAAATTTTTGATTTATGTTCGCTATTTAGTTGAATACTCGACTAATCTGGCGGTAAGGGCTTCTAATGGATTATTTACAATACTACGGCGTTGATTGGGTCGCGATGGTCTTTACTTTCCTCGCAATTTGGCAGATTGGTAATAAGAATAAAGTTGGCTTCATTTTAATGATGTGCGGTAACTCAAGTTGGATTGTTGTTGGTTGCCTAACGGGCAGTATTGCCATGATCATTGCCAATATCATATTCTTTGCCATGAATCTCAGAGCGATAGTTCAATGGTCTAAGCCCGAGAATAGAGTGGCGCATGAAGCTTAATGCAACACTATAGAAAATAGACAGATCATAAAGTGTATATTTTTGTAGGAAAAGCCAAACGTATATATGCACATTATTGTTTATCTGTTCTGCGTCAAAATTGGTACCATAAAAAGGTTGTATTTTGGATACGTTTCCCCACTCATAATAAGGATGTTTTATGAAAACGTTGAAGATCGAAACGTTCACTCTTGGCGAAAAAGAAGACACAATTAAAGTACCTTTAGCTTTAGCTAAACTGGCTGTTAGCCCATTTTTAAAGCGCCTAAATAGTGATCAAGCAGAGATCGTGACATCAGCTATGAAATCAAATGATTTTCTAGGCGTAATCTTAGAAGTAGAAGAGCACCAATCGAATGAAAAAATCATATTTTCGATTGTTTAGGGTATAGTCAGGTTTAATTAAACTCTACTAATAGGGACTGAAGGTAGCGTTATGCGTTTACCTTAATTTCCATCTGAGGAAGTAATGGACTACTTATACTCACTGGTTCTATTTGCAATTGTTTCATCTGCGACCCCAGGACCAAACAATATCTTACTTATGACATCTGGGTTGAACTTTGGTATTAAAAGAAGTTTACCAGTCATGTCTGGCATCTGTTTTGGCTTTGCGTTTATGCTTTTTCTTGTTGGAATAGGTTTTGGGCAGGTGTTTGAGCTTTATCCAAGTTTGCACCAAATTATTAAGGTTATAGGCGTTTCATATTTGCTTTACCTTGCTTGGTTAATTTCAGGGTCAAGCGGTCGCTTATCAACGAAAGAACAGAAAAAACCACTAACATTTCTCAATGGAGCACTATTTCAATGGGTAAACGCGAAGGCGTGGGTTGTAGCGACAGGCGCTTGTGCGGCTTTTACTATACAAGGCGCAGAACTGTTTAATCAAACTCTTACTTTGTCGGGAACATTTTTGATCGTATCGTTTCCTAGCGTTGGTATTTGGTTATTTTTTGGTTCTTGGCTGAAGCGGTATTTAAACAATGAAGCCAATCGCAAATGGTTTAACTGGACAATGTCAGGCTTGCTGGTCGTATCGGTTTTACCAGTGACGCTGGAGTTAGTTGAACAGTATACCTAATTAGAGTATTTGAGTATGAATGAAAAGTGCCAGTGAATAACACTAGCACTTATTTCTATTCAGGTTCTGGATTGTGCCGATTAACCTAAGTAGCGTTCCACTAGATGGCTTTTGAAGAAGTCAGCATTTAGTGTTTCTCCCGTCGCTTGTTTAACAAGTTCGTCAGTTGTAAGTAAGCTGCCTTTACTCCAAATATTCTCACCTAGCCAATTAAATATAGGCGTTAAATCGCCAGAATGAATGACACTATCCACACCAACCGTTTGTTTCATTGAAGCCATAAATTGAGCCGCATACATAGCGCCTAAAGTGTATGAAGGGAAATATCCAAATGCACCGTCTGTCCAGTGAATGTCTTGCATGCAGCCATTTTTAAAGTTCCCTTCGGTTTTTAGGCCAAGGTATTGCTGCATTTTTTGATTCCATAGCTCTGGCACATCAGTATGTTTGATTTTCCCATTGATCAGATCACGTTCAATTTCATAACGCAGAATAACGTGGGCAGGGTAGGTTAGCTCGTCCGCATCAACACGAATGAAGTCTTTCTTAACTCGTGTATAGAGCTTTTGGAAGTTATCAAAACCAAACAATGCAGGATCATGTGTCGTGAATTGTTTACCAGCGAGGCTAGACAGATGTTGAATAAACGAATCACTACGGCCTACTTGCATCTCAAAAAATAGTGACTGAGATTCGTGAATACCCATTGAACGAGCTTCTCCAGCAGGTAATCCACCGAGCGCTTTAGGTAGACCTTGTTCATAGCGTGCATGGCCTGTTTCGTGCACAATGCCCATCAGTGATTGAACGAATTCAGACTCATCGTACCTTGTGGTAATTCGCACATCTGAAGGCACGCCGCCGCAGAATGGGTGAACACTTTCATCCAATCGGCCGTGTTCAAAATCAAACTGTAAAAGCTTCATTACTTCTAAACCAAGAGCTTTCTGTTGGGTAGTGTCAAACTGTCCGACTGGCGTTATAAATGCTTCAGATTTTTGTTTCTCAATGACATCATCAATAAGAGATGGAAGCCAAGTTTTTACATCGGAAAACAGTACATCTAGTGATGCTGATGTGGTACCCGGTTCGTAAATGTCGAGCATGGAATCATAAGGAGACAGTCCCGTTGCTTCCGCACGAATTTGCGCTTCTTCTTGAGAAAGCTTAACGACTTCAGCCCAGTTCTTTTCAAACCCTTGCCAGTCATTATCACCACGTTGAGAGCGCCAAGCGTGTTCACACATAGAACCAGCAAGGGACTTGGCTTGAACTAGAGACTCAGGCAATACGTTCGCCTGCATCCACTGGCGTTTTAATTCACGCAGTGACGCATTGTCTTGTGCAGAAAGTGTTTCAGCTTCAGCTTGGGCAAACCAATCAGAGAGTTGAGGTTGAGTCAGAAGCCCATGAATGTGAACTGAGAGTTGTGCCATCGCTTCTGAACGCGCTTGGTTACCACCAGATGGCATCATAGACGCTTGATCCCAACCACAAATAGCAGCTAAGTGATTAAAGTGTGAGATTGTTTTTGAGTGTTCGACTAATTTATTGAATGCAGTCATTACGAAGCCATCCATGACGGAAGAAAGATGCTTTCAGTGTATCAATCTTTAGTTGATTCTCAAGTTATAACAGGTGCTTGACTGATTAGGAAGTTCACAGTAGGAATCGATGTCTTCAACGTGTGAAAGTAGAAGCTAACCAGAACGTTTAGCTTCTACTCGCTTTGGGTCCGTTCAGCTATTTAGCACTGACAGTTAAGGTGAGTTGATCGGAATATTTTCCGGCATAAGCTCGGGGTTGTGGATCAACAATAATGGAGAAAGGAATGTTGCTATATCGATTGGACGGAATATTGGCTACATTCATTTGAATGGATTGTTTTGGTAAGAAACGTTGACCATTTAATTTTATCTTATAGTTAATTTTGGCTCGCCGAAGGGTTTCGTGTTGTAGTTTCCCTTCCTTACTACTTATACGAATTTCTACTAGAGCGTTACTCTTAAGTGCCAGTTGGATATCTCTTTGGACTCCATGCGTCATTTCTCCGAGATCGACTCGATAATTATTACCACTTTGACTTAGCCAAGATTCGGAAGCAGTCGGCACTTTCATTGACACAACTGGAATAGAGTTATACTTCAATTCCACGAATCGAGGAGGTAATTGCATCTTCTCTGGAAACTTAGTCTGTAATCTCCCTGAATATTTACCCGTTGGAGAGAAACCAGCAGTGGGAAGCCTTAGCCATAATTTGGTTATTCCGTCTGGCTCTAAGGGAAGAATATAGCGGCCACCAGAAAGAGTGGATAGAGGTATAAAGTTTGCGTCCATTAAGATACCATCAAGGCTATGCGATGCACTTTTTAGCTGGACAGTATTGGAAGAGACAGGCTTTAGGGTCAGATTATTCACACACTGTCTTAGCGCACCATTAACCTCAATGGTTCCGGGAATCCAAGCAGAGGTTGAGTCGTCCCTAAATTCTACTTTATTGGACTCGAAGCGAATATTCGATGTCCCTTCACAATCTGCGTATGCTGTAGAGCTTACAATGATAGTAATCAGTGTCATTAGTATTTTATTCATCATTATCCTCCTTGGGCTGCAATATCAAATCATCTAGATAGATTAGTATTGGGTCATTTTCACTAACGATAATTTCACCTAGCCAGGGGCCAAGTTTGATTTGGTATGTGCCGGATGAAATGCCATCAATAACGAACCGTCCCGTACTATTAGTAAAGATGGACATTGAATAGCCTTCTTTGTTAGAAGCTAATCCAGCATATAGCGCGACAGGCTCACCAGTATTCGTAAGTGCGGTCGCAATGATTGTTCGAGTGGCATCTGAGCCGATAGTCAATATGTGTGTCGTCAGCGAACCGGGTTTGTAGCGCTCAATACCGGAGCCTAAGCTATAACCGATAGGGGCATCAGGCACTGAATAGGTGAGTGTATTCAATTGATGGTTTCTAGATAGAGGAATGACATTACCAATGGAGGATGTCGCTATTGCTTCTGGCTGATTAAGTTGGTTTGGGTTGATTTGTACATTACTACCAGCTAATGAAGGATGCACGTCAACCAACACGTTTGAGCCTACACCATTACGACTCCAACCCCACTTATTATCAGCCACGGTTAATGCTGTCGTCATGCTTCCATAGAACTTGGTATCTCCTTCGCTATAATCGGGCTGTATATTTTCGACGTCGATTTGCCCACGCCATCGATTTGCATTGTATTCAGTACGAGCTAGATAGCTTTTATCAGACTCTCTATTCGAGGCACTGACTTCATAACCCCAACCACCAACGACATTGTCGCTGTATTTTCTAGCCTCTAATCTGGTTTCTTGTAATTTACTATTGTAACTGGCACCGAGGCGGTGCTGACTATTGAGGATGTCATAAAAAAACTCCATGTTAATGTAGCCGCTAAACTCATTACTTTCATTATCGGTGCGCGTATATTCTCCGGTTAGACTGACTCTCCAGTTACTATTACGCCACGCTAATTTGCTAGAAGCATCGTATTGTTTACCTAGGTCATTGTTGTCTTGGTAACTGGCGTAGAAACTGGCGTCCCAACTTTCATTAATGTACCACTGATAATCAGTACGGAAACTGTTGTAAGTGCTTTCGTTATTGGCTGCCCAAGGTGTCGAATTGAACTGCTCTTGCCACTCATAGCTAATACGAAAATTAGGCGAACCAAAGTCTGAGCTTCCAAATATTTGTTGACTGTAATCTAGACTAATTGCGTGACCAAATTTTTCGTCAATGTTCAAAGGACTATAGTTTGCAGAAGTACGCATCGATATATTGCCAATATCACTCCCATTCACTATCGATACACCTGCAAGGTAGCCATCCTGATGTGTAAGGGCATTAGTCCCTATTGTCCATTTATCGGATAATCCATATTCATAAAAACCGATGAGTATTCCTTGATCACTGTATTCAAGGGTTTGGCCAACCTGAGCGCGTTCTACACCTGCGGAGAGTGAAAAATCTAATAGACCGGCTTTTAGCAGCTGTGCATTGTAGAACTGACTGTAAGTTATCTCTTCGATTCGACCCGACGTATAGCGAATGTCGAGACGGATGTCATTGGTACCATTGGTTAAAGGTAAGTCATCCAATTCGTATCGCCCCGGGGCGAGCCTAATACGAGACACACGAATATCATTGATATATATAGTGACTTCAGCGGATTCTTCGAGTTCAAGTGATTGAGTCCCGCTATTTCTAAGTTGGCGATAGGGTTGAATCTTCTGGTAGGCTCTATCCCATGTTATTCCACCTAATGTTAGCCCAGGTAAATGACCGGAAGTAATAGGTTCCACATCCCCCAAAGACACTCGCCATGGCGAAGTAAGATGGTCGTAAAATAGTTGTGTTGGCCCACGGTAAAAGTTTGAACCATCGTTATTGTTTCCGTATATGCGGTAGGTGGCATTGATACCGTCAGCTCCTCCAATGTTTGCACCTCCAAGTAACTCTAATGATGAATCTTCTCTTTCGGCGTTGGCGTACTGCTGATGAGATATATTCATACTATTTTGCCAGCTCCAACGACTAGCCGTTGAGTAGGGTTCATTCGAATGATCACTGGAGTCGATTCCTACACGTTGAATAGAACGAGCCGACGATGCGATTTTCATATCTACTTGCAGTGTTTGTGGGTTTAGTTCGAGATGAACCCCATACTTTGTAAGTTCTTGAGGGGTGACTGTATCTATAGAGTCAAGCCAACTTATCGTGTCTTTACTTAAAAAGCGTGAGAGGCGGTTTATTAATTGGCTGGTGGGGAAGTAGAGAATTCGGACGCCATCGGTGGCAATGGTTACATCTGTTATGTACTGCCCGTCTTGGTTCAAGGGCAGGTCGATAACCCAATCACCAGCCTGAGTTAATTGGCTGAACAACAGTAGAAAAATGATCAATCTTGCATTCATGGGAGTATGACTTTGACCGATGTAATCTCTAGTTGCTGAATATTCCAATCATCTTGTATCGGAATCTGAACCTCTTGACCGGGTATTAGGTAATTAGTTGTACTGTAGTTTCCGACATCCTCCCAGCTTAGAATCTTGTTACTATTGTTGTTCACAAAATTAATGGTAGACCCGTAAAAGTCAGCTAAGCCATTACCTATATTTTTGATTGATAGAATATCTTCATCAATACCTGCAATTAAAAGAGGTTGAGCTCCATTTGGACTGACAAATGCCAGAGTCGCGAAATTGAAGAGTAGCTCTAACCCAGACTCTTTATTTTCGTATTGAAGTGGTAGCTGTTTGAAGACAATTCGGTATGAGATTGATTGGTTTATAGGCTCAGATCCTAAATACCTCACTCGAAAAAACTGAAATTGCCCAGGCTCAATAAATGCCTGCGGGGGCATAATAATAAAGTCGCGTTCAGCGACCTCTAAAGCCTCATTGTCACCAAATGTAACGTGTCTTCTTTGAGCTAGAGTTTCTAGAGCAAGTGGTTTGTCACTTGTATTTTCAATTCGGAATCCAGCTTGAGCTAAGTTGCCTGTAGATTCAAACTTTTGCACCATGGGCTCAACTTGAAATGCTAAAACCAATTGTGGTGTCATTAGAAGTAGGAACAGAAATAGTACTTTCATTCTCTTTTCCTTTAGAAGGGAAAGCGCACCTAAGTGCGCTTAATATGCGATTTTAATCTTTAGTTTGCAGCGACATTAATGGTGATCGTATCCTTATAATCTCCGGCGTACTCTCTTCCATTTAAGGTAGGCTTAACGGTAAAGGTGTGGTCTATTTCGTTGTCACCATCGCCAATACCGTTCCAATCAAGTATTTTAAAGATGCGACCTTCTTCTGAACCACTAGTGAAATCAAAAGTGTGCCCACCAAGCGTTAATTCATATGGAATGGTGTATGTAGATAAACCGTGTTTAGCTTTTAGAGCACCTTTATTTTTTGATGAAATTGAAGTGGATAGCAAGCCTACTTTGTAATTACACCAAACATTAATGGTTGCGTTACTTTGTTCGCCTCCAGCCATTATGTCTATAGCGCTGTTACCCTTCGAACCGACTGTACAGCGTTTATCTACGGTGCCTTCTAGATCCCATGTTGTACTACCAGTATTGCCATTGGCTAATACGGAAAATGAAGAAAGAACCAATGCGGATAATAAAATTGCCTTTTTCATGATATTGCTCCTAGCAGTGAACTGTGACTGTTTTCAATACCTAAAGTACAAGTATCGGGTTATCCAGTCGTCACTCTAAAGTATGATGAAAACAATCCTTTAGGGTTATATTTGAGTGATGTATCTTAAGGCTCATTTTGGAGATAGAATGCTTTTCTTATTTATTTGCTGCGCAAGCAAGATACCTTGTAGTTCACTCCTTGAATGGACGCTGAGTTTGTTCAAAATTCGAGATACGTGTGTTTTAACAGTATGAATACTGATAAATAGGTGATCAGCGATTTCTTGATTAGTTTGCCCACGTACGAGTAAGCGGGCTAGTTGTTGTTCTCGAAGCGTCAAGTCCATATTAGCTAAAGCAAAGTCTGTCATTTCTTCAGAAGATATGGATTGGGATTGATATTTTCGAATAGCAAATGCAATGATATGTCTTGAGTACCAAATCTCCCCAATAAATAGTGAGCGTAAGACTTGAGGGTACTGATCAATACTAAGGTTAGATTTTACAATTCCAGAGAAACCATCCATCAAACTTTGCATTTGTGAACTAGCGTTTATTTCTGGCGATACATTTAACCAGTATCCTGATTCGAGATTTGTATCAGATATATCGCCAAGACTCTCAGAATCATAGATTATTACAAGATTCGTATTTGGACTGTCGTTAAGTTCATGGCGTATTGTTGATCTACGTTGAACTAATATTGAAGTAAATGATATTGAAAGCTGAATCTTCAGTTTTTTCGCATATTGATCATTGTTAGTTATGATAATGACTTCATACTGCATACGTACTCTCCATTGAGCTTGTTACTGTCCATGTAAACAATAAGAGAGTACCTCAAAAGTAGTATTGCGGAATATGAAGTTTGACGCACATTTAAACTAACTTGATTGCTGCGCAGTGATCTATATCACATCTGGAATATCTTGTGGGGTGTTATGGGGTTTAGGGTATGAGGCATTAGGTGTGAGGCATGAGTAGGGTTACTAAGACTGTTTTTAGCGGTGCAAGTAAAGAACTAGCCTATGGCTCGGAAAGAGTATCCGACAATTCCCAAGACCCTGAATAGTGATTAAACAACGTTTGGCAAAATTGAAGTTTTTCAGCTTCCGTTAAACCAAGCATAAACTGATAGGTCGCGTTCTCACCGAGCAATAAGTATTCATTATCGATATGTGGGGCAACTTGTTGGTATTTAGGTGGCAAATGTACTCGTGTGGCGAATATTTGAAAGAGTGAATTGTCGACTTGTTTAAACGATTCACCGGAAAGTAATGAAAGGCCGCATGCAGTGAAGTTCCCTCGGTAGTATGAAAATGCTTGTTCATGAGTCAGTTCATTTTGAGCCGCTTCTTGGAAATATCGATCGGCAGGCGTGTTTGCTCTACTAAAACTAGCAATCTGTAAAAGAAGACAGGCAGCAACTATGATTGGAAACAACATTCTGTAGAGGTTACTCATAGACACTCGTTTAGCGATAAGGATTATAATGGATATCCGGTGTTATTGATGGAGGTTTAATCACTCGTAGAGCGGGGGAGAACTACGAATGATTAGCGCTTCAGTTTTCGTTTTTTATAGTCAATTTGACGTTGTGCAGACTTGGTAAGCGTTAATTAGTTTAAGGCAACAAAGTGTTTGTCTGTCATGCAGTTACGTAACACAGTTTGGTAAGCTTGTTGGTTTTGTTGTTGCGATGCGTCGGCTGCGCGATTGCCTTTTATTCGTCCGCTAACTAAACCAATAGCAGCACCTGTTTTAGCAGCATCAGAGCCAGAATTTCCACTGATCGCCCCAACGGCTGCACCAGCCGCCGCCCCTTTTGCTGCACCTGATACGGCAGAACCTTTGTTTGTGGCTTCGGCTTTTTGAGTCGTATTGGCAATATCTTGGCATTCGTCAAGCTGATCAACGGCTTCTTCTTGTGAAATATTATCGTAGTCGAAGATTAAATTAGTCGAAACATCCGTCACGACGCCACCATCAGCGAAAGCGGTGTTAGACATTAATAGCAAGGTAGCAATGATGTAGTGTTTTTTCATAATGGCTTCTCAATCGTTAGGACGAATTTATTAAACCAAACCCATGGATTACATTCTGATACTGATGAATGTTAAATTTGAGACTGAACTTTATCCATCAACTTCATTTTCCAGTAGCAATTATTGATAGAACTGGTTATTTTGAATCTAATCTCTTTTAACAAGCCGTTGCTATCAGCCCATGCTAATTTTAAATATCGAAGCGTTTATTCTCGCCATTACCATTCTAACGTTGACGCCAGGGTTGGATACAGCAATGGTGATTAGGAATACTTCAAGAGGTGGTTTAACCGATGGCGTAGTAACCAGTTTTGGTATTTGCAGCGGTCTCTATGTACACGCTTTGTTTTCTGCAATTGGTATTTCAGCGGTATTGGCTCAATCAGCCGAACTTTTTCAAGCTGTAAAACTAGTCGGTGCGGGCTATTTGATTTGGCTTGGCATTAATAGCTTGTTAGCGATGAAAAATAGCCACTCGTCGCTCGGTGTGAATAATGTAACGGCGAGCAAAGTAGACTCTTTACGTTCGCTAAGAGAAGGATTCTTATCGAATGTCTTGAATCCCAAAACCGCAGTGTTTTATCTAGCGTTCCTGCCACAGTTTATTGATCCACAAGGTTCTGCATTGATACAATCTCTGTTTATGGCGACCATCCACTTTGTGATTGCTATGCTTTGGCAGTGTGGTTTGTCTAGTGTGTTGTCCCGAGCTAAATCACTGTTAACAAACGAGCGATTTTTGAAATGGATGGAAGGGACAACAGGTGCTGTGCTGGTCTTTTTAGGTATTAAACTGTTGTTAGAAAAGTCGGTAGTTGAACCTTAGTCTCAAGAGATACCAAGAAGATTATAGGATTTTAAAGTGGCAATAATTGTTACATTGTCACCTCTCTCTAGGCCAGCTAAGGAAAGACCTTAATCGTTGCTGTATTTTTTGTTGATCTCTAGTGCGACTTCTAGGTTATCAAGTAAGGTTTCGACAACGTGCTCATCGAGATGTGTCCCTTTTGATTCATTGAGTACCTTCACAACATCCTCAATCGGCCATGCTGGTTTGTAACATCGTTCATGGGTTAATGCGTCGAACACATCGACGACGGCGATAATTCTAGCTTCAATGGATATGTCGTTACCTTTTAGTCCTTGAGGGTAACCAGTACCATCTATTTTCTCATGGTGTTCATGGGCGATCATTGCAGCTGTTTGTAAGATCTTTCGCTTTGAGCCCGCTAAAATCTTGTATCCGATCTCAGCATGTTGTTTCATTATCTCCCATTCTTCAGCATCCAGCTTACCCGGTTTAAGTAGCACAGCGTCTGGAGTGGCGATTTTACCCACATCATGCATCGGGGCGGCTTGTTTCAGTAGCTGAGCCTTTTCTTCAGAGTGGCCGAGCAGCAAACAAAGCTCATAGCTTAGTTCAGACATGCGTCGAACGTGGTTACCCGCTTCATGGGATCGAGACTCGACGACATCACCAAGCCGATAGATAAGTTCACCTTGGGTATCAATAATCTCTTGGCTGAGGAAGAGGTTTTCAAAAGCCAAGCTAACACTATAAGAAAAAATGGTGAGTAACTGGCTCTCTAGCTCGGTAATCTTGCGTGCCCCTTTCAAGTAGAGCAAACTCACTGCACCGGAACTTGTGGCAAAGTACCCGACGAAAATATCCCCATCAATAACACTTTTTTCTTCTTTTAACGCTCTTTCTAGGTAACTCAATACATGCGTATCAGTGACTTCTTGTTCTTCGTCTCCGATTTGTGCCAATACTCGAAAGTTCTCTTGCCCTTCCATAATGGTTGTTAGACCACGAACACTGACAAGCATGCTTTGTTCGTTCATTCGCAAAAGCGATAGAACTTGCTGAAGTATTCCATTGGAAAACGTATTGAGTGTATTTTGCTGAAAAATTACAGCTGTTGATTGAATGACACGCTCTAGGCCATGACGATAATTGACTTCAAGTTGCCGCGCACGATCGATTTCTACGATATCCCGATAGGAACGAATAGCGGTAAACACGGTAGTGAACAGTTTCTGACTTGTAAGTTCGGTCTTTTCTTTATAATCATTAATATCATACTCAGACACGACAGAGTGTTCAGGTGCTTGACCCGGCTGACCAGTACGAAGCACTATCCGGGTTTTATGGTTCCCTAAGTCTTGCCTTGTCCAGCGAGCGACTTCAAGACCTGCTTCTTCTGTTTCCATGACGACATCAAGGAAGATAAGTGCGATGTCTTCAATTGTCGACAATTTCTCTTTGGCTTCAATCCCTGAGTGTGCATGGTGAAACTCAAGAGGGCGTTCGTCTAATTTGAACCTTTTTAAAACTAACGTTGTGACCTGATGGATATCGGGGTCATCATCAACAATGAGCACCTTCCACGGCGGTAGGTCTTTCTCTTCAAGCTCTCGGAGTAGTTTTAATGGCATTGCAAATACTCCCTGCAATTTAAGTGTCTTATATGGGTATAGGCAAAGACTAAGCGAATTACAAGCCATCTACTTCCAGTAAAAAACAGATACGGAAAGTGTTTAATCCAAGTGCTTTTATTTAGTGACATGCTTTGGAATTTCCATTGAAAATTTGAGCCCCTGTCCCGGAGCCGTATCAATATGAACTTTGCCACCCAGTTTTCTCGTTATTAACGTATGGATTAAATGGGTACCGAGCCCACTACCACCTTGATTACGCTTAGTGGTAAAGAATGGGTCGAACAGACGCTTAGTCGATTCTTCGTCTAACCCCATTCCGTTGTCACTGTAGACTAGAGAAAAATGGTCATTATTGTCTGTTGCGACGAGTTTGATTTCACCGATTTGGTCAGGTTCAAAAGCGTGAATCAGACTGTTCATGATTAAGTTAGTGACTACTTGAGACAGAGCCCCTGCATAGGAAGAGCAATAAATCTCTTTTGGGCATACGACTTCAAGTTTATGAGGTGACTTTTTAAGCTGCGGTCGAAGGGAGAGTAAAATTTCATCGATGTACTCCTGAAGGTTAAACTCTCTTAATTCATCGCTAGATTGGTCAACCGCTATTTGTTTGAAGCTGCGGATCAACTCTGAGGCGCGTTCATTATTTTTATGAATAATGACTGCGGACTCGTTGCATAATTCGAAAAACTCCAATAGGTCAGACTCACTTAAAGTTTCGTCGTTATACGCTTTAGTTAAGTGTTTTACCTCTTCTTGTAGATTAGAAGACGCAGTAACACAAATACCAATGGGGGTATTAATCTCGTGCGCCACACCTGCGACAAGCATACCAAGTGACGCTTGCTTCTCTTTTTCAACTAGTTGAGATTGCGTCTCTTGCAGCTGCGTCATTGCTTGTTGCAGTTCAGACGTTCGTTCTTCAACCTGAGACTTGAGTTGCTCGTTGTATTGCGTAGCGAGGTTCTCTTTCTCTTTGGCATAATTCAGTTGTTTACGTAGCTGGTTTGGGCTGATCTTTAATTGACCAAGCAATTGGCTATAGGTTTGTTCTAGTTGTTGTTTCTCGTGTTGATTAAAGAGAGAGGACTCTTGAATAATGATGTGGGCCATTGCTGAACCTGTCGCACCACTTAATTGACGTTCAGCCGCTTTTTCTAAATTGGCTAGCTCAAGAGTCGTTACCGTCGATTTATCTTTTAGATGAGTGGTGTCGAGTACTTTGTCTGTTCTACTCAACGCATCGGCGATCGAGAAATATTGCCCAAAAATTTGCACTAATATTTCCAGTTTAGGCTGAAGTGGAATATCAGAAGGGAGATCAAACTCCTCTTGCTCTTCTTCTGTTTGCTCGTTAGTCATGTTCTCAATAAACTCAGCGTTATATCGAACTTCTTCTCTGCTCTCTCGAAAGAAAATACTACCAAAAACGATACCTGAGATATTGGCAACCATAGACCAAAATGCGCCGTGGCTGACTTTGTTCATCACTGAACCAAATAAGTGCTCAGGATGAAGCCATTCGATATCCCATGGGCCAGATTCAAGAATAGAAGCATCAATCCAACCACTATTCATTATCGCTGGAATAAACAAGCAATATGCCCAGACAAGAAAGCCTGCTGAGATACCAATAATCGCACCTTTTGAATTTACATCTTTCCAAAAAAGGCCAGTAATCACCAAAGGCAGAAACTGCAATACGGCACAAAATGAGATCATGCCCATGTTGACGAGCATGTAGGATTCGCCAAGGAATAAATAGAAGGCTTGTCCAGCACTAAAAACGAGGAAAACCGCAAACCAACGAATCTGTAGAAGGTAGCTACCGAAGTTGTGATTCGGTGCAAGCTTTCTAAGAGTTGGTAAGGCCAAATGGTTACTGAACATGGTGGACAACGTCATACCCGACACCATCAACATCGCCATTGAGGCAGAAAAACCACCAATGAAGACTAAAAGGGTTAAAGCGTGTTGGCTCTGGCTAAGTGGGAGAGTCAACATATAGGTGTCAGGATTTTGTGGACCAAGCAATAACAGACCCGCAGCGGCAATGGGCATTGCAAACATCGTCATTAAAAATAGATAGACGGGTAGTAGCCATTGGGTTTTTTTGATGAAATCTAAGCGGGCATTTTCAACAACCATGACATGAAATTGCCTTGGTAGCATGAAGAAAGCGGAAGCGGCCAAAATAGTATAGCTTGTCCATGTCATGAAAGAGGGCGTTGTCGCCATTTTATTGGCTGATTCAGGCTGTGTTGTCATTAACCTCGTAAATATTTCTTGTGGGCTATCAAACAGAATAAAACAGACAAAGAAACCAACAGCAAGCATTGCGATTAGCTTGATCACGCCTTCCACAGCAAGCGCTAGCATCATCCCGGGGTGGCGTTCGGTTGGATCAATATGTCGAATACCAAAGACGATAGTGAAAATACCGACCCCTAACCAAATTAGCCAGGTAATGCTGCCTGAACCGGATGCTCCGATATTTACAGTATCAACCGCTGTTGTCAGGCCATTAGTAGGGGCATCGCCTAGTAGTACGTAAATAGATTTGTTGATCGCTTTTAGCTGCAGTGCAAGGTAAGGAATGATCCCTATCATGGCCACAATAGAGCATAATCCGGCGAGAAATAGACTGCGATTAAAACGAGCAGACAGAAAATCGGCAATGTTATTAATGTGATAAGTCTGTTTTATTCGAAGAATACGTTTCAATATTGGATACAGAACTAACATAAGCAATGTCGGGCCAAGATAGATCGTATAAACGATAATACCGCTGCGAGAGGCTAGGCCAACACTGCCGTAAAAGGTCCAACTGGTGCAGTAAACGGCGAGAGAGAGAATGTAAACATAGACACTAGAAGAGAAAACCTTAGCCTTTTTACTTTCAGACTCTGCCCAGTTTGCTATGAAGAACAGCACACCCACATAGGTGAGAATAATTAGTACTAAATAACTGGTACTGATCATGTTCTTACCTAGTTAGCCATTTCAACGTTAGAATAACAACGAGCCAGCTGACCAGTAGTGAGAGCGTTAGAGTAGCAACTGAAAAGCCAATATCAGTCACTATTGGCCAAGAAATAAGAATGAAGGAAAGAAATAACAATAAGATTCTTAATGCCGTATTACTGTGTAGAGTTGCTAGCATGCCAAGTACCTCTCTCGGTCTAACGCTATTCTTCTATAGTCTTTAGCATAGGACATAATCAGCTGATGTTGCGCGAGATTTAATTTAGCGCAAGGATAAAAAAGGCAAGCGATTGAATGCGCTTGCCTTTTGAATCTTTATATTATGCCGATGTAATCGGTAATTTTACTAACTCGTTGTATTTTGCTGGCTGTTCATTGGGATTTCTGAAGATGTAATATTTGAGAAATATCGCTTAGTCTCTTCAATGACAACATGGCGAAGCGCAATTAAGCCAATTAAATTTGGGATTGCCATTAAGCCGTTAACGATATCTGCAATGATCCATATAAGGTCGAGGTGTAAGAAAGCGCCTGATGCAACAAGACAAATGAATATGATCTTGTACGGTAGAACCGCTTTTGTTCCTAGCAAGAACACAACGCAGCGTTCACCGTAATAATTCCAACCTAAAATGGTCGTAAATGCGAAGAACATTAAACCAATAGATACAAGCATTGGACCTAACGTGTCTGAGCTCAGTCCTTCTGCAAATGCATGTGTCGTCATCGCTGCGCCAGCGTAACCACTTTGCCATGCTCCCGTTAAAATAAGTGCAAGGCCTGTCATGGTACAGATGATGATGGTGTCAAAGAAGGTGCCTGTCATCGAAATTAGCCCTTGCTTTACACACGAGTCTGTTTTCGCTGCGGCTGCTGCCATTGGCGCACTACCGAGGCCTGATTCATTAGAGAATACACCGCGAGCGATTCCTGATTGGATTGCTAGCATGATGCTTGCCCCAAGAAAGCCGCCGCTCGCCGCTGTCGAGGTAAACGCTGAAACCAGCACAAGTTCAACCGTATCATAAAGCTTGTCAGCGTTAAGAATAATAACGCTAGCACAGGTAACAACGTAAAAAACGGCCATTACAGGCACGACTTTACCGGCCACTTTAGCAATGGATTGAATCCCGCCTAACGTTACACACGCCACCAAAAAGGTAAGAATAGGGGCTGATATTTCGCGAGTAACACCAAACGAAATTTCGCTAGCGTCAAGAATAGCGTTTACCTGAGGGAAAGTACCAATACCAAAACAGGCAACACCCAGAGCGGAAATAGCGAACATAATCGCAAGCGCTTTAGAGCCGACACCATACTGTAGGTAGTACATTGGGCCACCAATCATCTGCCCTTTGTCGTCTACTTTACGGTATTTAACCGCCAGTAAGCATTCTGCGTATTTTGTTGCCATCCCAAATACAGCCGCAATCCACATCCAAAAGAGAGCCCCAGGGCCACCCAATTTTATTGCAGTGGCAACACCTACAATGTTACCTGTGCCAATGGTGGCAGAAAGAGCAGTACAAAGAGCAGCAAAGCTTGAGACGTCGCCTTTACTGGATGTGTTTTTGTCTTTGGTAAAAACAAGTTTTAGAGCGGTAGGTAAGTGCCTAAATTGAAGCAAACCTAAGCTAAACGTAAAGTAGACGCCAGTACCAACGAGTAAGATCAGTAGTGGTGGTCCCCAGACAAAGCTGTTGATGGTTTGTAACACAGATTGAATATTGTTCATGATTTCCCCTTAAAAAAACAAAATATAAGGAGAAGAGGGAAAAGGTGTGAAGGTCGAATGAATCATCACACAAGCCGCTATCCAGATCATCTGGGTAGTTGCCATATACATTGAGGCAGTATCCGTTGAGCCGTTACAAATATAGGTACACTTAATTTGTAAATAACTGAACAATAAAACTGTTTAGTGTCTTTCCACTCCTCTGTCCTTTTGCCTGAGAGTTTGACTCTGCTTTTACACAGAGCTTGCTCCTTCGGCGACCGCTTTCTACAACAAGGTAGTACGGTTCTCTCCAGAGGTTCCTCCAACTACAGTCCACGCTTTTCTAATTTTCATTAGTACAAAGCACCTGAAAGATTTACTTCTTCGGTGGGTAATGCTAACCAAGTGTTAAGGTTTGGTTAAATACCGCTCTCCTACAGTCTTCATCGGAACAAATGTGCAATAAATGCACAAAAGTAAGTCAATAATGCTAATGATTATTGAGGTGTGAACTCTATCATCTTTTTACTGTAATTCAACTCCAATTTCATAAATGTATATCAGTCTTGTATACCACCACTTTTACCCCTGATAAGCAGTATTGACAGGATTGGTTGAGTACTGCGTATTAGTATTTAACTTGAATTCTTACAGTTAACTAACAATAAACAGTGCCGCGTGATGACATTATTGCGTATCATTACCTAAACAGATCAAGTTGAGTCGATAACATGGCACGTATTACCGTTGCAGAGCGCGAACAGAAGAAACAAATGATGGACGATCTTATCTTTCGATTATTCATGACTGAAGGTTGGGAAGTAGTAACCTATGACCGACTTGCTAAAGAGTTGGGAATGGGTAAGAGCAGCATTCAACGCTATTACGAAAGTAAAAACATGTTCATGACGGCCTTGCAGGGGAAAGTATTCCCTATGGCTATGCAGAAGTTAGACTTTAGCACCAGTGAAGCATTCATTAAGAGTTGGCTTAAAGCGTACCATGATGAAGAGTCACATGTATTTCGTGAAGTCGTTCGTATGCTAATGGATAACATCATGTCGAGTGGAACCGCGCCACAAGCAAAAGCCGCTATTTATAGAATGATTAAGCAACTCGAAACCATCATGCCATACCAAGAAGCAGAAGATACGATGAAGATGGTACTAGGCTGTACGGTTTATGCATTCATAGAAGACTAGAAAAAACAGCCACTTAAAACCGACATTCAAAATAAACAAAAAAACTTTGAACTTTATGCGTACCAGTACTTGACGTAATGAGTTCAATCTCTATAATGCGTACCCATACACAGCGAGGCACTCCTTCGCTTTTTTATTAAAACCAATGCGTACTAGTGCGCAATTAATCGTAGGGTATACGAAAAATGAAAAAGACAATTCTAGCAACACTTATCGCAGCAACTTCTTTTGGTGCAACAGCAGCACTTGGTGATAACACTCAAGGTTTAGACATTAATAATCCTGAAACAATTATTACTGAGTTTGCAAAGAATAATGCAGTTGTTACAGATACTGATGGCGATGGTGTTACTGTTGGAGATACCGTTGAAATTGGCGGTAAAACATTTACGAAAACTGCCGATGGTTTTACTGTTGATGCTAAGGGGCAAACATTTGCTATCACAAATAACGGCGATGATACTTGGACTTTCCAATCTAATGAATTAGATAGCGATTTTAAACCTGTTGCACCTATCGAACTAGTTAAAGACGAAGATGGTAACTTCTTAAAAGATGGTAAGAAGTTTGCTTCAAACGATATGCTGAAAACTTACGTCGTTCATGGTATCAAAGAAGAGTTTGGTAAGGGGTCATACGGTTCTTGGGATGCTTTATCTGCTTCAGAAAAAGAAGCAGCAATTGCAATTGCTGAACAACGTTTCGAAGATAACAATGGTGCAGGTAAAGGTGTTAATCGTGATGTTCGTGAACATCTTGCAAATAACAACCTAAACCAACGCGCAATTGAGAAGCGCATGGAGCGTAAAAACCAAGGTCTATCAAAAGAATTACTTGTTGATGGTAAACTTGCTGAAGGTATAGAACAATCTTCTGTTGTTGACTCAATCAACAGCCGTAAAACTAACAATGATTTAGTTTATTCAATCGTTGACGGTAAATTGATGGTAACTGATACGTCTGTTGCGGCAACTGCAACACCAGTAGAAGTTAAGGCAGAAGATATTGCAGCGGCTAAAACTGCAATTAAAGATTCTGTTTTACCAGAAGACAAAAAAGCAAACGAACAGAAACAAAAACTTGTTGATGCTGGTAAGTTAACTAAAGAGCAACTTGAACTGGTTGTAAGTGCAATTTCAGACAGCGTTTCTGAAATTAAAGATACTTACCAAGGTACTGAAGCAGCGGTTTACGCTAACACTCAAGCAGCAATAGATGATCGTCAAGACGCACAGATTGACGCTAACACACTAAGCATTAACGACCTATACAACCAAGTTGACCGTTTAGACGAGAAAATGGACGGTGTAATGGCTTCAACTCAAGCAGTAACGGCAGCGCGTCCATACATGGGTGCTAACCAAACTAACGCTATCGGTGTTGGTCTTGGTCACGCAGGTGATGCACAATCAATGGCTATTGGTTACGGACACCGCATGAATGAAAACTGGACTGCTAACGCTAACGTTTCAATCACAACTGCTTCAGATACAGATGTATCAGTAGGCGCAGGTGTTGGTTACGCTTGGTAATCTAATACCCTACAAACTGGTATTAACGGTTTATCCCTACCTTCGGGTAGGGAGTTTTTTTAAGCGCTCTATTCATCAAGTCATTATCCATGCTGTTTAACGGTGTAGTGTTTAGAGCACTTAAAGAACCTTCTTTAAGCCGTAGGTTCACTAAATTTTAGTGTTTGCATTGTCCGAATAACATATTGAATACATCTAGCCCTATCAGCGATACTCGTTGATGGGTTTTTTTCGTTTTATCAACTTAATGTTTTAAGAATTAGAAATGCTTTTACATGAAACATTGTGCGCTGGTGTGTTTGGTGAACCTTTAGACAGCCATCGACTTAATGGTGTGACCAAAAATTAAATGGGATATCACCAATGAAATATTTGATTGAACAATTATTCTTCAGTTGAGTGTGAGAACACCTATTCTTATCTTATTCATAAAGAGTAATTAGTATAAAATAGAGTGACATGCTTGATGACTGGATAGCTTTCTTACCATGTCTATTGGCAAAGAGCAGATAATGCAATGAATGGACGTTGAAGAGGATTAGGGAATGACAAAGTTAATAGCGATTGTTTTTGTTTCTGCGCTGGCGTTTGTTTTGATTCGTTATCGAACTAATGAAAAGATACAAAAAGGCATTGTCGTGACATTAGTGGCTAGCTTTTTACTTTATACTGCGTCAATTATGATTACTGAACTATCAAGATAACTGGCGTTAGGAAATAACTGAGACCAAGTTCAGTTGATGAAAAAGTTCAGTTGATGCAAAAGCCGAATTTACACGATGACTGTATACACAAGGGTACGGTTTCTAGGAGAGACATTTGAACAAGCAAAGTGATACCGAACAATTTGATGATGACGATGTTGTCGTGGTCGAAGAACGTGATAAACGTACGTATATCTACATTATTATTGCTTGTTTACTCGGGTTAGCTTTAGGTGGGTTGATCGGTTCAGCGACAACCGCGAAGAAGTGGGAAGAAACGTATCACAAACTTGAAGCGCAATATCAACAGCTTTTAAAAGATAAGAAGCAGTTGGTGGTGCGAGTCGAAGAAAAAGTCGCTAAGGTTGATGAGCAGCTTGCAGAGCAGATGGAACTAGAGTTGTCCAATCAACAAGAGCAGCACAAAAATGACATTAAAAAGCTTGAAGAGTTAGTCGCAGAGCTTGAGAAAGTGAACTTATCACTTGAGTCACAAGTGGCAAATCAAGTGGAACAGATCGCAGATGCAGACACGCAGAATAATCGTTTAAATAGACAAGCTGACATGCAAGCCACCATGTTTGAACGCTCGAGAGAGTTGTTCCAAAAAGAGCTGCGAATTCAACAAGAAGTAGAAAGCTTAGAAAAAGAGCGTGAAGAGTTATTACCGATTATAGAGTCACTTAAAACGCAATGTGATGTATATTTGGAAGGCACCTCGTGGGATGCAAAATCAGACTCTTGTGATAGGCAAGATGAAGCAAACTCTCGCTTAAGCCAAGTTAACCAAATGCTACAAGTTCATCGACTGGATCTTAAACAGATTGAAGCACTGTCAGATGAACTAGGTCTTTGATTTTAATATCACCTATGAATCGAGACCTTACATAAGTAAGGTCTTTTTGTATCCGTCTCCACACGATTTCTCATTAATTGGTTACTCATATCAACAAAATTGTGTATTGCATCTAAGTTTCTCATTTTATTATTTATTGTACTAATCGTTAGCCAATTTTTATCTATACTTTAGCTATTAAAGTTTTGAATTATTGGTAAGCAACGCTTTGTATTAGCGCGACTATAATAAAGCTAAATCAATAGTGATGGTGAGAGGTAGTCATTTGTCGAATTTTGTCCAGATTCGTTCGCGTATTTTTAATATCAAACGGTTAGTACAACTCGCGTTTATACTGTCCATAGCTATCATTACTCATACTCTACTCGTCGAACATGCTGTTGCTCGGTGGATTTACTTCCTGTTTCCCATACTCATGTTCAGTGCGTATTTTTCTAGCGCTAAAAAGACGAAAGTCGCCGCTGCTGTCGGTTCAATGTTGCTCATATTAATTGGTGGGGTTGTAGAGCCGCTTGAGCTAGATGCCATTGAAGAGAGTTTCATTCTTCTTCCCTTATGTTACATCGTTATATTCCCTGGTTCGTTATGGCCTATAGCAACGGCAGTGTTGTTAATCATCAGCTATCTTATTAACCTTCCACCTGACGATTTTGATGAATTTCTAGAAGACGCAATTGAGGTATTGTTGATCACTTCTTTTGCAACCGTCATGACCTATTATCAAGTAAAACTTCGTAACCAGATGCTGCGTTATAAGCGCGATAGTATGGCGGATATGTTGACGGGATTACCAAATCGTAAGGCTTTCTTTAATGATCTACTCGAGATTAAAGAAAAGACCGGTCATGACTATGCACTCTTCCATATTGACCTTGATGGTTTTAAGGCCGTAAACGATAGCTTAGGACACAGCCAAGGCGACAAGCTACTTAAGGCATTTGCCGAAAGGGTGTCTGGCTTGTTGTTTGACTACAATAAATTCTATCGGTTAGGTGGTGATGAGTTTGCCATTATAGTTAAAGGGACACAGGATCTTGGGGACCGTATTAGTCACACGGAACATCAGTTAAAGCATGGTTATCAACCTAGATTTAGAATCGAAAATATCCCATATAAATTAGGCTACAGTATCGGTGTTGCTCTATTAGAGGATGCCATGAGAGATACCGATTTATGGTGTAAAAATGCCGATATTGCGGTGAATAAAGCCAAATTACGAGGTAAGAACTACATACAGTGGTACGACTCTGACATGCTCGACGAGACGATTCGAGAGCATCAGATAGAAAAAGAAATGAGCAGGGCGCTCGATGATCAGCAGTTTTGTTTAGCTTACCAGCCTAAGGTTAATTGTAGTGATAATGAAATAGTGGGTGCAGAGGCTCTTATTCGTTGGATTCACCCTGAACTCGGCATTATTCCTCCCGTCAGTTTTATTGGGATCGCAGAAAGAAGCACCCAAATAATACCCATAGGGCGCTGGGTTATAGAGCAAGCGTGTGCTCAAGCGAAAGAGTGGCTAGAAGGCGGTAACCGATTATGTGTATCGGTGAACGTTTCAACGGTGCAATTTGTGCATGACGATATCTATAAGTTCGTGTCATCTACATTGGAAATAACGAATCTACCGCCAGAATTACTGGAGATTGAAATCACCGAAACCGCTCTAATGACTCAATCTGAGCATGTAATAGGAACATGTGAAAAACTTAGAAAGCTAGGCGTTAAAGTAGCCATTGATGATTTTGGTGTTGCTTATTCTTCTCTTAATTACTTAAAGCAGCTTCCTATTGATACCTTGAAAATTGATAAGTCGTTCATTGATGAGTGCGTGTCGCTACATACCGACCACATGTTAGTTCGTACTATTATTCAAATGGGGCACAATCTAGGGAAAATAGTCGTTGCAGAGGGCGTAGAGACGTCAGAGCAGCTGAATTTATTAAATGATGAGCAATGTAATATATACCAAGGGTACCTATACTCAAAACCCCTGTATGTTGAGGACTTTAATAGAGAGTTTCTATCTTAGTTAATCATTTACCGTCAATGTTTTTTAAGTCGTTAGATGAAGAGGGTTCTTCTTTTGTCAGTTCAGGTAGGTACTTAGATAGCACTTGGAAAAGGTGGGCTGGAGTTACTGGCTTTGAAATAAAGTCATTCATGCCTGCCGCATAACAGCGTTTTTTATCTTCACTAACAACATTTGC
The DNA here is from genome assembly GCF_050337325.1 of Vibrio kyushuensis. Lineage (NCBI taxonomy): Bacteria > Pseudomonadati > Pseudomonadota > Gammaproteobacteria > Vibrionales > Vibrionaceae > Vibrio > Vibrio kyushuensis. The sequence continues at coordinate 94,962 of NZ_JAKJSV010000005.1, forward strand.
GGTAAGAGCAACAATGGCGACATCTTGAACCCAGCCAAGTTGCGAACGGATTTTTTCGGTTGCTTCATAACCGTCCATTTCGGGCATGTGGCAATCCATTAGAATCAAATCGTATTGCTCCTGGTGGCATTTTTGTAGTGCTTCTACACCGTTATTTGCAATATCCACACTCAGACCAATATTCATCAGCATGATCTTCACGACCTGTTGATTGACGATGGTATCTTCTACAAACAGTACATGGCCATTGTTCTTGGATGTTTGTAGTGGAGGAGTAATTGAAATAGTGTCGTTTGCTGGTGTCACCGGGAAGTCGCAAATATTGGGTGAGGTTGTCACTTTGTTTGCCAAAGACTGAGTAGAGACAGTCAGTGGTAGCTCGAAGAAAAAATTACTACCAAGGTCGAGTTCGCTGATGACGTTGAGTTCACCTTTCATTAACTGAATAATATTTTTACTGATCGCTAAACCAAGACCTGTCCCGCCGAATTTCCGAGTTGTACTGCCATCGGCCTGCTGAAATTTTTCAAAGATATCACCGAGCTTATCTTTAGCGATCCCAATTCCAGTGTCTTTTATTGAAAAGCTTATGTTTGCTTGGCTAGGACTATGTCCGATCAGTTTGACTTCCAATTGAATGGAGCCTTTCTGTGTGAATTTAATAGCATTGCCTAACAAATTATTGATGACCTGAGTTAAACGTACGGGATCACCTTCTAATACCTCAGGAATCTCTTCATCAATGTGACATTCGAACATTAGTCCCGCTTGTTTCGCCTTGAGGCTGTATACGTCTGCCTGCTGTTTAATTAAAAGATTGAGGTCAAAGGGGGCCTGTTCCAGTTGTAAATGACCAGCTTCGATTTTAGAAAAATCCAGGATGTCATTAATAATATTTAAAAGGTTTCTAGAGGACGTATCAAGAACATTGAGGTACTCAAGTTGCTTTGGAGAGTTTGATAAATCTTGTAAGAGTGCTGATATACCAATAATCCCGTTCATTGGGGTTCGTATTTCATGGCTCATATTGGCCAAAAATTCACTTTTCTTCTGATTGGCTATTTCTGCCTTTTTCTTCGCATCCACCATTTTGTGGTAATTGAGGTCAAGGTGGTCAATACACGCATTGTAGTTGGTAGAGAGTTCTCCAATCTCATCTTGAAAGAGACGTTCTTGTAGTGTCATTCTGCTAGGTAGAGGCCCATTGTTGAAGTCAGCCATGGCTCGGCTAATTTTTTCAATAGGTCTAACAACGAGTCTTAGGGCGATAACTAATATACAGGTAATAATGAGCAAAGACTCAATGGCCTTCATGGCAAGAAGCAATAGAAAGCTACTTGTTAACTGTTCGTACAACGGTGTGAGTGATGTCTGCACATGCAGCTCACCTAAATGAAAAGTTTTTGAACCGAGCTTGTGGTTTAAGTCCCACTTGGTGTCTATATAGTCCCCCGTAACGATTTCACCAAGCGCCAGGATTGTCTCATGTGGGCTGTCTGCGCTGGCTTGTGAGTCAGATGCACCATCAATAATGTTAATGTAATTGACGCTCGGGTTACGCATTAACCCTTCTGCTAATATCGTCAGCTGCTCTCTGTCTTCAACCCACAGGCTCGCACTGAAACTCGAAAGGTTAGTCTCTTCGAGAAGCTTAATTTCGTCATGAAGCTCTGTTAGTTCGCTTTTGTAACTTAGGTAGGAGTGGATAGAGGTATTTATTAGAGCCAAAACAATACTCACCAAAATGGTGTACATAACTAGTTGTTTATCAATACCTAACTGACGTTTATTCTTCAAAGCCCACCTCTTGTTAAATAGCTTGCATAAGAAAGTTGTTTGTATGCGAAAGGGTGCTAGTTTTAAAGATAGTCCTTATCGGTAAATAGTAAATAGATTAATCGATGAGTTTTTATAAAGGAGGTGTTATGAAATCCCTATTTAATTTGTTGTTTGTTTCAAGCTTACTGTTGAGCCATGCAGTCATGGCAAAACCTGTAAATTATTATGTTATCTCTGAGCAGGCACAGCCATTCCAGATTGAAGAAAAGTCAGAGAATCATTCCGGCATTGTGACCGATATTGTACAAGCGATATTTGAACAATCAGAACACGAAATTACCTACCATACCTATCCATTTAATCGAATGATCTCGGTGCTTGAATCGGGTGGGGAAGAAAACTGGATCACGTATGGAAGCCCCAATTGGGGAAGTGTTCAAGCAGATAATCTGTCTGATATTCCCATTTATACGGTTAAACATAGCATCGTGATGAGTAGTCAGGATCCTATTAAGTTTGTAGGGATGCACTCGGTTACAAATAAAGGGATTGTACTATTACGAGGCTTTGACTACATCGAATTACAACCGTATTTGGATGATGGCTCTATTGAAGAGGTTCGTGTAAAGGACTATCAAGCCGCATTTAGAGTTGTAAAACGAACACCTGGTGAAATGGCTTTCGTTGAGATGGAATCTCGAGTTAGGTACAACTTAAGTAAATTATCGCTTGATCCTACTAAGTTCAGTATTCAACCATTTAGCGACGTGATTGCCGATTATCCAATCTATTTGGCGTTTTCTTCATCCATGGACCCTGAGCTTCAAGCGTTTATTAATCAACGTTTGAGCTCAATGAAAGAGGCTGGTGAACTTGAACTGATCATCAGTAAATACATTTAGTTGAAGGTGAAACGGTAGTAGTGCGTCGAAGCGGAGATTAACCTTCTTTCAGAGTGTTTTGTACTGAAAGAAGGTCGTTGCCATGCAGGTTAAACAGGCGCTTCTATGTTTACTTGGTAAGCATCACTTAATAAATGTCGCATCAAACATGTGCCCGAGCTTTTCGGCTTTGGTTTTTAAGTAGTGGTGATTATGCGGGTTGTTCCCTTCTTGAATAGCCACACGCTCTACAACCGATATATTGGCCCCTTCAAGTGCGTTTACTTTTCGTGGGTTGTTGGTCATTAATCGCACAGAGGTGATGCCAAAATAGCCTAGCATTCCTTGGCAGAAAGCATAATCTCGCATGTCAGCAGCAAACCCAAGACGTTCATTTGCTTGAACTGTATCTGCGCCTTCATCTTGTAGATGGTATGCACGGACTTTATTCGATAATCCAATGCCACGTCCTTCCTGTCTTAAGTACAGAAGCACTCCGGCACCTTCATCAACAATATTTTTTAAGGCTCGTGATAGCTGAAATCCGCAATCACATCGAGCACTGAATAAAGCATCTCCAGTTAGACACTCTGAATGTAACCGAATCAATGGCGCGCTGACTTTGTTAATGTCGCCATACACTAATGCAATGTGCTCTTTTTGAGTACTGTGCTCGACAAAAGCATGCATTTTGAATTCACCCCATCGAGTCGGCAGCTTAGCAGCATCGATAAAACTAACGAGATTGAAAGGTGTTTGAGTTTTTAGTGAGCTGCGAATTTCCATGAGAATCTGGCCGAGCACATTTCTGCCGTGGCCATCACCGCCATCGCCCCAAAAATCATCCTTGTGTGAGTGCTCTTTTAAATCTATGTCACCAGTATTGACTAAGTGAAAGGCCAATTGAGTATGTTGGGTGAATTTTTGATTAACGATGAATTTCATCACCTCGACTCTAGTGTCCATCCAATCTTCACGAACCTGATCTTGGTACTGCCTACTTAGTTGGAACGCGACATCTGGAGATTCAGCTTGTCGTATTTTCTCTTGAAGCTCTTGAGAATGAAACTTTTGAGCTTGATAATAATGTTCGCTGGAGGGCCAATTTACGCCGGATATGTCGATAATAACGGGGTAAAAGTTGGAGAGGAAACCATTTGAGTCAAACGGTTCATAGAACAAAATCGATGTAGCCATAACAGTGTGCTCCTAAGCCTTATTTTAACTTTATTTCTAAAATTAAATGCCAAGCCATGTGTCTAACGTTCAGTGTGATGATACTCATACAACCTAGTTGAGTATGCATTGACTATAGTAAGGCTAGTTAGGGGATAAGAGTTCGTCAATCCCATGCAGGTCAGGTACTTAGAGAGATATGAAACTTTATTGATAGTAATATCAAAAAATCCGACAGGTAACTGTCGGATTTTTAATAGGTTATCTTCGTTCCGTTTATTGGAGTTTAGATTAATATTTATATCAATATAATTTATGCGGTGAGATAATGTTTCATGAACTGAGTGATTTTTACTAAATCATCAACCGTAATGAACTCTTCTGTCGTATGAACTTTCGCCATTCCAGTCGAAAGGTTCACGGTTGTTAGGCCTTTCTCATTGAAGTTATTTGCATCACTACCACCGCCAGTTGGTTTAGCTTGTGGATCTACTCCGATAGCTTCAAATGACTGCATGATAGTGGCAATATGAGGGTGATCTTCAGCAATCACATAAGCATTGTACGCACGTTTTGAGTCAAGTTCCATTTCCGCGCCATGCTTGTCAACCGCAGCTTGGAACGTCTCAACCATGTGATTAACTTGCACTGCAAGCTTTTCGTCATTTAGGGAACGAGCTTCAGCTACAACGCGAAGCTCTGGCATAACGATATTGGTTGCATTACCACCTTCAACAATACCGATATTCGCTGTTGTTTCTTCATCAATACGAAGAAGGTTCATTTTTGTGATTGCTTCAGCAGCGACACCAATGGCACTAATGCCTTCTTCTGGCGCTAATCCTGCGTGGGCAGGGCGGCCTTTAATGGTAAACGCCATTGATTGCTGACCAGGTGCGCGATTGATAATTGTACCAATAGGGCCGCCTGAATCTAGAACGACAGCTTTGTCCGATTTAATGTAAGACATGTCGAAGTTTTTTGAACCTTGAAGGCCACCTTCTTCATGAACAGTAAATGCAATTTCGATGGTTTTATGTTCGATGTTTTCAGCTTGAATACAACGAACCGCTTCCATAATAGCGGCGATGCCTGACTTGTCATCTCCACCTAAAATAGTGTCGCCTTTTGAGCGGATTACACCGTCTTCAATAATAGGTTCGATACTGTTTCCGGGTGCAACCGTGTCCATGTGACAGCTTAAAACTACACTGTCATCCAATTTACCTTCTAGGCGAGCATAAATATTGAAACCGTTTGAGATCTCTTCTGCTACAGGCAGTTTATGTACAGTGAAGCCAAGCTCACCTAGTTGTTCTGCTAGTGCCATAGAAATTTCGAGTTCGAAGCGTGATTCGCTGTCGATTTTGATCAGTTGGCAAAAGTGTTCAACCAGTCTTTCTTGGTTAATTTGAGTCATTATTATATCTCGCAGGGAACAGGAGGTTGTTACCTTAGCCTTGAAGCACGTCAAAAAACACTGAGTTAAATCAATAAAACGTTCTACTGTTTAGTTAGTAATCATCTTTTCGTTAATCGAGCCTTCCATTACGGGTGTAAATAGCCCTAATGTAAATAATATGTTGCGTTGTAATTTCTGGGTTACCAAATTTTCATCAACAGAGTGAGGAGGTTGACAGTGATAAATCCCTGTTAATAAAGTGTAAGCTTTTGATCTAACGTATTTATTAGTCGGCGCGATTTGTATTTTTATCAATGCATGATGCATGAAAATCACTGTGTAACAATTTGATTACATCTGTTTTATTGTTGATAGGCCATAAAGTATTTTTGTAAGAAAGTTCTAATTTGTACCCACTTCATCTTAAGTTATTAAAAGGACCACGGTTTTTTGTAATGAAGATAATGCGCTATCGAAGGAGTGAAGCATGATTGATCAAAATAACCCATTGGGTACAGATGGGTTCGAATTTGTTGAATACACAGCAGCAACTGAAAAAGGAATTAATGACTTAAAACAGTTATTCAACTCATTGGGTTTTGCGGAAGTCGCTAAGCATCGCTCTAAAGAGGCGTGGCTGTATCGACAAGGTGATATCAGTTTCATCGTTAATGCAGAGCCTCACAGTCAGGCCGAAGAGTTTGCAAAAGTTCATGGGCCGTCTGTGTGTGGCATGGCTTTTCGTGTTCATGACGCAGGCAATGCGATGAAGCATGTGCTTAACAACGGTGGTGAAGAGTATAAAACAGAAATTGGCCCAATGGAGCTAAGCATCCCAGCGATTTATGGCATCGGTAATAGCTTACTTTATTTTGTCGATCGCTACGGAAGCCAGAGTATTTATGACGTGGACTTTCTGTTTTATTCAGATGCAGCACAAAGACTAAAAGAGAAAGATGTTGGCTTATATGAAATAGACCATTTAACCCATAATGTTATGCAGGGGAAAATGGATGTCTGGGCTGGTTTTTATGAGCGAATTGCTAACTTTAAAGAGATTCGATATTTCGATATTGAGGGAAAACTAACAGGGTTAACGAGCCGTGCAATGACAGCACCATGTGGGAAAATCCGAATCCCAATTAACCAGTCTTCAGACGATAAATCACAGATTGAAGAGTACCTTCGTGAGTATAAAGGCGAGGGGATTCAGCATATCGCCCTAACTACCGATGATATTTACCAGACAGTGAAAACTCTTCGTGAGCAAGGTATGGATTTTATGCCAACCCCTGACACGTACTACGACAAAGTGAATCAGCGAGTTGTCGGTCATGGAGAAGACCTTAATCAATTACGAGATTTGAGAGTGTTGATCGACGGCGCACCAGAGAAAGATGGCATATTACTGCAAATTTTCACTCAAACAGTTATTGGCCCAGTCTTCTTTGAAATTATCCAACGGAAAGGAAATGAAGGATTTGGAGAAGGTAACTTTAAAGCGCTGTTTGAATCTATTGAGGAAGATCAGATCAGACGTGGCGTGCTAGATGCAGAAAACGTGAAGTCATAGGCGGTTATTGATGAACAAATGGATATCGTTTCCACATAAGGAAGGCATCAGCTCAAAACAAGCTCATGCCGACTTTCCTGAGCAAGGAATCTATGAGCGTGAAGCGGGTCGAAGCGGATTTTTTGGCCCTGCTGCACACTTTCATCACCAGCATGCTCCAACGGGTTGGCAAGAGTGGCAGGGGGACTTAAAACCACGAGCGTTTAACCTCAATAATATCGAAGAGTCTAAACAAGAAAGCCCTTGGTCAGTTCCTGCTGTGCTTCACAATGCTCAATGTAAAATTCGCGTTTGGCAACTAGAAGAATCAATGACCGACTTAGTCCGCAATGCAGATGGTGATGAATTGCTGTTTGTGCATGCAGGTACTGCAAAATTGTTTTGTGACTATGGGCACCTTGATATCAGCGAGGGTGACTATGTGATGATTCCTCGCTCGACAATGTGGCGAATTGAAGTTGATGAGCCGCTATTTTTACTGATGATTGAAAACAGTGATGGAGCGTATTCATTGCCGGAAAAAGGCATTGTTGGTAATCATGCACTGTTTGATCCTGCAGTCCTTGAAGTGCCTTCGATAGATGATGAATTTAAGGCGCAATACTCTGAAGAGACAACAAAGGTTCAAGTGAAAAGGCACGACAGCGTAAGCGTTATCACGTATCCATTTAACCCGCTCGATGCAATTGGTTGGCATGGTGATCTTGCTGTCGTAAAACTCAACTGGCGTGATATTCGACCTTTGATGTCACACCGCTACCATCTTCCACCATCGGCACATACGACGTTTGTTGGCTGTGGATTTGTCGTGTGTACCTTTGTACCAAGACCCATCGAGAGCGATCCTGGCGCGTTAAAAGTCCCGTTTTATCATAATAACGATGACTATGATGAAGTGCTGTTCTATCACCAAGGTGACTTCTTTAGTCGAGACAATATTGAAGCGGGGATGATGACGTTTCATCCGGCGGGGTTTACTCATGGACCGCACCCTAAAGCCTTTCAAGCAGGGCGAGAGTATAAGAAGAAGTTTACCGATGAAGTAGCAGTCATGATTGATACTCGCCATGCACTACACTTTACTCAAGAGGCTGAAAACGTGGAAAATAAGGACTACGTATACAGTTGGCGTACGTCTGAGAAGTAACTCGATAACAGACCCTAGAACAAGGATGAGGAGATACAATGAAGTTAGCCACATTAAAAGATGGAACGAGAGATGGCACTCTTGTGGTTGTGAATAGAGAATTAACTCAATGTATCGCGGTACCCGATATTGCGCAGACATTACAAACAGCCCTAGATAATTGGCAGAGCGTTGTCTCATCACTTCAAGGTGTTTATGAATCACTGAATCAAGGGAATCATGCAGGGGCGATTTCGTTTTATAGTCATGAATGTGAATCTCCATTACCCCGTGCTTATCATTGGGCAGACGGTTCTGCGTATGTAAACCATGTTGAACTCGTTCGGCGAGCAAGAGGCGCTGAGATCCCTGAGAGTTTTTGGAGCGATCCTTTGATGTATCAAGGGGGCTCTGATGCGTTTATCGGCCCAACCGATGATATCCCTGTTGAAAGTGAAGACTGGGGAATCGATTTCGAAGCAGAAGTCGCGATTATCACGGGTGATGTGCCAATGGGAATCAAAGCGGATCACGCTTCTGATTCGATTTGTCTGCTGATGCTTGTTAATGATGTCTCTTTACGAGGTTTGATCCCCGCAGAACTCGGTAAAGGCTTTGGCTTCTATCAATCGAAACCTTCTTCCGCTTTTTCTCCGGTGGCGGTGACCCCAGATGAATTAGAGGATGCATGGAGCGAAGGGAAATTGCATTTACCGTTGATATCAAACTATAACAATGAACCGTTCGGTTGCCCAAACGCAGGGGTAGACATGACGTTTAGTTTTCCTCAACTTATTGCTCATGCAGCGAAAACGCGTCTGTTGTCCGCAGGAACAATTATTGGGTCTGGTACCGTGTCAAATAAGCAAGGTACGGATCATGGTAGTGCGATATCTGAAGGAGGCGTTGGCTATTCATGTATTGCCGAGGTAAGAATGATAGAAACCATCCGAGACGGAAAACCAAGTACTTCATTTATGCGTTATCACGATACGATAAACATAGAGATGAGGGATGAGGGTGGTAACACTATTTTTGGCGCCATTAACCAGAAGATCGTGCCTTACGGTCCAATATTAGATCAATGGTTTGATGAATTAGGCAGCGAGAAAGGAGCGTAAAATGGAAGAAAGGACGCTATATGGGTATTGGCGCTCTTCCGCCGCTTATCGTGTCAGGATTGCGCTTAATTTAAAAAAACTCGATTATCAGCAGCTCTCCGTTAACTTGATTAAAAATGGGGGAGAGCAGCATCACGCTAATTTTAGCGCACTTAACCCTAGCGAGCTTGTGCCCGTTTTGATTGATGGGAATTTAAAGCTAACTCAATCGTTGGCGATCATTGAGTATCTTGATGAGCAATACCCTCAGTTTCCTTTGATTCCAAGTGAAACCGAAGCAAAGTATAGAGTGAAAGCCTTAGCTCAAGATATCGCGATTGATATTCACCCCGTTAACAACTTACGTATATTGCAATATTTAGCAGGTGAGTTAGCAGTGACAGACGATCAAAAATCCCAATGGTACCGTCATTGGATTTCGGTCGGCTTTCACTCATTAGAGAAGAAGCTGTCCCAAACCTCAGGCTTATATTGTGAGGGGAATCAGTTGTCGTTGATTGACGTTTGTCTTGCTCCTCAAGTTTATAACGCAAACCGTTTTAAACTTGATATGAGCCCATTTCCTATTATCAGTGTAATACATAAAAACTTATCCGCACATCCCGCATTTATTGATGCGTTACCTGAAAATCAACCGGATGCCGTTCAAGTCTGAATGAACTTGTTGTGTGCTGACCGTCCGACCAATAGCTTTATATTACTCACTAGGTGTCATATCGATCACAAACTGGCAACAAAATCAGTGGCTTATTTAATCGATGTCATATATTGATGTTGTTGAGGCTCAGATTTGAGCGAATAAATAGATTAATATTGATACTAAATCAAAGACAGTTCATAAAGCCAGTTGGGAGTTCCATTATGAAAAAGCTTATTTTAGCCGCTATGTTAACGTCAACCACATTCTCAGTGTTTGCAAGCCAATCTATCGAAGTCACACGTGATAATTATGCTCAAGCAGAATCGCAAAAGATGATGTTAATGCAAGAGAAGCGAGGGGAAGGCGTGAACCAGTGGTTTAAATATCCTGGAGTTCCAACGCTTAAGCAACATGCGCAAATAGTACGCTCAAATAACGATACCGTGTATTCCACCGCCGTTATTGACACTTCAAAAGGCGCAACGGTGACTCTACCGGAAACCGATGGACGTTATATTAGTTTGCTACAAGTTGACGGTAATCACTTCACCAAGCCAATGAATTATGGCAGCGGTCAATATAAAGTGGAAGGAACGACCGACCATGTTTTTGTGATTGTTCGAATAGGAACGATTGATGGAAGCCCTGAAGATATTGCAGAGATTAACCGTCTTCAAAAGCAGTTAAAGATCGAAGCAAATAGCTCTAAAGCTGTACCCAAAAAAGCATTTGATGCACATACCCATGAAGTGGTTCATAAAGAGCTTCAAAAGGAGTTTGCTCAAATGGGCGGTTCATACGCTGGAATGTTTGGAACAGAAAAAAGTGTTGATATGAAGCTTCATCCGTTAGGTGCAGCAACGGGTTGGGGCGGTGCAATGGAACAAGACGCCGTCTATCAGATGTCTAAGAATTTCAATAGCATGGAGTGTCACGCTGTCACGTTTGAAGATCCTAAGGACAAATACTTCTGGTCAATTACCGTATATAACAAAGACATCTATGTATTTAGTGATAACGCACATGTAAGCAGCACGAATGCTGAACAAAATGATGACGGTACTTACACGGTTCGTTTTGGCTGTGATGGTCAGGCAAACAATATTACGATTGATAATCCAACGGGCGAGTGGTCACCATTGATGCGTCATTATGGGCCAAGTAAAGCGGTATTAGATAAAGAGTTTCAGCCTTTACTGGATATCAAGCCGGTAAAGTAATTTAAGAGCAATCAAAAATTCGCACCTCTTTTGAGTATAAATTCAAAAGTAGGTGCGATTTTCTTTTAAAAGAAAGGATAAAAAGCCAGATTCAGGTAAGTAGAAAACCAGTTCGAATATTCGTAAAGAAGATCGAAAATTATTCTTCAACTGGTGTCGGAGGATAATAGAGTTTGCCAGTTATAATAAAACCTGATCGGCTCTTGGCTATATCAAGTAGACGGGGGGGTACCTGGTTCCGTGATCAGCTCAATCACTTTTGCCCCAAGGTGCTCTATGAATTATCCATTAACCTATCAGACTCAATTCATACCGAAATTAAAAATATGAAAGATGTACTGTCGGATAGTGAATAATTTCAATTCTGAGGGCATTCACTTGTTCAAAATAACGGGAAATGAATGAATTTTAGAGGGTTGCGTTTCAACCTAGTTGTTGCTAGATTGTCAAAATGAAATACATTCCCATGACTACCTCATTCTTTTTCTGGTGGCGCTCTAATTAGAGCGGCGCGGAATTCTTACATTCTAAAGCTGCTGGAAGGTAGCCTAAGACTGTAACCTCTTTTGTATCTCCAGTAGCGATCTATTTTACTAGGAGATACATCTATGAACACAAAACAAGATACCAACAAATCAGAAATCATTTTAACCGGTGATAGAGCTACAGGCCCTTTGCATCTAGGTCATTATGTCGGCTCATTAAAGCAGCGCGTAAAATTACAGACAATTCATGACCAAACGATTCTTGTTGCTGATATGCAGGGCCTTACTGATAACGCTCACAACCCTAAGAAAGTATCATCTAATATTCTTAATGTTGTAGCAGACTATCTTGCTGTCGGTATCGACCCTTCTAAATCGACGATTTGTCTTCAATCGCAAATCCCCGCTCTTGCAGAGCTGACAATGTATTACAGTAATGTTGTAACGATCAGTCGGTTAGAACGAAACCCAACGGTAAAAAGTGAAATTCAGAGTAAAGGGTTTGAGCGGTCGCTTCCTGCTGGTTTTCTAACATATCCGATATCTCAAGCGGCTGATATTTCGGCATTTAATGCAACATTAGTTCCTGTTGGGGATGATCAATTACCAATGCTTGAACAAACTAATGAGATAGTGAGAAAGATTAACTCTTTAGCAGGAAAAGCAGTATTGACTGAATGTAAGCCCTTATTAAGCAATTCACCTCGTTTGCCTAGTACGGATGGGAAAAATAAGATGTCGAAGTCGATGGGTAACGCCATCAATCTAGGGGCGACTGAAAAAGAGATTTCAGCTGCCGTTAAATCGATGTATACAGACCCAAATCATCTGAGAGTTGAAGACCCAGGTGCGATTGAAGGGAATGTTGTTTTTACCTATCTCGATGCTTTTCATCCAGATTCGGATTATATCAGTCAGCTAAAAGAACATTATCAGCGAGGTGGCCTTGGGGACGGTACGACGAAGAAAATTCTAGAAGAGTGCTTGCAGGACATGCTTCGACCAGTAAGAGAAAGAAGAGCAGACTTTTTGAACGACAAAGCTCAACTCATTGATATTTTGGTGAAAGGAAGCCAACTCTCTAGAGAGAAAACAGAAAAAGTACTTTTTGATGTTAAAGATGTTTTTGGGCTTAATATTTTCTAAACAGGTCACTTATGCAATTTGATTCGAAACGTTTGTTATTTGAACGATAAACTTAACTATGCTCATCATACATTGCATGATGTTCTATTTATTTCAGGCGTTAGTGGGATTGAACTTACTAACGCCTTTTCGTTTAGCTGATTTTTGTAAAGCACACTCAACGGGGGAAAAGCATTAATTTTTCCTATACCTGAGATAATCTTTAGCAAGGTTGCCATCACGTTCCTGCCCAATAACGAGTTACAAAGATGCTTTTGCGCGTGTGATCACCGAGCGATTCTGTCGTATCTTGCGCGAGCAAACTCTATTGTTTGCTGATAATAGGCTGAATGTTGATATCTTCTGGAAGCTGTATCTTATTGGTATAGATTCTTTCAAATGCAGAGAGAGACGATACTTTCACGGCAGCAAAGCGATCCCACTTACTGGCATCTGCTACCAGCCAACTCTGACGACTATTACCAATAATAGATTGAGAAAGATCGGATTCGAGCTGTTCGTGCTCCATTGAGAAGTGACTGTCTGTCACTGAAGCACAACCACAAATACCAATGTCTGCTTCGAAACCTGAGAAAAAATCAATAACGCTGCTACCGACTAAATCTTGGTGCTCTCGACGTAACAGTCCACCTGCCATGTAAACTTCAATTTGTTCATTGGCTTCTAAAATTTTTGATACTTGGAGGTTATTGGTGATTATCCGCAATGATGACTTAGTTAATAAGTACTGAGCGATACGAGTCACCGTAGTGCCAATCCCCATCATGACCGTCGAACCATCTGGAATATCATTGGCAACGGCCATCGCAATTCTATCTTTAATTTCAGATTCAACTTCTGAACGAAAACGGTAACTGGTGTTGGCTAACGTAGTAGGAAGGCTAACTCCACCGTGTACTCGGCGTGCTAATCCTTGCTCGCATAGGTGATTTACATCACGACGAATAGTTTGGGTCGTTACTGAAAATAGCTCGGACAAGTGATCAATCTGTACGTCTTCATTGCTTTTTAGCGTAGACAGAATCTGTTTTTGACGGTCGTTCAATTCCATTGCTTACTCACTAAGTGCTTACTCGTTAAATGTTTATTCGTTAGAATTTATCTGGCATGTCTGTGATGATGTTATCGACACCGAGCTGGTAGTAAGTCTCTGCTTTTTCTGGCTCATTGAGCGTCCAGATCTTAAGAACTAGGCCTGACTCTTTAATCTGTTTTGCGGTTGATTCATTGAGAATTTGATGATCAATGTGTACGCTATAAAGCGCCAAAGACGTCAATGAATCAATGCTAGCACTGTTCCACACTTCGCAAATAAACCCTCTTCTCACTTTAGGTGCTAGCGTTTGGCACAAAACCAACGCGTCCTTACTAAAGCTTGAAAATAGCAATTTATCGATCGGGTAATCTCGGCTGTTGACGACGTCGATAACCTGTTCGACCAACGCGTGAATGGTTTTATCATCGTAAGTCTTTAGTTCAAGGTTGAGAGTTAGGTTGAGTTCAACACATTTGTCCAAAGCTTCTTCTAGAGTCGGAATGGTAACACCAGAGAACTCTTCTCCGAACCAACTACCTGCATCCAGTGATTTAAGAGTGGCAAGGTCTAACTCAGATATCTTGCCTTTACCGTTGGTGCAGCGATTCACCGTTTTATCATGAAAAACAACCGGAACGTTATCGGCACTAAGCTGAGTATCAATTTCAACCCAGTGAGCGCCTGCTTTAGCGGCTTGCTCAATACTTACTAACGTGTTTTCTGGTGCAAGTGACGCTGCGCCGCGATGTCCTGTGATCATAATATGCTCTCAATGTTCATTTGAAAATAAAAGTGACAATATATTGGGTTTATTACAGATTTATGATTATTTTATTCATGTATTTGAATTGAGACGATAGATCAATCAATGCTGTTTGCTAATGACATTAATCCAATAGTGGGAGCCAATTCTCACTCTCAATCTTACAAGTCGCCTAATGTTCATATTTGTAGTGAAAATGTTCATGTGAATGTAATAATTACTTTGCATACTCTACGAAACTTAATAACCCCCATTATTATTTGAGCTAAAAATAGCCATTACAAGGTGACGAGAAATGAAAAAGCTACTTATAGGTACGGTCATTGCTGCATCGGCGCTACTGGTCGGTTGCGGTGAATCAGAGCAAACGGACACGGCGGCAAAGGTTGAACCCATTAATATCAACATGAGTTTAGTGTTCTCACAAAATGAACTACTTACTCAAGAACTTATCAAGGTTTCAGATAAAATTCGTGAACGCACTGATGGCTCGGTCAACATTAAAGTTTTCCCTGGCGGTCAACTTCCTGTTTATAAAGATAACCTAGAGCAAGTTGTGAACGGAGCAAACTGGATTGCTGTTGAAGATTTAACGTACCTAGGCGACTACGTGCCAGACTTTGCTGCACTTGCTGGCCCAATGCTATACAACACTTACGACGAATATCTGGCAATGATGCGCACTGACTTTGTGGCTGGTCTTAAAAAACAAGCCGAAGAAAAAGGCGTTAAGGTTTTAAATGCTGACTATATGTTTGGCTATCGTCATATGATCACCAATAAAGAAATTGTTAACTCTGAAGACATGAAAGGGATGCGTGTTCGAGTACCTCAAAGTCAGCTGTTCATTAGTACTCTAACAGCGATGGGTGCAGCACCCGCTTCTCTACCATTCCCTGAAACCTATGCAGGCGTTCAGCAAGGTGTTGTTGACGGGCTAGAAGGTTCTATTCTGACTATGTACTCTACCAAGCTATATGAAGTGGCTAAGAACATGTCATTAACTAAGCACTTCCTTGGCACGGTAGGTATCTACATCTCGCCACAATTGTGGGACAAATTTACACCAGAGCAACAAGCTATCATCAATGAAGAGCTTGACGCAGGCGCTACGTCTAACACCGCTGAACTTGTTAAGTTGGACGTAGAATATACAGAGAAGCTTGAAGAGCTTGGAGTAACGTTCAACGAAGTGAACTCTGAAGAGTTCAACGAATTGACGGCGAATGTATATAACCAGTTCCCTGCGTGGAGCGAAGGTGTACACGCAACTATTATGGATGAGCTTGAAAAAATTCGTGCTGCCCAATAGCCGATCATAACAGTCTCATTTACTAAAAAGGATGCGATCTGGATGAAACCGGATCGCATTGTTCCTATTTTATCCCCCTGTTCCAAGACTTTTGATGGAGAAGGTTGTTGTTTTTTTTAAGAAATATTGAAGAAATACTCGCCTCAATTGCTATTTCAATCACCATTTTAGTGGTGATAGTGAACGTGATACTGCGCTATGGGTTTGGTTTTGTTGTCCCTTGGAGTGAAGAGTTATCGGTCATCTGTTTTATATGGTCGGTGTATCTAGGCATCAGTTCTTGCTACAAACATAAACTCCACATGGGCGTTGATGTGATTGTCGCCATGTTGCCAAGCAAAGTTAAGATACCTTTTAAGTTGTGCGTCTCTTTCTTTTTACTCGCACTGAATATTTTAATGGTCGTTCTGAGTTACCAGTACCTCATGCTTTCTAACAAAGTGACACCGGTGATGGGTATGTCTTACTTTTCCATTAATGGTGTATTAGTACTTTGTTTTTCTCTAATGGCTATCCACACAGTGAGATTCATTGTGGAAGATATCGCTTTACTCAAACGTTTACATAAATAGGTTCTGTCGATGGAAATCTATCTGCCGATAATCATTCTTTTTGTTTTGTTTCTTCTAAATATTCCTATTGCGTTTTCGTTGATTGCGTCATCAATGGTGTATTTCCTGTTCATCAACGAATCCATCCCCGTTAGCTTGGTTATGCAGCGTTTTATCAGCTCTGCTGAGTCTTTCCCGCTATTAGCTATTCCGTTTTTTATTATGGTTGGCTCGGTGATGAACTACGCGGGTATAAGCCGAAGCTTGCTTGCGTTCGCAGACTCTATGATTGGCCATAAAACAGGGGGCTTGGCGCAGGTTAATGTAGCGTTGAGTACCTTGATGGGCGGTATTTCTGGTTCAGCCAATGCTGATGCGGCGATGCAGTCCAAGATCCTTGCGCCTGAGATGACAAAGCGCGGTTACGATTTACCGTTTACCGCAGCTGTTACGGCCGCTTCTTCAAGTATTAGTCCGGTGATACCACCGGGTATTAACCTGATTATTTTTGCCTTATTGGCAAACGTATCTGTGCATCAAATGTTCATTGCAGGTTATGTCCCTGCGTTTTTGATGGCGCTGTCGCTAATGGTGACGATTGCGTTTATATCTCGTAAACGTAAATACAAGCCTTCACGCTCTGAAGCTGCGCCAGCAAAGGAGCGTATTCACTACTTCCTAAAAGCAATACCAGCGTTGTTGATCCCGTTTGGCATCATTTTGGGTATGCGATTTGGGTTGTTCACACCAACAGAAGCAGGCGCCATTGCCGTTCTACTTTGTATCATTATTGGTGTTTTCGTTTATCGAGAACTGGGTATTCGACATATTCCCAAGATAATGCGAGAAACGGTTCAGGGAACCAGTAGCGTCATGTTCATCATTATTGGTGCGATGGTGTTCGGCTATTACATGACCCTAGAACAAATTCCTCATAACGTTGCGGCTGCTCTGATTGAATTGACAGACAACAAGCTAGTGCTGCTGTTACTCATCAACGTTTTATTGCTCGTTGTTGGCATGTTTATAGAAGGGGGCGCAGCCATGATCATTCTGACACCGTTGCTGCTTCCTGCCGTATTGAACTTGGGTGTTAACCCTGTTCATTTCGGCATTATTGTCATCGTAAACATAATGATAGGGGGCGTAACCCCACCATTTGGTTCGATGATGTTCACCGTATGCTCGATACTAAAAGTGCGTATGGTTGATTTCGTAAAAGAGGTTGTGCCTTTATTGCTGGCACTGCTGGCGGTGTTGATGTTGCTGACTTTCTCTGAAAGTTTAGTGATGTTTTTGCCGAATTTACTTTAACACTATGTATAAATTTGAGGTGTAGTAATGAATTCGGTACCGAATGAATTAAGCCAAGATTGGAAAGAGATAGACTGGGTAATGACCGATGTGGACGATACCCTGACATGGGAAGGCCGTTTGCCTCCTGAAACACTGATTGCACTGCAAAAGCTAAGAGATGCAGGCAAGAAGGTGGTTGCTGTTACTGGTGCTTGTGCGGGGTGGTGCGACCATATTGCTCAACTGTGGCCAGTAGATGCGGTATTGGGTGAAAATGGCGCGTTTATCATGGAGAAAAAAGAAGGCTATTTAACTCTGCGCTCAGACGTTCCTTTAGACCATATTCGAACAAAGCAAGACAAACTGAAGTCGCAAGTATTGGAAATCTTGAGTGAATATCCAGAGCTTGAGCTCACTTTGGATCAATCTTACCGATTGTGCGAAGTAGCGATTGATATTGGCCAGAACCGTCCTAAAGTCGACGACCAAGTTATTGAAGAGGTCGTGGCTAAAATTCACGCGTTGGGTGCACATGCTACGGCGAGCTCTATTCATATTAATGCTTGGTATGGTGAGCATTCTAAGCGAGCGACGACGATGGCTTTCTTAAAAGAGAAAGGATTGTCAGATCATGAGATTTTACATCGTGCGTGTTATGTCGGCGATTCGATGAATGATCAGTTTATGTTTGAAGCGATGCCATACAGCGTAGGCGTTGCCAATATCAAACACTATTGGGATCGCTTAGATCATCATCCATCTGTTGTGATGCAACAACCTGGCGGGTTAGGCTTTTCAGAGTTCGCAGAAAAATTACTGGCGTTAAAGTAGTAAGCCCTAAGTGTAGAGAAGCAACAATATTGGTAAGCTCAATCTGAGGCGATGAAAGCTATTTTTATCGCCTTTTTGAACATTTGAGTTGTACATATTTCTATGTGCAATGGTTTGGTGCTCTAGTGATTGGTCAAGTCTATTTAATAACGTAGGCAATATAAAATACTTCTAATCTAGACAAAAAGTTAGTCGAATCTACTAAGTAACTTTGGCATCATAGCGAGGTCTTAAATCTCTTATCAATAGACGTAAATATTGCTCCATATTTTTGGCCCATACCTTTAATCTTAGCTACCCATTATGGCTAGCGATCACTTTTCGAGAGTGCATATTGAACACAGAATACAAATCCTCACTGATCCTCGTAATGACCACGATTCTAGCCGCGTTTGGTTGGATTTTTTCCAAAGAGGCTATTCAAGGGTTACCTCCGTTTGGGTTTATTGGGTTGAGATTTATCCTCGCCTCACTGTGTCTGCTTCCGCTTTGCTATAAATCATTGGTTAAAGCTCGATTGAAAGATATCACTTCGGCGGCAATGGTAGGGTGCCTGCTTGCGGGCGCGATTATGAATTGGATCTACGCTATTTCTATTAGTGATACGCTCGGCGAAGGTGCGTTTATTGTTAGCTTGTCGATGCTTATAGTTCCGCTTGTTGGTTGGCTATTGTTCAAAGAGCGTCCACAGCGCGCGTTCTGGTTGTCGCTACCTGTTGCAATGATCGGATTAGCCTTTCTCTCTTTATCGGGGAGTTGGCAGCAATCGAGTAGCCAGTTCTTTTTTATCGGCTGTGCCACCATGCTTGCGCTACATTTTAATGTGAACCGAAAATACGCACAAAAGCTGCCAGTGCTTTTGCTTACCACGATTCAACTGTTCACCGTTGGGTGTTTAGTTTCGCTGTTTTCACTTATTACTGAAGATTTCCCTGCCGTGATTGAACCTTCAATCTGGGTTTGGTTTGCGCTAAGCGTTGTTTTAGCTACCAGCCTTCGTTATGTCATGCAGACGCTAGGACAAAAGGGAGCAGCTGCGGGAACGGCCGCACTTATCATGATTTTGGAGCCTGTTTGGACTGTGATTTTAAGTATCCTTTGGTATGGCGAACAGCTCTCTACGGGAAAGCTGATTGGTTGTGGTTTTATCTTGTTAGCTTTGGTTTTATATCGAACTCAAGGCCGACTGTTTAAAGGCTTCACCCTTCGCCATCGCTAGAACTATGGTACTTTCATTAAATAAAGAGTTACTTGTAACTAGATGATCTGACTGCTGTTGATTGAAATATTTCAATTCAAATCTTAAATGCAGTAGATAATTCTTTATTTGATTCGAACGCTGAAATAAAGTTAGCGTTGATGATAAGGCTGTTAGTAGACTAAATTTAGTTGTAACACTCTTTATCAAGGAACGAACATGAAAATCGGTGTGATTGGCGCAGGCTCTGTTGGCGTTGGCATTTGTAATTATTTACTAACGCTAGGAAGTGTTAGTGAATTAGTCGTATTGGATCAAAACCTAGAGCGAGCTGAAGGGGAGGTTCTAGATTTTCGTCACACAGCTGCGTTAACTTTTTCAAAAAACACTCATATTATGGCGAGCGATGATTACTTATCATTGATCGGCGCTGATATTGTAGTTATCACAGCTGGTGCGCAAATCAAGCAAGGCCAAACCCGAATGGATTTAGCAGAAATTAATGCCAAAATTGGTGTTGATATTGCGCTTAAAGTGGGCCGAGTAGCACCTAATGCCACGTTAATCGTTGTTAGTAATCCATGTGATATCGTCACTCATTTCATTGTTAAAAACACCTATTTCTCTGCGAATAAAGTCATTAGTAGCGGCTGCGTTATTGATACAGCAAGGCTCATGTCTATTGTTGCGAGTCGAGTAAATCTTGACCCCAAAAATGTGTTTGGCTATGTACTTGGTGAACACGGAAGCAACTGCTTCACGCCGAAAAGCTTGATCAGTATTGCAGGGCAACCAGCAGACTATTATTGCGATACCAATCATCTTTCACGTATTGATGCGGATGAATTGCTGGAATCAGTGAAGCATGCGGGTTATGAGATCTTTAAGCGGAAACAGAATACTACTCATGGTATTGCTGCGAGTGTGTTTAGAATAATCCAAGCGATTAAGATTGATGAACGATCAGTGTTACCAATAGCGACGATGATTGATGGTGAATACGGGCTTAATGATGTAGTGATGAGCCTACCGACCATTGTCGGTAAAAATGGTCGAGAGTCGGTGTTGATTCACCCTTTTACTGAAGAAGAACTTACGGTGTTAGGGAGTATATCCAACCATATCAAGAATGACGTAGCCGAGGTAGCCAAGGCTACGGGATTAAGGGCTTAGAGATTATATTAAGGGGCACTTTCGCCCCTTTCGAATTTCGCCCCTTATGAATAGGTTTAGGCGCTATTTCCGATAAAACTCAAGCTCCCAGTCTCTCTGATATAGGGTAGCTTGGCGGTAATTAATGTTGCCAGATGGGGAGGTAACAAACTTCAATAATATGCCATTCTCACGACTTTCAAACTCAGTGTTGCTTAGCGGTTGAAAGGCGATTGCGTCTTGTCCTGTCCACTTTCCCATGAGTTGATCATTTTCTAAAAACAATTCTGCTTCAAGTGGCAGCGAGAAAGTTTTGTAGTGACCCAAATACTTGTTGAGTTCTTCTGCTGCGATTGACGTGAATGGACGGTTGTAGTTTGGAAGGGTTACGTCTTGATTGAAATACAGCCCGATTACAGTATTCATAATGTTTTTTTGGCTTTCATTGAGACCATTAGCTGTAATGGCAAAAGCAACGTCTTCCTTATCAAAATAGATTAACTGAGATTGAAACCCCTCTATTAACCCGTTATGACCCCACCCCATTTTGCCGTAATAGGGCATATACCATAGCCCTTTACCTACACCGGTGTTCATCGCTTTCATCTTATTTACGGTCTTAAGCGAGACTAACTTACCTTTAAATAGGGCATCAATAAAAATACCAAGATCGCTAGGGGTAGAGATAATCCCACCGGCACCGGCACTGACTGAAGGGTCCCAAACTGATTGTTCAAACCAATCACTACCCCAATAAGTGTATGATTGAGTATCAAAGTTACAACTGCTGTAGTCACGACACAAAGACGTATTGCGTAACTTTAACTTATCAGTAATGTGTGTTTTTAGATTATCTTCATAGCTGTTACCTGTCACATCTTCAATGATTAAGCCAAGGAGGTAATAGCCGGTATTTGAGTATTGCCTACTGGTTCCTGGCTCGAATTTTTGACGATAAGAGTAAAACCGGTCTAGCATTTGTTGGTTGGTTTGGCGTTGAGAGAAGTAACTAGCAAACTCTGGCGAGTCCGTATAATTGAATAGCCCACTTTGATGCGCGAGTAGGTGAGCGATAGTGATTGATTTTGATTTTTCAAAGTTTGGATAAAACTCGCTGAGTTCTGTCTTTAGTGATAACTCACCTTGTTCAATTAACTGAAAAATCATTGTTGCTGTAAATGTCTTGGTGATGGAGGCAATCGTATAACGTGTCTGCTTGTTGGCTAGGTTATGTTTAGCGTTATTTTGTCCAATAAAGGCATGCCCAATTTGATTCTGATAGAGCACTTCACCGTTCTCAACGATAGCCAAACTGAACATCGCTTTATTGTTAGCATCGATAAGCTCAATATATTCATCAATGCTCTCTAAGTTTGATTCACTCGCTACAGAGTAAAATGAGCAAGTAACGAATAATAGGGAAGCGATGGCTGACCAAATTGACCTTTTGAATGGCACTATCAAGTAGGTTGGTAAGGCTCTAGTTTTCATGGGTTTACCTTGTATATTTAAGGGTGGTATTCATAATATCCCAACTGATTGCTAATAATTGAAATAATCATAACGCTTGTAAATCATTTGGTTGCATATGTGCGGTTCGTCGAAATTATCCTGCTGTTGATAACGTGTCACAGAGTTATTTCTTCATTTTGTGGAGTGATAGAAAGAGTGTTAACTTATAACTGGTCTGACAAGGCTGTGTCATTCTTGTAGGGAAATAATTGCGATAGTAAAACAACAAGGATTCGTTGTGAAAGTACATACCATTCAAGGCTACATACAGACCATCTATTTGGTGGAGTATCCTGACAAGCTGATGCTTCTAGATGGAGCGAGCAGGGCAGATATTCCGCGTATAAAGGCGTTTATAGAGAACTGCCTATGCCGGACGTTTAATGATTTAAAAACTGTCGTGGTCACGCACATGCATCCTGATCATGCCGGTGGAGCGCACCTGCTGAGAAAGCAAACGGGTTGTAAATTAGTCTCTGCCAATAAAGAACAAGATTGGTATGCTGGCTTTGAAGGTATTGTTATGCACTTAACAGATTTGGCTCTGGCAAAGTGGATGGCAAAACGCATGGGAGCAAAAAGAGCGGCACTTTGGTATCCAAGAAGGCTTAAACCAGATTATAAGCTCTCACATGGAGAAGCTATTCCTCAGTTCGAAGATTGGCAAGTATTAGAGACTCCCGGTCATACGGATCGCGATTTATCTGTGTATCACTCAAAGCAAAAGGTCGTCTATATTGGCGATCTAATGGTAAGTGTTAAAAAGAGACTCATTGCCCCATTTCCTATTTTCCATCCCAATAAGTATCGTCAGTCAGTCAAATTGATTTATGATCTTGAGTGCGACTCAGTATTGGCGGCGCACGGTGGTGAGGTTATGTTCAATTCCGAGGCGTATGGTCATTTAATCGATACAGCGCCGAGACACCCAATCACTCATTGGCGTGTCACTAAGATTAAGTTGAAGGGCTTGTTTCGATCCGTTTGTTCTTTGAAGCAAAAATAGCAAGGAAAGCCTTTCGAATTAAAACGATCACTCGCAATATCCCAGAGCGTTATGTGTAAGAGTGACTCAATGCAGCGTTTCTGGAGAGTACAATGAAACAAGGAAGTATTCATTTTGAGGGAAATCAACTCTATTCTGTTAGGGGAGTCGATCCTATTGACCTCAAGCATATCGAGTATATGTATGTGAAATATTATGACAAACAAGCCAAAATTAAGCGCTCAGGGCTTATTAGTGGAATTGCATCTGCCGTGCTATTTATGCTTCACCCTATAGTAGGCTTAGTCATCTTTCCTGTGATTTTTACGCCGCTTTACCTAAAATCCCCCAGCTACGAACTACGTGTCTTTATCTCAAATAACTCAGGCTTTGGTTCAAAAGAGATTAGCTTTCATCGTTCGAATTTCCGAGATGAATATGATGAGATCATTGAGAAGGTGAAAGCGAGAAAACAAAGTTAGTTGAATTTATGCTACTTTACAAAGTGTTATAGTGCATTCAAACTACTGGCGATTATTATGAAGTATTCTTGGTTCTGTCTACCCCTATTTATTTTAGGGTGCAACGATGGTGCATACTCTCCAACGGAAATTGATATTGCACCACATGTATCGAGTGCCACTGAGGAAAGTGAACCTGATTATGATGTCGCATACGTTGATCTAAATGGCGATCAGCTAGACGACGCAGTCGTCTTAATGAAAGGAATAAACTGGTGCGGCTCTGGCGGTTGTACGATGTTTATCTTTAAAAATCGAGGGGATGATTTCCAGTTAATCTCGAAAAGTACTGTAACTAGAAAACCAATCAGTGTCGCCAACACAGAAACTCTTGGGTGGAAAGACTTAACCGTTTGGTCTCGTGGAAAAGGGTTGGTTCTTATGAGCTTTGATGGACAGAAATATCCAAGAAATCCATCTCTGGCGCCACTTGTTGACGATCAAGAAAGCTTCCAACAGCAGTTGCTCCTTGAATAAGCGATATACGACGTAATATTTAATTCCGATAGAAGAAACGCCCAAGAGAATTGATCTTGGGCGTTTACGTTTACCGCCAATTCTCATCGTGAACAGGGTAAACCTTCAAAGGGAAATAGCTAACAGCTTGGCAAAATCGAAGGAATGATGTCTGCCAATGCATCTGCAAACTTTGCATGCTCCTCTTTCTGCCAATGCACGCCTTCACGTTTACAAGTATGAATGTAGTCAGCGGCGTTTAAGAAATGACAGCCTAGCTCTTGTGCTCGCAATTCATAGAACCTAGCCAGATCCTTAGATTTCTCTTCAGCCCCAACAAAACTATCTATAAACGGGCCTGTCTCTAACACTGGTGGTGGTGCGACTAATAGCACCTCTGGTGGCTTTTCCATAAATGCGTGTTGAAATTGTTGGGCAACTTGCACTAAACGAGCTGCACCTTTTGATATATCGCTGGCAGTTGCATTAAATCGAGTTTGCAAATCGTTCGTTCCAAGTACGATGATAACAAGATCAGGATGGTGACTCTCTAAGCAGGGTTGAAGATAATTTAACCCACATTTTCCCGGTTCGAACGGGTCTTCAAACACAGTGGTGCGGCTGTTCTGTCCTTCTTCTATGATTCGATAGTTTGACGAGATTTGAGTTTGCAGTCGCATGGTCCAGCGTTCATCGGTATTGAATCGACGAGGTTGGTCAGGAGCGTAACCCCAAGTATTGGAGTCACCAAAACATAGAACAGTTTTCATAAGCTTCTTAGTGAGTCGTTGTTTTATTTCGATATTTCATTATGACGCACGGAATAGGCTATTTGTAATAATTAGCGACGTATTGGGTGACAATTATCAAATTTGGTAGGTAAGCTCGTATATATGAACGTATTTCGTCGGTGATATAGAGTAAGAAAAGCCACCATAGGCAGCTTTTCAGACTCAATTAAGTAAAATTAGACAGTCGACGGAGCGATTAAATGACACTGTGTAAGGCTGTGAAAAATCGATCTATTTCGTCCTTAGTGTTGTAGTGCATTAATCCAACTCGAAGTATTCCACCTTTATGGGTCACACCAAGTGCATCTGTTAATCGGTCAGCATATAAGTGACCACTCCAAGTGTAGATCTCTTGCTCGCCTAAATGAGCAGCAACCTCAGCAGGATCGGTGTTACCGAAACGAAGAGCAAACGTCGCAGTTCTATTATTAGCCGTTGGCTCGCCAAACAGCTGGACCGACGAGAACTCTTTCAAACGTAATAAGAAGTAAGTAGCCAGTGACTCTTCATATTGATGGATATTGCTATACGCTGATTCTAACTTGGTTCTTAAATCACGCCCTTCACCTAATGATGCAAGATAATCAATCGCCATAGAAAACGCGGATAATGCTTCGAAATTTAGTGTCCCTGTTTCCCAACAGTTAGGCGCGAAGGTTGGTGCTGGCTCAACTTTGTAAGGTTTGTATTTTTCCAGCATCTCTTTACGCCCAAACAACACACCCAAGTGAGGGCCAAAGAACTTGTATGCAGACCCTGCAACAAAGTCGGCGCCCAATTTCTGTACGTTGAGAATCTGGTGCGGCAATAGGTGAACGGCATCGATGAATACGACACTACCGTTTGCCTTAGCTAGTTTAGTCACCTTGTTAATATCTACGATAGTTCCAGACAGGTTACTTGCGGCAGTAATGGCAACGAGACGTGTTCTATCATTGAGCAGAGACTGAAATTTTTCTAGGTCTAAATTACAGCTTGAATCGATTACCGGAACGTAGTGAACTTTTACACCTTTATCTTGTGCGGCCATTGCCCAAGAAGATCGATTTGCTCCGTGGTCTGCGTCACTGAGAATGATCTCATCACCAGCTTGCCACTCTTGGCTGATAGCGCGGCTAAAGTGAAATGCCATGGTTGTCATATTTGCGCCAAAGACCATTTCATCTTTAGATGAGGCGCCAAATAGAGCGGCTGCTTTCTCTCTACAAAGATCTACCAAGCTAACGGTATTCTTACTCACTGAGAACCGCCCACCGAGGTTGGAATTACCGTTATGTAGATAAGAACCAAAGCCTTCAATGACTGACTGTGGTAACTGTGTTCCGCCAGGGCCGTCGAAATAAACAGGTGATAGCCCATTGTTAAGTGATTCTAACGCTGGAAACTGTGTACGTAAGCTCGAAACATTCGTTTGATTAAGCGGTAAATACGAAGACATCACGTACTCCTTTTTCGCCAGCTTCACTAGAAAGAGTTTCGGAAATATGATGGAAAAAACGAGAGTCATTGAGGATAACGAATTGGTTCTCTTCCAACACACAGTTTAAATGCGGGTGCTGTTCTACAGGCGAAGAAAAAATCTGGGTAAATCCGCCCGTGATATTTTTTCGCTGCACACAGAATATCCCTACATAACGATAGCCGTCTTGATGTATGCCTTCTGGCGCCGGTGCACTTGTAGCGTCAGAGTTGCAAGTAACACGAATTTGGTGAACATCGACCACTGAATTATCTTTATCTGTTCCAGTTCGTTGCATAAAGGATTTAAGTAAGTGTTGGAAGTCTGGAGTTTTAACCATCTGATTGTTCATTTCGGCGAAATCTCGCTCTACATCTCCAACGACACGGTTAAATTCTGACGATTGAGTAAAGGTACTGTGAGGCAGCCTTGTTAGCTCTGTGTCTTCGGCTTGGAACCGAGCATAAGTTCGATAGCGGTGATCGCTGTCGACATATTTATCCGCAGGTAAATCTTCGAAATATGAAGAAAGCTGAGGTGCAATATTGCTCGGTGTTTGAAAAGCTTCAATCAGAAATTTATTTTCCATTTCCATGACCTGTCCTTGTATGGCTTATGTGTTTTTACTTAACAATAAATTAACAACAAGCGTATTATCTCGTTATTTTAAAACTTATCAATACATAAGGCCAAGAACGCACGTATATTCCAGAATTTAAATCCGCCAAGTCTGGTTTCTGGTTGTATTGGCTGAATTTCGATCAGAAATCAGATGAAAGCACTGACTTAATGAGATTTATCCCTATTATTGTGGCGTCCAGTGCTATTGGATATGGTTTGGTGAACAGGTTACTTTAAAAATTGAGTCATTGATCTGATGTGAATATATTGATAATACAGGCGTTAACTTTACCGTATGACCCATTTATATGGACATCTTCGGAGCATTAAGCAACTTGTCTCGATACTCGGGGTATTGAACAACAGCACCATAAATGTTGTACGCGATAACTAGCCAGTTAATAGCAAAGGTAATTGCCATTAAAGGGGTTGCCGCTGGTAGCAGTAAAGCAACCCACAGCGTTATAAGCAGTGTTAGGTAAGAGTAAAACTGTCGCTTCATGTGAACCCTGCTGATCAGCTGATAGTGATCAGGCAGTGGGATCATTGCCATTGGATTTTGCATCATGAGGCGTTGTAAGTGTAGTGAAATTAGAAAGGGGACTATTTTAAGTAGCATGCCTTGAATGATGGCTAATACAAAGCCAAAACTGAACAGGAAGCCTAGTAATACCTCTAGCTTGGTTTGCCACATAATGGCCCATTCAGGTTTTGCAATTGGTAGAATTAACCACAGTAATAATAAGCAGGCGAGCACTAAGTTAACTAAGCCAAGCTGCCAATAATTGATCACAACGTCGGGTAATTTACGCTTGCGCTTGGTTAAACGCTCTAGGGTGATCACGCAGTAAAGTAGCGTTGCTGCAATGCATAGTAGCCATCCGAACGAAAGCCATTCCCTAGAAAGCCATTCCACCGAAAAAGAGCCGCCAAACACTTCAACACTTGCTACACCAAACCCTGAAACGAGTAGAGTGATGAGAGAGTAACGCCACTTTTTGCTAAAGCTGGGTGTTACGTGAAACATTGGAATGACTTGAAAGCTCACTGCCATTATTAGCAGCATGACCCAACCAAAACTACCAATGCCTGCATGTAAATTAGTTAGAGCTTTGCCAGTGCCCGGCATATAGCCCCACAGGTAACCACTGAGTAAAACCAGCCCAATAAGCAGCAAGGCGGCCAGTGCTGAGACAGCAAATAAGATGGGTAAACGCGTTTGTTCCCCATTTGCTTTCATTAATAGCAGCCAGATAAGCGAGAAGCAGAAGTAGCTAAGGCTTAGGCCAAGTAAAACAAATGGTAATAGAAAACTAAGCCAGCCCAGAAATGCTGCGGCTAATGTTAAAACACCGGTCACTAGAGCGGCGTGAAACATGTGTAAGCGCATACCCGTTATTGGTATAGCAGCACCACAAAGTACAGGCATGACTTGAAATAGAGATCCAATCATCACCATTGCCATCACCCCTAACGCGATTAAGTGCGTAATTGCGAGGGTTACAGGCATCCAACGACTGATCCATAGAGTTTCCCCATGCAGTGCGATTAATATGGCTGCTAACAATGCAAAAATAGGTGCGCTTAGGTAGAAGCGGATAGGGGATGAAATAGCCGGAATGGCATCAAAGTTCAGGCCTGACATTCTCATAGTGGGTATTTCTTGTAGAGAGATTTATTTACTAATAGTTGCTCAGCCAAACTCTTAGCGTCGTTATCTTTAACTCGCCAAAAATAGAGCTGAAAATGTGATGGAGTAACTTCATCGCAAAGATACTCGAAGCGTTCTGCAATCATTTCAAATAGTGGTACGGGTTTACGCCTATGCGTTACCGCAAGTACTTCACCAGCATTTAGCTTTTGCAGAGCTGCGGTGATCTGGTGCATTGGCTGCGGTGGTTCAAGCTCACTCACATCTAATTGCGTTACTTGGCGCAAATCCATCCCGTCCTCACTACTTCTTATTACTTAATAACCTATTGCGCAATAATTCAATTGCTTAGTTTCGTTATTGTGCGCTCATTTGCTCAACGATCTCTGCGCTATTGCTAAGGTGGTTATCTGTCATGGGGTAAAGAATTTGTTCTTCTTTCATATTGTGCTGTTGAATGAAGATCATAATGCTTTCACTGCTGCCCATTGCGCGCTCGATGTCTTGTTGTTCAATCGCTAACGCCATCTGTTCAAACATAGACTTAATCTGTGCATGCTCTTGACGCATCACCATCGTTGGTCCTGTTGTCAGGCCAGTTTGCTTTTCAAAGGCAGGAAAAAGGATCTGCTCTTCTAGATTAAAGTGGTGTAGGGTCTCTTTTTCAAACTGTCCCCATAGCGCTGCAAAGCCGCTCCAGTCTTTATTGGCTAATACGGCTTCCGCTTCAACGAGAAGGTTGTCACAGGTTTTGTGATGTTCGGTCATAAATTCTTGAATTGACGCCATTATCGGTTCCTTATTGATTTTTTGTATCTCAATTTTAGAGATGATATCTGGCGTAATTAGTGAAAGCTATGCTAACGAAGTGGTAGTTCTACGTTGGTTTGATTTGAATCATTATTTACAGTTTAAATAATTGGAGCTCTAACTGCTAGCATACGAAACTGTTTTTTAAAAGAATCTATTAACTCCCACTTGTTTAAGATTGAGTCGCTTAGTTTGATACATACTGACGCTAAGGTGATAACTATTACTTATAACTCAGATAGCGAGTAATGATTGTAGATTATCTCTGTGTGTGGCTATAGTCACTACCAACAAATGTTCAGTATGGATTGTCTGAAATTGAATACGCAAAAGGAATTGTTTTCTTCGAGTATTATTTGGATTATTGACAATGAAAAAAACTCTTATGGTAACAATTGTTTCTGTAGCATTAGCTTTAACAGGTTGCTCATCTTCAAGTGACTCTAATGGAGTTACTCCCCAGAAACCATCAATCCCAGATATGGATGACTCACCTCAATGGGGTTTAGATTTGGGTGACACTCCTGATTGGGGTCTAGCAGATCCTGATTTTGGTATCCCAGATGTCGAAAATACGCCAGACCGACTACCACCTGTTTGGGGTGGACCTGAAATGCCTCCAATAGATAACGGCCCTGAAGCAAGCTATACAATAGATGGAAACACGATCACGGGTGCCGATGGTAAAACTTACCTTATCAGCAGTGTTGATTGGCATGGTCAAGGAATGACGGTTCTTGATAAAGAAGGTAATGAATACAATGTTTCAGTTGTCCGTCAGGGTGACTATGAAGGTGATTTTGGAGTCGTAGTCGATGGTGAAAGCATTATCATCGGCGGTGACACTGTTCAAGGTGGTTTAAGACCTTTAATGGAAACTTCAAAACCGGCTATTAATCGCGACTCTATTCGTGATTCTATCCGTTCTCGCTTAAATTAATTCGATAATTTCTAATGCTCCTAGTCCTATCTAGGAGCGCTTTCCTTGGTTAATACATGAAGACTATTTCAATGGTTTGTGGAGCAATGATGCTCTGCTCTCCAGCGTTTGCTGGATTTGACTTATCTGTTGAAAAGGATGTCATTGAGATTGGTGTTACTGCATCAGTAACCGATAATACTTATTTATATATTGGTGCTGACAGTGACGAATGGATAGGAATGGGCTTAGGTTATCATACCTTTGTTTCCCCACGGTGGAAGCTCAGTTCATACTATGAGTATGGTATTAAGAATGAGTGGCTCTTAGATGAAACTCTTGGTGTTGATGGTGTTAAAACTAATACCCATCTACTAGAGCTTTCTGCAAGCCGATTCTTTAAAGGGTACTCGACGAAATTTGGTGTAACTGGCGAATTGGTACGTAATGGGTTCACTTGGTTAACCGTTGATGATGCAAATAAGTATTCCGCATATATTGCTGGAGCGAAGTATCTGCAATATGTATACATCGCAGGTAAATTTGAATATCACTACGCACAGGATAAATCGGATATGATTGATTTTAATCAAGGTCAAGCCAGTGAGTATGAATTGTCACTAGGAACCATGAAACCAATTTGGCGTATTTCTCCCTATGTTAAAGTTTCAGCATTTAGCCCGAACGGAACATACTATGGGATGGAAAATACAGATTATAGTTGGAGCGTTGGTGCTAGGTTGTCATTTTAGTTTCTGAAAATAAGGTCTAAAGATGATGGTTCTCGTAGTGGAAATATTTACCTAGATGTAGAACATGTTATATCTAGGTAACTAATTAATGAGTCATAGAACAAAAGGTTAAGCGTTTGATGAATACTCAAAGGCAATCAGCTTTTGAATTGCTCTGTTGATCTCAATAATTTCATCTACCTTAGTAACATTTTCCACCGCGTCGAGTAATAGTTCTTTACTGCAAGGGGGGATCCTATCAATGTTAATTATTTTGCCGCGAGTAGTATTTTTCAGAAGACTGAAAGTCGATTCGTTCATTTGGAAAGCCTAGTTGATGTTATTTAATTATTTATAGTATTTTTGGCAGAACTATATACAACTATGTGCGAAGAGCAAGGAATATAAGACATTCCTATATGTCACTTTGCTCTATTGAAATTGATCATGGTTTGTAAGCTATTTAACGAGCTCAAATGGAAAGACAAGTTGCTCTGTTTTAAACCCTGCTTGCTCGGCAATTCGTAGGTATTTATTCATTTTATGTTTGGGTAGGGCGTTGGTTCGAGACAAAAGCCAGAATTGATTTGCGCCACTTGTGACCATGGCGGTGGAGTAGTCATCCTCTAAATAAAAGACAACGTAACTTCCATAGAATGGACCTGAAAACGAAACATGAAGGTGGCCAATATTCTCGCCTGTGGCAAGCTTGCCTCTGCCGATGGCTTCTTTCCATTGATGGCTCTCTTCGCTCCAGCCACTATTCACCACCTTGATACTTCCATCGCTATCGACTGAATATTGAGTTCGTGTGTGGGTTAAGCCTCGCTCAAAACTATGATCTAACCGAGCTACTTCGTACCAAGTTCCCATATATGCGGCAAGATCAAACTCTTCTACAGGCAACAGAAATCGAGATATTCCACTGCAGCCAGTAGAAAAAATGATGATTAAACAAATGATTAATAAATTAGTTGCGTGTTTCATAATTCAGTTCCTTTGCCGCCCAGTGGAAGGGTATGGAAACTAATGCATTTATAACGCCATCTTTGTATGTTTATTAAGCAGGTGAGATCGGGGAACTTAAATTGATTGCATCGTTTGGTAATTTAATAACATATTCGTAAACTGACCATATCGATATGAGCATGGTTTTATTTGAAGAATAACGAAATGCCTATGTGTAACCTCAATTTGATTACCTATTAGGCTAATGGACTAACCCTAAAGAGGTGTTTAATTCTGTAATTGATTTACATCATGTATTAATTTTCTTTCACAATTAACAATAAGCCCAGTTAAGCAGCATTTTTCTAAAACGCTCTTTGTACAGGGAAGAAGCTGCTAAGAAAATTAACCGTCAGGAATTCTTATGAGCAAGTTGAAACTAGTCGTAATTGGTAATGGCATGGTCGGCCATCGCTTTATTGAAGATTTAGTCGAAAAGACCGATGTATCTAATATGGATATTACGGTCTTTTGTGAAGAGCCCCGCGTTGCTTATGATCGCGTTCATCTTTCTTCATATTTTTCACACCACACTGCCGATGAGCTTTCACTCGTTAAAGAGGGTTTCTACGAAAAGCACGGCATCAATATCTTAATTGGTGAACGTGCGATTAATATCAATCGTGAAAAACAGAACGTTTATTCAAGTACTGGTCGTGAGATTCATTACGACAAGTTGGTCTTAGCGACTGGCTCATTCCCATTTGTTCCACCAATTAAAGGTAACGAAAGCAAAGACTGTTTTGTTTACCGTACTATTGAAGATCTAAAATCAATTGAAGCTACGGCTAAAAACAGCAAAAGCGGTGTTGTAATTGGTGGTGGCTTACTTGGTCTTGAAGCAGCAGGTGCACTTAAAGCCTTAGGCGTAACAACACACGTTGTTGAGTTTGCACCAAAGCTTATGGCTGAGCAGCTTGATCAAGCAGGTGGTGATCAACTTCGCCAAAAAATTGAGCGTATGGGCGTTCAAGTTCATACCAGCAAAAATACGCTAGAAATCGTTGCCGAAGGGACCGATGCTCGTAATGTCATGCGTTTTGCTGATGGGACTGAGCTTGAAACTGACTTTATCGTTTTCTCTGCGGGTATTCGCCCACAAGACAAACTGGCTCGCCAAATGGGTCTTGGTATCGCACCACGTGGCGGTATCGAAATTGATAATCACTGTCGTACAACCGATGAAAACATCTACGCAATTGGCGAATGTGCTTCTTGGAACCGTACCTTTTATGGTTTGGTTGCACCAGGCTACAAAATGGCAACCGTTGCTGTTGACCACGTACTAGGCAACGAGAGTTCGTTTGAAGGCGCAGACATGAGCGCAAAGCTTAAACTGCTTGGCGTGAAAGTAGGCTCTATCGGTGATGCAAACGGTCGTACTCCAGGCTGTAAGAGCTACGTTTACCAAAACGAAGAACAAGAAGTGTATAAGCGTATTATCGTTTCTGAAGACGGCAAGAAATTGCTAGGCGCAGTAATGGTGGGAGACACCTCTGACTACGGTGACCTGCTTCAATTAAAACTCAATGATATTGAGCTTCCAAAGCACCCTGATACTCTGATTCTTCCTGCACATGCGGGCGCAGAAAAACCTTCTTTGGGCGCTGACTCACTACCTGAAACTGCGGTTATCTGTTCTTGTTTTGACGTAACTAAAGGAAAAATCGCTCAAGCGGTTGCTGATGGTCACCATACTATGGCAGACATCAAAGCAGTCACTGGCGCAGGTACTGGCTGTGGTGGTTGTATCCCACTAGTGACATCAGTTCTTAATGCAGAGCTTGCTAAATCTGGCGTTGAAGTGAAGAACGATGTGTGTGAGCACTTTGCGTATTCTCGCCAAGAGCTTTTCCACCTTATTCGCATCGAAGAGATCAAAACCTTTGATGAGCTGCTAGAAAAATACGGTAAAGGTTACGGCTGTGAAGTATGTAAACCATTAGCGGGTTCAATCTTAGCGTCTTGCTGGGGTGAGCACATCCTGAAACCAGAGTTGGTTAAGCTGCACGACACCAATGATAACTTTCTTGGCAACATGCAAAAAGACGGCACTTACTCGGTAATTCCACGTATGGCTGGCGGTGAAGTAACGCCTCAAGCTCTGAGTGTTCTTGCTGATGTAGCCGCTGAATATAACCTATATACCAAAATTACTGGCGCTCAGCGTATCGGCCTATTTGGTGCGCAAAAAGATGATTTGCCAGCTATCTGGAAAAAGCTTGTAGCAGCCGGTTATGAAACAGGTCAAGCGTACGCAAAAGCACTTCGCATGGCAAAAACGTGTGTTGGTTCAACTTGGTGTCGTTTCGGTGTTCAAGACTCAGTGGGCCTAGGCGTAATGATCGAGAACCGTTACAAAGGCATTCGTACGCCACATAAGATGAAGTTCGGTGTGTCGGGCTGTACTCGTGAATGTGCGGAAGCGCAGGGCAAAGACTTAGGCATCATAGCGACCGACGCAGGTTGGAACATGTACGTATGTGGTAATGGTGGTATGAAGCCACGTCACGCAGACCTACTTGCTTCAGACTTAGATCAAGAGACGTTAATCAAATACATCGACCGATTCATGATGTTCTACATCCGCACGGCTGCGCCACTACAGCGTACCTCGGTTTGGATGGAGAACTTAGAAGGCGGCGTTGATTACCTACGTGAAGTGATTGTTGATAACAAGCTTGGTATCAATGACCAACTTGAAACCGATATATCAACTCTCGTTGAAAACTTTAGCTGTGAATGGACAGATACGATTAATGATGAAGCTCAGCTTAAGCGCTTTGCTCACTTTGTTAACTCTGATTTACGTGACGACAATGTTGTATTTGTTCAAGAGCGTGCTCAGCACCGTCCTGCGACCTTTACTGAGAAACACCCAGAAGCGAAAGGCGACATCTTACACGTAACGTTAACTGATACAGCAGGGGAGAAATAAGCATGGCTAACAATAAAGCGACCTTTCAAAAAGTGTGTGACATCGCTGACATCATCCCAGGTACTGGTGTTTGTGCACTGCTAAACGGTGAGCAAGTTGCAGTTTTCCGCCCAACAGATGCTGAAGACGTTTTCGCGATTAGTAATCAAGACCCGTTTGCTCAGTCAAATGTGCTCTCTCGCGGATTGATTTGCCAACATCAAGATCAGCTTTGGGTGGCAAGCCCGCTTAAAAAGCAGCGCTTCAATTTAACGACTGGCGTGTGCATGGAAGATGAACGTTTCAGCGTTAAAGCGTACAAGACCCGTGTAGATAACGGTTCAGTTGAGTTATCGGCGTAAGCCGTTTGTTAATGCTCAAATCGTAAAAGAGATTCGATAGT
The DNA here is from genome assembly GCF_050337325.1 of Vibrio kyushuensis. Classification (NCBI taxonomy): domain Bacteria; kingdom Pseudomonadati; phylum Pseudomonadota; class Gammaproteobacteria; order Vibrionales; family Vibrionaceae; genus Vibrio; species Vibrio kyushuensis. The sequence goes on from NZ_JAKJSV010000005.1 coordinate 130,434, forward strand.
TCAAGGGCTTCTGGCTTCACGAGAGAACGTAATGTTCAGGAGCCTTTTCCTATCCAATTTTAATTTTTAACTTTTAATCCTATTTATATATGGGAAAGGACACAAATATGAATGATCTAAAACCTGCTGAATTCGTACAAACCATGATTGATGTGGGTGAAGCGAAAGTAAAAACGAGCACGCGTGACCTGATTTTACGTGGCATCATGGCTGGTATTATCCTTTCATTAGCAGTTGTTGTTGCTATTACAACCATTACCCAAACGGGTATTGGCATTGTCGGTGCGCTTGTTTTCCCTGTTGGTTTTTGTATTTTAAGTTTAATGGGTTACGACCTTGTAACAGGTGTATTTGGTTTAGCACCGTTAGCTAAATTTGAAGGTCGCCCGGGTATTACGTGGGGTCGAGTTCTACGTTGTTGGGGCCTTGTTGGCTTTGGTAACTTAATCGGTTCTTTGATTGTTGCTTTCCTTATCGCACTATCATTCACTATGAACTTCAGCGTTGAACCGGGTGCTGTAGGTCAAACTTTCATTAAAGCAGCAACAGCTCGTACCGTTGGTTTTGAAGACGCAGGTGTGAACGGTTGGATTACAGTATTTGTACGCGGTATTCTTTGTAACTTAATGGTTTGTCTAGGTGTTATCGGCAATATGACGGCACGCACAGTCGCAGGTAAGATTGTGGCAATGTGGCTTCCAATCTTCATCTTCTTTGCACTAGTGTTTGAGCACGCTGTAGTAAACATGTTCCTATTCCCACTAGGCATGATGCTAGGTGCTGATTTTGGTATCGCGACTTGGTTGAACTTCAACCTAATTCCTACCATTCTTGGTAACCTTGTTGGTGGTCTACTGTTCACATGTGTGCCTCTATATTTAACGCACGCTAAAACAGCACCAGCTCTAAAAAATGAAGATGCTGAAGTAAGCATGACGCCTTCATTCGACGCGAAATAATTGAACGCCCCTTTAAGAACGTTTAGTTTAACCAGCGAAAAAGAATATAGAATGCTATAGACCACAAAGCCTCAAGTGTAATCGCTTGAGGCTTTTTCTATAGAGGTTCGAGGCTTACATAGATTGTTTTGTTATAAATATTTCCATCTTTGTTTCAATTAATGGTGATGTTTTTTAACGACAACTGATAATCTTAGTTTCATAAGTTGTAGGGGCTTTATGGAAATAAGCCTCATAATAAGAATTAGGTTCATACTAGAGTTTACAATAGTAGAACCATTGCTCGGAGCACAGCATGTCAGATGTATCTCATACTATTCAGCCATCAGGGTTTGTCTCATTAGTCGGTTCAGGGCCGGGCGATCCCGATTTATTGACGGTTAAAGGGCATCGAGTTATCTCACAAGCCCAAGTGGTCGTTTATGACCGTTTGGTTTCCCCTGAAATTCTCGCGATCGCTAAAGACGATGCAGAGATGATTTATGTGGGTAAAAAGGTCGATTTTCACTTTGTTCCTCAAGATCAAATTAACCAACTATTGGTTGATAAAGCGCTAGAGGGTAAGCAAGTGGTCCGCTTGAAAGGCGGTGATCCGTTTATTTTTGGCCGTGGTGGGGAAGAGCTAGAAACGCTCGCCGAAAATGGGGTTAAATTTGAAGTTGTACCGGGTATTACCGCAGCTGCAGGCGCAACAGCCTACGCAGGTATTCCACTTACACACCGAGATCACGCACAAAGTGTTCAGTTTATCACTGGCCACATTCAAAAAGACGGACAAGAAATTCACTGGCCAACGTTAGCACGCAGTAACAACACCTTAGTGTTTTACATGGGTTTAAAACAGTGCCCAACGATCACTCAAAATCTTATTGATAACGGACTTTCAGCTGATACGCCTTGCGCTATTATTGAAAATGGTACGCGTAAAAAGCAAAAAGTCTTTACAGGAAAGCTAGATGAACTTGCTGATTTGTCTAAACAGGCGGTTAGCCCTGCGTTGATTGTCGTTGGTAGTGTGACTGGGCTTCATGAGAAACTTAAGTGGTTTCAAGAAAGTCAGTAGAGCGTGATTGTTTCCCCAAAATGCAGTGTCTGACGATGCTGCATTTTTGTTGATAGGGCTGTTATCTATCTAGCTTGGTGATGAATCTATTTGCCTCTTTGGGGCTTGTTACTCTCACAAACTCTATATGGCGATACTTGGGGTCTTTCAGTAATTTGGTGTAGCGAAAACGATTTTTCTTATATGTTTTCAGTGTCCAAAGAATAACCGAGTCTTTGCTAAGAAATGATTTTCTAAACGATTCTACATTACCCGTTTTCGACCAGAGTTCTTGTTTGGTGAGAGATCTAATGAGGGCTCTTTTAACCGCTTGATAGACTGTTCGTGAAAAAGAATAATCAACCCAAATAATAGTATCCACTTTAGACCATTTTATTTCTGCTGTTCGATTATAATTCCCGTCTAAAACCCAATAATCTCCATCCAAGCTTTCAGAGATCTTTGTGAAAAACTCATCATCTGAAGACTCTTGCCAATTCGGTTTCCAGAACATTGCGTCCATCTCCAAATGGGGATAGTTCAGTTCACGGGCGAGACTTCGGCTAAAAGTACTTTTACCACTTCCACTAGTGCCTATTACATTAATTCTCTTCATCTCATAGCCTGATTTATTTGTTCTGATACTATGTTTACCTAGCCGGTGATACGCACCTGACCTAAACCATGCTTAGGTTGTTCTATTGAAGCGTTAGTTATGTGCAGATTTGATACAAGTGACCAGACTCAAATTCATTCTCAGATGCGCACTTTCTTTGCCAACCTAGTTTGTGTGCCACTTTTTGGCTGCCTACATTATCAGACGCAATAAACACTTTAACTTGGGTTAAATCGTTCGTTTGAGCTAACTTACGTATTGCAGCTTTACACATAAGGATTGCTAGCCCTTGCCCCCAATACTTCCTGCGTATGAAATAACCAAAGTCTAACTCGCCATCAAGTAGCGTAACTCCGCAAAAACCAATAATTTCATTGCTTTCAACAGACCGAAAGGCAAACCTACTTTCTGCTTGTTGCTCATTAGCAAACCAAGCATCAGATTCTTCATCTGTTAAAGGTCTTCGAGGGCCTAGAAACCGCATGGTTTGCTCATCTTGAAGCAAATCACACACAGAACTTCGGTCGCCATCAACTAATTGTGAAATAAAGATTTTGTTCACGTTTCCCTCCTAGGACATAGCGCCTTGCTGGTGAATAAGTTGGGACATGATTACAAATAGTTCCCTGCCTTTTTGTAAGCCTCTAGTTCAATAGGTGACTCGGCGTAGCCAAAGATACTTAACTGCAACAAATACGTTTTTGTAAATGCTTCAAGACCCATCTCTTCTACTTGCTTTACATGGATCAACTCATGAGAAAGTAATAGCTTGTCACCTTTTGCTCGATTAGCTATCCAAATGCCGTAGCCGAATGTTGTGCCTGTAAAATGTGGGGAATCAAGCCCTAAACGTTGCATTTGAAATAGCAGCGATTCGTTTTCCGGTAAAGGAAGTGAATCTGCATAATACACTCGCACTTTTTCAGGGTGTTTTATACCAATCTTATTCGCGATTTCAAGATATTGCTCTCGCAAGGGTTCACCCTGAGACAGTGCTATTCCCTCATTTTTTTTCACATATTTTATAGATAGGGGGAAATATGCGTTTATCTGTTCGACCAGATAACTGGGAGGGTTTGCATAGACTTCCGTTTTATCTTCACAACCCGAAATTAAGATAACTGAAAGTATCAGTGTGATGACGTTAAATGCCATTTTCATATAATGTGAACTCCTTTAACTTAACGCCCTGTTAAGTTACAAACCACCGGCCAAATCTAGATAGTTTCCAGTCGAAAAAGATGACTTATCGGAAGCCAACCAGTAGATAGCCTCTGCCACTTCTGATGGCTCGCCACCTCTTTGAAGGGGAATAATACTTTCCAGCCTAGATACTCTATCTGGCTCTCCGCCATCAGCATGCATTTCGGTATGAATTAATCCGGGACGAACACAGTTAACGCGAATACCTTCTGCTGCGACTTCTAACGACAATCCTTTGGTCAGTGTATCTATTGCACCTTTTGACGCCGCATAATCAATATATTCATTAGGAGAACCTGAACGTGCCGCTCCAGAGGAAACATTAACAATAACACCGCCATCCCCACCATGACGGGTAGACATACGCTTGACTGACTCTCGGCAACAAAGAAAGTAACTTGTGACATTATTTATTAAAATGGCATTGATTCTTTCAGCAGTCATATCCTCTAAGCGCGATTGCTGCTTTAGAACACCGGCGTTATTGACTAATACATTCAGGCAACCTAGTTCTTGGTCTATCGTGCTAAACAATCGTAATACATCAGGCTCAAGAGAAACGTCCGCTTGAACAGTAATGCATTTTCCACCATTTGAGGTTATTTCAAAAGCGAGCCTATTCGCAGCTTCAGCATTTGACTTATAGTTGATACAAACAGCATAACCTTGCTTTGCAAAGAGCTTAGCTGTTGCGGCTCCAATGCCTCTTCCTGCACCTGTGATTAACACTACTTTTTTATTGTTCATGTCTGTCCTTGTATGCCTAGTTGTTTACCTTGCAATGTATCAATATTTTCGATGCTGTAGATATTATCCGCATACACCTTACCACCAATGTCATAGGCATCAGGAATAACCTCTTTTAACCTAAAACCACATTTCAGCAGCACACGTTCAGAGCTAAAGTTGCCTTCAGTGACCACAGCATTATAGGCAAAGATTCCATGAGTATTGGAAGCCCAGTTAAGCACAGCCATTAGAGATTCCGTTGCGAAACCAAAGCCGTAAAACTGAGGCAATAATAGATAACCGACTTCGGCTACTCCGTTATTGAATTTGAGACCAGTGATACCAACTTGCTCACCGGTTTCTCTAAGCGCAATCGTCAAACACAACCAATGACTAGACTTAGTGCTCCAATGAGGCAAGCGGGAGCGAAACCTTTCCGAAAGTTCTTCTGTTGAAGGTTCGTCAAAGCATAGGGAAATAACCGCAGGGTCGGTATGCAGCGAACGGAACAGTTCCCAATCGTCTTCAGTGATTGATACCATGTCCAAACGTTGCGAACTGATTTTGATGCTCATAACTGTCCTTGTTACGTAATGCGTTGTTATGTTCGCAGCCATTTGTACATGATGTAGCTATCAACAAGGCCCAACTGACGATGATTATATGCCTTCGGTATTGTTCCAATAATGGAAAAACCGAGCTTTTTCCAAAGCATAATTGCTACTTTATTAGTCGATACCACACTATTAAATTGCATCGCATCAAAGCCAAGTTCAAGGGCTGTCTTTTGTGAGTGCTCACACATAAGGCGAGCAATGCCTTTACCTCTAGCTTCACTTGATACCATATAACCGCAATTACAAATATGGCCACTCGGGCCCATTGCATTTGGCTTAATGTAATAAGAGCCAAGAACAACGTCATTTTCAACGAATACATACGTTTTTAATGGCATGTCACACCATAAAAGATATGCTTCTTGCTGTGTCATATCAGGATCAAAAGCATAGGTCTCTTGATCCTGAATCACTGTGGAAAACGTCGACCAAAATGACTCAAAATCTAATTTTGTGATTTCTCTAATCATGAAATTCTTTCCGTGAATATAGCGTTAACCTAACGGGCGATGGTCCACCCGTATTCTCCATCGGTCTATGTTGCACTCGAAGTGTCAAAAACTCAATCTACATCATATTGTTATGTGAATATGGTGTGCCAGTCGCCAATGGGTTATGGTAATAAACTGCATAAAACATCAGGGCTATTCGGCTAAGCTGAATTGTGGCGAAAATCAATATAGACCAGCTTTACGTTTCTTGCGTTTTTACTTTGGCAGACGATACTTTATGAGTGCAAATTTCTTGGAGCGATGATGAAAGAAAGTAAATGGTTCAGTTTTGATGGGAGTAAGCGTTATCTAATCTTATTCATTATCTTGTTTGTTCCCATTACTTCACAAGCCGAATCCTATACCGTTGGCAGCTATTATATCCCGGGTTTAGTGATGGAAGACGGTAGCGGTTTATTTCTTGATTTACATGAAGAGATCGTGCTGCGAGCAGAGTTAGAGGTGGAGACAAAGATCCATTCAACCAAACGAATCCAAAAATTATTTAAAAACGATGTGTTGCTGGCTTACTTTCCTGAGCTTTGGGAGAACGTACCTAAAAATAGAGAAGATGTGATTGTCTCTGATCCCATATGGTTAAAGAGAATCGTTTTATACTCGCTAGAAGATACGATGAATATGGCAGTCAGCGATTTGGAATACATGAGTGTAGGCGCCGTAGAAGGATACAGCTATGGCGAGGAAATAGTAGGCAATGAAGCAATAAAAATTGAATACGCAGATAACGATGATATTAATGTAGACAAACTGTTGAAGGGACGCATCGACGTTATTATTGGAGATGACACGTCCACTATGAATGCCATTAAGGCACACCCTAGAGGACACTTGATTAAATATAATGTTAATCACCCGATATCAGTGTTAGACGTATTCTATGTTTGTCAAAACACCTCAAGAGGTTTAGCGCTTTGCAATGGGATATCGAGTGCCATTCAAAGTGTCATGCAGGACGCAATCTTACGGCTTGATGAGCAAACCGGTGAGAGTGTTATCGATGTAAGTAATCCGAATTGGCGTAGTAACACTTCCAATTAAAAAGCGCTGTATTTAGGTCGTTGTCTATTTCTTAGTAATGCGAGTTTCTCAGTAATGACGAAAGCTAACGTTGCTTCATAAAAGCAACCGCTAATCCAGACGATATAAACGTGACTCCCGCACCAATATTCATACCAGAGACTAGTCTTGGCTTGTTGGTTAGCCATGTTGAAATTTTCGATGAGAAAACACCCATTAAGCTAAACCCAATTGCAGTGAGTATTGCAAACCACACCCCATAACCAATCATTTGTACGGTGACCGAACCTAAATTCTGATCAACAAACTGAGGAATGAAGGCAAGCACGAACATACCGGGTTTTGGATTTAACGCCGCAGACAAAAAGCCTGTTGAGAAGATGGTTTTGAGTGACTGTTTTTTAGCAGGCTCTAGTGAGAACAAATTTCTAGAACGTAGCACCTTAATACCAAGCCAAAGCAGGTAAAGCGCGCCGATTGATTTAACGACATAAAAAGCCAATTCTGAGGTTTGGATTAAAAGCGTTAACCCAAACGTTGCGGCGAATACGTGAAACAGGATTCCTGTCCCCGATGCGACACCGGATGCTACGGCTGCGAGCTTTCCTTGGCTCAATCCGCGCCCAATTGCTAACAGGTTATCGGGACCAGGGGAAATAACCAACAGAAGACAAGCCAACGTATACGCGATAAATACTTCTAATGGAAACATCTTACCTCCTTGTTAATACGCCATTTTTGTTAATAACGCCCATTTAAGCTGTGTTGCTTTGGTAAGGCAAAGTACAAATTTTAAATTGCCACATCAATCAACCGAGTTCTATTTTTAATCGCTCGTTTGGCTCTTTGTCTACAAAGTAAGACCATACGTGCTGATAAACATCGTGTTGACCCGGGTAGGGGGTAAGCTCAATGGCTTCCTCCAGTGAGCACCACTTATATTCGGTGTGCTCTTCGTTCAATTCAACTATTTGGTTATCAGAGCAGTAAACCGCGAAGACTGGAATCAATTGCATCACGTTTACGTGCGGTTCGTAAAATCGGTCGATGAAGTGCCCGTTGTACAAGCACTGTACGTCGATATTGGTCTCTTCTTTGAACTCTCGAATGATGGCTTCCCATCCATTTTCTTCACCTTCGATCGATCCCGCAACATGGCACCAATAGCCCCCTTTGGTACGTTTCATTAAAAGGATCTTAGTGACGCCATCAATGTTCGAAATAGCGACACCAGAAACAATGGATGTACTGAGTGGGATCATGAGAAACCTCTATTTGATTAGGTTAAGTATCGGTTTAAACTCGCTAGATCGGCTGTCTTTTACCAGTTCATAAAAGCACATCTCTAGCCCTGTCGATTGCACGCCTAAGTTATTTAATTTATTGATGGCTAACGATTTGTTTTCAGGCGCTCTAGAAGAAACACAATCGGTCACCACTTCAACATTAAATCCCATCTCTTTTAGCATGGCAGCCGTTTGGTAAACGCAAATGTGCGCTTCGATACCACAAATTAAGAACGAATCGACACCTGCGCTTTTTATCGCGTCTAAGAAGCGGGGCTCATCACACGCACTGAATGTAAATTTGTCGATGGGCTGGTGGTCGGGCAGTAGAGAGCTGATTTCATCAACAGTAGTGCCGAGCTTTTCTGGAATTTGTTCCGCCCAGATAATAGGAAGCTTCAAAGCCAATGCGCCTTTAACCAGTATGGCGCAGTTTGCAATCAAGGTATCGCTCTCATCAACGGAGTGAGCAAGCTTGCCTTGTACATCGATGATGATAAGTCCGGTATTGTTTTTTTTTAGCATGCTCGTCTCCGTTATTTTGGGTTTGGAAAGCCATCGACTGTTACGGCTTGTAACCCAACCTTATGCCAGTCGGTTTTCTCGGCACAAAATATTTGAGCGTCCAGTTGTTTAGACGGTTCTTCATTTAAACTTCCTGCAGGAACAATGAGGAATTTTCCTGTTTTAGAGATATACGGAAGACCAGAGCCGCACTCCGTACAAAAGACTTTAGCGAATGAGCGCTCTGAGTGTTCGTATCGTTTAGTTTTATCGCCGCCTTTGACCCAAGTGATATTGTCTGGGGAAGTAAACAGGTTAGAAGCGTGAGCGGATCCTGTGAGCTTTCGACACTGCTGACAATGGCAAAAAAAGAATAGCTTAAAGTCGTCTTCTAAAGTGTATTCAACACTGCCACAACAGCAGCTACCTGTTAGCAATTTATTCATGTTTACTTCCTTGTATGAGTTGAAAAATTGATTGGAATATTTGTTGGTAGACTCCCTTGTACTACTTAAGGTTTAAGTCGACCACGCATGATGGTTTGAGGGCCAGCAGCACCGCCAAGGTATTGTTTTTCTGTATCTTCGAAACCACCTTTTAGGTAACACGCTTTTGCGTTCGGGTTTTTACAATTTACCGTTAAGTAAATGGAGTCAAACGAAGCGTAGTGGTTTTTCAAGTATGGGAATAGAGCAGTCACCACTTTGGTGCCGATTCCTTTTCCTTGTTGTTTATTATCAATAACAAAGGCTCTTAAACCTAGTCCACTTTCAGGGCAAAAGTCGTAGGTAGAGGAGTAGGCAGTATCCAATTTAAAAAAGCCAACAATAGCATCTTGATCTTTGATGATATGGAGGTGGGTAGTATCACTCTCTTGTGTTAAGAAATCATCGGCCGTACCAGCAAACTTGATTTGATCGTCGGCAAGCGTAATAGTTCGTACGGTATCAAAATGCGATTCATGCAGTTTTTCGATTGTGATCATAGCGTCCGTTATTCCTTAAACGTCGACATCATGTTGCGCTTTCTACTAGCTATAGTACACACATTTGTTACGCTATTGTTAGAAGAATTTATATCGACTTTCGAGCATTAAGCGTTGCTAAGGGAAGGTACAGGTAAGCGCAAAGTAGGGTGTTTATCTTCACTACAACCAAGTTAGGTTACGGATACTATTTACGTATTTAGAGTGACGTGAAGGCCTTAATGGGCAGGTTGAGATTAACTGACTCAGTGCTTGTTCATTACATGCGTCGGTTTTCAGCTCCAGTAAAACATAATCACCGAGTGAGACAGGGCGAACCAAATTGACACGGTGGTGATAACGTTGATCGTATGCCGTCATATTATAATCGATGGTGGCACGTATCTTATTGCAGCGAGAGATGTAGTATTTACGTGTATAACGGCAAATGATGATGGGAGTATGTTCGGCGCCCCAGAGGATTTGTCCATCCATTGGCAGGCGTTGGTGGCTTTTCAAAAGTTGCTGTGCCCAGCTAAAATTGGGCGCTAGAAGAGAAAGAGAAGTATCATAAAGTATCTTATACCCCTTACTGCCTCGTCGATGCTTGAACTCTAACTTAGCGTTAGTTGCGTCAGTTAAGTCACCATACCAGCGAATTCTTACTTTTTTACGATTGCTGATACCACTCAGGTTCTCTTCATAGCGAGCGAGTAATGGCGTGTCGAGATAGAGGCTATTCACATCTCTTTCGTCGTGATGCTTGCGAAAAGATATTGCATTGTTTATCAACCAAGCTTGTACTCTCTGCAATCGGTTCAGAGGGATTGGGATTTTAACTTCAAAGCGGTACTCTTGCTCTTCTGTGTTCATCTTGGTTTGTCCGATTTCATTACGGTGTTATACATCTTTTTTACGTCCAGTTTCTGTTGTTGAATTTCAATTCCATTAACAACCAGTTGGCTTCCCAGCTCCGCCACATTTTTCTCATCACACCCAGTGTCAGAACAGTGATAGTGACTCACGTTGAGTGATGCCGAACCAAAAACCCTTTTTTTGGAGTAACTCATTAACGCTTTGTATTGAACGTTTGAGGCCGTAACATGTTTTGCGTCGACGGAAGAGGCATCTTTAGCAACGATGCCAAAATTTACATCGTTAAATACCGCATTTTTAATGGTTAACTGACTGCGTTCACCTGCCGAAATGGCTTTGTCGCGCACTTTTTCAAAGGTGACATCAGCGAGTGCGAGTGTTGAACCACTTACGTCTAAGCCGTCTCCACCCGATCGAAAACCAATGTTATAAAACTGGCTGTTGATTAACTCTCCTGTGCAGAAATCACAATCAAAGGCATCAGAAAGTGCATTTTTTATATTAAGGCCTCGAATAAGGACATGTGCGTTGACAATATTTAAGCCGTCTTCTGATTGATTATCGGTAATGTCGACCGATTGCATTTGAACGAAACCATTAACAAAATAGAAAGCCCCACGTGGCTGCCAAAGACCAGGTTTAGGGCTGCTAGCAAAGCTAATTTTCAGGTGTGATATGGAATGTGTTGTCTCTTTGTTTTTGGATAAAACCGCCAATCCAGACCATTTAGTCGAACCGTCCGTTTTGGTCATGATCACAGGATGCTCATTAGTCCCATTCACATCTAAAGACCCAAAGATCATTAACCCTGCTTTTTTACTGAAGTTCAGCTCAGTACCGGCGGGTATAATAACTTTGGTATTTTCTGGTGTGACGAGATACGTATCAATATTCCACTTACCAGGTTTAAATTGCCATTGTCCTTTGGCTCGAACGATAAAATGATCATAAGGAAATGCACTGGTTGTTGATGGGCTTGGCCTAGGGACGAAAGTCAGTGGCTTAAGATTATTAACGAACTGAAATTTTGCGACTTTTTTTCCTTCTAAAGCGGCAAAGACATTGATGGATTCCATGCTGCTAGGCAAGGTGAAAGCGGTTTGTTGATTCGGCATTATTTTTATAGGGAGTTCATCATTTAGGTCATCCAGTGGGTTGATTTCATCGTACTGAGTGATGCCCTCAATCCCTTTTATTAAAAGGGGCAGTTGGTCATTATTGGTGACCGTCCAAACTTTCTTACCGCCATGACTGCTTAGGCGGCTGACTAAATCCCAATTTGCTATTGCTGTGAATGAATCCATCTGTCTGTGAAGATTCGGATCCATATGCGAAATGGATTGGCATTCTGATGTTTGGTAATCCATATGCCAGCAATTTGCTTGACGCTCCATGATGGAGTAATCGAAAGCGGTGATCAGTGGGCTATCAGAGTGGAGCTGTTGATTGAAGTTGGCTTCAAATGTTTTAAGGTTAGGAATTAATGTCGAATGTAATTTAGACATTAGCGTTTCTTTCGCCTCTTCGTAATGGGCTCTAACTTGTGGGTCACTTAACATGGTATTACTGAGCTCAAACGTATGGCTAGGGGGGCGCATCAACCAGATATGCGATGCAGGGGTGACGGCCACATCACTTTGGATTGGTTCTAGTTTGGCGGTATGCGGATTGTAGTACCAACGCCAATTGTTCCATGTAAGCGCGTGCCATGCGCCCCATAAGTCGACAGTAGCAAGGTATTGCCCCAGTCGTTTGGCGTCAAACACGTCGCTAGCAGCACGGTGTCCATCCAAAAACTCATTAAGAAGCGCCAGAGACAACTGTCTTTGATTGGAAAGCGAGTGATTACCTAGAACGGTTTTACGTTGCAGAACGCGTGGTTTTAATACACGGTGAATTTGCCCGCGTTCATTGGTGGTTTCTGCGTGCATATCAAGCCGTATAATTAAACCTTCAGTGCGGTTGTTGACAGCTAACAAATCTTGACTGAATCCTTGCTCAAATAACATGACTCCCCAGTCCTCACCGTTTAATGCCACCTTAACGGGAATATGTTTGGGCGAGATAATGTCGAAATTAGCCAGTTTCATGCTTTGAGAAAACAGACTCGAACCTTGGTTCAGGCGAACACTGGGAGCAACTAGGGCAAATCGTCTTGATTCAAATATGGCTTGTTTCTTACTCAGTGTCACTTTCAAGGACCATCGATTGGTTTTGTTGATGTGATCGAGCATATCGCCCTGCAATCGAACCTTCGCTGATATTTTGTTTGCATCATAGTAAATAACGGCGGAAACTTCGTTTCTAACGTCAGGAATAAAACCTTGGTTCATCGCGGTTTGGCGATCATCTTTTAGCTTTAGCCATGCTTGATATTTAATATCGATTTTTATAATCGGCAGATCTTTATTTGATAAATACCAATGCGTTGGAGCCAAAGCAATGCTCTTTGCCAATTGTAAGGCTTTATCTTGGGTCTCGGTGTGGTGTGACATGAAGCCTTTGTCGATTAAGTAGCTTTTCACAGCATTGCCAGTTGGGAAAATGAGTATCAGCAATAGCAATAGACACAGCGCATAAATATGTTTCTCGCGCAAAGTGGATGAGCTTTTTTTGCTATACAGCTGCATGGTTATACCCCTGCAATATTATGCTGTTCTAACAATGAGATATTGATACCCGGATATTCACGTTTCAATGCGTTAATAAACTGATCGATTTGTAGCTCATCACTGATTGAAATGAAAAAGGTGGCATCAAACTGAGTGTCAGAGATGTCGATTCTACGTAATTCAATACGGTCAACGTGCTGCTGTAATGTAATCTTAAGCGCCGAGATGAGAAGGGTCTCTTCATAACCATCATCGCAGTGGTGATTGAGCGAAAGAAACAAGCCATTCTCTGTTTGATGATGCTTATCTCGCTTTTTAACTAAGGTCACGAGCAAAAGCGTGACCGTACAAGCTAAGATAGCCGCGAGGGTTTGGCCAGCCCCAAGAGCGACGGCAATAACAATGTTTAAGAATAGGTAGAGCAATTCTTCTGGCTCTTTAATTGGCGTACGAAATCGAACAATGGAAAGTGCCCCAACCAGCCCTAAAGCCAGTGCCAACGATGCTTTAACCACGGTTATGATTAATATGACGCTTAACATGAGTAGAGGAAATAATCGGGAGAAGTCTTGGCGATTACAAAAGGCACTAGCGTATTTTCGAAAGTGGTAACCGATAATACTCGCCATGATAAAGCCGATGATTAAATTCAATAACAAGGCGGCGAGCTGAACACTGGCGTAGGGAAAAAACATTGATCGAATGTCTTTGGGTAAGAATGCGATTAAGAGTGGATCGACGGCTTCCATAGTGACTCCTAGTTCTACAATTGAATAACCTGACTATTTCGCTTATTAAAAGAGACGCATAATTAACGATAGGCATAAATCGATCCAATATTGATACTTTTGACAGTAGCAGTGGTCGGCATATTATTGTTCCATTTTTCAATTGGTTACTTGGTTTGTGTGTGTTGTGGCGTATTGGGTTTCCCTTGTCTTGAGCACCTAGTAAAGTCAGAACCGTGGTGAGATGCAGTTTGGTTTTCAAATTGAGAATTATGGAAGAGGGCACAGATAGAAAAGGCGCTACCAGTTGATTTCCTGACTACTCTCGACAATCAGGCCAGACTCAATGAGCGTAGTCATTACTAATACTTGGTGGTCTTCAATCGAAAGTGTTTCTGTTAACGCCTTTGCTAGGCCTAATTGAATTTTGGATATGGATGTTTGGGGCCACTGTGATGGTAAAGATAGCTCTGCAATAACAAAATATGCATTACCGTGTTGACGTTCAGTTCGAATAAAGTTGACGGTCATTAAAGAGACGTCTTGCTCTGAATAGTTTGCCCACTGATCAATGATGCTCGATGACTGACTGATCTGTAGGTCTAGACTTGGCGCATAGAAACAGTTCGCGATAGGCATAGTGTGGCTCCATTTATTTGTCGTCCAATTTAAAACACGTCGTCTTCGCAGTATACGCGGACAACAAATGCTTCACTTTCCCGTCCAGTAATGACAAAGGTAATCGGGCGGCAACAGACTTGGCAATCTTCAATATAACCTTGGTCTAGGTCGCTTGAATCAACCAGTACATCTATCGTTTCGTTACAATATGGACACGAAATAGAGTGTTCAGTCAGCGTGTTTAGCAAAACGTTAGTTCCTGTTGCTTGGGGTGACGATATTTTGATTAAAAAGCGTTCGCCCACTGGTTCGTGTCGATAAACCACCGCTCTTCAAATATCTTATCGTTTTCGAATTTGAATAGTACCGTTAGCTGAGAAGCGGTAATCTTGTTAGATTTCCACTCAACAATTGAGACGACTTCATTACCTCCTTGTAGGTGACGCAATCCGGTAATTTCAAAGCCGGGTGGTAGTATCTCACCTAAACTATTTAGCGCAGAACGAAAATCTGCTCGTCCCTCTAAAATATCTGTTTGTCCGGGCATGACAAAAGTCATCTCGTCAACATAATCCGCAACTAACTCATCGAAGTTTCCGGCTCCCACTGATTCCCAGCCACTTTGTACGATACCAATTAAGCTCATTATTTTTCTCCTATAGCCTTTGCACTTATAACTATAGAAGGAGTTTGATCATTGTGGGGGCTTGGACACATTTCAATTGAGTGCGCCAGAGTAGTGTAGATTTAGCTAGGCGTTTTTTCATAACTAGCAATGATGGTCGTATTTTGTACCGATTCGTTAAAGTAGCGTTCTTTTACTTGAAGATATTCATCATTGGAAAAAAATTCATCTGCCGTAGCTTGATTTGGGAAGTTGATGGTAAAGACACGATTGATTGGAACATCAACTTGAGACAGTAGCACTTCGGAAACAACGAAGTCGTAGCCAAAAGAACCGCCATGAAAGCTTAAGAGCGGTTTCATGGCTTCTCTATACTGGGTGTAGACAGCATTGTCAGTGACTTCAAGTCCAACTAAAAATTCATACATAGGTTATTCCTTGATTATTAATGCAATTAACCATTTCTTGGTGCGAACATGATGATGGCCATTCCGAGCATCGCGACAGATGCGCCCACAAAATCCCAAACGGTAGGGCGGATACCATCAATCATCCAAAGCCAGAGTATCGCGGCGAATATGTATACGCCTCCATAAGCGGCATAGACACGTCCGGCAGCAGTGGGGTGCAGTGACAACAACCAAGCAAATAGTGCCAAACAGAGTGCGGCTGGAACGAGTAGCCAAATACTTTTTCCCTCTCGTAACCAGAGGTAGGGAAGATAGCAGCCGATGATCTCGGCTATGGCAGTGATAAAGAAAAGGCCGATGGTTTTTATATCTAACAAAGGAGGCTCTCGTTTTAATGGTTAATCTAAATATCTAGGGTTATTTTCTGTCTAATGAATGCGGGTACATCCAGTAATTCACCAGTATCTGCGTTGGTGAGTTCATTAATATGTTGTTTTAACTGATTGTCAATTACGTGTTGTAAAGACTCATAGCTTATTCCAAAGAATCGAGCACTTGTCATTAAGCCATTAATGAAGTGACGTTTTTCATTTTTTTCTTCTGTTTTTGAATCAACAATTTGGCGGTATTGATGAAGTTCATCAGCGAGATAGCTTAAAAATTTTGAATGTTCCATATAAAGAGTCTCCTATCTGTTTTCTGCGAGTTCAGTGAATAAAGCCTTGTCCATGTACCTAGTTCTAAGTCTCTAGATCTATATTATCTGTGAAGTAATTATTAACAACGAACGTAGTAATAATAGAAATCTATTTTTGCTATTTTCGTCCTTCTTCGAAGGTCGTTAAATTCTCATCCAGAGCACTCCAGACGGCCTTATAGGACGTGTAAATCTGCGCATCAATGGTGACGGGGATATCATCGTCGAGCGTTGAGATGGCAAGCTCAATTTTCTCAATCGGTGCACCTTTCACTCTAAAACCTAAGCTAGAGCCGCATTCCATGCAGAAGGTGCGGGTTGTTCCATTGGGCGCGACGAACTCTTTAAGTAGGTGTTCGCCTGAAAGCCAAGTGAGGCCTCTAACACCCACTAATGTCCCAAATGCGGAACCATGAAATTTTCGGCACATTGAACAGTGACAATTAGCGGCTTTATTATCAAAACCACTGACGGAAAACTGGATGCCGCTACACAGGCAAGATCCCTTGTATACCTTTGAGTCGTTACTCTTATTGTTCATCCTGAACTCCATTCTGATGTTATCGCCCAATAGCGGGAATTAATGGTTACGTTATGGTGAAAATACAAAGATTCACGTTTCAAGGTAACACTACCTTAGTCAGAGGTTTTGGTCACCGTATTACACGTTGTTGTAGAGTTTGAGTTAAAAAGAGAGACATTTCGTTATATAGAGCACCAAATACCGTCTGTGACTTAGCTCTCACATCTATCATTTGTTCAATAAATCTGTATAATTCGCCGCCTATAAATTCGTTCTTTAATTTCAGTCGATTTGGCCTCTCCGATAATGTAGATAGCCAATCGTAACATCTAGGAATACTTCATTGATTTCAACTGCTAACATCACCATGCAATTTGGCGCCGAGCCTTTATTTGAAAACATTTCAGCTAAGTTTGGTAACGGTAACCGTTACGGCTTAATTGGCGCGAATGGATGTGGTAAATCAACGTTCATGAAGATTCTTAGTGGTGAACTTGCTGCTAGTTCAGGTAACGTATCAATTACTCCTGGTGAGAAACTGGGTGTATTGAGTCAGGATCAGTTCGCATTTGAGCAATACAACGTTATTGATGTTGTAATTATGGGCGACCGCAAACTTTGGGAAATCAAACAAGAGCGTGACCGCATCTATTCACTGCCTGAAATGAGCGAAGAGGACGGCATGAAAGTGGCCGATCTTGAAAGTGAATTTGCAGAGATGGATGGCTACACAGCAGAAGCGCGTGCAGGCGATATCCTGATTCAAGCAGGTATTGAAGAAGAGTTCCATTTCGGTTTGATGCAGCAAGTTGCTCCCGGTTGGAAGCTGCGTGTGTTACTAGCACAAGCCCTTTTCGCTAACCCAGATATCTTGCTACTTGATGAACCAACCAACAACTTGGACATCAACACCATTAACTGGCTTGGTGAAGAGCTTAATCAGCGTAAATGTACAATGATTATCATCTCGCACGATCGCCACTTCTTGAATTCTGTATGTACTCATATGGCAGATATCGATTACGGTGAGCTTCGTATTTACCCTGGTAACTATGAGTACTTCCTTGAAGCGTCTGGTCTTATTCGCGAACAGCTACTTTCAAGCAATGCTAAAAAAGCGGCTGAAATTAGCGAACTGCAAGACTTTGTTAACCGATTTGGTGCGAATGCATCTAAAGCGAAACAAGCAAGTTCTCGTGCGAAGAAGATGGATAAAATCAAACTAGACGAAGTTAAATCGACTAGCCGTATCAGCCCATCCATTGATTTTGGTGAAGGTAAGAAGCTGCACCGTTTAGCGTTAGAGTTAAAAGATGTAGGCCATGGCTTCGAAGAAGGCATGCTGTTTGAAAAAGGCAACTTACTATTAGAAGCTGGGACTCGTTTAGCGGTTATCGGTGAAAACGGTGTCGGCAAAACAACACTATTACGCTGCCTAGTTAATGAGTTAGAGCAAAATGAAGGTGTCGTTAAATGGTCTGAAAATGCCTCTTTTGGTTATTGCCCACAAGACAGTACTGCTGACTTTGACAACGATTTAAGCATCTTTGATTGGATCTCTCAATGGCGCACCACTAAACATGATGACTTGATGGTTCGTGGTATTTTGGGTCGTCTGTTGTTTACTGCTGATGATGCGAATAAGAAAGCGAAAAACTGTTCGGGTGGAGAAAAGAACCGTCTGTTGTTTGGTAAGTTAATGATGCAAGACGTTAACGTCCTTATTATGGATGAGCCAACCAACCACATGGATATGGAAGCCATTGAAGCGCTAAATAATGCGTTGAAAGAGTACCAAGGTACGCTAATTTTCGTTAGCCATGACCGTGAGTTTGTATCATCTCTTGCAACCTCTATTATTGACGTTAAAGATAAGCAATTAGTTAACTTCCAAGGTACGTACAACGAGTATCTTGCACACCAGAAGAAGTTACTCGCTACGTCATAGCCTGTTGATGCTATAGGCATTCGACGTCACTTTTGCTGCCTATTGAAATAAAAACCGCCGAGATCGTCTAACGATCTCGGCGGTTTTGTTTGCATGTTATCCTAATTACAAACGCTTATAGTGCATTGCTTATTTATCTAGCTGAAAAGCGCAACACTTTGGCGGCTAATCGCAATCAAATCTCCGGCACTGTTCCAGATGTCTGCTTCTAAGTGTGCATAGCCATTTTCGGCTTGCCTTGTGACCGCTTTATACGCGAACCAATCAGTCGGTTCTACGGGCTTATGTGGATGAATAAATTCTAAGTTCCACATCATCGTGCTGGCCGGTGCTGGCTGTTGCATCATTTGCAATACCGCAGGGGGCCATGAATCAATCAAGCAAATTAAATGGGCATCTGCAATTATCAGTGGTTCGCTCTTAAACCGCATCCATCCTTTCAAATGTGACAGTGTCGCACCACTGTACGGCATTGCGCCTTCATCAATTGCCAAATCAATATTGCTAATGAAGTTTGGTGTGACGGAGGGGATCACTGGAACAAGCGGAAGCGAGTCGGGTGCACGCAAATCATGCTCACTAGTGTTGCTGACTTCAACCTCAGAAAATCGTTCGATACCAAAGCTTGCTTGCTGGATGACCGCAACTTCATTGTTTTGAATGATCCTTCCCGTTAACTGTGACGCGTTTTTTCCTTCTCGCAGTACTTCAATTTCAAATGAGAAAGGCGTATCAACGATAAGAGGCCCCACAAAGTTTGTGGTGAGGGAGCGTAAAGGGCGATCGTCAGCCACTTTGGTTTTCATTGCCGTGTATAAAAGTGCCGCTGAAATGCCACCGAACGCGGTTCTTCCTTGCGTCCAATTATCAGGGAAGGTCATGCTCGAATGACCTTTGGCGCAATCTTGTGCTTTTTGGAGTAGGTTATCAATATGCATAATGTAACGCTGTTATTGGAATGTAAGCACAATGTTAACTGGTCGGATCAGGCAAATCAATTCTTCAAGTCGCCTATAGTGATCTTGGGTTATATATTGATTAACATTACTAGACCTTGTTAGTTGTAATGTTAAATACCCCTGTTTTTGGTTGGTTTTTGTGGAGTCTATGCTTCGTTATACTTCGCGTGATTTTAAACTGTCTACCAAGACACGCACTGGATTTACGTTCCAGCTCGCAGAAGGAAAAACCATGTCTCAATATGTTGTATGTGCGCTATATAAATTTGTAACGCTCAATGATTACCAAGAAATTCGCCAACCATTAACTGATCTCCTTGAAGCTAATAATATCCGCGGTACTTTGCTTTTAGCGAGCGAAGGCATTAACGGTACGGTTGCAGGAAAGCGTGAATCAATCGATGCATTACTGAAATGGTTCAAACAAGATACACGCCTAGCCGATGTTGTTTATAAAGAGTCGTTCAACGAAGAGCAGCCTTTCAATCGAACTAAAGTGAAATTGAAAAAAGAAATCGTGACCATGGGTGTCGAAGGTATCGATCCTCTCAATGTAGTCGGAACGTATGTGAAGCCAAGCGATTGGAATGATCTAATTTCGGATCCAGAAGTGCTACTAGTTGATACTCGAAACGATTACGAAGTGGATATCGGCACCTTCAAAAATGCCGTGAACCCAAACACGGAAACGTTCCGCGAATTCCCTCAATACGTTGCAGACAATTTAGACCCAGCCAAACATAAGAAAGTCGCTATGTTTTGTACTGGCGGTATTCGCTGTGAAAAATCAACCGCCTACATGAAAGAGCAGGGCTTCGACGAAGTGTATCACCTTGAAGGTGGTATTCTTAAGTACTTAGAAGAAGTGCCAGAAGAAGAGACAATGTGGGAAGGCGATTGTTATGTATTTGACGGTCGTGTGGCTGTCAATCACCAACTTGAAAAGAGCGGCTATGACGTTTGTAACGCATGTCGTTTACCAATCACAGCGCAAGATCAAGAATCTGAGTATTTTGAAAAAGGTGTGAGCTGCCCTAAGTGTGTAGATAAGCATAGTGATGAACAAAAAGCACGATTCCGTGAACGTGAAAAACAAGTTCAGCTTTCAAATTCTCGTGGTGAAACTCATGTTGGTGGCGAAGCGGGTCACTTAATTGAACAACGTAAACAGCAAAAGCTCGCGTTGAAGGAGCAGCAACGTTCTGGCAAGAGAGTAAAATAAGGCGCGTTCAGTTCGCACTTTAATTTCTCAAAAAATAGCGACAGTGGCCTAGATATTTGTCTAGGCCATTTTTGTGTGTCTTTATTAGGTGTTCATTTTAGAAACATCACTATACGGATGATCTCGTCTATTACTTATCAGCACTGATCTGGAAGAACTTATTCCCGACATTGTTGCTGTTTTATCGTGTGATAATTCATTATAAATCGTGTCATGCTTTGGCTGTTGCATTCGGTGTGATTATGGAAATGACGGCGATTTACACCTGTTCGAGGAAAAATAAAGCAAGCTTTAATTGATATTACACCCCGTTATTGCTAGTCTCCGCACGATATTTACATCTGTTACAATTATTTTGTGACAGGTATTTCGTTTTTACTTTTCGATCAAAAAGTATTTCAGAGTAATCATAAACAATAGTTATGAGTAGTACGCTAATTAAACCCAATCCCATAGATTCATGTTATTCAACCAATAAATACAGTATCGGAACCACCGATTACAAAGTTGGTCAGGATAATATCCAAAAGTGGGGAGTAGACATACATAATCCCGTATTTGGTATTAGTGCCACCCTGATTATCATTCTTTTATCTGCACTTTTACTCGTTGAACCCGCCACTGCAAACGCAACACTAACCAGTGTTCGTAACGGCATTATGGCTCAATTTGACGTGTTCATTATGTGGTCAACAAACTTCTTTGTTCTTTTTACTTTTCTGTTGATTATATCGCCATTTGGTAAAATCCGAATTGGTGGTAAGCAAGCACAAACTGAACACTCGACCTTATCGTGGGTAACAATGTTGTTCGCAGCAGGAATGGGTATTGGCCTCTTGTTTTGGGGAGTTGCTGAACCAACGGCTTACTTTACGAACTGGTGGGGAACACCGCTAAATGTAGAGCCATTTACCGAAGAAGCAAAATCATTAGCACTGGCTGCCACGGTGTATAACTGGGGTCTCCATGGTTGGGCTGTTTACGGCGTTGTAGGACTGGCTCTGGCGTTCTTTTCTTACAATAAAGGCTTGCCGTTATCCATGCGGTCGGTTTTTTACCCAATAATTGGCAATAGAACATGGGGTTGGCCCGGTCACATCATTGATATCATGGCGGTTCTTGCGACGTTATTCTCGCTCGCAACTTCTCTTGGCCTTGGCGCACAGCAAGCTGCGGCGGGTATCAATCATGTCTTTGGTATTGAAAGTGGCATTGGCTTACAGCTGATGGTTATTGTACTCGTGACATTAATTGCCATTGTCTCTGTTATTCGAGGAATTAACGGCGGTGTAAAAGTATTGAGCAATATCAATATGATACTTGCCTTCTCATTACTGGCATTCATGCTGATTGTTAGTTTTGATGTAATTTCAGTGTCGATTCCTGAAACCTTTGTCGCTTACGCGGAAAACTTTGTTGCTCTGAGTAATCCACACGACCGTGGCGATGTGGCGTGGATGCAAGGTTGGACAATATTTTACTTTGCTTGGTGGATCTCGTTAGGTCCATTCGTTGGTATGTTCATTGCGCGTATCTCTAAAGGTCGTACGGTCCGTGAATTTTTATGTGCTGTGATCTTTATTCCTACGCTCGTGACTTTGGTATGGATGGCGACGTTTGGTGGCATTGCTATCGATCAAGTTATTAATCAAGTCGGTGAGTTAGGTACGAATGGCTTGACTGACATATCTCTATCTTTATTCCACGTATTTGATGCGATGGCGTATGGCGATGTGTTATCTGTTCTGTCGATTGTACTCGTATTGATCTTCTTTATTACCTGTTCGGACTCAGCTTCTCTCGTCGTCGACAGTATCACGGCGGGTGGTAAGATTGATGCACCAGTGCCACAGCGAATTTTCTGGGCAGTAGTTCAAGGTGTTATTGCTGCTGTTATGCTTTGGCTTGGCGGTACTGAATCGCTGCAAGCCTTGCAAGCGGGTGTTGTGACGACTGGGTTACCATTTACCTTAGTCATCTTAGTAATGTGCGTTGGCCTGCTAAAAGGTTTGAACTCGGAACGTGCTTTATATAAATAGTACTTATTGCTAAAAGCTAAGATCTAAAGCTCAATATGATCAGCCCTAACGGTCTCAAATGCATGTTTGAGGCCGTTTCTATGTTTACATTAATCTTACCCTACGTAGTAAATGGAACAATTTCCTCCAAATAGCTTTCGCTTCTAATGAGCTCTCTGTGAGATAAATCTATTTCACAGTGTTCGACCGTCACTCCAATGCGACTGGTATCAATACCTATCGACAAAAAATCTTAATAAAGATAATCCAATTGGTAAGAACATACCGCGCTTCGTTTTTGTATTAATAATAATAATTATAAAATTTCAGTTGAAATAATATTGTTATGTTATAACATCCTTCCGATTGAATTGTTACGTTATAACACAACCAATAGAGCCTAGCGTGGTTTATATGCTTATTAAGACTAAGAACAACTTCTCAACGGTACCAATCGGTGCATTTCTTCTAACGGTCAGTCAAGCGTACGCTGCTGAGACTCACGATGAACACATGGTTGTCACCGCCACCTCTTATCAAAAATCTGTTTCAGAGGTGCCAGCCAGTGTGTCAGTAATCACACAAGAAGATTTGGCATTAATGCCATACAACAATTTGAGCGATGCTCTTGTCGCGACTTCAGGTGTGTATATTGCCGATCTTGGACAAGGGAAAAAGGGCATCGAGATCCGAGGCATGGATTCTTCTCAAAGCTTAATTTTGATTAACGGCCGACGCACTACCGGGGCTTCAGATATGATGGGGCATTCCAATGTAGAACTGGAAAATATTCCCGTGTCCGACATTGAGCGTATCGAAGTGATTAAAGGCCCAATGTCTGCGCTTTATGGCTCAGATGCGTTGGGTGGGGTGGTTAATGTAATCACAAAACCTGTTGGCAATGATTGGCGAGGCAGTGTTCGTGCAGGTGGCTCGACGTTGATTGATGAACACGGGAATACCAGCAATTTAGAAGCGTCGACGTCAGGTGCGATTATTGACGATAAATTGTATTTAAAACTGACAGCAGGGCAGTCTTATCAGGGGCTAGTTGAAAGTCGTTATCATGAAAATGAGACGGATATTGCTGGCAACCGTAATAAGTTTGTTGACGCTCAACTCACTAGCATTCTATCGGACCAGCAGGAGTTAGAGGCTTCAATTCGAATCGGTGAAAGTGAAACGTGGTATGACTACGTACCAACGAGTGGCGATGGTAAGGGGCTTAATACTCGTAGCACTAATGTCTATGACACCCTTGATTTTGGGCTCACACACTCGGGTTACTGGGATTTTGCGGATACTCAGCTACGTGTTTATGGCTCAAGAGTATCTCAAAGTAACAGTAAAAACGTAGGAACACCGAATACAAGCAACGATGTTGACGAAGATATTGTGGATGGATATGCACAGTTCTTTGCAGGTGATAACCACCAAGTGACGGTGGGGGTGCAATGGAGTGAGCAGCGTCTTGCTAGCCAAGATCTGAGTTCAGGTAAAGGGTCTGCGTCTCAAAGTGCTTTGTTCTTGCAAGATGACATTTTGTTAAGCGAAGACGTGTCTTTATTACTAGGTATGCGCTACGACGATCATTCAGAGTTTGGTGGTCACACTTCTCCCCGAGCGTATATTGTTTATACACCGAGCGAAAACTGGGTGATTAAAGGTGGTTACGGTGAAGGGTTTAAAGCGCCAACCATTAAGCAACTCTCACCCGAGTACGTCAATGTAGGCAATGGTCGCCCGTTCGACATTCGCGGTAATGCGGATTTAAAACCTGAGGTGAATCAGTCCTATGAAATCTCAGCTGAATACAGTGCAGAAAGTTGGCGTAGTGGCGTTACCCTGTTTCATAATGATGTCGAAAACTTGATAGAAACAACGTGTGTGACGTCGTGTGGCCGCCCAGTTGCTGGGGAAACCATGTATGAATATCGAAATGTTGCACAAGCTGAACTTAAAGGACTAGAGTGGTTTGGTAATGTGACCTTGTCACAAGATTTCTTTGTGAATATGAATTTAACGCTCCTTGATGCTACCGATAAAGAGAACGGTAAAACCATTGATAGTAAGCCTGAGTCGCAAGCCTACGCCGCTCTAAACTGGCAAACAACAGAGAGCTTAACGACGCAGGTTAGTGTAAACCATACGGGTGCACAAACGTATGAAGATAACGACCTACCTTCTTACCAAGTTTATAACGTAGCGGCTAACTACCAATTAAACAGTATGGATTTCTCTATGGGTGTTTCAAACTTGTTTGATACCTATTTAGAGGATAAATCAGAGCACTTTACTTACGCGGTTCAACCTCGTCAGGTGTTCTTAAACGGCACATACAGATTTAAGTAATAGGAACCATATAATGCGCTTAAATCTAATAAAAGCACTGTTTGCTCAGTGCTTTGTTTTTCTCGTCGTGGTGGCGTCTTCTTTTGTGCCTTTTGCTAATGTGGCTTTAGCGGATACGACTACAGTAGCGGTAGTGCATACCGACTTTGTCCCACAAAGTAAAATTGAGCGACTAAAAGAGTACGCACTCGAACAACAAGTCGAGCTTATTAGCTTCACGCCAAGAACTTATAACGTCAGCAAAATTCGCGAAGCGGATTTTACGATCATTGATACGCCTCGTATGCCAGATCGCCAGCGACTCGCAGAGGTAATGGAAACTTTCCCTGCGGATATGAACTGGGTGATGTTTGGTGGCGGTCCGCCGAGCGCATCAAGCCAGATGAGCCGAAAACTTTCCCATCAGTTAACGAGTTATTACCTCAATGGTACAGAGAATAACTACGGTCACTTATTTTCGGCGATACGCATGAACCATTTAGGGGAGTCTTTAGCCAACTTACCTGAAGCGGAAATAGTTCCAACTTACGGTATTTACCACGACAAAGGCGTTGTGACTGATCTGGGTAGTTATCTAGCTGCAACGGGTTGGCAAGAAGGGACACCCATTGCAGGCTTCATTATTAGTCGCAATCAAATCTTAAACCAGGAGTTTGAACCGCTTGATGAATTGATTGAAAAAACTAAACAAGCGGGTATCGAGCCTGTCATGTTCTGGGTGGAAGGTGACAATGGGTTAGATTGGCTCTGGGATACGTCCAAATTCTATCGTTCACCGACCGTGTTGGTGAACCTGACTCACTTACAGCAAGGTGAACAGCGTAAAGCTGAAATGAATAAGCTTGGCGTTCCCGTTATTCAAACCATTCACTTCCGTGATGGCGATCTAGATGACTGGCGAGAAAGTGATGTTGGGATAGAACCCCGTAACGCCTCGGTCATGCTTTCAACAACCGAAACATGGGGCCTAACGGATCCATTAGTGATATCAGCTGACCGAGCGGGAGAGAAAACCTATATCACCGAGCAGCTGGATCTGTTGTTTGGTCGAGTTCATGCCTATCAGCGATTAAAGACCAAATCTAACGCTGAGAAAAGTGTGGCGGTTATGTTCTGGAACTCACCGGCTGGAGCAGAGAATATCTCAGCATCAAACCTTAACGTACCTTTAAGTCTTGTTAGCATCGCAGAAGGGTTGAACAAGGAAGGCTATGATGTTCCGCCGCTCGATGAGCTACAGATGATTGAGGACGGTAAGATTTTATTGTCGGGTTATTACAATCCGACTGAAATCGAGAGTTTGCTTGAAGCAGAATACGCCGCAGTATTGCCGCTTCGCAGTTATCTACGTTGGTACCGAACCCTACCAATCGAGCAAAGGCACTTCATTAACCGAAATTGGGGACACCCGATGACGTATAAGGGGATTAAACAGATTAATGGTGAGCCTGCGTTTGTTTTTCCTATCTTAAAGAAGGGTAATCTTTGGTTAATGCCCCAACCACCACGTTCTGGAGATGTTGGTCATGCCATCCACTCAACAACTGAGCCCCCGAGTCACCTTTATTTAGCGGTCTATTTTTGGCTTCAACAACAACACAATGAAGGGCAATTGGATGCGCTTGTTCACCTTGGAACACATGGTTCACAAGAGTGGACACCGGGTAAAGCGCGTGGATTGTCTCGGGATGACTTTCCTTATTTAACGCTTGGTGATATGCCCGTTTTCTACCCGTACATTCAAGATAATATCGCAGAAGCAATTCAGGCGAAGAGACGAGGAAGGGCCACGATCATTAGCCACCAAACCCCAACATTTGGGCCTGCGGGTTTATATGGAGACTATGTAGAGCTCAATGGCTTGCTCGGTGATTATGAAAATGCGTTACCAGGCTCGGTTAAAGATGAGCTAAAAGTTGCATTAATCGCCAAGATAGAAGAGCTCAATGTATTAGTCGATATGGGGTTAGATCCCAACTCGATTGAAGAGGATCTTGATTCCGTTCTAGAACAACTTGAAGAGCATATTGATCGTTTAGCAGCCTCGTCGGTACCGCTTGGTTTACATGCGTTCGGTCAATCTAAGCCAGATAGTGAGATTCATTACACGATTCTGCAACAAATGGGTGATGATTTATTGCGTCATTTTGTCGATGAACCCTCTGAGTTTTGGAAGCAATTTGAAGGAGACTTTGAAGCACTAGATGACAGTGAGCCTATCCAGTGGATTCGAAGTGCCATTGAAGGTACAAATGCGATTGAAAACGCAAGTGCTGAAAGTACGCCAGTACAAGGCGGCGAAGAAGCCAAGTTAGAAATGAAAGCACTAGCAGAAACCGCTAAAACGTCGTTCAACAGGCTTTTGAACAACGGCGAAATTGAAAGCCTACTTAATGGTTTGTCAGCAGGATTTATTCCAGCAGGGCCAGGTGGCGATCCATTGCGTAATCCTTCCACATCAAGTGGGACCAATTTGTATGGTTTTGACCCAGCCAAAGTGCCAAGTTCTCCTGCTTATAACGCCGCAGAGACAGAGCTTCAGAACCTACTTGATGCTCATATTGAAAAAAATGGAGAGATGCCAAGTAAAGTTGCCTTCTCCTTGTGGGCGGGAGAAACACAACGACACTTCGGTATGTTAGAAGCTCAAGTGCTTCGTGCAATTGGTGTAGAGCCCATTTGGGATAGAGGCGGTAATCTGATTGAACTGCGTGTTATCCCTAACGATGAGCTAACGAGACCACGCATCGATGTCGTGATTCAAGCAACGTCTGTCTATCGAGATCAATTCGATGGCTTTATGTTAAAGCTGAGCAAAGCAATTGAAGAAATCACCGCATTGGAAGATGGCAATGTCATTGCTGAAAACAGTCAAAGTTTAAGCGAATCACTAAGGGAACTTGGTTACGACTCAGAAAGAGCGTCGATGTTGTCTGCGCTGCGGATCTTCAGTAATGAACCGGGTGATTACGGCAGTGGAGTGAATGATCTCGCCATTCAATCTCAAGATTGGGAAAGCGATGATGCTTTGGGGGAGCAATTTACGACTCGCCTTCAGTATGCGTATGGCAGTGAAGTTTGGGGGGAGAAATTGGGCGATACCAACTTGTTTGAATCGCACTTATCGTCTGTTGATGCTGCCGTCATGACAAGAACCAGTCGCTTACATGGGCTGTTATCAACGGATCACCCATTTGAGTACTTAGGCGGGTTGGCGGCTGCAGTACGGAAAGCGTCAGGAAAAGATCCCGACTTGTACATCAATGACTTGCGTGAATCGAACAGTCGTACTGTCTCTGCAGGCACATTTTTGGCGGAAGAGCTGAATGCACGCTATCTAAACCCAGTTTGGATCACTTCGATGCAAAAAGAAGGGTATGCAGGCGCGCTGAATATGTTGGATATCACCAATAACCTATTTGGCTGGCAAGTGACAGCACCGGAAACCGTGAACGATCATCAATGGGAAGCACTGAGTGAGGTCTACATAGACGACAAACACGATCTCGGCATTAACGAATGGTTCGAACAACATCAACCTGCAGCGCAAATGCAGATCATTGAACGAATGCTTGAAGCCGTTAGAAAAGGTCACTGGGATGCCGACGAAGAGCGCTTAAAACAGCTTATCGAGCGTCATGAAGAACTAGAACCGTTAGTGGAATATCACCAACCTCACGAAGTGACCAAAGCATTTATAGAGCAAACCTCAGCAGGGTTTGGCTTGGGGTCTATTGGGGCCACCGCGAGTAACCCTGTCATTTCAGGGCAAGTGATGCAAGAAATGGAATCGTTCGAGCAACCGACATTAACGGACTATCAAATGTTTTTCCTTATCACCTTTATTTTTGGTTGTATCGCGACAGGTGCGATTCGACAACACCGTATAACAAGAGAAGCTTAACCATGAACCAACTTGAAACGTTAATTTACCAGTTTGCCACTTTATTTATGCAGCCCGTTATGGTGCTCGTGGTTGTTATCGTCGTTTACTCTTTGTATGTCTTAGGCCGATTCAGCGTTGAGTTCGTGCAACGCTTCGATAAGAACTATGTGTCGGTATTACAGCGTTACGCTCAATCAAATGATTCAGGTGACAGTGACCAGCTTGAGCTTTGGATTGTGAAAGAGCTAGAGCCTTTACGGTTGATCAGCCGTGCGGGGCCTATGTTAGGTCTTGTTACCACGATGATCGCAATCGGGCCTGCGTTAGTAGCGATGGGTGAGGGTGAAGTGGATAAAGTCGCACAAGAGATGATCGTTGCGTTTTCAGCGTCAATATTATCGTTAATAGCCGCGAGTTTAACCTTCAGCATTATGACAGTTCGCCGTCGTTGGTTATTGGAAGATATGTGTAAAATTGAACAAAGTATGAAAACGATGACGCATTCACATTCAATAGCCGAAGCGGTACACCCGGTAGAAACGAACACGTTAGCAGAAGGAAAGCTGTAATGAGATTTCTGGAGTCTGATGAGCTGGATGATCCGGTACTTTCCATTGTAAACATGGTGGATCTATTCGCTGTTGTAATGGCGTTTTTAATGATACTCAACGTCACCGGAGCCCAACTGCCGGAAAACTCGATGCTAATAGAGAACCCTGGCGAAGAAAATATGCGTATTACGATTAAAGATGCGGAGACTATGACTCGTTACGAAACCTCTGATGAAATAGGGGAAGGAACAGGGCAGATAGCAGGGCAGACCTATATGTTAGATGACGGTAGGTTAATCTATGTTCCAGCTGATTAGAAATAAGTCAGATTATTAGAATAACGTATCGAGCAGGTTGATAATTTGACGGTAAGAAATTGACATAACAAAGATTGACCACGGAAATAGATAAGAGTAAATTGCAAACGTGTTTCTAAATGAGTGTAATTATCATTTAGATTTAATGTTATGCATCTGTTATATAGATGCCAATATTTTTGTTGAACTCTCGTTTGTCATCAAGGTCTTTTCGTTATGAACTCAGCCTGTTGCTATGCCCTTAATCGGATTGAAGCTGTTATTGAACACATTGATTCTCACTTAGATGAAACCTTAAGTGTGTCGGATCTATCGGCAGTCAGCTGTTGGTCTCGTTGGCAACTTCAGCGTGTATTTCAAACCTATACGGGAATGAGTGTTGCCCAATATGTGCGTGAACAGAAGCTCTCCAAAGCCGCAGAGCAAGTATTGAGGCGAGACAAAAAGATGGTCGATATCGCTTATCAATATGGTTTTGGTTCTGAGGTGGCGTTTAGTCGAACATTCAGTGCTTTCTTTGGTATTAGCCCTAAGCGCTATCAACAAAGAGGCACACGAGATGGGATTAAAGGGCCATGCGAGAGGCCTATTTTAGACTTCCCTAATTGCGAGGCTCTAACGGAAGGGTTCTTTCAGGTGAGAATAGAACATGCAAGTGAGCAGCGTATTTATGGGGTTAAGCAACGTGTTCGAGGGCTATTGTCTAGTGAGCCAGATTTCAATGTCTCTGTTCCGTGTGCATGGAATGAGTTCAAAGATCAATGTAGCCGCTCTTTTAGTTCCCAAACACGTTGGGTAGGCGTAATTGATGCTCAAAATAATGCGGATGAAGGTGAGCTTACCTATTTAGCAGGCACCGATAACCTGAGTGACGTAAGCCACAAGGCTGGTGAGTTTGAAAGTGTTGTTGTGGAAGAAAACGACTTTGCTGTATTGCCATTTAGTGGGCAAATAAAACAGTTTGCTCAAGCGGTTGAGTGGCTTGTTCTGCACTGGCTTCCTAGTTCTGGCTACACCGCAGTGGAAGCGCCTGAGTTGGAAATATACAGCGGACAAAGTGATTCGCAGTCGATGAATATTGAGTATTGGCTGCCAATTCAAAAAGTTTAATAAGCGCCTAGGTGCTTATTTTTATCGAGTTTATAGGTAACTTATCGACATGATGCACCAAATTGTAATGTTTTTTCTATCTAAGCTAATAAAATGCAAACGATAATAATTCGCAATTAGATTGGCTTACGTTGATCGCACAGATTGAAAAGAAAAAGCAGGGAATCATGACCACAACACTATTTTCAAAATCACCTTTAAGCGTAGCAATTGCTAGCGTGTTAGTGCTCTCATTTGGAGCCAATGCAAATACCGAAAGCAAGAATGCGGCGGACACAACACAATCAGAAATCGAGACAATATCAGTTCTAGGTCAAACCTATCGCAATACCGCGACTAAGACCTCGTTAGAACCAGAAGAAACGCCTCAAGCTATCAGTGTTATTGAGAGCGAAGATCTTGAAGCAAGAGGCGTGAAGTCTCTAAACCAAGCACTGCGTTATGCTCCTGGTGTTGTGACTGAAACCAAGGGCGGCTCTGTGACCATGTACGACACGTTTATGATCCGTGGTTTTGCTGTCAACCAAAGCTACTACGATGGTTTGGCCCTTCAGTTCTTAAATGGTTGGAATTTGCAGCCTCAAATTGATCCGATTGCGATTCAGCAAGTGGAAGTATTTAAAGGACCGACATCGGTGCTGTACGGCTCAATGCCACCGGGTGGCATGGTTAACATGATTGCTAAGACGCCACAAAAGGAGTCGAGCACAGAACTTGGGCTAGCGACGGGTTCTCGTAATCTGGTCGAGGCTTCAATTGATACTACCGGTCAAATCGGTGATAGCGATTTCTCATATCGCATTATTGGTTTAGCGCGTACTCGTGATGGGCAAGTCAATCATACCGGAGAAGAACGTTATGTGTTTGCTCCGTCACTAAACTGGGAAGTGTCGGATAAAACGCTCATCAATTTCAATATGTACTATCAAAACGATCCGGCAATGGGTATGAACTCGGCAATGCCAGCATCAGGTTCATTAACGGATAACCCGAATGGAAGTACAACGCCAAACACATTCGTGGGTGATAAGAACTGGAGTACGTTTGAGCGTGAAGTGTTGATGTTGGGCTATAAAGTTGATCATCAATTTACTAATGAGTGGGGGTTCTTACAGAACTTCCGTTATACCGATGCGTCTCTGTATCAAGAAAACACATATCACAGTGATTACTATAACCATTGGGATCCATCTACTGGCAATTTAGATAGAAATATCTACAGCACGGATGAAGAATCTAAGGGTTACACGATTGATAACCAGCTTTCTGGTTTTGTTGTTACGGGGAATGTTGAACATAACCTGTTATTTGGTCTTGATTACCAACAATTAAAAGGCTCATCGAATTACGCGGAATACGGTAGTACGAGTCAATTTGGCGACTTTAATATCTTTAACCCGAATAACGATTTAATCAATCGTGATGAGCTAACCAAAGCGTGGGAAGTAAAAGATGACATCACGCTAAGACAAACAGGTCTGTACGTTCAAGACCAGATGCGATTGGACCGTCTAGTGGTAATTGCTGGTGGTCGTTATGACAATTATAAAACAACCAGTGATTACGCTGGCAGCTATACAGAAGCGGATGACAGTGCATTCTCATACCGTATTGGTGCGCTCTACGAATTAGATAATGGCATATCGCCGTTTGCTAACTACGCAACAAGCTTTGAGCCTGTTACGGGTGTTAGCAGTTTTGGTGAAGCCTACAAGCCTGAAACCGGTCAGCAGATTGAAGTTGGTTTGAAATACCAATCTTCTGATTACAGTAAGAGTGCGACCGCATCGTTATTTAGAATTGAGAAAAATGATGTGTTAGTAACGGACCCATCATCAGCCGATTATCAAGACCAGTTGCAAGTTGGTCAGATTCGCTCTCAAGGTCTTGAGCTTGAAACCAGTATACAGGTGACCTCTGGTTTAGACATCGCAGCGAACTACACCTACACCGACATGGAAATTACAAAAGATAGCGACAATGGTCTGCAAGGTACCACGCCAATCTACGTACCTGAGCATGCCGCCAACTTATGGGCGAATTACTTCATCTTCGACGGAGTGCTAAGTGGTACACGCGCAAGTGCAGGTGCTCGTTATGTGGGTGAAATGCAAATGGAAGCGACCAATACACAAGGTAAAGTACCGTCCTACACCTTGGTAGATTTATCACTTGGTTACGACTTAGGTTCAGTTAAAGAGTCTTTGTCGGGGGCGACTGTGAATTTACTGGCGACTAACTTATTTAACGAAGAGTACTTCACTTGTTATGACCAAACCAACTGTTGGTATGGTGAAGAGCGCACAGTAGAACTGAATGTTAATTATAAATTCTAGTTTCTATACCGTGTTGTAAAACAGAGCAGCCTGCTGAAGAGTAGGCTGCTTTAGTGCATTTTCGCACGACACTTATTGTGTTTGACGATTAGCAAAAATAGCAGTGAATAAGAAGAGAGCGACGTTGACTGAAATAGAACAATTGATGCATGCAGCAAGGCAAGTGACGCCTTATTTAGACGGAAAAGTTGCTCCTGCTGAAAACGGAATGCTAATGGGTGACGGTGATAATCGTCAGTTGTTAACCATCATGTATCAAGAGATTCAATCATTGCACCCAGAAGCGAAGCACAGTTACTGGTTAACGCGAACCTTTAGCCTACTGAGTTGGCAGCCGATCTACCTAGCGTTTATTGGTGTTTATGGTTTAAAAGTGGCGCCAGATTTTTCAACCATGAGTCAGCACTATCGTAATGGGCTGATTTCGGGATTTCATTTCGATTCGGAACAGTGCGTGAGCGAAAACAAAGAAGCATTAATTATCAATGTTGGCCAGCAGCTTGGTGGGATGGTGTCTCGTTGGCAAGCCGAGCTGGATGAACTTTATCGTTGCCGCCCTGGTTTTAGCCGTCAACTGCTTGCTGATTTCTTACTGATGTCATTGATGAAAGTGCACGATCATTTTGAGGCGTTTACTCAGGATGATGTTCACTCTGATGCAAAGCTATGGCTCGATGCATTTCAACTTCCTCACCGTTCATTAACGGGGTTTTCGTCAGGGGAATTGCTGACTTATACAAGGAAAAGCTGTTGTCTTGTGACTCAAACAAAAGAGGGCAGACTTTGCGATGATTGCCCAAAGAACAAAAAGAGACGTCATGTATAAATTGACCGATGTCGAGGTGGTTCGAGACCAACGAACTATCTTGTCAATTCCCGATCTAACCATTGAAGATAACCAGTTTACCGTTGTACTTGGACATAACGGCTCGGGTAAATCGACGCTGGTGAACTTGCTCTCGAATCAGTTCTCACCAGAACAAGGACAAGTGTTACTCAATGAAAAACGGGTGAGTGAATACAATCCAAAGCAGCTTGCAAAAAGTGTTGCTTATTTGCCCCAAAAATTACCCGAAGTCGCAGGGCTAAATGTGACTGAACTTGTGCGTTTAGGGCGTTTTCCTTGGCGTGGCCTATTCGGGCGTTGGAATGATCAAGATGCTCAAATAATCGAAAAATCAATGCAAATGACGGGCGTTTCACAGTATGCCAATACCATTGCAGAGCAGTTGTCGGGTGGTGAAAGGCAGCGTGCTTGGGTAGCGATGTTACTTGCTCAGCAGTCAGACATTCTGATTTTAGATGAACCAACTTCCGCGTTAGATATTCAGCACCAGTATCAGTTGATGGGGCTTTTAAAGGAACTCAATGAGCAAACAGGGAAAGGGATTATTGTGATTATTCATGACCTTAACTTAGCACTTAAATACTCCAGCCGCGTCGTTGCATTAAAAGGTGGAAAGGTGGCTTTTCAAGGAGAAACAGATCTTCTCCATGATGAAGCGTTGTTGTCCGATTTATACGCAACACCCGTTAAATTGATGCCTCACCCAACACAGAATCATAAGGTCGCGGTGATATGTTAAAAAGCGCTGATAGAGTAGGAAGTAATAGGAAAATGAAACGCCAAATACAATCGATGAAATGGCCGGCACGAGCAGTATTGAAGTCCGTTCTCGTATTATCGGCAATGTTAGTTTCTGGATTGAGCAACGCTGTTGTAACCGTGACAGACAACCGAGGTGAACACACGTTAAAAGCAACACCAACACGTGTAGCAGCGCTTAATTGGGATATAGCCGAGCAAATTATTGAACTGGGTGTCACACCGATAGCGATGCCAGATATTGCTGGGTACCAAGAGTGGGTAGTAAAGCCTGCTGTTGATGCATCGGTCGAAGATATTGGTACGCGAGTTGAGCCGAACTTTGAGAGACTGGCACAACTAAAGCCTGACGTTATTATTACTGCCTCTCCTCAGCTTGATTTACTTGAGCGCCTGGAACGCATTGCTCCGGTTCTTTATTACCAAACTTACAGTGCTGACCACGATAACGCTCAAGCGAGTATTGATAATTATCGGCTACTTTCTAAGGCGCTTGGTAAGCAGCAGGTAGCCGAGGAAAAACTGTTAGAAATGGATGATCGTTTTACACAAATGACAAACCAGTTGAGTGACGCTTTTCCTGAAGGAAAACCTAAAGTCAGTGCATTTCGCTTTGCAAGTACCACTGCGGTTTATCTCTACGGAGAGAACTCGACGACACAGTACGTCTTACAACGATTGGGCTTTGAACCCGCCATTGAGAAGCCTTCCACTCAGTGGGGAGTGACCCAAGTTCGTGTTAATGATTTAAAGTACGTAAATGACGGAGTGGCGCTCTACTTCAAACCGTTTGACCAAGAGCAGCAGCTCAACCGTTCAGTACTTTGGCAAGCGATGCCGTTTGTTCGAGCAAACCGATTGAACAGCATTGAGCCTGTTTGGAACTATGGAGGGGCTATGTCGCTGCTCTATACCGCTGAAGCGATTACCGACAGCTTACTCGACATTGCTGCCAACCAAGTGAAGCGATAGGGCTCTAATCACGTGCTGAAATCACAGACATTAGGTTTGCTGTTACTCCTTAGTTTACTTGCCTTAAGCATTGGGCAATTAGGCTGGAGTACCGACCTTTCTTTCGCTAACCAAATTCAACTTATCGGTTCGCTGTCGTTCAATTTTGACGATTACGAAGATTTTGATGCGATTCTGTTCACCCAATCATCGCTACCTCGTTATGTCATGGGGTTGATGGTTGGCGCTGTATTAGGGTTGGTTGGCAGCGTACTACAGCAGCTCACGCAAAACACGCTTGTTAGCCCGTTAACGCTGGGCACCTCTTCTGGTGCATGGCTTGCAATGGTAATAGGCAGTGTTTGGTTCCCTTTAGTCATGGCGGACTATTCGTTATTTGTCGCTCTATTTGGGGCTATGGCCACATTCGGTTTGGTGATCACGATAGTCGGGTTGAATAATCTATCAGGCTTACCTGTTGTTCTTGCTGGGATGGCGACCAATATTTTATTGGGCGCTATTGCGACGGCGGTTGTTTTGCTTCATGACCAATACGCTAAAAACCTGTTTATTTGGGGAGCGGGGGATCTGGCTCAAAATGGTTGGGATAATGTTCTATGGTTAATGCCTAAACTGCTCCCTGCTATCTTTCTTGTACTGTTTGCTCCTCGTGTGTTTGCGTTACTACGTATAGGACAAAGTGGTGCTCAAGCACGAGGTTTGAGTATCGTTCCTGCATTTTTTGCCATCTTATTGTTAAGCCTTTGGTTAGTTTCAGCGTCTATCAGTACGGTTGGTGTGATCAGTTTTATTGGTCTGTTATCGCCTAATATTGCACGGGCATTAGGCGCAAGAACCCCTAAAAGTGAATTGGTGACAAGTTCCATTTTAGGTGCAATGCTGCTTATTACCACGGATTGGATCGCCATGTTCATTGGCAGTTACACCTTGGATATTGTTCCAAGTGGCACGGCTGCGGCGTTGATTGGCGCGCCTGCTTTGATCTTTTTTACAAGGCGTAAACTGAAGGCTCAAGACCAACTCTCGATAACCCTTCCTAAGACAAAAGCACTATTGACTCGTTTTCAATACGTTAAGTTAATGGTATTGTTTATCATTATCATCTTGGTGGCGTTTTTTGTCACAAGAAATAATGTAGATGGTGCGCTGGAGTGGATTGTTCGTTGGCCTGATGATTTTGCATTGAGTTTACTTTGGCCGCGCATATTAACGGCAATCTGCGTAGGCGCAGGGCTTGCGATAGCAGGTGTGTTACTACAACGACTTATATACAATCCATTGGCAAGTCCTGATATTCTTGGCTTGTCAGCGGGGGCGACATTTGCCTTAGTGGCTGCCAGTATTTTTGTTGGCATTAATATTTTTGAATCAGCTCCTTTGCTTGCATTTATAGGCAGTATATCGGTCTTGATTCTACTGCTAATCTTAGGGCGGAAGAATCATTATGCGCCTTCAATGCTGATACTTACGGGTATTTCGTTAACCGCATTAATTGATGCCTTGGTACAATTTACCCTTGCAAAGGGCAATGAAGACAGCTTTGCCATATTAGCTTGGTTAGCAGGTTCAACCTACAGAGTGACACCAGTGATGGCTGTTGGTCTACTGATCGCGATGGTTCTTCTTTCAAGTATCGCGTTATTGACGAACCGATGGTTAACCCTGCTGTCAGCTGGGCGACTGTTTGCGAAAGCGAGAGGAGTGAACGTTCCTGTCGCGTTTACCTGTCTGTTTGTGTTAGTTGCCCTTATTTGTGCAGTCACGACGGCAGTGATGGGGCCTGTAGGATTTTTAGGGCTATTAGCACCTCATATGGCAATTATGCTTGGTGCAAAGAAAGCGAAAGAGCAGTTAATTGTTTCAATGCTGCTTGGCGCTGTATTGCTTTTAGCCGCGAATTGGTTAGGACAGAACCTTCGTTATCCTGCTGAAATTGCGGCTGGAACGATTGTTTCTGTTATTGGTGGTAGCTATTTTCTACTGCTGTTATTAAAAGGTCGAAAATCGTAGTCTTCAGCTTACTTTACTAAGCAATATAGACCTATTTCGAACCACTTACTTATTTAGAACGTAATGATTTTTAAAGTGAATGCCAGTGATGAAATTATTTAAAGCGTGCAGTTTAGCTGCAGTAGTGACGATGTCTTTTTCGAGTGTGGCATCGTCATT
Organism: Vibrio kyushuensis; assembly: GCF_050337325.1. Taxonomy (NCBI): domain Bacteria; kingdom Pseudomonadati; phylum Pseudomonadota; class Gammaproteobacteria; order Vibrionales; family Vibrionaceae; genus Vibrio; species Vibrio kyushuensis. The sequence goes on from NZ_JAKJSV010000005.1 coordinate 168,421, forward strand.
GTCTGATGCGACAGCGATACAAAAAGATACCCATAAGAGTGCAGCTAACAGCCAGAAGGTGATCGATAAGAGTTTCGATTCCTCGCAACAATTAAGAGCGGAAATTGAGCAACTAGAACAAGAGTTGGCGAATCTTGAAGTGTATCGCGATCACCTTGAATCGATGGTGAATAACCAGAACCAAGAAGCGTTAAGTATTGAGTCACAAATCGATCAAATTCAGGATACGAGGCAGGGTGTTGTGCCGTTGATGTATCAAATGCTGGATGGATTAACGCAGATTGTTAAACACGATAGCCCTATTCGTCAGCAAGCAAGATTAGAACGTGTTGAAAGGCTACAAGCAATGATGAGTCAATCTGATGTGAGTGACGCAGAGAAGTACCGTCGCATCTTAGAGGCGTATCAGATTGAAGTTGATTACGGTACTAAGCTTGGTGTTTATGAAGCTCAAATAGCATTGGCTGGTGGTGAGACTTTTGAAGCTGAGATATTCTATTTAGGTCGAATCTCTCTGATTGCACGAAATCGCTCTGGCTCTCAATATTGGTCGTGGAATCGAGCGAGTAATGAATGGGAATCAGTCAACTCTACGAGCTTTAGTCAACTCGACAGTGCTTTCCGTATTGCGAATAATCAGGCAGCCCCAAGCTTGCTAACCGTCCCTCTATCGTTTGAAACCCCATCATCTGATTACTCTTTGAATACCACCAATGTAACGGAGGGGCAATAAATGAAAGCTTTAGCACTCACTACATTGATGCTGGCTGGCGTATTAGGTTCAGTCTACAGCGAGCCTACGCATGCGGCTCAAGAACCTATTCAAAATAGCCTGACCAAAAACGCACAAGCGGACAATGCCAAGCAGAAAAAAGAGAACGCTCAAAGGCAGTTAACCTTTATTGAGACGGAAGAGAAGCTTAAAAAGAGAAAAGCGGAGCTAAAAGCTAAGCGAAACTTCGTCCAGAACCAAACTGACGAGTTAGCGAAAACCTTTAGCAGCAATGAAGATAAACTTGCGCGTTTGGAAGAAAATCTTCGCCTTGAAACAGGTAGCTTGGGTGAGTTATTTGGCGTTGTAAGGCAGGTTGCCAAAGAGCTAGAACCTCAGGTTGAACAGTCAGTAACAGCGATTGATGCCAACGCACACTCTGCTTATGTAGACTCGATCATTGAAGCGCGTACATTGCCATCAATGGATGAGCTGACTGGTTTGTGGCGTAGCTTGAACGAACAGATTAAAGCCAGTGCGCAGTTATCCCCAGTAGATGTCTCTATCGTGAATTCAGATGGTAAAGCGACATCGCAAAGCGCATTTCGTATCGGCTCATTTGCGCTTGTGGGTGACCAAGGTTATTTAAAGTGGAACAGCGCTCGTGATCAAGCGGTGTACTATGCGAACCAGCCTAATCAAGTCCCTGATATATCAAGCTTGAAACTCTATTCTGACGCCTCTGAACAACAACCTACTGATAATGCAAAGTCATGGCAGGTTGATCCTTCTCGTGGCGTTATCTTAAGCCAAAGAGAGCTAGACCCAACACTGAAAGATCGCCTAGAAGCGGCGGGCGTAGTAGGTAAAGTGATTCTAGGGCTGTTAGCGATTGGTTTAATCATTGCCTTGTACCGCGGTATAACGCTTTCTGTGGCACAGGTGAACATTCGCAAGCAGTTGAAGAACCCTCAACAAATAGGCAATAACCCACTGGGGCGTATTCTTTCTGTTTACAACAAAGAGAACACTCGTACGGTTGAAGCGTTAGAGCTTCGCTTGCTTGAAGCGGTCGTCGATGAGCAAACGCACCTTGAAAAAGGTTTGTCGATGCTTAAATTGTTTGCTGCACTTGCACCGATGCTTGGTCTGCTAGGTACGGTGACGGGCATGATCGAAACCTTCCAAGTCATTACCCACTTTGGTAATGGCGATCCTAAAGTCATGGCGGGCGGTATATCTATGGCATTGATGACAACCGTGCTTGGTTTGGTCGCGGCGATGCCTCTTCTGCTTGCTCACAACTTGTTGAGTACGCAAGCAGAGAATATTCGAAACATTTTAGAGAAGCAGGGTATTGGTCTCGTCGCACAGCAAGCCGAGCGTGACGATACAATTGACGTTTTCTCGAAGCAATCTGTTACTCAAGACAATGTACTGACTGAGAGCCCTGCGTAATGACAAATATGCTAGCAAGTATTCAATTAAATGCTGTGCTTGATTTTATGAATCAAGGTGGGCAGATTTTATGGTGGCTAGCGGCGGTTGTAGCGGTAACTTGGCTTTTTGTTGTTGAGCGAGTGATCTATCTGGCTTGGTCTTTCCCAAAAGAAAAAAAGCAGTGGATAGAGGCTTGGCAGCAACGTCGAGATCATGCCTCATGGCATGCTTTAGCCATACGAGATGGTTGGGTATCAGAAGCCAAGCAAGCGCTTTATCAGCATCTCAACTTCATCAAAGTGCTTGTTGCCATCTGCCCAATGCTTGGGCTACTTGGCACAGTGACAGGCATGATTTCCGTGTTTGATGTGATGGCAAACCAAGGCAGTAGCGACCCTAAGTTAATGGCTTCAGGTATCTCTCTAGCAACGCTACCAACAATGGCTGGAATGGTTGCAGCGTTGGCTGGCGTATTTGCTCATTCGCGCTTGACCAAAGCGTGCCAGCGAACCCAATTAAAATTAGAACAATCTTTAAGGAGCCAACGATGAGGTTAGGCAGACGTCAATCTAAACAAGAAGACGCACAAATCGATATGACATCGATGTTGGACATCGTCTTCATTATGCTGATCTTCTTCATTGTCACCAGCTCATTTGTTCGCGAATCGGGTGTGGAAGTCAATCGTCCTCAAGCATCAAATGTGGTTAGCCAAAAAGACGCAGGCATTTTCGTCGCGATCACCTCGGCTAACGATATCTTTATCGACAAACGTTTAGTAGATGCAGAACGAGTACAAGCAACACTAGAGCATATGCTGCTTGATAAACCTGATGCTTCTCTCGTAATACAAGCTGATGAACGTGCATACAATGGTACAGTTGTGAAAGTGATGGATGCCGCGAAAGGGGCAGGTGTAGTGAATATAGCCTTGGCAGCGGAGAAGTCTTAATGCCTCGTGTCATTATTGCTATACCCATTGCCTTAATTGTGGCACTGGGTCTGTTTAGTTTTATGGCGTGGATGGTGCAACCCAAGTACGCAGAGAAAGCTGAACAGACTGAACCATTGCGTTTCGACATGGTGATGGTAGAAGAAGAGTCGCTGACTGAAAGAAGAAGGCGAGCGGTTCCTGAGCCACCAGAGCCTCTTGAGCCACCACCTCAAGCGCCAACCTCTAGACAGCAAGTTCAGTCTCAAGATATGTCTCATATGGCACTTGAAATGCCCACGCTGGAAATGGCCACGTCGGTGCAAGGGTTGCAGATTTCACTGCCGTCGATCGGAGATGTCAGCATGGATCAAAATGCCATGCCGCTTCATAGAGTTGAGCCAACTTATCCTGCAAGGGCATTGCGTCGTGGGGTTGAAGGATACGTGATTATGACATTCTCTATTGATGAACTGGGTCGCCCTACCGATATTGAAGTGGTTGAAGCAAACCCACCGAGGCAGTTTGAACGTGAAGCGATACGCGCGCTCAAACGTTGGAAATATCAGCCTAAAGTGGTGAATGACAAAGCCGTGGTACAGCAAGGACAATCCGTGAAACTAGAGTTCAAGTTGCAAAAATGATGAATATTTCGAAGAAACTGCTCGTTAGCTCAATCATTGCATTGGCTAGTTTGATTCCGATTCAATCCGCGTTGGCGAATGAACTGAGCCAATCAACGGCACAGCGTGTACAAAGAGCACACACTCAATCATTAGATGGAGAACTGGCAAAAGCCATCGAGCTTTTGGAGAGCGTGTCCACCAGTCGAGCTTACGATAAAGCGTTTGTCGCACGTATGTTAGGTGTCTTTTATTGGCAAAATGAACAAATCGAAGCGGCCATCGATCAATTAAAATATGCCGTTGATAGTGGCTTATTGGCCGATGAACAGTCTGTCGATACGATTCGTATGCTTGCAGATCTCTACTTATCGAACGTTCAATACAAAGAGGCACTTAGCTATTATCTTCGATTAGTTGAAGAGGGGCATGGAAATGCACTGGTTTGGCTTCGTGTTACTCAAACCAATTACCAACTTGCACGTTGGCCCGATGTACTTGAGTCAGTAAAACAATATCAAACGTTTGAACCAACGCTTGATATTGCCATGCTTTCACTGCGATTGGGCGGTGAATTCCAATTAAAGAAGTGGCCGGATGCTGCAAAAACGTTAGGTCAATTAATCGAGTTTGAGCCTGATAACGCACGTTGGTGGCAACAATTAGTGAGTATTGAAATTCGTAGAGAACGCTCTAACCAAGCGTTGAACGTGTTGACTCTAGCAAAGCTGCAAGGGATTCCGCTGAGCCAACAAGAAATACGAATGCTGGCTCAGCTTTACGCGAACCAAGGCATTCCATCGAAATCAGCACAAACACTTTCATTGCTCGATGACGCTAAAACCGATCTTAATATGATTGTTCGTCAGGCTCAGTTATGGCAACAATCAAAGCAGTGGGATACCGCGATTGAGTATTGGCAATTAGCCGCAAAGAAAGACCGTAAGTATCATTGGCAAGCCTCGCAGCTGTATTTAAGCCAGCGCGACTATCAACATGCTCTACAGGAAGTTAATAAGATCCCAGAGAGTAAACTCACTTCTTCGATGCTGTTCGCCAAAGTTCAATCGGCCTATAGAACCCAACAGCTTAACTTGGCGCTACAATATGCCAAGCAAGCGAACAAGGTAGAAGAAACGTCAGAAAGTGAGCGTTGGATTACGTATTTGAATAAGCAGTTAGAGAGTAACGACGACTAATTACACTGCTTGATACTGTTAAGCGCTATATTAAATGAGGTTAAATCGGATCAATCATATTTAGGTTCTCTTTAGGTTGTAGGTACAAAAAGAAAGCGTATGTTCTGCACAGTTTTTTCAAATTATCACGAACGATGAACCGATATTAGAGTTATAAAATATTGAACCCACTAGATCGTGCAATCGGAAGAGATATTGCACGATCTAGTGGGTTCATTGATGCTTAGAATTGGTGGTTAAACTCTAAACGTACATCGATGTCTGAGCTGTTCTCTTGATCCCAGTTAGCGAACAATCGAATATTCTGACGAGGATTAAATTGATAAGAAGCGGCAACTTCGTGAGTAAGGGTGCTTATATCTTTATACGAGAATAAGCCTAATTCAGGTATTGTTGTATTGTCTTTACCGCCTAACCCGTGCGTGTACATTGGATTGTAGTTGAACCAGATGTTGTCGGTGACAGAAATGCGGGAATAGATACCTACCGTCGTCGTCACCGCGGGCATGACGTAACCTGCATATTCATCTCTTACGGTCATTAAACCCAGTGATGCGATAGGGAACAAGGTAATTGGGCCAATAGTGGGTAAGGCTTGAACCAGCCCAATGTTAGTACTACCAATTTGCTTATCAAAGTCCCAATTCAGATCAAATTGCATTCCACGACCAGATTCCAATTCGACGGTGAACTGACGGAAACGAATGTGACTGATACTGTCGTTAGCATCGTCTTCTAAACCAAGTAGTTCACCCCCAAAGTTCTGAATTTCAATGAGACGTAAACCTAACGTGTCATCTGAACCAGTGTCGAATGTACGGCCTGACTTTAGATGAAATCCGTTATTCGATATGCCAACCCCCCCCCGGAGTTGTAGACTGCCATTGGATCTGACATATCTTGAACTGTTGTATCATCAGCGATAGCGAACCCTGATACTAATAACGCCGAAGCCAAAATGGTTTTATTCATGTTATAGAATCTCAGGCATCACGTAACTGTTTTCTAGTTGTTCCGGCGTAGCACGGTATACACGTTTTATTAGGTTCCAGTTTTCCGTTGTTGGTATGTTGTTTTCGACGTTGCCACACTCGTTACCGAAGTGAATGGTGTACGTATCGCCACCTTTATTAAGTACTAGGTTATCACTGTTCAGAGAGGCTTTATTGTGTGCGAAGTAGCCGTCACCGTTGTATAGAGTTACAGAGTAAAAGCCTCTATCTGGATTAATATCAGGTACATCAAAAGTTACGGGAGTACATGACTGAACATCGTTACCTTCAGCAATGCCATAGAAAGCGTGGTGAGCAGGAGCAGTAAGGAAGCCACCGTAAGCAGCAGTAGCGTGCGCACGAACTTCAGATGAACCAGGAGTTCCATCTCCCATAAACTCTAAGGGAGTATAATCAAACTGAGTTGTACGAAGGTCAGCAACAGTCGCTTGATAAGAATCCATATCCCAGTTTTTAAGCTTCAATGGCTCATTTGAACCTGCAGTCCATGTGATTTTAGATTGCCATTCTGCCGCCTTAGCGATATCAGAAGGGTCAGATTCATCCGCTTGGATACGTACTACCACTACAACGTAGTCAGTATCAGAAACGATTTCATGTGTCCCTGACTCGTAAGTAAAAAGAGGAACCCAGTGGTTTTGGTCGTGGACTTGGATAGAAGCATAACGCCCATCCATTTCTGGAAGAGTAATCGTTGCACCCTCGCTAACATTCATCACCATCCCTGAGTAGATAGTATCTTGATTCATACGAATGATCGGTTGGAAATCTAGCTGAGCCATACGAGGAATAAACATCATTTGATTGATTCCATATTCCTCTTGAAGGCGAACCATCTCCATATTGGTATGCGCTACAGCCATATTATCAACCGTAACTTCGATTTGTTTAGACCCTGATGCAATAGCGTGGTTTGAAACCAATACAATGGAGGCAGCAGCTAATAGTGTATTTTTCATAGGAGACCCTAATTAGAGGTTTATTGTTGAATCGACAAGGCAATACATTTGAATTGCAGAGACATAATAAGTTTTCTCAATTTCATAAATAGGGTTTTCAGAAATTCATATATGGATCAAATTGACTTATAGCAAACGATTATTGTGTGGAAGTATATCCATCACTTCAAAGCGAAGGATCCATTTCCTAAATAAACTGAATTAAAAATACAATTACAGTCATTAATAATGCCAATGGCTGTTTTCATATTTATTGTGAATGGTTATGATTCATTCTTCATATAATGATGTGTACGGTGTGGATTGAATGATAAGTCAGAAAGAGAACAGTTATTGTAAGCAGTGTGAGGATATGACGTCTCATGTCGTTGTTTTAGTAAGGGATGAGCCTAAAGAAAATAAGCTAACTGACTTTTTAACTGGGCTGTTTAAGAGCGCGGCAGTTGGAGCGTTTGAAGCCTCGATGGATGACTTTTCTCGTCATAGCATTTGTGAGCAATGCGGTACGAAAACCGTTAACGATAATCTAACTTAGCTCTGAGTAAATAAAGGCAGCTTTAGTCGCTGCCTTATTGTCTATAAAGTCTTACAGCAACTTTCTTATTAACTTCCCTAATCGTTTTATTGCACTTTCCACTTTGTCCGTAATTTCAAGCGATGCATTGAGCCTAAAACAGTGATTAAACTGCTGCTTGGTTGCAAACATCTCTCCCGGTGCAATGCTAATGCTCTCATCAAGAGCCAATCGATAAAGATCGGTCGCATCCATATGTTCTGGAAGAACAACCCATATAAAATACCCGCCAGTCGTATAGTAGGCGTTGACCTCACTCGGAAGATTATTGCGTAGCAATTGCCACGTCTTAAATTTTCTCTGTTCTAGTGTTCGCCTAAGCTGCTTAAGGTGGTTTTCATAGTGTCGAGTGGATAGATAATTAGCGAGCGTAAGTTGAACTGGGGCACTGGTCGATAACGTGCTCATCAATTGAAGCTTTTGGATTTGTAACGCTCGGTTTCCGGCGGCCACCCAACCGATACGAAAACCAGCAACGAGTGATTTTGAAAAAGAAGAGCAGTGTAGTGTCATACCCTTGGTATCAAACGCCTTGGCTGGTAATGGTTTGGTATTTCCGTAGTACAGCTCGTTATACACATCGTCTTCAATTAAGTGAACGCTGTGGTCGGTAAGAAGCCTGACAAGGCGTTGTTTCTTTTCGTCTGAAAGTGTAAAACCTAATGGATTCTGGAAGTTCGTCATCAACCAACACGCTTTAACTGGGTGTGTTTGAAGTGCCAGCTCTAATGCGTCGAGGTCGATGCCATCTTTTGGGTGCGTATTAACAAAAAGAGCCCGTAAGTTGAGACGCTCTAACGCTTGCAGCGCACCATAAAAGGCAGGGGACTCAACTACAACCCAGTCCCCTGGTTTAGTCACCGATTGTAAACTCAGGTTCAATGCTTCAAGTGCACCAGCAGTGATTACAATTTCATCTGGATTAACGATAATACCTTGAGAGGCATATCGCTTGGCAATGATCTTTCTTAGGGTTTCATTACCCGGCGGTAGGTTATCTAACGCATGAGAGGTGGGCATCTCTCTCGCTGTTTTCATTAACGATTTGTTTACCCTGTTTTGCGGGTAAAGAGTGGCATCAGGGTAAGCAAAGCCAAAGTTAGTGACGTTTTTCTTACGACTCGCCTGCAAGATATCAAATACAAAATCATTAATATCGATAGATTCAGAAATCTGCAGTGTGTTTTGGTGAGTAGAGACAGGGATGTCCTGAATTTTGGGGGCAACCACATAGCCCGAACGAGAGTGCGATACGACCCAGCCCTGGCTTTCCAATAGTTGATAAGCATTCATTACGGTCATCAAACTAAAGCCAGACAATTCTGTTTGCTTTCTTAAAGAGGGAAGCTTACAGCCTGTTTCCCAAACGTTGCTTTTAATTTGGTTTTTAATTTGTTCTGCAAGCTCTACATACTTAGCCAATGGAAATCGCTCATCGTTATATTTGTTCAGACAATAGGGTATGGGGTTGATCATCTGTTATATATAACAATCATAAATCTGTATCTATTATAGGTAAAGCGCTAAAGCGTATAATTGCATGACTTAAACACTTATCTGGAGTCCTGTAATGAATAGAGTAAAGAGTGAGCTGTATCTATGTGCAATAGCTACCGTTCTGGTCTTGATGAATGTAATCGCTCACCTGTTAGGGGCAAAAATGTTTGTTGATTTACCGCTTGCGGAAATAACCGTTGGATTGACACCAGTCGTTATGATGGCTTTAGGTGTGGTTGGTTTTAAGGTAGCAGGAAAAGAGCAGGGCGCGTAGGTATGGCGCTAGCGTTCGATCGTATTGTTTCTTGCGTTAGTGTTATTGGACTTAAGGTTTGAGCTTTCCTTAGCCGTTGTGAGAAATAATAGAATCTTTCCAGTTATTTCCCAACGAATTTTTGTAACTGACTCGCGAATCCAAGACCCGCTATGGTGGCAATGTTGAGTGTGAGATCGACGCCTATTGCCTTTAGCTCTTCCTCTTCATCATGGTATTTGGCTGTAGCAGCGATACGTCCACGGTAACCCATATTTTTCATTCGCAATACGGAGTTTATGTTGGCTTTATGAGTCGGTAAGGTCAGTAATACCCACTCTAGATCTTGGTGTAGGTCTGGCGCTCTTAGCCAAAAATCGGGGTTAGTGACATCTCCAGCAACGACATTTCGCCCCAAACCTGTAAGCCTTGAGACTTCTTCCATATCGACTTCCACCCCCGCAATGCTGCCCGAATAATTTCTTTCTAGAGCATTGTATGCCGCGACGCCCATGGTACCCATGCCAAACACTACGGCTTTGATGTGTGCTAAGTCGAGATCCTCTTCGCCCGACAGACGTTTTTTTCTCTCCAATCTGACGAGTGTTGGTCTCCATTTGTCATAGAGACGGTCTCCCGCATTTATCATTAGTGATGATATTACAAACGAGAGAGACAAGACGACTGAAAGCACAACTAACCACTCTTTCGATAACCAACCCGAAGAGACGGCAATTGCCCCGACAATGAGTCCAAATTCGCTGTAGTTAGAAAGGTTTATTGAAGCACGCCATGCGGAATTACACCTTAAATTAAACAGGCTGAACAAACCAAAGTAAGCCGCAACTTTGATGGGAAGAAATAGAATAAGCAACAAAGCGAGCAAAACGTCTGTTTCGCCAGGTGTGGCTGTCATACCAACACTTAAAAAGAACCCGATTAAAAATAGCTCCTTAAATCCAAGCAGCTGTTTAGCTAGCTCATTAGATTTGGGGTGATTGGCAAGGAGCATTCCAAAAACCAGTGCGCCCACATCCTCTTTAATTCCCACCAATTCAAACAAATCGGCACCCACCAGCGCCATGGTAATGCCAAAAAGAATGAGAAGTTCATTATGCCCAACACTGTCGAGTAACTTATACAATATTAACCTAAACGGAATGAGCACGATGAGTGCAAGTGCCCAGATAGAGGGTAATTTCCCCATAGATACCGCTATGAAAATGACCGCTGCCACATCTTGTACAATAAGCACTCCAATGGCGATTTTTCCGTGCAACGCATTGATCACCCCACGGTCGTCAAGCACTTTAACAGCGAAGACGGTACTGGAAAAAGACAAAATGAACCCTATAACTAGTGCACTTTCAATTTCTAAACCAGAAATGAGTGGGATGGCTGTATAGGAGAGAAGTATCACCAATAGTGCGAAAAGTACGGTGATGATTGCCATATGCAAGGTTGCGCTGCCCCAGACTTCAGGCCGTATTAGGGACTTAAATTTAAGTTTTAACCCGATGGAAAACAATAAAAGAGTGATCCCCAGATCTGCCAGGACAGCGAGGAACCCACCTCCTTCAGCTCCGAGCGCATTAAGTATAAAACCGGCAATAAGAAAACCGATTAGTGGGGGGAGCCCAATGGATTTAATTATCAAGCCACAAAGAAAGGCGATGGATATCCAAATTGGGTCGCTGTAGTGTATTGAAAGTAGCTGCGGGTCCATGTTTATCCTAGCGGTTATCTAACACAAAAATAGCTCAACTGGTTAATCACATGGGACAGAAAGTGGATAACATCCCTTTGTTTTATTTGCTCAGATAACGTCCGTTCTTCCTTTAAAGATAGAAGACTTTTTACTCTTACTTGTAAGATTTTGCAGTTAGCTTCTGAAAAATCAGTTTCCGATACTGTGTAGTGAGTCGCTTATCTATATTGGTGGCTGAACGTGGGGTATGGGTAACATTTCATAAAGTTATTACTTGTGATGGGTATTGAAGGTTTTAATGCAGAATATGGGCATGCTGAGAGATAGAAAATGCAGTGGAGTTTCAATCGTAATTTTTCCGCCAAATGATCCCTCAGAAAGTTTGAGGCAGAAATGAATTATCTCACGTCTGCCGAATGGGTTTTATCGTTGAAGTGACGTTATAAGCCTCGCTGCCACTCTTGTCGTAGAGTAATCGTATTCGGCTTATTAATCGCGAGGTCGACGGTATCCAAGAGTTTCTGTTTGTCTTTACCAAGGACCCCTTTTAAAACGAGATAGTTAGATGCGTGGTCCGATCGGAAGATGGTTTTTTCTAGTTCTAAGTTTTCCAGTAACCAGCGAACTTCCTGAAACAGCTCGGGTTGAGTTAGCTGCCGAAACTCACCGTTGAAACCTGCAGCAAAACGCTCTTCACCCAAAGGGAATGAGACTACAAGGGTTGAAAGGTAATCGGGCTGAGTTGCATTCATTAGCTTTGCAGAATTAATTGCATGTTGATGGCTGAGTTTAGGCCCACCAAGACCATTTAAAATCATCACAGAGCTTTTCATTCCAGCAGCTTTGATTTTGTTCAGTGCTAGCAATGACGAGTCAAAGGTTTCGCCTTTCTCTACTTTATTCAGCACTTCATCATCACCGCTTTCACAGCCTATGTACATCAGGCTAAGCCCCAGCTCTCTTAGTTCGGCTAGCTGTTCGGCCGTTTTGTTAGTGAGGTTTCGCGGTAGGCAGTAACTTGATATTCGCTGAACTCGTGGCAGGTATTTATTAATCAATTCGCAGATCTCTTTCAAACGGCGAAAGGGTAGTGTCATTGCATCTCCGTCTGCGAGAAATACTCGATGAACTTTCGCACCAGAACTCGCGATAATTTCAAGCACTTGCTCAATCTCCTCTACTTTTTTGGGGCGGAATTTCTTCTGAGGCTGAGTGTACATATCGCAAAATGTGCAACGATTATGGCTACAGCCGTTAGTCACTTGCAGTATCAACGATTTCCACTCTGAGGGCGGGCGAAATACAGGTTCAATGTAATCGAGCATTGTGGTGTTCTCTTTTATTATTTCACTAAATGCTATCTCACTTTAGCGATGGAAAACAAACATTAGTGACGCTAACGCTGCTCCGTTTTGTCGACGCGATCAAAAAAGGGCCGTTAAGTTCAGACAATGCCTTACTTCAAACGACCCTTTAAGGTTTCTTTGTAGATAGAATTACTTTTGAAGTTGCTCTTTAGCCGCTTCAACTTTTGAGAAATCTAACCCTAACTCGTCTACCGCTTCTTTAATCAATGCAGGGTTTTGCATTACTTGTCCCATTAAAGCCTGAAGCTTCTCTTGAGGCAAACCCAGTTGGCTGATCGTTGCCATTGCTGCAAGAGGGTTTTGTGTCAACGTTTGGAAAATCTCGCTGATCTGTTGGTCACTAATATCATTCTCTTTTAACATTGCAATAATAGGGTTCATCACTTTACCTTTCTAACGACTAAATAAAATAGAGGAGAAGTCTATCATCTGGCTTTGTCTGATTGTAGTGGTTAACTAAGATGAATTCATGAACTTAAGCTTTATGTCGGACTGGCTATTACAAAGACACAAACGCTAGCTCTTAAACCACTCTACCAGTCGGGCCGATACTACTCTGGCTGCAGCGTTTGGTGATTCCGATTCACGAAGTAGTGCCGACCAGCCAAGATCGAGTTTGGTTTCTCCCAATGGTACGGCGGTGACACTTCCATTGTTTATAGCCGACTGTACGGCCCATTTTGAAAGTATGCTTACTCCGAATCCTGCCGCAATTAATTCGATAATCGCATCGGTGACTTCTACTACGGTAACTAGATATGGAACTACACCAGACGGGCGGATAAACCGTTCATACTCAAAACCGGGCTGCGCTGATTTGCTGTAGGTTAAGTAATCTTCACCTTCTAGGTCTGTCGCTTCAATATAGGATCTTGTTGCTAATGTATGTTTCGAGTGGGTTATCAAAACCAGTTCATCTTGAAATACAGAAATTGAATCGATGCCTGGAATGGCTAAGTGCCCTGGAGCTAACACAACATCGACAGTTCCTTCTTGAAGATTTTGAAGGGGGTTTTGCGTTGCAGAGGCGACCAACTCTAATTGAATGTCTGGCTCTTTTTTTGCCATGACCTGTAGAAATGAGGGTAACCAGTGGTAGCAACTGTACGCAGCGACACCAAAACGAACCACTGTTGTTTTGTTTTCCGCCATTTGCTGAAAGTCGTATTCCGCTCGTTGTAAGGCTGGAATGATTTGATTGGCGGTTTGTATCATGGCGCGGCCAGCAGGGGTTTGTCTCAGGCTTCGACCTTCTCGTTGAAATAACAATCCACCCAAACGCCGCTCAGCTTCTGCAAGGCGGTGGCTCAGCGCAGATTGCGTTATGCCTAATACATACGCGGCCTGACTTAAAGTCCCTGAGTCGTTGATGGCTTTGAGCATTTCCCAATGTTTTATATCAAGCCTCATTACTTTTCCCTAAGTCGATGTCGTCAGTCAATTGTTTATACATGTATGATATTAATCTATATGAGGAAATTTTCATTATTTAATTCATGAGTGGAGAGCTATGGTTAACGCTATATTCAATCAAGTGAAGTTATTGTGAACTCGAAATCAACGATTAACGGGCAGTATTTAGTGCTACTTTCTGCCTTCTTTTATGGGTTAAACCCTTTGTTTGCGCAGCTTCTATTTAAGGAGGGTTTGGGCGCGGAAATGGTTAGCTTGTATCGATTTATTCTACCCGCTATCGGATTTGCATTTTTTCTACGAACGCCACAAGAGCATTGGGCTGAAGCATGTCGAAGCTTATTTCTCGGTATTGTCAGTGGGGTTTCGATCTTTGGCTATTTCCATGCACTAGAAACACTTCCGGCGGCGACCGCCATTTTGATTTATTATACGTACCCATGTTTTAGTGTCTTGATCGGTTGGGCTATATTTCGAAGGGTTCCAACACAGAATGCGTTTATATCGGCAGTGTTGGTGGCGATTGCTGCGTCATTAACAGTAAGGCCAGAATCGCTTCCAAATAATGCGTTGCTTCCGGTTGCCGCCTGCTTTTTGGCACCGTTGGTGGTCGCGACTCAGGTGCAGTATTTGACGAACCCACGACAGTGTATTCCAACGTGTAATCGAATGGCATGGATTACTTTTGGGCACATTTTAGTTCTTCTGCCGTTAGTTTTGTGGGTAGCGCCTGATCAGGTGTTACCAACGTCACTTACCGGCATTATGTCTGTATTTGGCATAGCGTTACTGGCGGCGGCTCTGCCACAATTCCTGTTTATGGTAGGAGCACCAAGGTCGTGCGCTGATAAGAACGCACTAACGGGTTCTCTGGAGTTGGTGGTTGCGCTGCTGTCAGGTGCTATTTTGTTAGGTGAGCATTTAGACCAATTAGAATTAACTGCGATTGTGCTAATGATACTTGCTCTCTTCATCAAGCAAGTGGAAAGCCAATCTGTGACAGAACCAAGTTTAGAAAGCTAGCGAATATCAACTTGGGTATCGTATTTCGCTCGGTTCATGGAGATCAACGTTTTGAATGAACGTAAGTTGTCATTACTGTAGAGCAGTTCGTTACAAAGCTCCTCGTAGGTGGGCATATCGGGTACGGTAATGATCAGCACAAAATCGACTTCTCCAGTCACTTGATAGCACTCTTTAACCTGTGGTGCCTTTTGAACGTTACGAATAAACTCCGCATTAAGATCCTTTCTATCACGCTCCATCATGACCTCAACGACTAAGTGTAAGCAAGGCTCGAATTTAGCGTTGTTGATAATAGCGACACGTCGGTCGATGACTTCTTCTTTAAGCAGTCGTTGTACTCGCTTGTGACACGCAGGTGGAGAAAGAGCCACTTTTTCAGCTAATTGAACATTAGTAAGAGAACAATCTTGCTGAAGTTCTCTCAAAATGGCTTTGTCAGTTCGATCGAGAAGCATAATTAACGAAACCTGTTTTAATTTGGAATATATGAAAAGTATAAGGCTCAATTTATGGAATTATTAACATTAAGTCGAGGTATATTAACAAACAGAAAAACGAGTAACCAAATAAACAAGCAGTTAAGGGATTAGATTTTAATGTGGAATAACATAAAGCCTCAGGTTTTGTCTGTAGTTAATGAGATAGGTAGGGTGTATTGGGCATTATTGCGCATTCTTGTTCCCGCCACTATTGTCGTGAAGTTTCTAGAAGAGATTGGCGCGACGACTTGGCTTGCCAGCGCTATTAGTCCTGTAATGGGTATTGTCGGCCTCAGTGACGGAATGGGGCTTGTATGGGCTGTTGCCATTCTTACCAATATCTACACAGCAATGGTCGTATTTTATAATTTGGCCTTAACCGACACAGTAACAGTGGCACAAGCGACAATTTTGGGATCAATGATTCTTATTGCTCATGGGATCCCTGTGGAAGGAGCCGTAGCAAAAGCCATCGGTTTTGGTTGGCGTTTGACGTTACTGGTGAGGGTGGGTGGCGCAATATTTTATGGCTTCGTACTTCATCAAATTTATACACTGACAGGTGCCGGCAGTGAAGCGATAAACCTAGTTTGGCAACCGGAAATAAGTGCGTCACCGAGCTTGTTAGAGTGGGGGATACTTCAGGTCACTCTGTTTCTATCTATATTAGGCATCATCTCTGCGCTGATTATTTTACTTCGTTTGTTGAGATGGATTGGTGTTGAAGCGTTGATGCATCGACTACTCAGCCCTTTGCTTAGAACTCTGACAATTGGAAAAGAGGCCGCAAATATCACCATTGTAGGTATGACGTTGGGGTTAACCTTTGGCGCCGGTCTGCTCATCGATGAAGTGAAAAAGGGACACATCAATAAACGTGACACTATCTTAGTCGTTGGATTTCTTAGTCTTTGCCACAGTATTATTGAAGATACGTTTCTCATTTTACTTCTTGGTGCAGACCTTTGGGGAATACTCTGGGGGAGAGCTTTATTTGCGATTATCGTGATTGCAGTTTGGGGACGCTTGATGAAAAGTAACTCGAATTTAGCCGCTGAAAGCAGGTGAATACTAACGAGCTATCGATAACCGTCGATGGCTCGTTATTTTCTGGTTTATATGAGCCCAAATAGAAAGCGTACAATAGAAGAACGATTAATCTTTGAGGTTTTCTCCACCGTCGTCTAACTGTTGTGGACGCTTCCAGTAGGAATATTGCGGTGTCCAATCTGAAGCACTTAGCCCAGCTAGCCCGAGCAGGCTCCACATTGAACAATAGAGATCGCCGGGGCCGAATATACAAGCGCTTTGCCTAAATATCTTGTCTCCTTTCCTTTCGTACACTACTGCCCCTGGTACGTTACTTTGTCCTTCTAGGACTGACTGTTCCTGAATATATTGCCCACCTGAGTGAGAGGCTAAACCGAACAACCAGCCTCGTGAGTTTGCAAATCGACGTTGTACTTCGGGAGCATCTTTGGAGACTAAAACGAGTGACATTGCGGACTCTAAATGTGGCACAAAACCGTTGAAACCGTCGGCCCATAGCGTGCAGTATCGGCAACCTTGTCCCATATTGTGTATTACTAGAAGTTTGTCGTTTTCAGCAAAGAGCTCAAGTAACGACGTGTCGCCATTAAGGGTTTGAAAAGTGTAGTTGGGGACTTCTAAATTGAAACGGTTAGTTTTTCTAAGTTCCACGAGTTTCATGTTTAACTCAAAGATCTGTTGTTCTAGTGCTTGGATTTCGGAATTAGCCATAATGGCGTCCTCTCGGCCCGTTTTGATAAACATCATTGTGAAGTTAAGCGTAGCGTAAATTGAATGAGAGTTAGTAGGGCGGTAAGAATAAAGCACTAAGGTATTAGTAATAATAATGGGGTGAAGCTATCGGAGGTGATTAACATGAAGTGTATTTGAACGGCCCTAGCTGTCCTAGGGCCATCCCTTTTAGGCGACTTTACTGCTATTTAATGTCTCTTGAGCCGTATCAAAATCAAACTCTTCTAATGCTCGGCGTATTTGCAGTAGCTGACTGTTTGAGATCCCAACGGTTTCGCCATTATCTATATCATCCGCCAAACTCAACGCATCAGTATCATTATCGTCAATAGCTTGCTTTAAGGCGGTAAAAACGGATTGGTCAAATAGACCTTCTGCCGCTTCGTTCGCTAAAGAACTGTCACTTTCGTCTTCACCGTTTACAAATATCTGACTATCCAAAATGTTACTTATAGAGATGTTGAGTTGATCAAGCATCTGCTCAGTTTTAGCTTCGCTGGTGACTTCATTTTCTAACGAAGCACTCGTTGTGTGTAGCGATTGAGCACCAATATTACCAGCAACGCCTTTTAGGCTATGAATATAGCGTCTAACCTCTTCCTCATCGGTAGAGGTTAGGGCTGCTTTTACGATATCTCTATCTTGATAATGCTCGATAAAACGTTTGAGCAGTTTTTTGTACAGTTTAGGATCATTATTGGCTCTGACTAGTCCTGCTTGCGTATCAATTCCGTCAATAGTAGGGATTGAGTCAGTGCTAGGTTTTTCAGTGACCTTTTGATCTCCGGAAGTGTCGTCCATCGTTAAAGTAAGAGGGGTTTTAGGTGTTACCCATTCCGCCAAGGTACTGAACATTGCGCCTACGTCGATTGGCTTAGCAATAATATCGTTCATGCCACATGCTTTGGCTTTTTCTTTATCTCTCTCCATGACATTTGCCGTCATTGCAATAATTGGGATTTCATTGTCGTTGAGCTCGTCTCTAATCCAAGCTGTCGCTTCATATCCATCCATGATTGGCATTTGGCAATCCATTAAAATGCCATCGAATTGAAATTGCTGATGCATATCTATGGCTTCTTTGCCATTTTCAGCAACAGTCACAGAAATCTGTTGCCCTTCAAGGAGCTCTACCGCGAGCTCTTGGTTAATTTCGTTATCTTCAACAAGCAATAACTTAGCGCCCGCAAGGTGTTGAACATTGGCCAGTTGTGTTTGCTCTTGAACGTCACTTCGGCTGACTCGATTAGAGTCAATACCATATAGACCAATGACTGCATCGTACAGGTGTGATGAGGTAATGGGTTTATCCAATATATTAAGAGCGGGGAGGCTGCGTTTTTTAAGAGCGTCAGCAAGTTCTTCTCTCCCGTACGATGTGAGCATCAGAATCTTCGGTTCTTTCTCAAGTGTTAGTGTATTGGTGATGGCATCAACGAGATCAACACCATCTTTTCTTGGCATTTGCCAATCTGAAATAATCAGGTCATATGGAGTAGAGGCTGTTTTTATCTGTTCAATCGCTTCGTCCACACTTGATACCGAAAAAGACTCAAATTGAAGAGAATCAAGGATGTCACTAACGATAATTCTGGCACTGGCATTATCATCTACGACTAACACATTAAGGTTGTCCAGTACCGGTGGAATAGTAATGGTGTCTTGTGTCAGGCTTTGGCTTACGGACATTTTGGTAGAAAAAGTAAAGGTTGAACCTTTGTTTACTTCAGTCTCTACGGAAATTGTGCCCCCCATCAATTGAGTTAGTTCTTTACTGATGGCTAGGCCAAGCCCCGTGCCCCCATATTTACGAGTGGTTGAGCTGTCTGCTTGTGTGAACTTGTTAAACAGTTTGTTAGCTTGCTCTGGTGTCATGCCAATACCACTGTCAGAAACGTCGAATTGAAGTCGAATAGTGTTATCACCAGTGTTCTGTTCAATAACTTTAATGGCGATTTTCACTTCGCCTTTTTCAGTGAATTTCACCGCATTATTCGCCAAATTAATCAGGATTTGACTCAGTCTTAATGGATCGCCAATGAGCGTGGTCGGTACATCTCGATCGATGTGAATCAGTAGCTCTAATCCACGCTCTGAGGCTCGTAAGCCAACAAGGTTGGAAATATTGTCGAGTACATTTTCAAGGTGGAAATCTACGTTTTCGATATCGAGTTTTCCAGCTTCAATTTTAGAGAAATCTAAGATGTCGTTGATCAGACCAAGAAGAGAATCAGAAGATAGCTTGACCTTTTGAATGTAGTTACGCTGTGCTTTCGTTAGATCTGTTTTGAGTGCTAAGTAACTCATTCCAATGATCGCATTCATTGGTGTCCTAATCTCGTGGCTCATATTGGCTAGGAAATCAGATTTGGCTTGGTTGGCTGAATCTGCCTCATCACGTGCAATCGCAAGACTTGCCGCAGAACGTTCAATGGCTGAGTGAGATTTATTGGCTAACAGACCTAGTAACAATAGCGTGACTAAAAATACGACGCCGCCAATTGCAAGGTAGGTCGTGATGTTCCCTGATTTGGAGACAATTATGAATTGCTGTTCAAAAGAAGGTGATAAATACGTTTCAAACTGAGTGTGCAAACCATTGAGCGTTGAGACTAGCCCGACCGCTGACTCTTTTTTATCGACAAGCTGACGAAAGAGTGCGAGATACTCTTGCGTGTGCGAGAGAATTTGTTCTGCACTTGCGTAATGGAGCGATTCATTCGATTGTGAACCGATTGTTGTTAAAAGTGATATCGTAGATTTCAACTCATCAATGACTTGGTTTGAAAGTGTGTCCTTGGCTTGAACTGATTTAGCCATTGAAAAATCACGGTCGTGTTGTTGCGCTCTATTCAGTATGGCTTGTAGATACAGAATATTGGTGCCAACAGCGAGGTTTTTACTGATGGTCTCCTGAGTTTTGTTGACGTCGGAATGGCTTAACGACAGTTGTTTCTCTATGTCAGTTCTTGCTGTGTTCGCAGATTGAATAAGTGCCAGTGCTGAACGATCGAGTTGAGTGATGATACTTTTTTTAAGCACGCTCTGGTTGTCAGAGACTCCGCGAAGTTGAAAAAAATAGGTCACGTATTGGTTCTTGTCTTTTTCTACTTTTAAAAGTAGCTCGTCATTTTGAAAGAGTGATTGGGGCCCTTGTCGAGATAGAGCAACTAAGGTTTGCTCTAATAATTGGATTTGATTTTGAAAATTGGCAAAATCATGAGGATGTTGACTGATTAGGTAACGTTTTTCGGCACTTTGCGCAGACGCTATCAGGCTCAATGTTCGATGGGTGAGAAGGGCGATCTCTGAAATCTCTTCCGCATCGGCTCGCTGTTGGTCTAACAGGTTAAGTGAGTTTTGTAATTGACTGTCATATTGATCAAGAGTTTGACTGATGAGTAGCGATGCGTGCTGAGCCTCATTATTCATGATTTGACGAAGGTTAGATACTTCCTCGGTAGCTTCAATATATTGCTCAAATTGGCTTAGGTAATTAGGCAATAATTGTAAAAGCTGTGTTTGTAATACGGTATCGTCAGTTCGTTCGATGAGAAGCTGAGCACTGTTTAGTTCTTTGAATAAGCTTTCTGCAGTTTGTTTTTCTGGGCTGTGTATATAATTTTGTTCAAGCACTTTAATATGATCGAATGAAGCATTGATCTGTGCAGAGTTCGCGTATTGGTCAACGGTATCAAATCGGGTTGTGAGGCTATACCACCCGAGGGTTCCTGCAATGACCAATAAGCAAGAAGCTAAAATAAACCCAAAAAGAATACGACGTGAATCCAGTGTGAAATTACTAACTGATAGCATTAATTTTGCTTCCCTTCACTGTGTTTAAAAACAGATGATGTATCAATCCATTGGCTACATAACGGCGGTGTATGAGTACTATTGAAAGCGCACCATTTGGCTACTCATTCTCATCATCATTCGTTTCATTATCCGAAAATGAATCTTTAATTTCTAGGACTTGATCGAGCTGCCCAAGAAAAACGGTCACCAAATTGGGGTCAAAGTGACGTCCTGCTTCTTCCTGAATTAGGGCTGTTGTTTTTTCAATTGACCATGCCTTTTTATAAGGACGTTCACTGGTTAGTGCATCAAATACGTCGGCAATAGCGACAATACGAGCACTTAAAGGTATATCTTCCCCCTTTGCGCCGTGGGGGTAACCACTACCATCCCATTTCTCATGGTGATAGAGCGCGATCTCTCTTGCCATTTGCAGTAGTAACGAATCACTATCTCCAATAATGGCACCACCAATCTCGACGTGTTTCTGCATGATGTCCCACTCGTCTGCGTCTAGCTTTCCTGGTTTACCTAAAACGTAATCGGGGATACCAATTTTTCCTATGTCATGCATTGGTGAGGCTTGGAAGACAAGTTCTTTCCAGCGTTGGTTTACATCAAGTTGTTCTGCAATGATTCGTGAGTAATGGCTCATACGGATAACGTGCATGCCGGTTTCGTTGTCTTTATATTCTGCTGCGCGACCTAGACGTTGGATAATCTCCAGCCTTGTTTGTTCTAGTTGTTCTGTACGTTGTTTGACTTTCACTGCCAACTCTAAGTTTTGGTTATGCAGAGCAATATGCGTTTGTACCCTTGCTTTGACGATAGGAGGGCTAATTGGTTTAGTGATATAATCAACTGCACCCATTTCAAACCCTTTCTGTTCGTCGACAATCTCAGCTTTTGCTGTGACAAAAATAATAGGGATATCGGCCGTGATTGGGTTTGATTTTAGTTTACGACAAACCTCGTACCCATCCATTTCTGGCATCATAATGTCCAGCAAAATCAGGTGTGGTTTTGGACTGGTATTGGCTATTTGAATCGCCTTTTTACCACTAGTCGCAGCTTTGATCTTAAATTCATCAGAAAGAATACCTGACAAGGTGTGAATATTATCGGGAATATCGTCGACAACAAGAATGACGGGTTTTTGAACACTTTCGCTTTGCATGCGTGTTAAATCCTTTTAACTTCATAATTTTATATGCATTTAATTGTTTGAGCCTAATGACACTCTGCTTGTAGTTAAGAGTAATAGTTATTGTTAATGTAAGTGCGAACTAATATTGATAATTATATTGAATTGTAGGATCGATCTCATTATTGGGTAATCATTTCAATGAGGCTGCTGAAATTAAAGGTAATCATGATGGGCAGTGGACCACAGTGGTGAATAGAACCTAATATGAAAAACGTTCGTCGAATTTCAGAGTACCAAGGGGTAAAATGAGAAGCACCCCCAACAAAGGTGTTGAGGGTGAGCTATCGATGAAGGTTGAGTAGCAACAAATCAAATGTATTGACTGAGTTATCTTTTTACTACTTCATTACATGGCAGCTAAATTCAGCCCGCCATAAGAGTTCGTTTGACTCTCTCATGGTGCTGAGTAGTTCTTTACCTGAAAGTTGAGGGTAAGCTTGCATAACCTTCACGTCACTATTTCGTTCAAGTGATTGGTATGCCCTAACATGGGTAAAGGTAGTATTTAAGTTATTTGACAGCATGGATTTGGACAGGCAAATCCCAAAAACGTCCTTTTTCATCGTTCTTTCCTCTGAACTTATCCTAGCCGGATAGCGTTGTGTAGTATCAAAAGCAGAGTAAGAATTATTGTGAGCTTCTGATGTATAGGCCCATGCTGAGAGCCTAGATCTGATATTAGTATTACCAATAGTTAATATCAGACCTCAGGTAAGTATACTCATATAGTGGTAAATTGCATAAAAAACAACCTAAAATCGGTGTGATTTTATTCAAACATTTGAATGCATTTAGTTTTATATATTTTTACATATTTGTAAAAAAGAAGCATAAAGAATAACCTGCTGAGACTCTTTGATTTTTCAATTCATAAAACTGTCATATTTCTACGACTCTTCCTCACAGATATGAAGGGCTTATATCTTCTTTTTGTTAATTAAGTGTTAGTTTTATCAGCGACGAAAGGAGTCACACTATGAAATGGAGCCAAATTAGTTTTCGAAAACGAATGCTAATTATCATGACACTATCAGGGTTACTGGAGCTTCTGATTTTAGTTGCAGCGGGATTTGTCTATGTTAAACACGCTCAAGAAGAAGAAATGGGTCAAAAGGCCCTTGGTGTGGCGTCATTTCTAGCAAAGTCTCCTTATGTTCAGCGAGTGATTTCTCATAACGATACTCAACACCAAGACCGGTTCCGTGATTTAACGACTATGATTGGCGCAGCCTTTATCGTGATTGGGGATAAAAACGGTATTCGTTTAATTCACCCGATTGACGAACGTGTCGGTTTACCGATGAAAGGTGGCGACAATATTCGAGCTTTAACGCATGGCGAAGCCTACATTTCTTTTGCACAAGGATCATTGGGCTACTCGGTTCGCGGTAAGACCGCTGTTTTTGACGAGCAAGGTAATATCATCGGCGTCGTCTCTGTTGGGTATTTGGTTGACCGACTTGAAGATCGAGTGGAACCTTTCCTTGCGTTCTTATTGTTCATGGCCCTTTTAGTGGTCGTCGCTAATGCCATTATCTCAAACTATGTATCTCGCCGTTTCCAACGAGCCATCTTAGGATTTGAACCAGAAGAAATTGGTCGATTGTATGTCGAGTTAGACGTCACTATGAGTACGCTTAAAGAGGGGATTCTGGGTATTGATGCGAAAGGAAACCTAAGATCTATTAATAAAAGTGCCTGTGACATACTTGGCGTCGAAAAAGAAAAATCACTCAATAAGCCGTTATCAGATGTGCTACCGCACAGTGACTTGTCAGCCGTTCTGGAAACAGGGGCGAGTGACCATGATATTGATATATTCCTAAATAATCAGCGGCTGATTGCGAATAGAAGCCCGATTATTGTTGATGGTGTGGTTGTCGGTGCAGTATCTAGTTTCCGTTTGCGTGATGAGATTAACGAGCTTAGCGAACAGTTGTCGCAAACAAAAGCGTACGCAGAAATGCTCCGTTCGCAGACTCATGAGCACCGTAATAAACTCAACACGATAAGCGGAATGGTTCAAATGGGCGAACTGGATTCGGTGCAAAAATTGATTGGCCAAGAAACAGCGCACTACCAAACCTTGATTGAATTTTTAAGAGAGACAATTCGAGACCCGCTTATTGCTGGTATGTTGCTAGGTAAAACAGAGCGTGCACGCGAACTTGGTTTAGAGCTTATAGTAGAAGAGGGCTCTAGACTTGAAATGCTACCGGAGCGAGTTAACCCTAGTGACGTTGTCACTATTTTGGGGAATTTAATCGATAACGCCTTTGATGCCACAATGTCTGCTATTGCTGAATCGGAACTGATCACTCAAGAGCGTCGTGTAATTGAAGTATCAGTCAGTGATTATGGAAGTGAAATCATATTAGAAGTGACGGACCAAGGTATTGGCTTACCAAGTAATGTTTCTTGTGATGAATTAATCAAGAAAGGAATATCTACCAAGGCGAGTCAAAATAGAGGTGTTGGACTTCACTTAGTGAATCAACTGACATTGAAATATTTTGGCCAATTAGAAATGAGTGAAAACAAGGATTTTGGAACAAGAATGACAGTCTATCTACCTAAGGAAGAGCAGAGATGATTGAGCAAACACGAGTGATGATCATTGAAGATGACATGGCAATTGCTGAACTTCATCATCGCTATCTAAGCCAAATGGGCGGGTTTGAAGTGATTGGTATCGCGACATCTCAAGCAGAAGCTGAAATGCAGTTAGATATTTTAAAACCTGATCTAGTTCTACTCGATGTTTATCTACCCGATGGGACGGGTCTGGATATCTTACAAAAGGTGCGAGGTAGCAATCAGGGCTGTGACGTTATTTTAATTACTGCAGCACGAGATGTAGACACGCTGCAACAAGCCATGCGCGGTGGTGTTGTCGATTATTTATTAAAGCCAGTGATGTTTCCTAGATTGGAGGCCTCGTTGAAAAAATACCATGATCAAAAAAACCAGCTCGATAATGCCGATGATTTGAATCAAAACTTAGTCGATAAAATGCTGCAATCTAAAACCTCTAGTGAAGCGACAACCCAACGACTGCCAAAAGGGATAGATAGCGTTACTTTAGATAAGATACGTAATCTGTTTCTGGAGCCCGCGAGCTTAACGGCTGATGAAGCTGGAGAGAGTATTGGTGCAAGCCGAACCACTGCAAGACGTTATTTAGAGTATTTGATTAGCTCTGGTGAACTAGAGGCCGATCTAAACTATGGAACAGTAGGCAGACCAGAACGGTGTTATAAAAAACTAGAACGATAGCAATGGGTTAACTTGATTCTTTCTGTAGATTGTTGCTATGAGTTGAGTTTGCCTGCAATTAAGTATCAGCGACGATATTTTCAAACAGATTAAATGAAAAATAAGCACTAGACGTTATGTTTATCCCTACCTACCTTTAATGATAGATATATAAATAACATAAAGGGATAACCATGTGTGCTTTCCAGCGTATTTTGTGTTTGATATCGATATTTGTTTGTTCAGTTGCTGGTGCAGCCGAGTTAAATAAATTGTCATTTTTGACGGAAGAGTACCCTCCATATAACTATACCAATGGTGATGAAGTTAAAGGTATTGCCGTTGATTTGCTTATAGAGGCTTCCACTATTGTTGATAGCCAAATCCAAATTAGTCAAATTAACGTACAGCCATGGGCTAGAGCTTATCGCTCGACTTTAATTACTGATGATACTGTTTTGTTTTCCACGACAAGAACTCAACTAAGAGAGCATCTATTCCAGTGGGTTGGCCCGGTGAGTAAGACGCGAATCGTCGTTTTGGGAAGAAAAGACAGTCATATTGAAATAGAGGAAGCGACTGATTTAATTGAATATCGAATCGGCGTTATTCGAGATGATGTAGGGGAGCAGTTACTGGTTGAGTTAGGTGTACCTCGAGACTCTATGCAAGAGAGTTCTTACGCTAAGACAATTGCTGAGCAGTTGCATAAAGGCCGTATTGACTTGTGGGCATACGAAGAAAATGTTGCAAACTGGTGGATTGCTCAAGCAGGCTATGACGCAAATGAGTTCGAAACGTTATTTGTACTGCAAGAAGGCGAGCTATATTACGCTTTTAACAAAGATGTCGACAATATTCTCATAGATAAGTTGCAACAAGCCATTGATAAGGTTAAAACTAACATAAATGACGATGGTATAACGCAATATAATGCCATAATTAAAAAGTATCGATAATTATAATTTAAATACAGATGTGACGACATGAGCCAAAGCAGTAGTACAATTTTAACCGAAAGCGGCACGAACGAGCTTGAGATTATTGAATTTCACTTAGAAAAACAGTTGCCTGATGGTAGTACAAAAACATGTTACTACGGGATCAACGTTGCTAAAGTCCGTGAAGTAATTCAAGTTCCTGATACCACTGATTATCCGAATGCACAGCCGCACATGGTTGGTGTATTTTCATCCCGTGATATTTTGACTCCATTAGTTGACCTAGCGGGTTGGTTAGGTGTTCCAACCAAGGCTGATTTAGATAAAAAGTTTGTTATCGTTACCGACTTTAATCGAATGACCAACGGCTTTTTAATAGACAGCATAAGCCGTATCCATCGTATTTCTTGGAATGATGTTGAATCTCCAAGCCAATTCTTGGAAGCGGGTGAACAAGATTGCGTTGTTGCTGTTGTGCGAAAAGATAAAAATTTGATTATGATTTTAGATTTTGAAAAAATCATAGCGGATATTAATCCTGAGTTAAGCATGGAAAAATACGACGTAAAAGTTGATCGTTCCGTTGATCTTGACCAACAAAGTGTCACCAAGCGAAACGGAAAAACCATCATGGTGGTTGACGACTCAGCCTTTATTCGGAGCTTGATTCAAGACACTCTTAGCTCTGCAGGCTACAACATTATTGCGTGTAAAGATGGTGGTGAAGCTCATGAAAAACTCATGGAGATTGAGCAAGTCGCTTCAACCGAGAATATGTCAGTAGACGAGTTGATTAACGCTGTCGTGACCGATGTTGAGATGCCAAGAATGGATGGCATGCACTTGCTAAAAAGGTTAAGAGATACACCCGTTTATCAAAATACACCTATCGTTATGTTCTCGTCATTGATGAGTGAAGACAACCGTTCCAAAGCTCTGGCTCTTGGCGCGAATGACACCATCACTAAGCCAGAAATCGGTAAGATGGTTGCGATGATGGATAAGTATATTTTCGTATAAGTATTTAGAGTTTGAAGATGTTCGTTTAACTGTAACGTTTGATGAGTACCTCTATCTGTATATAAAACAAAGCCCTATACTATTACTTTGGCATAGGGCTTTGCTCTTTTTACTCGGTTAAATGACTTTACTTTGAAATGTCTCTTAGCAATTCAATTAACTCAGTTTCAGTCTTAGGCTCTTTCGATAAGGTCAGTTCTGGAGAACTACCACCTTTTAAAACATAAGCTCGAGTACTGCAGTGGTCATAGTGGTACCAGTACCCATCGACACAGACATCAGTATAACAACGAGGATCTTGCTTCAATTCCATATGTATTTCTCCTTTACACTTGTGCAACACTTACGACAATAGTTGATTACAATGTGAGTGAAAATGATCTAAATCAATAAATATAAACTTTGTAATATTTGTAAAAAAACGATAAGTGATGTTTATCTCTCATTCTAAGCAACTCAAATGGCACTTGAAGATAACTTCGTTTATTAATTAATAGGTTAACTGTTCTTGAGAGTTTGATTAGCAATGGAAAATATCTTCATAATTGTTGTATTACTTGTCTTGTTTTTTGTTTTTGTACAAAAGCGCTTGGTTAAAGACGAGAGCATTAAGGACAGCGCTTACAAGCGTAAAGGGCCATTACTTAACTCTCAGGAAACTGCGGTTTATAATGCACTTACTTCCGCTGTTGGCGAGCATGGTGTAGTGATGGCAAAAGTAAATTTGTCGAATGTTTTGTCTCCGGTGGCAACGGACAAAAAAGGCTGGTTTGTTGCGAACAACCGTATCTCGAAGAGTTATTTTGATTTTGTAATTTGCGATCCACGTTCGTTAGAAGTACGCGTGGCTATTGAGCTTGATAATGGTCGTGAACTTGATAAAGGTAAGATTGATCGTCAGAAATTGCTGATGCATGTTTGTAAGTCTGCGAATATTCCACTTATAGGTACTTCAATAAAACATAGTTATCAAGTGGGGCGCTTAAGACGTCTATTAGCGACACATATCGATCTTATTGAACCTGATAAGGAAGTAAGATTTTGTAAGAAGTGTGGTAGTCCAATGGTGATTAAAGTCGCTAATCAAGGAGATTTTAAGGGGAGGCGTTTCTTCACTTGTAGTCGCCAACCTCAATGTACTTATACTGAAAACTATAACGTAGTTTTTGAAGATGGTGAAAGCTAGTTAGATTCAGTCCTACCGTTCTAAATGGATGTTACGTTAGATTTCGGAGTAGATGACAGAGCGTGTTGTTTTTGCTCCGAACAAACCATAACTTGGTTACGACCATTCTTTTTCGCACGATAAAGCTCAGCATCCGCTTTAATAAGAACATCTTCAAGTTTGATGATAGGACCACATTCACACACTCCAATGCTTACGGTTAGCCTAATAGGCTCTGCTGCAAGGTTGAAATTGTGTGAGGCAATGAGCTCTCGAATCACCTCGGCCAACTTCTCTGCCTGTATCACATCAGTATGAGGGAGAGTTAAACAAAACTCTTCCCCACCAATTCTAAACACCTGTGATTCCCCTATCGCTTTTTTTAGCAGTTTCGCCGTTTCAACCAGAACCTTGTCCCCAATTGAGTGCCCAAACTGATCATTTACTTGTTTAAAGAAATCAATATCTAGAATCAGCAAGCTAAATGGTGCGTTTTCAAATCGCTGAAAAATAGGAAACTGATGAGTTAAGGCTAACCGATTATAGGTGTTAGTTAGGACATCTTTTGACGCAAGAACCGATAAGCCTAACTCTGATTTCTTCCTATTTGACTCAAATATATGCGCGGTCAACCAAACAAAAAGATAGCAAGTCGTCATATTCAAAATGAGCATGTTGTTTAATTGACTAGGATAAAAGTTGAGCTTTATAACGATAATACTAATTTGAACGATGAAAAATAGACAGGTATGGATAAACCCATGCTTTTGCCCAAGTAACAGGTAGTAGAAAATAGGAAAGAATATTCCCCAAATAAAAGTACCATTTTCAATAGGTAAAAGGTAAGTAGCCAAACAAACGATCAATGCCAACATGGACGTGAAGACTATAATCGAGCGATATGAGTGACGAAGCTGTTTGGATAAATAAGACAGGTAAAAAGAGTAGGCAGAGAAGACGGCGTGGCAAAACGCCAATAAAAACTCATTCAGCACTAACATGTTATAAGCGGAAAATACGACAGAGACAGTCGCCAGCACTAGACAGAGCCAGGTAAGAACGTTGGCACGAAGCTTATGTGAGTTACTTAGAACATCCACGTCCATGGAGATTTCCTGACTTATATCAAATTAACCTGTAAACAAGCGTGAATGATAGGCATTTTTGCTATAGATGCAATCGAATAGTGGAATGAGTATCACATAATTGTGATCTTGATAAGAGGCTAGTTGATTATCCCTGGCGCTATGGTTGAGTGTAATGTATCGGGTGTAATAAGAGGGTCTATTGATATTCCTTTGGTAGGCAAAGTCCACTACTTTTGTGCTTACTAAAGATAAACCCCAAGGTGGACTTGGGGTTAGTGGTCTCTATCTTTGTAATTTAGAGTAAAGATTTGGTACTAATATTTATCCTATATATCTAGACGGCCTTCATCTAGTGCGGTGGTTAACCAAACTAACGGGGCATTCCAGTTAATGGTAATTTCGTTCATTGTCCAAGCGCCAATCTTGTCAACAAAACAGGTTTGCCCAGTACAGGATCCTTGCATACCGGACGCGATAGGATCACTAAAACTCGTTGAATTTGGACCGCCAATCAACGCGCCTGGCGCAGGTTTAGGGAAGCTATCACTGGCTACATTGGCCCAAAATCTATGATGTGGTTGTTCTACGGCGTACTGACCGTAACCAGTAACGTATGAAATATTCATTGGGTTTCCACCAAGTATGTAATCCATTCCGCTCGCTGCTGCTTTTACCAGAGATACGTCTTTGCTGTAGTCATAACCATACACTAAGAAAATCCCCCGATTAGCTAGGTTCGAATTTGAACCCCAAGGGTATTGTGTAACTGAGTATGGTATGGCATAACCTTCTTCGGCTATTTGTGTCTGATAGGCTTTTGCCGTGGTAATGATATTTGCGCGGGCTTTCTCAATATGATTTTTCTCTAATTCATTAGGCACTAAAGCAAGGCTAAGTGTTGCTAATGGAGATGTGTATTGCCAGAAAATATCACCTGTGGTTTCGATATCACCTTTAGGTGTATCCAAAAACAGTGGTGAGGCTGTGACTTCATCTCGGTAGTTTTCCTTACCCGTTGTAATAAAGAGCTCAGAAGCAGCCCAATAGAACTCATCAGAAAGTTCTAAATCATCGTAAGGCCCTGAACCGATGAAATTGTCATAGGCATAAATCTCAGGGTTAGCTTTTGCCGCCTTCCACGCATTTTCTGCAGCATTCAAACACTTCTGAGAAAATTTCTCGTCGATTGATTTCCAAATACGAGCACATTGAGCACCAATGGCTGCAACATTCAGAGTAGCAGCGGTGCTAGGTTGGCCGACATGACGCTTTTCTTTGTCTTGATGCGGAGCTAATGGAATGCCAGTCCACGACTCATCAGCTATTTTATGGAAGACAAGGCTTGAGCCATCAATCTCTGATAACGTTAGTTTTTTACCATCTGATTGATTTCCAATAGGGGCTACAACACGGTGACCCGCAGGAATTTGCATTGAAAGCATAAACTCGATATTCCAACGAGCCTCGTCAAGCAAGTCGTTTACGCCATTAGTATTTTCAGGAATTTGTACTGTTCCATCAGGAAAGGGGATTTCGACGTGATCAAGCCAAACACCGCGCTCATAGAGATTAAGCAGCGTCCATGTAGTGATACCGCTATTAACAGTGTATTTCCCGTGATCACCCGCATCGTACCAACCACCAGTTACATCAACCTTGAAATCACAACCTGGCCATTGATTTCCCCATGCATCGACTTTATCGAAGCATGAAACGATATCGTTTACATGCCCAGCGGGTCTCGCTAGGTTATCTCTTTGAACATATTTGCTATCTATTTCGATTCCGCTACGGTTTTGGTAGAAGTAAGAAAGCGCATCATGCTTCATCTCAGAGTAAATCGAAGAGCTGATATCAAATGAGAAAGACTCAATATCGTCAACCTTGAGTTTAAGGCCCTGTTGTTCGGTCGTTATGTAGCTGAGGTCAATTTGGTGAACCATTTCACCTGATGCTTTATTAAGGCCAAAGGGAACTGTGCGTCCTATATCTATATTGATGCCTTTCGAGTCAAATAGCTTCCAACGAAGTGGGTCGGTTGAATCTGAAACAAAAAAAGCCTTCTTGTCAGCCATCGGAAGAAAGCCTGTCTGATTGACTCGAAGGGGAGAAACGCTTTTATCCTCTACGTAAGGTACACCATTAATAGAGATATTTCGAACGCAAACAATCGCCTCTTTTTGTGCGCCCATTTGAAACTGAAACTCTGCACCAGCATCGCTTGGTAGCTCTTGATTAAATTGATAAAAGTAAGAATCCCAAGACGGTGTTAATTCAGTATGAGTAACAAAGTAGTGTGTATATGGGGGCCCTTCATGTTGGATGAGTGTTTTTACTTTAGTTTCGACATTCGCTTTTGCATCAAATGTAATCTTATAGTCATTGCCTTCAGCAAGCCCGATGTTAGCGTGCCCTAATATAACATCCCAAGGGTTACTGCCGGGGCTAGAAATCGTCGCGCAGGCTTCTGCATTTTCGACACTTACAGATGTTCCAGCGACCCACCAATGTGCTAGCTCTTTTTCAAAGTTCCCATTAGTTAGCATTTCTTGATTGGCAAAGCTATGCCCGCTTACACCGATTAAAATAGGCAGCGTGTATAGATATGGTTTCATTAAATATCTCCTCGTTACATTCCTTATATGAGTTCCTAGTAGCATGGAAAATGTACGATTTAACAACAATGTATAGCTGCCTAATTCGTGAACTATTTATGAACTAAATTGTAGAATCGTGATTGATAGATAAAGACGTGCATAGCAGGTGAATGTGTTTCATGAGAACAAAAGAAGCGAGTTATTTTAATGACTTAATGTCATTTCTTTTGTATGTGATAAAAGTAAACGAGAAAAATCCTATACAATACGGTCTACAAAAAGCAGTTAAGGATATGGAATGTTTGCAGCGTTGAGTATTGCGTTAATAGGGTCGGTGGTAGGGTACTGTTTAAGTATTCCTATGGGGGAACTATTTGGTGCAGTTATTGCAATCTTACTTGCGAGTAGGTATAGCAAGTTTTCATTGTCGTTACCAAAACACACCATCATCTTTATTCAAACAGTACTCGGCATGAGTGTTGGAACGGTTGTTTCTTTTGGCATTATAACTGAGCAGTTTAGTCCAATACTGCTCATGGCTTTGATTTGTTGCTTGGCGATACAAACAATGAGTGCTTTCTTATGGCTTAAGAAACGCGAAGGGTGGAGCGATGTTGATAGCTTTTTAGGTGCAATTCCCGGTGCGCTGGCTGCAATTCTTTCGATGGGAGATAAGTATGCGAGCGCTTCCCCTAAGGTGATTTTTGCTCATTCCGTTCGTTTGATTATATTGGTTTCAACTGCCGCGACGATTTCTTACTTTACTCCTTCCAATGTGGAAACAACGTTAAGTAGCCCACAATGGTTTGTTGGGATTAGCCCGACGTTACTGATGGTTGCTGCTATCAGCCTAATCTCTGGGTGGTTTGCTTCAAAAATTGGTGTACCCGCACCGTATATGGTGATGGCGTTAATTTGTTCGGTGGTTGTAAAAGAATCGATCCATGAGGTTACGCTCGTTATCCCTGCTGCTTTGTTGTGGTTATCGACGATGGCATTGGGCGCCTTTATTGGTTTACGATTATCAGAAGTTTCGGTTGACCATGTGGTGAGTTATGTTCGTGCTGGGGTATTAGTTACCGCCATTAGTTTGTCTGTTACGATATTATTCTCTTTCGTTATGAGTTTAATAACCGGGGTAGAGTGGCTTGTATTGCTCTTGTCATGGGTTCCCGGAAATGTGGAAGCAATGACAGCAGTCGCACTTATGCTTGGTCTAGAGCCTGCATTCGTTATGATTAACCATGTAGTGAGGCTAGGTATCCTGCACACGCTACCCTTATTTTTTCGTCAGTTTCTTTTGCAACAAAAGCAATAGAGTGAATTTATATTTTGTTAGAGACGATCTGATTCTATAAAGGTACACACTTAAATGGCAGTAGAGTGACGGCTTGTTAATCAACTTGTCGAGTTAGTGAGCAAACGCACTCAATAGCACAAAAAAATGCAATATCGCAGTTGACGACCGCGTAATGAATAGTTAATATCTATCTCGTTCTCAAGGCAAAGCAACTTCTAAGTAACACGTTGATTGTTAACGATTTAGATTGAAGCCTTTAAAACATTGCCCGCTTAGCTCAGTTGGTTAGAGTACTTGCATGACATGCAAGGTGTCACTGGTTCGAGTCCAGTAGCGGGCACCAAATTCGTTCTTTATGAACAAGTAAAAAAGCCCACCTAGTGTGGGCTTTTTTACGTCTGAAATTTGCTCTGCTCTCTCATTCTAAACAACTCTGTCTTTAAACTTGTTAATTTTTTGTTTACGGTAGTGGTGTGACCACTATTCGGAAGCCAATATGCCAACACAGCCTCGCATTAAGTGTGAAATCGATAAAAACAAAATCGCCATTGTTACCTTAAATCGTCCCGATAAGCTTAATGCTATTGATATGGAGATGTTTCGCCAAGTGAACGCACTTACTAAAAAACTTAAGCGAGATAGATTGGTTAGGGCCGTGATTGTACAAGGTGCCGGTAGTGATTTTTGCTCAGGCTTAGATGTGAAGTCATTGCTGACGAGTAAAATTGATGCAGTAAAATTGCTGTTTAAATGGTGGCCGACACGACCAAATGATGCTCAACGTTTTTCACTGGCTTGGCGTGACATCCCTTGTCCGGTCATTTTTTCTATCCATGGCCGTTGTTGGGGGGGAGGCTTACAGTTAGTGAGTGGAGGGGATTTTCGTATAGCGTCTCATGATGCGAACTTTTCAATCATGGAAGCAAAATGGGGTCTGATCCCTGATATGGGTGGCGCTATTGCATTTAGAGAAGTGATGCGGCAAGACCATACACTTGAGCTAGCCATGACCGCCAAAGTAATTAATAGTGACGAGGCACATAAAATAGGCTTGGTAACGAAAGTTGTAGATGAGCCCTTTAGTGCAGCTTACGAGTTGGCATTGGCGTGTATCGAGCGCTCACCCGATGTATTGGCGGCAAATAAAAAACTGTATAACCAGACGTGGTGGTCAAGTGCCGGTAAGGCCCTTTTCCTTGAAACTTGGTACCAAATTAAAGTGGGCTTAGGGAAAAATAGAGCCATTGCGATCAGTAGAGAACGAAAACCGCATGCTAAGCGTAGCTATTTACCTCGTAAGTTTAAGTGATTGATTAGTTAACTCTTTATTTTCCACTTTCGATCTGGCTACCAAGGTTGGCTAATTTTTTGCTTAGGTGAGTTTCCAATTATCAGCCCCCGCCAGCCATTAATGGTCAACCAAAGTAAATATCCTGACGATGATCTAACCATAACTCATGCTTAGCCATTACCTTACTAAACATTGGGCTTTGCAAGTAGCCATCTAACCACTGACGTAACTTTGGATAGGGGCTTTGTAAATACCAATGCCGCTCAATGCGGGCGAACTTTCGAATAAAAGGGAATAGAGCAATATCTAGTAAACTCTCGTTTTCAGAGAATAAAAATCGATGCTTACTTAGCATTTCTTCTAGTTTCAGAAGTTGCATTTCACAAGATTGGCGATGAGTGAGTATATCATCGTCATGATAGCGTTTAGCACAGCTGTAAGCTTCCATATTGGGTATGAATGTACTTTCAAAATCAGCAATCAAACTCACCATATCTGCTACAGCGCTTGGCTGATCGCTTAGTAGCAGTTCATACGGGTCATTTTTAGCCAGAGCCCAAAGCATGATTTCTAGGCTCTCATCAATCGTACAATTCTCATTAATACATAAAACTGGCACGCTTCCTTTTGGAGAGGAGATAAGCATTTCTTCAGGTTTATTGTTGAGCTTGATGGCTCGTATGAGAACTTGCTGTTTCGCTTTATATAGAGCAACTCGAGCACGCATTGCATAAGGGCAATGTTGCAATGAATAGAGTATTGGAGGGCTTTCTTTAACTACAGACATATGAACCTAAGTATTTATGTTATTACGATAAAATACACTCAATCGCGTAATTTAGCTCGCTTTAATAGCTCGGGTGGGGCCTGTATATTCCAACGTTTCAACTCAGTTTGGCTAAATACAATGTTACCTTTTTTGGGTGTCGTGATCATCGGCATAATGCCTGAGTCTATATATTGCTTAACTTGTTGGGCTGCGGTTATACCTTGTTGTAGTGCGCTGACGGTGACACCGGCGATTGCTTTGCCTGTCCCTATTTCATAATTCCAAAAAGAATAAAGTGGGATAGGGGTATGAGAGCTTGTCCAACTGATCACGTCATCCATTAGAAAGTGTTGCCCCGACTTGTCTTTTAGCGATGCAAAACTCGTCATTATCAATGCATCATAACCCTCTGATTTGGCACTTTTAGTATTCTCGAACCAGCTCTCTTTCGAACCAATAAAGTAGGTGTTGACCTCTATGCCATGGATCAATAGCTTAGTCTTATTTGAAAATGAAGTTTCTAAAATGGCATGTGATGTCGCCCCACTGTCCATGATGATCTTGATTCTTTTCACGCTAGGTTGCAATTTTTTGATCATGTGAACGGTATTTTCGAGCAAGTGTCGCTCTAATACACCTGTAATTGTGTCGGTGATACTTACATACAAACGAGGGTTCGCATTGATACCAAGGAAAAAGGTAGGAATTCGGTTCTTTGTTAAGCGTGGACCCAAATATTTCAGAGCATTATCGTCAGAGATGACAACGACATCGGGCTTGTTTTGTTCAATAAATGTCCATGCTTTATCCGCTATCTCTTCAAATTCTTCAGCAGGTCTCCGTTTTGTATCCATCTGAAAATGATGAATATTAAATCCGTCGATCTCTGACTCAAACCCTTGCCTATACTCTTTAACCCACGGATATTCGAAGTGATAACTATGAACAAACACCATCTCTTGTGAGTAAGCAAAAGCGCTAATAAAGAACAGTAGCAATAGATAAATAGACTTCATACCACCTCCTAACACGGCATAAAGCTAAGTGTAGTTATTAAATCGGATAAAAACATTACTCGGGGAACTTCAAAGCAATGTTGGATAAAGGTTTGGGTGATTTATTGATCTGAGGTGCATATTGTTTGATCTCTTTGAATTTAAGGTGAGCCAACATCAGATATTTCAATTCGTGGGTTTATCTTGGCCTTTTTATAGGGTAAATCTGTAACCATCTGGCGCATTGTGCTGCCTTTGTTCGTATGTTGAGAGTTTAATAGCTTAAGAAGGGGCTTTGAGGATGGGATCGATCAGTGTTGATGTAGTTGTACTTGGTGGTGGGCCGGGAGGCTATACAGCGGCTTTTAGAGCTGCAGATCTTGGAATGACAGTATGCATTGTTGAAAAACGAGATACTTTAGGTGGTGTGTGCGTCAACGTAGGTTGCATTCCATCAAAAACATTACTTCATGCCGCTTCGTTGATTGAGCATAGTAAGCACGGCTCTAAAATGGGTATTTCATTTTCGGATCCAGAAATTGATATCGATGCGTTACGAGGCCATAAAGAAGAAACGATTTCAGAGCTTACAAAAGGCATTGCGAATCTGGCTACAGCGAGAAAAGTAATGCGACTACAAGGTGAAGGCCAATTTATTGGTGAAAATACACTGTCGGTTCTGGCTGATGAAGAACAACTAATCGAATTTCAACATGCCATTATTGCGACGGGATCTCACTCGGTTAAATTACCAATTGGACCAAACGATCCGCGCATTTGGGACTCAACTGACGCGTTGTCTTTACAAAATATCCCTGAAAAGTTGCTGATTGTCGGCGGAGGCATCATTGGACTGGAGATGGCTCAGGTCTATTCGGCACTGGGCTCCGAGATAACGATAGTTGAAGCGCAAGCTCAAATTATTCCAGCCGCAGATAAAGACGTAGTTCAACCTCTTGTCAAAGCAATCAAAAAAACATACCAAATGCTAACTAAAACCAAAGTGACCGCTATGGAAGCCACACCTGAGGGTGTTGTCGTTTCCTTTGAAGGTAAAAAGGCGCCAGAAAACGCAACGTTCGATGCTGTGTTGGTTGCGGTAGGTCGAAGACCTAACACATCGGGCATAGGTTTAAAAAATGTCGGTGTTTTGGTGAATGAGCAAGGGCTGGTCGAGGTGAATGAAAGTATGCAGACTTCTTTACCTCATATCTACGCCATTGGAGACATCGTTAAAGGTCCAATGTTAGCTCATAAGGCGAGCCATGAGGGTAAAGTCGCCGCTGAAGTTATCTCAGGTTTAGATTCAACTTTCCATCCAACTGCAATTCCATCTGTTGCTTATACTAGCCCTGAGCTTGCTTGGGTTGGTTTAACCGAGCAGGAAGCGAAGCAAGAAGGGCTTGATTACGATATAGGTAAAGTGCCTTGGCTTGTAAGCGGACGTGCGCAAAGTGTTGGGGCAACCAACGGTGTAACGAAAGCATTGTTTGATAAAAAGTCGGGTGCTCTGTTAGGGGCGGGTATATGTGGTGAAAATGCCGGTGAGCTTATCCATGAAGCTGCTGCGGTTCTTGAATTAGGTGGTAGAGCAAAAGACATCGCTCACACTGTTCATGCACACCCAACGTTGGCTGAGACCTTCGCTTTTGCCGCGGAATTAGTTGAGGGATCAATGACCGACATGTTGCCAAGCCGACGTCGCTAGTTGTCATTTCTAATCAATATCCTTGTTAACGAGCTAGGCTAATACCTAGTTCGTTATTCCGCTTCTAATTCTATAACGTTATTATCCAATCAAGATCTACGTCTCAATCCATTTCAGCTTAATAATTCAACCTTTTCAGTGATTAATGCTTCAATATCAATGAATGTGTAGTTTCTTCTTTCATTAATTGGTATTTATATTGATTTTTTATGCTAAATAAATGATATTTTACGCCCTGTTCTACTAAATAAAATATATTATATGTCTCAAGCTGAAATGGACGTGCAGCCACAAGTGCAGCAAGCAAAAACTTGGCAAATGCCCGATACACTGGTTCTCATCTTTATTGTCGGAATATTAGCCAGTATTCTGACCTACCTAATTCCTGCAGGCCACTTTGATAGCCAAGAAGTGACGTACATTGCGGAAGGTATCGAGAAATCTCGTACTGTGATAGATCCTCATTCATTCACGTATACGACTGATGGTGAAGGTGAACTGGTTTATAACAAAATAGGCTTCTTCGCCTCGGGCGGTGGTATCGGCCTAATGAATTTCCCGTTTGAAGGACTAGTGTCTGGTTCTAAATGGGGAAGCGCTATTGGCGTTATTATGTTCATGCTTGTCATTGGTGGTGCGTTTGGTGTCGTGATGCGCACAGGCACCATTGATAACGGTATTTTACGCCTTATCGATAAAACGAAAGGCAGTGAAGCGCTATTTATTCCTGTTCTATTTTTGCTATTTTCACTCGGCGGTGCCGTTTTTGGCATGGGTGAAGAAGCCGTAGCGTTTGCCATTATCATAGCGCCCTTAATGGTTCGTCTTGGCTATGACGGTATTACAACGGTTATGGTGACTTACGTTGCAACGCAAATCGGTTTTGCTACCTCATGGATGAACCCATTTTCAGTGGCGATCGCACAGGGTATAGCAGGTGTTCCTGTATTATCGGGTATGCAGATGAGGATGACGATGTGGGCGGTATTCACGCTG
This sequence comes from Vibrio kyushuensis, assembly GCF_050337325.1. Classification (NCBI taxonomy): domain Bacteria; kingdom Pseudomonadati; phylum Pseudomonadota; class Gammaproteobacteria; order Vibrionales; family Vibrionaceae; genus Vibrio; species Vibrio kyushuensis. The sequence goes on from NZ_JAKJSV010000005.1 coordinate 207,527, forward strand.
ATCGGCATTGCTTTTACCATGATGTACGCATCAAGAATTAAGGCTGACCCTAAGTTGTCTTATAGCCGAGTGAGTGATGAATATTTCCGCAATCAAGACGCTGGAGATCAAAACTCACGTTGGAATTTGGGTGATACGCTTGTTATTTCGACGGTTATCGCAACGACTGTATGGGTTGTATGGGGCGTTGTCGCTCACGCTTGGTACATTCCTGAAATCGCATCTCAATTTTTCACTATGGGCTTTATCGCCGGCATTATCGGTGTTGTTTTCCGTCTTAACGGCATGACCGTAAACGATATAGCCGCTTCGTTTAAAGAAGGTGCAAGCATCATGTTAGCACCCGCATTATTAGTAGGTTGTGCTAAAGGTGTTTTATTGATTTTAGGCGGCGGTTCTACTGATGAATCGAGTGTTCTAAACTCAATTTTAAACGGTGCAGGCATGGCGATCAGTGGATTGCCTGATGTTGTCGCTGCGTGGTTGATGTATGTATTCCAGTCTGTGTTTAATTTCTTTGTTACTTCAGGTTCAGGTCAAGCTGCGTTAACGATGCCATTACTGGCACCACTTGCTGATATTGTTGGCGTTACAAGGCAGGTAGCTGTTTTGGCGTTCCAATTAGGTGATGGCTTTACCAATATTATTGTTCCAACATCAGCTTCGTTAATGGCGACGCTTGGTGTTTGTCGCATTGATTGGGGAGACTGGGCTCGATTCTGTTGGCGCTTCATTTTGATGCTATTTGTGCTTTCAAGTTTCGTGGTTGTCGGTGCTCATGTAATGGGCTTTTCGTAATACTGTCGTTTTCATAAGTATTACCAATAAACTTTAAATCTAAGGCGAGGTGACTCGCCTTTTTCATTGGGAGTTTGGTTTTGTCTAATTCAAGTTTTCAGGGCGATGTTATACAAGGTCGTTCAATTATTTCTTCACTAGATGTGGCTAGCTTGACCGCTGGTGAGCATCAATTTTGGTTTCAAGTAGCAAGTACGGCGATTGGCCAGTATCAATATCTTCCTGTTATCGTGTTGAAAGGTGAGCAGGAAGGGCCACGAGTAATGGTAACCGCTGGTGTGCATGGTGATGAACTTAATGGCGTGTTAGCGGCTCAAAAACTTGGACGTCAATTAAAGGGAAAGGTTGTTTCAGGTACAGTCACTATTGTTCCGACAATCAATTTACCAGGAATGCTAAATCATAGCCGTGACTATTCCTCTTCTGACCCTGACGCATCACCGTGTAACCTCAATCGCTTTTTTCCGGGTAACCCACAAGGTGATGCAGCGAATCGTTATGTAGATTCATTGTGGCAGAACTTATTGAAATCAAATGCAGATTTGGCCATTGATCTTCATACTCAAACCTCGGGTGCAACGTATCCTCTATACATCTTCGCCGATTTTAGAATTGAAGCGTCTTTAAACATGGCGCGCCAAGCTCAACCTGATGTGATTCTAAATGACCCTGGGGATACAGGTGTACTTGAGACTGTTTGGAATCAAGCCAATATTCCTAGCATTACTATTGAAGTAGGGACTGCGAAAATTATTCAACAACCTTTGATTGATCGTACGGTAGAAGGCATTGAAGAGATCTTACGTCATCAGTCGGTTATTGAAGGCGAAGTGAAGCCCGAATATAGATCGGCTTTTGAAGGTAATAATATTGTTTCCATTCGAGCAAACGAAGGCGGCTTTGTATTACCGCAAGTTGAATTGCTGCAATCGGTTGTGGAAGGTGAGTTACTTGCTATTAGTTACAATGCTTTTGGTGAAGAAACAGAGCGTTACGTTGCGCCAAATAACGGAACCGTGCTGAGCCACAACATTGACTCTATGCGTGAACCTGGCGCATTGATAGTTAGGCTAATATCCAAGCTGTGATGTCTTAATTGTGAATTCCTAGGTGTATATATTGCTATGAAGGCCGAGCCAGACTCGGCCTTCATAAAGGATTAAGAATTATCCAATCTATGCTTAGCCAATAGTTTTTCTACTGTCTCTCTATAGGCGTTGCTCGCACCGGAGTGAATGGGTTCACCATGTGCAGGGACTATGCGTTCAAATTGCCAATCTAAAAACTCATATAAATCTGAAAGATCGGGTTTATTTGCTTGTAGCCACCCCGGGCCGATTGCCGCTCTTTTTATGAATCCCATCTTCTTCATCATAAATTTAGCGGTCAGGTTAAAGTTCTTATCAGCTTGATGCCAGTTTTGTAGACTGTCGCCAGAGATGGCAACTCCGTCTTCACGATTTAGGTGTAAAAGTCCTTCATTGAGCAACCCTGAACTGATCTCGAAGTATTTCAAATCAGGAATAGGAGGAAGACTCTTTGGTGAAAGGATTTTGTCGGCCGTAAAATAGTGAGCGTCTGTTTTGCTAGGGTCAACACCATGAAAATAAGGCGCGTTTACAGACCACATTGTTGCGTTGTATCGGTTTTTATAAAATGGGTCATCCATGCCGTGAAAGGCGGCAAGTCTTACCACATGCTTTACTTTGCCTAATCGATCTAATTCAGAGAGTGCTTGGTCATTTAATCGTACTGAATTGATTAAGGTCAGCTCATTATCTTGCTTGATGATGACCATATTTCGACTAAATTTCAGTGTCATAGGGCCAAATCTAGGGTGTGGGGCCTTTAGATGAACACTACCTCGAACCCAATAAACATTATCGATTACGGGCTCAATGAGACCATGTTTGAGAGCGGGTGGAAAATTCATTTCATACCTTCCGTTTCTTATGACCTGTCATGAGCATAGGGGCTCCAGTGGATAAAGTAAAAAAATGTATATAAGTCAACTGCCTTTAGCGGTTCATCGTTTTGTGCTTGATGATGATATTATGAACAATATATAGGTTGTGATAATGTCGTGTGACGCCACCGAATTGGCATTTCGAGCTTCTTATCTAGATGGATGATCATGACCTCACTTTCGATTACTCAAGCAAGAAAACTAGCGCTTCTTTCGCAAGGCTTGCCGGCTAAATCTTTATCAGGCAAAGGATACTCTAAGAGTCTTGGGGTATTTGAACGATTAGGTTACGTGCAGATTGATACGATTTCCGTTGTTCAACGGGCGCATCACCATACACTTTGGAACCGCAACCCTAGCTATCAACCGGAACACCTTGATCGGTTGGTGGCGGAGAAGAAGGTGTTTGAGTATTGGTCACACGCCGCCGCTTATCTACCAATGAGTGATTATCGATTCAGTTTGCCACGCAAAGAAGCCATTCGTTCGAATGAACAGAGTCATTGGTATACCAAAGATCACAAACTGATGAAGGAGGTTCTTAAGCGAATCAAAGATGATGGGCCATTAATGGCAAAGGATTTTGATTCAAAGATCACGAAAACCAATGGTTGGGGTAGTAAGCCAACTAAGCGAGCATTAGAAACGCTGTATATGCAGGGTGAGCTGATGATTCCTGAGCGTAAAAACTTCCACAAAGTGTATGACCTGACCGAAAGAGTGCTACCCAATGGGTTGGACGTTTCTCTTCCATCAGAGCAGGAACACGGTAAGTTTTTGGTTCTTCGCTATTTAAGGGCGCATGGTTTTGGCAAACTGTCCGAGATCACCTACTTACTGAAAGGACTCAAGACTCAGGTCAGTCAAACGATTAATGAATTGTGTGAAAGCGGGGAGATTGAGAAGGTCGTGATAAGCGGGAATGAGTACTTTGCTTGTTGTGATGTATTTTCTCTTCTGAATAAACGCTTAAGTAAGACGAAGGCTAAGATACTATCACCGTTTGATAACTTACTGATTCAACGTAAACGCGCTAGCTCGATTTTTGACTTTGATTATCTCATTGAATGTTATGTCCCAGAGCAGAAGCGGATATTTGGCTATTTTTGCCTACCTATTCTTTGGGGAGGTGAATTAGTTGCAAGGGCGGATTGCAAGGTTGATAAAAAAACGTCAACACTCAATGTCATTCACTTGGCCGTTGAGCCATCAGTGAGAAATCAAGAGATGTTTCTATCTGCGCTGGAAGAAGAGCTAAATGCATTTTCGAAATTTAATCAATGCGAGCAGTTCAACATAGAAAAGATAACGATACGTCAGTCATAACACTGATTTGAAGTTGATTCGCTGTAGAGTAACGCTTCACCTCTACATAATGGACGTCTTTTCTTAGATCACAGCTAGATACGCAGGGCTGTAGATCTCTTCGAGTGGTTGTGGTTTATGGATATGGTAACCTTGAACATAATCGATGCCAATCTGGGCTAACTTCGTCAATATCTCTTCATTTTCAACAAATTCAGCGATTGTTTTTAATCCCATGGTGTGTCCCACTTCATTGATTGATTTCACCATGGCATACGAAACAGGATCGGTAGCGATATCCTTTACAAAATCACCGTCTATTTTTAAGTAATTAACAGGCAGTTTTTTAAGGTAAAGGAACGAAGAAAGGCCAGAACCAAAGTCATCTAGAGAAAATCGAAACCCCTTTGTTTTTAGTTCATTGATGAGCTTAACAGACCTATTTATATCTTGAATTGCTGCTGTTTCAGTAATCTCAAAACAAACTTGCTCAGGGTCTACTGGGTAATGGGTTAATAACGTGTCGATATAGTAGATGAGACTACTATCTGAAAGGGTTTGCCCTGAAAGGTTGATTGAATAGTTTCGATGCGGAAGCATTTGACTGAAGGCTTCTTTAAGAACCCATCGATCAATGCTAGGCATCAGGTCATATCGCTCTGCAGGAGGGATAAACACACCGGGTGAGATAATCTCACCTTGATCCGTACGAAGCCTAATTAAAATCTCAACATGGTCTTGCTCAATTTTATCATTTAATGGACGTATTTTCTGAGCGTAAAGAACGAAACTGTTGGAGGCTAGGGCATCATTTAGTTTCGCTAGCCATTCAACCTCGCGGATATGCTCATCGAGTTCGGCTTTATTAAAATCAACAACATGGACTCTATTTCTGCCACTGTTTTTTGCAATTTGGCAGGCGTTATCAGCAGCATTGATCACCGAACTAACGGTATCACACTGTAGGTTGACTAAAGAGACGCCCGCGGAAATACCAATCTTGAATGACTTTTCGCCATACATGAAAACGTAGGATTCGATCTCTTTTCTTAAGTTTTCAGCAATTTGAACGGCTTTATCAAGCGAACAAATTTCTAAAAGGATGGCAAATTCATCGCCCCCCAATCGCGCTAGTGTATCTCTCTCACGAATGTGTTCTTTCATGATAGAGGTGATGCGTTTGAGTAATTCATCACCAGCGGCGTGGCCAGCAGAGTCGTTAATGGGTTTAAAGCGGTCGACATCAACAAAAATAACAACGCCAGATAAATTATGTTTTTTAGACTTCTCGATAAAGCGGTCGAGTCTTTCCTCAAACTGTTGTCGATTGACTAGTTTGGTTAGGCCGTCGTGAGTTGCTTGGTGAATAAGCTGTTCCTCAAGAAGTGTTTGTTCCGTTACGTTTGATATGATAACTAGCGTGCCGTGCAGCATGGCTCTGCATTTGATATTGAGGGTGAATGCGTTCGCTTTAACTTTTGATATATCAAGGGTTCTACGCTTTTTCTTGATGATTGATTCTTCAAAGCACTCTTTTAATTCCGGAATGTTAATAAACGCTTCAGAGTAGGGGATATCGACCATTTCTGTGATTTTTGATGGTGGTAAACCCAACAGTCGAATCGCATCAGCATTGATGATGCTCACCTCCATCTCGTTAGAGATTGTTAAAACGCCAAATGGTGCATTACCAATAATTCCGGTAAGGCATTGCCTAAGTGCTATTGTCTGCTGAACGGATTCGGTCATGCTTCTATCCTTGGATTACTATCACACTTAACGGTTGTTGATTACATGGGTAATCATCAAACAGTGTCATTGCGATAGTTTGGGATGAATAAGCCTGCTGAATTAGCGAAGACAGACCTTTATGGGTGATTTTTTGCGATTGTATAGCGAAGCAAAAGGAGTTTGGTCGCTTAAGCGTCGTAGTATTTCTGTTTTTGAATACAGTGTCTTCGCTAAAGTGAGAAGATTCTAAAGTATTGGACTCTTGATTAGGGTAACCAAAAATATCGATTAATCCGAGAGTGGAATATTCAATCGTATCGGGTGTGAGTCTAAACAGAGATATTTTTAAGTCATGTAAGTTCGTTGCATTCGAAAAGAACTCTATCGTTAAGTCCATGAGCCTATCGAGTGGAAGGTGAAGGTTAGATTTAATCAGGCTGTTTCGTTCACGAACTTGTATCGGGTCTTCGCCTAGATCACTAAATCGATATTCAAAAAATGCTAGGAGCACTTTGTCGCCGTTGTACTTGAACACGTGGTACTTATCACCATTAGCCGTATAGGGCGAAGAGAGAGAGGATATTACGGAAATATCGATATAATCCTCAGGAACAGGTAAATACTTTTTGAGTGTGATCGAGGTGCCTGTTGAGTCATGTTTATTGAATTTTAGTTCATCAACGGAGCGCTGCGATGCTCCAAGACCCATTCCCATACTTCCATAGCTGCTGAAGCCGTCGCTCATCGCTTCTTTTATATTTTCAATACCAGGGCCTTTGTCTTCTATTGTTACTTCAACGCCTTTTTTGTTGCCCGTTAATCTGATACTCACAACACCGCACTTTGCATGGCGAATGACATTCATGGCAACTTCTGACACAGCGATCGACATTAGCCCGCTGTCAAAAGAAGAGAATCCTATCTGATTTGAGATTAATTTACTGATAGAAGCGATATGATAAACATCATCTTCACCCAGAATATCACCATGATATACCGCCTGATTTTCTTTAATGGGAGGCGACATTACTTGCATGCTTTAACCAGTTCTAACCCTGTTTTCTCAAAATACAGAGCAAGGGCAGATTTTAGGTCTCGAACGACATTAACATCGCCAATGGAAACACCAGTGGTGACCATAGTTTTTGCCAGCATCGTATTGATACCGCAAAAGATGGTATCAACACCAACGAGTTTTAATATTCGTGATAGATGAATGAGTTGACCTGCGATGGCCGAATCAATCGCATCAACATTGCCCAAGTCGATGATGACTGATTGAACGCCACGAGTCTCACAGGTAGACATTAATCTATCAATAATGGCCGCCATTCTTGCTGAATCGAGAGAGCCAAAAAGCCCAGAATAGAGGCAACCATCAATAATCTCTGTTGCTACCATCGGTATCTCACCGCTTATTTGTTTTTTACTTACTGCTACTTTGTCAAAATCCATGTGATCTGTTGTCCATAATGTTTGTTACGTAAATAATGAGATTGACGATGACTGTAGAACCACGAATTATCGCCCGATCGATAAACATGACGCCTCTTGATAGGCGTCAAAAAATGAAATGATTCGTCAGGAATAGGCGAGATCTATTGAGGCGAAGGTGTGTATTTTATTACAAACGGAAGCTGTTTCGAGTAATTCGATTACTCTAGGATCGAATAATAAGCCTTTTGGAGTAGTACGTTTGAATATCGAAGCATTCATAACGGTGTCGCCCACTTAGTTAGAGTACCTCAAGTTGAGTTCTCTCTATGTGAAACAATATGCACCAAACCCAGTTAAAGCAAATATTGATTTGTATTGATGTTCGATCAATCTAGGTGATTGGTGGTATTGCATTGAAATAAAAGGGATTTTATATATAGATGATAGTAATGCTATTAGTTAACTATTTAACGTACTTGATTTGGAATGTAAGTAACGCAGTTGTTTATACAAAAAAGTAAAGCCCGTAGTTCACGGGCTTTGATTGAATTTTGAAGACGTATTTTCGGTTTCAAACTTAATGACGTTCAGCGCGTCTAACGGCAGTTTCCTGCTTTTCGAAAGCCTTTGTTCTGAGCTTCTTGCTCTGTAGAAAAGAGGACTTTGTTTTTATCGCTCATGCTATTGTAACTCGGGCAACCGTTAGGAAGGTGGTAAACCTTACTGCGCTTATTTCCATGTATTACCCCCGAGCTTGTCTCTGAAGTGCTACTGGAATCGTTCAAACTGGGTAAATTAGCACTATTGGCTCTAAAGCCTTCTCTCCAGTATTTATCTCGCGTCACAAACGGGTTGTCGTGCCCCATTACTTTAGCAATTCGGTTATTGCGTTCTAATTCCCAAGTTGAGACGGGGAATTGGCTATCCCAACTCATTAGTAATCTTTCTTGTTGCTTTGAAATTGGAAATTGATAACGGTCGTGCATGTAGAAATAGGTTCGAGCAATGAAGCCTTTTACTTCATCTCTAGGTTCTACCGTTCTATTTTTGAAGTCGACTTTAATATCGCATTGACCGTGCTGTTTCTTCCCCTGGACCATGCCAAAGTTGTAATTGGAACGGTCGCCATTTACCTCTCCAACGGAAGGCGTTAGGTTAAATAGATCCGCTTCCATTTGTGAAAATACAGGGTCGTTTTTAGTGCAGTTTTTACGTCCACCTTCCTGCCAGCATTGACGAGCCCGCCCAAAGTTTGAAGCAGGGACAATATGCTCCCATTCAATACGCTGAGCTCGCGTTTCATTCTTTCTAACTTCGTAACCGCAAGAGTCGAGATCAACAACTCCGCCACTTCTGCCTTTGAAGGTAAATGAGCAGCCACAGTAAAAAGTGCCAAACTGTGTTCTATCAAAATAGACATCATTTTTAGCCATGACTTTTGCTTGATTAAAGTTATTCGGCGAAGCAAAAACATGGGCTGTGGTAATGAGAGAGAGAAACAGAATAATACGGATTAAGACTGATGTAATGCGATAGGGCATAAAAGAATACGTCGCTATAGTGATAGATGAGTAGTTTATTGATTATATTGTGTAAGTTAACGATAAGCACTGTTTTGCGTGAAATTACGAACAACAAAACTACAACGTGTAGTTATGGATAACGACTCAATGATTGGTGAAATTAAAGATGTAGGTTTTAACCAATGAACGGTAGGACAATCATGCAGTTTGTAGTGAAAAACAATGGTAGTATTTCTTGGACTGAGAAGGCACTCGTCCTTCACGCATTCTGTTTATTAACGTAATAGTTTAATAATGTACTAGTTCGAATAATATAAAAATAAGGATAAACACGTGCAAAAGAGCTTTATTGATGGATCTACGTTGTATCGTCAGCACAACTTCCAACTGCCACTTAATTACCAAGATGATGATGGTGAACAAATTCAAGTTTTCGCCCGTGAGGTTGTTGACCTAGCGAAAGACAATTTGGAACTGCCTTGGTTAGTGTATTTCCAGGGGGGGCCTGGGTTTCCGTCTCCGAGAGCAAGTGGGGACTCTGGTTGGCTAAAGCGAGCACTTCAAGATTACCGAGTTCTTTTGTTAGATCAGCGTGGAACGGGTAATAGCTCTGTGATCAACCAAGAGTCGTTGGCACACCTGACGCCAAAACAGCAAGCCGAATATCTAGCTCATTTTCGAGGGGATAATATTGTACGTGACGCAGAAGCGATTCGTGAGCAGTTCGGTATTGAAAAGTGGGCAACATTGGGCCAGAGCTTTGGTGGGTTTTGTACATTGTCTTACTTATCGTTATTTCCTCAAAGCCTACTGCGTTGCTACGTTACAGGCGGAATCCCTTCGATTTCTCGCCATGCTGATGATGTATACCAAGCCACTTATAAACGTGTTATCGATAAGAACAACGCCTTCTTTGCACAATTCCCTCAAGCTCAAGATATGTGCAGCGACATTGCCCAGTACCTATTAGATAACAACGTAACTTTGCCTAATGGACAGTTGTTTACTGTCGAACAGTTTCAATTAATCGGTATAAACTTAGGGCGTGGCGGGGCAAACATACCACTGTATTACATGCTAGAAAGTGCATTTATCGAGGTTGGTGGACGCAAGCAATTAAGCTACAGCTTCTTGAATCAAATGCAGCAAGAGCAGGGTTACCTAACTAATCCTATTTACGCCATTTTACACGAGCCTATTTACTGCCAAGGCTTTGCATCAAACTGGTCAGCACATCGAGTGCGCGAGCAATATCCTCAATTTAATTACCAAGCGGGAAGTGAATTTTGGTTTACTGGCGAGATGGTTTACCCATGGATGTTTGATCAACTTGAAACATTAAAATCGTTGCGTGAAGCGGCAAATATTTTAGCTGAGAAAGAAGACTGGGTAGATGTATACAATGCTGAAGTGTTAAGTCAAAACAGTGTGCCATTGGCATGTGCTGCTTATGCGGATGATATGTATGTAGAGCTCGACTATACACGAGAAACGCTAGCGAATATTCCGATGTCTAAGGTATGGATTACCAATGAATATGAGCATAACGGAATTGGTGTTGATGGTGAGAAAATACTCGATCGCTTAATGACAATGGCAGATGCGCTAGACAACTTACCAAAGTAGTTTACCGACTTTACCGCTTTGTGTTTTAAAGCGCATTTCTTATAGTGGATTGCTCCTATACTGAGGGCAATCCACTAAAAAAGGAAATGCCGATGCTAAATGAAAACCATGCTTTTATTCTAGATTTTCCTGAACTTAAATTAGACATTGTCCAGTTAAACCACGACGATCCAACATTCAAAGCGAAGCTTCAGAAGTATCATGAGCTCGACTACGATATCCGACAACTCGAGATATCAGGCAGTCCGATTAATGATGAAAGTATGCATGATCTCAAACTTCAGCGTATGGAACTCAAAGACACGCTATATGTGCAATTAACTAAGCATCATGAGCTAGTAAATAGTTAGAAACTTCTCGGGCTATATGAGCGGTAAACTATTAGTGTGAGTGCCTCTACCATTGAGTTTGAGGCACTTAATATATTTGCACTAGCCACTTACCTAGGTGAATGAAAGAATGACCTTGTGGAATGCAGACTTTAAAATCAATAGAAATGAAATCGGTAAGATGATTGATTTTAATAAAAAAAGCGCGATTAAGTTCATGAAATCCATGATGTAATTATTGAATAGTTCGGGTAAGTTTAAAATCTGGTCTTGTTTATTAACGAGAGACTGAGACAACCCTTCGAATGCCCCTTTTGTTTTACTCCAAAACCCTTCTTTCTCTGTAGAGTCTATATCCCCATTGCTAGCGGCATCTTCCAAAGAGATAGTTTCAATACTACTGGTTAACTCATTCGATCTTTGAACTGATTCATTAATTTGCGGGTCTATAAACGCTTGATCAATAAGTGCATTAGCGCCCAATGACAAGGCTAAGGAAAACCTGACAAAAACGGTAAATATAAACAGTGACTTTGCTCTGGATTCATAGCGAGAGAAACGGCTGAACCAAAAAGAGATCAGGTAAAGGCAGCCGAACGTTATTAATATGCTATTACCCAGCGACGAAGAGAATATGACAAGAAGCATTTTTTGTAAGCCAAGTGAGGCTAGGGCCGTCATTATTATATGACTGGTATAAACGAGAGTTTCATTGACAGGCTCTAATAGCTCTCCCAATCTTGTCGTGACTAAGCCAACGGAAAACTCGACGCCTTTTGCAGCGGAAATTCCGGTACTTAATGTCTTAACCGATGCATAAGCGACAGTGCCGTGAATGATGGATTGGTTAACTTTCTCGTGAGTATAGTCATCTAGAAACTTAAAAGTACCAATGGTACAAAGCAATATTACGATGACACTTTTTATCCATTTACTTATCGTTGATGAGTGATGATCAACTATGCCGTTAGACGCTGGCTTTCTGTGGTTTGTCTCAATGATACTATTGTCCATAATGTGCCTGTCTAGTTTGAGATGCTTTTTTTGTGCAAAAGCCACAGTTTTCAGAGCTGAAGCCTTCAAGTTTTAATGATCAGTCTAAAGAGATTCGACTGAATGTTCATCACCAATTCGTTATTGATTGGGTTAGTGTTTTGCAATTTTCACGAACAAACGAATAGGCCAAACAGAAAAACACCACTGCTTTCCAACAGTGGCGTAGTATCTAGAGAGCAGAATTGCAGACTGCCTGTTTTTCACCTTACTTATATAGTCGACGATTTATCTTATTAGATTAAGGAGAGCGTCGAAAAATCCCTTATGGAGTCTAAGCCGTGTAATCATTCTTCTCTGCAGGTAGCTCTGACAGATACTCAATAAACTCAAACTGGATATTGTGGTCTTCCATATAGTAAGCATTGATGCGGTGAGGGTGAGGCGCTCCTCTATGATCTAATTCGTAGCCAGCTTCTGTAAGCCTTGCTTCAAGTTCGGCGATGTTTGGTACTACAATACCGATATGCTTAACCCCAGTGAATTGGGCAGTCCAATCTTCAGCATCGCCTTTGCCATTCGAACCTAAAGCTATATAGGATTGATCGTCCCCAACGTGGCACCATTCTATCTGCTTGCCAGTTGCGTCTTCATATTTACCTCCACCTCTAATCTCCCAGCTAGGAATTGCAGCGGTTAGGAATGCGATGGTTTTTTTAGGTTCAACGACTGAGATATTCGCGTGTTCTACATAACTTTTCATAGTTTTAGTCCTTTAAATTATTGCTTATTTGAAATCGTATTTATCCGTACCGATAGAGTTACCTTAAAACCTCAAGTTAAGTTTAGGTAAAGCTTTTTCTTTATTTATTTTTAACGGGAATAGAAAGATGAAAAGAGTAAGGCTGATTTTGAAAGGTGCAGAGCGCATAAAACGAAGAAAGCTCGTAAAGACGAGCTTTTATAGGGAGTCTGTTTTAGGGTGAAATTGTCAGGGGCAGTTTAACTGGTTGAAATAAGCTGTTGGTACAAGTCGTCTTTTAATTCCGCACGGTTATGTTTTAGTTGATGCATCTCCTCATCACCGATGGGAGAGTCTTTAAGCTCTAGTTTTCTGATTTCTTTATCTAAGTCATCGTATTTATTCATTTCAGCTTTAAAAGCGTCATCATTTTTTGAACGGGTTAAAATGGTGTCTTTTAATTCTGGGAAGTCCTTTAGAAGCGAATGGCTTTCACCTAGCATAGTTACTCCTTGTATTCAGCAGCGTATGTATTGGGCTATTTTCAGCCTAGTAAACTAATAATAGATGAAAGGTCTCACTTTGGTTACTTAGGAAGCATTAGAAGAACTATTGTGGATTTTTAATTCCATAATGATTGGATATTATTGCTCTTTTTCATCTCTGGTCATGTGTCTAATATAGCGCCAACAGAAAAGCTTAATTAGAAAGCGCAATAGGAAAGCATCATGTCACACCAAATCATTAAAGATCTCAACAATCGTTATACTGCAAAAAAATATGACGCGACTAAAAAAATCTCATCAGAAGATATGGAAGTGATTAAAGAAGCAATCCGCTTATCCGCTTCTTCGATTAACTCTCAGCCTTGGAAATTCATCGTAATCGAGAGCGATGCAGCAAAACAGCGTTTCCATGATACGTTTGCTAACGTTCATCAATTTAACCAACCGCATGCAAAAGAAGCATCACATACCATCTTGTTTGCTAATAACCCTCGTTTTACTAAAGAGCAATACAAGAAAGTCATTGATGTAGAAGTGACGTCTGGCCATTTGCCTGCGGACATGTTTGAGGCACAACTAAATGGTGGCTTTTCATTTGCAGAGTTAAATACCGACGATGCTGGATTTAATGGCAACTGGACTAAGGCTCAAACCTACATAGCACTAGGCAATACACTCCATGTTCTAGCTCGTTTAGGGATTGCTTCTACGCCTATGGAAGGTGTTGATTCGGAACTCATTGGTGAGATATTTAAAGATGAGTTAGAAGGGTATACGTGTGACTTTGCTTTAGCGATGGGCTACCACAAAGGTGGTGAAGACTATAATCACGGCTTACCAAAAGCCCGTTTAACGATGGACGATGTAATTACTGTGCTTTAATGCCTAACTAGAAATACAAGACTTTATACCAAGCCTGAATGTTTACCATTTAGGCTTTTTTGTTGAGAGGGAAATAAAAATAACCCGAGTTCCAATTACCGAAATGAAAGTAGCTATATCGCTTACTTATTGAGGTAACTGTGCCAGAGAGGTGGGGTCCCGATATACTCTACGACCGCTTTGATAAATTCCTGGGCAAGTTTTGTGTGCTTTCTATGAGGGTAAACCGCATAGATGGCGGTGTTTCTAGTTGATATATGGTGTTCGGACAGTAATACCTTCAAGCCGAGTTCTTCAATAGGCTTATTAAGGTTAGATAAATCAATGAGCGCATAGCCTAGACCGTCTCTAACTGCATTGACCATAGTTCGAACGTCGCTTACTTGGTAGTTACCCTTCATTTTTAAATTAGTGTAGACCTTACTCTCTGGTGCATCATTTATGCTTAATTCTTCAATAGTAAGATCATAGTTCCCGTAAATAATGGCAGGAAGGTGAATGAGGTCACTGGGTGTAGAAGGCTCACCATGCTTTTCGATAAAACTGTTGGAAGCAACCAGTACAAAATGGGTATTCGCTACCTTTTTCGCAATCAAGTTTGATTCAGTGAGCTTACCAAGACGGAAGGCTATATCAAATTGGTCAGCAATGATGTCGGCTTTTTTATCGTCTAATGAATGAAGAACCTTAACATCAGGGTAGGTGGTCATAAATTGTGTGATGACGGGTTGCAGGTACTCTTGACCAAAGTAAATAGGGGAAGTGATTCTTAGAACACCCTTTGGCTTAGCTTGATAAGAATCCGCGATCAGCTGGATGTGACCGAGTGTATCTCGCAGCATTTGGCTTTGCTCTAAGATCTCTTCTCCAGCCGAGGTTAAAGAAAACGAGCGAGTAGAGCGGTTGAGTAACTGTACGTCTAAGCTTTGCTCTAGTTTCTTTATCTGTTTTGAAAGTGAAGAGTTGTCCATGCCATGCAGGCTTGCAGCTTTAGTGAATGAACCTTGTTGGACTACATCCAAAAAAAGTAGCAGCTGATTGGATATCGACATGTAATCTCCTTGACCTATATGGAACGAGCGTTTCTTTATTGGTTAAAGTAGAGGATAAGCATTAACAATACTCATCATATTCGTTCCGAGCCCTCAACGCACTTAACTTTTACTGTTAGGTAGCCGACTAACTATTACATTATTGCCTAGTGAAAATTACGTAACTAGTGTGATATGTGAAATATGTGTTACTTTTCTAGGGTGCAATGAGATATATTAAATTAATCATATGTTAACAGGCTGATGTTGATTGAGTTAAGGCATGACTGATCGAAATACAGGTTGTGTTGCCAATACGTTTGTTAGCTTGGTCATTTAATAAATTAAGAAACTGTTTAATAAGCTGAACGTCCATCACGTCAATTGAAACTGATGCTTTGTGTAGGCATCTTGGTTAACGAATAAGGAGATACGCATTGCGGCTGATGACTTCGATTTCTTTTATCGTACTGATAACTGGCTGTGATAGGGACCTTCATGACCATCCAGAGTTAACAACGGGTCAACAGCTATTTGAACATCATTGTTCTAGCTGTCATCAAAAAACTGGACAAGGTCGCTTTCTAAAAGGGATTCCTGCCAATAGGGCAACCGCTTTAACAGAAGATCAAATATCGCATAAAATCACATCGCTTAGTGTGTCAGGAGCAAAGATGCCGAGTTTTCCTAATATGCCCAAAGAGGAGAGCGACAAAATATCTGCGTACGTAAAATCTCTTTAAATCACGCATTTTTTGTTCAGTTTGGTTAGCTGTTACCCCCTTAGCTACTAGAAAAGGCTCATACGGTCAGGAATGACGTATTTGTATTGGAAAAGTACTCCCCCAAAGTTAGTTTTAGACAGTTTAGATGAAGTTATTTTCATGCTGTATAAACTCATTTGAATGTACAAAAAATTAAAAAAACTAAGGAATTAAGCTGAGTATGGATATTAAAATCGATAATTTGGAAGACGGAAGCGTTATTCGTCTTCTTGAGGAACATCTCGCTGATATGTATGCGACATCGCCGCCAGAGAGTGTTCATGCCCTTGATGTGGAAGCATTAAAATCATCAGATATCACATTCTTTAGTGCTTGGAAGGATGGAATGCTAAAGGGATGTGTTGCGATAAAGGCGTTAGACAATGAACATGTTGAGTTAAAATCAATGCGTACCCCTGCTCATGCAAGAAACTCGGGCGTTGCGACTCAATTGTTGCGTCATGCAATTAAGTCGTCTGTTGAACATGGTTATAAACAGATGAGTTTAGAGACGGGTTCTGATGATTACTTCTTGCCAGCACGTAGCCTGTATGAAAAATTTGGCTTTCGGTACTGCGAACCATTTTCAGATTATGAACTTGATCCACACAGTCGTTTTTTGACCTATGACCTGAACGTTGTCTAAGATACACTGGTTCAAAGCTCTAGTTGACTATCAGCTGTCAAAACAAAATTGGCAAGAGTACTTAAGTGAAAGTTACCTTGCCATCAGGTCTTAACAGAAAGAAAGTAAAGGTTAATCTATAATTGTTTGTTCTTTAATTTGGTTGTTCATCGGCATCTTTACGCTTGATAGCTTTGTGACCATCTTCTGAAATACCTTGCTTCCAATAACTACTGATATAAATATTTTCGCGTTCCACTTCTTTCTCATTACGGAAGTACTGACGTAATTCGCGCATCGAGTCAAACTCACAAGCTGTCCAAACAGACGCAGTACCTTCTAACCAAGGAAGTGCCTTAACATTAGATGCCAGTGATTCCTCTCCAGTTATCCAAACGACTTGAAAATTGTCAGGGGCATTCAAAGGTTGAATATCACCTTTCTCGGTTATTTTAATCACCGCGTAGCCCTTTGAATCACGTGGGAGTTTTTTAATTTTCGCTGAGAGAGCAGGCAATGCGGTCATATCGGCGACCATGAAGAACCAATCTACATCGATATTCATATCTTGAATATTACCGGGACCAACGACATTGATTGTTTGCCCAACCGTGGCGTTCATTGCCCAGCGTGCAGCAAAGCCGCACTGAAGGTCTTGTGTAATATGAGTGACAAAGTCGACTTCAATCGTACGCAGAGCAGGGGAGTAGCGTCGAATGGTATAGGTTCGCATAATAGGGCGCTCACCATCAGATATACTACTTAAATCCGTATGACCCTCTGAATTGAATAATAATTTGATGTAGCTTCCTTCGCAGTCGTCAGGTAAGTGCGCTAAAGCATTGTCGTGGAGAGTTATGCGTCTCATATTAGGTGAAATTTTTTCTGAGTGGATAACGGTCAATTCAGTTGGGTTAGGTTTATTCATTGATTGATCTCGATAAGTATTCTCATTTGCATTCAGCTTAACAATTGCGTGACTTGATGAATAGCCTATTTAATAATATTTACAAATGTTACTTTTGATATGGAATAAAGTACATTCGCACATTACCCAGTGGTTTATGTATATAGGAATTAGAAAAACGAAAGGCGAACCAATGTGAGTTTCAATGAAAGCTCGGGGTTCGCCTTTATAGTCTAGTTAGCCTTAAGTTTCAGGTAAGCGCTACGCTTTGATACCGGTCAACAACGATTCCATATTGTTACTTTGTTGCCTAAGCTGTTCTATGTTTCCATTCGTTGCGCTGATTAACTGGCATACGCTATCCGCTTGAATGCGAACTTCTTCGACACTTGATGCAATACTGTCTGCGACGACGCCTTGCTGCTCTGCGGCGGTAGCAATCTGAATACTTGCATCCGAGATAGACTGGTTCTTATCGGCCAGCTCACCAATCTCTTGGTTCACTTCCGACATTAGGCTTTGTCCTTCATCGGCGTTGTTTACCGTTACATCCATCAACTTAGTGAGAGATTGGCTGTTACGCTGCAATGCTTCAATCATCGATTGAATTTCTACTGTCGCTTGTTGTGTTCGACCTGCTAGAGCTCTAACTTCATCAGCCACTACCGCAAATCCACGACCTTGTTCTCCGGCGCGTGCAGCTTCAATCGCAGCGTTCAGAGCAAGTAAATTAGTTTGCTCAGATATGCCATTGATAGTCGTTACAACGTCATCAATCTGCGCGGCATTTGAATCAAGCTCTTCAACAGCTTCAGACGCCGAACGTACTTCGTTTGAAAGGTTTGAGATAGAGCTAAGTGTATTTGAAACTTTACCTTGTCCTTGCTGTGCGACGCTTTTCGCATCTTCTGTTTGGTTACTAGAATCATGAGCCAAACTCGCTACTTCACGAATCGTAGAGGCCATCTCTTCCGTTGCACTTGCTAGTGAATTTAGATGCTCTTGTTGAGTGTTAGAGATGTTGGAGCTTTGTTGGGTCGATTGGTTTAGATCAGAGCTGATTTGCTGCATAAGGGCGATGGACTCTTGAATAGAAACGACCATTTTTTGTTCGCGATCGGCAACTTTATCGATGGTGATGGCAATGGTGCTAAACTCATCTCTAACGGGGAAGAAATTCATTCGTTGAGTGAGGTCACCGTCGGCAAGCGTTGCTAATGCTTTATTCATGGTGAACATAGCGCCGCCAATGAAGGTCATTATGTAATAAACGCCAAGTGTAATGACTAAGAGTGTTGTGGAGATTAGAGCTATTTGTGTGGTGCTTAGAGAGTGCCAAATATCAATGTCATGAGAAGCTACGATTGAATACGTGCCGTTCAACACCGACACGGATCCTTCACCTGAGCCTAGTGAAATACTTTCGGAGTTAGCGAGAATGCTACTTACTTGTTGTCTTGATAAGTCACCAGCCTCAATGAGGTTCTTCATCAGAAGAAGCTCATCTTGATAAAGATGATCCAACATTGTGTCTGAGGCGTTATCCAAAACGACCGTTAACATGCCGAGCGCAAGAAGGGGAAGAAGTAGAAGTAAATAGAATTTTTCTTGAATTTTTAAGTGGATGAGATATTTATCGATCCATCGAAAAGCTGTTTCTTTCATAATAATTAGTATCCAAATAAAACAAACCAAATTGCCACTATTGATAATTGGCACAAATAGACGATGGTAAATATATCACTAATAAAAACGTGGGGTTACAGATAATGTTTCAAAAATGCTGCAAGTTCACAGTATCGGGTACTGTACAGGGAGTCGGTTTTAGGTACTTCACAGCGATGAAAGCAAATGAACTGAATTTGCACGGATATGTGAGAAATTTGAACAACGGAGACGTTGAAGTTTTAGCCAGCGGTGCAACGAGTGAAATGGAAGAGCTGGAAGGTTGGTTAGAACAAGGACCAAGATTGGCAAAGGTGGACCGAATTTTAAAGGAAGAGGCGATGGCCACTTCCCGTACTGATTTTCAAATTACCTAGGGCTACGCCACTATTAGAAATTTATAGGCACTTGGCTGGCTTTGGTAGCCCAGCAAGCTTAGTTGCTTGTTTAGCCGGACCTTTCTTGAACAGTTTGAAAAGGTACTTACTGTTACCTTTTTCAGCGCCGTGTGCTTTTTCCATCGCTTTGACTAACATACGAACTGCAGGAGACGTATTAAACTCTACGTAAAAATCACGAACAAAGTGGACGACTTCAATGTGAGCATCAGTAAGTTCGATACCTTCGTCTTGAGCGAGAGCTTCAATCATCCCTTCTTCCCAGTCAGCATGGTTAAGTAGGTAGCCTTGAGCGTCAGTCTGAATTTCTTTGTCGTTGTATTTAAACATTGGGCGTTCTTATTTAGCAGTGAGTTATTAATAGTGAAGGTTAAAGCGATGCTAGGGTACATTAGCTTAGCTGTTGAACTCAAGTTACTTGTACGTCTCAGAGAAAAAAGACTCTTGGTAATAAAGCTAAGGGGATAAAAAAACCCAAGAACAAGGTTCTTGGGTTTCAATCTAAGTCACTTTAAATTCACATTAGTGTGAATATCAAAGCTAATTAGTCATCGCTATTCATGATGCCAAGAATGCTTAGCAAGCTGATAAAGATGTTGTAAATAGATACGTATAAGCTAATCGTTGCTGAGATGTAGTTTGTCTCACCGCCACGAACGATGTTTTGTGTAGTTAACAAAATAACGCCAGTAGAGAATAGGATAAACATAGAGCTCATCGCTAGCTGAAGCATAGGCATTTGCAGGAAGATGTTTGCTACCATGCCGACCAATAGAACAACAAAGCCAGCCATTAACATACCGTTTAGGAATGATAGGTCGCGTTTAGTTGTTAGAGCGTATGCAGATGCGCCCATGAACGCTAATGCTGTACCGCCTAGTGCCGTAACAATCACATCGCCCATGCCCGCGCCGATGTACATGTTAAGGATTGGGCCGGTTGTGTAGCCTAAGAAACCCGTAAATAGGAATGTAAAAACAAGACCCATGCTGTTATCGCGGTTTTTCTCCGTTAAGAATAAAAGACCGTAGAAGCCTACTAGCATAATGATTAGGCCAGGGCGAGGTAGGTTCATCGCCATTGATACGCCTGCTACAACAGCAGACCATAGTAAAGTCATTGAAAGTAGGGCGTATGTGTTACGCAATACTTTGTTGGTTTGTAGAGCACTTTCTTGTGTTGAAGTGCGAGTAAACATAGGACTGTTCATAATCTTCCTCGTGAAGAATTTAGCTTATAAGTATATTTATGGGGCTATTGTTAGAAAAAATCAACCCATGACGTAACAAACGCTAACTAAAATAATAATGGAAATAGTGTGTTATGTGTTTCAAAAGATGTAACACAATATAAACAAAAAAAGAGGCGACTATTATCGCCTCTTTTTACTTACATTTGCAAATTATCGAAGGAGTGCAAATTTGGATGAAGAAACTCACACATGCCTTCTTTAGTGGTGCAATATCTGAGATAGGAAGTTTTGAGTTCGATCCGATTGAGGATTTTCAAAGAAATCAACAGGGTTGTTTTCTTCGATGATCTCACCGGCATCCATGAAGATGACTCGATCTGCCACTTCTTTTGCAAAGCCCATTTCGTGGGTCACACAAATCATGGTCATGCCTTCTTCAGCAAGCTCAACCATTACATCCAGTACCTCACGAACCATCTCAGGGTCGAGTGCAGATGTTGGTTCATCAAACAGCATGACTTGAGGATTCATACATAGAGAGCGAGCGATCGCAACACGTTGCTGTTGACCACCAGATAGTTGACCTGGAAACTTATCCGCTTGATCTGGAATCTTAACGCGTTCTAGGTATTTCATTGCAATGGCTTCAGCTTCTTCCTTAGGCATTTTCTTAACCCAAATAGGAGCTAGCGTGCAGTTTTCTAAAACAGTTAAGTGAGGGAACAAATTGAAGTGTTGGAAACACATCCCGACTTCTTTTCGAACAGCCTCTATGTTTTTAAGATCTTCAGTCAATTCGTTACCAGATACAAAAATGTCGCCTTTCTGGTGCTCTTCTAAGCGGTTAATGCAGCGAATCATTGTTGACTTACCAGAGCCGGAAGGGCCACAGACAACGATTTTTTCGCCTTTGTTTACAGTAAGGTTAATGTTCTTTAATACGTGAAATTCGCCATACCACTTGTTCATATCGTTAATCTGAATCATTGGTTGGGTAGTGTCTTGTTGTTGCGTCATAATACGTCCTTGAGCTTTAAATTATCGTTTGTGACCAGTGTTTAATCTGTTTTCGAGCCAAATCGAATATCTCGACATGCTGAAACAGAACACCCAGAACACTAACGCGACAAATACATAACTTTCCGATGAAAAACCTAACCACTCTGGGTCGGTGTTTGCAGCTTGTCCTATCCCTAGTACATCAAACATACCAATTATTAGAACTAGACTGGTATCTTTAAATAAACCAATGAAGGTATTTACGATTGATGGAATTGTAATTTTAAGCGCTTGAGGCAATATGATAAGCCCGGTCTTTTTCCAATAACTTAGACCTAGCGCATCTGCTGCTTCATATTGGCCTTTAGGGATTGCTTGTAAACCGCCTCGGACCACTTCCGCCATATAGGCTGCACTAAACATAACGACACCAATCAGTGCTCTTATCAATTTGTCTGTTTCAGACCCTTCAGATAAAAACAGCGGTAGCATTACAGACGCCATGAATAGAACCGTGATAAGTGGGACACCACGCCATATCTCAATATATACAGTACACATACTGCGTATAATCGGCATATCTGAACGACGACCTAACGCCAGTGCAACGCCTATAGGGAGAGAAACTACGATTCCGACAAGAGCGATGATTAGAGTAACTAATAATCCGCCCCAACGGTGAGTAGACACAACCTCTAGCCCAAAAACACCACCGTAAAGTAACCCAGCAATAATAAATGGATAGATGTTTACAAAGAATAACCATATCCACATGCGCTTTGGCGTTTTCTCATAGGCCAATAGAACAGTGAAAATTGCTAATGTTGCGTAAAAGAACTTTGGTCGCCACAGTTCAGCTTCCGGGTAGAACCCGAACATGAACTGATCCCAGCGTACACTAATGAAGACCCAACATGCACCTTCACGGCTACAGTCATCACGTGTCGTACCAATCCAATCAGCATTGATAAATGCCCAATCTAGTACACCTAAAAGCATAGATCCGACTAAGTAGGCAAGTATGACGGTTACAACTGAATTTACTGGGCTATTAAATAGATTTTTTCTAAACCAGCCTACAACGCCAACGGTGTTACCAGGTGGCGGAAGATCAGGTTGAAATTGATGTATGCTCATATTATCTCTCCACCAGCGCCACTTTACGGTTATACACGTTCATCAATGCGGACGTTAATAGACTCAACGTTAGATAAACACCCATAGTCATTGCAATGATTTCAATCGCTTGCCCTGTCTGGTTGAGGGTAGTACCTGCAAAGACTGAAACAAGGTCGGGGTAACCAATCGCCATAGCCAAAGATGAGTTTTTGGTTAAGTTTAGATATTGGCTTGTTAGTGGTGGGATGATAATTCTAAGTGCTTGTGGAATTACAACGAGTTTAAGCGTTCGTGAGCGAGGTAACCCTAAGCTCATTGCCGCTTCTGATTGACCGTGACTTACCGCATTAATACCTGATCTTACTATCTCCGCAATAAATGCTGCGGTATAGATGGAAAGGGCTAATAGAAGAGCGGCTAACTCAGGGATAATACTGATACCACCTTTAAAGTTAAATCCTTTGAGTTCAGGGTATTGAGCACTAATCGGTGAACCCATAAGGAAATAGACGATGACAGGTATTACAACACAAAGGAGCAGAATAATTCGGCCCATAGGTGTCTGTTGCCCTGTAAGTTTTTGTTTGTTTGTTGCCCAAATGCTGATGAAAATAGTCGCAATGACGCCAATTATAAACGCAGCGATAACAATGCCACTGCCTTGCTCCATAACAGGAGCAGGGAAATATAATCCACGTACGTTAAGGAAAATAGCTTCACCCAAGCTCATACTTTGCCTTGGTGATGGTAAAGCTTGTAACACTGCAAAATACCAGAAGAAAATTTGTAAAAGCAAAGGGATGTTACGGAAAATCTCTATGTATACAGCAGCTAATCGACTTACTAACCAGTTGGATGACAGGCGGGCGATACCCATTGAAAATCCAATAACTGTGGCAAGTATAATCCCCATAAATGAAACTAATGCCGTATTGAGTAACCCGATGAAAAAGGTTCGTCCATACGAGTATGTTTCGTCATATTCGATGAGTGTAAGGCCAATCCCAAAACCCGCTTCTTGGTCTAGGAAACCAAAACCTGTCGCGATACCACGAGCGTCAAGGTTGGTTAAGGCATTATTGACTATAGAGTAAAAGAAAAAGAATAGAGCCAGTACGGCAACGATCTGAAAGACAACAGACCTAAAAGTGGGATTGTATAGCAGGCTAGCACTCTTTCCCGTAGGAGTCGGTGCAGTACTTTGATTGGGTTTCATACAACAATAACCTCAAAATCCATTTTTATTATAAAACGTACTTATTTTCATAATAGTTTTGTACTTTAAACTGTAGATTCACTAATTAACTACAGATAGCAAAAGGGCGGCCTAGACCGCCCAATTTTATCGCTATTAACGGATTGGTGGAGCGAACATAAAGCCGCCAGCATTCCATAGAGCATTTGCACCACGAGAGATTTTAAGTGGTGAACCTTCACCTACAGTACGTTCGAAGCTTTCACCGTAGTTACCAACTTGTTTGATTACTTGGTAACCCCAATCGTCACGGATACCTAAACCTTTACCTTTAGGCCCATCGACTCCTAGAATGCGCTTAATATTTGGATCATTTGACTTCAGCATTTCGTCGGCATTTTTAGACGTAATACCAAACTCTTCTGCATTTAACATTGCGTTAAGTGTCCACTTAGCAACGTTGAACCATCGATCGTCGCCTTGTAGAACTACTGGACCTAGTGGTTCCTTTGAAATGATGTCTGTCATTACTATGGCTTTGCTCGGGTCTGTAAGATTTAATCGAAGAGCGTATAGGCCAGAGCTATCAGTTGTCAGAGCATCACAACGACCTGCATCGAACCCTTTAGAGGTTTGAGCTGCCGTATCAAATACAACTGGTTTGTATGCCATGCCTTCGTTACGGAAGTAGTCGGCAAGATTTAATTCAGTTGTTGTACCCGACTGAACACAAATAGACGCACCATCTAGCTCTTTAGGGCTGGTAAGGCCCAAATCATCCATTACCATGAAGCTTTGCCCATCATAGTAGTTAACGCCAACAAAGTTTAGACCTAGAGCTGTATCACGGTGTAGCGTCCATGTTGTATTTCGCGAAAGAACATCAATTTCACCTGATTGAAGAGCAGTGAAACGTTCTTTAGCAGTTAGCGGTACATACTTGACTTTAGTTTTATCACCTAGAACTGCCGCAGCAAGTGCTTGACAATATTCTACATCGAGTCCTTCCCACTCACCTTTTGAATTTGGGTTAGAAAACCCAGGTAGACCAGTACTGACACCACAAGTTAGGAATCCTTGTTTAGTAACTTTATCCAGAGTGCTCTCTGCAGCAGAAACTGTAGTCGACATCAGGGCAGTCGATGCAGCTACAACAGAAGCAAGAAGTGTTAGTTTATTTGTCATTTGTATCCTTCCTGTATGATCCATGTTAAACCAGGTGACACCTGATACAACGTGCTAAAAATGTTGTTATTGTTTTTAGGTTGAAATTTCGCGACTTTCGTTCTACGGATTTCAACTCTTTTTAAGCGTAGGTAAGGTTTTGTATTTTCTCAAATATTTAATAGCAAAAGTTATTTGACAAGAATCACATTACCGAACAGTTGTTAGAATGACGAAATGTTACTAGCTTGTAAATAGTGCAACAGTGCACCTGAAAAACGCAACAGAACGAATGCAATTAACTTTCATGTAAATAAAGTGTAAAAATATGTGTATTCTTTTCAATATGGCATTACGAGCTGGACTTGTAGGTAAATTCGGTTAAAAATAAATACAAACAGGCTGTGGGATGAAATCATTGCCCCAATTCTGTTAGGATGTAATTAATAGATATATAACTAGTTCAGGGATTGAAATGCAGTATTTTCCACTTTTTATGGACTTAGAAAACAAACCTGTATTGGTTGTTGGTGGTGGTGAAGTCGCGTGTCGAAAAGTTGACGCGTTGCTTAGAGCAGGGGCGTTGGTGACCATTACATCACCTAAAATAGATGATTACCTACAAGTGCTTGTATCTGAAAATAAATGCCAGTGGGTTCAGCATTTTTATTCATCTGACTGTATTCAAAAAGAATATGTTCAGGTGTGGGCGACGACCGATAATCCAGAGTTAAATCATCAAGTTTATAAAGATGCAAAGAGTCATGGGATTCTTGTCAATGTTGTTGATGATCTCCCGTACTGTGATTTCATCACACCTTCCATGGTAAACCGCGGACGCATACAAATTGCTATTTCAAGTGGCGGAGCATCGCCAGTATTAGTCCGTAATATACGTGAGACACTGGAGACAGTGCTGCCTCATAATTTATCTTTGATTGCTGATTTCGCTGCATCAAAAAGAAATTCGATAAAAGAAAATCTGACGTCGGTGTCTCAAAGGAGAAAGTTTTGGGAGCAATTTCTAAACTCTTCGGCGGTATGTAATGCCAATAGTCGAGAACAACTCGAACAATACTATGTAGAGCAATTGGAGTCCGGTATTGACGAGACTGGTTTCTGTTATTGGATCTGCTTTAACGACGATGTTGAGCTGCTTACAATGAAAGCGATGCGCTATATGCAGCAATCAGAGTTAATATTGCATCATGTAGACTGCCCACATGCGTTTG
This sequence comes from Vibrio kyushuensis, assembly GCF_050337325.1. Taxonomy (NCBI): domain Bacteria; kingdom Pseudomonadati; phylum Pseudomonadota; class Gammaproteobacteria; order Vibrionales; family Vibrionaceae; genus Vibrio; species Vibrio kyushuensis. Next base: position 233,656 of record NZ_JAKJSV010000005.1, read on the forward strand.
TTGATTTATCTCGTCGAGATGCCGATCGTTTCAGCTTTAAATCGCCGATGGATTTGGCCGACAAACTACAAACTGCTCGAGAGCGAGATATGCGAGTTTGTGTCTTTATTTCAGAAAATAGTCACGAATACGCTTTGTTGATGAAAAATGATGAGTTTTTGCTTCCTGGAACTATTAAGTAATCACATAGTTAAGCTCTTAGGCTAGTAGTATGAATCTTCTATTATTCATTGACTACTGAAAATCTAAAAAGCTTCAGATACAAAAAAGCCACTATTGTTTGGAATCACCAAGCTAGCGGCTTTTTTATTTGAGACGATTAAGATAAGACGATACTAGTCTCTAAAGTTATCAAACTGAAAAGGCTGGCCAAGCTCGCCATTTTTTACCAATGCCATCGCTGCTTGAAGGTCATCGCGTTTTTTACCGTTAACACGAACTTTCTCACCTTGAATAGAAACTTGAACTTTGATTTTTGAATCTTTCACAGCTTTAACAATTTTCTTCGCAACAGGTGTATCAATACCTTGCTTAAAAGAAACATTCTGATGCCAACTTTTACCAGTTTGCTCTGCTGTTAAAGATTCCATCGACGCAGGGTCAATGCCACGCTTTGTTAACTGTGAGCGTAAGATATCGCGCATCTGCTTTAGCTGAAAATCACTTTCAGTAGAGAGTTTTACATTCTCATCTTTTAGAAGCTCAAAGCTAGCGGTAACGTTTCGGAAATCAAAACGAGTAGTTAGCTCTCTAGATGCATTATCAACGGCGTTTCTAAGCTCAACAGTATCGATTTCTGAAATAATATCAAATGAAGGCATGTTTCTGTCCTTGTGTTAGGTTTTAACGTGCTTTAACCGCACTAGCGAGCATATCAAGCATAGTCTTAGTATCATCCCAGCTTAGGCAAGGATCAGTAATCGATTGGCCGTAAGTTAGGTTGTTAAGGTCAGTCATAGGCTGGTTACCTTCGACAATGAAGCTCTCCGCCATGATTCCAGCAATACGATTCTTACCTGATGTAATTTGCTGGCAAATATCTTTAGCAACATCGAGTTGTTTACGGTGCTGTTTTTCACAGTTCGCGTGACTAAAGTCAACGACTAAACGCGTAGGTAAAGAGACTTCATCTAGCTTGTTACATGCTTCTTCGACCGATTCTGCATCGAAGTTAGGACCTTGATCACCACCACGTAAGATAATGTGTCCAAATGGGTTACCACTTGTACGGTATACCGTCATGCGTCCGTTTTTATCTGGTGAATAGAAGTAATGAGAGGCGTTCGATGCACGAATAGCATCAATAGCGATCTTAACATTACCATTGGTACCATTTTTGAAGCCTACAGGGCAGGAAAGGGCAGAAGCCATCTCTCTGTGTATTTGAGATTCTGTAGTACGAGCCCCAATTGCGCCCCATGAAATAAGGTCTGCAATGTATTGACCTGTAATCATATCGAGGAATTCGGTCGCTGTTGCAAGACCAAGTTTGTTGATATCGAGAAGTAGCTTACGAGCTTTATTGAGACCAGTTTCAAGCGCGTAAGAGCCATCAAGATTTGGGTCGGTAATCAAGCCTTTCCAGCCAACAACGGTTCTTGGCTTCTCAAAATAAGTACGCACAACAATAAACAGTTCATCACTGTATTGTTGCTGAACTTCAGCCAGTTTCGCTGCATAGTCTAGTGCTGCTTCAGTGTCATGTACTGAGCACGGCCCAACGATGACCAAAAGGCGCTCGTCTTGACCTGTTAAAATGTTTTCAATCTGGCGACGAGAATGAGCAATTTTGCTCGCAACGTCTTCAGTAATAGGATGAGCGCTTCCAAGCTCTGCCGGAGTCGGCATAGGACCCAAAGGTTGGGTTCTTAATTCATCTGTTTTTAATGGCATGCGATTGCCTGTACCTTTTATTTCGAAGCCGTAAAGATAACGGAAATGGGGCTAGGAATAAACTGTTTAGCTCGATTCTTTCCGACATATGACTATATAGCTTCCCCATGGCTTTACAGAATGATAATTTTGCTTGTGTTTCCAGTACTCAGTCGGTATTTTCGATAAAAATAGCCGTCAATTAGACATGGAGCAGTAATGAGTCTTCCAAATAACAACAGTTTAGTGAGCGATTTTGAACTGGGGGATGCATTTCCACTTTCTCAAGAACGAAGTACTGAAGAACAGCAAAGTTGCGGTAATCATATTTATGTTTCTATCGCTGACTTGATCATGGATAAGATGTTCTATCACCCTTCACTGGTTGATAACAACAACGATCTGCTTGATATTGAACAAGCTTCTTTGACTTCAATTCTTTCAAACCAAAGTGTTAAAGAACATTTTGTATCAACGATGTGCACGCACATTGAAGGTGCGATTAGTGAACAGCATAAAGCGGTACGTATTTGTTTAAGTAATAGTGATAGTAGAGGCTTTGGCTCTCTTATTGCTGGTACTCTAGAAGAGAAAGAAGAAAATCCTGCGCTTGGTTTGCGTGGTGTTATTCGATTTGCATCAAGCTCGTATGCGTCTGCCTTTGCACTAGAATGTGAGGTGATCAAATCGCTACGTGAAAAAGACATTGATGTAGAGATTGTTGTACCTTTTGTACGGACTCTCGCTGATGCAGCGACTATTATAGATAAGTTAGCGGAGCAGGGGCTGCCAAGAGGATTAAACGGTCTGAAAGTACTGTTTAGTGTCGATGTGCCTTCTGCGGTTCTACTTGCTGATCGTTTACTGCATTACTTTGATGGTGCGGTGGTTAACTTGGATAACTTAACCCAGTTTACACTTGGCATAGATAGAACTGCTGAAAAGTTAGAGCATAGCTTTGACTCTGAAAATGAGGCTGTTATTCATCTTATTGAGTTAATTTCAAAAGCGACATTAACGGCTAAAAAACCATTAGTTCTGGTTGCTCACGCGATACAGCCACACAAAAAGCTTCACGCTTATCTTGTAGAGCAAAATCGTATCGAAGTGATTATTACAGGCTAGTAATGCGGGCTAGTGGTTTTTCGTAGATGCCAAAAATGCCACACTTTTAAGACCGATTTTAGCGTGTGACATTGTAACTAGAAGCCTAGGTTTAATTGAACCTAGGCTTTTTATTTGCCTTACTGTTTGCCAAAATCGGTAAGCTATCTCGTTATAAGACTGAGAACGTTGACAACTTGCTTTAAGTTGGATTAAGTGGTCGGATGACCCTTGTGGAAGGAAATCACTATGTTATCTCAGCTTCAAAAAGCGAACATGTACTTGGCATTCTTTGGATTTTTCAAAGTGCCCTTCATTTGGCTATCCAGACCCAAGATAGTGCAATTAGACAGTTCACGTGTAGAAGTGAAAATCCCGTTAAAACGACGCAGTAAGAATCATCTAAACAGTATGTATTTTGGCGTGTTATGCCTAGGTGCAGATGTCGCTGGTGGCTTTATGGCAATGAGTAAAGCTCAAGCGAGAGGAGAGAAAATCTCACTAGCGTTTAAGTCTGTAGAAGGGGAGTTTTTGAAGCGACCAGAGGCGGATGTGCATTTTCACTGTGAGGACGGGGCGCTCATTGATCAAATGTTAGATGAGACAATTGCAAGTGGCGAGCGTGTCAATCAAGCCGTAAAGATTACTGCGACCAGCCCAACCCTACATGGGGATGAGCCGATGGCGGTGTTTTATCTTACTTTGTCTTTAAAGCGGGTCTAATTCTCTGACGCCTCTTTAACTGACTTGTTGTTTTCGAGTTCAATAGATTCGATTGCAACAATCTTGCTTCGATTAAGAATGATCTTCCAGCGGTAGTAGCGGACCTCGTCATTATGGTTATTTTCTCTAACAATAAGGTTAAGTAGATGCCTTTTCTCTACTGACTCTTTGGTTACCTGCCCGTTGTTGAGCTGGTAGAGTTTGTTAGAGCCCTTATCCATCAAGCGAGTCAGGCCACGCATGCTTAACTGCAATGTTTCTCGAGTCTCTTCGTAACCACTCATAAATCGAGAAGTCGACATTTCGGTTTCAGAGCGGTAATGAAGAATCTGCTCTTCACGTTGTACAACCCGTTTTTTACGAATTAATGAGATACGATCAGGAAGCTTACTCATTGCGGTGTAGTCGAGCCATTCATCCTTTTGTCCAACGGCTTTATTTGTCGTTGGGTCAATATACTTCCGACGCCACTTTGCTTTCCCTTTTCGAATCACTCGCCATAAAACATCTCTTAAATCATCTTTAAATATTTCTCTCAGTGCATACACAAATGACATAGCCACGATAAAGGAAGCGGTAATTTCCCCCCAATAATCACGGGCTACGACGGCAATAATGGTAACGAAGACCATAACAAGCCCAGTCGCAATTCCTTTGACTGCGCGCTTCATATTTTTGCCTAAAGAGGTGACCTTTTCTTTTAGAACGATAGGGTGCTCAATTAAGCGGCGTAGCAAGCGCATTTTATTACTCATGCGCGTTACGTCATCTCGGACTTTCTTTGAGTTGTAATTATTGAGCTTTCTATGGGCCGTTTCTTTTTCAACAATAGTGATAAGACGTTCTTTAACCGTCTTATAGTCACCATCTCGTGGCATGTGAGCCACCAAAGACATGAACTTTTGACCCGTATACCAAGATAAGTAATTATCGATGTTGGCGTAGTAGCGCTTTAAACTCTCTTCAAAAGGGATAGCACGTCTAAGGCGCTTAAGTATATCAAGTGCAAGTTCAATAACTTCATCTACGTCATCAGCATTGACGGCATCAGTGTTGTGCTTGTTAAGCTCACCTACGGCTTTATCGAGTGCGATAACATATTGATATGCGAACAAACTCAAACTGACACGATATTGAGTTGTTGAGAGTCGACCACGTTTGGCAAGTCTACTATGTACCAGTGGCAGTAGTGTTTTGTCACTAAAATAGGTTCTTTTTTGATTAATAGAACTATAGTAAAAGGCACTTTCGCTTAAAACTTCAGGAGATAAACCGAGCTCACCAGGCACAAATAAGTAGAAATCTAAATCTGATTTTTTGGTCAAAGCCATAGCGTGAGAAATTTTGAGAGTGATTGCGTCATGTTTATCGACGGTGACCAAATAGTGCTCCTGAAATTTATCTATAAATTAATGAATAGAACTAGGGAAAGGATAACAGAGTTTAGTTATAATCTCCGTAAATTTAAAAAGAGACAGATAAAATGATTAATGTTGGTCAAGTGAACAACTTAGAAGTAGTAAGGAAGGCTGATTTCGGCGTATTTTTGGACGCTGGCGACTTCGGTTCGACGTTATTACCGAAAAAACATATGCCTGAAGGTGTAGAAATTGGCCAGTTCATCGATGTATTTTTGTATTTTGATTCAGAGAACCAACTTGCCGCCACCACTGAAAAGCCGATTGCGCAAGTAGGAGAGTGGGGACTAATGGATGTGGTTGGTGTTAATAGCACTGGTGCATTTGTTAATTGGGGTGTAGTAGCGAAAGATCTGTTGGTTCCATACAGTGAACAGCGTGGCACCCTGCGTGAAGGATCGAAGATTCTTGTTTATGTTTATTCAGATAAAGCGTCTGGTCGAATTGTTGGTACAACGAAATTCAATAAACTACTTGATAAGACACCTGCGGCATACACTGTTAATGAACAGGTAAATTTGATCATCGCTGAACGTAGTGATTTAGGCTATAAAGCGATCGTAAATGGTGAGCACTGGGGCATGATTTTCCCTTCAGACGTGTTTGGTAAACTATTTATTGGTAAGCAGCTTAAAGGTTACATCAAATCAGTAAGAGATGATGGCAAAGTGAATTTATCTTTGCAAAAGATTGGTGTTGCTAAGATGGATGAATTGAGTACTAAGGTACTTGATTTACTAGAGAAGAAAGGTGGCTTCTTGCCGCTAAACGATAAGTCTTCGCCTGATGCTATCTTTACGACATTTAGAACGAGTAAAGGCACGTTCAAAAAAACTATCGGTGGCTTGTATAAGCAAGGAAAGATTGTTATTGAAGCTGATGGGATCCGTATGGCTGATTCTTCTGCATCTGAACAATCGGCTGCGGATTAGAAAGTGCGGCTGTAGGTAAGAAGAGCTAATTTCGAAAAAGGGCCCAAAACATCCTGTTCTGGGCCTAGGGGAAGGGCTCTATAGGAGCCTACGCTAATTGTTTCGTACCTTTAATTCACTATAAATTATAGTACAAGATATTGGGTATATGCGTAGGCACTAGAATTTCATACTATCGTTTTACGGTTTAAAACAGATTTTTATCTCGGACTAGTTCTCGAGGTAAGCCATTTTTAACTCGATTGCCAACCCATTTACCTAATCCAATCACATCGTTACCTAGTTTAACTATGACTTCACCTTTACCCGGCGTCATATCTGGTCGAACATCTCTACCCATAAACCAATCGCGAGCTTCCTCAATAGAAAGAACTACATAATTTTTTTCATGACCTAGTGTAAGAGTTGTAGCCACTTGATGTTGCCAGCGATAACCTTTTTTATGGGTTTCAGCAATTTTTATACCCATGCGAGAGAAACGGAACTGTCCAATCATTGGCTCTAGAGCGTTTGGAAATAACCAAACATCTTTCTCTCTTAGCCAAACACTGCTGTCGTCGGGAAGGTCTATATCAAGCGTCTCTTTTAGCTGTTTAGATATATCCACTTGAATTTTATTCGCCGCTTTTTCGAAGGGGAACTTACCCATGCGCTTTTTAACTTCTGGAGGTGTTGATTCTCCAGTCTTACGAATGCGAGCAACAAAGAAGCCTTCACAGTCATAAACTTGTGGAAATATGTGTAAAAAGCCCTCTGACGTTGTTGCTAGTGAAGCATTAGGGAATAAGCCGCTTAAGTCTTCAAATTCAACTAAGTCACCAAACGTCTGTTTTAAATGATGGCAAACCTGTTGGTTCTCATAAGTACTCAAAGTACACGTTGAGTAGACTAGTACGCCATTTGGTTTCAATGCATGAAAAGCACTTTCGATGAGTTCTTTTTGAGTATCAGCAATACTCTTTACTGAAGACAGGCTCCAGTTCTTCATAGCATCAGCATCTTTGCGAATTGTGCCTTCACCAGAACATGGAGCATCAATCAATACAGCGTCAAACTGAGCTGGTAGCCACCCGCCAAATACCTTGCCATCAAAATTACTAAGAGCCGCGTTTTTAATACCACAGCGCTCAATGTTTGCGTGCAACACTTTCACTCGGCTCGCTGAATATTCGTTGGCAACTAAGATGCCACTGTTATTCATTAAGGCGGCTATTTGAGTTGTCTTTGAACCAGGAGCAGCCGCCATATCAAGGACACTTTGATAATTGGCTGAAGCGTCATCAAAAAGAGCGGTGACAGGCATCATTGAGCTAGCTTCTTGAATATAGAAAAGCCCAGACATGTGCTCAGCCGTATTTCCAAGAGGAACAACAGACTCATCGACGGTTATCCAAAAACCTTCCTTGCACCATGGAACAGGTTCCAATTCCCACCCTTTGACTTTGGCTCGTTCGATAAAATCAGTGACTGTTATTTTTAAAGTGTTGACACGAATGCTTTTGCGTAAGGGACGCTTACATGCATCAATGAAGTCCTGCATGTTAAGTGAGGATGGAAGAATAGCCTCAATTTCGCTTAAAAACTCTTCAGGTAGTTGGATGTTCGAATGCACAGCGGTAGCTCAGATATAGAAGTTGCGCCGATTATAACTAAATTCTATACCGAAGAATAAAAAAAGCAGCGAATTCGCTGCTTTTTATCGGGATAAACGCTAAGGCTTAGGGATAGGCGTTCGCCATTTAGTCCATTTATCTTCTGGGCTAGGGTAAAGGAAGAAAGATTGGTCTTCCGTTGCAATTGGCTGAAGTTGCTTACCTTCTGGTGTTGCAAAGGTAATGCCACCCTTCAAAATACTATCAAGTGTCCCTGACTTAATATTTGCACCAGTGATTCCGATTGAAACATCTAACCCCGAAGTATTCCAAAAAACGCTGTTAGCACGAACAAGATGAGCGTATTGGCTATCGATACGAAGCGTCGAGATGATTCGGTCTGCGAATTCACCTAACTTAATATCAATGACCTGACCAACTTGCATGTCACGGTATAGAACTGGTGTTCCTACAGACACTGAGCCGCGATTTTCACTTTGCAAAGTGAAGGTCACTCCTGGTTGATCTTTAGGAGTTTGTTGTAAGGTAAACTGGTTTGATTTTTCACCGTGCCCTGGTTGTACCAAAATGGAAGGGCTTAAGATACTTTCGAGGTTTTCTACACCGGATAAACCAATTTTCGCTTTGGAAACCCAGAAGTAGCTACCATCCCGTGCGATATGTTGTGAATACTCAGGAAGGACACGCGCTTTTAACTCAACCTGTTGATTGGAGAAGTTGGGTGTAACTAATGTAACTTCACCAATTTTTACACCATTGTATTTCAGTGAAGTCCCTTTGGTGACTACATTCTTATCGTTGGTTAACAGCGTGATGACGTGTCCGAACTTACGAGCTTGATTAAAGTCTGAGTACAGCTTCCAGCTATCACTGATTTTATTTTCAACGCCTGCAAGGTTATCAAAAGCGATACCACCTTGGATAAGCGTTTTCAAAGGGGCTGCTTTTACACTGATTCCGGCTAGAGACGCATCGATTTCAACTCCAGATCTATTCCAAAATACAGTTTGGTCGGTTAACAAGTGTTTGTACTGGTTTTCAATGGTTGCCTTAATTTTGATACCACCATCGACAAGCATGAAGTCGGCAATGCTACCGACTTGTAAGTTGCGGTAGAGTAGAGGACTTCCTTTTGAAATCGCTGGCAGCTCTTTAGCAAATAGAGAAATGCTTTTTGAGCCAGATAAGTTATATTTGGCAAGTTCCGCTAATGATTGGCTCGCGTAGAGCTGGTAGTTTTTGTTTGCCTTTTTATTTCCTTCACTAACAAAGCTGATTGAACCGGTTAATAGCTGCTTCGCCGGTGGAACTGAGATGCTCAAGCCGGATTCTGTAAGTTCGGCTGATGCACTTCCTGTTACGTAGAAGCGATTTTTAGAACGGATTAAATGCGCATAGTCATTGTCGATTAATGTACTGAGATGAACGTTATCATCAATTAATTGAACGTTTGTAATCGAGCCGACACTAATCCCTTTATAAAGAATACCCGCTCCAACATCTAGTCCATAAGAATTGTCAGCAACTAGGTTAATCGCGACAGAGCGTGATTGGTCTTTATTGAATTCATTTTTTCTAATTGCAGTGAAACGTCTAGAACGTTTGCCTTCTTCCGGGATAATGGATAAATAATTCCCTTTGATTAGATTACCAATGTTCTCTACGCCAGTTAGAGATACCTTTGCTTCTTCCAATAGGAACGAGCTTTTAGCGGTTAACATATCACTAAAGGCCGGTTGAATCGCAGCGGATGCAATAATCTGTTCACGCCCCTCGCTAAGTTGGAGACTAGTAATTTGACCAACCTCCAAACCGCGGTACATGATAGGCGCTCCCGATGAGCTTATGTTGCTATCATCTGGCAATGCGATTTTGATCGGGATACCTCGACCAGCTGTTTTTAGGTCTTTATACAATCTGTATTCGGTAGTCTTGGATATTGCTTCGCCACCCCCAGGTGAATCCACAGCAATAGAGCCAGATAAAAGAGCACTAAAGCTCTCTAGACGAACATCAACACCTTCAAATCCAATGTTGGCGCCGATACCACTGACGTTCCAGAATCGACTTTCATCAGTAATGATATGTCTATATTCATCTTGTATCGATGCTTTGATAATGACGCTTTTCAAATCATCATCGAGTTGATAATCGTAGACTTCGCCAATGGGGATCTTTTTATATACGATTTGAGAACCGATGGAGATGCCACCTAGATCTCGAGCCTTTAAACGAATATTCAGACCTTTACTGGTGAGCAAATCAGAAGGAGGCCTATCAAGTGCGGTAAACTCTGTTTCAAGCTCTTTCGAGGTGTCGCTTGGATAAATGGAGATATAGTTACCCGAGACCAAAGCGTCAAGACCTGATACACCGGTTAAACTCGCTGTTGGTTTAACCAACCAAAACTTAGTCTCTTTAGATAAAAGCTTGGTGGCTTCAGGGTAGATATCAGCGTCGACGTAAATACTTTCTAAGTCTTCCGAAAGATTAATGTCTCTAACCATGCCGACTTCAAGACCCTGATAACGAATAGTCGTACGGCCTGCGACAAGTCCCTGAGCATCTGAGAAGTATATCTCGATTCGTTGCCCTGCATCTTGAATCGACTTTACAACAAGCCATCCAGCCAGAACGAACGTGAGAATAGGCAATAGCCAAAGGGGAGAGATACCTTTGTTGCGTTTAACATTGGGCGAAAACGACGGTTGTGTTGCTCCATTACTCATTATCTGACTCTTTTTTCTTTGATTCAGGGAGGTTATCCCATATCAATCTAGGATCTAAGCTTTCTGCAGCTAGCATGGTCATAACCACAACTACGCCAAAAGCAACGGCCCCGAATCCCGGGGTGAAATTTAATATTTGTCCTCTATCAACCAAGGTTAACATGATGGAAATAACGAACAAATCGAGAACTGACCATTTTCCGATCCACTTGACTGCGTAATACACCATCATTCTTTGACGATTGAAAACGCTTCTCTTTAAGTGAATGGCTAACAATAGATAGGTAAGGCCAATAATTTTTGCAATTGGAACGACGATACTCGCAATAAATAAGATCGCCGCGATTCCGTACATATCGCTATTTACCAGCTCAATAACACCAGACATGATGGTGTCTTCTTGGCGTTGTCCATTAGTATACAAAATGGAGATTGGGATTAGATTAGCAGGGAACACAGCAACGGTTGCTGCTATTAAGAATGCCCATGTTTTTTGGATAGAATAGGGTGTACGGTGGTGAAGCGGTTGATGGCAGCGGACGCAAAGTTCTGCCTCTTCTTGAGACAAGTGGCAGTTGTGGCAGTGAATGTTTTTTTCCATAAAATGGTAATCTGATTCTTGATGCCATGATTCCCAATAGCGTCTAACACTGACCCTTGTAATTAGAAGAACGGTAAATAGCTGCAGAAGTACTAGGCCATATAACCCAGGCCCTATGTAGATATCTGAATAGTCTTGTAATTTAAAACACGATACAGCGATACTAACGAGGAAAACGTCGATCATCACCCAGTGCTTTAGCCCTTGAACTATCGTGAGAGAGTAGCGGAGCAGTGTAAACGAGCGGATCTTCAACGCGATATGAGTCGTGACTACAGAAAGACACACCGTTAATGGTGCTAATGAGCTACAAAATAGAATAAGCAGTGCTAAGCCGATATAACCTTCATCGATTAAAATGAGCGTTCCTGAAGGTAGGGTCGCTGGAATTAATACCCCAACTAAACGGATACTAATAAAGTCGAAAAAGTGTGATGGAATAAACAGCACAAGGCAGGTGAGAGCGATTGCCAAGTTACCTGAAAGTGATGGAGTACCACCACGGTACAGTTGAGTACCGCATCTTGGGCAATATGCTGAGCTTCCTTGTTTTACGGCTACGACATCAACTGGCAATTCACAGCCTTGACAGAGACGTACGCCTACCGGATTGGAAGAGTGTTTAGTCAGCGATCCCACCATTACTCCTATAAAAATAAGTTCTAAACAAGATTAAAAAGTTAAGTTCTAAACAACACGAGTCGTTTGAAGTAATTAAGACAACAACACACAGGTGACATTGTCACGTTAAGCGTGGGATTGTACCGGACCATACAGAGTCTGGTACAAACCTTGTTGCAACAGTAATTCACCATGAGTGCCTGTCTGGCTCACTTGACCGTCTTCTAAAACGTAGATTAGGTCAGCTTGTCTAACCGCAGAGAGTCTATGAGCAACAATTAAGGTTGTACGTCCATTTAAGAACTCATTTAACGCTTTATGCAGTGCAGCTTCAGTTGCCGTATCCAGTGCTGACGTTGCCTCATCTAATATGACGAATTTTGGGTTGCTTAAGATCATTCTCGCAATAGCCAACCTTTGCCGTTGTCCACCGGAAAGCCTGATCCCGTTTCGACCAACTTGAGTATCTAGTCCGTGATTCAGTGTCTTGATGACGTCTTGCATCTGAGCAACTTCAAGAGCTCTCCATAGTGACAAGTCGTCAATATCACTACCAAGCGTGAGATTATGCCTCAACGTGTCGTTAAAGAGTATAGGTTGTTGTAAAACCACGGCAATTTGATCTCGAATTATCTCATAACTGATATCAGTTGCTGGAGCACCGTTAAACCGAATTAACCCAGAGCTAGGTTGGTACGCACCTATAAGTAATTGAATTAACGTCGATTTACCACCGCCGCTAGCGCCAACAAGCGCTACTTTTTTTCCGGCTGGTATAGTGAGTGATAAGTTATTAAGCACTTGATTTTCATCATTATAAGAGAAATTAATGTTACTAATTGTGACGTCAACTTCTTGCTCATCGGTGAAAGGGTTGATTTTGCTTACTGGTCGGTGCTCTTCTTCTATTGCCAATAGCACGTTGATACGGGAAAGTGCAGCCTTGGCACTATACCAAGAAAATTGGATACTGAGCAGTTCTTGAACTGGGCCAAGCATAAACCAAAGGTAAGCAAAGACCGCGAATATTTGGCCAATCGTTAGGTCGCTAAATAGAACCATAAGCATTGCCATAGCTCTAAAAAGCTCAAACCCTAATAAAAATAGAAGAAATGAGAAGCGGCCTGCGGCCTCTGACTGCCAAGCGTACTTGTCGGCGTCGACACGGATCTGATCAGCGTCTTTTTTCAGTTGTTCAAGGAAAAGCTTCTCTTTATTGGCCGCTCTTAGTTGATAGATACCATCAAGTGTTTCGATCAGCCTGTTTTGAAACCGTTCGAAGGATTGGTTCTCGTACTTTTTCAAGTGTTTTACTTTGTTTCCTAATTTTCGAGAAAAGTAGATAACAATGGGGTTCACTAAGAGGATAAACAGCCCTAGCCGCCATTCTAGCCAAAGCAAAACCATGGCTGTGCCTAGAACCGTTAATAGGCTTATGATGAACTTACTTAACGTTCCGCCGATGAATTTGTCAATGGTCTCTATGTCAGTGACTAAGTGGGCGTTAATGCCACCACTTCCTTTCGTTTCGTACTGTTTGATACTGATGCGGCCAAGCTTATCAATCATCAGAGTACGAATATTGTAAGTAATCGTTTTTGATACCAAGGTAAATTGACGACTTTGTAAGATATTTAGCGCCTGACTTAATGTACGCATCAATATGACTGCTAGTAAGGTCAGGACAATATAGCCCGTTGGGGTTTGAAGTTCATTAGGCAGTAGGTAGTTCATTATAGCCAAGCCTGAACCCGGCTGGTTAAGCAATACTTCGTCGACCATCAAGGGCATAAGCAGAGGAATAGGCACACTGATAAGTGCTGCGACAACAGCTATTGAATTTGCAAAGATGAGCAAGGACTTGTGTTTTTTTACTTGAATTAATAACCAAGAGCGGCTAATAGTATCGTTTGATGTTGTCATAGAGTCGAAATATCCCTATTTCAGTATTGAAAACTCAGTGAAATTTGTTGAGACTAAATTTTGATTTTCAATTGGAACCATTAATGAAAATAGAACATTACCAGCGACTAACCAAGCAAGCGGTCGCACTTTTAGAGTCAGAATCAGACCTTGTCGCCAATTTAGCGAATTTAAGTGCATTGTTAAATATGGAACTGGTTGATTTAAATTGGGTCGGATTCTACCTGTTAAAAGAAGAGGAATTGGTATTAGGACCATTCCAAGGAAATCCTGCTTGCGTTCGAATTCCTCTAGGTCGTGGTGTTTGTGGAACGGCAGCTGCTACAAATACGGTTCAACGTATTTACGATGTTCATCAATTTGAAGGGCATATTGCTTGTGATGCAGCAAGCAACGCTGAATTGGTTATACCATTCTCAATAGGCGGAAAAATAGTAGGGGTATTAGATATAGATAGCCCAACTATTGGTCGTTTTAATGAAATTGATGAGGAGGGGTTAACATTTTTAATGCTAGAAGTAGAAAAGCTGCTCAATTCGCAGGCTAACAAGGCATAAATTATCTATCTGGAGTGGTTTTTCGTTTCTAGGTCACTATAATACCACCCATATTTACTTTATCGCTTGCGGATAGGCCGCAATAACCAGGAATCCTAAATGGAAAATACTGAAAAGTTAAAAAACAGCAAAGAAGTTATCGCATATATTGCTGAATGTTTCCCTAAGTGCTTTACTTTAGAAGGTGAAGCAAAACCTTTGAAAATTGGTATTTTTCAAGATCTTGCAGAACGCTTAAACGAAGATGAAAAAGTAAGTAAGACTCAACTTCGTGCAGCACTAAGACAGTACACATCTTCATGGCGCTACCTACACGGTGCTAAAACAGGTGCATCACGTGTTGACCTAGACGGCAACGCATGTGGTGAACTTGAAGAAGAGCACGTAGAACACGCTAAAACTGCATTAGCAGAGAGTAAGGCACGAGTTCAAGCTCGTCGTAAAGAACAAGCGCAGAAAGCGCGTGAAGAAGGTAAAGCGGCTAAGCCAAAAGCTAAGAAGCCACAGGCTCGTCGTCCAGCACCTAAAGCACAAAAAACAGAACAAAAGCCAGTAGAAACGCGCGCTGTAACTGCCGATGATATGAAAGTTGGCAATGATGTAAACGTTAATATGGGCAAAGGAAACATGGCTGCGACCATTGTTGAAATTAATAAGGAAGATGTGCGAGTTCAACTAGCAAACGGCCTGCAAATGGTTGTGAAAGCGGAGCACTTGCGCGCATAAAGGAGATACTCCTACGCATGAAATGCCGTTCAAAATTGACTCTGATCGCTGCTGGCCTATGGCTAGCAGTGTCATCAGCTCAGGCTCTTGAAGCCAAATTAAGCAAAGAGGACTTACCCGTTCTCGCTCCTGAAGTTCAGCATGAAACCGCTAGCAAGCGCGTTACATCACGCTTTACTCGTTCTCATTACAATCACTTCACTTTAGACGATCAGTTTTCTCAAGCTATATTTGCTCGTTATGTTGAAATGCTCGACTACAATCGAAACATTTTCACGCAGGCAGATATTGACTCGTTTACTCAATGGTCTGTCGGTCTCGATGAGCAGCTTAAAGCTGGTAAAAATCAGATAGCATTTGATGTCTATAATCTATCGATGAAAAAGCGCTACGAACTGTTTGAATATGCGCTAACACTTCTTGAAACTGAAATGAAATTCGATGTCGATGAGTCTATCGAATTGGATCGCTCTGAAGCTGCTTGGCCTGCCGATATGGCGGAAGTTAAAGAGCTTTGGCGTAAGCGTGTTAAATACGATGCGCTTAATCTGAAAATGACGGATAAAGAGTGGCCTGAAATTAAAGAAGTTTTAGGTAAGCGTTATAACAACGCGATAAAACGCTTAAGTCAGACCAACAACGAGGACGCATTTCAGTTATATATGAATGCCTTCGCTCGAGAAGTTGATCCTCATACTAGTTATCTCTCGCCTCGCAATGCAGAACAGTTCCAGTCAGAAATGAATCTTTCACTGGAAGGTATCGGTGCTGTACTGCAAATGACGGATGATTATACGGTTATTCGTTCATTGGTTGCTGGTGGTCCTGCGTCTAGCAGTAAACAATTAGGCGAAGGTGACCGAATTGTTGGTGTTGGCCAAGACGGCGAAGAGGTCGTTGATGTTATTGGTTGGCGTTTGGATGATGTTGTTCAGTTAATTAAAGGACCGAAAGGAACTAAGGTTAATTTACAAATTCTACCAGACGGAAAAGACGCTAAAAGTCACGTTGTAACAATTGTTCGAGATAAGATTCGCTTAGAAGATAGAGCGGTAAAATCTGAAGTTATTGAACGAGATGGAAAGAAAATTGGTGTTCTAGAAGTTCCGAGCTTTTATGTCGGTCTTGCTAAAGATACTGATAAGTTAATTGTTGAACTGGTTGCTGACGGTGTTGACGGAATCATTGTTGATTTACGTAACAACGGTGGCGGTGCGTTAACAGAAGCAACAGCGTTATCTGGGTTGTTTATTGAAAGTGGTCCTGTCGTTCAAGTTCGTGATAGCTATGGTCGTGTTAATGTAAACAGTGATACTGACGGTAAAATTAGCTATGAAGGCCCGCTAACAGTATTAGTGAACCGATACAGTGCATCAGCGTCTGAAATTTTTGCGGCAGCATTGCAAGATTATGGTCGAGCAATCATTCTTGGCGAAAACTCTTTTGGTAAGGGTACAGTACAGCAGCACCGCTCTTTGAATCATATTTATGATCTGTTCGAAAAAGAGTTAGGTTACGTACAATACACCATTCAAAAGTTCTATCGAATTAATGGTGGTAGCACTCAAAACAAAGGCGTCATTCCTGACATCTCTTATCCAACCGCAATTGATCCTGCGGAAACCGGTGAGAGTGTAGAAGATAATGCTTTGCCTTGGGACCGTATTGATCGAGTTAAGTACGATATCCTTAAAGATAATGCAGCTAAGATCGGTAAACTGACAGCGCTGCATGATGTTCGTATCGCTAAAGACATGGAGTTTCAGTTTATTGCTGAAGATATTGAAAAATATCTGGCAGATAAAGATGACAACACCATTTCACTGAGTGAAAAAGCGAGACAAGAAGAGAGTGATAGAGCTGACGATTTGCGACTTGCTCGTGTTAATCAGCGTCAAAAAGCACAAGGTGAAGAGCTTTTTGAAACGCTAGACGACATTCCTAAAGATTATGAAGCACCTGATGCTTATCTTGATGAATCTGTCGCTATTATGGTTGATATGATTCGTTAGATTGCCACTTTAAAAGTCAATTTAAACCAGAAGCGAGCACTAGTTGCTCGCTTTTTTTATGGATAAAATAATGTGATCCACATCAAAATAATGGCGTTATTTGTGATGCGTGCCTAAGCTTTAATAAAAGTGAGGAGCATATGATGAAATGGATAACAATATTTTTAGCGTGTGTTAGTTTTTCAGTATTTAGTGAGAATTCTAATAAAGACGGTGACTTAACTCAGTTTGATTTGCCTTTTTTGTTAGGTGATTGGTACTTGGTCAATCCAGATCCTGAAAACTCTAGTGATAACTTCATGGCAATTAAATTATCACTTAACTCCAACTACTCTTTTCAGATCGACATACAAAAGAAAGACTACAGTGTTGATCATTGGGAAGGGCTTTATGCCGCCAATGAAGACACTATTATTCTAGGGTTAAACACATCAGAGCCTCAAGTTTATAACTACTCTGGTAACCACAATCTTCTAAATATGAATGGTGTGATGTTTACTAAAGCACTGCCCAATGCATTGGCTGGTATGTGGTCAAGTGAGCAACTAGCAGGTGATGATCTCCTTGCAAGTAATGTTAGCCAAATGGACCTTATTTTGCAGCCTGACTTTGTATTCCTATTTAGAGTGAGTAATCAAGAAGGAATGGAAACGGTCCATAAAGGAGTTTATTACACGGAAGGTGATCATCTTGTATTGCTCTATGAGAAAGGTGAACATGATACTAGGTATACACTGAATCATGATCGGCTAACACTTGAGGCTGAAGAAGGTGGAATGTACGCCGTATTAAATAGGATACGATGAAATAACATACAATAGCCACTAACCCATATACTAGGCAAGTATGTCGTACCACTGCTATTAACTAGCGTTATCTAACAAGGCCGATGTATTATTCAGCACCTAAACGAGGTATTTACATAAAATACCTCGTTTTTTTTGTTTAGGGGTTGTAACTGTTGCTCACACATCGTAGAAATAGAGCATATGTTTTCAGTCACAAGGACAAAGACAATGGCACATACTCCCCAAGCCAAATACCGCAAAGATTATCAAGCACCTTCATTTACAATTACCGACCTCGACTTAACTTTTGATTTGTTTGATAAAGAAACATTAGTCACTGCTTCTTCTTCGGTCAAACAGCTATCGGATAGCACAAGTTTACAGCTAGATGGAGAAGGGCTTGTATTAAAAGAAGTTCAAATAGATGGCAAAGCTTGGAGTGATTATGAGCTAAGTGAAACGGGCTTGACGATTAATTCAATGCCGGGCGACTGTCAGCTGACCATTGTTACTCAGTTGAACCCTGAAGAAAACACAGCTCTAGAAGGTTTATACAAATCGGGTGGAGCATTTTGCACACAGTGTGAAGCCGAAGGTTTCCGCCGTATAACTTACTACCTTGATAGACCCGATGTACTTGCAAGATTTACTACGACAGTTATTGCTGACAAGAAACAAAATCCATTTTTATTAAGTAACGGTAACCGTATTGAAGAAGGTGAAGCATCGAACAATCGTCATTGGGTCAAATGGCAAGACCCACATCCAAAACCTGCTTACTTATTCGCTTTAGTTGCTGGTGACTTTGATGTTCTTCGCAATAAATATGTTACCAAATCAGGACGAAATGTTGAGCTAGAAATTTTCGTTGATAAAGGTAACTTGGACAGAGCCAACCATGCGATGGTCTCGCTCGTTAACTCGATGAAGTGGGATGAAAATCGCTTTAATCTCGAATACGATTTAGATATTTACATGATTGTAGCCGTCGACTTTTTCAATATGGGTGCAATGGAAAACAAAGGCTTGAATGTATTTAACTCAAAATATGTCCTCGCTAATGATCAAACTGCGACAGATACAGACTATCTAGGAATCGAAGCCGTCATTGGCCATGAGTATTTTCATAACTGGACGGGTAACCGAGTCACTTGTCGTGATTGGTTCCAGCTAAGCCTAAAAGAAGGTTTAACTGTGTTTAGAGATCAGGAATTCTCTTCTGATCTAGGGTCTAGAGCGGTTAATCGAATCAATAACGTTCGTATTATTCGTGGTCCACAATTTGCCGAAGACGCAAGCCCAATGTCTCACCCAATTCGCCCAGATAAAGTCATCGAAATGAATAACTTCTATACGCTGACCGTGTATGAGAAAGGAAGCGAAGTCATTCGAATGATGCATACTTTACTTGGCGAGCAAGCATTCCAAAAAGGCATCGCTCTTTATTTTGAGCGTCATGATGGTACGGCTGCTACTTGCGAAGATTTTATCTCCGCTATGGAAGATGCATCGGGCATCGATCTTAAACAGTTCCGCTTATGGTATAGCCAATCAGGAACACCGAAAGTTGTTGTGACCAGTGACTATGACAGCCAAGGTAAAACCTATTCGTTAACAATAAAACAATCGACTAACGCGACACTCGATCAGACAGATAAAAAACCATTGCATATTCCGTTCGATATCGAACTGTACAATGCGGTAGGTGACGCAATTCCGCTACAGTGTAACGGCTCAAAAGTATCGAATGTATTGGACGTGACTAAAGACGTGCAAACATTTATTTTTGAGAACGTAGAAGAAAATCCGATTCCTTCTTTGCTGCGAGAGTTTTCCGCACCAGTAATTCTGGAGTATGACTATTCAGACCAAGAACTTATTTTCTTAATGAGCCACGCACGTAACGAATTTGCACGTTGGGATGCAGGGCAGATGTTACTTGCGAAGTACATCAAGATTAACGTTGCCAATATTCAAAAAGGCAAAGATGTTGTTGTAGATGCTCAAGTTGTTGATGCGTTTCGCGGTGTGTTGTTAAGTAATAAATTAGAGCCTGCGTTCATTGCAGAAATGTTAGCACTACCAAGTCACAACGAAGTGTCGGGTTGGTACGAAGAAGTTGACGTAGATGCAATAGCAAAAGTACTTAGCCAAATTAAGAAAACGTTAGCTCGTGAACTAGAAAATGAGTTGAATGCGGTGTACAACGTAATGGCTCAGAAAGAGTACACAATAGAGCACAGCGCGATCGGACAAAGAGCACTTCGTAATATTTGTCTTTCGTACTTATCCTATACATCTAATGGGCAAAGCTTAGTTACAGCACAGTATAAAAACTCAAATAACATGACAGATACCATTGCAGCTATGAACTCTGCAAACGGTGCAGAGCTAAAGTGTCGTGAAATGTTAATGGCTGACTACAGTGACAAGTGGAGCCATGATGGTTTGGTCATGGATAAATGGTTTGCGCTACAAGGCACTAACCCTGCAAGTAATGCTCTGGATGTCATCAAACAAACAATGGATCACTCAGCGTTCAGTATTAAAAACCCGAATCGAACGCGTAGTTTGATTGGCGCATTTTTAAATGGAAACCCAGTTCAATTCCACGACAAGTCGGGTAAAGGCTATAAATTCGCGGGAGAAATCATTCGTGAATTAAACAGCAGTAATCCACAAGTAGCATCGCGTTTGATTGATCCATTACTGAAATATAAAAAGTACGATCAAGCGAGACAAGCTTTGATTAGAAAAGAGCTTGAAGCATTGAAATCATTAGATAACCTTGCTAAAGACCTTTACGAAAAGGTGACCAAAGCACTAGAGTGTTAAGATAGAAAGTCAAAGGTGGTGGATAGCCACCTTTGACTCTTGTTTTCGTTCCAGAGTAGAGCCTTTTGATTGTGAAACAGTATAACTTCTCTTTAAATATTACTTATCAAGCTTTTCTAGATCACTATTCTGGCGCTGCAAGTGTCGTACACGTAGTGACAGATTCAGGGTTAAGACTGCAATTACCAGCAGTAAAATTTAGAGCTTTCTTAAGCCAAATTGGCGTGAAAGGTCGCTTTAGACTGACAACTGACCATAACAATAAGTTTTTGAAGTTAGAAATGCTCTGAACAATTGATTTAACAGCGGTTTAAACAGTACCCCTATCACATTATCAAACATTCCTTCTGTTGCACGTAAAACTTTCATTAACTATTTGCTAATAAAACTTTTACAATAAAATCATGCATTACCT
The DNA here is from genome assembly GCF_050337325.1 of Vibrio kyushuensis. Classification (NCBI taxonomy): domain Bacteria; kingdom Pseudomonadati; phylum Pseudomonadota; class Gammaproteobacteria; order Vibrionales; family Vibrionaceae; genus Vibrio; species Vibrio kyushuensis. The sequence continues at coordinate 254,525 of NZ_JAKJSV010000005.1, forward strand.
GCTTTAAGCACTATGCTTACAGCATTCCCTACATAAAAATACAATTCTAATTGTGGAGCGTAAATATGACCGCGCGTGAAACTTTAATGCCGGTTCTTCTTGAAAAGGTATATAAGCTAATTCAAGACAAACTAGAGCTTGCTCATCAACCCTTAGTAACACAACTTGCTCAACATCTTTTTAGCAATATTGCGAAAGAAGACTTGATGGAGCGAAATGAATCAGACCTGTATGGTGCTGTCGTGAGTTTATGGCACCATATTAATGAGAAAAAACCTGAAGACATTTCTGTACGAGTGTTTAACCCGGTCGTTAGTCGTCAAGGTTGGCAGTCAACACATACCATCGTAGAGATGGTCGTGCCAGATAGCCCATTTCTTGTTGATTCGGTGAAAATGGCATTGAGTCGTTTGGATTTATCGTCTCACTTAATGCTTCACGGGCCGACTCAAATTGAGCGTAATAAGAAAGGGCAAACAATTGGAATTAATAGCGGTGATGGGGTGTTCCAATCCCTTTTCCATATTGAGGTTGATAGGCTCAGCAGTAAAGAGACAATGGCTTCTTTAAAAAAGGAGCTACTCAGCATTGTTATTGATGCGGGTTATGTTGTAAAAGATTGGCTGTTAATGGTTGAAAAACTAGAGCAGGTGACCAATCAGGTCGTTAGCCAAAAAGAGACAATTGAACAGAAAGATGATCGTTACGAAGACACGATCAAGTTCTTACGCTGGTTAGGTGATCATAACTTTACCTTCATGGGCTACAAAGAATATGACCTTGTTAATGTAGATGGCGACACCGTTCTTAAGCCAACCGAAGAAACCGGTCTTGGTCTTTTTGCTGAAGAAAGTCGTGTAAGATCTGTGAAGCTATCAGACTTTACCGACTCCGCACGATTAGAAGCGATGAAAGAGTTCTTACTCATCGTGACCAAAGGCAATACTCAATGCCGCATTCATCGCCCAGCCTATACCGATTACATTGGTATCAAAAAATTCGATAAAAAAGGTAAGGTAATCGGAGAGCATCGATTTACTGGCCTTTACACATCTGCGGTATATAACCAAAGCGTTGAAAGCATTCCTCTGATCAGAGAAAAAGTAGAACGCATATTAGATCTTAGTGGGTACCGTGATGGATCGTACTCATACAAAGCACTGCATAATATTTTAGAAAATTACCCACGCGACGAATTACTTCAGGCGAAAGATAACGAGTTACTTGAAGTAGGTATGGGTGTCGTACAAATGCAAGATAGAGATATGTTGCGATTATTTGTACGTAAAGACCCGTTTGGACGCTTTTTCAGTTGCATGGTTTATGTAACCAAAGATCGTTATAACACTGAGTTGAGACGCCAAACACAACGTATTCTTCAACAATACTTTGGCTGTGAACAAGAGGTGGAATTTACCACTTATTTTTCAGAAAGCCCGCTGGCTAGAACCCATTACATTGTACGTGTAGATAATAATAATATGGATGTAGACGTTAAAACGATAGAGCATAACTTGATGGAAGCGTCGTCTACGTGGGATGACCGACTTTCAGATGCCATTGTGGCCAACTTTGGCGAAAGTAATGGTCTGCCAATGTCTAAAGATTACATGCGTGCTTTCCCACGTTCGTATAAAGAAGACATGATGCCAGGTTCTGCGGTTGCAGATATTGAGCGACTCGAAGCACTGAATGATGATAATAAGCTGGGTATGCTTTTCTATCGCCCACAAGAAGAAGCGGCTGATTCAAAAGCGGTGAAGTTAAAACTGTATCATCGAGACGAGCCAATACATCTATCTGATGTTATGCCTATGTTGGAAAACTTAGGGTTGCGTGTCATTGGCGAATCACCTTATGAAGTCAGAAAGGTTAACGGACAGACGTATTGGATCCTAGATTTCTCAATGCTCCACAAGAGTGACAAATCTGTAGATCTTCGTGAAGCAAGAGATCGTTTCCAACAAGCGTTTGCTGCAATTTGGGAAGGCGAACTAGAAAGTGATGGGTTCAACCGACTTGTGTTGGGTGCATCATTGTCTGGTCGTGAAATCTCAATATTAAGAGCTTATGCTCGTTATATGCGTCAAGTTGGTTTCCCGTTCAGTCAGCAATATATTGAAGATACATTGAGCCATTACCCTCATATTGCTAAAGGGTTAGTTGATCTATTTGTTAAGCGTTTTGAGCCAAAATCGAAGGGTAGCCAAAAGGGTCAAACTGATCTAATTAAGAAACTAACCGAGCAGTTGGATCATGTTGAAAGCCTTGATGATGATCGAATCATTCGTCGTTACATGGAGATGATCACTGCAACGCTGAGAACTAACTATTATCAGCTAGGTGAAAATAAACAGTCTAAACCTTGGTTGTCATTGAAAATGAAGCCAAGTGACATTCCAGAAATCCCTCAACCAGTGCCTGAGTTTGAAATCTTTGTTTATGCACCAGACATTGAAGGTGTACACCTACGTGGCGGAAAGGTTGCTCGTGGTGGCTTGCGTTGGTCTGATAGACAAGAAGATTTCCGAACTGAAATTTTAGGCCTTGTTAAAGCTCAACAAGTTAAAAATACCGTTATTGTCCCTGTGGGGGCAAAAGGTGGTTTCGTATGTAAACGCCAGCACAACTTCACAGGCCGCGATGAGATTTTTGCAGAAGGTCAACGTTGTTATAAACGCTTCATCCGCGCGTTATTAGATGTGTCAGATAACGTGATCGATGGTGAAGTGATTCCACCAAAAAATGTTGTTCGTCATGATGAAGATGATCCGTATTTGGTTGTTGCTGCCGACAAAGGAACAGCGACCTTCTCTGATTTAGCAAACTCAGTATCTGAAGAATATAACTTTTGGCTAGGTGATGCTTTTGCTTCAGGTGGTTCAAATGGTTATGACCACAAAGCAATGGGCATTACAGCTAAAGGTGGTTGGGAGTCGGTTAAACGTCACTTCCGAGAAATGAACATTAACTGTCAAACTACTGACTTCACTGTTATTGGTGTTGGTGATATGGCAGGGGATGTTTTTGGTAACGGTATGTTGCTTTCTAAGCATATTCGCCTTCAAGCGGCATTTAACCACTTACATATCTTTATTGATCCAAATCCAGACTCAGCTAAGTCTTGGAAAGAACGCAATCGCTTATTTAATCTTCCACGTTCTGGATGGGATGATTATAACGAGAAACTAATCTCGAAAGGTGGGGCTATTTTCTCTCGTCGTGCAAAATCTATCTCTTTAACACCAGAGATCCAAAAGATGCTTGGTACGAAGAAAGGATCAATGGCACCAAACGAGTTAATTAAGAAGATCCTTTCCATGGAAGTTGATCTACTTTGGAATGGCGGGATCGGAACCTATGTGAAAGCATCGGCCGAAACACATACCGATGTAGGTGACCGCGCGAACGATGTATTACGTGTTGATGGACAAGACGTTAAAGCTAAAGTGATTGGCGAAGGTGGTAACCTTGGAATGACCCAGCGTGGTCGTATCGAGTTTGCATTATCTGGTGGCCGAGTTAATACCGACTTTGTAGATAACGTAGGTGGTGTTGATTGCTCCGATAACGAAGTGAATATCAAAATCTTCCTAAACGGGCTGGTTACACATGGCGATCTAACCGTTAAGCAACGTAATAAAATCCTTGAGTCAATGGAAGAGGAAGTAGGCGAAATAGTTCTTGATGACGCGTATTGCCAAGCGGAATCAATTTCGGTTACCGAGCATCAAGGTGTTTCGTTAGTTAAAGAACAAATTCGATTTATCCATACTATGGAGAAATCAGGTCATTTGGATCGTGCTCTTGAATACATCCCCGATGATGAAACTCTTCTTGAACGTGAAAAGCAGGGTAAGGCGTTAACACGTCCTGAACTTTCAGTGCTTATTGCATATGGTAAAATGACGCTCAAAGAAGATCTTGTACATGAAGACATTGCAAAAGATGAATTTCATGCACAAAACCTAATCACTTACTTCCCTACAGAGTTACGCCGTAACTATTCGCAATACATGGATAATCATCCACTTAAAGCAGAAATTATAGCGACAGTGCTTGCGAATCAAATGGTTAATGAAATGGGCTGTAACTTTGTGACCCGTTTGCAAGAAGAAACCGGATCAACCATTGTTGATATTGCGAATGCTTATGTAGCCGCAAGAGAGATCTATGGGTTAGGGGACGTATTACTGAAAACACGTGCTCTTGATAATAAGGCGGATTCTAAAACTCAATATGATGTTTTGTTCTACGTTCGTCGGACACTCAGACGATTGGCCCGCTGGATCTTAAGAAACCGTCCTGGAAAACAATCCGTTAAACAGATGATTGAACTGTATCAAGGTGACGTTCATGCCATTACTAATCAATTAGATACGATGTTGGTGAGTGAAGAAGTGCAAGAACATGCCGAGATGGCTCAACGTTGGATTGATAACGGTATCTCAGCAGACTTAGCAAAATATGTATCAAGATTGTCTAGTCTTTACTCAGTATTGGATATATCCACAGTGGCCCGTGAAAAAGGCAAATCTATCGAACAAACAGCTAAATTGTATTACAACTTAGGCGATAGACTGTCTCTTCATTGGTTCTTGAAACAGATTAACGGTCAAGCTGTCGACAATAACTGGCAAGCATTAGCTCGAGCCGCGTTTAGAGAAGATTTAGATTGGCAGCAACGACAACTAACCGGCCAGGTTATGAGTTGCAGTTGTGATCCAGATAAACTCGATGTCATCAAAGCACTTGATGAATGGATAGTAAGTAATGAAGTGTCATTGCACCGGTGGGAAAACATTTTAAATGAGTTCAAAGTCGGTTCAGTCCATGAATTTGCTAAATTTTCAGTCGCTTTGAGAGAATTGATGCTATTAAATTTGAATTGTGCAGCAAATGAGTAAATAATAATGCCCCGTCGATACGGGGCTTTTTATTCTTTCGGAGGCACAATGCTTTACCGTCTAGCCAGAACTGGCTTTTTCCAACTTGATGCCGAAAAGGCACATGATCTTGCAATTCAAAATTTCAAACGTTTAACGGGAACGCCATTAGATCTTTTCTATCGCCAACATTTACCAGCGCGTACTGTTGAGTGTATGGGACTGACATTTAGAAACCCAGTAGGCTTAGCTGCGGGTCTCGATAAAAATGGTGAGTGTATCGAAGCTTTCGATGCGATGGGTTTTGGATTTGTTGAGGTTGGTACTGTTACTCCTCGTCCACAATCTGGTAATGATAAGCCAAGACTATTTCGCTTAGTTGAAGCTGAAGGCATTATTAATCGTATGGGCTTCAATAATCTAGGGGTTGATAACCTAGTTGAAAATGTTAAGAAAGCAAAATACAGCTGTGTATTAGGCATTAACATTGGTAAGAATAAAGATACGCCAATTGAAAAGGGTGCTGAAGATTACCTTATCTGTATGGAAAAGGTTTATCAGTATGCTGATTACATTGCGGTGAATATCTCTTCTCCAAATACTCCGGGACTACGTAGTCTTCAATATGGTGAAGCATTAGATGATCTGTTGGTTGAGTTAAAAGCTAAGCAAACAGAATTAGCAGCTAAATATGATAAATATGTTCCGCTTACATTAAAGATCGCACCGGATCTTAGTGATGATGAGATCAGTCAGATTTCTCAATCATTGATCAAAAATAAGATCGATGGTGTGATTGCGACGAACACAACATTAGATCGTTCAATTGTTGAAGGTATGAAGCATGCAAACGAAGCTGGTGGATTAAGTGGCCGTCCTGTTCAAGCGCGCAGTACTGAAGTTGTTCGACGTCTTCATGAAGAGCTAGGGGACACATTACCGATTATTGGTGTTGGTGGTGTTGATTCTTATGTATCTGCAAAAGAAAAGCTAATGGCTGGTGCTCAGCTTGTCCAAGTTTACTCTGGCTTTATCTACCATGGACCGAAGCTAGTCCAAAATATCGTTAAGAATCTTTAATTTACAACGATCGAATAAAACCTATAGAGATCAATAATAAATGATGACGTTGTAACGTTTGTTTATATGCTCTTATAGGCACTTTCTAAGAGGAAATGAGAAATCATTTCCTCTTTTTTTTTAGCGATTCACTCGTAGAATTATGCTAATCGACAGCGAAAGGTAAGCAAGCATTTTACCTAATGGCTTGATAATTCGTAAATTAGAGAGTGATACGATGCTTAAACCCAGCGACAAATGGACTTGGTACTACGATGACAAGGAGAGCAACCTAATGCTGGACCTTGGTGATGACATTGTATTTAAAACCAATCTTCCTCGAAAGCTACTGGTTGAGTGCGCTGTTGGTATTAATGAATTCTCTGTTGATGATGCGTCTGCATTTCAAACATTCAAAGAACAAATCTCCTTACTTCCTTTAAATGAGCCTCGACAAGCTGAATTGGCGCTCTATTGTGTCGCTGCAAAACGCTTTCATAAGCCTGTACAACCTAAGAGTTGGTTTTTTGATAACCAATATGGTGAATTTACACCCACTGAAGGTGACATCGTTAGGTTAACGAATCAGCATAGTGATGGTTGTTTCATTATTTTAGAAGTAGGCGAGTCTGCTAGTTTGATTGCCTCTATAGATACTGAAGCATTTGAGCTATCGTCTACTAAAGCACTTGTTTTTGGTCAGGCGATTAAAGTGATGCATGATCGAATGCAGTTAGCTAATAGCATGTTCCAGAGCCAGCCGATTGCATTAGTCGGCTAGTCGTAACACTCGTTCCTTTACGTTATTTAATCGGCCAATGGCCGATTTTTTTTTGCCCGAAATTCCTGCCTGGTGATGTTTCTTCTTCATTTCTTGTTCGTTAATCATTCCAATTAGCGTGAACTACCTCGTTTATCTAAAAATATTTTCCATTTTGATATGAGCAATCGAGGGGACATATCCCCCAAAAACACCTGTTTATTCCCATTTTAGGCCAAAATGTAATTAATTTTCACCTTAAAACCCATGCTGGTATAGTCCAGATTGGGCGCGAATAAGTATTCACTATCAGTATGACCTAATAAATACGTTGTTTTTGGCCACGACTAAGCAAACAGTTTGAAAATAAGAAACAAAATGGCAATTGATGGATAAACGTTCAGTTATTTGGGCGACGAGTGAGAAATTTAGGCGATCGAATAACTTTATAATTGGATTGGTAGGTATATAAATTGATAGTCAGGTATAATGCGGGGTCATTTTTTAATACTTAAAGAGCACTATGCATCAATATCTAGCAGTTACCTCAAACGGCCTTGAAAACTTATTGGTTGAAGAACTGATCAAGTTAGGCATTCAAAATCCAAAACCTGTTCAAGCAGGGGTGAAGTTTAAGGCATCAACTGAGCAAATTTATCGTTGCTGTTTATGGAGCCGTTTAGCTTCTAGATTTGTACGTGTTCTTTCTGAATTTACCTGTAACGACGATATGGACCTCTATTTATCAGCAACAGCTGTTAATTGGGTGAACCATTTCCACAGCTCAAAGAAGTTTGTTGTTGATTTTAACGGTACTAACAACGAAATTCGTAACAGCCAATACGGCGCAATGAAAGTGAAAGACGCCATTGTTGATTGCTTTACAAAGAAGAACTTACCAAGACCGTCGATCAGTAAAGATCAAGCGGATCTTCGTGTTCACGTTAGACTTCACCGTGATAAAGCGATACTGGGCATCGATATGGTAGGCGGGGGTTTACACCAACGTGGTTACCGTCCTGAAGCGGGACGTGCCCCTTTGCGTGAGACACTTGCTGCCGCAATTATCCTAAGAAGTGGTTGGGATGCATCAGTACCTTTCCTAGATCCTATGTGCGGCTCTGGTACGTTAGTTATTGAAGCTGCAATGATGGCCGCTAATGTAGCACCGGGCATTAAACGTCAAAAGTGGGGATTTGAAGCACTTGAAGACTTCGAATCTGAACTTTGGATAGAAGTAAAAGCAGAGGCTGCAGTGCAAGGCCGTCGTGGTGTCAATAAAGTTGACTGTAAGTTTTACGGCTATGACAACGACGAGCGAGTGTTGAAAACAGCACGTGATAATGCACGCAGAGCTGGCGTTGAGAGCCTAATTGAATTTGAAGTTAGTGATGCTGCTCAACTTAAACGACCAAAAGAGTTTGAATCTGGCGTGATTGTATCAAACCCACCTTATGGTGAGCGTCTGGGTACTCATCCTGGCTTGATCGCACTTTATACAGCGTTTGGGGCTCAACTGAAGTCCGAGTTTGGTGGTAATACGGCTTCTATATTCTCTAGCTCTGACGAACTACTAAGCTGCTTACGTATGCGTGCAGACAAACAGTTTAAATTGAACAACGGTGCGTTACCGTGTCACCAGAAGAACTATTCAATTTCAAGCCGACGTTCAGATTCGGTTGATGCAAGTAAACCTGATTCGGTTGTCGCGCCGGATTTCTCGAACCGTTTGAAGAAAAACATCGGCAAGATTGGTAAATGGGCCCGTAAAGAGAAGCTCGAATGTTACCGAATTTATGATGCTGACCTACCTGAATACAATGTAGCAATAGACATCTACTTAGATCATTTAGTGATTCAAGAATACGCTGCACCAAAAGATGTTCCAGAAGAAACAGCAAAGCGTCGTCTAACTGATGTGATCAGAGCTGCAATTGATGTAACAGGGACAGAAGCTAATAAAGTTGTTCTGAAAGTGCGTGAAAAGCAAAAAGGCCGCTCTCAGTACCAAAAGCTGGGTCAGCAATCAGAAAGACTTGAAGTACACGAATACGGTGTGAAGTTAATTGTGAACCTTCATGATTACCTTGATACAGGTTTGTTCCTTGATCATAAAATCACTCGTCGCAAATTGGGTGAGCTAGCCAACGGCAAAGATTTCTTAAACCTATTCGCTTATACAGGTTCAGCAACCGTGCATGCAGCTTGTGGTGGCGCAAAATCTACGACAACGGTCGACATGTCAAATACCTACCTAGAGTGGGCTAAAGACAATATGACGCTGAATGGCAAAGTAGGGCGTGAACATAAATTTGAACAAGCGGATTGTCTTAAGTGGTTAAGCATGACAGATAGCCAATACGACCTTATCTTCATTGACCCACCTACGTTCTCTAACTCTAAGCGTATGGCGCAGTCTTTTGATATTCAACGTGATCATATTCAGTTAATGACAGACCTAAAGCGTTTATTGCGCTTAGAAGGAACGATTGTATTCTCAAATAACAAACGTCACTTCAAAATGGATCTAGAAGCACTAAAAGAATTGGGGCTAGAAGCTAAGAATATTTCTTCGTCTACACTTCCATTAGATTTTTCTAGAAATAAACATATTCATAACTGCTGGTTAGTAACACACGCTAGCTAGTACTAATAGGGTGATGATTTGATCACATTATACAGTACTGAAGGATGCCATCTCTGTGAGATGGCTTTTGAACTTCTAAAAGCAAGCCAAGTCTCCAAAGAGATTCAGGTTGTTGATATTGCTTTTGATGAAACTCTATTTTACCGTTACGGGGTCACTATTCCGGTTGTGAAATTTGAACAATCGGAACTCAATTGGCCTTTTGACTCACAAGAATTACAAAGTTGGTTAGATAACAATGGCATTACTCACCATTAATAACGGATCGCTAGCATTTGGCGATCACCCTTTACTTGATCACTCTGATTTCGCACTTCAAGAGAATGAGAGAGTTTGTCTTGTCGGCCGCAACGGTGCCGGTAAGTCAACGCTAATGAAAGTTCTATCTCGTAATATCCTGATGGATGACGGCAAGTTAACAATCACTCAAGATGTGGTTGTTTCTCGTTTAGAGCAAGATCCACCAAGAAATGAACAGGGCACTGTATTTGATTATGTTTCTGGTGGACTAGCAGAGGTAGGAGAGCAGCTGAAGATCTACCACGATCTTCTTGATCTTATCGCCATTGATCCAAGTGAATCGAATATAAACAAGTTATCACGTGTACAGGATAAGCTTGATCACAGTAATGCTTGGCGCTTTGAAGAGCGTATCACCAACGTACTCGCTTCTCTAAAGCTTGATGCTTCAACTAAGTTAACCGACCTTTCTGGTGGTTGGCAACGTAAAGCGGCACTTGCTAGAGCGCTTGTGAGCGACCCTCAAGTACTGTTGCTCGATGAACCAACAAACCACCTTGATGTTGCGACGATTGAATGGTTAGAGAACTATCTGAAAGATTTCCGTGGTTCAATTATCTTTATCTCGCATGACCGTGCGTTCATTAAATCAATGGCAACACGCATTGTTGATCTTGATCGAGGCAAGTTGAACTCTTTCCCTGGTGATTACGAAAATTACCTAATTGAAAAAGAGAACCTTCTACGCGTTGAAGAGATGCAAAACGCCGAGTTCGATAAGAAACTTGCTCAAGAAGAAGTTTGGATTAGACAGGGTATTAAAGCTCGTCGAACTCGTAACGAAGGACGTGTACGTGCGCTTAAGAAGCTGCGTGAAGAGCGTAGTAATCGTCGTGAAGTTCAAGGTAAGGTTAACCTTAATATTGATAGCGCAGCGCGTTCTGGCAAGATTGTATTTGAAGCCGAAAACCTTAATTACGAAATTGAAGGCAAAAAGATCGTTTCTAACTTTAGCTTCAATATCATGCGTGGTGATCGCATAGCTCTGATTGGGCCGAATGGTTGTGGTAAGAGTACTTTACTTAAGCTGCTATTAGACAAGTTACAACCTGATTCTGGTCGCCTGCACTGTGGCACCAAATTAGAAGTGGCCTATTTTGACCAATATCGTGAGATTTTGGATCCAGAGAAGTCTGTGATTGATAACTTGGCCGACGGTAAACAAGAGGTCATGGTTGGTGGTCGCGAGCGTCACGCATTAAGTTATTTGCAAGATTTCCTGTTTGCACCTAAACGAGCGCGTACTCCAGTTAAAGCATTGTCTGGCGGAGAGAAAAATCGTCTTCTTCTTGCTCGTATTTTCTTAAAACAGAATAATTTGCTTATTCTCGATGAACCAACCAACGATTTAGATATCGAAACTTTGGAACTTTTAGAAGATTTGCTTGCCAACTATCAGGGTACGCTACTTCTTGTAAGCCACGATCGTCAGTTTGTAGACAATACAGTGATGACAAGTTGGATCTTCGAAGGTAATGGAGTAATCGAAGAGTTTGTTGGTGGTTATCATGATGCTCAGCAACAAAGAGCACAGGTTAACAAGGCCCGTTTGGCGCAAAAACCAACAGAACCTAAGAAAGTAGTTGAGGAAACTCCCAAAACGACAGTTTTAAAGGCTAAACCTAAGAAGTTATCTTATAAGCTGCAACGAGAGTTAGAATCGTTGCCACTTCGTTTAGAAGAATTAGAGCAGGAAATTGAAAATCTACAGACACTGGTTAATGACCCAGAGTTTTTTGCAAAGTCTGTAGACGTAACTCAAACCACATTGGATAAGCTTTCTGCCACTGAGCAGGAGCTGGAATCTGCTTTCGAGCGATGGGAAGAGCTCGAAGCTATGCAACAGGAAAGTTAATTTTGACAAGTAGTAAAGTATTTAAGCTATCGACCATTGCGGCAACAGTTTTGGCCGCAACCACTGCTAATGCCGCTCTTTATACGGTTGTAGAAGTCTCACCGGAAGGTATCAGCTCTGGTGAATATGTAGAGGTTCAAGGGGTCGCAATTGAACCCGGTAACAAGCAGGGCGCAGTTCTTGGTTGTTTTAGCAATAGCTGCAGTAGCAACGAATATAAATTAGCTGGTGAAACTCGAAGAACGGTTGATGGTGTTAGTTACCGCGAAGAAGCACCATTTGCTATGGATCGTGGCTTTAGTCGTATTCAAGACTATGATGATTTTAAGTACTACTGCTATCGTGAGCTTCTATATTCAACATGTGAAACATGGGCTGATGAACACTGGGCACCTTGGAATGCGGAAAAAAATGGCAGTACAACGTCAAACGCATTAGCTTTTGTTGAAGGTGGTGCATATACCAACAAATTCAATAATGTTATTAATAGCCTTACTGAGGCAGGTCTTCCTGTCGGTAATAGAAGTATTGCTGGTGGTACCCGAAATGAAATAGTATCTCCTTTTACTACGGCAACAAGTGATTGGAAACAAGGTCGTTCTTGGGCGGTAATAGCTGATAGTGGTCATAACTACGGAGTTGGCAGCATTGCTCGATCTGCTTCCAATAATGAAGGGACTCATCACACCTCTAAGGCTGCAATATGGCGTAATGATGATGCACCAGTTGAGCTTAATTGGGGGAGCGGTGGCATAGCGAAAGACGGCGAATTACTCGCTCAAGGCAGTATGCGTGATATTGTTATCGAAGGCACAGGTAACATTTACTCTGTTGGTTACAACACCTTTGGCGAGGATAATTATTACGATGCTTCAATCTTTATCTCTACTACCAGTACATACTCTACTGCTGGAGGATGGGAGACAAAGCGAATTTCTGGTGCAGAATCTAGAATTTCTGGCGAAACAATCCATAGTAACTCTGTAGCAACAGGGATTAATGACAACCTTCTAGTCGTCGGTACAGCTAAACGTAGTGGTTATTACCCACAAAATGGTGCCGCTGGTAACCTCATTTTTGTGAGTGACGCTTCAAGTTCCTCTCCAAGTGCCTCATTTCTTCAGAACATAACTGCGGCTAATCATATGTTCTTCTCAGGCGCCGGCGGTAAAGCAGGGGCCGTGAATAACTACAATGAAATAGTGGGGCAGGTTGATGCTGAAGATACACGAGAAAACAACGGTAAACCTCGTCGTCTAAGGGGCTTTATTTACCCGCATAACTTGAATGGTCAGTTCGAAAAGCGCCGTGCTATCTTTAACAATAAAGCTCAGTATCTTGATAACTTGACGAATGACGAGATCGTGTCTGGTAATGTAAATAATCAATACCGAATTATCGATGCTACAGACATTAACGATGCCGGTGTAATTTCAGCGACAGCAATTAAGTGTTCTGGCGGCTACGACAATACGACCCATAACTCATACTGTGGTGGTGGCAGTCAAATCGAAGAAACGGTAGCTGTTAAGCTCGTTCCTATTGCAGGTAGAACTAGTGCTAATATTCAACCTCGTGGTGTTGAAGAACCAACAGTTGAAAGACAAGGTGGAAGCATAGGTTGGGCCATGTTTGCACTATTTGGCCTACTAGGGTTCCGCCGAAAGTAGGTTAAATTGTAATCTAGAGCACAGCATCACATTTTTGGTGCTGTGCTTTTTTTTTACTTGAGAAAACTCAGTTTTTGATCGAATCTTAAAGTTGGAGCGAAAAACCTCCAGATAAATTTAGTAGTAGTACGTAGAAACCATGTTCATGTATGAGGACGACACTATGAAGAGACAAAAGCGTGACCGCCTAGAAAGAGCTCAATCTCAAGGCTACAAAGCAGGACTAAACGGAAGATCTTCCGAAAACTGCCCGTATCAACAAATGGATGCGAAGTCTTACTGGTTAGGTGGGTGGCGCGATGCCAGAGACGATAAACAATCTGGCCTTTATAAATAACTTCTTTCCACATACAAGCTAGAGGAACATTAGCCCCGAAAGGGGCTATATAAACCATTACTAACGCACTATAACTAAATATAATTGTGCAAATAAAGCGACTCCGATGAGTCGCTTATGAATTATTTACAAATTAGAATGTAGACGTATCCTGGAAAAGGCCAACTTTAAGGTCTTTTGCCACATAAATCTCTTTACCATCTACAAGAACGCGGCCATCAGCAACGCCCATTACTAAGCGGCGGTTAACAACACGTTTCATGTGAATTTCGTATGTTACTTTTTTCGCCGTTGGTAATACTTGGCCTGTGAATTTAACTTCGCCTACACCAAGAGCACGGCCTTTACCTTTGCCGCCAACCCAACCAAGGTAGAAACCAACTAACTGCCACATTGCATCAAGACCAAGACAGCCTGGCATTACAGGATCACCAGGGAAGTGGCAATCGAAGAACCAAAGATCTGGAGTAATATCAAGCTCAGCGATCACTAAGCCTTTACCAAAATCGCCTTCAGTTTCAGTCATCTTACTTACGCGGTCCATCATTAGCATGTTTGGCGCTGGTAATTGAGGGTAACCAGGGCCAAATAGCTCGCCTCGGCTAGAAGCTAGTAGGTCGTCGCGGTCGTAAGAATCTTTTTTGTTTTGCATTATATCTATCACTCCAATTTCTGATATGTGCATGTTAGTGAACAGGTGTACGCTAAACAACTCCGATCAGTAAGATGAGAGCCAGTTTTTGAACCGCTCTACAATTCCTGGTGGATGTTCAAGTCTTTCAAAGTTTTCAATACGTTCAGCGATTTTACTAACGACACTGTTGTCGTCATCACCTCTAAAAGGTTGTTTCATTAAAATAGGGACGGCTTCATCCACATTAGATACAGGCCAGATATGAAATTCACCTGATTTGATGCTTTCAATGACTGATTTATCTAATGCTAAGTGTTTTAAGTTTGAACGAGGTAAAATTACCCCTTGGTTGCCAGTGAAACCTTGGTGTTTACACACGTGATAAAAGCCTTCAATCTTTTCATTTAGCCCGCCAACTGCCTGAACACGGCCAAACTGGTCAACAGCACCAGTTACCGATATCTCTTGGCTTATAGGGTATTCAGACAAAGCACTAACGAAACAGCATAACTCAGCGAGTGAAGCGCTATCGCCATCAACTTCACAGTAAGACTGTTCGAAAACAAGAGAGGCAGAATAGGGTAACGGTTCATCGAGTTTTAGAGCGCTGCTGACAAATGCTTGCATGATCATCATGCCTTTTGCATGAAGGTTACCCGCTAGATCTACTTTGCGTTCTACATCAGAAACATCACCGTCGCCAAAGTGGATAACACATGAGATTCGAGCTGGCTCACCATACGATAATGGGTGACCAGCAACATCAATAACGGTTAGTGCATTCACCTGGCCAACTTGCTCACCAGTGGTTTCGATGATGACCTGGCCATCTAAGATATCTGACAACGCTCTTTCAGGAAGATAAGACTCACGATGCTTTTTATTTTCAATAGCTTTATCAAGATCTTCAAAAGTGATGGTTTCATTATTCGAAACGAGTGTTGCCTCTTGAAGTAAAGCCAGATGCCACATTAAGCACACTGGCACATAGCTTTGATCTTCACTATATCTTGCGCCTGCAACCAATAGACGCTCAATCGAGGTTGGGTCAAGTGCAGGGAGCTTGTAGCTAGAGCAAACCCAATTTAGGTATCCGAGATACAACTCAATTGTTTCTGTTGAAAGGGGAAGTTCCAGTTCTAATTCACTAAATAAGCAAAGGCCGGTATGAATATCTGCATCAAGATAATCTATTTCAGCCAGTTGCTCTCTATCGCCGACAATAACGATCTTAAGATTGTAGTGATTCTCAATAGGCTTTAACAATTCATGTTTGCGGTCAAGATTAAGTGGTGAAACACTTTGCCCTAAGACAACAGATTTTAATTTTAGCCAACTAGCAGGGTTTGCTAGTAAAAAGGTAGCAGTAAGAATCAAGTAGCCGTTGTTCGCTTGATCTAACAGCCCTGGAAAATGTTGTTTCAGTTCGCCATCTTCAGCTTTATATTGACCAAAGACTGTAGTTGAATCTAACGTTTCGCTATAGATCACTGAGGTTGTTGATTCAACGCATGATCGAATTTTCTCAGAGATTAGATTGCGATAGAGCGCATTGTCTGGCGCATTAATCATCATCACTCTTGATACGCCCGATAGACCGATAAACTGATCAATGGCTCCAGACAGGCGGTTTTGAGTCTCCATAAACGCTTTTGGGGCTATTGAATTTATATCTTCAATCGTTTCTTTAAAAGCGTCGTATTGTGGCGTGACCGCGCGCCAGATTTCTTGATTCATTCACTATCGTCATATGACATATTAAGGGTTGAAAATTGTAACGTAAAAGGGCATTGCGGCATAGATAAAATGATCTTTCTCTAGAATTTTGAATAAGCTAATTGTTAAGTACGGCTCAGCGAGTTACGCTGTCACCCTAAATAGTGAAAGGGCAGAGTGATGAAGTATCAACAACTTGAAAATCTAGAATGTGGCTGGAAATGGCAATACCTAATTAAAAAGTGGAAAGACGGTGACTCAATCACTCGTCATATTGACAGCAGTGAAGAAGAGACAGCAGTTAAAGCACTTAAAGAGTTAGAGCATGAGCCAACATTCGTTCTAGACTGGATAGAAGAGCATATGGCGTTAGAACTCGATAATAAAATGAAACAAGCAATTCGAGCAAAACGAAAACGTCATTTTAATGCAGAACAGCTTCATACAAAAAAGAAGTCCATTGATCTCGATTACCGAGTTTGGGAAAAGCTTAGTTACAGAGCTAATGAGCTTGGTTGTACCTTATCAGATGCTATCGAATACCTTCTTACTGAGGCCTCACGAAGCGAAAAGGCGAGTCGAACAGTCAACGATCTCAAACAAGATTTAAGTAAGCTACTTTCTAACTAATATTCTATTACGAGGACAAGCTATGTTATACGTCATTCTAATTGCGGCCATTATTATTTTTTGGCTAGTTGCTGTTGATCGTCCGGCATTAAAAGTAACCTTCGTTGCAGGTAAAATATCGAAAGTGAAAGGGCATTTCCCTGCCAAGTTTCGTCATAATGTAGAAGAGATCGCGAGCATCGTACCGTTTGATGGAACTTTTAAAGTGTATCAACAGCGCACAGGGACTAAACTCGATTTTTCTGAGGCTGTTCCTAAAAAAGTGCAACAACGAATTCGAAATGTATTTCCACATCAAGGCTTTAAAAATAAATCGAGTAACAAAAGAGCTTAATGTTAAACAACGTAATTACAAACCAATGTATTATCCCTCGACGAAGAAGGTTTGGTAAATTGGAAGATAAGCTCATGATGTTAAAGTGCCTCAACGGAGGTGCTTATGATAGCTCGAATTTTAATGGTAGTAGTGTTGGCAGTGTCTTGCTCAATACAAGCTCAAGATGATGCTGATTATAATAAAACAGCAAAAAATATTAAGAAGGATTTAGTGAAGCAGCTAAGAAGAATGGAGTTCAATGAGACTGAATTCTGTAATCTTATGTTAGAGATGAAACTCGGTGAAAAGCACACAACTATTCGGCGTGTTCAGAGCACTGGGAGTACGTCACTTTGTCGTGCTAGTAAGAAGATACTTAAAATAAAGAAGAAATATCGCTATACAGAATCGCAAAAATATTTGCATATCCACGTTGCATCCAAAAACTTCTGAGCACTCCATCCCTTTATCAATTTGTTTGTAGGCGATTAGTCCCTAACACTTATTGAATATTGAATATTGAATATTGAATATTGAATATTGAATATTGAATATTGAATATTGAATATTGAATATTGAATATTGAATATTGAATAATGAATTTGATTTGATATGCCTCGAAGTTTATAAGAGTTAGGTTTCGACAATTCCCCTGTTTATATAAAAATGACGTTATATACGGGGGAGGCATGAAAAGAAAAATTCAATTCAACAAAAGAAATCAGTCGATTAACAACGTTTGCATGACCATTGGTGGTGCATTCTTGGGCTTGTTTATCGTAAAATTGATATTGTCTAGTGAGCTTAACCATATGTCTTACATCTATCCGTTTTTAGCAGGTTTAGGGCAGTTTTGGGGTGGGAAAAAGGTCGCTAATAAAAGACTATCCATAGAAAATGATGAATTTTACCTTCATGGTTTGATTGCCGCTTTAAGGTATAGACGCCCAACCATTTGGCGTTCGCACGTGAGAGTGACTTCATTAACTAAAACTGGATACTATCGGATTCGAGTGTACGAAAACGAGGTATCAGAAAACGACTGGAAGTTACTTTTGAGTAAGTGTACTTAGTGTAGAATTTCGTGGAAACTCGCTAGAGCCGATTAGTACTTGAGACGCTTTTCTTGGAACCACAGTCTAAGCCGATACTATTTATTTACTTAAAAATGCGTGGGTCAAATGCAAAGTCTAACTTCTCATGTTTATTAAAAATGTCGGTCAGTCTAGGGTAGTTCGGGTTCACTACGTAGTTGTGATCTCTAGGGGAAATAGTGGAGGGCACTTGTAACGCGGCAAATTGTGGTTCTACCTCGCTTAAGAACTGATCACCGATTTCTTGTGTCGGCTCACCGGCAGGAATGTCTCGCCAGGTAGTTGGCAAATCTTCGTTATCCAGCTTGACGATTAATTCATCTGGGATGTGAATGCAGTAGAGATCGTACTGCGTGATGATGTTTGGATCGTTGTTTACGTGCACAAATACTTCCAATGCGCATAAGGACTCGGACTCCGAAAAGTACAGGGCTTCCGTTCCTTTTGAGTTCCATCTGCCGCCATACAGCTTTGCGCCAATGGGGCTGAAGGGAGTGTCCGAAAACTTTTTCTGCGTAAGTCGGTACAGCTCCATTACGAAAATACCCCATGCTCAACGCGACCAATTAAGTCTTTAACAATCTCAAAGTCCACAGTGGTCGACACCATGTCCAACGGACGTTTTCCGCCTAGGCCGTACACGCTTTCTCTCATCCACTCGAGGGCACGTTGTTCGTCATTGAACAGCTCGGTAGCCAACTTAATGAGCATTGCCAATCGATAGATCGCGTCGCTTTCTTGGGTATTGAAGCGCTCATCATTTTTTAATCGGCGTTTAATGGTGCTGACCGGAATGTGCGTGACATGATGAAACTCATTTTGAGACAGCTTGGTACGCTCGATAATATTTCGGTAGACTTTGGGTTCAAATCCTTGGTGTACAGCGGTCGTATTAGCATCCTCGATCCCTAGGCCAGACCAAAAACTGATCTTATTTCCGCGTTGTGGACGAAACCGTTTTAGTTCGTTCATCGCCATGATTACTTCCTTAATCTAGACCATATGACCTCATTATTTTGGCTCATATGAGCTTATTTTGCAACAAAACAGCTAAAAGGTTACGTGTTTAATCTTCATCATCAGGTTCTTAGTTACATAGCACAAGCTTTACAATTAATAACTTCGGTGGACTTGAGCTTAAACGCTTTGGAATAAAGCTCGCAAGAATGGATAAATGGCCATGGATAAGGTAATTGAAGAAATAGAAGAACTTGAAGCCTTGAAAGATACCGATGATAAAATCTATACAGCTCAATATGCGAAAGTGTTCGAAAGTCTGAGTTTACTTAAAGAGATTTTAACCATGAGTGAATCCGACAAGAGCTATATAAAGATGCTTGGTTATCGAGACGATACAAAACAAGTTCAATGTATGGTGTCGAATGTAGTCGGCTAAACTTCAAAGAAGTAAACGAACTGACAGACAATGAGTTCCTAATCGACGAATGGTTTATGTCAGTGGCCGATGAACAACACAACGTTAAAATCCATGGGCCGTACGAAACAATGGAAGATGCTATGGAATATGGACGTAAAACTTTAGCGGTAACGAGCTTCAGAAGCTCAGAATATTGTTAGAATCAGCCTAGATAAGCTCCATACCCAAATGCGTATTATGTATATTATGTTAAATAAGGTTTGCGGGGTTCTATTAACAAGGGTCCTAATTCCTCTACTACTAACAGTACGAGACATCAATTGAACATAATCGTATTTACCATAAAATACCTAATAATCATCTATTTATCTGAAGATAATATCTGATTATTAGGTTTATGCTTTTGCTTGTTTTCTATTACCTAGACACTTCTAACAAAACTTCTGCTTCAATTTGCGATGAAATCTTCTGGAACTCGCCTGAGTCTTTAAGATTCTTTACTAACGTATCTAGTTCATTATTGATTTTTGGGTGCACCTTTGAATTGTTAGACAGGAGAAATACAAATGGAATTGATCCATAACTACCTTTAAGTGGCACAATTTCTTTGGTTAGCTCTAGTTGCAGAACCCCAACTTTACCAACTAAGTTTGAGTGCAGAAACGCATCAGCTCTATCAAACTGTAGCATCTTCAAACATTGCTGGATGGTAGAAACTTGGATGTAAGGTACGCCTTGCTCCGATAAGATTTTTTCAGAGGTGCTATCACCGTTTACGATGATAAACCTTAGGTTTTTAATGTCTAATGGTGAATCGCTATTCGTCATTTCGTCGTATTTTGAAGAGTTTACGGACACAAAGATGCGCCAATCCAAATAAAACAGAGCTTCTTTTGAAGGCTGGTAACTCTTAGTCCGTTCTGGAGTGATTGCAGTGAATATAGCATCAGCTCTTCCTTCCAAAGCAGTTTGCTGCGCCCTAGCCCATGGTTGAACTATTGAATCGACTTGATAATTAAGCCTTGTACCTAACAGTTCATTCATCATCCTTACTAAGATACCTTCAGGTACATCATTATTGAGGTATGAGTAAGGAGCCCAATTATCGCTATAGCTAACCGTAATCTGTTTATTTGAAGCTAACGCCGATGATGGAAAAATCATGACTTGAACGATAAATAAGGTTAAGAGTAAAAAGTGTCGAAAAGAACTCATAATAAACTCAGACAATTAGTTAGCGTAACTTAATCGTAGCTGATGTCTGAGTTTTATGTAGTAATCAACCCTTAGATCACAGAGTCTAGTGCCTGTAAGATGTGTTGGCTTCTAATTGGCTTTGTTACGAACACATTCATTCCTGCTTGCAAACAATCTTGTCTATTTTGCTCCATTGCGTGAGCTGTCAATGCTATAACTGGAATGTCTGAGTTGAACGTTCGTATTAGCTTAGTGGCTGTTAGGCCATCCATTATCGGCATTGATAGATCCATAATAACGGCGTCCAAATTGTGGCTATTGAATTTGAGGTGTTCCACCGCGTCTCTCCCATTTGATAATGTTGTTACCGTGTTACCGTGTAACCGGATCGCTCTAATAGTAGCTTTATGACCATTTGGTTTGTTTTAGTATCCTCTACGACCAACACGTTGTGAGACTTTTGAATGTTATATTGTTGAAGTGAAGAAGCTTTGTGTTCTAGGTTGTTCTCCGGTTTTTTATCGACAGGGATCTTTACAGAAAAACAGGAACCTTTGCCTAGTTTGCTTTCGACCGTAATTTTCCCGTTCATCAGTTCGATTAGGTGCTTTGTTATTGTAAGCCCTAAACCAGACCCACCAAACTCTCTTGTAATCGAGCTATCAGCTTGTTTGAATGGTGTAAAAAGAGTATCCAATCTTGAATTTTCTATCCCTATCCCTGTATCAGTAATAGCAATAATTAGCTCTTTATTAATGAGTTTTGCTGAAATATCAACGCAGCCAGCCAAGGTGAACTTGATTGCGTTACCAATTAAATTAAATACAATTTGAGATAGTCGAATTGGATCTATCCAATAAAGGCTACTATCGATACTATCAAAATCAATGGTTACCTTTAGCTTCTTTTGCTCTGCTTGGTTATAGTAATGCTCTAACGTTTTTTCTAGTTCCGTTCTTAATTCAACCCATTGATAGTTAATAGAAAACTGCCCTGACTCTATACGGGTTAAGTCTAAGATATCGTTGATCAATACAAGCAATAACTCCGCTGAAGACTCCATTTTGCTGAGTGCATATAACTGCTTACTATCAATGAGGTCATGTTCAAGAACGTCGATAAAACCAAGAATAGTATTCAAAGGTGTTCTTAGTTCATGGCTCATCATCGCTAAAAACTGGCTCTTTGCTTTACTCGCTTCCTCTGCTTTTTCTCGAGCTAACTTAAGCTCTTCAGTTCTAATTGCTACTAATTCTTTTAAGCTCTCTTTTTGTTCAATATCGATCAGTGCGCGCTCAAGCAGAGGTCTAAAACGTGACAACGTATCGCGCGTAGTGATCGGAAATCTTCCTTTGCTACTACCGAGTAGCATGATCACGGATTGAGATATAGCGGTGTTCATGCCTGTAATCAGAGCGGAATTTATTTGGTCTTTTACAAATGGGTTTAAATGGGAGAACTCTTCTAGCTGGGTTGGTTCGAAAAGAATGATGCACTCACCGCCAAGGACACGTAAAAACTTGTCACTTTGAGGCCATTTAAGGTTAACAAAAGCAGAGTTGGATGTTAGGAAAGTTTCAAATACTGAGTCGTTTGAGGTTTTACTTAAAACAACAAAGTCTTCAAAATCAATATATAGAGCAAGTGTTCGCTTTAGCTCGTGAAAAATCTGATGTTTATTTTGTGACCCTGTAATGGCAGATATTGAATCTAAGATCGCCCTATTCTCTAACGCCAGATTCGCTTCTCTTTGTTGGCTTCTTTTTAGCTCAAGCAAGATTTCATTTAGTTCTTCTTTTGTTTTAATTTCCATAGAGCTACCAAGTAGAATGAAAGACTGCTGACGATATCATCAAGTTTCCATGGGCATTTTCGCCATCAATAAATCGTCCTTGCTCACCATAGGTAAATGGGCAAATAAACGGGCTATTATTCAGCTCTTTGCAGATTTCTTTATTTACTTCATGTATATCTTGCTCTAGGTAAAGCATTGGGCCTGCACACATGATGCAAATCGCGCCAATAATTTGATCATCAGAATGTATGTGTCGTTTAGTCTCTTTTAAAATTCGTGCTGCGCGGGTAATGAGTTGTTGGCGGTCACCTGACATTAATGTTACTTCGTCTCCGACTGTAATATTGGTAAATAGCAGTAATCCTTTGTTATCACTAATACTTATTGGGTGAGATAACTTGTAGTAAGGACTTTCATAAACCTCACCTACTTTTCTACCGAGTGGAAACTCTGTGACTAATTCAAATACAAAATGCTTAGGTACATCAACGCC
Organism: Vibrio kyushuensis; assembly: GCF_050337325.1. Classification (NCBI taxonomy): domain Bacteria; kingdom Pseudomonadati; phylum Pseudomonadota; class Gammaproteobacteria; order Vibrionales; family Vibrionaceae; genus Vibrio; species Vibrio kyushuensis. The sequence continues at coordinate 277,292 of NZ_JAKJSV010000005.1, forward strand.
AGCATGGTCACTGATCCACTCTAGATATACATCTTGTGCAGGTTGATGATCAATTTCAATCAGTTCCCTTTCACCACATTTAGTTGCAACGCCAGTAAATTCGGTCGGTGAATATCCAGCGCTTAGCCCAGCTGTAACATTTTGTGAAGGATAAAACAGCTGCAATGCCATTCCTGAACCTGTCGATTTAGATTCGGTAAAAATGGACCACTTTCCTTTAATATGATTGTCAGCCGCGCTACCACCAATAATCGGAACTTGAGTATGGAAAATTTGATCAATTGCTTCGATTATTTTCTCTTCAACACCTGGAGTCGCATGCAAGATGATGAAACCGGGAACTTCACCTACTCTATTTGATTCTTTGAGAGCACGTTCTAACGCAAGAGACGTTGCATCTTCAATATTACACTGCTCTGTAAGTTCAACTAAGCCGGAACCGTAGGCATGAGAAGCGCTATCATAAATAGCGACAATGCCCACGACAGCTCCAAAGTGGACACCTTTTTCTGTCATTATACCTTGGCAGGTAGAACAACCGATCAGTGACACATTCGGTAATAATGATGTGAATTCTTTGCGAAGATTTTCTTGATTGTACTCTTGAGTGTAGTAACACACCACGCACGACAAATTATCTCGAGATAACGCACTTACGAGTTCTTTTACTGCGTCACGTTCATTAATGATATGTGTAACTTGGGTAATAAACTGCATACGTGTTCGTTGTGTTGAAAGAGTATTACGTTAAACAACAATACACACTTGAGTCCTGCTGTTTCAATCTGTTAATTCTTATTATGGATAATTTATGAGGTTTACATGATGTACGTCGTTATTTTCTAAGGTTATCTCCAAAGATATGACATCACTTTCCTTTTCTTCGGGCAATTTCCACTCGGTTGCCTGCTCATGCAAATGAATAGGCTCCAACATGGTTGAGATATCGATGTTGGAACTGTTAACTTCTATTTTTAATAAGTCTTGGGTGAATATCGCCTCAAGAGCAATGTTTTTCACATTAAATGTACAACTAATCTGATTTTCACAGTCGACCAATTGGACCTGTGAATGGTTAATAGTGCGCCATGTAAAAGCACCAACCAACACAGACAAGGTGATGATTATTTGAACAAAACGTCCTTTAGTAAGGGGCTGTGCTGCCATTGAAATTGTTTCTCCATGCTATTAAGTTCAAATTTTTAAAAAAAACCCACAAAACCTGACCATTCGCAAGGTTACTGAGCTGTCATTAAATTGTTAATTCAAGTATAGTTTCGCGTTGAAAGTGCCACTTTTTAAAAGTTGATGATGGAATTGAAACGCCAATATAAGGGTTATATTTCCAAAGGATTTGGGTGGCATTACGACACTTGTTTTGTTGAAAGTAAAGTGTCGTGTTGGAAGTAAAGTGTAGTTAATAAAAAAATGGAAGCATGCAAATGAGCCAAGAAAAGCAGCTTGAACAAAACTACAACTATACAGTCGTTCGTCAATTTACCCTTGTAACCATTCTTTGGGGTATTGTCGGCATGGCTGTTGGTGTTTTGATTGCCGCTCAACTAGTTTGGCCCCAGCTAAACTTTGATACGCCGTGGCTGACTTACAGTCGCTTACGTCCACTGCATACTAATGCGGTTATTTTCGCGTTTGGTACGAGTGCCCTCTTCGCAGCATCTTATTATGTTGTACAGCGCACCTGTCAAACTCGTCTATTCGGTGGTCCGCTTGTCCCATTCACCTTTTGGGGATGGCAAGCAATAATTCTGTCTGCTGCAATTACTTTACCTTTAGGGTTAACCTCAGGTAAGGAATATGCAGAGCTAGAGTGGCCAATTGATATTGCTATAACACTTGTTTGGGTTGCATACGCGGTTGTGTTCTTTGGGACATTAATCAAACGTACTACTTCTCATATATATGTAGCAAACTGGTTCTTTGGGGCCTTTATTATCACTGTTGCTGTTTTACATATCGTAAACAGCATGGCAATCCCGGTATCACTTGGTAAATCGTATTCGATGTACTCAGGAGCTATAGATGCCATGATTCAGTGGTGGTATGGTCACAATGCGGTTGGATTCCTTCTAACAGCTGGTTTCTTGGGTATGATGTACTACTTCGTTCCTAAGCAAGCAGAACGCCCTGTTTATTCTTACCGTTTATCGATTGTTCACTTTTGGGCGCTAGTATCTCTATATATTTGGGCTGGTCCACACCATCTACATTACACAGCATTACCTGACTGGACTCAGTCTTTAGGTATGGTTATGTCATTGGTTCTTTTTGCTCCTTCTTGGGGTGGCATGATCAACGGTATTATGACGCTGTCTGGTGCGTGGCATAAACTTCGCTATGACCCTATTCTTCGCTTCCTAGTTGTATCTTTGTCTTTCTATGGTATGTCCACCTTTGAAGGTCCAATGATGGCAATTAAGACAGTAAACGCACTTTCTCACTATACAGATTGGACTGTTGGTCACGTTCACTCTGGTGCGTTAGGTTGGGTTGCAATGGTTACTATCGGTACTGTTTACCACTTAATCCCTCGCTTGTTCGGTCAAGAGCGTATGTATTCAGTATCTCTAATCAACGTTCACTTCTGGTTAGCGACAATTGGTACTGTACTTTATATCGTTGCTATGTGGATTTCTGGTGTTATGCAAGGCCTAATGTGGCGCGCTGTTAACTCAGACGGTACATTGACTTACAGCTTTGTAGAGTCAGTAGAAGCGTCTTACCCATTCTACTTCGTACGTTTTGTTGGAGGTCTAATCTTCCTATCAGGTATGTTCTTATTGGCATACAACTCGTACAAGACAATCACCGCGCCTAAAGATAGCCTTAAAGCTATCCCGCAACCGGCTTAAGGAGATTATAGAATGAGCAATAAAACTAAAAACTGGCATGAACTAATCGAGAAAAACGTTGGTTTATTAGCAATTCTAATTGTTATCGCGATCAGTTTTGGCGCACTAGTAGAAATCGCTCCGCTAATGTTCCAAAAGCAAACCAATGAACCAGTAGAGAACTTACGCCCTTATACAGCTTTAGAGATGGAAGGTCGTGATATCTATATTCGTGAAGGTTGTAACGTGTGTCATAGCCAAATGATTCGTCCTTTCCGTTCTGAAACTGAACGTTACGGCCACTACTCTCTTGCTGGCGAACATGTGTGGGAACATCCATTCTTATGGGGCTCTAAGCGTACAGGTCCAGATTTAGCACGTGTTGGTGAGCGTTATTCAGATGAGTGGCATCGTGTTCACTTAATGAATCCTCGTGAGCTTGTTCCAGAATCAAACATGCCGGGCTTCCCTTGGCTTGATACAAATATTCTGGACGGCAAATTGACTCAGAAGAAACTAGAAATCTTCCGTAATCAATTTGGCGTACCGTACACGGATGAACAAATCGCTAACGCGCAGCAAGATGTTGAAGGTAGAACAGAGATGGATGCACTCATCGCTTATCTTCAGTCTCTTGGTCACGCAATGAAATAAGGCTTAATTATGGATATTATTACTTTTCAAAGTATTTGGACTGTTACCGTTTTTGCTTGTTTCATTGGTATCGTGTGGTGGGCATACGGTAAAGACCGTAAGTCTCGCTTCGATGAAGATGCGAATTTGGTTTTTGATGACGAAATTCCGGCAAAAACTACTAGTCAAGGAGTGACCAAGTAATGAGTACATTCTGGAGTATTTTTGTAACTGTAATCACTATTGGTACCTTGATTGGTTGTGCTGCCCTGCTTCGCTGGTGTTCTAACGACAAAACTGGCATCGAAGAAGGTCAAGATATGGGCCATGAATACGATGGTATTCGTGAGCTAAACAACCCACTACCAAAATGGTGGTCATACCTATTTGTTAGCACGCTTGTTTTTGCAGTTGTCTATTTCGCGCTTTATCCGGGTTTAGGCAACTTCAAAGGTGTTCTTGGTTGGACAAGTTCAGATCAAACTGTTCGTTCAATGGAAGAGTCTCGTGCGTCAATTGCGGCTTCGCAAGCTAACAAGCAACTCGACCAATATGCAAAAGAACTTGATGACGCAGACACCTATTTTGGTGAAGCATTTAAGAGCCTTGCTTATGATGCAAACGGCACGGATTTACGCGCAATCGAAGAGATCGCTGCAGATGAAGAAGCCGTTAAAGTTGGACAACGTTTGTTCTTACAAAATTGTTCACAGTGTCATGGTTCAGATGCACGTGGTCAAAAAGGCTTCCCTAACCTAACTGATAACGCTTGGCTATATGGTGGTGAACCAGAAGCGATCGTAACATCAGTTATGCATGGGCGTGTTGGTCAAATGCCAGGGTGGAAAGATGCCTTAGGTGAAGATGGTGTTGCTGAAGTTGTAACATACACTCTTAGTCTTTCTGGACGTTCTGTTAATGCTCGCGAAGCTGCCGCTGGTAAAGCTCGATTCGTAGTTTGTGCTGCATGTCATGGAACCGATGGTAAGGGTAACCCTGCTGTCGGCGCTCCTGACTTGACAGACCAAAGCTGGTTGTTTGGTGGTTCACGTGCAGACGTAACGGAAACGGTTATGTATGGCCGCTCTGGTGTCATGCCTGCTTGGGAAAACATTCTAGGTGAGGATAAGGTTCAACTTGTCTCAGCCTACGTTTGGGGGCTAAGCAACACCGAGCAAAAATAATAAGTAACATTTCAATAACAGCCCCTTTATTAGGGGCTGCTTTTCTTTTAAAGTAAATACGTTAAGTATTTGTAATTCATTAGTTTTATTTCATTGTATATTGAGAGTCATTATATGGAACAGCCTTGGTATAAGCAGTTTTGGCCCTGGTTTTTACTCTTCCTAACCGTTGGCGTTTCTATGCTAACATTGGTTCGAGTCGCCATACTTACCAATCATTCGGTTCACCTAGTAACTGAAGACTACTACAAGAAAGGGAAAGGTATAAACATCGATATCTCTCGAGTCAACGTTGCTAAAGAGCTAGGGCTTAAAGCGACAGTTCGCTCAGAAGGTAACGCTGTAGTAATTCAGCTAGATAAAGGAGAACTGGCTCACTACCCTGCGATCACAGCTATGTTCGCTCATCGTACACTTCCTGATCGTGATTTCACTGAGCTTGTTACGTCGGATGCGTTAGGCCAATATAGAGTTACTCTTGAGAGTGAACTTCAAGGACCGTGGTTTCTTGAACTGACCCCACATGACGAGCATTGGCTGATTCAAGGTCGCATCGAATTTCCTACGGAACAATCAATTAAACTGTCGAACTAATTATTATGTGCAAATCGTGTTATCACTGTGGTGAAGATGTACCAGCCAACACGGATTTTAAGGTAGAGATTTTAGAAGAAATTCGTTCAATGTGTTGCCCTGGTTGTGAGACCGTCGCACAAACTATCGTTGATAGTGGATTGATCTCTTATTATCAATACCGAACCGCCCCCGCTGACAAAGTTGATTTAGTTCCTGAGCAACTATTGACCCTCATACATTATGACAATGATGAGGTTCAATCTGAGTTTGTGCGACATACCGAGAATAGCTCAGAGGTGACGCTCTCTGTTGACGGTGTGTCTTGCGCAGCATGTGCTTGGCTGATTGAGAAACATTTAAGTAAGGTTAAAGGTGTTCAGTCGATACGAGTGAACACTACAACTAACCGAGCCCTGCTTGTTTGGGATAAATCTCAAATTAAGCTGAGCGAACTACTCTCTAAAATTCATAACCTAGGGTACAAAGCTGCCCCTTTTGAAGCCGATAAGCATGAAGCCTCTTATCATCATGCAATGAAGCAATACCTCTATAGATTGGGTATCGCTGGCATTGCCACGATGCAAGTTATGATGCTCGCAGTTGCACTGTATTTGGAAGTCTTTGGTGATTTAGAGCCTGAATTCAAAAACTATTTCCGTTGGGTAAGTTTGATCTTCGCAACGCCAGTATTAGTGTATTCGGCCCTGCCATTTTATATGAATGCTTGGCGTAGTATCCGTGGACGAACATTGGGAATGGATGTCCCCGTCTCTATTGCTCTAATTTTTGCCTACGTTGCCAGCGTAGTTGCTACTGTTACCGAACAAGGTGAAGTTTTCTTTGAATCTATTTCAATGTTTACCTTCTTCTTGTTAATTGGTCGTTTCCTAGAGATGCGGGCGAGACGAAAAGCAGCCGCAGCTAGCGGGAATCTTTTAAAGTTAATACCAGCAGTGGCTACGACCCTAGAAGGCGAGCAGATCCCAGTGAACTCTCTTAAGGTCGGCGATCGAATTCGAGTATTGCCAGGAGAACATATTCCAGCGGATGGCGTGATTAGTGTAGGAAGGGTTCACATTGATGAATCTATGCTCACTGGCGAACCATTACCTGTGGTCAGAATTCAAGGTGACACTGTCTTTGCTGGAACGATAAACGGTGACGACTCATTTGAATTGCAAGTGACAGCTTCAAAAGCGGATTCGGTCATCTCAAATATTGTCCGTCTTCAAGATGAAGCTGAATTAGCAAAACCCGCAATCGCGAAACTCGCTGATATCGTTGCTCGTTATTTTGTAGCTGTATCCTTAGTAATTGCGGCTAGTACTTGGTATTACTGGCAAGGAACCCGGCCTGATGACGCATTCTGGATTATGCTTTCAGTTCTCGTTGCTACCTGCCCCTGTGCTCTCTCATTAGCCACACCAACCGCTCTTACTTGTGCAACGTCGAGAATGAGCAATTTTGGTATTCTACTGAGAAAGAACCACGTATTCGAAACCTTATGTAAGGTTAATCACCTTATCGTTGATAAAACTGGGACGTTGACGTCTGGTAATGTCGAGATCAGTGAGGTTGATATTGTCTCCCATACAAACCGAGATACGTGTATAGCATTGGCTATCGAGCTTGAGTCTCATGCTAACCATCCTATTGCTCGAGCTTTTAATCAGTTTGAGCCATCTGTATCGGTAAGTGTTGTCGACGTAGAGAACGTTATTGGTTCTGGGATTTTAGGTGTTTACTTAGATCAAACAGTTAAAATTGGCAGTGCTGACTTTGTATTAGGCGATTCAAATATAGCGAAAACGAACAGTATTTATTTGTCTCTCAATGATGTTCATATCGCCACATTTACTTATAACGACCCTATTCGAAAAGAGAGCGCAGCTTTTATACAGCGTTTTAAAGAAGCAGGTATTAAAGTAACACTTCTCACCGGTGATACTCAGCAAAATGCCGATACAGTTGCGAAGAAAATTGGTATCGAAACAGTTATTGCGTCTGCTAAGCCACAAGATAAGCTCAACTACCTTAATCAAGTTAACGACGATATAACAATGATGGTCGGTGATGGTATTAACGATGCTCCTACCCTAGCAGGTGCTCATATATCAGTAGCAATGGGTGGAGGCACTGATGTTGCTAAAGCTTCTTCTGATATGGTATTACTCGGTGATCGATTAGATAGACTTTTAGAGGCACGAGAGCTTGCACTGAGAACTCGCAAAATCATTCGTGAGAATCTAGCGTGGTCACTCGGCTACAACATGTTGATACTCCCATTAGCCATGGCTGGTTTGGTTGCGCCTTATATTGCCGCTTTTGGTATGTCTGCAAGTTCTATCATCGTTGTGTCAAATTCGCTGCGATTACTTAAAGAGCAAGAACAGGCTCGAAAAGATCAAAGGTCACTTAAAGAACGACCGTTACCAAAAGAGCACCTGAGATAATGGAAAGTTTATATATTCTAATCCCGATTGCGATAGTCCTTGTTTGTATCGCTATAGCCGTCTTTTTATGGGCAGTTAAAAGTGATCAATTTGAAGACTTAGAGCGTCAAGGTCACAACATTCTCTTTGATGATGACACACCTGAAAGTAATAAGACGACTATCAAAGAAGAGAAAAAACAGGACGAAGAATAATGTCTATTGATTGGCTCGGTGCATTTTTTATTGGGCTTATTGGTGCGGGCCATTGCATGGGAATGTGTGGGGGTCTTGCTTCTGCGTTAAGCATAGGGCAACACCAAGGCTCTCGGATGATCCCTATTTATTACAACTTTGGCCGATTACTTAGTTATGCCACTATTGGCGCTATTATTGGTAGCGCCGTCTCAACCCTTATTGAGTTCACTCAACTTAACCAAGCACTTGCTTGGTTGCGCTTAGTTGCTGCCATTTTTATGATCATCTTAGCTCTGTATGTCGGTCGATGGTGGTTTGGATTGCTCGCTTTTGAAAAGATAGGCCAGCGATTTTGGAAATACCTGTCCCCTGTAGGACAATCTTTACTACCACTTAAAAAACCATTTTATGCTTTGCCGTTTGGTTTTGTTTGGGGTTGGCTACCTTGTGGTTTGGTCTACTCTATTTTGACCTGGGCAGCAGTATCGGGAAGTGCTGTAAACGGAGCTCTCATTATGCTTTGTTTTGGGCTTGGCACACTTCCTGCCATGCTGTTAATTGGGTATAGTGCCACGCACTTAAAAAAGATACAGCAATCCGCACTATTTCGATCTATTGGGGCCAGCTGTATTCTTGCTTATGGCGTTTATACCGCATACAGCGCGTTAATACTTTTATCATTTAGTTTATAAATGCGTGATTTAGTTTGATTTTTAAAACTACCCTTTAGTGTTAAGCGGTGGTAAAATATTGATGTATATCAAATTGTGAAAGGTTGTTATGATTTCTGAAAAGCCAGGTACAAGTCGCATTTCATCCGGCGGTTGCGCGATCCACTGTCAAGATTGCAGTATTAGCCAGCTGTGTATCCCATTTACATTAAGCGAATCTGAGCTAGATCAGCTCGACCATATCATTGAAAGAAAAAAACCTATTCAAAAAAGCCAAGAACTTTTTAAAGCGGGTGATGAACTCAAATCACTGTACGCTATTCGTTCAGGTACAATCAAAAGCTACACTATTACAGAGCAAGGTGACGAGCAGATTACTGCATTTCACTTAGCCGGTGACCTAGTTGGTTTTGATGCTATTACTGACGATTGTCACCCTAGTTTTGCACAAGCCCTTGAAACGTCAATGGTTTGTGAAATTCCTTATGAAATTTTAGATGATTTATCTGGCAAAATGCCTAAGTTACGTCAACAAATTATGCGTTTGATGAGTAACGAAATTAAAGGCGATCAAGAGATGATCCTTTTGCTTTCTAAAAAGAATGCTGAAGAACGTCTAGCTGCTTTTCTTTATAATTTATCTACTCGCTTCTCTCAACGAGGCTTCAGCCCAAGAGAGTTTCGCCTAACGATGACTCGCGGTGATATTGGCAACTACCTAGGTCTGACTGTTGAAACAATCAGCCGTTTATTGGGGCGTTTTCAAAAGTCTGAAATATTGTGTGTTAAAGGTAAATACATCACGATCGTCGATCACGATGCACTCATGAAACTTGCTGGTGTATCAACAGAATCATAAGTAACTTCAATGATGTAGCTCGTTAATGAGCTACATCATACTTCCACCACCTTTCCTCTCTTTTTTCTCATACTTCTTCTCTTATCTGCGCTACATTAGGTATATAGCCCTAACCATTTTAAGGTGCGCGTATGAGTATTTATAACAAGATCTTGGTCGTTGCTGATATTAATAATGATCAACAGCCTGCTCTAGCTAGAGCTATGAAGTTGGCGTCCAAAAGCAAATCAACTAGCCACATCATGTTCTTTCTTTCAATCTATGACTTTTCATACGATATGACCTCAATGCTTTCAATGGATGAAAGAGACGCAATGAGGAAGGGAGTTATCCATCAGCGTGAGCAGTGGATGAAAAAAGTCGCCGAGCCGTATTTAAACAACGATGTGGAATTTGAAATTAAAGTCGTTTGGCACAACCGACCTTATGAAGCCATTATCGGAGAAGTGTTTGCTGGTTCTCATGATCTTTTAGTGAAAGGTACTCGGACACATGATGTGCTTGAGTCGGTTATCTTTACTCCGACAGATTGGCATCTATTAAGAAAGTCCCCTTCCCCAGTTTTATTGGTCAAAAGTGAATTTTGGCCAAAGGATGCAAATATCATTGCCTCTGTTCATGTAGGCTCTGAAAGTGACACTCACAGTGACTTAAACGATCGAATGGTTAAACAGTTAAATAGCTTATCTGAAAGACTGGATGCTAACTCGTATCTTGTAAATGCGTATCCAGTGACACCTGCTAACATAACCATTGAGTTACCAGAGTTTGACCCAACAACATACACTGACGCTGTCCGTGGACACCACCTAACTTCCATGAAGGCTTTGCGCCAGAAACATTCGTTTGACGAAGAGCAGACAATTGTTGAACAAGGCTTGCCTGAGGATGTGATTCCAGAGGCTGCAACTAAGCTGAACGCTGCCATGGTTATTCTTGGTACGACAGGGCGTACTGGATTATCAGCGGTCTTTATTGGTAATACTGCTGAACACGTGATTGATAAGATTAACTGTGATGTATTAGCGCTAAAACCACACGGGTATGTTAGCCCGCTTGACCCAAATACAGCGGTTTAGCCTAACGTCGCTATTACTCTCGTGTAGAGGAGACAAAACAAACAGACCAATGTTTGATCTACCCTAGCCCCTTGATTTGAGTTCGACTCACGAATATCAAGGGGCTTTTTAATATTCAAATACACAGAATCACTAGCATCTGGGTGATTTATACGTATGATACGCACTTCATTTTGGTTTTGAGATCTAGCAGCAGATGACTGAGCAGACCCAAGAGCGTACAAAAGCTCAACAACATATTTTCAACAAACTAGAAAAGCGTATCCGTAGAAATACAGGACAAGCGATTGCTGACTTTAATATGATTGAAGATGGCGACCGAATTATGGTTTGTTTATCAGGCGGCAAAGATAGCTTTACTATGCTTGATATTTTAATGGGTTTGCAAAAAGTTGCGCCAGTTAAATTTGAGTTGATTGCGGTTAACTTAGACCAAAAGCAACCAGGATTCCCTAGCCACATTCTACCTGAATACCTAGAGAGCCTTGGTGTTGAACATAAAATTGTAGAAGAAGACACCTACTCTATTGTTCAAGACAAAATTCCAGAAGGCAAAACAACTTGCTCACTTTGTTCAAGGTTACGCCGTGGTATTTTATACAAAACGGCAAAAGAGCTAGGCGCGACCAAGATAGCTTTAGGCCATCACCGTGATGACATTATTGAGACCCTGTTTCTAAATATGTTCCATGGTGGAAAGCTAAAATCAATGCCGCCTAAGCTGGTTTCTGATAACGGTGAACATGTCGTTATTCGACCACTTGCTTACTGTCGTGAAAAAGACATCATTAAATACTCTGAGATGACTGATTACCCAATCATTCCGTGTAATCTATGCGGCTCTCAGCCAAACTTGCAGCGTCAGAATATTAAGCAGATGCTCAACACTTGGGACCAACAGTTCCCAGGAAGAATCGAAACCATGTTTACCGCTATGCAAAATGTTGTGCCTAGTCACCTAGCTGATCATAATTTGTTTGATTTTAAATCTATTGATCGTGATTCTGGCGTTATTAATGGTGGCGATATTGGCTTCGACAAGCCTGAGATGCCAGTTATTACGCCAGTAGGTGAAGACATCGTTACTGAATTCGATCCTAGTTTAGCTTTGGATGTGACCAATATTGACTAAAGCTGTTTGGTTGGAAGTGTTGTCGTCTAATGCAGCAGCGAACTAAATAGAAAAGAGCCGCTAATAGCGGCTCTTTTGGATCTGGTATATTACAAAATAGAAGTTGTATTAATTTGCTTTAGGGATATAAGGTAAAACCCTAACGGTTTCCTGAGGGAGTGTCATCTCACCACCCAGACCAATATCACTTAATAAAACGGTAGCTACGCCATTCTCAATTGGAATTAAGCCACCTTGAGATAATTCGATATTAGCGTTCAGGCGGTCACCAAACTCAAGAGTTACACCTTCCACATCTGGTGAGAACCAGCTCGAGAACATGCCGCCTAAGTCATCGAGAAGAGTTTTCATTTGTGGAACATATTTAGCGATCTGCTCATAGCTGACGACATTGCTCAGTGGCTCTTTAGTCGTCACAACCATTGAAAAATCACATTGCATGTCGTTCTGTGTATGAACATACACAAGAGGATTAGCACCACGTAAGTTCTCGTCAAGAGGAACTAAAAGTTCGCGATTAGATGCGACTTTTAACTCTTCATAATGCTCTTCTTTTTCCATCCACGCTTTCTCAATGTTGCACAACTGACGCGTTTCTTGATTGATAAAGAAAAAACCTACCTTTACGTCATCGTGCCCTTCACTAAGGTTATTTTTCATTTGGCTGTAGAGTTTTGAATATGTGAATCTATACTCTTCAGCTGACAGAGGGAAAGCTGAAATCAGTACTGTAGTGGCTAATAATAGCGACGATAATTTCTTCATATAACTTCTTATTATTTAGACCAGAATGGTTGGTTAAATCGAATCATACTTTGTAACTCTAATACGTACGGTTCGCCACGCTCAGAGTAGCGAATTAAACCGTTAGTAAGTTCAAGAGCCGTTTCTATTGCTAACAGATCTTGATTATTGGAGTGAAGTTCAAAGCGAATATCTCTTAGTTCTTGGTAAGCTCTATTGCGGTTTACGTTCATAAAATAACGATGAATAGACTCTTGAACAGAACTAAACTTAGCGACTTCATGTGTCATTCCGTCTGTTCGATGCTCTGGAACAACACCGCATCCAGCACTATAACACCACTGACCAAAATAGTTATTTGCTTTAGTTGCAAATCGAGATGTGCCCCAACCTGATTCTTTTGCCGCTTGCGTCAGTACTAACGCTTCTGGTAATACATCGACACGATGAAACATCCTGTCTAGCCACTGTTCAGTGACCCCCTCAGATGAAAGGTCTGCATGATATAAATCACCAAGGCGCTTAGCGTAAGATGTGTCTTCTGAAGTTAACTCTCCAGACTCAAAACGCGTTTGAATTTTCTCAAGCCTTGAACGCTCTTTAATGATGCGAGCATTTTCTAATGCAACTCCTGGCTTCAAGTAATCAAAGAATGTGCTTTTCTTCTCTTGTATATCGGTGATTAACGAAAAGTCTGGTGCGTCACTAATGTTCTTTGCAGCAACAATGATTTCACGCTGTTCATCTTCTTCGACAACTTCAATTTCAATTTCTGATGTTGATTGATTGTTTTTCCAAACAATTGCGCCAGCCAACAAACCAAATGTGATCGCTAAAAATATAAGGTTATTACGCATTGAACACCTTAGAATCTTTATCGTGGTCATCATTGCTAGGAGTATCATCGTCACTAGGTGTGTCATCATCAGATTTGTCTGATGCAACAATCTTCAGTTTAATGCCGAACATATTGCGATAGATAATGCCTTTCACGTGGAAGAAAAATGGCAAGACAAAGATCAATCCAATTCCGTAGAACATTGCAGCGGCAATAAACATCATCGTTACCGCAAAATAGATCACTGCAATAGTGAATATCTTCTTATTGACGGCACGTAACGACATCCATAACGATTGCAGTGGTGATACGCGCTTTTCACAGACAAGTAGGATTGAGTTACTAAAAGCCAAAGATAAGTATAAAGATACAAATGGCAGTACGGCACCCGCAATTCCTTGAAGTACAAGGCCAATAAGCGTGGCGATAATAACAGGAACGGTGAACTGCAACCCTTTACCAATATGGCGTAGTTTTGTATTAAGCCCTGCTGTATGGCTCATCGCCATTAAACTAATCCCGGCAAAGATTGGGGCGCTGACGACTTCGTAGCTAAAGTTTGCAACGAATATAGCTTGCACCATCGATTGGTTAAAGCCTTCTGGATTGTCGAGGACCGTCAATATTACCGATGGATCGCCTAGCTGCAGTTTCAGTGCAATATAGAAGATTGCAAGCTGCACAAACAGTAGAATCATCACAGCGGGTGAGAAAGAGAGAAAGTGCTTAACTGTAATGCTGCCTGCTTCTTTTAAAACCTCTCCTACTTTTAATTCGTAATTGCCTGACAGGGCTTTTTCTACACTGCCACCGAGGTTGAAGTCTTTTTCAATATCGTTATTCATTCTTTGTCCGTAGCAATATCGATTGCTCTAAATTACTTATTAATGAAAAGTAGCCGCATTATACTTAAATGGCATATATTCGAAAATCTGATCTGTTGTTTATCTTAACTTTCTTACATATTCGTATGATTATTCTTCAATTTAGTCACTTGTCATGCTGTATTTTTCAAACTGGTGCGGTAACTAATAAGAAATTACGTAAATTCAATGTAAAAACACTTTAAATTCACTGTATTGATGATTATCATCCGCCCATTATTCGATCTTGTATTACACTCGAATGAAAGACAGCCAACTCATCAACAAGAAGAGCAGAAACTTTGAATACACCAACGATCAATACAAAATCAATTATTCAATTATCTGCGATTAGTAAAAGCTTTGATGGTAAACAGGTAATCAATGACCTCTCCATTGATGTAAACCATGGTGAGTTTTTGACTATTTTAGGTCCTTCTGGCTGTGGAAAAACAACAGTACTAAGACTGATTGCTGGATTTGAGCAAGCAGATTTAGGCGCTATTGTTTTAGACAGTGTTGATATCACCAACACGCCTGCAGAACAAAGGCATGTAAATACAGTTTTTCAAAGCTACGCTTTATTTCCCCACATGACAATTTTTGAAAACGTCGCATTTGGTTTGCGTATGCAAAAAGTAGCCAAGGACGAGATTAAAGATCGGGTGTTGGATGCTCTGAAGATGGTTCGCTTGCAAGAGTACTCTAACCGTATGCCTGATCAGCTTTCTGGAGGTCAACAGCAGCGAGTTGCAATTGCTCGTGCTGTTGTGAACAAACCAAAAGTTCTTCTCCTTGATGAATCATTATCAGCTCTTGATTATAAATTGCGTAAGCAGATGCAAATCGAGCTTAAACAGCTACAACGCAAACTAGGTATTACATTCATCTTCGTTACTCATGATCAAGAAGAAGCGTTATCGATGTCAGACCGAATCATTGTCATGCGTGACGGTGTGATTGAGCAAGATGGAACGCCAAGACAAATTTATGAAGAACCCCAAAACCTATTTGTTGCCGAGTTTATTGGTGAAATTAATAATTTCACAGCGACGGTTATCTCCCGTATTGATGAAGAAAAAATACTCGTAACCATTGAAGGATCAAAATCGGTTATTCATTACAGTAAGCCAGTTCAACCTGGCGAAGTGTTGAATGTATTGCTTCGACCAGAAGACTTGAAAGTAACCGAGATTAAAGAGTCAGACGAAATGGGTATTATGGGCCATGTGATTGACCGTACATACAAAGGTATGACGCTTGATTCTGTTATTGAGTTGCCTTCAGGCATGCGCGTAATGACCAGCGAATTCTTTAATGAAGACGATCCCGATGTCGACCACTCTTTAGGTCAAAAAGTCGCGATTACATGGATTGAAACATGGGAAGTGGTACTCACTGATGCTCAAACTGTTTAGTTTTAAGAATACAGTTTTAGCGACAATTATTGGTTGGCTAACGCTGTTTGTTCTTGTACCCAACCTGATGATTATCGCTACAAGCTTTTTGACACGTGATGAATCGAATCTAATTGAGTTCACGTTGACGTTCAACAACTACATTCGCTTGATGGATCCGTTATATGTAAAAGTTGTTTGGCACTCATTTTACATGGCCACCATCGCTACTCTAATTTGTTTGATTATTGGCTATCCATTTGCTTACCTAATTACAAAAATGCCAACTAGAACACGGCCTTTGATGCTATTTCTAGTCATCGTTCCTTTTTGGACTAACTCTCTAATTCGTACGTACGGACTCAAAATTGTCCTTGGTACTCAAGGGGTTTTGAACAAAGGGCTTCTAGCATTAGACATTATTGAGAAACCGATTCGAATAATGTATACCGAATCAGCCGTAATGATTGGCTTAGTCTATGTACTGTTGCCATTTATGATATTACCGCTCTACTCAACAATCGAAAAATTGGACAAGTCGTATATTGAAGCTGCAAAAGATTTAGGTGCTAGCAAGTTCCAGACATTTATTCGAGTTATCCTTCCCCTTACAATGCCTGGGATTATTGGTGGATGCTTATTGGTTCTACTTCCGGCTTTAGGCATGTTTTACGTAGCAGATTTGCTAGGCGGTGCTAAAAACCTACTCATTGGTAATGTTATTAAGAGCCAAGTACTTAACGCTAGAGATTGGCCTTTTGGTGCAGCGACCAGTATTGCACTCACCGCAGCAATGGCAATGCTACTGTTCCTATACTACAAAGCAGGAAAGCTCTTCAATCGTAATTCGGAGCTTAACTAATGGGACGATTAACTAAATTCAGCTTTATTACACTCGTTTATGCATTCCTGTACCTGCCAATTATCGTACTAATCGTGAATTCGTTTAACAGCAATAAATTTGGTATGAAATGGGGTGGGTTTACGACTAAGTGGTATCAGTCGTTAGCGAATAATGACAGCTTAATGCAGGCTGCGTGGCACTCTATCAATATTGCTGTTTTCTCAGCGACTGCCGCAGTTGTTATTGGCAGTTTGACTGCCGTTGCACTATTTCGTTATCAATTTAAAGGCAAGCGAGTGGTTAATGGCATGCTATTTATCGTAATGATGTCACCAGATATCGTAATGGCCATCTCATTTTTAGCGCTCTTTTTGGTCGTTGGTGTCCAACTTGGCTTCTTTACATTGCTTATCGCGCATATCACGTTCTGTTTGCCCTTTGTTGTCGTCACAGTTTATAGCCGGTTAAAAGGATTTGATGTGAAAATGCTCGAAGCCGCGAAAGATCTTGGGGCAAGTGAGTGGACCATTTTGACGAAAATCATCTTGCCCATCGCTAAACCCGCGATTGCCGCTGGTTGGTTATTGAGTTTCACCCTCTCTTTGGACGATGTTATTATCAGCTCGTTTGTTACCGGGCCTGCATATGAAATATTACCCCTAAAGATTTACTCAATGGTTAAAGTTGGTATTTCACCTGAAGTGAACGCTTTAGCAACCGTTATGCTGATTGTCTCATTGGCTTTGGTAATGCTATCTCAGTTCATTAGTAAAGATAGATTATCCAAAAAAATGTAAACGTACTATTTACCACAATATTGCGTAAGATTCTTGATGGGTTATGATGCACGTGTCGATAAACAGTAAACTAAAAAATTGGTGTTATATAGTTGAAAAATACGAATTTTTTCCTATGCTTATGTCATATTTTTATCAGATAGATATGCAAGCTTAAGCTTGTTACAAAAATTGGAAGTACCATGAAAAGTAAATTAGGTGTCGCAACGTTATTTGCAGCAACTTTATTCTCTCATTCAGCGTTTGCTGAGAACAAAGAGCTGTATTTTTATAATTGGTCTGAATATATCCCAAATGATGTCTTAGCGAGCTTTACAAAAGAGACCGGGATTAAAGTCATTTATTCAACTTACGAATCTAATGAAAGCATGTATGCCAAGTTAAAGACACAAGGCTCAGGTTACGATCTTGTCGTACCTTCAACTTACTTTGTGTCAAAAATGCACAAAGAAGATATGCTGCAAGAGATTGATAAGAGCAAGCTAACACAATTTTCTGGCCTAGATCCTAATTATTTAAACAAACCTTTTGATCCAGATAACACCTACTCCATCCCATATATTTGGGGTGCAACTGGCATTGGTGTTAACTCTGATATGCTTGATGGCTCTTCGCTTAGTAATTGGGGAGACTTCTGGGATAGTAAATGGGAAGGTCAACTCATGTTGATGGATGACTCTCGTGAAGTCTTCCATATTGCTTTAAGTAAATTAGGTTATTCACCAAATACTACCGATCCAAAAGAGATCGAAGAAGCTTATCAGGAACTGCGCAAGTTAATGCCAAACGTCTTGGTGTTTAACTCTGATTTTCCTGCTAATCCTTACCTTGCGGGTGAAGTTTCATTAGGCATGCTTTGGAATGGCTCTGCGTATATGGCGCGTGAAGAAGGCGCTTCAATTGATATTATTTGGCCAGAGCAAGGCGCTATCTTCTGGATGGACAGCTTAGCCATCCCTTCTGGGGCTAAGAATGTTGACGCGGCACACCAGATGATTGATTTCCTTCTTCGCCCCGAAAATGCGGCTAAAATTGCATTAGAGATTGGCTACCCAACCCCAGTTAAAGCTGCCTACCCTTTGCTTCCTGCTGAGTTTGCGAATGACACCAATATATTCCCTCCTCAAGAAATAATGGATTCAGGTGTATGGCAAGATGAGGTTGGCGAGGCAAGCGTGTTATACGAAGATTATTTCCAGCGCCTTAAAGTAGGCAACTAATATATAGGGACATGAGTAAAGCCTTAGCGGCTTCATTCATGTCCTCTAACATAAGATGGTGAACTAATTAGATACGATATTAAGTACCGCAGTGTACTAGCGCTAATTACATTAATGTTTCTAGTTTCGATCTCTATGAAAATAGTCAGCTATTTTATAGAAATTGATTCTCACTATGATCTGCTCTTTGAAAGCAACACCCTGTTTATCACTCTCTACATCTACTTCGTTTCTCGCAAAGCAATTCAATCAAACCCAATCTTGCAACTTGGTATCTTATTACTTGTTTTTAATAAAATTTATGATGTTGTTACTGAAATAAAAGTACTTGATACGCTAGCTGACGAGTATGAGTTTATCGATACGTTTTTAGAAGATGGTATTCTTCAAGTATCATTTTTGCTTATCGCTTTTGGTATTACCGGAATGATCAAAAAAGTGCACCATGAAAGTTCTATTGATGAGCTTACAGGCTTGTTTAACCGCAAGAAACTTTCCGAAATTAATAAACAACGTTTCGACATTATTTATATTGACCTTAACAACTTAAAAAAAGTTAATGATTCCAAAGGTCATGCTGTTGGTGATCTGTTGTTAATTCGCTTTTCCCAAGCTCTCACTATCGCAAAAGAAAGTGGTGAACAGGTATTTCGACTTGGAGGTGATGAATTTCTCGTGATTGCAGATGTCGGAAGAACCCAGCGTTATGTAGATTCCATTCATAAAATTTTAGAAGGTGAGACAATTACCTTTAGCTATGGGTCTGAAACGACAACTCTAGAAGGCTTTGAGCAAGCATTGATCAGAGCAGACAAGGCCATGTACAAAATGAAAAACTCTCAGAGCAACGAAGCTGACTGAGAGTTTATGGTGGTTAACTCATTTACTCTATGCTAGTTGACGATCTTGACTCGTAACCCCTAGTAATTCATCAATGAGCTTTGGTACTTCAATACTTGCTTTACCGTACCTTTTCTCTTCAAACTCACTCTCTACCGCACTCGGCTCTAAGTTTATCTCTATCGTATGAGCACCATGCATTTTTGCATCATGAACGAAGCCAGCGGCTGGGTATACAACACCGGACGTTCCAATTGATATGAACAGGTCTGCTTCTTCTAGTGAGGAGTAGATATCCCCCATTCTAAGCGGCATTTCGCCAAACCAAACAATGTGAGGTCGCATTTGAGCTGGGATTTGACAGCAATGGCAAAGTTCACCTGTATTGATATCGCCAGCATGCTCGATGACTTGGTTTGATTCACTGCAACGAGATTTCAATAATTCCCCGTGCATGTGAATTATATTTTGGCTACCACCACGCTCATGAAGGTTATCAATGTTTTGTGTAATGACGGTAACCTGACCGTCTAACTCTGCTTCAAGCTTTCCTAACGCAATGTGTGCAGCATTAGGTTGAATGGTTTCGGACTGTAACTTATGACGGCGTTGATTATAGAAGTCCTGAACCAAATCAGGATCACGGTTGAACCCTTCTGGCGTCGCTACATCTTCTATACGATGGTTTTCCCAAAGTCCATCCTGAGCTCTAAAGGTTTGTATTCCTGACTCTGCTGAAATTCCAGCGCCGGTTAAAATTACGATGTTTTTATAAGGAAACTGCATGCTATATCCTTTTAGCCCTGACTTAATTTAAGCCTAACACTGATCTTTTTACATCAGAAGAGTATGGCATTAGACCATAGTATTATTTCCCTTAATTTACTATGGGTTATGTGAACCATGACAAAAAAAGAGAAGCGATTGCTTCTCTTTTCTTAACTAAGTATTCGTTCTACAAATTAATCTTCATTGACGGCAGAAATCTTATGAATAGCAAGATCAGCACCTTTGAATTCATCTTCTTCAGACAACCTCAATCCAGTAATCTTATTGAGTGCTCCATACACGATAGCCGCGCCAGCAACAGCAACTAAAATGCCAAGAACAGTTCCTAGTAGCTGAACAGTAAAGCTAACACCACCAAGGCCACCTAGTACTGTCTGACCAAAGATCCCTGCTGCAACTCCACCCCACGCGCCACACACACCATGAAGAGGCCACACACCTAGTACATCATCAACTTTGGTATTATTCTGCAAATAAGTAAATAAATACACAAAGAGGCCACCAGCAATACCGCCCGTTACAAGCGCTCCAATTGGGTGCATGAGGTCAGAGCCTGCACATACGGCAACTAAACCGGCTAATGGACCATTATGAATAAAGCCCGGGTCATTCTTACCAGCGATTAATGCGACAATAATACCGCCAACCATCGCCATCAGCGAATTTAGCGCGACTAAACCACTAATTCCATCTAATGACTGAGCCGACATTACATTGAAACCAAACCACCCGACACATAAGATCCATGCACCTAAAGCAAGGAAAGGAATATTAGATGGCGCAAAGTTAGTATGCTTCCCTGCACGAATACGGCCTTTACGCATTCCCAAGAAAATAACGGCAACTAAAGCTATCCATCCGCCAACGCCGTGCACAACAACAGAGCCTGCAAAATCATGAAAAGGCGCACCAAAAGTCGTATCAAACCAATTTTGAACGCCATAGTTACCGTTCCAAATCATGCCTTCGAAAAATGGGTATACAAAACCAACAGTCAAAAAGGTTGCAATCAATATTGGGTAAAAACGTGCTCGTTCTGCAATGCCACCAGAGACAATGGCCGGTATAGCTGCCGCAAAAGTGAGTAGAAAGAAAAACTTAACTAATTCATAACCATTTCCTTGGGAAAGGGTTTCTGCACTTGAAAAGAAATGTCCCCCGTAAGCAACCCAGTAGCCGATGAAGAAATAGGCGATGGCAGAAATGCCAAAGTCCGCCAATATCTTAACTAAAGCGTTAACCTGGTTTTTACGACGAACAGTACCAACTTCCAAGAAAGCAAAACCAGCGTGCATGAGAAACACCATTATGGCACCAAGGAGTAGAAACAGTGTATCCGAGCTTTGTGTTAAAACTTGAACGACACCTTGGATTTGGTTTGAGGATTCTGACATAGGTTGAGCTCTCCTTACTCATTCGTTACGCACCATTCTGGTGCTAAAAATTGGCCATTTAGAACTAAATGAATGATTTAGTCACTATTTAGGAGTGGTAGAGCAACAAGCATGCCATAGGAAAAGTGGTCGCTAGATTGATTTGATTCAAATCAATCTAGGTGAAAAATCAATGACTTAATTACACTCCTATTTGTCACGGGAATTGTTTACGGTGTTTTTGATGCACCAACTTGATACATACGCACCAAAATGAACAGTTATATGCAGAGTCATCCATTTAGTTTTATTCGTCTCTATTCATAGTTCAACCTTCTTCATAAATTCGCCTACTTACCACTTAGACACTATGCTCAATTTATTATCTGGTCGATAACAAAGGTTCAGTATGAAAATGAACACAATTTGGGATGTAGGGTATTGGGTGGCTAAACAGAACATCAATATAAGGCAAATAAAAATCTCAACGCCCAAATGCCCTCTAATTCTTCTAATAGGAAGCTTCTTATTATTCTCAAGTTTGGCGTATTCAGAATCAGGTCATGAAACAGCTTGGAGTTATAAAGGAAAGAACGGTCCTAATACATGGGGAACTTTAAGCCCAAGCTTTTTTATGTGTAATGAAGGTATGCAGCAATCGCCTATTGATATTATTACTGGCTCATCGGGTACGTATTACCCTCTTCAACTCTCTTATAGTGATCATTCTTTGAATGTTGTAAATAATGGCCACACACTACAAATGAATATGTTTGACCAAAAGCATAAGAATGTACAAGCCGCGGATCACGTCATTGATATTGCCGGTAAGAAGCACTACCCGAGCTATATGATGCTTGGCCCTCAGAAGTATGACTTAGCACAATTTCATTTTCATTCTCCAAGTGAACATTCAATTGATGGTGAGCACTACCCGCTAGAAGTTCATTTCGTTCATAAGAATTCTGTCGGAGCGCTAGCAGTCATTGGTGTTTTATTTAAAACGGGAAGTATAAACAAAACTTTTCAGGCTCTTCTTGATAACGCGCCAAATCGAGTGGGTTACGTTGAAAAATCATCAATGCTATCTGCCAACGATTTAATGGTGAGTGATCTCTCCTATTATCACTATCAAGGTTCCCTGACGACACCTCCTTGTAGCGAAGATGTAAAGTGGTTTGTCATGAGCGATGTATTAGAAATATCTAACAGTCAAAAAGAACAATTTTTGAAGATCATGGGTGAGAATGCTCGGCCAACACAAGCGCTCAACTGGCGTAACGTACTCATGCAAGCAAGGTGATTTTGATGAATAAGTTATCTATTAAACAAAAAGTTATGTTTTTGGTTGGCATCTTTGTCATTATGCTGCTGATTAATTCCTATATCGCTATTTCAGGGCTCAATAAAGTCGCAGAAGGTACGCATAGTATTACTAGTATTGATATGCACATGACGGAGATAGCAACAAAATTGACAGAGCATCAATTGCAACAAGAGATCGCTTTCGAACAAGCTTATCGTGCAATGTTATTACTCGATATTGAGGACCAAGCGTTTCAAGAAGAACAGGTCGCGATTGAACATTTTACTTCCTACGGTGCACAAGCCGAGAAAAACCTTGTCGACCTTGAAAACTTTGTGTCTGAACACCGACAATCTGATCACATCAGTCCCTTCCTTATTGAGGCAATGAACAAATTCGATGCGTTATTAGTTAAAATTCGACAGCACCATTTTGAATGGCAAGAGCAAGCTGTTCTACTTCTCGAAGAACTCGCGATCAGAAATGTTCATGAAGCCGAACTGATGACGCCGGGTGTAGAAGCGCTGGCTTCTGAGTTGTCTCATGAAGTAATCGGATTGCTAGAAAATATTGAAGAAGTCAGTGCTCATCACGTTATTAAAATTGAAGAGTATGAGCACCAACTTGTTCGTAACCTCATCATCACGGTGTGTATTACGCTACTGGTATCGCTGCCATTCTCTTATTTGACCATTCGTTCGCTGGCGACCTCTGTCGCTTCTGCGCAAAATTCAATACGAATCTTCAGTAAGGGCGATTTGACTCATCAATTTCAAACGGTGGCAAAAGATGAAGTGGCAGACATCGTTGAAGACCTTCAATACATGCAAAATGGTTTACGAAGAGTTGTCGGTGACATAGCCAATGCTCACGGTACATTAGATACAACGTCTCACAGTCTTAATGATCTTATACAGATAACCAATGAGACAGTTCAAGAACAAACAAACGACACAAAGGAAGTGGCGTCTAACTTGAATGAAATCGGTATTGCAGCTCGAGAAGTGACAACTCTTACTAGTGATACACTTGATCAAACCTCAAAGACCAAGCAGATCGTTGTAAACACCAACCAGTCAATGGAACAAGCGATAGGTAAGTTCTCATTAGTTAACGAAACCATCAACAGCACTCAAAAACTGGTGAATCAGCTAGAGGCCGACTCAAATAGTATCGTATCGGTTCTTGACGTCATTAAAGGGATTGCAGAGCAGACGAACCTTCTTGCTCTTAACGCGGCCATTGAGGCTGCTCGGGCTGGCGATCAAGGACGAGGTTTTGCGGTAGTTGCTGATGAAGTGCGAACCCTAGCGCAGCGAACTCAAGATTCAACGGGTGAGATTGAAGAAATGCTCAATAACTTCAAACGAATTAGTGGTGAAGTGTCAACGTCCATATCTCAGTGTGTTACGCACGCTAATGAAGGAGTGAGCGCCGGCGGAGAAACAATGGATCAGATTCAATCGTTAGTTAGCTCCGTTGATTTGATTAATGACAGAAATCATCAAATAGCAAGTTCTGCCGAAGAACAAACATCCGTTTTAGAAGGTATCGGTGAAAGGATAAATCGCATCGACCAAATGGCGTCTAATAACATGGACTCAGTGAACAATATATCGTCACTAATAGATTCGCTTTCTGACGCAAGTAATACATTAAGCTCAGCACTTGGTGAATTCAAAACTTAGTCCGCAGCAGCATCCAAAGGACAACCTAATAAATAAAAAGGGAGATCATATGCACGATCTCCCTTCTCTTTTGACATCTAGCATTTACTACAGATTAGGGCCTTTCGTTGGCTGATGAGGAAGATTCGCTTTGAGCTGTTTCATCCCTTTAAACATGCGATAGAACCAAATGACAATGGCTAAAGCGGCGAACACCATACCAACAATAGGAATAATGTAAGCAATACTGTCGAGCATCGAGCTTTTATACCAGTAGTCATTAATACCAATTAAAACACCGTTTGACGTAGCAATGGTCACGATCAACACGACGAAGAAAGTAAGGTTTAGAAAGAAACTCCGGATCAATCCATAGTAGTGAGAGTTAACGACTTCAGAGTCTTCCCCCTTATCTAAACGGTACCCAGCATAGACAATCGCAACGACACCTGAGAGCAAGCAAGTTAGCGGCGTAAACAAGCTAGCGATATAAGCAAACCATATACCGTTATGATGTTTGTTCATTATTTCTCCCTTGCTTGCTATGTTCTTCAACTGAACTCTCTTTTACGTTTTCAGACATGACTTCTTCATACCAGATATCGTGATGTTCTTTGGCCCATGTTTCATCAACCTCGCCTGTTACCATCGCTTCCAGCGCTCCTTCCATACCAAAAAGACCGATATAGATATGGAACACAAAGCCACAGATCAAAATCAGTGCTGATAACATGTGAACAAGGTTAGAAAGCTCCATATCTCGACGAGTCTGGCCAAATATAGGGAAATCCAGAACTAAGCCACTGAATGCGGCGATTGAGCCTGCCACAATCAATAACCAAAACAGCGCCTTTTCACCCGCATTAGAGAACTCTGCTGAAGGATGGGAACCTTTATGTTTTCCAACCATTCCGCCTAATTTCATGAACCATGTAATATCGACTCGACTGAAGATAGACTTTCGCCACCACTTAAACAAAATCAGTATAAGCAGCACGCCAAACAAAGGACCTAAATAGTTGTGGTATTGCTTGGCGAGCATGATGACGAAGCCCCATAGCTCTGTTGGCACGTAAGGTTTTAGAAAGTGCTTACCATAAACGAGCATGAGCCCACTAAATGCTAGGGTCAAAAACGTAAATGCCATACTCCAGTGAAGCGCTCTATCCAATCGAGTCCAACGCTTAATCTTTCTGCCTGTACGAGGCTTACTCAACATAACAGGGCCAACAATTAGATAAGCAAGGATAACCACTGAGATGCTACCAAAAATAGCAACGGCCCCAGCGGGAGACATCCACTTCTCTTTTAATATGTACCATGTTTGACCTGGTGTACTGATCAATACGCCGTGCTCAGGTGATTGAGAAGTCGTATAACCTTCTTCCCCTTGCCTTACTTGACGCCAAAAATCCGCACCTGCTAACTGAGTGATTTCTCGCTCAGAAACACTAGGCCTCGCATTATTACTGTTACTCGTGTCCTCGGCGTAAACGGATGAAGACAAGCTAAGAAGCAATGCTGTCATTATCGACAGCACTACAAGAGAGGTACGCTTAAAACGTTTGAACATATCCCTCTCCATTATTAGCTTTTAGTTGCATCAAACGCTAGGTCTTCGCCATTTGTCCAACCTGCGTCTTTCGCGCCACGCTCTACGACACGTTGACGGAAGATCTCAGAGACTTTGTTAGCATCACCTGCAATCAGCGCTTTGGTAGAACAAAGAGACGCACACATAGGTAGCTTGCCTTCAGCGATACGGTTTGCACCGTATTTCTGACGCTCTTCTTCTGAACCACTTTCTGTTTCTGGCCCGCCAGCACAAAAAGTACATTTGTCCATCTTGCCACGTTCACCAAACGCACTCTGTTTAGGGAATTGTGGAGCACCAAATGGGCAAGCAAACAGACAGTATCCACAACCAATACAGAGGTCTTTATTGTGTAAAACAACCCCATCTTCCGTTCTTTCAAAACAGTCTGCCGGACATACCGCCATACAAGGTGCATCAGTACAATGCATACACGCGACAGAAATAGAGTTTTCACCCGGCTCACCGTCATTCAAGGTAACAACGCGGCGACGTTGGATTCCCCACTCTAAAGCATCGTCATTTTCATTTTTACACGCAGTGACACAACCATTACATTCGATGCAGCGCTTGGTGTCACAAAGGAATTTCATATTAGCCATCTTTATTACTCCTAAGCTTTACGAATGTTACAAAGAGTCACTTTAGTTTCCTGCATTTGCGTCACAGGGTCATAACCGTATGTAGTCGCAATGTTAGCGGATTCTCCAATTACGTACGGGTCAGTGCCTTCTGGGTACTTGTCACGTAAATCTTCACCTTGGAATTTACCGCCAAAGTGGAACGGAATAAACGCAAGCCCCGGTTTAACTCGGCGTGTGACCATGGCTTTAACATGTATACGCCCTTTTTCTGCGCCTTCTACCCAAACCATATCACCGTCTTTAAAGCCAAGATCGTTAGCATCTTTCGGGTTAACTTCTACAAACATCTCTTGTTGAAGCTCAGCAAGCCAAGGGTTAGAACGTGTCTCTTCACCGCCACCTTCGTACTCAACCAAACGACCAGAAGTCAGAATGAT
Source organism: Vibrio kyushuensis (assembly GCF_050337325.1). Lineage (NCBI taxonomy): Bacteria > Pseudomonadati > Pseudomonadota > Gammaproteobacteria > Vibrionales > Vibrionaceae > Vibrio > Vibrio kyushuensis. Next base: position 304,197 of record NZ_JAKJSV010000005.1, read on the forward strand.
TGGGTACTCTTTTGACTTATCTTGATCTTGAATTGATTTGTACATTGTTGGTAGACGATAGATTGATTCACTGTCATCCCAAGTAGGATAATCAGTGACAAGGTCACGTCTTGGTGTGTAGAGAGGCTCTCTGTGTAGAGGAACTCGATCTGGGAACGTCCATACAATGGCACGCGCTTTCGCATTACCAAACGGCATACAACCGTGCTTGATTGCTACGCGCTGAATTCCACCAGATACATCCGTTTTCCAGTTTTTACCTTCAGCAGCGGCTTTTTCTGTTTCGGTAAGATCATCCCACCAACCAAGTTGTTTCAATAGCTTATCGCTAAACTCAGGGTAGCCATCTTGTAGTTCGCAATCTTTCGAGTAACTGTCTTCAGCAAGCAAGCTTTTGCCTTCAAACTCAACGCCAAAGCGCGCTCTAAAGTTACCTCCACCTTGTGCCACCGGTTTTGATGTATCGTAAAGAATATGAGTGCCTGGGTGTTTCATTTCAGGCGTACCCCAACACGGCCAAGGTAGACCGTAGGTTTCCCCATGTACTGGACCACCTTCTGCTTCTAGTGACGTTTTATGGAAAGTGTGCCAGTTCATCGTATGCGCTTTGATACGTTCAGGGCTTTGTCCTGTGTAACCGATAGTCCACATCCCTTTATTAAATTCACGGGTTATGTCTTCAATAACAGGTTGGTTGTTTTCAACTTTGATGTGCTTGAACAATTGATCTGAGAAACCAAGCTTCTTGCTGAGCAAGTACATGATTTCGTGATCCGGTTTAGATTCAAATAGTGGTGGGATCACTTGCTCTCGCCACTGGAGTGAACGATTAGATGCGGTAACCGATCCTGTGGTTTCGAATTGAGTTGTAGCCGGTAGTAGGTAAACCCCATCAGTGCGGTCGTTCATTACGGCCGCAACGGTTGGATATGGGTCAACAATGACCATCATGTCGAGCTTCTGCATCGCGGTTTTCATTTCAACACCACGAGTTTGCGAGTTTACTGCATGACCCCAGTAAAACATGGCGCGAATGTTATCGTTTTGCTCGATGTTACTTTTATCTTCAAGTACACCATCAATCCAACGGGATACGGGAATACCCATGTTGTTCATCGGTAACTTGCCGCGATATTTGTTCTGATCGAAGCGATCTTTAACCCATTGATGGTCTAGGTCCCAAATACCAGCCCAATGTTTCCAAGAACCATCAGCCAAGCCGTAATAGCCTGGTAACGTATGAGAAAGAACGCCTAAGTCTGTCGCACCTTGTACGTTATCGTGACCACGGAAAATGTTAGCGCCACCACCCGATTTGCCCATATTGCCAAGTGCAAGTTCTAGAATGCAGTATGCACGAGTGTTGTTATTGCCCGTTGTATGTTGAGTACCACCCATACACCAAACAACACAGCCCGGACGATTTTCAGATAATAGTTTAGCGGTTTGGTAAACTTCTTCTTCAGAAATACCGGTTACACGTTCAACTTCTTCCGGTGTCCACTTGGCGACTTCTTCTTGAACCTCTTCCATTCCAAAGACACGTTGGCGAATGAACTCTTTATCTTCCCATTTGTTTTCAAATACGTGCCACAACACGCCCCAAATGAAAGCAACATCAGAGCCCGGACGAAGTGAAACATAATGGTCTGCTTTAGCAGCAGTACGAGTGCGACGAGGATCGGCGACCACAATCTTACAGTTGTTCTTCTCTTTTGCGATTAAGATGTGTTGCATTGCGACTGGGTGAGCTTCTGCGGGGTTTGAACCTATGAAAAGCATCGACTTACAGTTATGCATGTCATTAAAGGAGTTGGTCATCGCACCGTAGCCCCACGTATTTGCAACACCGGCTACTGTAGTTGAGTGACAAATTCGCGCCTGGTGATCAACATTGTTGGTTCCCCATAGCGATGCCATTTTACGGAACATATACGCTTGTTCGTTGTTGTGCTTGGCACTCCCTAGCCAATAAACAGAATCTGGGCCTGACTCTTTGCGGATCTCTAATGTTTTGTTGCCAATCTCTTCAATCGCTTGATCCCAAGAAAGCTTCTTCCACTTACCATTTTCAAGCTTCATTGGGTATTTTAGACGACGTTCGCCATGACCATGCTCACGTAAGGCTGCGCCTTTAGCACAGTGACCACCAAGGTTAAACGGGTGGTCAAAAGCGGGTTCTTGCCCTGTCCAGACACCGTTTTGAACCTCGGCATAGATACCACAGCCTACTGAACAGTGAGAACATATAGTACGTTTGATCTCAGTTTTAGCTTCTGGATCAACGGATTTCGCTTCGGCTTTTTTCATCATTCCCGGAACAAAAAGTGATGCACCAGCAACTGCGCCACCAGCCGCTAAAGATGAGTTTTTCATGAAGGCTCGGCGACTAACACCAAACTGATTCTCTTTTTTCGTTACGCTATCGGAGCGCTTTGTTAGTTTCATTAGTTTGGCTCCTATAGTGAATCGTAGTAATCGCGAATGTGTTGAGTCTCGTGATAACCATCAGTTGTACTTTGAGGCTCTGCAATAACTTCTTCTTTCGCAGAAGCTGCTGTACTTGTTCCTGCTACCACTGCGCCTACCACGGCTGCTGTTGTCATGCCTTTTATCAGATCTCGACGACTGGTATTGACCGTCTCTTTCTCTGTTTTGCTTTTGTTATTCATCCATTGCTTCCTTACGTGCTTAACCTAGATAGATGCGGGTGAACGCTTTAGCGTCTCTATGTTAATAATGTTAATCACCGCATACTTTACGTTTAGTTATCTGTTGAGTTATCCGCTGAATTAAAGTGAGTTACTGATGTTATTTACGTTGATGGTTAACTTACTTTTCGCACCCGCAATTTTTTGGCTAAATCTAACTTGTTCAATGTGCAGAAATGCCTCTAGTAATTGCGCGGCTTTTAAATAGAACTGCGCATGCTTGGCTTGGTTGATTTGCTCACTAAATGACAAATACCAAGGTGCTAAATGCGTATTAAAAAAGGCCTGTTGTTGGCTTTCATCTTCTTGAGTTAATACCGCCATTACTTCACACAATGCTGAAATGTGATCTTCGGGCTCTTTAACTGTCTCATCACGCTCTAAGCCCAGTACTTGAAGATCATGTCGAAGTATTGCTAACGGCTTTTCCATTAATGAGCCAGTCATGTGCCATGAACCAAATAAAACAACTTCACCCCGGCCTATTCCGATAAAAAGATCCTGATACTCTTCGCTTACCGCTTCGATATTTACTGCATTGGCTGCCTGTTTAATCGCAAGCCAAGCTTGTTGCATGATGCTGTCTTCTGCTTCTATTTCTATCGTCGACAGAAATTCAATCAGCTCTGCAGTTGGCGGCTGACGAAATAGTGTTGAAAGTAGCAGATAGATATCAGCACGCAGGGTTTGATATTGGTTATCCAAAGCGTTCTCCTAATATTTCAATTGTTTAGTTGGGTCGTCTGCCATGACTTCAAACACATCACGGACACGGCAGTCTTCACACATAGCAATACGATTGATTGATGCCTCATCAGAGAATTGAGAGTGACCGCGTAACTTATCTTGCAGCATTGTTATCATAGACTGTGGAGCAAATGGTTTTTGACAGCGTAAACACTCGGCTGGTTTTTCATGATGAAGAACACGAGGCTGAATACGTGACGCTCGATCCCAATTGATTTGTGGTGCAAGAGATAATGCCGATTCAGGACACGCTTTTTCACACATGCCACATTGAATGCAGTCTTGCTCGACAAAATTAAGTGACGGGCTATCACCATCATGATGTAGTGCTCGAGTAGGACAGACTGCTACGCACGCCATGCACAGTGTGCAATCCTTTGTTTCACAATTGATGCTTCCGTAAGGAGCACTACTCGGTAAAACGGTAACCGATTCTGCTGGATTACGATCGACCGCTAGCGCATCCAGTGATTGAAATAGACGGGCTCGTTTTGATCCTGAAAGCTCACCTATTGCAGGGATAAGTTTCTCAGTTAGTAGAGTTGGCTTTTCATCTCGCAGAGATTCCAAGTAAAGGATGTCAATACAGCTGCTTTCAATGCCCAGAGGCTCTAATAATGATTGAGCCATCGCCACTTCTTTGGTTAGAACTCGAAGTATGGTTTGAGGCATATGTCGACTCGCAGCAAATAGAACCTGAGTTGCGCCATTAACCAGTGCTGTGAACCAAGTATCAATACCGACAGAGGGTAGCTCCTCGACCACAATAGGTAGAACATTGTCAGGTAACGCTTTAAGTGCCATTAACGTATAGGCTTCGTGGCGTTCACTACAAAATAGAACGATTGGCGTAGTCCCGCCCGCTTTCTGATAGTTAGCTAGGGTTCGTTCAACGAACTTTTGGGTATCTTCTGGATTTGGTAATGCGTAACGGATGGCTTCTGTCGGACAGGATGTTGCACATGTTCCGACACCCTGACATAAATAAGGGTTAATCTCGATGTTGTAACCTGTTTTATCGCTACCTTTACTCTCTAATGCGCCAGCTGGACATGCATCTACACATCGGTCACATCCTTTCACACCGCGTGAACTATGGGCACACAAATCGGTATCAAGTCGGAAGTATTTGGGTTTATCAAAGGTACCCATAAGTGTTGGAATTTCGGTTAATGCCTCTTGCATCGTTGGATAGCCACGTCCGACGGGGTAATAACCGGGTACTGGAACTTCTTCGTTCATTACACCCGTTAGCGAAAGATCCAGAATAATGTCAAAGCAGTCTTGGTTGACCGCAATTTCAGCTAGATTGCTACTAAAAAGATTTGAGTCCAAAGTAATGCTTACTTGGAAAGCACCAAGGAAGCCAGAGATCTCAACAGACCGTGAAAAGTAAATGTCATCGGACTTCCCTTTCTCACCATCAGTAGACAATAGCGTCACCGACGCCATACTACTCAGTTGCTTAGCGGTGGACTGTATAATTTCTGTTGGGCCTAGGATGAGCGTATGCCCACCACTTTCATAACTAACGGTAGGCGGAATTAGATTGGTTAATTCAACGGTATTTTCAATAGCATAGCTACGAGCTTTACCATTGGTCGATATGGATTGTTGTAATAATTGTTTTAACATTGCTCAGTTCCATGTGAGAACAGGTAGTCACATGCACTGCGTTGCAATTTACATTCCAACTATTTTATCAATAAATATCAGTGATTTAACAATTTAGTGAGGGCTTTGTATCATATCCCAACGAAGATGGGACATAATGTCCCAGTCTTGATTCTACGATACGGTACAAATTGTACCTATTTATGTAGGGTTACTATCTGTCGTGTTGGCATCTTTTGAAGCGGAGTGACTTTCTAGGTTAGGTTCGGCGTTCGTTACGTTTTGTGTCGACGATAGATCGAGTTCACTTGTTTGCTCTAATTCCTCGGGCTCAATCGACTCGTTACCATCTAGCTGTTCAGAATGGGTAGAACGAAGCTCTTCTTCTATTGCAGGTTCACCCACCTCTGATGACTCACTGCTACACGGTGCTTCAGAATCATTTACCCACTCTCTCAGCGATTGTGCGACTTCACTTGTTAGGCTTTTTACCGAACTGTAGTCATGGTCGTAATCATTCAGTGCGTCAACCTGATTAAATTCCTCAGACATAAAGAGCTTTCTTAATGCGGCTTTTTTTATTAGAGGGTCAACATCGCTGAGAAGCATAGCTGAAATCGAAGGCTCACTCTCTGACAAGGCAGCAGCTTCTAACGGTTCTATGTTATCTGTAGGCTCTTCTATAACATCTAACTCTGTTGATTGAACACAGACATTATCGGCTTCATCAACGGCGTGTTCAGTTGCTAGTGAAGTGGGTTGTGTACTAACTCCATCACTATTTAGTGGTGACTCTTGCTCTTCTTCACTGAGTTTTCTCTTTGACCACCTTGAAATGAAATTAGTTGCCACTGGCTCGCCCCGCTCCTTTACGTTTCTTACGTCGCTGTTCGATGAGTTCACCATGTCTGCCTATGTAAGCCTCCATCCACGCTTGTACCGCTAACGGCATGTCACAAGACAGAACAAGGTAATCCCCGTCCATGTATTGGCCAGCAACACCTTGTGAGGCCGTAATGGTAACGATGGATTGCAAAGATGTTTTATCTACGTTATCCAATACCAGAAACAGTTTGGGCTGCTTGGAACTCAAGTTAAATCGATAGTCTGTACGCTCATCTTTAAACAACTCTAAAATTGCACTTAGCGTTATATCTTCGCCTGTTCCTTCACTTTCGGTTTGCTTCGTTAACTCAATACCTTTTAATTGCCACTGTGTAGTAGACCATGCCCCTGTGGTGATCTCATGCAAGGCTAAATGACAATTCAATGGCCATACGTTTTCACTCTTTGCTAATTCTATTACGTCATTAAGGTTGTTAGACATAGCTCACCTATTTACAGTTAACCTGTTTATTATTGTATTCTTGGCATGATAAAAGCAATAATTACGCCAGTTATCAAATTTCAACAAACAGGAACTTAGTGTGGTTAAGCCTAAAATTATAAAAACAACAGAAAACCCATTGCAGACAATGGAAGTTGAAGTATTCGATGAATACGGTGAGAAGCTTGTAAAGCAGATTGCATGCGAGCGTCCTCTTACCGTTATGCTTAACTGGAAAGAAATCGTTACCTTAATGACGCTTGGCTCTCGTCCTGAGTCATTGGTGTTGGGCTATTTAAAAAATCAAAGCTTTCTGTCTGATCCTGAAGCCATTGAATCAATCATTATCGACTGGGAAACTTACAGCGCGGCCGTCATCACTAAAGAAAATACCGATCATCTTGATAAAGCACTAAAGAAAAAAACGGTTACTTCAGGGTGTGGTCAAGGCACCATGTATGGCAATGTGATGAAGCAACTAGAGGATTATAAGGTTCCTCAAGTCTCCATTAAGCAGTCTGAGATCTATTCTGCACTAGAAGCGTTAACTCATTATAACGATACTTACAAAAAAGCGGGGGCCGTCCATGGCTGCGCTGTGTGTAATGCCAACGAGGTACTCTCCTTTGTAGAAGATGTAGGTAGACATAACGCGGTTGATACATTGGCCGGAGAGCTGTGGCTTAACCAGCAAACAGGTGAAGATAAAATTTTCTATACAACGGGTCGTCTAACGTCTGAAATGGTCATTAAGGTTGCTCAGATGGGTATACCAACGTTACTTTCAAGATCGGGCGTCACCCAAATGGGGTTAGATCTGGCTCAGAAATTCGGCATTACCACTATTGCCCGTGCGAAAGGATTACGCTTTCAAGTCTTTACCGGAGCCGACAAGATAGAGTTTGACGTAAAAGGTCATTTGAAAGACGAGTAACGTCATTTTATTAAAGTATACAAAGGGAGGCTATTGAGCCTCCCTTTTTAATTACAGCCTTATCAGTACTAGATGCCTATAGCTTCACTTCGTCACAATAATGGGAATTATTAGCGATTAGTTCAGTATCCGAAGTATTAATTACTCATCACCTTGCATAGGTGAAATTTGGTGCTATTAGTTTAAAAGCCACTGTAACAAAACCGTCATAAAAACATAATATTTGAGTGGCCATCAAACGTCAGTTCACCAGGAGTTATCTATGGCTAGGCAACCTATTGTTACCCGTTTAATGCTGTCTCTCTCGATTCGAGCTCAGTTAATCTTAATTACATTTTTCTTACTTATTGGTATTTCAACGTATGCTCTCTATGAGCAATACAGCTTCAATCAGCTCGATCAATTACGACTAGCAGACCACGAGAATCAAAGCAGCGAGGTTGACCTACTGACACTGAGAAGGCATGAAAAGGACTTTTTGGCTCGTCAAACCCCAAAGTACCTTGAACGTTTTGACAAAACGGTCACCACGCTTCAAGACCGAATTCGCAATATTCAGTCGTTACTTGACGATCAAAGTGCTCAAATCATCAAACCAGTAACGCTTTCGCTTGAAACACTGACACTTTATCAGCAACAGTTTCACCAACTTGCAGCTCAATTGCTTACCTTAGGGTCAAAAGACGAAACGGGACTCACTTCTGAGGTAATTAAATCGCGTCACCAGCTTACAGCAGATATTAATCTTCTTGGTGATGCCGAATTACAAGCCGCCTATTCACTACTGCTTAATCAAAATCTTCATTTCTCTGAAAACCCGAATACCGAGTCTTTAAATGCCCTACTTTCAGAACTCAAACGCTTTTCCAATTTGTCCCAGCGATATAGCTTCATTCATGAAGGCGTTAATCGCTACAAAGAAGCGGTTGTCGCGTTAACTGATGGTTACGTCGCTATTGGGTTAAGTGCTGACACAGGGTTGCAAGGCGCATTACGAAGTAACGTTCATCGTACTGAAGAAGCTATCCATACGTTACAGGACCAAATAACAGAAATAAACCAAGTTGCCACAGCCGAAGTTACTTTTAAATTACAAGCGATTGGTTTAAGTATCGCACTCATTGTCTCTTCTATGCTGCTTCTTATAGGTAAAAGCATCACTAGGAGAATTGGAAAGATCACTGAGCTGATGAAAGATATATCCGAAGGTAATGGCGATCTAACGGTCAGAATGAATGCCCAGGGCAATGACGAACTGGCCCAGCTAGCCAATTCATTCGATGTCTTTGTTGCCAAGTTACACAAAAATATCGCTGACATTGCCTCCGTCATGCACACCCTTTCTGATTGCGCTTCAACGTCAGAAAAAGCCGCCAATAAGAGTATGACTAATGCGGAACAACAAAAAATAGAATCAGAATTGGTTGCGACCGCAGTGAATGAGTTGGTGATGACAAGCAACGAGATCACGGCAAACATTGAGAGTGCTGCAGATAACGCGCTTCGAGTAAAAACGGAAGCGGAAAAAAGTATGCAGGTCACTCACATTGCAGGAGAAAGTATACAAGCACTCGCGAGCAACATATCGAACTCGCAGCTACTAGTGAACGAGTTGTCAGTTCATAGCCACGAAATAAAGACGGTTATATCCACCATTACCAGTATTGCAGAGCAGACCAACTTACTCGCTCTGAATGCTGCGATAGAAGCGGCACGAGCCGGAGAGAATGGCCGAGGCTTTGCGGTCGTAGCTGACGAAGTAAGACAGCTCTCTTTGAAAACTAATGAATCAACTAAGCAAATTGAAGAGACAATTAATGGTTTAACGTCTGGCGTTGATAGAACGGTAAGTACGATGCAAAGTAGCCTAGAGCAAGTGAATACATCGAATAAACAAACGGTGCTAGCGGTAGAATCGATTCAAAAGATCGTTGATCAAATTTCAGAAGTGTTCGACATGAACGCCCAAATCGCGACGGCGTCTGAAGAGCAGTCAATGGTGTCTGCTGAGATCGATAGGAACATCACTCAAATTGCAGATCTTGCAGGAAGCACAGCATTGCAGGTTTCTAAAACGGGAGAATCAAGTCTAGAAGTGATTAATGTGAGTCATAAGTTACAGGGTATCGTTGGTCAATTCAAATACTAACTAATTGATTAATATTTATAATAAAGCGATCAAAAAAGGCTCCATAGGGAGCCTTTCATTTAGAGGTTAGTTAACAACCAAACTCTATTATGCTTCTCTTGATTTTAAAAGCTCGGCGTACGTGCCACGGAAATCGTTGATTTTGCCATCTTTGATTTCTAGGATACGTGTTGCAAGTGAATCAACAAACACACGGTCATGAGAGACGAAGAACAGTGTTCCTTTGTAATTCTCAAGCGCTAGGTTCAATGCTTCAATTGATTCCATATCCATGTGGTTCGTTGGTTCATCCATTAATAGGATGTTTGGCTTATGCATCATGATTTTACCAAGAAGCATACGACCTTGCTCACCACCAGAGATAACCTTCACTGATTTCTTGATGTCGTCTTGACCAAAGATCATACGGCCTAGGAAACCACGAACAACCTGCTCGTCTTCACCTTCTTGACGCCATTGACTCATCCAATCAAAAAGGTTCATCTCTTCTTCAAAATCATGAGCATGATCTTGAGCGTAATAACCGATGTTTGAGTTTTCAGACCACTTGTATTCACCAGTGCGCGGAGCCAATTCACCCGCTAAAGTGTTAAGCAGTGTTGTTTTACCTACGCCATTTTCACCAATGATAGCAACGCGCTCACCAACTTCGAAAATACCATCGAACTTGCTGTAAAGATCTTCTTCAAAACCTTGAGATAGGTTTTCAACAACAAGTGCGTTACGGAAAAGCTCTTTTGATTGCTCAAAGCGAATGAATGGGCTTTGACGGCTAGACGCTTTAACTTCAGCAAGTTGAATCTTATCAATTTGCTTAGCACGAGAAGTGGCTTGTTTTGCTTTAGATGCGTTCGCAGAGAAACGAGAAACGAAAGTTTGAAGCTCAGCGATTTGTGCTTTCTTCTTTGCGTTATCTGTTAATAGACGCTCACGAGCTTGAGTCGCAGCAGTCATGTATTCATCGTAGCTACCAGGGAAAAGGCTAAGCTCGCCGTAATCTAAATCCGCCATATGAGTACATACAGAGTTTAAGAAGTGACGGTCATGCGAGATGATGATCATGGTGCAGTTACGTTGGTTTAACGTCTCTTCAAGCCAAGCGATGGTATCCATATCCAAGTTGTTGGTTGGTTCATCAAGAAGCATGATATGCGGGTCAGCAAATAGAACTTGTGCTAATAGAACACGAAGTTTCCAACCAGGGGCTACTTCACTCATTAATCCAAAGTGTAAGTTCTCTTCGATACCAACAGCTAAAAGCAGCTCACCCGCTTTAGCTTCTGCCATGTAGCCGTCCATTTCAGCGAACTGAACTTCTAGATCAGCCACTTTCATGCCATCTTCTTCGCTCATTTCAGGAAGAGAATAGATGCGGTCACGCTCTAGTTTTACTTCCCAAAGCTCTTTGTAACCCATGATAACGGTATCAATTACAGAAAATTCTTCATAAGCAAACTGGTCTTGGTTTAGCTTAGCAACACGTTCGTTAGGATCGTAGCTAACGTTACCCGAGGTTTGCTCTAGCTCACCGCTAAGAATTTTCATAAAGGTTGATTTACCACAACCATTTGCGCCGATTAGGCCATAGCGGTTGCCTTCGCCAAATTTGACAGAAATGTTTTCAAATAGTGGCTTAGCGCCAAATTGTTGTGTGATATTCGCTGTGGAGATCAAAGCCGTTACCTTTAATTTAATGGAATTTGTATAAACGGCGCAACGTTACTTGTTCACAACCAGAACTGCAAGCGTTGTTTGCTTTAGATCACATAAATTGCAACCGTTGTTCTTCAAAAGAGTGTGTTTGTAAATGTTAGTTTTGAAAGCGGACTGTTAATATAGGTGACGTGTCTCATAAGTGAAGCGGACATTCGTCTCCTTAGCGATTAAAGTATCGCGCTTTCTTTAACGCTGTGTTTGTTCTTATTTAATAAATATGTGCCTACACTATTAGCTAACCACCTAAGTTTTAAGTGAATTATATGCGTTTCTTGCTACGATTTATTACGTTCGTTTTGTTTCTTGTGCCAATGTCTTCTCATGCTAACTGGAGTTATGACTTATCCACCTCACAAGCTATTGATGAAACCGCATTATCTATTGCGAATGAAATTAACCAGTTTCCTGAACTACTTTTCATTTCATCAACAGAGCAGCGTAAAGTTAATCAGCTTCTAACTGCAACGGTAGAGCAGCAAGCTAAACATATTCATCAATTCAACAAAATACTGACTTTATATAAAGAAGATAGAACGGAAGATCTTTGGCGCCAAACTGAATCTTCATATTTGACACTTAAGAGCTTAAGTCAGAGTAAACAGGCACTTTTATCACTGACAACTGAGCATAATAGAGAGAGACTAATCGGGTTTGGGCCTGATGGCGTCACTCAATTTAAGCAAGAGTGGCAATTAGTCCAAATCAATCTAGATTATTTGGCTTATTTTCAAGTTCGTAGTTTTGGCGTGTTTTTTAGTGATCTATTTATCTCTCCTATTCCTGTTATTTGGGTCGCTTTAAAGGTTTTCGCTATTTACTGCATATTGACCTGGTGGCTAACTAAGAGCTCTAGGATTATCACGCTATTTCGTGAGACTCAGCTAAACAAAACGACCTCTCCTCCCGTTTGGATTCGAACAATTTGGTATTTAAGCCGAGCACAACGAGCAATTGCATGGCTCGTTGCCATTACGCTGTCATTACGGGTTCTATCAAGTATACCTAGCTTGCAACATTTAATTTTCTTAGAAATTTTCACCTGGTGGATACTCGGTGGTTCAATTGCTATTAGTTTTATTTTGGAGTTTGTATATAGAAACAGTCGAAGCTCTAGCCCTGAGATGGTTGCGTTACGTTTATCGAGCACTCAACGTTACGTTTGGAGTGCTATCTTTGCCGGTGTCATTTTGCAAATTTCACTACGTACACTTGGCGAAGCCACGATCTATCACTGGATTTATAGTGCCCTTTTCTTCTGGTTTATATTGGTTACGCTCTCGGTTCTTCGTCTTTGGAGACCCCATGTATTTTCGATCGTGATTAGACAAACTGATAAACCAGTGTGGCTTAATTGGGCGATTAAACATAAAGACACACTTGCATTAGGAATGTTGGCAACAGCTATTGCGATTGTTTGGATTACAATACACACACTCCAACACCGCATAGTTTCAGCCTTGTCTCAATATACGTTCTTTAGCCAAGCACTTGCCTATTTATTTAAAATAGAGGTAGCGAAGCAAGCTCATAATAGTGATTCACAAACTAGTTTAGTTAGAATTAAAGGCGAGCAAACTTTTAAGTATGTATTACCCGGTAATAACGACAGTACTCTCATCCCTTATGCTCAAAGCGAGTTAAAAATACTGTCTAAGTACCTATTGAGTGATAGTCCTGCAATTTGTGTTGTGTCTGGAGAGAGAGGCGTAGGCGTAACCACGCTACTCAACTCTGTGTTACATCGAGCTAAGAATGCTGAGCCACTCTATCTAAACTGCCCTTACTCAGGATACAAGGAACTACTTGAGCTATTAGCACTTAGCCTTGGTTTAGATGAAACGGCGACCGAAATTCAAATTCTCGCCTTTCTACGTAAGAGTGATACCACTTATTTAATTGCGGTAGATAACGCTCAAAGGCTCGTTAAGCCAATGGTCGGCGGTCTAACAGGTTTAATTCGCCTAACTAATCTATTGAGACGATCTAAAAAGAACCATCGTGTTGTTATGGCTATTGAAAAATCGAGTTGGCGATTCGTCGATAGAGCCAGAGGGGAACGATTGCTGTTTGACTGGGTTTCGTTTATGCCGCGCTGGAACGAATTACAAATCCAACAACTTCTTGATAGCCGAATCAATCAAGACATAGAACATCCGCTGAGTTTCGACGGCCTTGTTGTTCCAAAGCAATGGGACCAAGAAGATATTACTGAAGAAGAGCGTGCTAAGAAGGGATTTTATCGAATTCTTTGGCATTATTCTGATGGAAACCCAACCGTTGCATTGCGTTTCTTTCGCTTATCACTTAATCGAGATAAAGAAACGGATCAGGTTAAGGTTCGCCTATTCAATGCACCTCAATCACTGGAGCTTGAATCTATGCCCAAGCCAATGCTAGCTGTGATACGTTCAATCGTGCAACTAGAAGTCGCTTCACCAGAAGAACTCTCAGAGTGTACACAGCTAAGTATTGCTGAAGTCATTGGAACACTTCGCTACTTCCAAAGTAGAGGGTTTATAGAGTGGAGCGAAGACAAAGCCCGAGTTTCTGACCACTGGTTCCGCCACATTACCAATGTACTAGACCGTCAACATTTACTGGTGAAGTAACATGATTCGAATACTATTTTTTGTAATAACTGCAATTTTATCCTTCTCTAGCTTCGCAACAGAAGAGATTGCAAATGTTGAAAACATCTCACAGTTTACAAGCTTGATTCGTTGGAGTGGCGTTTTCCTGTCTGTGATTGTGGTCTTGGCAACGTGGATACTGCTTAAATTTATTAACTCAATGGTTGTCAGCATTGGTGGGCAGTTTGTTCAATATCGTATGCTGCTACAAAAACTACAATCGTTCTTGCAGTTCTTCATTTATATGTCGGCTGGTATCTTGGTCTTTATGATGAGCTTTAGAATCAATGATCAGATACTCACACTGATAGGAGGAACACTTGCGGTCTCGGTTGGTTTCGCACTCAAAGACCTTGCCGCTTCATTTATCGCAGGTATGACAGTGATGGTTGATCGTCCATTTCAAGTAGGTGACCGCGTCACATTTGAAGGGAACTATGGAGACATAATTACGATAGGATTGCGTTCTGTTCGTATGCGTACACTGAACGACGATATTATTACCATTCCAAATAACAAATTCTTAAATGAAGTAACGGTCAGCGGGAATTATGGCGCACTCGATATGCAGGTGGTGATCCCCTTCTACATCGGCATGGACGAAGATATATCATTAGCGAGAGATCTGATCCAAGAAGCCGCCTCTTCGAGCCGTTATATTCATCTACCAAAACCGGTAGTCGTGCTAGTTAAGCAAACAATTACAGATAACTATTTAGCGATTCAATTAACCTGCAAAGCCTATGTTGTTGATACTGGATATGAAAAGCTTTTTGAAACCGACATTACACTAAGAGTAATGAAAGAGTTTAAAAAGCACGGTATTAACCCACCTAAAATAGCTTTTACTCAGAGCTAGTTTAAAGAAGGCTTCAATTATGAAGCCTTCTTTTTTCTTAGCGCACTAAGTCTACGACTCCCCTTTACTACTGAGCAAACACTACAAGCTCTCCTATAATTAGAACTATTCGTAGTAATATTTTGGTATTCAAATGTTGAACGAACGACACGCTTTGTCAGGGGATACACAAACCATTGTCGACTTGGAGAAATGGCAGCAAAGTGTTGACTTGATGTCTGAGCTTTATGGGTCAGTGAATGGCTCCATTGTCCAATTTCGTAATAATGAATTTAAGGTTGTGGTTACTAGCTGCAATGAAGATAACTACCTTGTTCGAAATGACAGTTGGGACTGGGGCATGAAGAGCTTCTGCCGCGAAATTGTTGAGACGAATAAAGCGCTTTATGTTCATAGCGCGCTGCAGGACAACTACTGGCACAACGCCCCTCCCGTTGTAGAAGGCCCTGTGCGCTCTTATTGTGGCTTGCCCATATACTGGCCTGACGGTTCTTTGTTTGGCACTATCTGTGTTATTGATAATAAAGCGAGTGAGTATTCAACAACGTTATTAAAACTGTTAGAGCAATTTTGCCAGCTCATCACAGCTGATCTTAAAATGCTCAGTGATTTTGAAGAATTAAAAAGCTTAGCACTAACCGATGAATTGACGGGGCTAAATAATCGACGGGGATTAATGATTCTTGGAGAGCAGCGCATCAAAGACGCGACGAGGTCTAAACAAGTTCTCGGGTTAACGTATTTGGATATCGATAACCTTAAGACAATCAATGACCAATTAGGTCACCAAATTGGAGATCATTGTATTTCAGCGCTTGCTAAAGTACTGGAACTGAATTGTCGTGAAAATGATATTAAAGCGCGAGTTGGTGGTGACGAATTTATTATCATCACCCTAATTAATGAAGAAAATGAACGCCCCTATGATCAATCTCTCAACGAGCTTTCTGAACGTATTATCAAGAGCTATCGTTCTATGATTCAAAAGCACGATCCTACAGGCTTAACATCTGTTAGTTGTGGAGGGATTACCTTTGAACACCATGAGCTACACAGCCTCGATGAGATGATCAAAAAAGCCGATAAACTGATGTATCAACATAAGCAGAGTAAAGCCTGAATCTGTTTAATTCGGAGCTAACAATACAAGTCGTCTACACGACGCAAACTGATTGAACGTGTTCGACTTGCTTTGGTAGGTACACACTAAATTGGCTACCTTTTCCTAGCTCAGATTCCACTTTGATTTCACCACCAGACTGGCTCAATATACTTTGTGATACTGATAGTCCAAGCCCAGTGCCGTCTCGTTTGGTGGTATAAAAAGGGTCAAAAACGCGTTTTATCTGCTCAGGGCTAATACCGCATCCTTGATCTTTTACGTGAATAACAGCCCCTTTCAATTCGCCGTCTTCATACCAGTCATAGGTGGATATTCTTAACTCCCCCTTGCCTTCCATCGCATAAATTGCGTTCATTTGAAGGTTGACTAACACTTGTAAAAACTGATGTCGATTTACCTCAACGGCAACATGCGCATTTAGATCGGCAATAAATGTAATCTGTTTTTTCTTAGAGCCTGTTTTTACTAACGTAACGCTCTCTTCCACAATAGGGTTCACATGCTCCCATGTAATTTCGTCTTGAATCCCACCCTGTCGGCTGTATTGAAGCAAACTACGCGTAATGTTTCTAATCCTATCAACCTGTTCTAAAATCGAACTTATCTCTTCTTCAATTTGAGCTGCATTATCACCCAGTTCAAATTTAATCAGTTCTGCATTACCAAGAATAACCGCAGTTGGATTGTTAATTTCATGAGCGATACCCGCAGTGAGTTCTCCTAGTGCGGCGAGCTTTTCATTTGTTACTAGCTTATCCTTGGTTTGATTGAGTAGCGTGATATGGTGCTCTAGTTGGGCTGTTTTCTCTTCGAGGCTTGCCGTCCGTTTTTGAACTTTTAACTCTAGTTCCATGGCTGACTCTTCAATTTGTTCTTTACGTTTTTCTAGTGAGTCGAGCATGTTATCAAACTGTCTCGCAAGCTGAGCTAACTCATGCTTTTCATCCAAACCAATCTCACCAATTCGTTTATCTTTACCAAGCTGTATGAGTTTGACTACTTTGTGTATACGTTCAATTGGCTGAAAGAGATCCCGAGAGCCTCTATAAACAACATAGCCAGACCCAACGAGGATCAGCAAAGTCATTATGCTAACTTCGACAATATTGGTCATATACTCTTTGAAAAACGGCCAAATAAGGTAACCGGTATAGAGCATGCCAATGATTTCATCATTGCTGTCTTTAATCGGCTGATAGGCTGTGATGTACCAGGCATCATAAACAAATGCACGATCCACCCATTTATTACCATCGATTAGAACCGCCTTCTCTACCTCGCCTGAAACATTTGTACCTATGGCGCGACGGCCACTACGTTGTTCGTCATTACTGTTCAGCGGTACATTTGTACTAACCCGAAGTTCATCAAGAAATATTGTTACCGTCCCTTTGGGTCTTCGGTTATCAACGTTGTCGACTGGATAAATGAGATCTCGAATTTGGTCTACAAGTATTGTGCTGTTATTTAGAAGAAGCCCGCCATCGAGGTAGCCGACAATGGTGCCATTTTCATCCCTTATAGGTAAAACTGTACGACTAACCAAACCAGAACTTTGTATTTGTTCTGAGTTAACCAATGAAATTTCAGCGTCTACTCGGAGCTGTTCATCTAAATAATTCAATTCATCGGCGGTTAGTCGGTCAAAGAATGTTTGGGCTTCCACTGCATGGTTTTCATTTTCGCTGTAGGTAACCATTGAGCGTATTGAAACGCTTTGTTCGGAGTGGACTGAATGGAAGGTCAGGAAATCAAGTCCATACCGCTGCTTTTGTTGTGATACCCAAGAGCTAAGCTCTTTGTTTGTAAGGGCTTTATCATCAGCTGATAAGGTTTTTAGGCGAACTCTAAAATCATATGATTCAGCTAAAGAATCAATGTCGTTGGCTTGTTTCTTTTGCAGCAGCGTAATGCTGTTATTGGCAATACCTAAACGTTCAGATACATCAATTAATGTCGCATTCCACGTGTAATGTATAGACCAATAAACGGTTATCCCAATTAGTGCTACAAGCATTAACAAAATAGGGGCAGACGTTAATATTAATAACCTGTATCGCACCATTGATTTGAACCGAAAGCGCCACTTGGAGAGAAAGGCTAAATCACTCGGCATAAGAGATCCCTTCAATTGACCACTCTTTAAACTTTCTCTCTAATGTTTTACGTGCAACACCCAAATCTCTAGCTGCAGCCGATTTATTACCATCGTATATCTCAACTATTTTTAGTATATGGGCTCGTTCTACTTCTTTGAGTGTCCATGAACCTGGGTATCCCTCACCTTGAACGACGTTGCGCTCTTCCAGTTCAGGTAGTTCATTACCACTGGAGACTTGAATAGAAATATGAGGGGTAATCGTCTCGCCATTAAGCTCTCGCCAATAGTGGGCTGGCGGCTTGTCTAATAATAGGCATCGCTCTATTAGGTTTTTGAGTTCACGGATATTACCCGGCCAATCGTAGTCATTAAGTGCGGAAATATCTTCATGTGCCCACTGTGGAATGGGCATTCCAAGTTCATTGGTTAACATGGTCGTAAAATATGGGATTAGATCTTTAAGGTCCGCCTTTCGATCTTTTAATGATGGGACTTCAATCTTTAATACGTTGAGGCGATAATAGAGATCTGAACGGAAAAGCCCTTTTTTAACTTCTTCTTCTAAATCACGGTTGGTCGCCGCTACAATTCTCACATCAATGCTGACTTCTCTCTCACTTCCAACTGGGCGAATGGTTCTTTGCTCAAGCACTCGGAGTAACGAAGCTTGCATCGCTAAAGGCATTTCTCCTATTTCATCAAGAAACAGCGTCCCGCCATTTGCAACTCTAAATAGCCCTTCTTTACTCTTCTTTGCTCCCGTAAATGCTCCAGATGTATGGCCAAATAGCTCACTAGCCAATAAATCAGGCGCAATAGCCCCACAGTTAATCGGAATAAACGGCCCCTTACGCTGGCTCGCTTCGTGAACTCCGCGGGCAACAAGTTCTTTCCCTGTACCTGATTCGCCTTCAATCAATACTGAAGCGCGTGACGGTGCGAATTGAACAATCATCCGTTTTAACTGTTTGGTTTTATCAGAGCTACCAATAATATCCGTTGTGCAATGACGTAAAGCGTCACGACGCAATGCGTAATGCATACGCTCCGCCAATCTCTTCTCCATACAGCGTTGTACGGCTTGCAGCATCTGCTCTAGATTAAAAGGCTTTAATATAAAGTCACTCGCACCGAGTTTGAGTGCACTGATTGCTGTTTCTAAGTCAGCGTAACCTGTCATAAAAATCACATCACAGCGTTTATCCGGGTCAGTAAAAACTTCTTCCCATTCAATCCCTGAGCGTCCCGGTAAATTGATATCTAATATTACCAAGTCGAAATGATTCTCTGTTCTTTTAACTTCCGCTTCTTCGATGCTAGAGGCGCAATCGACAATAGAAAACCATTTACTCAATGCTTTCTTTAAAATAGTCTGCATACCAATTTCATCATCAACGATTAGAACGGAAAAGGCATCGTATTTTTGAGTTGTCGCTGGATTAAGTAGTGCAGACATGAAGATCTCGTATTAGAACAAAGGTTAAGACAGAGTGTACCAACTTTTGCTCATACTACGATTGCGAATGTGCGACATTTTGTCCTTCCGCATATTATTTGTGCAGCTAAGTTGCTGAAAACACATTATCAGCAAGCCAAAACCATGATTTATGATAGATTGAAAACTTGGCATTCGATTTGCTTAATGATGCTATGAATTCACTGTATCTATATGTTTTATCAATTAACGGAATAGTATTTTTATGAACATGGTTACTTCAGCTTTCGTTACATTATCAGTTGGCTTGTTTAGTTTCTCATCACTTGCTAATGACGATCAGCCACATATTCGCTTGGCGACGACAACCAGTACTTATCACTCGGGCTTGCTTAATTATCTACTACCTGAGTTTGAAAAAGATACCGGTTATAAAGTTGATGTTGTTGCAGCGGGAACAGGTAAATCACTAAAAATGGGTGAAAATGGCGACGTTGATTTGGTAATGACACACGCACCAAAAGCAGAAGCTAATTTTGTCTCTCAAGGGTTCGGTATTCTTCCTAGAAAACTTATGTACAACGATTTTGTGATTGTTGGACCTGAATCGGACCCAGCTAAAGTTACAAACGAAAAAGATGTACTCAAAGTATTTAGTAAGATTGCTTCAACGAATGCGACGTTTATTTCTCGTGGTGACGACTCTGGTACGCATAAAAAAGAGAAAGGACTTTGGGAGCAAAGCAAAATTGAACCAGATTTTGGTGGTTACCGCTCAGTTGGGCAAGGTATGGGGCCAACACTAAACATGGCGTCAGAGATGCAGGGATACACGATGACAGATCGAGGAACGTGGCTTGCCTACAATAATACGCTCGATTTGTCTCTTTTGTTCCAAGGTGACAAAAATCTCTTTAATCCATACCAAGTTATTCTCGTTAACCCTGAGCGCTACCCGAGTATTAATCATAAGGGCGCTAAAGTATTTAGTGATTGGTTAATTGACTCTAAAGGGCAAGAACTCATCAATACTTTTAAACTAAACGGTAAGCAGCTTTTTGTTGCTAGCGCCCAGTAGTTCATTAAAACTCAATGAGTTAAAACCAAACAGCAAACGAGCAAATAAGACAAACAACCGATGTTAGATATCTATATGAGAACAGAAAATTAATGAGTCTTTGGCAAACGACGTTGGATGCTCTAGCTCTACTAGTGAGCTTAGACCGAGAATTATGGGAAATCGTTGCTGTTTCCTTCAGTGTGTCGCTATCTGCAATTTCGGTCGTGTTGATCCCCTCTTTACTGTTTTCCTTTGTATTAGCGTACACAGAGTTCCGAGGGAAATGGTTTTTACTCTCAATTATCAATACTCTACAAGCTATCCCCACGGTTGTGATTGGCTTACTTCTTTATATGACACTTTCTCGATCCGGCCCATTAGGCGATTTGCAGCTGCTATTTAGCCAACGAGCAATGATCATTGGCCAAATGTTGATCTGTTTCCCTGTATTAGTTTCGATGATGCATGGCGCATTACAGTCGAGTGACCGTCGATCAGTTGAAACATCCATCACTCTCGGTGTCTCAATCTACCGTGTGGCTCTTACAAACATATGGGAACTGCGCTTCCCATTAATGGCTGCTGTGGTCGCTGCGTTTTCAAGAATTGTAACTGAAGTTGGCTGCTCTATGATGGTTGGCGGTAACATTATGGGCTTAACGCGAAATATACCGACAGCAATAGCAATGGAAAGTCATAAGGGTGCGTTTGCCCAAGGTGTGGCACTGGGTATTGTGCTATTAACACTTGCTCTAGCGCTGAACTTTTTACTTTCTAGCATGCGTGGCAAAGGCCACCTACGTACTTAAACGAGGCTGTATGACAATAAAAATAACAACACAGCAATTATCGATGCGCTTTAAAGAGCGAGTGCTATTCCATATTCCAGAACTGGCTATTGGTCCTAGTGATGTCATCTATCTGAAAGGTGATAATGGTGTAGGCAAAACCACATTACTCAAGATTTTATCGGGCCTTGTTAAACCTAGCTCAGGGAAAATACTCACGCCCAATAAAAACTGGCTTCATCGCTTAACGTCATGTGGTGGCCACAAAGATGTTGTCTACCTACATCAGTCCCCTTACCTCTTTGATGGCACAGTCTATCAAAATGTCGTTTATGGAATACGCTTCCAAAAGCAGTCAAATATCGATAAACGTGTGCAAGTCATCACAGCATTGAGAATGGTCGGGCTAGAAACTTTAGCTGATGAGCATATATCGGTATTATCAGGCGGAGAAAAGCAACGAGTCGCAATGGCAAGAGCCTGGATACTCAAACCATCTATATTATTAATGGATGAACCGAGCGCATCACTCGATCAAGAATCGATTGAGCGTTTGGTTATCATGGCAAAAGATTTAATTAGTAGAGGCTCTAGTTTGGTTATCACTAGCCACCAGACTAACGCCCTCACACAACTATGTCGTAAACAGTGGTGGATAAAAGAATCAACACTTATTGAATCACCGCTATTGCACGTTATCCCAGATTTAGAACAAGAGAATTCGTATGTTAGCACCCGAGCAAATTAGTTGGGTTATTTTAGCTGGTGGGCAAGCCACTCGAATGGGCGGCCAAGATAAAGGACTAATCAACCTTGATGGAAAACCTTTAATTCAGCATGTGTTCGAACGATTACAGACGCAAACAGATACGATTACGATTAATGCTAATAGAAACTTAGACACCTATAGAAAAATCGCACCCGTTATAAATGATCAATTTGAAGGCTTCCCCGGGCCACTAGGCGGCATCCATGCGGGCCTCACTCACTCGGATACTGATTGGGTTGGCTTTGTTCCGTGTGATAGTCCATTAATCAATACCGATTTAGTCAAACGCTTTAGTCAACAGGTCACAGATGATGTGGATATTTTAGTCGCTCACGACGGTGAATTTAAACAGCCAGTGTTTACCCTTTTTAATAAGCGTGTTCTTAATAAACTCAATGCATTTTTACAGCGTGGCGACCGAAAGATCATTTTGCTCTACAACGAATGTCGCACAGAATATGTCGATTTTAGTGATTCCCCCAACTGTTTCCTAAACCTTAATACCCCAGAAGAACTTACGCAATTTGGAGCACTCCAGTCATGATCAAACATTCTACTCAACTGCCACTTTTGGGATTTGCTGCTTATTCAGGAACGGGAAAAACAACGCTACTTGAAGCGTTGTTACCGATGTTAGTTAAAACGGGGTTGAAGATTGGTGTACTCAAACATGCCCATCACGATTTCGATGTGGACGAACCAGGTAAAGATAGCTATCGCCTAAGAAAAGCGGGCGCATCTCAAATGCTGATTGCATCTCGTAACCGACATGCACTGATGACCGAGACTGAGGATGCAGAAGCCGAGTTTGATTATCTATTGACTCGCTTTGATTCCAGCAAACTGGATCTGATATTAGTTGAAGGTTGTAAAAATATAGCTTTCCCTAAAATAGAGCTACACAGAGAAGTTGTCGGTAAGCCTTGGATTTATCCTCACGACAATAACATCATTGCAATCGCGGCCGACACTCGAGTAGAAAGCAACTTACCTCAGTTAAGTATTGATGATCTAGAAGGCATATGTCAGTTCGTTTTGGATTACGCAAAGTCATTTAACAGTGTGGGTGAGCAAGAGACAGCAAAGGCAGCATCAACATGTTGTGACATTTTGTCCCCTGCCTTTTTATCGGTTCAAGAAGGTCAAGACAAAATCTTATCGATGGTATCAAGCGTTACATTGAAGGAGTCGACGCCAATTGAAAACAGTTACGGTCGAGTCTTAGCTAGTGATGTTATCTCTCCGATTGATGTTCCTCAATACACCAATTCAGCGATGGATGGTTATGCGATCCGAAGTGATGACCTCGATTGTGATGAATACAAAGTGGTTGGGGAAGTTCTGGCTGGTTACTCTTACGACAGCGAATTAAAGAAAGGTGAAGCGGTTAAAATAATGACGGGGGCGCCTACCCCGTTGGCCGGTGATACCGTTGTAATGCGCGAGCAAGCAATTGACAGCGGTGACGCGGTAACCTTCTCTGGTGGAAACATTAAAGCTAAGCAGAACGTTCGCCAAGCGGGTGAAGATCTTTCCGAAGGACAAACTGTGTTTACCAAAGGTACGCGCATACAGGCACCAGAAATGGGTATGTTAGCATCGTTAGGTTTTGCTCACTGTAATGTCAAAAAACCACTTCGTGTTGCGATATTCTCAACCGGAGATGAAGTTCAAGCGCCGGGAAGTGAACAGAAAGCCAATACGATTTACGATTCGAATCGTTTTGTTTTAATGGGATTACTTGAGAAGCTCGGCTGTGATGTTATCGACTTTGGAATTTTGGAAGATAATGAAAAGCTAATGATTGATGCTTTAGAAAAGTCATCAGTGCAGGCGGATCTCATTCTAACATCTGGTGGTGTTTCTGTCGGTGATGCCGATTATATAAAGCTAGCCTTAGAGAAGCTCGGGAACATAGACTTCTGGCGTATCAATATGCGTCCAGGTCGTCCTCTTGCTTTTGGTCACATTGACGATAAGCCATTTTTCGGTCTACCGGGTAACCCTGTCGCTGTGATGGTCTCATTCATCAATTTTGTTGAGCCTGCAATTAGAAAGATGCAAGGCCAGCAGAACTGGCAGCCGCTAAAAGTTCCAGCTGTAGCCTCTGAGCCACTACGCTCTCGCATTGGACGTACTGAATTTAGCCGCGGTGTTTATAGTGTTGATAATTCAGGGACTATTTCAGTATCGACAACAGGCAAACAAGGCTCAGGGATTTTACGTTCAATGAGCGAGGCAAACTGTTTAATTGAAGTTTCTCCGGCAGTAGATACGGTAAAAGTTGGAGAAAGCGTGACAATTATACCGCTTCAAGGCAGAATCTAACTGAACCACCTATTTTAATAGTCAAACTATTTCATAAAGGCTGGCTTTGCCGGCTTTTATTTTAGAACGATCCAATTTATTTGAGAACAATACTATGGTACGCACGATCCTTTACACGTACAAAGATGAAAACAAAGAGTTAGCATTTTCGTATGAAAAGCACCGTAATATTCATGAAGCTGTGGCTGAAGCTGAAGGGATTGATATCTCTGGTTATCTAAAAATGGAACAACAGATAGAAGCAATTTCTGATACGAAAGCAGTTCGCAACTATCGAGATAACCACTTTCAACGTTTAGGCTTTGGTAAGATTACCTTAAAGCAAAAAGATAACGTTGGTGTTGGTAAAAAATAACCCGTTACCATACTCGTCAGAACGATTTATAAACTAAAAATGGCTTGCAACTGCAAGCCATTTTTTATTGATTTCATATGAAAGCATTTATTTAATATTTAAGAATGCCGCACCACGAACACCGCCTGAATCGCCATGTTTCGCTTTGATGATTTTAGGGCATTTGGCTACTGACAGCAGGTATTTAGGTATACGCTTTGGCATCTCTTCATAGATGAGTTCAAAGTTAGATAAACCGCCACCTAAAGCAACAACATGTGGGTCGTTTGCGCTAAAGATATTAGCGAAACAGATAGCTAGAAGCTCCATAAAGCGATCAACATGCTCTACAGCATTTGCATCCCCTTCTGCATTTGCTTTGATTATCTCTATCGCTTTTTTCTTTTCACCATAGTAATGGTCATAAAGTAGCTCAAAGCCACGACCAGATAGGTAGCTGTCTAGGCAACCTTTCTTACCACACCCACAACCAAGTAACGGTGCATTGTCTCCAAGGTGGAACCAAGCGTCGATGGGTAAACGTGTGTGGCCAATTTCGCCCGCAACGTTATTTCGTCCACCAAATACTTTACCGTCATAGATAAGACCGCCACCAAAACCCGTGCCAAGGATAAGCCCTAAAACACTTGGCTCGTCTTTAAGTTCATCATCCCACGCTTCAGAAAGAGCGAAACAGTTAGCGTCATTCTCAACTTTTACGCTACGACCCAAGCTTTTCTCTAAATCAGCACGTAGCGGTTTGCCCTTAGCAGCAGGAACATTAACAGTCAGTACTGTCGCATCATCGGCATCTTCCATACCTGGAAGCCCAAGACCGACCTTGCCTTCACAATTAAACTGCAGGTCGTACTTTTTAACAATCGCCGTGATGGTTTCAACGAGTAGTGGATAATCGTCAGTAGGTGTTGGTACTCGTTCTGTTGCAACTCTGTTTAGTTCGTCATCAAAAGCACCAAACTCAATTTTAGTACCACCCACATCAAAGCCGTAAAACATGCAATTCTCTCCATAAAAAGCACCCAAAAGAGGAGCTAAAAGTTATTCTCTTCACATTATCCACATAGACCAGCCTACAAACCGTGACATGCGATCTATTTATTCGGCCTATCAATGCAACTGTTCATTGTTAAGCCACCTAGTTTTCATTTATTAGAGTTACTTCTCGAATTTCACTTCGGTGAGGAAATGTTTCAATGCAGGTTTCGTAAGATCCGGCTTTAGTCTAGTCTTGGTGAGCAAGTAACTTTCTCGGAATGTTTCAAACCACATTTCTAAGACATTCGCTGCGCTTTCTTCATTAACCTTTGATAATACTATAGATGCGACTTCCGCCGTGGACAGATGATCTTCGTTGTCAGATTTTCTCATTAAGTATTGAGAAACAGATTCTGGCTTGATTGAGAATACAGGTAGCTTGGAAAGATAGTCAGACTTTCTAAATATCTTCCTAGCTTCTCGCCAACTGCCATCAATAAAAATCAGTAGTGGCGTTCTACCTGCTTGTAGAGAGTTTGTTTTTAATGCGATGTCATCTGAAACAAGCCGAGCTTTATCATCAACATAATCTTCAGGAAAAATAATGACTGGATAGAAATTTGGATCGTTCAATTTAGCCAACATCTCAGCGTCAGGTTCCGTTCTATTCCATTGATAGACACTGGTATTCTTCACTACATCGGCGATCAGTCTTCCAGTATTACTCGGTTTGAATACCTCGTTCTCAGACACAATCAGCATTGCCGCGACGTTGGTATCAACATCTGGCTGAAACGCACACAAACAATGCTTAGTTGCGACTTGGCAATAACCACAACGTTCTATTTTTGAACCTCGAGCATTAAAAGCTCGTGTGGACTGACTTTGACGATATTGATACAGGTGATGGAAAGCGTGAATTCTCATGGCATTTGATTAGTACTAGAAAGTTGACGGCATTGTACTTACAGTACGGTAAGAAGCAAAGCATGCTGTCACTTAGTAATACCCGAGGTACGAGAAAGAATGGCGAATCCTGAATTAGTAAGATTGATGTTTTTTATTTTAACGTTTGTATTGTGTGCAACATGGGAATGGGTATTACCTAAAAAATCGCTCACACAAAGTAAATGGGTACGTTGGATTAACAACATAGCGTTAATATCACTGAGCAGTGCTCTAGTATCGATTCTACTGCCTGTTGTCGCCTATCAAGCTGCAGTCTATTCTGCACAGCAAAACATCGGTTTACTAAACCAAATATCCCTGCCAATCACTCCTACGCTGATATTTTCTATACTGTTACTCGATCTTGCCATTTATTGCCAGCACGTTATTTTTCACCGTATTCCTATCTTGTGGAGATTGCATCAGGTTCACCATGCTGACCAAGATATCGATATGACAACGGGATCGCGTTTTCACCCGATTGAAATTATCTTGTCTATGCTCATCAAAATCGTCATCGTTATGTCACTGGGTATTCCAGCAACAGCGGTTGTGATCTTCGAAGTCATACTCAATGTGAGCGCTATGTTTAATCACAGCAATGCTCGCCTCTATATGCCAGTCGACAAAGCAATGAGGAAATTAATTGTCACCCCCGACATGCACCGAGTACATCACTCGATTATCGTGAAAGAAACACACTCCAACTTTGGGTTTTTCTTGTCGATTTGGGATAGGTTGTTTAAGACTTACATTGCTCAGCCGTCGCTTGGACATGATGAAATGACGATTGGATTGCCTAAGTTCCGAACAACTAGAGAGCAATGGTTAGATAAAATACTGACTCAACCCTTTCGTAAAGGTTGAGTCAATTCTTCTGTAGAGCTTAGAGCGTGTATTTATGAAGCATTGCTTGCTGGTGTCCTGCAATTTCAGCAACCTGCTCTGAGCTTTCTACCATTGATTGAAGTTGATGCTTGGTCTCTTCGCCCTGAACAGAAATATGAGTGATCGATTCGCTGACGTCTGTCGTTGCTCTTTCTTGCTCTTCCGTCGCGATAGTGATTTGTTCTACCCGTGTTTGAATGTGGTTTACTGCAAGTTCAATGTCATTGAAGGTGGTTTTTACTTCAACACTAGAAGCTAATGCTGATGCCATTTCTCGACGTGATACTTCAACGGCCTGACGAGATTTATCAGCCGCTGCAATCAATTGATTCATCTTCACCCGAATATTCTCAGTTTGTTGGGATGTACCACTCGCCAATTGGCGTACTTCGTCAGCAACCACAGCAAAACCTCTGCCCTGTTCACCTGCTCTAGCGGCTTCTATAGCAGCATTAAGCGCAAGTAAATTGGTATTCTCTGCGATACCAGAAATGAGCTCGACCATTTCGCGAATTTGTTTAACACGATGGTCGAGTTCCACCATTGAAGATTCATTGAGATCTAACGTAACTTCCAGTTTCTCTAGTCGCTGCCTATTTTGTTCAACTACTTCTAAACCACGAGTTGATTGATCGGTCGCATGCCGAGAATCTTTATAAGATTCAGTGGTAATCGTTGAAATTTCACGGATGGATGCTTCTAGTTCAGTGACCGTTGTCACCATACTCGCGAGAGATTCATTTTGTTTGATAAGCGTCTTACTCGAGCTTTCTGCTGCGTCATAGCTGATTTCAGCTGTTTGATACAAGGTTTCACAATTTCGCGTCACTGTTGAAATAGATTCTCGTGTCGATTCGATCACCTGATTAAGTTTACGAGCCACTTCTTGAAATTCAAATGGGCCTACCATCGGAACACTCGACGATAGATTGTGGTCAGTAAGCAACGTTAAGTGATGTTTGATGTTCTTTAAGCTTCGGTTAAGCCAGCCACGAATCCCAATACCAAAACTAATAATGAGAACAGCGATTATCGCGCCAATGACGAATAGGCGATAAAAAGTTGAAGCAATAGTGTCATTGACCGCTTGTTCACGCTGTTCAATAAGGGTAAGTGCGGTTTGGGAGATAGACTCTAATTCTGCAATGGTTTCGTCCGCTAAAGTTACCACTCTCGCGACTTGAGCCCTTTGTGCTTCCATTAGCTCTAGCTTGGCAATGATGTTCTTTAGAATCCCATTATCTTGAAATCCTTCATTTACCATAACGTAAGGTGTCGTTAAGCTTGCGAACTCTTCGATATCTGGGTGCCAATCTTTAAAGTCGTCATACGCTAAGTTGATTCCAGCTATTCGATTTCGCATTTCTTGATACTCTGTTTCTGCTTTTTCAAGATCACTTTGCATCATGAGCATTAAGAAGGTGCTTTCTAAGGAGCTTGCACTCGCGATAAAGCGGTTCGCGGCATCTGATGATGTTGGATTGTCATTTGATAGAAACGAAGAGATGCGATTCATTTCTGGCCCAATAGAGCTCAAACCGTAGCGGAAAGAACCTACCTGATCATCAATAATACTTTGTTGTTGTAATAACGCCAGTTGCGTTGACAGTACATCACCGGATAAAAGGTTGAGCTGTTCAACTTTGCTATTAAGTTCAAACGTATCTTGTGTTTGCTGTCTTTGGCCATCGATATTAGTGAAGCTTGCAGAAAGCTGACTTACGTTATTAAGTAATCGGTTACTTTGCTTTGTCAGTGTCGAGACCGTGGCTTGATTGCTTTGTAATTGTTCAACCGTTATTAGCTGAGTTGCATAACTTAGCTGCTTTACCTGCTCCAAAATTGTTTGGGTCAAGTTGGCATTATTAATAGCCAGTGGCAGCGCTTCTTCTGATAAAACACTAAACTCTTTACCAACTCGTTCAACGCTTTTAAAACTAATGAAAGAGAAGATCGCGATTAACACTAATATGATGAGAAAAACGACGTTAATCGTTTGGACTAACGACACGGACGATGATTTGGTTGTCTTTGCTTTCATGGACTTTACTGGCTGACTCTAGCAACATTTGTTAGCTGTCGATGCTAGGCGTTTAGTATTACAAATTAATTTCAACACTATTTCGAAAATATTACATATGATTAAATTTCAATCAGTTGTGCTAGTTACTATCACTTTTTCTCTTGTTACCGGTTGTGCAACCAGTTCAACTCCAGCTAAAACTGCGAGCATCCACCCCAGTGCCGCGAGTCAATCGTCCAATCTATCAAGCTATGAAAAGAAAACGAAAAACGCTTTTCTTAGTGTATACAATCGATGGGAAGGTGTACCTTACCGATTGGGCGGGAATTCATTTCAGGGAATAGATTGCTCGGCATTTGTACAGGTAGCATATAGAGACGCGTTAAATATAACTTTGCCAAGAACGACACTGCATCAAAGCAAAGTTGGATCTTCGGTTAACTATAACGATGCCTCAATTGGAGATTTAGTCTTTTTCAAAACGTCGAGAACTACCCGTCATGTGGGTGTGTATTTAGGCGAGCGTCAATTTTTACATGCGTCAACGTCTAAAGGAGTGATCATTTCTAGAGTGGACAACCCCTATTGGGCATCTAAATTTTGGCATTTCAGGCGAGTAGAACACCCGCCTAAGTTTAATTAGTGACTAACGCTTAATCGTAAGTCGCGACTGCAACATCGAAAAGGTTTTTTACTAGTGCAATATATTCGTCCAAAAAGGTGATTTGTTCATTGGTAGCGGGTCTTCCCCACACGCCTGCTAAGACTTCACCCAAATCTTCTACAACTGAATCAGCTTCTTTTAGTAGCTGGAAGCGAACACTAGAGTGCAGCTCAGGGTTTTGCTCAAAAATTGCCATGATATTACTCGCGACCATATCGGTTGCGACATCTTCAACACTTTCTGCCCCTGTATCCCCATCTCTTGATGTGAAGACATCCAAGTTAAAGGCTAAATGTTCGATTAAGGCTAAATATCCATCGGTTTCTACAACCACACTAAAATCTCCGAGTTACTGCATACATTGAGAATAGACTCACACCTAATATTAAGACAACTCTACAAGTTTTAACAACCTGAATATAGTGATGAGTACGCTTTAAAGCGAACTAATGGAGTAGCTGTCAAATATTGGCGTATGGATCAGTCAAAAAACAGTAAATAGGATAGAGATCGAAATATCTAAATTGTATTCAAATTGCGTGACCGCAGTGCCAAAAAACATGAGTCAGTGTTCTTTTTGTCATCAAGTTAGAAATTAAGCAAGCTAGGCCATGTTTATCATTATGAACCTATTTGATTAAGGTCACATTTCAGGCCTTTTTCTCAAAAATGAATACAATTAATACGGTTCTTTGAAAGCAGAATCAGAAAAGCGAAGTTTATTGTCCTAAACTGATTATAAATAAGTACTTATCTGAAGGATTTTTACTATGTGGCAAGCACTGACTCAACAGCTCTCTGATACACTCATGTTTAATTTCACGATAGCCGAGCGTACAAAAGTTAAAGGAGGCGATATAAGTGAATGTTACATGATAAGTGATGGTGAACAACGATATTTTGTTAAAACAAACACCAGAAACTTCATCAGTAAGTACTTAATTGAAGCAGATAATATAAAATCTCTTCGCAGCACTTCCACTGTCTACGTTCCAGAGCTCATTCTTACGGGAACCAGTAAAGACCATTCATTCCTCGTTTTAAATTATCTTTCAACTAAACCGCTTGATGATAATAAACAGAGTTACAAATTTGGCGCTCAGCTTGCCGAACTTCATTCTTGGGGTGAGCAAAAAGAGTTTGGTTATGACCAAGACAATTTCGTGGGGAGTACGCTTCAACCCAATAAATGGGATCGTAAATGGCACCGATTCTTTGCAGAGCAGCGTATTGGCTGGCAACTGCAACTTTTACGTGAGAAAGGTATTGAACTGGTCAACATTGCAGAGTTTACCGACACAGTAAAAGAGTTACTTTCAAATCATCATCCTCGCCCTTCCCTGCTTCATGGCGATCTTTGGCATGGTAACGTCGCTAACTCAGCATTTGGTCCAATCTGCTATGATCCTGCCTGCTATTGGGGGGATCGTGAGTGTGACATTGCGATGGCTGAACTCTTTGGTGGCTTTCAACCAGAGTTTTTCCAAGGTTACGAAAGCGTTTTACCATTAGATTTTGGTTACTCAGAGCGTAAAGATATTTATAACCTCTACCACCTACTCAATCACTACAACCAGTTTGGTGGCCACTACTTAGCAGAGTCTGAAGAGTTGATTAAGAATATATTAAGCTATTAATGCCCTGCCTCATGCCTTAACGTATTGAAATACGAGGTAGAGATTGAATAGCATCAGTCTCTGCCTAATCCTTTGTACGCTATCCCTTTGCTACAGCCCAATCCAGTAAACCTCCAATTTCAAAAGAAAATCCACCGCTATTGCCTTAAGAAACAGAGAAATAACCTCGGATTCTAAATTTGATTTAAATCAATAAAAGAGAGAGTTGTGGCAATAAATAGGTGATCTAGTTAGAATACGCGCTCAAAAAATTATAAGTCTATAAACGAGCGATTTCTAAATGAGCAGAAAAATTGAGTTGTTGGCCCCTGGTGGTGATGTTGAAGCGATCAAAGCGGCTATCGTCGCTGGTGCGAACGCAGTTTATTGTGGATTAGACACTTTCAACGCACGTAACCGAG
Source organism: Vibrio kyushuensis (assembly GCF_050337325.1). Taxonomy (NCBI): domain Bacteria; kingdom Pseudomonadati; phylum Pseudomonadota; class Gammaproteobacteria; order Vibrionales; family Vibrionaceae; genus Vibrio; species Vibrio kyushuensis. Next base: position 336,379 of record NZ_JAKJSV010000005.1, read on the forward strand.
CATCCAACCTATCAATGGATGAACTAAACGGTGTCATTCGCCTTGCTCATCAATATGGCTGCGAAGTTTTTCTTACTCTAAATATTGTGCTTTTAGAGCATGAAATTAAGAGCATCAGCAAATTGCTCAACCAACTAGTCAATACCAAAGTAGACGGAATCATCGTTCAAGACTTAGGTTTGTTTGATTTGGTAAAGAAGCACTTCCCTTCGTTAGATGTTCACGCATCAACTCAGTTAACAACGCATAATGAAGGTCAGATTAAGTTTCTTTCCAAAATCGGTGCTACACGTGTGAACTTGTCTCGTGAATTAAATCTTCCTGAAATTAAAATGCTTACCGAAGTTGCTCATGACCATGATGTTCTTACTGAAGTCTTTGTCCATGGTGCACTGTGTATTGCCTTCTCAGGTCAGTGTTATTCAAGCTCTGTAAGTGTTGGTAATTCAGGTAATCGTGGCCGTTGTAGCCAAGCTTGCCGTGATGAGTATGAAATTACCGAAGCTGGTAATAAATACCCACTTAATTTAAAAGACAACTCTGCATATTATGACTTGCCAGAGTTAGTTGATGCTAAAGTCGATTCACTGAAAGTCGAAGGCCGTATTAAAGGCGCTCACTATGTTTATACTGTTGTCGATACATGGCGTAAACAGATCGACAGCTTTGTTGAAAAAGGCTTGTTGATTGAAGATGATTCAAATCTTCATAAAGTATTTAATCGAAACTTTACTAACTCTTTCTTAAAAGGGAACTTAACGAAAGACATGTTTATCGATAATCCACGTGATAACAGCGTGAACTATGCGGTAGATAAAGCTACCTCTGAAAATGAATCTATCTCGGTTGTACAAATTCAAGAAGTAACCAGTGACCTTTACACCTCTAAAAATGAAATTGGTGTGGAGATGCGTGAAAAGATTGAGTTTCTGGACATCAGTAAAACAGAACTTACATTCTCATTCGTTGCAAAAATTGATAAGCCATTCATTGTAAAAATCAAATCAAACACTGAAACGTTTACGGTTCAGTCTAAGTCTCTGCTTTCTATTGCTGGCGAAAAAGCAATCACGCAAGAGCTATTACAGAAACGATTTAAGTCAGTGAAAAGCCCAGTCCATACTTTAGAAGCTTACAACTTCGATGAGTTAGATGAAGGGTTAAGCATTCCTTTAAGAGAAGTGACTGAGCTGAAAGATGAAATCGATTTTATCTTAAACGGCTCAAAAGATGTGATTAAACATGTCGATGTTCCAGCGCTGCCTAAGCATCCTAAAGTGAATGATAAGCCTACGTTGTCAATGCTCATTGCCGACATTGAAGACCTTCATTTATGCAATGAAACAGATGCTGATATTTACTTCAAGTTACCAGAGAGCTTCAAGAAGCGTTGTAATAAATACATCGATATTCTTGCTGCCAACCCTCGATTAATTCCATGGTTCCCAGCTGTTCTGATTGGCAAAGATTATGATGAAGCGGTCCGCGTACTTGAAGAAATCAAACCGTCACGTATCGTAACGAACAATACTGGTATCGCGTACAAGGCCTATGAGATGGGTATTGAATGGGTGGCAGGACCGTTCATGAACACAACTAACTCTCATGCACTCGTCACGCTAAAAGAAGAGTTGAACTGTGCTGGTGCTTTCATCTCTAACGAGATCAATAAAGGCCAGATTCGACACATTAGCCGCCCTGAGAAGTTTAAACTTTTCTACAGCATCTATCACCCGATCTTAATGATGACGAGTCGCCAATGTTTCTTCCAAAGAACGGTTGGCTGTAACAAACCTTCTATTGAAGCTGGCTGCATGCTGAAGTGTGAAAAAGCGACCACCATTACTAATGTCAAAGGTATTTCATTTGCTGTTGATAAACAAAAAGGTGGTTACCCGAGCATTTATAATCACGAACAGTTCTTAAACCAAGATGCAGTTACTGATTTCTCTGGTTTATTCGATGAGTTCTTTATCGACCTAACAAATATCGGTGCTGGTTCAAAAGAGGTGCAAAATAAGGTCGAGTTAATCAAACACTTTGAAGGTTTGATTGATGGCGTTGAAGGGTCCCAGGAGCAGTTGAACAATATGGTTCAAGTTCGAACAAACGCTCAGTACGTTCAAGGTTTGTAGCGCACTCTACCCTTAGATTACACTCATAAAAAAGCCGACACTATGTCGGCTTTTTGTTACCTATAACTTTCCATCATCAACTAGCTTCTTTAGGTTTAAGTGGTTTTGATCTTCGACCACCGAATACATTTATCAAAGCACCTATAATGATTAAACTGCCACCAGCTAACGTCCATGTTGACGGAATCTCACTAAAGATCAGCCAGCCGAAGATAATGGAAAAGACAACCTGTATGTAGGAAAATGCCGTTGCTTTACTTGCAACTTCAGCTTTCATTGCCTTGGTTAAACCTATCTGACCTATTTGAGTGAAAATCCCCACAAACAAAAGTAGGATCAAGGCATCAAAGCTTGGCACAACAAAATCGCTGCCAAGTAAGGTAAGTGACAAAGGTAAAGCAATTAACGGGAAATACACGATGATCACTGAGGTATCTTCCGTGCTACTCAATTTTTTCACGATAACGTAAGCAATCGCGCTACCAAACGCGCCGAATAACGCTGCTGCAACACTTATAACGGGTAACTCTATTGAACCAGCCAATGTTGTACCTGGCGACACGATCAAATACAAACCAGTTAAACAGAAAAGAATACAGATAATAGTCGAAATCTGGATTCTTTCTCGTAAAAAGATTAAAGCTAGTACAGCGGTAAATACTGGATGCAAATATTGAAGGATGGTCGCTTCAGCAAGTGGCAGCGTAGCGATGGCGAAATAGACACAAATAAGGGCCAGTGAACCCACTGCCCCTCTCGCAAATAGAAGCTTTTTATTGTTGCCCCAAAGTGAAATTCCTTTCCTGCGTACGTCGATGTAACTGATGATAAGCGAAACGAGTGCCCTAGCAGCAACGATTTCAAAAACGGGGATTCCATGGTGACTGACTAATTTGACACAAGCAGACATAAGTGAAAACGCCAATGCGGACATAAGCATATAGCGTAGCCCGACGGGAATGGCGTTCAAAAACGGTAACGGCATAAATAAATAACGACTTAGTAGTAAAGGAAACGTGATCCTATGGAACCAAGCCGAATAAATAAAGCGTTAATACATAAATAAAATCGTTATGCTTATTTAGTAATCGCCTAACGTTCCATGTGCTTAAACTGAAGCTCTACCAATCGCTGATATAAATCGCAGCTTGTCAGTAATGACTTATGATCACCCACATCAATTAAACGTCCTTGGTCCATAACCGCAATCTTATCGGCATGCTTAATTGTTGATAGGCGGTGAGCAATGATTAACGTCGTTCGCCCACGCATTAACTCCTCCAATGCTAACTGAACGTGATGCTCGCTTTCACTATCAAGTGCGCTTGTCGCTTCATCAAGCAGTAAAAGGTTAGGATCTTTCAATATTGCGCGAGCAATTGCGATACGTTGTCGCTGGCCACCAGAAAGCCTAACGCCGCGTTCACCGAGAAAGCTTTTATACCCTTCAGGAAGCTTCATAATAAACTCATGCGCATGCGCTTTTTTGGCCGCTTCTATCACTTGTTCGTCCGTTGCTTTTGGATTGCCATAGCGAATATTGTGGTACACATCATTGCTAAATAAAGCCGGTTGCTGCGGAACTAATGCCATTTGCTGACGCAACTCGTTTGGTTCGAAGTCACGAATGTCGACACCGCCTAAAGTAACGTTGCCAAATTGAGGATCATAAAAGCGTTGAAGTAATTCAAACAACGTAGTTTTACCTGCGCCAGAAGGACCAACAAGTGCCAACACTTTTCCTTCTTCTGCTTTCAAATTCAGCTTATCGGTCGCGGCTTGATCGGGTCTAGAAGGATAATGAAACGTAACGTTATCAAAAAGCACTTCCGCATTGAGCGCTTTAGGGGACGCTATGTTTTGTTTGGGTGCAACGATATGGCTTTCCACTTGAAGTATTTCGATGAGCCTTTCCGTTGCGCCCGCTGCACGTTGCAGTTCACCAAGCACTTCAGAAATTGTCGCTAACGAGGACGCAACCATAATGGCATAAAAAACAAAAGCGCCTAAGTCGCCTGCTGACATAGTGCCTTTAATAACATCGCTGCCACCTACCCACAGCATGCCAGCGATGGCACTAAAGACAATGACTATCACACCAGAAATCAGAATGGCGCGCTGTTTAACACGCTGACGGCCAATTTCATAAGCCTTCTCTACTTCAGTCGCGAAAGACTCTCTTTCTTGTGCCTCATGGCTGTAACTTTGAACCGTCTTGATGTGCTCAATGGCCTCTCCAGCATAACTGCCTACGTCAGCCATCGAATCTTGACTCTTACGAGATAGCGCCCTTACTCGTCTGCCGTAGACCAAAATAGGAATAAGAATAAAGGGAACAGAGGCCAACACTATTAAGGTTAGTTTTACGTTGGTCGCAAACAACATGATAATCGCGCCCGTACACATCAGTGCACTACGCATTGCCATTGAAAAAGAGGAACCAATAATGCTCTGTAATAGCGTTGTGTCAGTAGTAATTCGTGACATGATGTCACCGCTGCCATTGGTTTCAAAATAGCTTGGGTGTAAGGTGATCACGTGATTAAACACCGCGAGGCGAATATCGGCGCTGACTCGCTCTCCAACCGATGAGACGAGATAGAAACGAAAGAATGTCCCTATAGAAATAAGAACGGTGACGACAAGAATAAACTTAATCGCATTTCCAAGATCAACAATGGATTGCTGAGTAAAACCTTCATCGATTAAAATTCGAACACCATGCCCGACTGATAATGTCAAAGACGCAGTAAACACCAACGCGACCAATGCAGCAGCAACGCGACCTTTATAGGGATGAATAAATTTTACTAGCTCAAACAAGATACTTAAGTTTTTACTTTTATCACTCTTCTGTTGAACTTCAGCTTCAACAGTTTCATCTGGTGGAGATTGCTCTTGCATAGATAGGCCTTCTGTTTTGCCGGTTTACTTTGGGGTAAAACTTGAATAGTCTCTTTGCCGTATCAATAAGCTATTGGGGTAATTAATCGAATAGCAACCTTCTATCTAAGTTTAATAAGCGTTCAGTTTACGAAATAAAACAAATACTCACGTCAAATGCATTCACAATGCAAATAAAACCATCAGCAATACCTTAGCTAAACTTATAGAAAACAATGACAAAGAAAATAGTGGGAAAATTTTCTCTTGTTTTTTTGGCCTAACTCAAAGTTTCTACTTAATTCACGACCATTACTAACTTGGACGATTAAGATTACCGTATTGCATAGATGTTAGGGAGTACGCAATGCGAAATTACACAGAGAAACAAGTTCAGTGCCCACATTGTGAACATACAATTGGCCTCACTCTCGATCCTACTAACGGAAACCAAGATTTTCACGACGACTGTCCTTATTGCCACCGTGCATTTCATCTAAATATGTTGGTTGATAGTAATCAGCATCAAATCAACTTAACGGCCTGTATTGAAGACGAGCCATACAGCTAATGCCTACATTAACCTTAATTGTGAAATAAGCGCCTTTTGGCGCTTATTTTTATTCTATTGTGACGATGATTAAAGGCGCTGTGCCAATACACGCTCAACGGTGTTAACAATAGCTTGTGTTTGCGGATCAAACTCTACATTAATTCTATCGTTCACTTTCCTTTCGCCAAACAACGTACGTTCAAGTGTTTCTGGAATGAGGTGGACACTAAAACGATCACTTTCGACTTCTCCAATCGTTAATGAACAGCCATCTAGACCAACATAACCTTTTTCTAAAACATACCTCATTGCTGATCTATCAATTCTAAACCATAATGTGCGATTGTTCGGTGTATTAATCACTTCGTCTATCTCTGCGGTTAGCGATATGTGCCCAGACATTGAATGCCCACCAATTTCATCACCAAATTTAGCGGCTCGCTCTATGTTTACAGAGTCACCGACTGCTAACTCACCGAGGTTAGTCAACTTAAGCGTTGCTTGCATTAAATCAAACTTGACCAATTCATTTTCAATCGAGGTTACCGTTAAACAACATCCGTTATGAGCAACTGATGCACCTATAGTCAGGCCAACTCTGCTTTCTTCCGCGAGTGAAATAGTGTGAGTTTGAAACTCTTCTTTTTTCTCAATTGAAACGATTTTTGCTGTGCCTTGTACAATTCCCGTAAACATCGGTAGATTCCATGAGTTTTTTATGGAGCTTAGTGTTACATTTCTTTATCATGCCCGACAACACCAAGATTCATAATTCTTCGTCGGTGGACTCTTTTTTCTTCTTTCTCTTATCGGAGTCTTTGTGCATCGTTATAAAAAAGAAACATCTAACTTAGTTAAACTGGCGACGCCTGTTTTCATTGCTTCAATCGCACAAACTGGAATGAGCTTTGTCGATACCATTATGGCCGGCGGCGTTAGCGCTATTGATATGGCTGCGGTATCTATAGCCTCAAGTATCTGGCTGCCTTCTATCCTATTTGGCATCGGGCTGTTAATGGCGATCGTTCCCGTCGTTGCTCAACTTAACGGTTCCGGTCGTCAAGTTAAGATTCCGTTTGAAATACATCAGGGTATTGCTTTAGCGCTCTTCACTTCAGTCCCTATCATTATTGTGCTGCTTCAGACGCAATGGATCATGGATTTGATGAAAATAGATCAGGTGATGGCTGATAAGACCAACGGCTATATGTTTGCGGTTATATTTGCAGTTCCAGCATTTCTGCTGTTTCAAGCTCTACGAAGTTTTACTGATGGCTTAGCATTAACTAAACCAGCAATGGTTATCGGTTTCATTGGATTATTGGTTAACATTCCACTTAACTGGATTTTTGTTTACGGTAAATTTGGTGCCCCTGCGCTAGGTGGCGTCGGCTGTGGTGTAGCGACGGCAATCGTTTATTGGTTAATGTTTGCCTTGTTGCTGTTTTATGTGGTGACGTCAAAAAGGCTTGCTCACATTCAGCTATTTAGTCAATTTCACCGACCTCAACCCAAAGCAATCTTACGTTTGTTTAAACTCGGCTTCCCTGTTGCAGCGGCAATGTTCTTTGAAGTAACGCTATTCGCTGTCGTTGCTCTACTCGTCGCGCCATTAGGGGCATTGGTTGTTGCTGCGCACCAAGTCGCGATTAACTTTTCATCGCTCGTGTTCATGTTACCTATGAGTATCGGTGCTGCAGTTAGTATTCGTGTTGGCCATAAACTTGGTGAGCAAGATACGGAAGGTGCCATGATTGCATCTCGTGTCGGCATATTTGTTGGCCTCGCCTTATCGATATTAACTGCAACGTTAACCATTATATTTAAAGAGAACATCTCTTATCTATATACGGATAATAAAGCCGTTATCACTATAGCAATGCAATTACTGATGTTCGCGGCGGTTTATCAGTGTACAGATTCAATTCAAGTAGTCGCCGCAGGTGCACTGCGTGGCTATAAGGATATGACCGCGATTTTCAATCGTACCTTTATCGCATATTGGATACTTGGATTACCGACTGGTTATATACTTGGTATGACCGATTGGATAGTTGAGCCAATGGGCGCTCATGGATTTTGGATTGGGTTCATTGTTGGTCTATCGTCAGCCGCATTGATGTTGGGTATAAGACTGCACTGGATGCATAAGCAAGATGATGATGTCCAACTAACATTTGCATCAAAATAACTTAACACTTATCAGTTACCACTCACGATGTAATAAAGCCCAGATTTAATGAGATCTGGGCTTTATTAGTTTTTGATTACGTATTAGGTAATCCTTAAAAAATACTGCTATCTGTTCACTAATACCCTTCTCGTTCTCTTAAATAACGTGCAAATTTCGGAATCCCATTTTGTGTCATTCCGTTATAACGAAATGTAATTGTCGATCCGATACTAGGCGGGCTCCGTCTTTGCTCATCACTAAAGCCACTGCCTATGTAAAATTCTTTTCCCGATTCTAGTTTTACTCTCAATGAACCCATTAAGCCTTTATATTTACCATTACCTAACTTATACCCCACCACTATCGCTTCCGTATCTTCGTGCTTTTTCAATTTAAGCATGTCATTGCTGCGCCCTGCTTGATATCGACTGGTGATCTTGCGCAGCATTATTCCTTCGCCTTTATTACTGCTTACGTTATCTAGGTAGCCAAATAACTCAGTTTCTGAAGCAATAGGTGTATGTTCTACGTACTTTAGATGTAATGACGGATTTGAATCGACCCAATGTATTAGATTGTAATATCGCTTCTGGTAGTCACCTGCACTTTGAGGGATGTCGAACAGCATGTAGTCGATCTGCTTCCATGCAGAATCTGATGGGACACGGTCCATTACGGTTTGCTGTACGATGTGAAAGTTTCCTCGGCCCGCCCAAAGTTCTCCCTCTAGTGCGTGAGCTGGTAATGGATCGGTAAACCATTTAGGTGGGTATATTCGATTACCTTGTCGTGTTACCAATATCTCACCAGTCCATATAGCGCGAATACCGTCAAGTTTTTCACTTTTCCAGTATTCAGAGATATCAACTCCAGACTTATAACTGTGCGCATTCATTACACCCAAATCATAGCCGACGTCTGCGATGGCTGGACCACTGACCGCTAGCAAAATACCTATTGAGATAAAAGACAATCGCATAAAACACTCCTTGTTTAATGACTAGGATCATTCTTACAGGAAATGTCACAGCACTTCATTAATGTAATTCATCAGTGCGACTTGATTCATACTAATCATCGATGATGATGATTTAGTTTCATCATATTTGAAGCGATTTCTCAACACTACTTATGATTCTCAATTTGAGAATGTCATTTGTCAATTTGAGAATACTCGCAACTAGATCTCTAACGTATTGAATATAAAGCTATTATACATTGGCACAGAACCTGCTGTATTAGAATAAATCGCATAGGAGATAGCATCATGGAACTACGTACTGTTGAAGCAAACGAAACTATTCTTACATTAGAAATTGTCGGTAACCTTGACGCTGAAGGTAGTCGTGATGCACAGCCTCACATTGATGCAGTGATAACAGATGACCTGCATAGTGAAATTGAATTAGATTTCAGTCGAGTTGAATTCCTTGATTCATCAGGTGTTGGTGCGTTGGTTTACCTTTACAAACGACTCGTTGAACGTGAACGAAATATGCGTATTGAAAACGTAACTGGTCAGCCTTTAGAAATAATCAATCTATTGCGTATAAGCCAAGCAATACCAGTTAACTCAAATACTCACTAAACATAACTATACTACTAATAATTATTATAAAAACGGACGTTGGCATGAATGGACTTAAAGTATACATAGCTATAGTTATATCCATCACTTTTTTAGGGGGCTGCACTAGCTACCCCGAAAGCGGAAAAGGTGGCTTAGCAGAAGATTATGTCGCCGCTTCTTTTTCGCCAGTGATGCCAACAGAACCTTTGGGGCCGGAGCATGGTCTTAGATTTGATTGGCAGTTAACAAAGCTTCACCTTGATGCACTAATTCAAGAGGGAGCAAAGTGGTGTTTTCCAGCAGCTGTTGTACAAGCAATTGAAAAACAAAACAGAATTGCGCGAGAACTTGAAGGTGGGTTATTGCTTGATGCTGCTAATGACTTAGTGATTCAGAGAAAACGTTTGCACGAATTAGAAGTACAGCTTGATTACGTCACCTCTCAAACTCGTTGTACTCCCCCTAAAAGTGAATTCCAGTTAAATCAGCAGCTGGCTGTTATTGACCAATTGTTTGCTTTACTCAACGTCGATAACCAGTTTGCATTAGATTCAACAGAGATAAACCCAAAATATATGGGCCACCTTGCGAGAGCCGCCAATATTCTCGTAGAAAACACCATGCTGAAGTTATCGGTTACGGGCCATGCAGACGCTAGAGGCCACGATGAACATAATCAGGCATTAGCGATGGGCAGAGCGAAACAGGTCAAACGATACCTAACCATATTTGGTTTAGAAGCTACTCGTATTACAACCCACTCTTTAGGGTCTGATTTACCCTTATTTGAAGGAGACTCTGTTGGAGTCATGTTAACGAACCGTCGAGTCAGTATTGAAATAATTTCGACGCAAGACTACTCAGCAGATGCACCACTAGGAGGATTGTATGAATAATCTATCATTATTTTTACTTTGCTTTGTTGGAGTCTTTGGATTCCAAACAAGTTACGCTTCTAGTGAAATGGACAGTGATTTACAGGGCGGGAACGAAGTCGTACAAGTTGGCGATCTAATACAGGTAAACTTGCCTGGCGAAAGTACGTTAAACCGTGGTTTTCAGGTAAATAAGCGCGGAAGAATCACGCTACCAGAAGTCGGTGCGATTTTTGTAGCTGGCTACGATGAAGAACAGTTAGAAGTAACCGTTTTAGGTGCGCTAGAGTCCGTATTTCGTGATCTATCCAACGCTTCTGTCTTCATAGCTGAACAGCAGATTTTGGTCTCTGTTCAGGGGTACGTTAAATCTCCTGGCGAATATACCTTATCTAAAAGTGCCGATATTCAAATGGCACTTCACGCTGCCGGAGGTCTACGTTCCGGTGCACAGCTTAACAATATGCTGCTTAAACGTGGTGGTAACAAACAAGCCTTCAATTACAAAGCCTTTTTAGACACGGGTGATGAATCTCAACTTCCTGCTCTACAATCGCTTGATACTCTTTTCGTTCCTGCCTCTCCACTCGTTAGTAATATCGAGCAAGATTTCGATCCTGCGAAACTTGCCGATTCAGGTGACAGCGCCGATGGACGAAGCGCAATCAAAGTCTTTGGTGAAGTTCATGCACCCGGCTCATTCTCTTACAAAGAAGGAACGGATTTGGTTGATATCCTGATGCGCTCTGGGGGCGTAACGCGTTATGCCAGTGTAGAGCAAATTCGTATCATCACAGACACCACACCAGAGCTATTCAATTTAAAGCGTTATTTAGATAGTGGCGATTCTACTCTTCTTCCCAAGCTAAAGCCCGGTGCCACCGTTTTTGTTCCAAAACAGGAAGAAGAAATAAAATCAGGTGCCAATACTGTGTACGTTATGGGAGAAGTTAAGAGCCCTGGCGCATTCGAAGGTAAGCTTGGTGCAAGCTTTATGGATATATTAGCGAATTCAGGTGGCCCTACCCGGTATGCTGAATCACGCCAGATTCGTATCATTAAAGCGAATGGTAAAGTCATCCCCTTTGATTTAGCCGCCTACACCGAAGGGCTAATCAACTCATTGCCTCCAGAAATTAACCCGGGTGACGCGATATTTGTTCCTGAAAAAACGGATATGAACGAAAAATCTTGGTTAAAGGTCGCCCCTAGTCGCGCTGTTAACGTGATGGGATCAGTAGTAAGACCTGGCCGTATCGAGTGGTCAGACGAAATGAACCTAATGGATTTACTATCGCATGTTGGCGGCCCTACATTAAGAGCCGACACAACTAAGATTGAAGTTATCGATCATAAGCAAGAACTTATCGTGTTTGACCTTGATGCGTTTATCCTTAATGGTGCGCCGCCAAACGATCTTCCAATTATTGCTGCTGGCTCTATTGTACGTATTCATGATTTACCCCGAGACCCTTCTGACAATAAAGCTCAGTGGGTGCGCCAAAGTTCCGATGCTTCTATCTATGTCTTTGGACAAGTGAATACTCCCGGACGTTTTCGATTTACTAAAGAGATGCATTTCTTAGATATTTTGGCCGCTGCTGATGGTCCAACGAAAGAGGCTGACATTCATAATATTCGAGTCACTCATCGCGATAAAACTTATTCGAAAGTCAGTAAACTCAATTTGTCACTGTACTTTGAAACCGGTGATGAGAATTTACTGCCAAGCGTCACAACCGGTGACACCATTTATATCCCTGAAAAAAACAAAAACTGGTTAGATACATCAAAGGAATCCACCGTTCGAGTTCTTGGAGCAGTTAACAGACCGGGTCGTTATTCCTTTGACGACAACATGACCATTCTCGACATACTTGCTGAAGCTGGCGGGCCAAGTAATACCGCTTATCTAGAAAAGATATCAGTGGTTAACATGTCGTGCTGCCAAGGACAGGCTCGTACTTTCGATCTGATTGAGTTTAGTAAAACGGCCAATATCTATCACCTGCCTGTTTTACGTGCTGGAGACACCATCTTCATCCCTGATCGCAGCCAAAGCTTGCTAGAGAAAGCCCGTGTTGGACTAGAAGACATTCTACGACTTACCACTGCCATCGTGTTGATAGGAGCACTCTAATGACGATTCCTGCAACTCACGCCGAAATTGAGCAAATATATTTATCCGCAGAACTTGCTGAGTGTAAGTCTCTGTGTGTTACCGCTTGTCAGTCTCTTGATGGTGTTACCTCAGTGGCTAGCGCGTTAACAGAGCGGTATCTATTGGCTGGACATAACGCACTACTGGTTGATTTGAATATGTTTAACCCCGCATTTAAAGAGCTCACAATAGCAACAGACGATGGAACTCATTTGATCGAGCACGTAGATAGCCATCGATTATTCACCGGCGTCGTTGTTCCAAGTGATAAATCGACTCAACTTGCCTACAAAGATCCTGCATTTATGAGTCATGCCGTAAAGGAGTGGGAAGACCAGTATGACCGAATCATTATCGATACCTCCCCTCTTTTACAGATAAACCGCAGTAACATTCCCGCCCAAAGTATCGCGAATGCTTGTGATAAAACGATATTAGTTGTTAAAGGCGGTGTGACGTCAGCTGGACAGATTAGAAAAGCTACTGAGTTGCTAAAAAGCGGAAAAATCGACTTATTAGGGACCGTGTTAAATGTCAAAGATCAACCGCCACTAAGCTTAGAGATAATTCGAGAACTTAGACGTATTCCATTTATACCTAAAAAATGGCGTCGAAAAATAGAAAACTGGCTGAACAGAAATGAATTCCTATCCCAATCAGCATAACAAGTAACTAACACTAATTAGGTGATTATGATGAGAAATATACTATACGCATTACTAATAACTTTTGTATCTCCAGTGTTTGCTGACGACCAGATTACGTTCGCAATCGTTCCACAACAATCTGCGAGCCGCCTTGCTGAGCTATGGTCACCTATCATGGAGTATTTGTCAGAAAACACAGGGGAAAAGTTCGAGTTTTCAACCGCTAAAAATATCCCAATGTTTGAAGAACGTTTAAGCGCTAGCGAATATGACTTTGCCTATATGAATCCTTATCACTACACAACGTTTAGCGCTAATCCCGGCTATATGTCTATTTCTAAAGCAAAAGATAAAAAGATCAAAGGTATCATTGTTGCAAGAAAAGACAGCAATATAAAAGACTTAAAAGAACTAGACGGTAGTACCCTAGCCTTCCCTGCTCCTGCTGCTTTCGCAGCGTCGGTTCTTACTCGCAGTGTACTTAAACAAAAAGGGGTAACTTTTGAGCCTGATTATGTATCGTCTCACGATTCCGTTTATCTCGCCGTAGTCAAAGGTCTATATCCTGCCGGTGGCGGTATCATTCGCACATTCAACTCCATCGATGAGTCACTTCGTGATCAATTAACGCCCATATACACCACTAAAGGTTACACACCACACGCTGTTGCACATCACCCTAGAGTCGATCCTGAATTGGCAGCAAAAGTTCAATCATTACTTGCTGCGCTTCATGATACTGAAGAAGGACGAGCTCTATTAAAGCCTCTCAATATAAAGGGCTTTGTAAATGGTGCAAACAGTGATTGGGACGATGTACGTGCTCTGAACATCGATGAGATTAAACAGTAAAACTGACCTAAACTTAAACCATAGGTAGGTGAAATATGACTTTTCGAGCAAAAACAATAATCGGTATAGCACTGATCGAAATAGTACTACTTATGTTCCTTGTTTTTAGTTCTATGTCATTTCTATCCGAATCAAATGAAAAACAATTAATACAACGCGCTAATTCAACCGCGACCATGTTTGCTAATGCTACAAAAGACGCGGTTCTCTCTACCGATATTGCTACCTTAGAATACCTCGTTAGTGAATTTATGACGTTAGAAGGCGTTCAGTACGTAAAAATAGTAAGACATGGAAAAGTACTTGCCTGTGATGGCGACATGGACTTACTGAAACGAGACATGAATATCGATGACAAATTAAGCAATGTCTCTGATGGTATTTTTGATACTCGCGTCCCCATTATTAGTGGCGGCACTCAGTATGGGCATATCGATATGGGGTTTGGTACTGCCGCCATCAGTAGCATGCTCGAAACGGCTCAAAAATCCATTGTGGGTATCGCCTCCATAGAAGTTATTCTTGTTGCTATTTTCTCATTTATCTTAGGAACCTACCTAACGAAAAGCCTAGTACGTTTAACAACTGCGACTAATATGCTCAGTGAAAAAGGGCCGGGTTACCAGCTTAATGACACTTCTAAAGATGAGTTTGGTACTTTAGCCCGAGCGTTTGATAACATGTCGAGCAAATTAAATAAGAGTTATACCGACTTAAAATCAGCGCGAGCAGAAGCCGAGAATGCCTGTGAATCAAAAGGCCGCTTCCTTGCTTCTATGTCTCATGAAATTAGAACACCAATGAATGGCGTGCTCGGCATTTTATCGCTGCTCGAAGAAACGCCTCTCACTAAACAGCAAAAACAACTCGTTAATACAGCAACAACTTCAGGCGGTTTCTTACTCTCTGTAATCAATGATATTTTAGATTTCACTCGTATGGAATCCAACACCCTTCTATTAGAGCAACAACCATTTAACTTCAGAGAGTGTGTTAACAGTGTCATCGACAGCTTTAGCCCTGAAGCGAAAAAGAAAGGCCTAATTCTTCACTGTTTTGTTGATGGTACGGTACCGAGTATGGTCACAGGTGACGTGAATAGAGTGCGCCAGATCTTTCATAATTTAATTGGCAACTCACTGAAGTTCACAACTGAAGGTAACATTACCATAAAAATTGATGCGGCGACTGAAGGCAATGATTGCAAGATTATTTGCACGGTTTCTGACACAGGTATTGGTATCAAAGAAGAGTCACTTGAATACCTTTTTGAAGAGTTCACGATGGTTGATCAAACTTATTCCCGTACTCAAGAAGGTTCCGGGCTAGGTTTGGCTATTTGTAAACGTCTGTGTGAACTGATGGATGGTAGTATTGAAGTCTTTAGCCAGTATGAACAAGGAAGTACCTTCACCTTCGCTATTAATTTAAAACTCGCTGATTCGCTTGTCAGTCATGTCGCCCCTTCAAATCCAGTGCTCGCACAAGAGCTTAAAGATGCAAGAATACTTGTTGCTGAAGACAATAAAGCTAATCAACTCGTCATCAAAAATATGTTCTTGCATGCCGGTGTTGACATCGACATTGTAGATAATGGCGCTAAAGCCGTCGAGCAAATCAAGAATTATACTTACGATATTGTGTTTATGGATATTTCCATGCCAGAGATGGATGGTATTGAAGCGACAAACATTATTCGATCTATCGACGACGAAAAAATGCAATCACTTCCTATCATTGCATTGACTGCCCACGCACTTAGCGGAGACAAAGAACACTTTATTTCTGCTGGTATGACAGATTATTTATCAAAACCTGTACGTTTATCTCAGCTAATTGAAAAAATTAACTTATTCTTATCAGATAAGCTTCAGTCAGCCGAGGTATTAATGATAGATGACGCAGTAACAACGACAGTTTCCGAGCCAACTATTATTGTTGAAGAAGATAGTATTGAAGAAGATAGTGTTGAAGAAACTATTGTTGAAAAAGTGAATGATAACGAGGTCAATGATATCAACATTGCTCAGTTCGTTGACGAAACCATATTGATACAAATGATCGAAGACACGAGTGCAGAAGTTATACCTATTCTTATCGACCACTACCTGGAAGAGACAGAAGTTCGTCTTAATAACATCCTTCAAGCATCTAAGGATAAGAACATCGACCAACTCGAATTCGAAACGCATACGTTAGGCAGTTCATCTCTAGCTCTAGGTAACCGTTCTCTTTCGGAAATATCACGCGATATAGAAAAATTATGTTTGGAGAAGAAAAATGCTCACGCCTTCGACTTAATTCCAACGTTGCAAAGTATCGCTAGTAAATCGATTAAGGCAATCATCGCTAGAAAAGAGCTTGGGTTTGTCACCTCTTCAAGCTAAAGGTTGAGCGTTTTCTGTACTAGACCACGAGTTGCAGCAGGAACATTTTTCTATACAGATACGTTATTTGATAAAGACATAGTAATCATGTAACAGATTGAATATTGGATGGTTCCTTTATTTTATAGGTTATGTTAATTACTATAAGTAATATGTTTCATAAAATAATAACAAGGACGTCGACAATGAAACCAAAGGTACTCCTAGTAGAAGACTCAACATCTCTCGCTGTACTTTATAAACAATATGTTAAGGACGAACCTTACGACCTGTTTCACGTAGAAACCGGACAAGAAGCGATAGCCTTTATAGAACGTAACGTCCCTCATCTCATCATATTGGATTTAAAGCTTCCTGATATGTCTGGCGAAGATATATTAGACTGGATATCTGAAAATCAGATCCCTACTTCTGCCGTTATTGCTACTGCGCATGGTTCAGTGGATATTGCTGTCGGCCTCATTCAAAAAGGGGCGAAAGACTTCCTGGAAAAACCTATCAAAGCCGATAGGTTAAAAACTTCTATAACCCTTCACTTAAAGCAGGCAAAACTAGAACACTTAGTCGAAGATATTGAAACTAAGTTTGACCGAAAACGATTCCACGGCTTTCTTGGTGGGTGCCTACCCATGCAGGCGGTGTACAAGGTCATTGACTCTGTCGCACCGACAACGGCTAGTGTATTTATTAACGGTGAAAGCGGTACTGGTAAAGAAGTTTGTGCTGAAGCTATCCATAAAGAGAGCCAACGTAAAAAGATGCCTTTTGTCGCCATCAACTGCGGCGCAATTCCTAAAGATTTGATGGAAAGTGAGGTCTTTGGCCACGTAAAAGGCGCATTTACTGGGGCAAGCACTGATCGCAAGGGTGCAGCACAGCAAGCAGATGGTGGAACGCTGTTCCTTGATGAACTTTGTGAAATGGACTTAGAAATGCAGAAGAAGCTTTTGCGCTTCTTACAAACGGGAACATTTACTCCGTTAGGTGCAACCAAAGAGACCAAAGTTAACGTTCGTATTTTATGTGCGACCAATCGAGATCCATTAGTGGAAGTCGAGGAAGGTCGATTTAGAGAAGATCTCTATTATCGTGTTCATGTTGTCCCTATCGAGATGCCCCCCTTACGTGAAAGAGGCAATGATATTGCAGTATTGGCTAATCACTTCCTTAAACTCTACGCGAAAGAGGATGGTAAAAAATTCTCAGGTATTAACAACGATGCTGAAGCACTGTTGAAAAAATACCAATGGCCCGGTAACGTTAGGCAACTTCAAAATATTATTCGAAATATTGTGGTTCTCAACGATGAATCAAAGCTTTCTATTGCTCATCTACCAGAGCAGATCCTTAAACATAAAGCGACAACGTCTCCAAGGCCAGAGTCCATTGCACCACCTTCTCTAGCACCGTCACCAGCGCAAGAAGCCCTAATGGCACCAAGTACACCAGACACAATGGGTGTGCAGCCCCCGACCCATGGCGGAGCGATCAGGCCAATGTGGCAAATCGAGCGAGAAACGATACAAAACGCGATTGATTTTTGCGATGGAAATGTTCTTAATGCAGCGGTTTTATTAGAACTCAGCCCTTCTACTGTCTACCGTAAGAAACAGGCATGGGAATCTGAAGATGAACACAGCACCGTCTGATTTAGTGTCTTCTTTCACTTCAGACTCATTTAAAATGAAAAAGGTTTGGCTATTAATAGATAGCCTTGCCTTTGGTGGCATTGAGACCCATGTTTTTGAATTAGCGAACGGACTTAAAAAGTTTGATATTGATGTCTCAGTTGTTTTTATTGCGCATTACGGTGAACAAGCGCAGCTTGCCGATAAACTAGAAAAGGCATCAATTAGCTACTTCTATCTCAATCACGCCTTCCCTTCTAGCGGCGTTTATCAGTCGCTAAAGCAAGCTATCTTAAAGTACCAACCCAACTTGATTCATGCCCATGGGTACAAAGCGAGCATCTATAGCCGCCTTGCTCGTAAACTGATACATGACGGCCCATTTAAGCAAATCTCAACATTTCATGCGGGTGAAACACCAAAAGGAAAAGTCTGGCTATACGATTTTATTGATCGATATAGTGCTTTTTTTTCAGACGCTCGTTTATCCGTCAGTCAGCTAATCAAAAGAAAGCTACCCTCTCACTCGTATACCCTTAATAACTTTATAGACACAACAAATATTGATTGTGCTAAAGGCAGTCAAATAGCTTTTGTAGGGCGCTTGAGCCATGAAAAAGCCCCCGACCGATTTCTTAATTTGGCCATAATAAATCCTGAACATGAGTTTCACTGTTACGGAAGCGGGCCAATGGAGTGTGACCTAATTAGTCGTTGCCCAAGTAATCTCACCTTGCATGGTCACCAATCGAATATGGAATCAATTTGGAAGAATGTAGATTTATTGGTTATTCCATCTCGATATGAAGGTCTTCCCATGGCTGGGTTAGAAGCGATGGCGCGTGGTATCCCCCTTCTTTGTACGAATGTCGGGGATCTAAGCGAATTAATTGAACATCAAAACAATGGGTTTATTGTCGATAACGAAGGAGATCTTCAACAACAATTACAACTATGGCTATTGATGAGCGAGTGCGATAAACAGAAAATTCGACATGCAGCAAAACAGACTATTGAGCAACATTACTCGACAAAAAGTGTGCTCCCGCAGCTTTTAGATATCTATCAAATTTGATTCTCAATTTGAGAAATCAATTCCTACAAAAAAAATCAACCAACTAACAACCACAAATCAACAACTTAGCCTCCGCAAATAGTTGGCACCTCTATTGCAGTTATCCCTATAGAAATAAAAACTCAATTTCAGATTGAAACTAAAGGGGTAACAATATGAAGACGACTAAGCATATTTTATTTGTACATTATGGAGATGACTGGATTCGTGGTAGCGAGCAGTGTCTACTTGATTTGGTTTCAAATATTGATCGTAGTCGCTTCACTCCGTTTATCTTAACCAACAACCCTTCACTGCATGACGAAATGATTAATGCAGGAATTCACAGTGAACTAGAATCTTTTTCTATTCTACTAGGTTGGTCTTCGCCTCGTTTCAATGTACGAGCGTGGTTACGTCAGGTAAAACAAGCAAAACAATATATCGCAAAAGCAAACATTGACTTAATTCACGTTAATAGTGGAGCGCCATGTCAGTGGATGTATACCGTAGCAAAAGTGACCAACACCCCTATGGTTACTCAGCTTCACTCTGACTACCCTGCACGTGACCGTGTAACTCTAGGTCTGCATTTCTCACCAAAAATCATTGCGGTAAGTAAAGCGATCACTCATCAACTGATTAAAGATGGATACCCACAAGAACGTCTATCTATCGTACACAACGGAATTGATGTCGAAAGGCTTGAAAATCAAGCCCCTGTCGATGTTAAGAAAGCACTGAATATCGATGAAGATGCCTTCACGTTCGCAACGGTAGGCTCCCTTATTCACCGTAAAGGCGTTGACCGTCTACTCCTTGCCCTTCGCCACCTTCTTTTAGAGTATCCAAACGTTCATTTAGTTGTTATCGGTGATGGACCACAAAGAGCAAATCTAGAACAGCAAGCTGACTATTTACACCTATCAGACCACGTCCACTTTGTGGGTGAGCAAAGACACGTACAAGGTTGGTTAAAGGGCGTTGATGGATTTGTAAGTGGCGCTCGTCAAGAAGCGTTCGGACTTGTTGTTGCAGAAGCAGCCCTTGCGGCTCTGCCCGTTATTGCGCCATTTGAAGGTGGTATTCCAGAGATTTTGACTCACAAGAATAACGCTGTGTTTTACAAAAATAACGGGACTGGTCCTATCGTTAACGCCATGCGTGCTGTCGTAAAAAACAGAAAAAGTGCCAAGACCATTGGTCTTAGAGCTAAAGAGCACATCTTAGAAACTCATACCGCGACTCACAATGCTCGAGCAATTGAGAAGATCTACGTTCAAGCTATTTCCGAAAATCAGCAACCAACGACCTCTTTTTGGCAAGCAATTAGCCCAATTAGAACGTTCCTTGCAAATCGTATCGCATAAGGAAATAGCTATGAATATCCCAATGAATCATTACCTTATATTTGATCCTGTTGCGTTTCTTGGTGGCTCAAAAATCGCGAGTAAAGAAGCATTGCTACTCACCAACCCAAACCATTCAAAATATACAATTTTAACTGCGCATAAAGAGTCATGGTCTAACGATGATTTTTGTAAACAGCATCAAGTCAACGTAATAACCGTTCCCTCAATTGCAGGGTTAAGTAAAGTTGATAATGGATTAGGTTATTGGCTAAAACAGTGTATCTACACGCTATTCATTTTGGCGGTATGGTTACGTAGCGAGAAAATCACAGCCCTCATAGGGAACTCTGGTCCTGGTGTTGATATGTCTCTATACATTGTAAAAAAACTCATCAACATCCCTATTATTCAGCTAATTCACGGACCGATAGAGAAATCACGTTCGGTAGGATACTGCCTTACAATTGCTGACCGTGTCTATTATCTATCTTCGGCCAAGAATAGCGTTTACAAAGCACTAAACCATTACCTGAGAACGAAGCTTTCAGGCGTCGATGCCTATGCACTTAGCAACTACCTTTTATTAAGTGAAAATTATCAAAGTTTTCAAAATGGTATATCTAACATGCATTGGCCTAGCCGAGTTCAGTACGACTTCCCGACTATCTTTTGGTGCGCATCACTGCTTAAGTGGAAAGGCTTGGACATGCTCACCGAGTCGGCAAAAAAGTTAGATAAACAATCACCGTTCGCAGCGAATATCTGCTTCATTCGCCCGATTGATACCTCTTTGCCAACATGTAATGCACCAACTCTGCTTCCGCATGTTCAATGGTATCAAGAGCCCAAAAACCTCGACGAAATTCGTAGCCGTAGCAATATATTCGTTTCAACAAGCCGTAATGAACCGTTCGGCCTATCGATCCTTGAGGCTATGGCCGCTGGAATGTGCATCATCATTCCCGAAGACAACGCATATTGGGACCAAGTACTAACTCATAATGTGAACTGTATTAAATATGAACCTAACTGTGTTAGCTCATTAACCGAAGCGATTTCGCGTGCGACTCAGGACGTCGATTTAATAAAAACACTGGGCAGTGAAGCCTTTAACGTGGCCAAGCAATACCAAGCTGAAAATTGCTATCGTTCTCTTGTTAATGGATTAAACCATCCTGACTTTATCAATGAGGAACCATCACTTATACCAACGAAAGCTATTCGTTAAGGTGATTACCATGTCTTTTAATAAAATGTCTCTTAATAAAACATTTCTTAATAAGGGGCTATTCAATAAGATTCCTAACTCGCTAAAAAATATGCTTATTTACGCGGTTAGTATATTTCTTGTAAAAGGCATGTCCCTTATTATGCTGCCCATCGTTGCGCAGTTCTTATCACCTGCGCAGCTTGGTAAATTAGAGCTACTGGCAACGACGACCGTTTTCCTAAGTCTGCTTGTTGGGTTTGCCATGCACGAGAACCTTTATCGCTTTGTTGGAGAGCTAAAATGTAAGATCGAACAATTTAATAAGGTCAGTGAACTCTACACCTATGCTGTTTTGTTATCGCTTATCGTCGCGACGTTAGTCACTGTTCTTCTGTTTATGCTGCCTTCACTTAAATCCATTTTCACATCAACAGATATAGCACTGCTTTGTATTGTGCTGGGGTTTGAGAGTGCGTTAGGGATCAGTATGGCATGGTTGAGGTTTCAAGACCGCGCGAACGTTTTCTTTGTCATCAGTGTGTTAAGCAGTGTTCTACAGGTGTCTGCTGTTATATTTGTTCTTTATACCGCTCCTGTCGTGACATATATCTATGCTATCGGTGTTTTAACGGGTGTATTTCAACTCGTGATACTACACAGAGTCAATCAATTCACTTGGGTGTGGGCCGGCCTTAAGAACCTAAAAAGCTTACTAAAATATTCTATACCTTTAATGCTTTCTACACTTGTAGCTTTTGGGTTAACAGGCGCTGAAAAATGGATTATTGGCTATTCTTTCTCTATCGAGGTTCTTGGTCTTTATTCGGTGGCTGCAAAGTTCTCGTTAGCAATGTGTATTCTTATTCAGCCCTTTAGTATGTGGTGGATGCCAAAACGCTTTAATGCACTGATGTATCAAGGTAAGTCTTATACGACGCAAGTGACGCAATGTGGATTGGTTTATATCTCGATCCTGACTATAACCGTCGCCAGCGCGAGCCAAATATTCATCGCATGGACACTTCCTCAAGCCTATATCACCGCAACCGAGTTACTTTCAGGGGTGATACTGATTGCCTTATTTAAAGAACTGTCTGACCTAGTCAATATAGGTATTCTGCAACATAAAAAGACCCAATTGATATTAATGATCAATAGTGCATGTACCGTAGGGGGCCTTGGGCTATGTTGGGCTCTAGTGGGGTATGGTGTCTGGGGGATCATAGTATCCATTGCCATTGCTCAGGTAACTCGAGCAACACTGATTCTCTACTTTAGTCAGCGGTTAATCAAACTGCCCTACCAGTACTCTGCAATACTATTGATTTTAATTAACACTCTCAGTTGCTTAGCGTTAAGCTTTTTCAATCAGCACCCTCTATGGTTAATCCTGATTGCTCTGTTTGGTGCTATATTTAATTTGGCGGTCGCATATCGATTCAAGTTCTTAGATGCATTTGAATTACCTAACCTTTCCCGCTATTTTCCGAGCGTGATTAGAGGACTGTAATGACAACCAAACAACGTTATCTCTCAACATTATTCATCTCATTATTGTGTTGTGTGATCAGCGTTGTTTGGTATTTTGTACCTCACCCCGTTATTCCCATCGTTCTTGCACTTATCCCGTTAGGCGCCCTGTTTGTATTAAGCCAAACCTTTTGGTTGGTGACGTTGTTTGTACTTTTTTCATTTTTTCGTATTCACGAAGCCATTCCTGCTCTCTACTCATTAAAAATCCCTTTGATGCTATCCCTAGGTGCACTTTCAGCACTACTTTGGCATACCTTAGTAAGTAAGCAGATTAAGGTGTATTGGCATCGCTCGTTTACTTGGCTCTCTATCTTCTGGGTACTCGTAATTATTGGAATTCTGTTTGCCTCTAGTCCTGGTATCGCCATCGCGAGCTTTAAATCTGTGTATTGGAAGATCATTGTCATGACGCTCGCTATCGCGTGGCTTGTGAACAACAATAAGAACATTGGTCGTATCGCTATCCTGATCACACTCTCAGGTGCGTTAATTGCCAGCGTCGCTATCTTTAATTCAATCAATGGAATCGACCTAGTAGAAGGCACAAGAGTATCAATTGGCCGCAGTATTGGATCAATGTTGGGGGATCCAAATGACCTATCGTTAGTTCTGATGTTTCCACTTGCGTTCTCAATTGCACTTGTTACGACCAAAGGCGTTCCAATTCCGAGTCGACTTATCGCCTTAATCACCACCTGCTTATTAATGAGCGCAATCATCGCGACTCAAAGTCGTGGTGGTTTATTGGGGTCAATTGCCGTTATTGGTATTTATGCACTTAAATTAATTCGCTCAAAAGTATTGCTTATCTCACTTGGCGCTATTGCAGGTATCATTCTCTATTTTGTAGCGGGCATTTCCGATAGGTCATCTGGAGGCGCAGCAGAGGAAGGAATTGATGAGTCAGCAATGGGTCGTTTATACGCATGGGAAGCGGCCTTTAAAATGGCACTGCATAATCCACTAACAGGTGTTGGAATAGATAATTTTTATGCGAATTATTTTTTTTATAGCCCACATTGGGATGGCCTAAACCACGCCGTTCATAGCACATGGTTTGGTGTACTAGCCGAAACGGGCTTTTTAGGGCTTATTGTATTTATTGGATTCATTACTTCGTTAATATTGAGCGCAAGAAATACCCTAGCAGCGATAGCTAAGAATCCAGATCACTATTCCGCTAACCTTATCGTTGCCGCTAATGCTGTTTACGCTGGGCTTATCGGCACCATTGTGTCAGGAACATTTCTTACCCAAGGTTTTAACTGGCCGATTTATATTCTTGCCGCGCTCACCGTTGCGGTCGCTAATATTACTCAGACTCAAATCAATGAGAACCAAGCTTCTTAAAATCCAAACTCCAAAGTTAGCAATTAGCAATTAGCAATTAGGCCTGGAATTGCCCAAATTAACTATGCAAAACAATTCTCAATTTGAGAATCATTAAGTTGCATAATAAAACCTGCAAACAACACCCACCTTAAGTTATTGATATTTATTAATTAATGTTTTGGCACAATCTGTGTAATAGAACTAATAACTCTTACAAAAGCACAGGTGACAATATGTTGGCTACTCGCGTAAATGATATGAAGATATGGCTACAATGCCACCCAAATCCAACTTATCGCGGTCTGTTTTTGATTCTCAAAAAGATTCGCATGTTTGAAATACCAACGCCTCAAGTACTAAATAAGCTGATCTATAGTGTGTATAAACTCACCTGTACCATTTGGCAATCACTGACCCGAGTTCTGTTCCATACGCCTGCATTTAAAGGCCGGTTAAATCAGTATGGTCGTGGACTGTTTCTATATGGCGGCATTCCATTTATTTCTGGCCCACTCGAAATTAGCCTAGGTAAAAACTGCCGAGTTTCCGGCCAAACCACCTTCAGTGGAAGACCATCAACCAGTAACCCTCAGCTTATTGTAGGTAAAAATGTTGATATTGGATGGCAAACAACGATTGCTGTTGGCCGAACGGTCATTATCGAAGACAACGTACGAATTGCGGGTCGAGCATTTTTATTTGGCTACTCCGGTCACCCCCTTGATGCCCACCGCCGCGCTCTCGGCGAGCCAGATGACGAATCACAAATAGGTGATATTGTTCTAAAGAAAGATGTTTGGCTAGGCACTAATGTCACAATTCGCCAAGGCGTTAAAATTGGTGAAGGTACTGTAGTTGCAGCAGGAAGCGTGGTTGTCAGTGATCTTCCTCCGTATGTTATCGCCGCAGGAAATCCTGCCAAGGTGGTTAAAACCATCGTCTCACATCAACATGGGGAATAACGCCATGCATGATCTAATCGTATTCGGTGAAGACTTTGGAGGTCTTCCCTCTAGCACCCAGCACATCATTAAACGCTTGGCTGCGCAGCGTAAAGTTGTCTGGGTTAATTCAATCGGTTTGCGTCAACCCAAGTTCAATGCTCACGACGGAAAACGCGCAATTAACAAGCTTCTTGGCCGGTCTAAAGGTGGCTTCTCGACACCCAGTAATACATCTTCTCAAGGTGATGAAATGAATGCGGAAGAGAAGAGATCCTGCGGTAATGTCACTGTTGTTAACCTTAAAACCATACCTGCACCAAAATCAGGGCTCGCTCGGAGTATGGCTAAATCAATGATGCTTGCCCAGCTTAAGCCTCTCTTACAGCAAGCCAAACTCAATGAGCCTGTGCTTTGGTGTTCTCTTCCTACCGCCGCTGATCTTTGTGGGTACATGGGCGAATCAGCAGTCGTTTATTATTGTGGCGATGATTTTTCATCGCTCGCAGGGGTGGACCATTCAGTCGTCTCAGAGCACGAATCTAAATTGATAGAAAAAGCGGACCTCATATTCGCGGCAAGTGAAGAGATGCAGTCTCGTTTTCCTGCCTCCAAAACACAGTTACTGCCCCATGGTGTAGATTGTGATTTGTTCTCAACGGCAGCACCAAGAGCATCAGACCTACCGAACAGAGGGCGTCCAGTCGCAGGTTTTTATGGCAGCTTATCTAATTGGCTTGATTACGACATGATTGAACAGGTTGTGGCTAATAATCAGGATTGGGACTTTGTGTTTATTGGTCCGCAAGAGCTAAGCCAATCAAAACTGCCTAAAAGCAGCAATGTTTTTTACCTCGGTCCAAAGCCTCATCACGAATTACCCCGATATAGCCAGCATTGGGATGTAAGTCTGCTACCCTTTAAATTGAATGAGCAAATTATTGCATGTAGTCCCTTAAAATTAATGGAATATCTTGCTGCTGGACGTCCAATAATATCGACCTCTTTTCCCGCTTTAGAAGCATACAAACGCTACGTAAATGTAGTAAATAATAGTGAAGATATGAGTATTGCGTTACAAGCAGCTAGACATCAACAGCCATTGCCTTCAGGGATTGTAAATCAGCACAGTTGGGACGCACGCAGTGAATTTGTTGACTGGATGTTGGAGCTTCTATGAATGAATTAAAGTTTCGATTGATCATAATATTTAGTGCAGCCTGGAGACGGCGCTATCTCATCTGTTTACCCATTCTGATTTTACCTTTTATCGGAGCCGGAATTTCGAAACTTGCACCAACAACTTACCGTTCTCATACCAGCATGTTGATTCAAGAAACCGCCAAAATGAATCCGTTTCTTGAAGATATAGCAGTTTCTACCATGTTAAAAGATCGTCTTAATGCATTAAGCACACTTCTAAAGAGCCGCCATGTTCTGCACTCTGTAGCCTTAGAACAAGGCCTAATCGACGAAAATACTGCACCTGCCAAAATTGATCAGGTGATGTATGACATATCATCCAGTTTGAATGTCTCCCAGCTTGGTAAAGACTTTCTCAAAATAGAACTGAAATCCGATAAAGCCGAAGGGATGAAGGAACTTCTTCAATCGATCAGTGATCATTTTATAGAGCAATTGTTAGCACCAGAGCGTTCATCCATTAAAGACTCTAGTGAGTTTCTAGCCTTTCATATCGACAAACGCCAAAGTGATCTAGATACAGCAGAAAATGCACTCGCCGATTTCAAAAACGAGAACTCATCCGTTAGCCCTGAAATGCAGGCACAAAGCTTAAATCGTCTTGCGACACTCAAACAGAGTCTATCGGAAAAAAAGGCGGAACTCGCGGGGGTTAAAAAAAGCCTCGGTAGCCTCGATGAACAACTGTCAAAAACGAACCCTGTCGTAGGTAAAATAGAAGAGCAAATAATAGAGATTCGAAGTGACCTTAGCCTTTTAAGAGCTCGTTACACTGAAGAACACAGTGCAGTGCAAGCGAAAAAGAGAGAATTATCTCGATTGGAAATCGAACGTACCTCTTTGCTAAAAGTCGAACAACCTAACCTAAGCAGTGACCAACTTTGGGATATTGCGAGCACGTCAACGGTGTCTGATCTTTCAGAAGTACAGCCATTACTAGTCACGCAACTTCACAGTTTACAACTCGTTCGTGGTCAGTACGAGTCATTAAATGAAGAAACCAAAAGCTTAAAACAGATGATTTTTGAGCTTGAGCAAAAAGCCAATAACTTTGGTGACAATGCGAAAGCACTTTATCGGCTACAACGTGATGTCCAAATAAAACGACAACTGTACGATGAGTTAGTCGAGCGCTATGAAATGGCTCAGCTAACAGGCTCTCTTGGTATTTTTGAACAAAACAAGCGTGTTAAAATCATCGATTTACCTTTTTCACCAAGTGGCCCCTCTAACCTTCCATCCATTGTTTTTGTCATAGCAGGCATTGTCGCTGGTATTGCTCTTGGCTGTGGTTTAGCCACAATCGTTGAACTTTTCGATACATCCGTTCGTCGTAAAGATCAGCTTGAAGAGCTTACAGGGGTTCCCGTTATTACTATCATCCCTAAAATAGATGCCTAGTTAACGCTAGGTTCTCTTCATTTTCAAAATAAAGCACCGTCTTCAATTTGTTATTCAATTCGATTCTCATTTTGGAATATTCATAATAAAACACCAAAAACCACCCTAAGAGACTGATATAAAAGGGAGTTAAAGTTGGTACGCTCCATGCATTGTTATAGATAGATACTAAAACAGTGCAGACTCTAGGAGCCAATCATGAAAACTACACACACAGCAACAGGACAAACTGTTATCCATGTCGTGCAGCACTTAGCTCCAGGAGGACTAGAAAGCCTAGCGCTTGATCTTCTTACTTTCTCTACCCCTCTTAATAGAGTCATGATCGTTAGCTTAGAGGGTGAAAAAGAACAAGCAATTGAGAAATGGCCACGTTTGAAGCCATTTACAAGTCAAATCCTATTTCTAGAAAAAAAGCCAGGGGTTAAATTTCAAACATTAACTCAGTTGATAAAAACCTTTAACCAAATTAAGCCTGATGTTGTACATACCCATCATATTGGCCCACTCATTTATGCGGGCCTTGCTGCTCGATTAACATCAGTACCTACTCGAATTCACACCGAACATGACGTATGGCATTTGAATAATGACAAACATCTTCGCCTTGAACGATTGGCATTGAACGTAACTAAGCCCCTACTTGTCGCCGATGCTAACCTAGTAAAAGAGACGTTGTTGTCATGTTTTTCTTATGAAAATACGACAACGATTAAAAATGGAGTCGATTGTGAAAGATTCCGTCCTGGTTCAATGAATATTGCTAGAAAACACTTTGGTATCCCGTTTAACAAAACCATTATTGGTTGTGCAGGTAGGCTTGAGCGCGTGAAAGGGCATGATTTAGCGATTGCAGCACTTTCTTACCTGCCAAAAAGTATTCATCTTGTTATCGCAGGTATTGGTAGTGAGAGAGCTGCTCTTGAACGAATCGCAGATCAATACGCAGTTAGTGACCGTGTAACCTTTTTAGGTTTAGTTGACGACATGCAACGTTTTTATCAAGCACTCGACCTATTCTGTCTACCATCTCGCTCTGAAGGTTTTCCTTTATCTCCACTCGAAGCGCAAGCATGTAACATACGTACTGCTGTGACTAACGTTGGAGCAAGCCGCGAAACATTATGTCCGAAAACCGGACAACTGATCAGAGCAAACGACATTCACGATATGGCTGACGTACTTTTTCATATGACGCGAATTACAGCTATCGGCGAACCAAGAGCGTTTGTACTTAAAAACAATAACATTAGAAATATGGTTAAGGCGTATGAAACGCTCGCTGAGAATGGAATCGCTACGGAGGTTCTAGCATGATCGAATTCATTACAATTTTCATATCGCTAGCGAGCGCAACGTTGATTGTTTATCACCATGTTGGCTATCCACTGGTTCTAAAATGGTATTCAAAGAATCACCCGCAAACGGAACTTGCCAATACAACCAGAGGCTATCGTAGTAACAAACTTGATCGCGCTCGCCCTTCAATCACAATACTTGTTGCGGCGTATAATGAAGAGCTATGGATTGCAGATAAAATCCGTAACCTAGCTAGCTTGGATTATCCTCGTAATCAATTGACGATTATTATTGCTTGTGATGGCTGTACTGACAACACAGTGTCGATTGCACAAGATACGATTCAAGAATCTATTTGTAGTGATGTTCATTTCGAAATAAGAGACTTTGATGAAAATCGTGGAAAGGTCGCTGTTATCAATCAGCAAATGCTTACTATTTCATCTGACATTACTGCCCTATCCGATGTCTCAGCTCTAATTTCCATTGACGCGTTATTGGTCGCAGAACAGCATTTCAAAAACAAAACGACAGGTGTTGTTAACGGCCGATATCAATTACTAGAAACCAATAACGAAGGCGAAGCAAGCTATTGGAATTATCAAAGCCAAGTTAAGCATGACGAAGCCTCCCTTGGGTCAACATTAGGGGCACACGGCGCGTTTTATCTATTTAGAACTCACCTGTTTCAGCCATTAGCCAGCAACACAATTAATGATGATTTTGTGTTGCCCATGCAAATAGTAAAACAGGGGTATAACGCAATTTATGATGATCAAATGGTGGCAGTTGAACTGGAAGCAACAAATCAAAGCAATGACTTTAAACGCCGCCTACGTATATCAGCAGGTAACATGCAACAAGCAATTCTGTTATCTAGCTTATTTAATCCAAAGTACAAAGGGGTCGCATTTGCATTCATCTCAGGTAAAGGTTTACGACTAACTATGCCGTACCTGATGCTGATATGCCTTTGTACTTCATTTATGTTAATTGAACACCCACTGTTTTTGGCGGCTCTAGTTGGACAAGTAACAGTTTATACACTTGCTACCCTGAGCCTTATATTTCCAACCGTTTTAACCTGCAAACTTTGCAAGCTCATGACTTACCTAGTATCTGGCCACTTCGCAAATTTTGTTGGTGGACTTCGTTACCTTTTAGGTTTTGAATCTGGTCGCTGGACAAGAGTTAATCACTAAGGAATTTATTATGACTACTAACAAATCAACCCGTATTTCAATTTGGTGCGCAAAACGAATCTTTGACTTAACAGGTGCAATTGTCGGTCTATTACTACTTAGTCCTGTGATGCCATTCATTGCTCTAGCAATCAAAGTTACATCACCTGGCCCTGTATTTTACAAACAGTTACGAGTGGGTAAATCAACACCGAGCCATATGGAGTTCTTCGAAATCTACAAGTTTAGAACCATGTACCAAGACGCTGAAACACGCTCAGGAGCAGTATGGGCAACTGAAGGTGACCCACGTATAACGCCGGTTGGTCGCTTTCTAAGAAAAACGCGTTTAGATGAGATTCCACAATTGATTAATGTTGTTCTTGGTGAAATGTCATTGATTGGTCCTCGCCCTGAACGTCCAAGCTTTTATAATAAACTTGAAACAGCAATCCCATACTTTGCGGACCGTACTTATGGTGTAATGCCTGGAATTACTGGCCTTGCTCAAGTAAACCAAGGTTATGACACATGTATTGATGATGTTCGTCGTAAAGTCGGCTTTGACCATAGCTATGCACTTTCATTGAGTTCTTTACGCAATTGGCTAATGATGGATTTGAGTATCATTTCTAAAACGATCATTGTGATGGTTGATGGACGTGGTCGATAATAAGAACTAACCACTATAACGCAGAGGGAGTTACTTTATGGTAACTCCTTTTTTGTACCTATGACAACGTATAAAGCCCTTTCTACTAATCCTATTCTCATAACAAATGTAGCAACAAGTAGATAGAAGCAAGCCCTACGCTTTGCTATCATAGCCGGAATTATTTACGCACATTTATAACGGACTTTGTTCATGCTTTTATCTCAATTGACTCAACCTATTTTTGATCATCTTTATCGTGATATCTCAGAATTCCGTAGTACATTCGATCTTCCTGTTGCTGATGTAGCGAGCTTAAATGAAAAAGCAGATACTCTTCATACATCTTTAATTATCGAAGAACTTACAGAGCTCGCTGAAGCCGATTGTAAAATGGAACAAGCTGATGCCATCGTCGATAGCGTCTACGTACTAATGGGGCGTTTAGTTCACTTAGGTCACAGTAAAGTTGAAGATAATGTAGCGATTAGTTACTTGATTGATCTTCTTCTTAATGTCTCGATTAATCGTGGCGTAGATTTCCTACCATGCTGGGATGAAGTGCACTCAAGCAATATGAGTAAAGTGTGTCGCAATGAGACTGAGTATGCTGAAACTGAAGCTTTCTACGCAGAACAAGGTATTAAGCTAATGGCCGTTCAAAAAGGTGATTACATCATTGCTAAATGTGCAGAAGATTTTGTATCTGAAGCAAAAACAATTCGCCAAGGTAAAGTTTTAAAGTCTGTTTACTACCGTCCGGCTGATTTAGCACCTTTAACTAAGTAAGCTTAATTCAATCATAACCATGATTTTTCAGTCAACTTAGTTAACAGATCAAAAATGGCGAGCTAATTTAGCTCGCCATTTTTATTGAAGTTACTTTTATTATTTTCTCTAGTCAAAAATCAGGTAAGACTTAGCTTCTATTGATACTTTTTTAACTGATGTTTGAAATACGGTAGATAATAGTTCTGGATCTAGCACTTGATCAACACTGCCTACCTTTTGCATAACACCATTATTAAGCAAAATGGCGCTGTCAGCATGACGCAGTGTCCGATTCAAATCGTGATTAGCCATAATGATACACAAACCACGCTTCGCGACTTCATCAATAAGTTGGTATAACAGTGATTCTTGCCCAATATCCAGTGGAGCAGCTGGTTCATCTAAAATGAGTAGTTTGGCGTGAGGATTAAGTGACGGCCATACTTGAAGACATATCGCGGCTAAACGCACCCGTTGCCATTCCCCCCCTGATAGATGATGAATAGAACGATGAAGCTTATCTTCAATATCAACCAACTTAGTCAGTTCAGTAATGGCTTTCTGCACGTTGTCGTCTTCAAAACTGCACAGTTTTGGAACGGATAATGCCAAATATTGAAACACTTCCAAATTAAAAGCGGGTCTAGAACTTTGGCTTAGATAAGCTCGGTACTGAGCAAGTGTGTCTAGCGACGCAGAGCCAACATCTACTTCATTTAAACTAACCTCTCCAGTAAAAGGTAAGACTCCAGCTATAGCGGATAGCAACGTACTTTTACCACTGCCGTTTGGTCCAATAATATGCAGTATCTCGCCAGCCTTGCATTCAAATGATAGTGGCAATATTCGCGAATCAACACAAACTCCATTAATTTGAATCATGATTTTTCACCAGCATCCAGATAAATATAGGCGCTCCTAACGTTGTGGTTACAACACCAAGTGGTAGTTCAGCCGAATCAAGCGCTAAACGAGCAATAAGATCGGCAACAACCACAAGCAACGCACCACTCAGTGCAGCAACGGGAATGAGATATTTATTTTCCGTACCAAACGCCAATCGTAGTAAATGCGGCACAACTAAACCCACAAAACCAATTACGCCACCAATCGCAACCGCACCACCAACCAGAATAGACACAGCAAAAATCAGTTTCCACCTTACTGAGTCAACATTAACACCAAGTTGTTTTGCATGAGCTTCGCCCATCATTAATTTGTCTAGCACATTGCCTTGTAAGCAAAGCCAGAGCAGAACGGGTAAGATCACCAATGTAACTGTGTGTTGATACCAACTTGTGCCACCAATACTGCCCATTAGCCAATACATTAACTGACGTAAGCTAAGGTCGTCGCTAAAATAAAATGCCCACGTAACTGCTGCACTGGCTAAAATCCCAAGCGCAACGCCGACGAGTAACAAGCGTGCTGTGGTCAAGCGCATAGCCTTAGCCATGCTCACTAAAATTAAGGTGAAGACCATCGCCCCTGCAACCGCAGCGAGCATAAATACGTGCGCAGAAGCAGCGAGTGGGAAGAAAAATAGAACAATAACCATCGCGACGCTTGCACCGCCTGATATCCCGAGCACTCCGGGTTCAGCCAATACATTGCCTAATAGAACTTGGAGTACAGCCCCCGATACAGCAAGGGAGGCACCAATCGCCATGGCTGCGATCAGCCTAGGTAAACGTAATTGATATAAAAGTTGATACTCGAGGGAAGAGAGTGAACCAAATGGAGATATCGTCAACTCACCGATAATCAAGTAAATAGAACTACTGATACATAACAGAAGAGAGAGGATTAAAGAGTAACGCATCCAACGGCGATGCTTTTGTAATAGAAGTTGATTAAAT
Organism: Vibrio kyushuensis; assembly: GCF_050337325.1. Lineage (NCBI taxonomy): Bacteria > Pseudomonadati > Pseudomonadota > Gammaproteobacteria > Vibrionales > Vibrionaceae > Vibrio > Vibrio kyushuensis. The sequence goes on from NZ_JAKJSV010000005.1 coordinate 370,031, forward strand.
TGCATGCTTTTACCAAACTCTAGCGCTTGATAACCTTTGAAAACAATAATGGCTTAACCTTAGCGTTAAGCCATTAAAATAGAAAGTAGTAACGTAACTTATTGGTAATAAGCTATTTCGAAACTTCAGGGACAAACTGATCAGTCGTAAATAGCCTGATCATGATCATAACGAATCTCGACTTTGCACACCATAAGCGCTGCTCTTTGACCGACAACGACATGACGATTAGGAAAAACAATCGCTTCATCTTCGTTTTTCGCCATCAATGGTTTTTCACCATCGTATCCAAATACTTCCCCATGCTTAAAGCTGGTAAAGTTTTCAACATTATCATCAAAAAGGAAGTTGAACTCTTCATGTAGTCTTACAATGGTGCGACTAACACGATACATGATGGCTTTCTTAGCAAGATGCTCAGGTTCGCTCGCAGCAATGAGATCACGTAGCGATAGATCAAACGCGACGAGTTTCTCTAGTTCATTTTCACCAATCGGTGCAACTTGCCCTAGTTCAATCGTTAGCGCTTGAGCAGAAAAATTTTCAGCACTAAACCAACTAAACGTACTTGCCGGAGAATTAGAAAATATAACCGCTTCGATATGCGATTGCTCAACAAAGTCGAATAAAGCACGACTTCTCACAGGGTGACGAGTTTTAGGGCTCACAGCAAATGAGTAGTGCTTTGATTCACGAATCGCACAGTGAAGATCAAGATGCCAACGTGTCTCTACGTGTGTATTTCGGTAAAAACCAGCCACTAACACTTTTAGACTGTCAGCAATGGTGACTTCTCGACTCGACGCATGATCTTTTTCATCAAATAGACGATTCAAGTTCTCTTCGATAAAACGAGTGTGCTGATTTGTCGCCTCTGGATGCGCGATGATAAACAAACAGCGTTCTGAAACAGCCTGAAAACCAGACAAGATATCAGTTACTATTTTATCGACGATTTCCATCGGTGACGTTTCGTCTCCATGAATACCGCACGAAACAATAACATTCTTGGTTTGCTCACTGTACTGAGCAGGCGTTACTTCGAGAACGCCTCGTTGATGCAGCTTAAAAATCACTCCAGATGGCGCGGTATATTCCGCAGCTTCTATTCCATGTTTTAGATCTAAGCTGTCTAAAAGAAATGATTGGCGAAAGAGATTTTTCGTCATGTGTTACTCCTTTATTTCACAGCGGTATGGTAATGAATTGGACAGGCAAAATATGTTGATACGATCCCACTTATTAACAGAAATCTGATTATAAATCGCAAAAATGGCAATGCATTGAAGACCTGTATGTTTTATGCACAAAACATACTCATTCAAAACACTGCCGTTAGTCGAAATAACAATAGCTTAAGCATGGATACTATAAATTAACCACGATCATAAGTTGAGACGCTAATTTGAGTTTTCTCTCTAATACACCACTCTCGGTTAACCTTTTATAAGAAAAGATTAACCGATAAAAGCAAGTCCCATCATCATATTATTTATTACTGTCGAGTAGCCTTTCAAACTCATCTACCTTCTCTTTTACACGATCGATGCTCTGTTGCCAAAATTCGTCGTCAGTCAGTTTCATTCCTAAATGTTTCTCGACAACCTCTTCCGCATTCATGCTACCTGTATCACGAAGTAGTGCTATATAATCGGTATAGAAGCTCTCACCTTTACCTTCTCGCTGAGCATAAACACCTTTACTAAATAGATAACCGAACAGATATGGGTAATTATAAAAGCTCACCTCCGAAATGCTAAAGTGGAGCTTGCTTGCCCAGAAGTAAGGGTCAGCTTCAGACATCGAATCTCCGTACCAAGCTTGCCAATGCTCACTCATCAGTTCTGACAGTTGATTAGCTGAAAGCTCTCCATTTTTACGCTGTTTGTAGAATGCTTTTTCAAATTCAAAACGTACCGGTATATTAACCATCAATGCGTAACATGAAGACAACTCTTCCCAGAGCATTTCAAGTTTCTCGTTCGTGTTTTGAGCCTGACTCAGTAAGTAGTCTCGTACAATATTTTCTGCAAATATGGATGCTGTTTCTGCCAATGTCATCGGGTAACGGGTTTTGCACAGTGGCATGTCTTTCATCACCCAGTTATGGAATGCATGCCCTAGTTCATGCGCTAATGTAAGCAGGTCAGAACGACTTCCACCCCAGGTCATAAACACGAGCGGAGAGCGTGTAGCCGCCAATTTGGTGCAATACGCCCCTAAGCGACGCTGCTCACTAGGCGCTGCATCAATCCAGCCATTTTCAACCATAACGTCAACAAACTCTGCCATTTCAGGGGCAACTTCAGAAAACGCAGAGCGAATTACCTCAATGGCTTCGTCAAACGAATAACCACTCTCTCCTTGAGAATCAGTAAGTTCAGGCATCGCTGCTTGATGGTTCCAAGGTTTCATTTCATCAAGCTGATGCACTCTTGCCATCAACTTACCCGCTTTTTGTCCCACATGGCGATTCGATTTAGCAACCGACATCATAGTATCCAGTGTCTTTTCAGAAATACGGCTGTCGTGAAGACTAGGCTCTAAAAAATGCACCTCTCGTTTTGTCGAGCGCTTCTCTATTTCAGTATGACGCCAGCCCGCTAAAGCATTTAGTACCGATGCGAAACTCTCTTTATGAACTTCCATCGCTTTTTGAATGGCTTTCCAGGCAATAGGTTGTTTCGCGAAATCATTACCATAAAGTAAGCTTGCCGCTTGAGAGAAGCCCATCTGTTCGGTAGTTCCATCAGCGTATTCCAACTCAACCTGAAGCGTTCCCGTTAGGTTGTCATACATTCTCCCCCATGCATCTTTCCCATCAACTTCAAACGCCGTTAAGAGCTGTTCTTCAGCAACCGATAATTTGGTGTCAGCTAGGCGACGTAAACAATCAAATTGAAAAGCTTGACCCGAAACATCACCACTATTATGTGCAAGCACCTGCTCTATGAAGTCATTATCGGCATGAGTAATCGTATCGCTGTATGGTGCGAAAGACTGACTAAGCGTGGAGTTAAGTTTCGCAATGCGTCCCATCAATGCTTTTGCAGTGTCGTCTGATGAGTCAACGGAGGCGTGACAAGTAGCAAACGTATTGATCGTTGCCATTAATGTCCCAGCTGCTTCTGAGGTTTGAACCGCATTTTGCATGACCTGTACTTGAACACGATTTCCAACATGAAGTTTTAAAGCATCAATACACTGCTCAATTAATTGAATATCTTGTTCAATCTTAAGGTCGTCTAACCCCTGATAAGCGATAGAGAGATCCCAACTTGGTGCGGTCATATATAAAATCCTTAACTGGCATTATTAGTAACAAGATCCATTCACTAGACCTAGTGTTAAAAGCAATTGATTTAAAAAAGTGGCTTCCCAATCACTTGAACGTGGGGCGCACTTTGATGCGATTTTAAAATTTTGATGTGAGTAATCGATTGATTAGCAATATTAAGTGTTGAATACCACGATGGATTTGACCAGTCGACATTAAGAACATGAGCCAATATCAGTCGAATCGTGCCTCCGTGGCAGATAATGAGCGTATCTTGGTTAAGCTCCGAGACCACTTCATCCCAAGCACCGCTTACGCGGCTGTAGCAGCCCTGCAGGCTTTCAGCATTGGGTAGAGAATGATTGGCTGGATCTTTCCAAAATGAATCAAGCACGTTCCACTGCGGTTGAAGCTCATCAAAGGTTTTTCCATCGAAATCCCCAAAATTCATCTCTTGGAACCTAGGTTCTACAGCAAATTCGATTGATGAATCTCTACTCGTTATCCTCTCAGCGAGATCTCGGCATCGACTTAACGGTGAAGTGACGATCGTTTTAAAACCCAAGCGTTCAGCGGATAGTAATTCAGCAATGTTCGATTGAACCACATCGCTCACTTGAACATCAGTAATGCCATTAAGGGCAGCAGGCCCTTCTGTTTTACCATGGCGTAATAGATAAATATTATAGGTGCTGTCCAATCGCCACTCCTATTTCTGTGGTTTTAAGGTCAGTGCTATTCCTGCTGCGATAAAATCAACATGAGATGCAATGACTGCAATCTTTTGATTCATCCATCCAGCATGATCCACAAACAAGCGGGAGACTTCACCAAGAGGGACAACACCAAGGCCAACTTCATTCGAGACCAATATTATAGTTGCATCCGTTTCATCTAATGAACTTAACAGTCTATCTATCTCTGTTTGAACTTGCTGCTCTGTGACATTGTCACCTAGATGAAAAATGATGTTATTCAACCAAAGGGTTAGACAATCAATAAGTACGACATCTTTAGCATTAAAGCCCGAGACAATCTTAGCGAGGTGTATCGGTACTTCATGTTCTTGCCATTGTTGGCCACGCTTATTCTGATGATGCTTGATTCGCATTTTCATTTCATCATCAAATGGCTGAGCTGTGGCGACGTAATGCAATTTCAGATCTTGATGCGTAGCATTCAGTAATTGAGATTTAGCCAAGCCTTCAGCATGAGTCGATTTACCTGAGCGCGCTCCACCTAACACGAGATGAATAGTCATAGCCAACCTCCGAATAGAACGCATTGGTTATAAGCAAAGCCCACAAGGATAAGATACACCAGTAATTCACTAAGTTGTTGTGCTGCTCCTAGGCAATCGCCTGTAAACCCACCAATTCTACTCAATAGCCAACGCTTAAACAGATACCGACTTACAATCAGCACAGCAAAGACAGTGATGAATACCGCAGGTGAAAAGATCAATGTTGTTACAACAGCGCATGCAATTAAAAAGCACAACTCTCCAGTCGTCTGCTTATTCGCTAACGGTTTACTCTTACTTGTATCGCTGTCACTCACGTATGGCATATCATAAATAAGAGACGCTGCGAATGATCTACTAACTGTATAAGCCATCAAAAACATGAGTAATACCACAGGTAAAGACGTCGCCTCCGCAGTTCCCCATAATTGATACTGTTTTTCTGAATAATTGATATTCGCCAAGTAACTTAGCAGCGTAAATTTTCCAAGTAATGCCATGATTAGCGCGGACGCACCATAAGTACCAATTCGACTGTCTTTCATTATGGTCAAACGGCGTTCTAGCGTCATGCCACCACCAATACCATCGGCCATGTCAGTTAAGCCGTCTTCATGAAAAGCCCCCGTCAGCATTAAACTGAAAAGCATGGTAATAAATATTGCTATCTCATTTGGTAGAAAGAGAGTAAGTAACGAGTAAATGGCACCACAGGTTAGGCCAAGTAATGCCCCAACGAGCGCAAAGTATCGACCAGAACGATTCATACGCTCATCACTGTAAGGCGTGTTCTTGGGGATCGGTATGCGTGAAAAAAAACTCAGCGCAAGCCAAAACAGTTCAAGCTGATACTTTACGGTTTTCGACATTACACAGTCACTCCCGCGTCTTCAAAACTTGCCATATTATTGTAAAATTCAGCTGCCGCACGAATAAGAGGCATCGCAAGTACCGCACCAGTCCCCTCGCCTAATCGTAACGAGAGATCGAGTAATGGTTTAGCCTTCAGTTCTTCCAGTAAGTATTGATGAGGCGCTTCTTTTGATTGGTGTGAAAATATCATATATTCACGACATTCTGGCTTGATAATGGATGCCACATACGCAGCGGCAGTCACGATAAACCCATCAACGATAACGGGTGTTTTTTGTTCGTAAGCACCAATGAACGCGCCAACCATCTGTACAATTTCAAAGCCACCTACTTCAGACAGCACCGATATAGGATCTAACGATGAGCATCGAGCGACACCTTGTGTAACCAGTTCAATTTTCTTTTCTAACTGTTCAGGGTTAATGCCCGTTCCCAGCCCAACGCACGAACCGACATCTCTTTTTGAGAGAGCAGCTAAGATAGCTGATGCACTACTCGTATTACCAATGCCCATCTCTCCAAACATAACAACGTTACTGCCTTGGGAGATAATATCTTTAATTAGGCTTTTTCCTAACTCAATGCCGTCCAAAACCGTTTCTTTACTCATTGCTGCTTGTTTAGATAGATTCTGAGTTCTGTCTCCGAGACGCTGAACAATGAAATCCGTGCTGCTATGTTCAACGGGCAATAAGATACCTGTGTCCACGACTTTCATGGCGACATCATTAACACGACAAAAGCAGTTGATCGCAGCCCCACCTTGAAGAAAGTTAATGACCATTTGTTGAGTCACAGCGCTTGGCGCAATGCTCACACCCTCATCAGCAATACCATGGTCACCGGCAAAAACAACGACTGTTGGTTTATTGATGGCAATATTCGTCACTGCGGCATCATGACCTTGGCTTTGAATAAGAGCGAGTTGATAAGCGAGCCCTTCAAGTTGCCCAAGCGCACCAAGAGGTTTGGTTTTCTGGTCGATACGGTGTTGGATTTGTTGTGAAAAATCGCGATTTAACATGACAGATTAGGGTCTCATCTAAATGAGGACGTTCAGAAAGCCAATAGGTTTTGCATCAATGCATTTATTGGTCACACGTCCGTGTTGGGTTTATACGTAGTTTAACTCGAAATCAAACACTTAACTATCATGCAAAAATATTTAGTAAGCATTGTTAAAGGCCCAACCGTTTAACCTCGCGTCCATTTCAGTATACGAATCCGTGAGAAATATTCTAATATGACAATCAGTTTGAATTGGATATTGATAAATTCATCATCTAACCTATAAAGACCGCCATAATAAGGCGGTATCATCAGCAAATTTAGGCATGAAGGATGCATAAGATTACGATTCAACACGACTCAATCAAGTGTTACAGCGTAAGGAGTAAAGATGTTTGCTAATCAAAAATCACCTAGAAAAAATGATAAAAAGCAAAACTCGCATTCACGCACACAAAGCAAGGGAAAGAAAAAAGTGCCATTATCATTGACTTAAATCTCATCAGCCTCAAATAACGAGGCTGATTTTCTATCTTAGTTATACCCTGTAAAGCAATGGTAACAAAAATAAATGATTAAAAACTTTGGATATTTGGTCACAGATCAAGGCGCTACGTTTGTATATATTTCAAACTGCTTGCATTCATAGCCATATAGCACGTCAGGCTAGAACGAAGTAAGTTAGATCAATAGAAAGTACAAATTTAGGAAACTATACAATGAGTATTTGGGGTGATAATTCGGTCGTGATTCTTGCTGGAGGCTCCGGCCTGGTAGGTACAGAAGTGCTAAAGCATCTTCTAGAGCAAGATCCAATCACACGTGTGTATGCACTAACTCGTCAAAAACTCCCCTTCTTTCACTCTAAGTTAGAACAAATTCAAGATAACGAGTTACGTATTCTTGAATGGCATAATGAAAACCCAACCCCTAAAATTGGCATTATCTGCCTTGGCACGACACTTCAACAAGCAGGCTCGAAAGAGAAACTGGAACAGGTCGATTATCAACTTGTCTGCGACGTTGCTCAGTCAATGAAAGTCGTCGGTGTTAAAAAGCTCGCCGTTGTATCAAGTATTGGCGCTTCTCCTTATTCGCTCTCTCATTACTTGAAGTGCAAAGGACGAATGGAAGAGACAATTCGTAGGATGGGGTTTGATAAACTAGTGTTTGCTCGCCCTGGTCCATTAACAGGCCTACGAGACGAGACTCGGAAAAACGAAGTCATTGTCGAATATGTATTAAAGTTTCTTACCCCTTTGATGATCGGTCCTCTTTCTAAATACATTCCTATCAAAGCTGAAAATGTAGCGAAAGCGATGCTGTATGAAGTGTTCGATCAGAGTAGCCATACACATAAAACGTTAAACAGTTCAGAAATGAAACGTTTGGTTAAACGTTATAACTACTAGTTGCAATGGCGGCATTAACACCCTGTGTGTTGGGTAAACGTTATTGGCTTACATTAATCAGCTATATTTAGTGGTTCACCTTCTGATTCAAACAGAGCTTCAAGTTCTTCATACCCCTCTAGCTGAATAATTAGCTCTGCCTTTTGCTTCTTGGCAATTTCCAACCAGTGCTTACCTTCTAGAGCTCCAACCATTGCGTAAAGTAGGTTCAAGCTTGGGTTAATATCACCCTGTTTCTTTACCTTAATAAATGCCCTGATCGCCCCTAGCTTTTTTAACAACATAACTGAATCTATACCTGCATTAACCAGCATTGCTTCAGACTTAGGGCCAAGCCCTTGTAAATCTCTTAACTTCCCCATGGTTCACCCTAATAGCTAAACGGAACAATGTATCTGCTTTCAGTATAAATAACGTACATATTTTCATCAATCCATCACGTAATATGTTAGTCGCGTAACTAATTGTTACATAAGGACTAGAACAACCACCACATAAACGAATACAATATCTTTTTTATCAATACGGCCGTTAGAATGACGTTTATTCTTCCTGGAATTGTAAGTGCACTTGCCTTAGTTAGTTTGTATTTCTATACCCGAATATTAAAAAGATCAAATCGAGAAAAACAGATAGAAAAAGATCTTCAGCGCCTGAAACTATCTCTTAAGCGCTATGACGGGTTGTTACATCGCTCCTATCCTATTCCATCAAGTAAAACGCTAAATAGTAGCTTAACTAAACGCTGTTTTTTCATTGCTGAAGCGATGGCCGATTTAAGACCTAAAGATACAAATATCATTGATCGCTTTAATGAAAGTAAAATTGCTGTAAAAGCACTTTCCTTACCTTACACCCCTGCCAATGGTGCTTTTAAAGTTCCAAAAAGCTCTCAAGAATGCATCTCAATTCTTAAACGGATTAAAGCCCTAAAAGTAGCGATCAATAACGAACGGAAGATGGGAGTGCTCAATATCGAAGATTCCAATATTGAGATTGCTCGTTTAGACCAACTAAAACTTCAAGTTCATATTGAGAACTTAAAGTACCGTATTTCCCAAGAAAAACGCAACGGACGCCTCACCACCGCTAATGATCTAGTCAAGATGGGCCTAACTGCACTTTCTAATGAGAATTGTGACTACTCTATTGAACAAAAAGAACATTTTTTGTACTTACTAGAATCAGTCAAAATCGGCTTAAACGATGAAATGGCCCTATTGAAACAGCTAAAAACAGAAAAAGCAGAAGCAATTTAGGAGTTCATCAAGATCATAGTTTATGCCTATCATATTGATAGGTATAAACAGCCATAATCCTGTTTATTATTGACTGTTATTTTCGTATCTTATTAGAAATATTTTAGAGCGTAATTGAATCTTCCTTTTGGTCTATTCAGAGACCATCCATTCACTATACGCCGCACTCAGATGGAACAGAGAACGCCATGACTACATTTAACACCCGCTGCCCTTCATGTAAGGGGCTCAACAGAATTCCTAATACACGTATTTCAGAAAGCCCGAAATGTGGTAAGTGTCAATCTGCTCTATTGGATGGCGCACCAATCGAAGGCACTGTATCCAATATCAGCGCTCTACTCGAAAGTGACCAACCTGTCGTTATCGACTTTTGGGCCCCATGGTGTAACCCTTGCGTTGGTTTTTCTCCTGTGTTTGAACTGTCAGCAGAAGAGAGAAGCGAACAAATACGATACGTCAAAGTCGACACAGAAGCTCAACAAGAGCTAGCAGCTCAATATCAAATTCGCAGCATACCAACCATTATGATGTTCAAAGGTGGAAAACGTGTCGATATGATAAACGGAGCATTACCAAAAGGTCAGTTTGATCAATGGTTAAATCAAGCCATCACTAAGTAGAACCTACATTTTTTCAATTTTCATGTACCTTTAACCTTCAATTAATCGCAAATTAATCGCAATTTAATTAGTGATTTTTTAGGTTCAACATACCGCTCCTAGCGATAAATATCTTTTGTCGTTAGGAGTAAAATAATTCGTTTTACCTCCATTCAAATTAAGCCCATATTCGCCCCCGAAAACGTTCCTAACTTTATACTTTCGGAGGCTCATTCATTGGAAAAATCAACTACTTCTGCGCAAAATACTCGTATTTCAGTACCTGTTATTGCACTGTCCCTTTACGCCGTTGCATCAGGTTATTTGATGAGTTTGATTCCTCTTATGTTGCCTCACTACGGTTTAGACTCGGGGTTAGCGAGTTGGTTAGCCAGTATTTTTTATGCGGGCCTACTCGCTGGTGCGATTGGAATTGAACCAATAGTTTCTCGATTAGGTCATCGTAATGCATTTGTTTTGTGTTTAGTTGTGCTAATGGCGACTGTGATTATAATGCCTGCCCTCAATTATACGTCGGTTTGGCTTTTTGCTCGATTTACTGCGGGTGTCTCGGTCGCAGGTGTATTTGTCATTGTAGAATCTTGGCTCTTGCATGGCGATGAATCTAACCGTGCAAAAAGACTTGGCCTATATATGGGCGCTCTGTACGGAGGATCTTCTATCGGCCAGTTAGGGATTGGCACTATTGGCGTGACTGGTGGCGTACCATTTATCGCTATTTTGACCCTGATGCTAATTGCTATTTTGGTATTGATTTTTGGTGATTCTGATCAACCAAAAGGTGAAGAGTCTGCACGACTATCTTTTAAACAGATCGCCAAGCTCAATCATGCTGCCATTATAGGTTGTATTGTTTCCGGGCTAACGCTTGGCGCAATTTACGGATTAATGCCATTAGAACTAAAACAACGTGGAATCAACAATAGCGATATTGGGGGGCTTATGGCCTTAATCATTCTTGGTGGTATGGCTGTGCAGCCGATGGTTCCTTTGTTCTCTAAATTTTTGGGGAGAACGTTAATGATGGCAATGTTTTGTTTATTAGGTGTCGCAGCAGTTTCTATAACCGTGCTACACAGTGATATGGGGGTATTTGCAGTCAGCCTATTTATTTTGGGTATGGCAATCTTTGCACTTTACCCTGTCGCTATTAACTTAGGTTGCGATGGATTGGACGCAAGCTACATCGTTTCAGCAACACAAGTTATGCTGTTTAGTTATAGTATTGGCTCAGTTTCAGGCCCAATTATCGCCAACAAGTTCATTGCTTCCCAAAATGGGCTAATGGATTACTTGTTTGTTTCGTTACTCGCAACGTGTCTCTACATGCTATTTGCAAGTGTGAAAGGAAAACGCCAAATTATGGCTGGTGAATAAAAAGAATCAGAACCGTAATTAATAGCTGTGCGTTTAACACGCATGGCTATTCTGTCTCATAGCCAGAAAGTTAACCCTGTATTTATGGTTACAGTTATGTCCTTTCGCCACTCTAGCATTCCCGATATAGTGCTATGGCGTTTAAAACACAGTAGATAGGTCAAACTCATGAGTAAAAAATACCTTCTCATCACTAGTGATGACTTCGCCATCAGTCATAGTGTCAATCAGGGAATTCTACGTGGATTTCAACACGGCTTACTTCAAAGCAGTAATTTTATGGCTGCTGCGCCTTGGCTGCCAGAAGCTGTTCGTTTAACCAAGCAACATGATCTACCTATTGGCGTACATCTAACATTGACTTGTGAGTGGACTAACATGTCTTGTGGTCCAATTACCGGTGCCAAGTCCCTATCTAATGAACTAGGATATTTTTATAGTGACTACTCGGAATTATTGGGAAGCTTAAACATAGAAGATGTAAAAAACGAGTACCGAGCTCAAATTCAAAGAGTTATAAAAAGCGGGGTGACGCCTACCCACGTTGAAACACACATGCTTCCTGAGCTACTGTTTGATGGCTCAGAAATTTTTCAACCTATTGCAAATGCAGTTGAAGAAGTCGCGTCTGAATTTGGGCTTATCTATACCTACGCGGTAGAGAAAGGTCACTATAAGTACGTTGATGATAGCTTCACGATGACACATTTAACTTTTGACCAAATCACGAAGCGGCTCTCTTCCTATAAAGCTGGCATTTACCACATTATTAGTCACTGTGCGCTTGATGATACCGAACAAAATGCACTCTCATTATCGAGTGAACAAGTTCATCGCTGGGCGGCAAAATGTCGTCAACAGGATCTTGATATAGTTACATCTGAAAAATTTAGGGCGTATTTAGAAGATAACGATTTTGAATTAATCGGCATTAAAAAACTCATTGAGTTAAATGATTAAAGCCTGCGTTTTATACAGTCTCAACTTTGTGCAAATAGGCGTAAATTTGGGCTTGTCATTTAAAGTAAGGCAATAGAACCATTATCGCTGGTTCTGATCACAAAACAAACGTGACATCACTGTAAAAACAGGGTTCAGTTGCTATATTGAAACTATACGTATCAATATAGGTAAATTAGTGTGAATTCAATTAATGAAATAACGACGACCATTGGTGAGTCACCGATTTGGAAAACTAGTTCACAAAGCATAATCTGGGTAGACGCTGCTGGTACCGATATTTATGAATATTTCATCAATAACGGGCAAATAAACCATTTCAAAACGCCATTTGATATCACTGCCATCGTACCTTGCGATAATGACCATTGGATATGCGCGAGCAAGCAAGGACTGTTTTATAGCTCACCCAGCTTTGACAGTTTCTCTTTAATTGAAAATCCATTTATGCATTCACCACAACTTCATATGAACGACGCAGTAGCATCTCCCAATGGCCATTTGTGGTTCGGCTCAATGAATTGTGAAGAGTTAGAATCACCAGACGGGAAGCTATTTCAGCTTAATAATAACTCAATTTTAGAGATGGACAGAGAATTTAGTGTCGCAAATGGTATCTGTTTTAACCAGCACCTAAAACGAGCTTACTGCTCTAATATGTTTCAAAGAAAAGTCTATGAGTATCAACTTGATGAGAGCATGACTCACATTTTGGACAAGAAAATTTTTGTTGAGTTCAGATCACATGAAGGGCTTCCCGATGGTCTGTGTGCCGACAAATATGGCAACGTGTATATATGTCACTGGGACGCTGGAATCATCAGTTACTATATGCCATCGCCAACCAGAATAGGCAGCGCCAAAAAGCTGGGTGACATCGAACTACCCGTGAAACATGCGACCCGATGCACGTTCGGGGGAAAATATTTTGATTCTTTATTTGTAACGACAGCAAACTACGGTCTGACTCAAACAGAGGCTAACCTCTCCCCTCAGTCTGGGCAGCTATTTATATTAGACGCTCCAACTAAGGGGAATGCAGAATTTCGTCTAATCTCAACGTTGCTACCGATGAAGAGCACAAACACTCAAGCTCTAACAAGTTGATATTAAATTAATAGTTTGGGAAGATATGATTCTCATCTTTGCATTAGCATTAAGATGAATGTAAAAGTCATTTAAAAGGAATCTATGGTGTCGGAAAAAGTTAACTCGGTCGATCGGCTGCTCAATGTCATCGAAAGGATCGGTTCGTCAAAAAATCCAGTCCCCGCTTCCGATATCATTTTTGAGTCAGGGATACCTAAACCAACCTGCCATCGATTACTGCAGTTGTTAGAAGAGACAAACTACATTCAGCAAGATGAGCGTGGACATTTTTATCCGAGCTCACAAATGCTATCTATCGCGTTGGATGTTAAATGGACCAATCAGCACAAGCTGCAACGCCAAGCCATTCTGCATGGTTTGTCTCGTAAACTTGAAGAGACATGTGGTTTAGCGCTCGCCAATGACGACCCAACACCGCACATGGTTTATTACGACCGAATTCAAACTAACTGGCCACTACAAATAGTCATTCCAGTCGGTTTTCCTACTCCATTATGGGCCTCAGCGAGTGGGAAGCTGTTTTTAAGTACACTGACCCCCTCACAGCTTCGTAAAGTCTTAAGCAAAATTGAATTAACACAATGCGCTAAAAACACGATTACCGACTTACAGGTGTTAAAGGGTGAACTCAGCTTGATTAAGCGTCGTGGTTATAGTGTTGATGATGAAGAGTTTATCGATGGAATGGTTGCGATAGCGCTGCCCCTCTACGACCAGCATGGGAACTTTATGGCAGCAACATTTTGTCACTGCCCTAAAAGCCGTAAGAGTGTTAATGATCTTGAGAATTACTTGCCTATTCTTCGTTCTGCGCAGCAAAGCCTAGAGGCCGTTTATCGAGATATGAAAGATCAGTTTAATTAGACTAACAAAGTTATAGCGTCTTATGGACAAGCTCTTTAACGGTAAAGTCGAGAATCTCTTTTGCAGCTAGCTGCATTTCAGGTAAGTACGTTTTTAACTGCCCTAAAGAGGTTCTAAAACTTGGGGCGTGACAAAACAGATAACCAAAGCTAAGTTCATCAGACCCGATGGGTACAGAAATGGCAGCCATGCCATCAACAAACTCTTCATTATCTTCCCCAAAGCCTTGCTCTCGAATACGTATCAACTCTTCTAGAAATACAGCTTCATTGGTAATGGTTTTCGGCGTGTATTCGGTTAGCCCCATATTCTGAACCACATTCTTTCTGATCTCTTCATCCAACATAGAAAGGTAAAGCTTACCGGATGCTGATGCTGCAATAGGAACGGGACTCCCCTCTGCCAAATTAATCTGTAGAGGCCAGTTACAATTCACTCGTTCAAAATAGATCATTTCAATACCATTTGGCACTGATACTCCACAGGTTTCTCCAATATGGTCAGATAAACGCTGCAATACGGACGCTCGCTGATCAGAGAAGCGCTGATTTTTTAAAATATCATGAGATAGGTTTTGCAGTTTCTGCCCTGCTATCACTCGGCCCACAATATTTTCCTGTAAATGCCCTAGAGACATTAGATGTGTAATCAGCTTGTTTGCAGAAGCCATTGGCATATTCAACTGACTGGCAATCGACTCTCTATCTATATGCCCTCGGCTACTTGCCACCAAAGACAGCACTTGAAGTACTCTATCTAAGGTTGAACCTTTCGTTGGGGTAGTCGAGTTAAGTGTTGACATAAAGCTGAGTTCTTCCTTGAAATGGGATTCGATGTGCTTCCTATAGCGTATTGTTTTTGTGACCTAAGCGCAACAGTGACATGGCCTACGTGTATAAGAAACAAAGGCTTACTTTTAAAGTAAGCCTTTGTTAAGTTAGAAAATCTTACCGCGCACCTCCTCACATCAATGCGTTATTTCATGGTTGGCATGACGAATTCGGCTTGAGTTTGAGTATTTTCCTTACCGCCTGATTTGATATCAGACTCAGGCCAGCGTGTAGTAATTGCTTTCATTCGAGTGAAGAATCGCACACCATCAGGACCATGCATGTGTAAAGGCCCAAACAACGAACGTTTCCAACCGCCAAAACTGTGGAAGGCCATCGGTACAGGGATTGGGACATTCACCCCCACCATTCCTACTTGAACCTTGCTTGAAAAGTCTCTTGCAGCGTCCCCATCGGCGGTGAATATAGCGGTGCCGTTTCCGTATTCATGATCATTAATGATCTTTAGGGCTTGTTGGTAATTGTCTGCGCGCAATACACACAACACTGGACCGAAGATCTCTTCTTGATAGATGGTCATATTAGTCGTGACGTTGTCAAACAATGTGCCACCAACGAAATAACCATTGCTTGATTTCGCTAGTGGTAGTTCCCTGCCATCTACAACCAAGGTTGCCCCTTCGTCAGCACCTTGCTGAATATAGCCAGAGACTTTTTGTTTGTGCTCTTTGGTGATAAGCGGCCCCATATCATTTTCGATCTCCTGACCGTAACCTTGACCCACTTTGAGAGTCGCCAATTTGTCTTGAAGAAGACGTACTAATGCGTCCCCTGTTTCTTCGCCTACGGTTACCGCGACTGATATCGCCATACAGCGTTCACCGGCTGCACCGTACGCTGCGCCCATCAAAGCATTAACAGCGCCATTCATATCCGCATCGGGCATGACAAGCATATGGTTCTTAGCGCCACCTAATGCTTGAACACGCTTACCGTATTTCGCGCCTTCAGAGTAGATATACTCAGCAATCGGTGTAGATCCGACAAAACTGACGGCGTGAACGCGCTCATCTTGCAGTAATGTATCAACCGCCTCTTTATCGCCTTGAACGACATTGAACACTCCGTCTGGAAGCCCTGCTTGCTGTAATAATTTAGCTAAAAATAGAGGTGCGGAAGGGTTCTTCTCCGACGGTTTTAAAATGAATGTGTTGCCCGTGGCAATCGCGATTGGGAACATCCACATCGGCACCATGACAGGGAAATTAAACGGTGAAATACCAGCGACAACGCCCAAAGGCATCATCAGAGAATGGGAATCCACACCCGTCCCCACATTTAAACTGTGCTCGCCTTTTTGTAGATGCGGAATCCCACAAGCAAACTCGACAACCTCTAGTCCGCGAGTGATCTCACCTAACGCATCACTAAACACCTTTCCGTGCTCGCGACTGATGATGTCAGCCAGTTCGTTTCGATTCTCTTCTAGTAGAGCTTTAAAGCGAAACAGAACACGTGAACGGTTTAGAGGTGTAATCGCTGACCATGATTTGAATGCTTTGTCGGCAACTTGAATGGCTAACTCTACTTCTGCTCTAGCCGAAAGTTTCACATGGTTTTGTATCTCACCTGTTGCAGGGTCATAGACGGGTTGCTGCCTTTCTGAATGGCTCTCAACACTTTGGTTATTGATGAAATTACAGATCATATTCTCTTCCTTGTATAAAGTATTTGGGGCTTTGATTTAAAATTTTAAATTGGTGTTACCAGTCGGTTTCAATTAACAAGCTACTTTAGTTACCAAACCGCTTTATATAGCTCGATCATGGTTTCTTTATCAGGTACTCGTGGATTGTTGTTAGGAGACCCTGACGCTAAAGCTTGCTCTGACATAATGTCGAGGTTTGACCAAAACTCTTGTTTGTCTATGCCAAACTCACTTAACGATGGAACGCTTAGGTCTCTATTTATCGCTTTTAATTCAATGAGTAATGCTTCAACAGCGGCGTCATCGCTGGTTGATAACTCGACGACTCCCATTGCACGAGCACATTCTGCATAGCGAGCTTTCGCAGCTGGAATCGAATACTCAGTAACCGTTGGAAGCAGCATTGCGTTGCTCATGCCGTGTGGTACGTGGAAATGAGCACCGATCGGTCGGCTCATACCATGAACTAACGCCACTGAAGCGTTGGAAAATGCGATGCCAGCGAGTGTTGCACCAAGCATCATTTGCTCTTTGGCGTGTTTATTATCTGGATTATTAACTGCTTCACGTAGATTAGGCGCTATAAGCTTCATTGCGAGCAGCGCTTGCTGATCAGTAAACAAACCAGACTTTCCACTCACGTACGCTTCTACTGCGTGAGTCAAAGCGTCTATTCCTGTATCCGCAGTAATACGTTCAGGCGCTGTCATAGAGAGTTCGAAATCGATAATGGCAGCAGCCGGAATTAAGCCAGGCCCCATACAAAGCAGCTTTTCATCATTCGTTTCATCGGTAATGATAGTTACTTTCGTCACTTCAGAACCCGTACCTGCGGTTGTTGGGATGGCAATGAGTGGCATGATCGGTAACGTGACGACATTTGGTACAGAGTGATCGCGGATACGGCCTTTATATTGAGCTAATAACGCGATGGCTTTTGCGCTGTCTATTACGCTGCCGCCGCCTAATGCAATAATGCCATCGTAATTTCCCTCAATCGCTTTGGTAACCGCTGGAAGAATCGACGCCTCGGTAGGCTCAGGTATAGTGTCCGTAAAAATATCGGATTGAATATCGGCTTTTGTGACAATCGCTTGAAGATTTTCAACGTGACCTAACGTCTTCATAATTGGATCCGAGATTATCAACACTCGTTTACAACCAAGCTGACGTGCTATGTCGCCAGTTGCACTTTTTGCGCCTTCTCCGACTTCTAAGAATTTTGGTAAAACAATAGATTGGCTCATAAATCACCTTAAATTTAATATCGATACATTTAGTATCATTATTTAATAAAATATATTTTGGGCGCAGAAATGATCTGTGTCGAGATCATCACTGACTGCTTACTCTTATTTGTTCGCTTATTTACTCATGTAAATATTTGGTCATCTATACATTTGATGAAACAGACATTTGGCTTAAAAAGATCGGCTATTTCGCTAGACGTCGGCCAGTAACTCTTTCAAAAAACAATACTTCTTAAATCTTGCTACATAGAACTCATGGCGTTCATCGCTTGGTCTAAATACGCGTTGTGACGCCTTAGTTTTAAGCTTATTCATTTGAGGCCTATTCGTTTGAGGAAGGTCTCTAGCTAGTAATTCCGAAACGGTGCTAAGCGCAAGCATAGCTACGCCCTTAGCGCCAACTTCATCAGATGCGCTCACTTTAATTTCAGCGTTAAGAATGTCAGCAAACAACTGGCACCAATAATCACTTCTAGACGCTCCGCCACTAATTGCGACAGAGTCCATCTGATATCCCGCAATTCGTAGGCGATTAATGTGCTCTAAATGCGCGAACACTATGCCCTCATAAAAAGCATAAACAATGTGGATATCTTGATGCCAGCCTTTCAAGCCAAACAAGTTGGCGGATGGGGATTGTTGACCCGTTGAACCATATAAGTAAGGATGAAATAGCGGTAAGGTATCATTCAATTCAACATCTTCTAACTGACGATTAAATCGCTCAAATACACTTTCACCTGATAGTGAATTATCGACGTGTTCTGTAAAGAACCGCTGAACGAGCCACTCCAAATTTGAGGCTGAACATGTACTTGCTTCAATCGCTAAGTAACGATCTTTCCCAAGTTTACACCCCATGAATATCTCTTGAGGAGGAAGCGTGTCAGTGACAACTTGATTAATATTCCACGTTCCTGCGACAACAGACGTTTCACCGAGGTGGTAGGCTTCCGAGCCATACGCACATGCAACTACATCAAATAGCCCTGCTATAACAGGCGTTCCAATGTTTAGTCCTGTTAATTCAGAAACCTCTGACGTAATGCCACCAATCACCTGATTACTCTCTAGGATGTTTGGCAATTTAGATTTAATGTCAGCAATATCGTAAGCGCCTAATAACTCATCAGATACACTGTCCGATTCAAAATCAAATAGACCTGAAGCAGTGATGTCTCCCCACTCTGTTGCACACTCTCCCGTAAGTTTGAAATTCAGGTAGTCTTTACAAAAAAGCACCTCGCCTATTTGTTCGTACGTCTCTCGTTGATGACGCTTTAACCAATGTAATAACAGTGCAGTTTGGGAGCTCCACACACCCTGATGATTTTTACGATTGATGGTCGAAAATAGAGTCGATTTTTGCAAACGCTCAACATCTGATTGCGCTCGGCTATCTAGGGATTTAATACCGAGCAATGGTGCTCTATTTGTGTCCAATAGATAGAGCCCGTTTCCATGGCCACTACAACCAACAGCGACAACATGGTTTCGATCTACCTTAGTTTTGTCCATTACTCGGCGAATAGCATCAGCACACAGCCCCCAGCATTCATCAAGATCCGCTTCGGTATAGTCAGGTTTAGGGATATGGGTCGGATAGTTATTGGCTACGGTCGCAATCTCTACGCCATTTTCATCAAATAACGCGGCTTTAACCGCTGTATTGCCACAATCAATTCCAAGTGCGTATGACGTCATATCCCCTCCCTGATTCTGTTAGTTATTACTGACTCTTACTTATCGCGAATTGTTTTTTTATCGCCAATGCCTTATTTGTCGCCAATATAAAGGTTCATGGCCTCTGACGTAGACGCATCGTTATGGATCATCGCCATCAGCGCATCAACAACACGGCTTGGGTTTGGGTGCTGATAGATATTACGGCCGTAAACCATACCTAACGCACCCTGATCAAGTAACGCTCTCGCTTTACTAAATACCGACTCAATATCTTCTCGACCACCGCCACGCACAAGGACTGGACAACGACCGGCTTCAACAACTTTATGAAAATCCTCAGCATTAGCGGTAGGGTCTGCTTTAATAATGTCGGCCCCCAGCTCACGAGCCATTCGAGCAAGCGTCACGATCTTTTCACAATCACCATCGACCATGTAAGCCTGCCCTTTGGTATTTGGCTGCATCACTAGCGGTTCTACCATCAAAGGCATACCGTATTTTTCACATTCCGCTTTAACTTTGCTGATGTTCGCGACACATTGTTTAAATAGATCGGGCTCATCTGGAAGCATAAATAGATTGACCACAACACACGCGGCATCCATCTGTAAAGCCTGAATGATTGGCTGCTCTGCATTTTGTAGAAGCGCCCACATGTGGCGGTGACGCTCTGCGTTATAAGGGTTACCCAAATCTATTCGCATCACTAATGCCGGCTTATCTTTACCGTCGACATTTTGTAGAAGGTCCGCTTGACCGGCATTCATCTGGATAGCGTCAGGTTTTGCATTAACCAACTGCTCTACGACCGAGCTCATATTTTCAAGCCCGTCTAGAAAAGACGGCTCATTGCAGACTCCATGATCAATCGCTACATCGAGGCATCGCCCGTTCTTAAACAATCGGTTCATCCTAACCTTATTGGTCAAATACATACTCTTCTCCATTTTCTAATTGTTGATTTTCTACATTATTTGATTGTGATGTGGTTTCAGGCGTCTTTTTTAGGCCGTCTAACTCGACGCCATGAAAGGTGAGCAAGACATTCTTTGTTTGCTCGCGATCTTCCTGTTTTCGTTGTGGGGTCCAATTGAAGAAATCAGCAGTTATGTCCGATATTTCTTCAAAAACCGCATCATTCAATTTACCTTCTATGGCAATCGAAGTTCGTCGCAAAAATACATCTAGAGACGTTTCAACATGCTCATGTTCTAGAATGTATGTGAGTTCGCCTACGCTATAATCAGGGAGTGAATTCAGCAGTGAATCAGACTGACCTTCCAACCATTCCAGTAGACCTTCACACCCAGTTCCATAGCGCTTGAACCAAACGTCGATTTGATTGTGTGGCTGAGTAGAATAACGGTCGGCAAGTTTCGACACGTATTTTCCCTTACCCTTTTGAGTGACAGGGTAACCCTTTCCTCCGCCGATTTGCTTTTGCTTAGTACTACAGCACTTTGGCTTATCAAGTACTTCCAATAGTTCATCAGACACTTCTTCGCCGAAAGCCCGAAACGTAGTCCACTTCCCGCCAATTAGTGAATACACGTCCGTTCCATTTATAGAATCCCGTTTAATCGAATGACTTCGCGGTATTTGCCCTGTTGTTGATGCATTCACAGAAGGCAATGGACGCACACCACTGAACTGATAAACAATTTGGTCTCGACTGATATTGAGATCGGGTAGTACACCTCTTAACGATTCCAAAATGTAGTCAATTTCTTCGTCGGTACAGTGAACCGATTCAGGGTCGCTCACTGGTATATCTGTTGAGCCAATAAGTACCTTGCCAAAGTATGGAAATAGAATACAAACCCTTCCTTCACTGTTTTCGTAAAACAACATGTTGTCTTTTAGCTCATGCAAAAGATCGGCATTATCAACAATGATGTGCGATCCCTTGGTGCCTTGCATGTATTGACTGGGTGCGGTCAAAAGACCATTGGTGCTATCAACCCACGCCCCAGTTGCATTCACAACATGACGGCTAAACACATGCGCTGGTGATTCACTGCCCGTCTGCTGCAACGTAAGTCGTCCATCGCTTAAATCAGTTACTTTTGTATAGTTAAGCGCAGTTCCACCTGCTTTAATGCCTTCTTGAATAAGCTCCATGGCAAGTCTCTCAGGTGAGCTTATCCAAGCATCAAAATAGGTCGCACTACTGCTGACTTTCTTACCCATTAACGGCCAGCGTTTTTGCGTTACACTGGCAGAATGCATTTTGTGGGCAGGCATCATTTGGTCTCGTTTGGTAAACCAATCATACAAACTAAGACCAAGTTTAATCACCACAGATCCGCGCTGAGAAGGACGGTCTTTAAGCCCGATAAACTTAAACAATCCATCAAAAATTCCAGACCAGGTTGAGAATATTGGAATAGTCGTTTCCAGCGGCGACACTAAATGAGGTGCATTACTGAGTAAGCGATTACGCTCAAATAGCGCTTCTTTCACCAATGAAAATTCACCATTTTCGAGATAGCGCAAACCACCATGTATCATCCGAGAAGGAGCGGCGCTTGCCTTGGAGCAAAAGTCATCTTTTTCAACAAGCAATACCTTAACGCCTTGCAGTGCAAGCTCTCTAAATACGCTAATACCATTGATACCTCCTCCAATAACCACGACATCGAAACCACTTTGTAGATTTAAGTTTTGGAATACTTTTGTGTTGTTATTCATCTTTGCTTCCTGCCAAGTGCTGTTCCTTCCAACCGGTTTTGAACGCTATGAAATACGGCCTAAGCCAGTTCCAACTCGCCAAAAAACTCTAGGGATTTAGCATCGATAAATTTCACTTCTTCTAATGACAACTCAACACTACCAGCGGCTGCATTCTCAATCGCTTGTTGTGGGTTTCTCGCACCGCATAAGGCGTAGGTAATTCCCGGTTGTTGCAACGTCGCAGCTATCACGAGTTGAGCGACACTGATATTTTTTTGTCGAGCAATAGGTTCTATAGATTGGCAAAATTTCTGTACCCAGCGGCGATTTTCAATGGTGAACATTGGATCAGTAATGCGTTGATCATCCCCGGTAAACACTCGCTCTGGCGTCACCTTCCCACTTAACAACCCCATCGCCAAAGATGAATAACTAAGACAGGCAACATTAGTTTGAATCGTTGTTGGCAGTAGTGTTTGCTCTAATTGACGATCGATTAGGTTATATTTCTCTTGTACTGCATCGACAACACCACAGCTTTGATACTTCGCGAGTTCCGCTTGATTGGCATTACTAATTCCAATCGCTCGAATTTTCCCGGCTTTTTTGAGAGATAACAGCGCTTCCATCGTCTCTTCGACTGGCGTAGTCGGATCTTGCCAATGCGTAATATAAAGATCGAGATAGTCGGTTTGTAATCGTTTAAGGCTTTGTTCCACTTCGTGTTGAATCGCATCAGCGCCTAAATAGCGATGAACGGGTTTGCCATTTTCATCAAAGAAGTGATTGCCTTTGTTTGTATGCCAAACTAATCCACACTTGGTCGCTAAGACCACTTGGTCACGCTTACCTTTTATTGCTTTACCGACAATTTCTTCTGACACTCCAAGACCATAAGCCGGTGCGGTATCAATGAGCGATACGCCATTATCAAGCGAGGCATGAATGGCTTCTATTGCGGCTTTTTCGTCAGTACCACCCCACATCCAGCCGCCCATAGCCCATGTACCTAAACCAATCACCGATGCTTCAATTCCTGACTTTCCTATTTCTCTTTTTTTCATGATCTTTTCCTATTTAATGAGTTCTAATACACGGGCTACCGTATCTTCATCCGAAACTATGCCATTCATTAGTCGCCCCTTTAGTGCCGCGACTAGAGCATCGACCTTTGAATGAGTCGCTGCTACGCCAATGCTGTGTTCGATACTGTTCAATTCTTGTAGATTCAGTCCAATCAGTTTCTGGTTAATATGTTCAGCACATTTGTTTCCATCTTCATCGTAAAGATGCGCAAGAACTTCGCCTTTACACTGAGCGCTGATGACCGTTTCTGCTTGGTGACCACTTAACGAGCGTAAATCGTAATAACTGTCACTCTCACTGGCGACAGAGCCAACGCCAACCAAAGCAATATCCGCACTTCTTGCGAGATCCAATACCTCTTTAATACTGCGCATTTCCATCAGTATTGAGCGTTGCTCATCGGTATCCACAAACAAAGGTGCGTGGAGCTGAGTGCTGCTACCCCCTAGTTTTTCAGCTAACCGACTTGCGAGATAATTCACATCCGTGAAATGGTGGCCTTGGATTCCGCCTGTTGCGGGGACGACTCGGACATTAGGAAAGCTCATCGGTTTAATCTCTTCCACTATTTGAGCCATGGTTTTACCACCACTGATGCAAATAACGCTGTCGGGTTTCACCGTTTCTATCAGTAATTCGCCTGCTGCTTTAGCCACTTGGCGAGTGACCACACTTTCATCTTTACTTAAACTAGGTTGAATCACTGCCGTCTTGAGCCCAAAAGCGTCGAGCATTCGTTGCTCCAACGTATGGGTTCTCTCTTGTGGCAGATTCAGCGTTATTTCCACCAGCCCATCATCATGAGCTTGCTTAATGACGCGGTTCACTTTGGCCGTCGACAAACCAAGCTGCTTAGCTATATCGGACTGATTTAGGTTCTCCATATAACGTAACGTCAGAACTTTAGCTGTTTGCCTTAAAATGTCGTCTTGTTCACTCATCGCCATAATCTCTCCCTAGTTCACTGTCCACTCGGCCTGTATTTCTCTCTATACAACTATCTATATAGTCGCGATTTATTGAGCGGTATTGTTTTTCTTAAGCTCAATCAGGGCACATTTATTTGTTCATAAGCAGTGAAATTTATTTCATCTGTGTAAAAAATAATCACAACAAGAGGCTTTTACAAGTTAAAACGATACAAAAAGTTTCGTTTTGGCTCATTTGTTGCGAACGATCACATTTTTAACAATATTGATACGTAATGTATCAATATGCCATTGACCGTCCAATTTTCATTCACTACCTTTTAACACGTGAAATACATTTCACCGTTTGAAAGAAAATTCAAATCAGTGATAACAACAAGTGAATACCTAATACACATGGAGAAGATCATGAAGTCAGTAACATTAAAAAAGATTTTTAATAAAGGACTTATCGCTACAAGTATTCTTGTTGCTTCAAGCCTTGCTGCTACGACACAGGCAAATGAGCGAATAGCATTTTTCGTTTCAGACTTGTCGAATGTTTTCCACCAATCTCAAGCAACCGAAGCGAAACGCTACGCAAAAGAGAAGTATGGCGCGGAAGTGGTTATTTTTGATGGGAAAGCCGACTCTGCGGTCATGACACAAAACATCGATCAGGTTGCAGCGGGCGCATTTGATGGTGCATCACTTCACATTTGGGATGGCGAAGCAGCCACACCAGGTGTGAAAGAAGCACTGGAAGAGAATATCGCAATGACCTCTTTCTTCAGCCCGATTACCGATACAGGCATCCCGACCGCACGTAGCGATGAGGCGACAGTATCGTTTGACATGGGCGCACAAATGGCTCGAACATGGAAAGAAGCAAACCCAGACAAACCTATTGTTATGGTTCAGCTAGGTTGGCCAAACCATACCGAAGTAAGTTCAGGCCGAACCAACCCATTTGCTGATGGCGTATTATCAGTAGACCCTACCGCGAAAAACCTTGGAGCCTTAGATGCAAGTGGCGGTCAAGAAGCTGCAAAACAGATTGTTGTCGACTTATTAACTCAGCAACCTGAGGTCAACCTTATCTATTCAGAGGCTTCAAACTTAACAGTGGGAACTATGGCTGCGCTATCTCAACTTGGCCGAGGTAAGTTTAAAAATGGTAAACCTCATACTGAAATCGTTGCGAGTGTAGACTTTGACTCGGTTGAGTTTGACCAAATTTATGATCCCGACTCTAGCCTGAAGCTATCTATGGGTCTTCCGCCGGTTGAAACTGCACGCGGACGTATCGACTTGGTGATGGACGTTATCAATGAAAAAGTAGCACCTAGCAGCGTTGAAGCTGAAGAGTTCTTCTATAAGGCATACACCATCTCTTATTGGTCAATGCCAAAGCCAGACGCACAGCAATGGTTAGACGCGCAATTTAGTAACTAACATCAATTATTATGTGACCGCTTATAACTAAGTAACAGTCAACGGCGGCTTAGCATAGCGTTAAGCCGCATGTTAACTGAAGTTAGATTCAAATCTCATAGACAAGGAAAGGTCACTTCAACTGTATTGCCGACACTGATTCAACAGTTTGAAGAACCAACAACTAAAGGAGAGATCATCTTGAATAGTCAAAATTCTACTTCTGTTCTTTCAATTCAAGGGCTCATTAAAGACTACCCCGGTGTGCGGGCGGTTAACGATGTCAGTTTTTCAATTGAACACGGCACAGTACATTGTTTAATCGGTGAAAATGGTGCGGGTAAATCGACTCTGGTGAAAATGATCACAGGCGCTATCAACCCAACTCAAGGCACCATGAAAGTAAACGGTAAACCGTATAGCCCAAAAGGGACACAATCCGCCAGAGAATCCGGCATTGCTACCCTTTTTCAGGAGTTGCATGTTGTTGACGAGCTAACGGTACTTGAAAACCTAACCTTGGGCATGGAAAAAAGTAGATTTGGCTTTTTAATAAAATCCGACCTAGAAGAAAGAATGATTCGAACGTTGGCAACGATAGAACCTTCGATTGATCCCTACGCTAGAGTCTCGACGCTTGGCGTCGCCCAAAAACAGATTATGGAGATTGCGCGCGCAGCCTCTTCCGGTGCCAACATTATCATTATGGATGAGCCAACCGCCGCTTTATCTGAGCGTGAAGTTGACCGGCTTTTCACGGTAATTCGACGCCTTCAAGCTCAAAATGTCACCGTTATTTACATTTCTCACAAGCTTGATGAAATTCTATCCTTAGGGGATACCGTTACTGTCATGAGAGACGGTAAACATATTTCAACCAAACCCATTTCTGAAGTGGAAGGACGCGCAGAGCTCATCGACATGATGATTGGACGAACCATCTTCCATGATTATACCCCTCGAGACACTGTCACTGACGATACGTTTTTATCCGTTCGCAATCTCAATAACAAGCGACTCAATAACGTCTCTTTCGATATTAACAAAGGCGAGATTGTTGGGTTTTATGGCCTTGTTGGCGCTGGAAAGACGGAAATCGCAAGAGCGATATTTGGCGCAGACAAAGTAACAGGCAGCATTAAACTCAATGGCGAAGAAATCGGTCATTCCCCTAAAGAATCACTAGCGGCAGGTATTGCGTTAGTACCCGAAGAGCGTAGAACACAAGGGCTCTTTACCAGTCTGACTATTCGCGAAAACATTCCTGTGATGAACTTACCAAGAATGTCAGATTTTGGGGTATTCAAAGCAGACGATGAGCTCAATGCCGCTAACGATTATGTTGAAAAGCTGTCGATTGCCACAAGCTCGATTGAAAAACCTGCCGAGAAACTCTCAGGCGGCAACCAACAAAAAATAGTCATCGCGAAATGCCTATTCTCTCAAGCCAAATTATTGCTGTTAGATGAACCGACGCGTGGAGTCGATGTTGGTGCTAAAACCGAGATTTATGATCTCGTTAAAAGTCTTGCCAATGAAGGTAACTCTGTCGCGGTATTTTCTACAGAATTAGAAGAGATACTCGGAGTATGCGATCGCTTATTCCTACTTTATGACGGTTCATTAGTCTCTGAGATTAAAAATGGGCCGGACGTTGATACAAACTATATTTTGAACGCTGCTACTGGTGGCCTTGAGGAGGCAGTATGTTAAATACTTCCATAAAATTAAACGACTCACCAGTACAACGCCGTAAAGTCAGTGACCAAATGTATATTACATTGTTGGTCGCCCTAGTTGCTGTTGGACTGTTTTTAGTGGCGTCCGTCTTGGTGCCAAACTTTTTTCAAGTTCAGAACATGCTGAACTTAGTCACCAATAACTGGGCAGTTATTTCACTCGGGGTTGGCGTATCGTTTTTGCTTATTTCTGGAAACTTTGACCTCTCGGTTGGAGGAATTGTCGCCCTATCAGGTGTTCTATCTGTATGGTTTGCACAATCGGTCACGGGTGCTTCTGCACTCTCTTCTGGCCTTGGTTTGCCTTATTGGCTAGCGATTGTAGGTGCATTGTTGGGCGCATTAGTTATTGGTGGATTAAATGCCCTCTTCGTTGTTCGGTTTCGTATCCCTTCTATCATTGTCACATTAGGAACAATGATGGTTGCCAGAGGAATAGCACAAGTTATTACTCAGGGTTCACAACGAAACACTAATTTACCTTCAGAGTTTGGTGTATTAGGTAGTCTCAAAGTGTTTGGCACTTCTATGCAGTTCCCCGTTCTCTTCATGCTTCTTCTCTTTTTAGCGGCTATTTTTATCGAGCGTAAAACCGTATTCGGACGCATTACCTATTGGATTGGCGCAAACCCTGAAGCCGCGAAGCTGTCTGGTATTGATAATGCCAAGCATATTACTTATTTATATCTGTTTAGTGCTTTAGTTGCTGGAATAGTCGGGATTCTACTCTCTTCTGAGTTCAAATCTGGCTTCTCTAACCGCGGCCTGCTTATGGAGTTCGATGCGTTAGTTATCGCACTTCTAGGTGGTATTGCCATTGCAGGTGGGTTTGGTTCTGTCATCGGTATGTTCTTTGGCGCCATCATACTTGCGGTGGTGACATCGGCAGCCACCGGCCTCACCTTGTCACCCGACTGGCAATTTATATTGAGGGCCGTCGCGGTGTTTTTAGCTATTACAGCTCAAACGTGGGCGTTGTCCCTTCGCAGTAAATAACCGAAGTCAATCAATAGGTGAACGTCATGTCTGATTCAACAAAAGTGTTCAACACACCGTCGTCCTTCGGTAACCAAGTGTCTAAGTTTGTTCTCAATTACTACATTTACTTTGTATTAGCTGCGATAGTGATTTTTCTTAGTAGTGTTAACTTAGAACAATACGCGCTGTTCGAACGCGGCAACTTTCTTTATAAGAAAAACATCATCAATATTTTACGTGTTTCTGCGCCAATCTTGGTATTAGCTGGGGCATTTACGTTATTGATGATCTCAGGTTATATCGACCTTTCCGTAGGAAGTACCATGGGTTTAAGTGCTGTTATCTATGCACTACTCGCTATTAATGGTGTACCGTTTTGGGCAGCATTTTCTATTACGGTGTTCTGTGGTGTTTTACTCGGGGCGTTTAACGGATTGTTAGTCGTAAAGTTTGGTATTACCCCAGTTATTGCGACATTAATAACACTGAGTTTGTATAAAGGTGTGGCTCTATTGCTGGTAGAAGATGGTGTATCGGCCATCAAATCAATGGGCGATATGAAAATGCCTGGTTGGTTTAATGACTATGGACGAGACGCCGTATTGATGGGCTTACCGATGGCGTTTTGGGTAGCCGTTGGTGTGACCGCTTTCCTCATCTTGCTGCAAAATCGGTCGTTACTTGGTAAATACGCCGCAGCGACAGGGGGCAACCCAACCGCAGCGAAGCTATCCGGCATTAAGACAGGGTTAGTCGTATTTAGCTTATACGCTATCGTAGGCGCTTGTGCTTCTTTAGCCGGTATTGCCCGTGCGAGTTTCATGTCCATCGGTGATCCGTTATCCGGCGATGGTATGGAGCTTACCGCTATATTAGTCGTACTCATTGGCGGTACTGCGTTTAGTGGCGGTGAAGGCAAAGTTCTGCGTTCTTTCATTGGGGCGCTTATCATCATGACACTCACCGTCGGCATGCTGACGCTTGTCCCTGCCTATTTTCAAACCTTAGTTATCGGTGCTGCACTGTTAGCAGCTGCGGCTTCAAACCACTTGGTGAGTAAGAAACAAATTGGAAACTAAATCAGTGGTTATCTAATGGCAACAGGCATTGGTTTAAGATGCCTGCCTGTTGCTAATATCTGTTCCGTTAGAATTAAACCTTCACAATTGTACAAGCAGCTATCCTTCTTAACGATTTTCTGTGAATACCTGAATATCGTCCAGTTAAAGATATGTAATACTTATTCGTCAGCAACAATCTCGCCGCTTCCTCTTTTGTCTCTACATATACTTTATTGCATAGGCTTTGTGGTCTAGTACCAGACTTCCTTCCTATTATTTTCGATAACTCAAAGTATCCTTCTTTATTAGCCTCACAGCGAAAAGTTGTTTCGTTGCCATAAATACTACCCTTAGCAACAATATCAATAATCATTTTAACTCCGAACTTAAATCCACATTTACATAATCTAAATGTGGTAAACCCTAATATTAGGCTACCAGATATAGGGGAATTAAAGGCAGTACTAGCCAGTTAGTTAAGGACTAACTGGCTACAGTTTTGGGGAATTAGAAGTAATAGTATGCCGCTGCAAATACATATGTCTCTTCGTCACTATCGATGCCAGCGTCGATATCACGTTTAATATCGATACCCATATCCGCTCGTTCGTTCAGTGTGTACATGGCTGCAACGTTATAGTAGCTTTTGTCTTCATCAGCCTGACCAATTTCTTCCGTGGTATTTGCGCCGTAGCCTGCTGCAAGAGTTAGTTGCTCGTTAATAGAAAACGCCGAAGATAAGTAATAACCGCTATTTTGATAGTCGTTAGAGTTAACTTCTAGGTCTTTTTTACCTTCATCAATCCATGAGTTAAAACCAACTTTAATCTTTCCTAGCTTAGCGTTACCCGAAAGTGAAATAACACTAAAGTCTGCTTCATCGCGCTCTTCATAGCCCGCATATACATTGAATGCATCATGCTGATATCCTAGGTAACCATTAATGCCTTTGTCCGCAAGGCTATGGCTATCTTCTGTTTCAAAGTAAGAGATACCATATGCCACACCTACTGTAGAACCTTCAAATTTTACGACGTTAAAAGCATCTGAAGCATCTCCAGCAGAAGCTCCAAACTCATAAGTCATATCACCAGCACCGTCCACTCTGTCTAGTGCAGTATCATTTTCCCAACCGAATGAAGCAATACCGTAACCAGTATCAAAGCCTAACCATGCTTTATCTACATCGGTGTTTGTACCGCTTTCGATATCCCAAGGATTTGCTTTGTCATCTGTCGTCCAATTTACTTGTAAATCTGTTTCAAAATAGCCTAGGAATCGGTTGTTTTGATAGTTAACAGCAATGGTCATTCCTGTTGCCCAGTCATCATAAAAAGCATCAGACTCAGTATCGTAGTAACCGCCGAGACCAAAAGATCCTGATACTGAAAACTGGTCCTTATGTACAGGATCAAATTCAAATGCTGGTTTACTATTTTGAGAGCTCGTTTGAACCGCAAATGCTGATGTAGCTGTTGATGCAATTAAAATTGCTAAGATTGTTTTTTTCATAATGACCACTTTTCCCTATCGATTGTTTTAACTTCATCGCTAGTGCGACTTCGAATGTGTGGTCATTTTTACTAAATTGGTGGAATGAAAATACCGCAATATTACTGCATTTATTCGAGTTTTTTATTAATCACCAAGAACCAACCGAAGTAACTAATACTTTTTAGCTATAGATCTTATCCATATATTAATTAATTGGTATCTTGATAAATCTTCTGTTTCATTACGCTTATATCGTTGATGTACAATTTTAATTTCTTCATTATCTGACGTTCCAGCTAATTTATTTCCGTCTATCAACCTATATCGGTCATATTTTATTAATAAGCGCTCATATAAAACCGATTCAAAATTCGGTAATAAATTTCTTTTTATCGCTATAAGGGTTCTAACCCACCTAGGTAGAGATCTTGATTTATAGTACCTATATACCTTAAATAAACTTACCGTTATCAATAACACCAACAAGACAGAGCTGATAATTATGCTTTTATACAAACTAATCCATGATGAAAAGGTGTGAGTTACCTGCCAAGTCTGTTCTTCTAATATTACTTTCGTATTTGATTTGGTATCTGGATTCCACCAGTAAACATCAATAGGAGGAAGGGTAATGCGTCCTGCTTGTTTAACGATATATATCGCTGTCTCTACTTTTTTTGAATAACGTTCACCACGAACTTGGTGCTCTTCATTTTTTGCCGCCTGAGGATAAAACGCTAAGCTATCAATCATCAGCACTGGTTCTTGTAATAAGTCCGGTAATAGCATGATGCTAGTATCATTCGCGGTTGTTGTAATCACTCGCTTCAAAGAGTCACCTACACGAACCGATGACTCTTCCGTTACCTCATTCGATGCTGAGCGAATCACTTCCCATCGATCCGTTACTTCTAAAACCGTAGCTGTCACCCAGTGATGACTTTTGGTCGTCTGTGCCATTGGCTTATGTGTGCGAAACCTCAAAGGACTCGTCGTTAACTGCCCGCTAACCTTATCTTTTCCATTTTTCACTTCTAGCTCAACGGTAACTGGCGGAATTCGGTACTCCCCACTAACCAGAGGGTAAAGCACTATTTCCCAAAGTTGTTTCGAGTAGGTTTTTCCATTAATACGTTCTGTAGAGTTTATGGCAAACGAACTACGATTAATGACAAGCGCATCATCGACCTCAATACGGTGAATTCGCGTGCCTTTAGTAAACCAAGTATCTGTGGATACCTCTATATTAACAATCACTTGCTCATGAGTTGAAATTGACTCAATGTCCCCACTCACCCACGTTTTTATACTCACTTTGCCTTGTTCTTGAAGCTCACTCATCACGCTTGCTTGAGCATGTCCGACAAATATTAGCAGCGATATAAGCAACAATTTAAAAACGGATTTTTTTAGACCTTTACTCATCACGCCACTCCGTCGATCTACCCTTTCCTTGTTCAAGCTGTAGATGAAACTTAGTCGCTAGAAAATTGGCTAAGTCACTTTCTACACGTTTCATCCACTTCTCGTTCATTACTGGATTATTGAGAATATCTTTCGCAGACAACGACTCTTGAATTAGCTGCTTCTTGTCGATTTCTTGTAATATGCCCTCAGAGCTTTTCGGTTTGTCACCGCGCTCTTTACTGCTTTGCTGCTCGTTACTATTCGATTGGCTTTGAGTGAAGGTATCGATATGTTCGATAACTGAGGTCACTACTTGTAGATTATTACCTGCGACTTTATTACTCGGATCAATTTGTAGAATCTCTTCATAGAGTTTTTTCGCCGCTATGTATTCTTTCATGTGAGCGAGTGAAGCAGCAGCGCCTAACAGCGATGCTACATCATCATTTCGCATGTAATACTGCTGGGCAGTTTCGTAATCCCCTACAAGGTAATACGATTCAGCTTTCCAATTTTCATTCTCAAACAACTCTGCTGCGCTGGTATATTCGGCCCTGTCATAGTGCAGTGCACCCTGCTGATCTCTCGTTAACCATACATCAAGCCAATTAAGCTCACTTGCGTAAACAGGTGAGGGAAATAATGACGCGTTACAAACTAAAAAGACGAGACTCCATTTAACCAGCCAACCTTTTCGAAACCACAATAAGTAAGGGACAATGATGAACCAAACTAATGGATATCCTGCATCATGCCACGGTTCAAACTCGCCACCAGAAAGCTCAGAAAACGAGATAATCTCACGGTTAAGTCTCTTTATATCCCCTTGTTCTTGAGTAAACGTAACGAACTCTCCCCCCGTTAATCGAGCCAAAGACGAAAGCGTTCGAGACTCCAACGGATATGGCGTAGTGATCGCTTCATCGCCAATTCCATACACAAGTAACTGATACGGTTTAACGCCAAAGTAATCTTGATATTCGTTAAACGCTTTTTGATTTACTGCATCGGTCACCAATAACACCGTCGCATTATTGCTGTTTTCAGGTAATACCTGCTCAATAACGGCCAAGGTATATTCTGCAAACTTACCGTCTCTAGGCATCACTTCAGCTGATATTGACTCTAACAGTGGTCTAAAAACTTCGATATCTTGTGTCAAAGGCATCGCCATGTGAGCACTTCCGGAATAGACAATTAACGCTGTAGTCCCTGATTGTCTTAACTCAATAAGCGATAGTATTTTCTGTTTGGCTCGAAACAAACGGCTCGGTGCTAGGTCTTGCTGCTGCATTGAATTTGATACGTCCAACACGATAACTAAAGGCGTCGTGCTTTCGCCAAACGGCAACGCTTGTCGGTACCAACTTGGGCCAGATGCCACTAGGATCGCCATAATACCCAGGACTGAGAGTGTTTTAATCGGTATGCGACTATTCCAGTTAGAGTCTCCGACCTGTAGCGCTTTTAGTAAGTGTTTAGGTAGCTTTTTTGCCCAAGCATTCCCTCGGTTCTCACCACGCCAATTCAAAATCACTAGCACTAAGAAAGGCAGAGTAAGCAATAACCAACTAGGTCTAGTAAAGTGAAAGTTTTCAATCACTGTCATCATGATCATTTCGCCCCTACACCTTCACCTGTAAGGAACAGACTTCGACGTCGAACCACGCTGAATGCCATAAATATAAGCTGATGAATGATGGCAATGATCACTGGAATGTAGTGATAACTCGTTTTTGGCCGATAGCTAAAGCTTTCAAACACGAGTGGTTCAATCTGGTTAATTGCTTGGTAGATATTACTCAATTCACTTGGTGACATGGCCAGAAAGCTCTCTCCATCGGTAATATCCGCAATCTCTTCAATAACACTCATCTCAATCGCCTGCTCTCCCGTCGTGTTCGGGCTACCCATAGCCACCACGTGGATTTTTATATTATGAGCGGCTGCCACCTTTGCAGCATCAATCGGTGGAACCAAGCTATCGGTGTCATTCCCATCGGTAAGCACAATCATGACTCTCTGCTTGCTACTATTAGTTGTGTTCTCTAGTCCATTGTCATCAACAGCGCTTGCCTCTGAAATGAAGGTTTTAATTCCAAGACCGATTGCATCACCTAAATGGGTGCTGGCACCTGCCATTGACGGCTGGGTTTCATTCAATAATTTGGACCAGGCGTCATGATCCACGGTGAACGGTGATTGAACGTAAGCTGACTCTCCAAACACAATCAAGCCTAGGCGATCGCCCTTTCGCTGTAGGCTGAACTCACTCAGGACCTCTTTTGATGCGGCTAGTCTTGATATCTGCTCTCCATTCGCATTGGTAAAATCATTCGTTGCCATCGAGCCTGATAGATCAACAATCATCATCAAGTCGCGACCAGACAAATGCCGAGTCTCTTCTGGTCCTAACCACATAGGTTTTGCAGCGGCAATAATAAGTAACACCCAGCCAGAGATAAGCGATAATCGTTGCCAAGGTGTCGCGCTCAACTCACTTGCACCTTTACTCGCACTCAAATTCAAAGTCGATATGAGTAGGCTAAAGAAAGGGACTATAACAGCCAGTTGGCGAGTGTGATGACGCGGGGCAATGTAGTAGACAACAGCAGGTAACGGTATGAGAAAAAACGCCCAAAGGTTTTCAAACTCGATCATAGTCGCTCCTATCATGAGTTCTTACCCACGTAATACACAGGATCCTAAGCCTATTCAAGTCTGCGACTTCCCACGAGTTTACAAGCTTCAATTGATAGAGCTCACTTTGCCATCGTTCTAACAGAGAACTATCAAGGTCATTATTCGATGTTGTTTTGTATAAAAAGTCGACCCACGATTGACCTGTAAGCATAGCGACACGCGAGTTAGGGTAAGCAAAACAAGCGACGTGCTTTACAACACTGTTAAAGCGTCTTAATTCTGATTGAAGCTCTAGCGCCGTTGGATGAGTGAATGGTATTTGATTCAAAGCTTTGATCGCTTTTCGTCGATACGATTCAGATTTTAACCGTGTATAGCAACGATACCCTCCCCATATTACAGCTGCGACCAATACGATTAACAGGCACTTCCATCCTATTGTGCTTGGGAACCAATCAATGCTTGGACGAGCAGAGGGTTCTATCAGGTTTTTTAAAAGAATATTATTGTTTGACACTTCGACCTCCACTCGCCTGCTCTATAAACTGAGCAAGATGACGACCAGACGTATCAAGTTGAATGACATCCATACCACCAGCATGGATTAAGTGACGTATACGTTCATTGTGTATCGCATTATTTTGATTATACAAAGTCAATTTTGAATTCAATGACGGACCTACAGGGAGCTGTAGTTGCCCGTCACTTATATTTGCAGATTCGTCGAATGCGAGGTTTACTTCCATTGGGTCACTGATTGAAACACCCAATACATCATTATGTTGCTTCAGCCACTTAATGCGATTTAGGTCATCATCTGATAAATTGGTAAAATCACTCACCATAACAACCAAGCTACCTTTGAGCTTCTGTCTGCTTAGTTTCAATAGCCCTCGACTAAAGCCCGACTCGATGACCTGCGAAGGCTGCTTAACTTGGGTTTCCGATAGCGCTTTATTCATCTCCGTTAGCGTCCGCAGAATGCGTGATACGTGGGCTGAATTTCGCTGCGGCTTATACCAACTAATATCCCGGTCGTTAAACAGCATCGCACCAATACGGTCACTATCCTTTGTCACTTTCCATGCGCAGCAGGCACTGATGTGGGCCGCAACAACTGATTTCATTGTATCGATGGTAGAAAAATACATACTGCTACGTTGATCAACGAACAATATTACCGATTGATCTTTCTCTTCACTGTAAAGACGAACATGCGGCTCACCAGTACGCTGAGTTACATGCCAATCCAAGCTACGAATATCGTCGCCCATTTGATAGTGGCGAAACTCCTCAAAATTCACTCCGCGGCCACGGTACTTTGAGCGATTTGAGCCAGCCAAACGGCTCGACAATTTAGAGGATGGGGGTAAACGAAAACCTGCCGTTTTCAACTTCATGGCCATTAAGGCTTCAAACTTTACAGCGATTCTTGGGTCGTAATCGATATTCATAGTGTTCCCCTACGTCAGCGCAACGCTAAGCAAAAGCTCATCAACAATCTGCTTTGAACTGACGGAATTAGACAGCGCATCAAAACTTGGCGTAATACGGTGCCCTAGTACAGAATGAACAACACTTCTTACATCGTCAGGCGTTACGTGGTCACGCCCTTCAATCCACGCATGAGCACGGCTACACTTATCAAGAGAAATCGACGCTCTAGGGCTGACGCCGACCTCTATCCAACTATCTAAATTCGAGTGCGGATAAAGGTGTGGAAAACGAGTCGCCATGACCAAATCTACAATGTACTGCTTGATCGGCTGAGCGGTATAAACGCGCTTCACCTCGTCTTTACCCTGTGCAATACACTCAGCGGCTTGCTCAATACCGCTAAACTCTTGTTTATCGATAAGGGCTTCTCCAAGCTCCTCTTTTCTTACTAAATCGATGATCTCCATCTCGGCATCTGCATCAGGATATTCCACATCAACCTTCATAATAAATCGGTCCATTTGAGCTTCAGGTAGCGGATATGTGCCTTCTTGTTCAATTGGATTTTGGGTCGCTATGACCAAAAAGGGATCGGGCAGTTTCATGGTTTCGCCACCTACTGTCACCGTGCCTTCCGCCATCGCTTCCAACAGTGCCGCTTGTACCTTGGCTGGTGCTCGGTTTATTTCGTCTGCCAATACCATTGAGTGAAAAATAGGGCCCGGTTGGAACGTTAATGTCGCTTCCTCTTGATGATATATTTGAGTGCCAGTTACGTCGGAAGGCAATAAATCGGGCGTAAACTGAACGCGGCTAAATCCTAACGTTAAAAGCTCGGAAAGTGTTTTCGCTGCGCGAGTTTTTGCGGTACCCGGAAGCCCTTCAAGTAAAATGTGACCGCCCGTTAGCAAAGCAATGATCATTGATTTAGTAACGATCTCTTGCCCAACAATGGATTGATTTACCCGTTCCATTAAGCTTGAAATAACAGTATTTGAATTAGCACCATTTGAAATAGCAGTGTTTGAAATAGTAGCGTTTGAACTATCAGCCTTTGCAGTATAAGAGGCTGAAATTACAGAGTCAGAGTCAGTCGGCATTGAGCTTTCCTTCACGAATACAATTAAAGAGGGTTAATAACGCTGTCTTAAATCAGCAACGATTTCTTTGGGTGCTACTTTTTCAAGTTCAATCAAGCAAGTGTCAGCAGCCTGACCAGCGCTTAATAGAGCGTTACACCATGCATATAGATAAGTAGATTCAGGGTTAAGCTCGTAGATATCTTGGAACACTTGCGCTGCTTTCATAGGGTTTGATACCCCGACTAACGTTGCGTAAGCGTACCCAAATGTGGTGCTGTTAGGATCTATTTCGTATGACCGCTCAAGGTGCGTTATAGCTTCTTCCGAATTGTTTTCTCGGTGATACGCTAAACCAAGGCTGTAATAGGTCGGCGCATAGCTAGGAAATTCAAATAAACTAACTTCTAGAACTGATATAGCCTGTTCGTTTTTATCAGCGCTATTTAAGTACTCTGCCTGAACGATTGAAATACGAGGGTCACTGTATGTAGCATGCATTTCCAAATACAACGCTTCACTTAGTTGATGTTTGCTTTGAGTTCGGTAGAACCACGCTCTCTCGAGATCTCCTTCTAAGCTTGCAGGCAAGTTATCTAAATACTCATCAACAGAGGGCTCTAGTATCTCGATATACGATTGGGACATCACTGGCCACAATACAATGAGGGTACGAACCGCCTCGTTTTTCACTAAGCCGTTGGGGTCATTGAGGAGTGGAGATACGACATCCCACTTTGCCTTTCCTTGCCATTGTGCCGCGGCTTGAATGGCGGCAATACGAAGCTCTTGATATTCTGAACGTGAAGCACGAGCAACCGCGATCATCGCATTTGCCCCATAATAATCACCAAGAGCAACAGTAGCTGAGATTCTTTGTTCAAGGCCCAAAGCCTCACTTTGAGAATACTCAGCGAGCAAAGCCTCTTGCTGCTCAAGTTCAGTCATCAGTTTATCAGTAACTTGAACTTCGGTCGCAAAGCTCATGTGAGAAACGATTAGAATGACGCCCGTAAGAATAACGCTGAAATATGAACAAGTCAGATTCTCTAGTTTATTCATGTATCCCACCCTAGCTTTCAAGCTGTTGAGATAGCTCTTGCGCTCTAACTAATAAAGCATGCATAAAATAGATCTCAGATGTTTGCTCAAACCCATTTGAATCTAGCCATCTATTCAGTGCTACAAGCAGTTGCTCTTGATTGATTTGATTTGTTTTTGAGGATTCAAGATCTGAGTCTAGATACCCCAATGCTTTTAGTGAACCGACAAATTCTGGGTAGTTCACTTCAGGCATAAATAGAGACTGAAACTCAGGCGTATTCACCATCACTAAAGCGCCGTGATTGGATTTCGCCACCTCATAATTGGTGCGTTTTGTTTTGTACTCATCACCACAACGTTCATCTTGCGGGCGTTTTTGGCACAAGTTAAAAAGCTGAGCAAAGTCAGTGTATCTTGCACTTTTCGTCTGGTAAGCCATTGAAATAACTGCGTCAACTGAGGCTTGATTAAATAGTCTATCAATATCATTGGTATCGATTGTTTCGGCAGATGCGATTGGAGTAATCGAGACAGTAAACATGGCTAGTACTGCTATTAATTTATTCATGATAACCCCCTACTTAAAGTTAATTTTCATTGCGTCTGCATTAATGCCTTTGCGAACTGGGTAGCCCATAGTCGCCACAACCATCGAGACATATGGGTCAATGTGAGAGAAGAACTGCTTCCAACCTGCGCACAGGTAGTTCAGACCGAACTCTCCGTCGAGTGTTTTAATAAAGCGGTTTTTGGGGCACTCGCCAAAGCATGCAAATTGGTAAGGGCATTCACGGCACTGTTTCGGCAATGTTGACTCTTTGGCGCGACCAAACTCTTCTTGGCCTTTAGAGAACTGCATGTCTTCTAACGAAGCATCATTAATGTTTCCAAGTTTGTAGTCTGGGTATACGTAATGGTCGCAAGCAAACACGTCACCGTTATGCTCGATGGCTAAGCCTTTTCCACACATGGGAGCAAGAGTACATAATGGATTCACTCGACCCATCCAGGTTTCCACGCACGATTCAAAATATGGTACGTTCACCTGACCAATATCATTTTCTAGCCATTCATCGAAGATGGTGCATAGAAAGGATCCCCATTGTGTAGGTGATACACACCAAGCCTCTACAATTGAATTAGGGTGGCTTGGTTCAGTTTCTGGCATGCCTTGGAAGAGGATCTCATCATCCGACCATTTTTGAGGCGCGGTATCTCGAAACGATTTAGGTTCAACAATCGGAATAAACTGCATTTGTGGCGAACGGATATCGTCACGAAGAAAGCGATAAACCTCTAAAGGGTTCGAACCAGTCAAGTTATTAACACAGGTTAACGTTGCAAAGTTCACCTTGTGCTTATGAAGTATTTCCACACCTTTCATGGTTTGTTTGAACGTTCCGCGACCAGCACGATTAGTACGATAGGCGTTGTGGATCATCTCTGGGCCATCAATACTCAAACCGACTAAAAATTTGTTTTTGCTTAGGAACTTGCCCCACTCGTCGTTAAGGAGTGTGCCGTTGGTTTGGAGGTTGTTTTCTATCTTTACGCCTTGTGGGCAGTACTGCTTTTGCAATCTAACAACATCGCGGAAAAAGTTAACACCAAGTAGGGTTGGCTCTCCACCTTGCCAATGAAATACGATCTCAGGGAAATTATGCTGTTCAATATATGTTTTGATGTAAGTTTCGAGCATCTCTGGCGTCATTTTGGTTTCGCAACCACTTTCATGACCCAGTAGCTCTTCTTTACTTAGGTAGTAACAGTAAGTGCAATCAATATTACATGCTGAACCAATAGGTTTAGTCATAATATTCATTCGTTTAGCCGGAGCGTCTTTTGGCAACATTATGTTTTTACGTTGAGTTTGATTTGTCATGATGTTTTCTCTTCTTATTCGCTCACATTCACTGTGTTGTTACTTCCCTAAGAATTGATTGGTG
This sequence comes from Vibrio kyushuensis, assembly GCF_050337325.1. Classification (NCBI taxonomy): domain Bacteria; kingdom Pseudomonadati; phylum Pseudomonadota; class Gammaproteobacteria; order Vibrionales; family Vibrionaceae; genus Vibrio; species Vibrio kyushuensis. Next base: position 410,401 of record NZ_JAKJSV010000005.1, read on the forward strand.
CTGCTTGTTGTCTGTGCTCATTATTCACCAGAGGCACTCTTAGGTAATCAGTAGTATTACTGCTTTGTCCCTTTCTTCTTATTGGTGAATTGGAGAGCTTTCGATAGGCATAAAAAAGCGGACATAACGTCCGCTTTTCATTGCTTTTCCCAATTTTTAGTTCAAATACTTATTGGTATTGTGCTCTCTGCCAAATGTTCATTTTTTCAACAATTCTATCGATTGAGAATGAACCCGGTACCTGACGAGGTGGAAACTCTTGGAATGTTTTCAAGAATTGGAACGTATAAGCCGCGCCCAAGTACATGTAAGGAAGGTGCTCAACACGCCACTGTTGGTATCCGATGCCTTCTTTATGAGCCATCTCATACGGGTCTTGACGTAAGTTGAAGATATAAGGGAAACGAAGCTCTTCAAACTGGCACTGCCAAGTTTCAATACCGTGACACTCGTTCACTGTGAACATCACTTTCCAATCGCCCATACGGACTGCTGAGATGTGACCATCATCGGCTGCGTAAACAAAACCTTTACGAGGCCATTCCACAGAATTATCAGCGGTTGTGTTGTTACCTTTCTTAAGTGCAGGCATCAAATCAAAGCCATCCAAATGAACTTTGTACTCTTTACCGTTTAGCTTCTTACCTTTTTTCAGGTCAGTAACAATTGTTTTTTCTCCAGCAGCGCCAAGAAATGTTGGTGCCCAATCGTTATGCGCGGCTATTTCATTAGCAACACTGCCTGCTGGTATTTTGTTTGGCCAACGCATCATAGCGGGTACGCGGAATCCACCTTCCCACGTTGAGTTCTTCTCACCGTAGTAGCGTGATGTCGCGCCATCAGGCCAAGACCACTTTTCTGCGCCGTTATCTGTTGTGTACGATACGATCGTGTTATCTGCGATCTTTAACTCATCGAGTTTATCGAGTAGCTGACCAACCATGTTGTCATGTTCAACTAGACCATCACCATATAGGCCACCACGTTTTGATAGCCCTTTAGACTCTTCTTTTAGGTGAGTCCATACGTGCATGCGTGTTGAGTTGAACCATACAAAGAATGGTTTTTCTTCTTTATGAGCACGGTCGATGAAATCAAGCGCAGCTTCAAGGAACTCTTCATCCACAGTTTCCATACGTTTAATTGTCAAAGCGCCTGTATCTTCAATACGTCCATCAGCGAATGAATGGATTACACCACGAGGACCAAAACGCTCCTTAAATCCAGGCGCTTTCGGGTAATCTGGGTTCTCTGGCTCTTCTTCCGCATTTAAATGATATAAGCTACCTAAGAACTCGTCAAAGCCATTCGCAGTCGGTAAATGCTCGTCGCGATCACCTAGGTGGTTTTTACCAAATTGCCCGGTCATGTAGCCTTTATCTTTAAGCATCGTTGCGATGGTCGGGTCTTCTTGACGCATACCTTCAGCTGCGCCCGGCATACCTACTTTTGTTAGACCAGTACGCATTGGATGTTGACCGGTAATGAACGCTGAACGACCAGCGGTACACGAGTTCTCTCCGTAGAAATCAGTGAACAATACGCCCTCATTCGCGATTCGGTCGATATTCGGTGTCCAGTGGCCAGCTTGACCTCTGGTGTAAGCACTGATGTTATCAATACCAATGTCATCACCCCAAATTGCGAGAATATTTGGGCGACTGGTGTCGGTAGTGGCGTAACTTGCCATTGCAGTTGATGCGAGTGCTGCACCCATTGCTAACTGTAGGAAGGTTTTCTTTTTGAACATAGCTCAAGACCTTTGATTTAGGTTAAATAGATTTTGATTTCTGAGCTATTATTTATGAATGTTTAATAGGGGTAATCAGTAGTATTACTGCATAGGAATTATTTGATATTTATATTACTGAATTCGATTTTATAAATCATACAAAATATTATTATAATATTGACACTAACCCATCAATAACGTTAGCTTATTATATTCACCTAAAACATGAGGCACTGATTGATGATAGAAGAAAGCAATATTATTTCTTTTGAAGAACTTGTCATTCAGCAATCGACTACCCTTATCGCCTGCCAACCCAAGCACTTTGATGACACTTTTCGTGAAGTTGCTAGAGCCGCTCTGGATTGGTTTAAAATCGATCGGCTGACTCTTTTCCCAAACTCAATGATTCTACTTAACGACGGTAAAACAGTTTCCGTTTCCCGTGATGGTGTCCCAGAATTAAACAAGCAAATGTTTCTACCTGGCAACTATCAAGATTATATGAAATTGCTTCGTTCAAAAGCGCCTTGGCACAGCTTCACTGCCGAAGAGATGGTGAATCATAAAATCGACACACTTAAGATCCTGCACTCCGAAGGCGGCCGCTGGCATGGGATTATCCGCCTAGAATTGTTTGGACAAAACTGGGGAGCACTATCATTCTCTAAGTTTAACAGTGATATAACGCCATTAACCGAAAAGCAAATGACTCGGCTAAAGCTGCTGTGCGATATCTGGCTTTGTTATTGGCAGCACTCAACAATGACAAGAAACCTTAAACAAGACCAGTCTGATAATGCCAATGAAGGTGAAAAATTACTGTTGCTTTCGAAAAAGCAATGCTCCGTTCTAACGTTACTTGCACAAGGCTATACGGCAAAACAATGTGCAGAAAAGCTTTTCCTTAGCCCTAGAACGATAGAGTCTCATAAGTATCGTATGCTGGATCTGCTCGATTTAGAAAATCATACCGAGCTGGTTCAGTTTGCTTTGAGAAATGGCTTAGGTATTGAAGAATAGATCGTAACGCCCTCCCTCTCTTGATCTACGTTCACTAACACGACTAACCGCATAAACCAGATTTATGCGGTAATTTTACTCTATCCAAACTTTCTAATTCTCTATATTTTGATCCAGCACTGAACACTGTATTTTATTTAACTCGTGTGTATATCGACAATATCCCTCCTTCAATAACAGAATATTAGTAGCGAGAACTTTTATTTATATTTGAGGGTTCGTAATTATTCGGAGTCAAACAATGTCTAAAAAAAATATACTTATCATCGGCGCATCGTCGGGAATTGGAAATGATCTGGCCCTTAACCTATTAGAGAAAAATCACACCGTGTTTTGCGCTGCTCGGCGACTAGAGAAGATGGTTAATCTTGATGCCAATGGAGCCCACATATTTAGCGTCGATGTCACTGATGAAAAACAAGTCAATGAACTCGTTAAGACCATGATTGAAGAGGTTGGTCATATCGATATTGTGTACGCGAATGCAGGGTTCGCTATCGCAGGGCCCGTAGAAGAAACCTCGATAGAAAAAGTCCATAGCCAATTCAATACAAACGTTTACGGCGCCGCTAGGATCGCGAGAGCAGTCTTGCCCCATATGAGAAAACGTAAACAAGGTCGAATCATTTTCACGACTTCTATTGCAGGTCGTGTTTCCACCAGTATGAACGCCTGGTACTCTTCCACTAAGCATGCGCTAAATGGTATGGCCAAAGGGCTTGCTCAAGAAGTTCAAGGGTTTGGTATACACATCTCAACGATTGAACCTGGCTGTGTTCAAACGGAGTTTGATGCGATTCAACTGGCAGACATGAAAGTAACATCCGAACTGGAAGCTTATGACAGCATTGTTCGTAAATCTCATAACTTTCTGCAAAATGCTTATAATTCAGGTTCATCACCTAAATCCACTGTAAACAACATGTTGAAAGCGGGATTAGATAACAAACCAAAGCTAAGTTACCAAACAACATTAGATTCAAAGTTGATGTTCTGGGTTCAAAGGCTAATTGGGGAGAATGCGTTGGGGAAACTCTTTGTTAAACTAATAGAGCGCACACCAGCTTAAACATAACGCCAAGAGCACCCACTCTTGGCTTTTTATAGCAAAAGAAGCTGACTCACCATAACAATTAGTCAAAGCATCTGAGTAAGCTTTCTATAGAGAGAGGTTTGTAGTAATAATACCCTTGCATCAAATCACAACCTAACTGACAAAGCGTCTCCGCCTGCTCTTTTGTTTCAACGCCTTCCGCAACCGTTTTTAGCTTTAAGTTTTTTGCTAGCATGATAGACGAGCTCACTGCTGCCATATGTTTATCACTGGTTAGCATCTCTTTTACAAAACTCAAATCAATTTTCAGCTCTGTAAATGGACTTGATATAAGCTGGCTAAGCGAAGAGTTGCCCGTTCCAAAGTCGTCAATTGCGAGCTCAATACCATTGATACGAAGCTTACTGACAATGTGAAGTAGTTTTGCCTCCTCTTTTGTCACTTGCGTCTCGGTTATTTCTATAGTGAGCAAACGAGCAGGAAAATCATGTTTGCTAAGAAGCTCAAGTACAAAAGCTAGAAACCCATCCTGCAATAAATCACTAGGCGTGGCGTTCACCGAGACACTAAGGGATTGACCTTTATCTCGAAGAGCGGAAGCGGCGCTAATTGACTGAGAAATGATGCCCTTAAACAAAACATAATCTAGATTGTGCTCTGAGATTTGATCTAGAAAATGAAATGGAGACAATAAGCCATGCTTAGGGTGATCCCACCGTGCTAATGCTTCAACACTGACTATTGATTGTGAATGGCTATCCACTTGAGGCTGCAAGAACGGCTGAATCTCACCTTGTTCTAATGCTGACGTAAGCTCTAAACGAGAGAATTGAAATGGGGACTTAACCACTTTCGACTTTGATTTGGCTAATCCTCTTTCGATAAGAGATAACGCGTTTTCAATTTTATCTATTGATAACGGTTTATTGATTGATATAACGTTTTCAATGCCATATTTATTCGCCATTTCTACCACCGAGCGCTGTATTTCAACGTCAACACTCGAGAGGATACATACAGGTGGTGTTTCCGATTCTTTTGACAGTTCATATAAAAAATCAACGCCATCCATCACCGGCATGTGAAGGTCACAAATGACTAACCGAGGTATCTCGGCCTTTATCTTCTGTAACGCAAGAAAACCGTTAGACACGCTCTTGACGGTCATTACTTGGCACTTTTGAATCATAGATTCAATGACCGCCTGCTGGAATGGGTCATCTTCAATCACTAAGACATAACTTAGATTACTCATGTACGTCCTCTGGGTTTAACTTTTCGATAAAGTGACAAGCAAATACACCGTATTTATGGGCTTAACTACATTTACGAACAATGCGAGTTATAAACTAAATTGGCTCAGCATCTTTTTCATTAAATTTTCATATTCAGTCGTTTGGGCGAAATCGCAACCAATGACGGCATCTCTATTGGCATTAAATATGGCCAACATCTCTTTTTTTGACTTGCCGACAGGCCAAGCTTTAGAAAGACAGCGTAATGTATGAATGCTCCCATCAGCATTACCAACCGGGCTTACCGCCATTGCTTCGATAGAGCGTAATACCGCATCTTCGTATTCACTTGCAGCAAAGTGCTGTTGACTTAGCGCTATCTTGCTATCGTATTCACTTAACAAGGAACTCATCTGGGCAACCCACTTGGCTATATAGAGCAGCAGAGCCGCTGAACATATATTAGTATCCTTATCTCTATTCAGCGTAATTTTTAGCTTCTCGTATTCCGCATCAAACTGCTCAGAATTGCGTAACAGCATCGATATCTTAACGCTCTCAATTTGCTCCATTAAAGAAATAGGCTCGTCTCTTTGTTCTAGCAACATCTTGTACTTTTGGTAAACGACCGTCGCTTTATGGATGTTACTTTGAATGAGATGTGCTCTTGCAACACTGAGTAATTCGAAATATTGATACGATATTCGAGGGAAGTTATCCCGCCACTCACCTAGCCAAGTAGGGAAATCTTTCAATTGAGTTATATTTGATGATTCTTGGGACAATGAGCAGAAGTCTAAGTACAAAGAAGCCCCTAGTTGAATCATCTCAATATCAAATCGAAACGACCCCTTTGCGCGATTGATGAGTTTTTTTTGTGCGGTGATAGCTTCATTAAGATCAAACTGAGCCACATAACAATACGTCAGTAAACTGTATCTTGTGATCGATTTAGGCGACGTTGAAATGGCTTGTTCTAGATACTCAACGCTTTGAGTATATTCACCCTTAACAAAGGCAAGTTTCGCTCTTAAATCTAATGGCTTAGCTATTTTTGAGCTTGAGAATGACTCGAGTAAATATTCACATAAAGGGTAATTACGTTGCTGCAATGCTAGGTTAGCGAGTTCAAGCTGCATAGCGGAAGGCTTGCTTGGGTTCTTTAAAGAGACCAACAAATTTCTAGCGAGATGTAACTCCCCTTTTAGCATAAGCGCTTTAACTTTCAGTAACTGCGCATTAAAACCAACCTCTCCCCCCGCAAACGCAAGTGCATCAGCTTCTTCAATCGCCTCATCAAATTTATCAGCATTGACTAATTCAAGAGGTTTTCGTAATTTAAGTTTCTTATCAATAAGCTTGGGCAATCGATCTTTCAATATATCGAAGCTAATGGGTTTTAGTAGATAGCCATCGGGCTCCAATTCAGAGAACCCTTTAACAACCTCTGAACTTCCATCACCAGTGATGATGACCAACACACAACTTGGAGGCAGCAAATCTTCATCTTTAAGCTGATCTAACAAGTCGTAGCCATCAGGCGCAATACCAAGGTTGTAGTCACATAAGACTAAATCAAACGATAGTTCTCGACATACTGAAACCGCCTGTTTCCCATCATTAGCAAAAATGATGTTAGAGGTACTAAAACCCAATTTAATTAGCATTTCACGCGCCGAGGCACGATACATTGAGCTGTCATCGATCACTAATGTTTTGAGCGACTGAAGTAAAAATGGTGATGCCTGCACTATCAAACCCCTTAAGATTTACCTATGTTTATGATAGTACGCCAATTTAAAATGATAAATACGGTAAATATACTGTTTAGTATGTTTAGTTAGCGTTTTATGATGACAAGATAGGCAATTGTTAGGGAATGAACATGTCGAAACTATTAATTTTGGCTTTATTTAGTGTCAGTCATGTCTACGCAACGACACTGGAGATCATTGACTCAAGCGGTCACGTCTACAGTATTACAGAGCAAGATTTTTCGTCGTTGCCCACGAGCCAATTAACAACTTGGCTCCCGTGGCATAATGAAACCAAGACTTACTCAGGTGTTCGGATGGAAAATCTCATAACTGCATATGATTCGAATGAAATCTCTAGTCTCACTTTACAGGCAAAAAATGGCTACCAAATCGCGGTTAAATATCGAATGCTTGTTCTGCACGAAGCTATACTCGTAAATAAAGTAAATTTTCAACCTTTGCCTGAAAAAAGAGGTCCTTACTGGTTGCTCTTCGATGTATCAAAGTACCCTATTACAACAAACCAGTATTTTAGAGACCAAATGATATGGCAGGTCAAGACTATTACTATTAACTAATAGAAAGTGTATCTCATGCGTAATGGATTGATTTTATCTCTGTGTATTTTTCTCTTTAGCTCTCTAGCTTTTGCATCAGAGAGTAAAGAGAGCAACCCTACTATAACAATAGGTGTACCAGAAGTTTTATCCGGAGAGGTTCCAGATAAAGAAGAGGTACTCGGTTTTATACTTAACTACTGGACACAATGGGCGTATAAGAATAACTATCAGCCAATAATTGTTGAAGGTACATTTCTAGAGTTAAGCAAACAATTACAACGTGGAGAGATAGACTTTATCACCACAGCAACCAGTTCGTCGGTGTCTTCGAGCAAGTTTCTTGTCAGTTTACCCTACATTAGTTTAGTTGGAGCTCTCTACGAGAACCTTAGCGGCGAAACTAATGGTAAAATCGCGCTAAACCTACCACCTAATGTACTTCCTTCCTATTTTGATCGCCATAACGATGTTGTTATGCACAGCTATAACATCAAAGATATCAGCCGAGTTCTCAATAATGTCGACTACCTTTATACAATCAAAACTGATGAGATAAAAACTGAGCTAGAACGTATTGGTTTATTGGAAAAATTCGTGCTTAGTAATGAAGTCGATCCGGGAATAAAAATTTCAGCAATAACCAGCAAACATAACACCGCTCTGATTAAAAAAATCAATCACTCTATTATCAATGACGACTTCTCTCTCTTACTAGACGATTGGTATACATATTTTAGCCAAGGTAGCTCCTATTACTCATTACTAATCGGCACCTATGATAAGAACCTAGCACCGAAACATGTCAGTATACTAGCGCAAACTCCTACCCTAACTTTCTCTTACATCGTAAAAGGAAGCGAGCCTGATTTTACCTCTGATGGTTTTTTTGTTGATGGCTACTTAGTTAATATTATTAAGAAGATCTCTAGACAGATCGGCCTAAATTTTGAACCTGTTGGTTATGAAGATTTCGATACCGCCTTTAATGCTCTAGCGCAGAAAGAAGTCGATTTCTTCCCCGGTTTATTTAAGACTGAAGAGCGCTCTTTTCTCGCTTTTACTCAATCAATAGGAAATAACATTGCCGCAATAACCAGTAAAGAAGGTTACAGCTCAAGTACTGAATTGGATGGCTTAGATATCGCATTGGTTGAGGGTTATGCAGAAAACAACATATTAAAATCGAGCATTAATTTTTCTCCGGTTATCTTTCCAAGTATTCAAGAAGCCATCCTTTCAGTGTCAGAAGGAAAGACAGACGCCTTTGTCGGAAATATATTTAATGTCTCCTACCAAGTATCAGCACAAGAGCTTCACAACCTTCAGGTACTTAGGGCAGAAAATCTTAACTTTGATCTGCCAATAAGAATCGGTCTACAGAAAAAACATCAAAACACTACGAGCCTGTTTAACTATGCGTTGTTCTCATTAGGAAGTGATCTACAAACAGAAGCTCAAGATCGTTGGAAAAGACAAGCAAACTCAATCAACATCTCTAGTGAACTTGATAGGGTCACTAAACAATACACAATTTATGTACTGGTCGGAGCGATTGCACTGCTTATTGCTTTCATGTTCTATCGTCGAAGCGTACGCAACAAACTGCAACTTGCTTCTGCGCTAGAGAGTGCTTTACACAACGCAGAGGTTCAACGAAATAAAGCCGAACAACTTGCCACCGCTAAATCAGACTTCCTTGCGAGAATGAGTCATGAAATCCGAACCCCGATGAATGGCGTGCTCGGAATGGCAGAAGCGCTTACTTTTACCGAACTGAATAAAGAACAAAAAGGGCTGCTTAAATCATTAAACGGAGCCGCAAACAGTTTGTTAGCTCTACTTAACGATGTCCTTGATTTTTCAAAAATGGAAGTAGGTAAACTCACGATTGAAGAGGTGAACTGCAACATCCAATCACTACTGACCCAAGTGCGTGAGAATTTCATTATTACCGCAAGTGATAAAGGGCTTTCCATCGATATTATCGTATCCCCTGCCCTGCATTCGAATTACCTTTGTGATACGACCCGGCTAATGCAAGTACTCAATAACCTCGTGTCTAATGCAATTAAATTTACAGAAAAAGGAACGGTCACGATCGAGGTATCGCTTATCAAGCACCGATCTCAATCTGATACCTTAGCGCTCTATGTTAAAGACACGGGAATTGGTATTCCTGAAGATGCGATTCCAAACTTATTTAGTCCTTTCACACAAGCAGAAAACAGTACCACCCGTAAATTCGGCGGCACTGGGCTTGGTTTGAGCATATGCAAAGAGATCATTGATGCCATGAAAGGGGATATTTCAGTGGCGTCGATTCCAGGTGTAGGCACACAATTTAAAACGGAATTAACACTAACAAAAACGGATGACCAATCTGTCGAAAACAGCGAAAAAAACACTAAGGGTTTATTTTCAAATTCCGATTTTTCAAACGTTGTTATTCTTCTCGTAGAAGATAACGAATTAAACCGACAGGTTATCTCGGGGCAATTGAATAAATTGCTTATTCGTCACGACGTCGCGATAAATGGTCAAGAAGGTTATCAACTTTGCCAAAGTAACCAGTACGATATCGTGTTGTCTGATTGTCACATGCCAATAATGGACGGCTTCGCTCTCGCCAGAAAACTTAACCAACAACCAAATAAACCGTATCTGATCGCATTAACCGCCGATGTCGTTAGTGGCACTTCCCAAAAGTGTCTAGATGCTGGGTTTGATGACTACTTATCTAAACCATGCCCGATTGATATCTTAGAGCACAAACTCGTTAACTCTATAGCTATCATTGAAGAAAAAGATCAACAAAATGTCGATTCCCGTTTAAAGCCAAGCGAGAAATCATTAGCCATCAGCTCGATGCCAAAACCGCCAAATACTTCAGCGCAACAAGGACAGTACGAGGTTGACGAGCTTGATGATTTAGTTAATGACTTCTTACCAACAAAAGTACAAGTCACCAACTCTACGAAACTTTCACTTAGTGACAAACCTTTTAATGCCCTAGTCTCTCTCGTCGAGGCTGCGCCACCATTCTCGCCCGATCATGTTATTGAGATATGTGGCGATGATGAAGAGATGGCTAAAAATATACTCATGTCTTTCTTAGCCAATTTAGACCATAGCTCAACCGAAGATGCTCATAAGACGAAGCAACAACATAAAGATGCCTTTCATAAACTAAAAGGGAGTTTCTTATACTTAGGATTGGAGTCCTCTGGGGAGTTGTCAAATCAACTAGAGGAATATGCCTTCGATATGGACCTAGATGAGCTTGTAAAAGGATTACAAATCTTGAATCAGTACATGGCTTTAATCGCTAAGCAAATCGAGCAATACACGCATGCTGGCTAAAATCGTAACACGCCTCAATACATCAATTGAGTTTCGATTGACCGCTATATTTATATGCCTGTTCTTAGTGATTAGCGTGATATTTTCGTCTATGTCTGCCATATTGGCGAGCAAAATCACGACGGATAAAGAACTAGAGCATACTCATCAATTAAGTGAACTTGCTATTAATGTCATTTCATTAAAGTACGACACTAGTATTCAGTTTACTTTAGATTACTCGTACTGGAGTGAACTCGCTAAACACGCTAACAATGACCACAAGAGTGATAGCACCTATGCGCCGTTGTTAGATCATCTCTTAGATTATGGATTTATGTCCATTTCAATCTTCTCTAAAAGTGAAGAGTTACTCTATCAAACCCACCAACCTGACTTTAACCAGGAAGTGTATAAACGCGTCCATGGTTTTAATAACTTAAGTTATTACGGAGACCTTAAGTTTCAAATTATTGTAGAGAAAAGTGAACTCTATGTCGTCGCTACTCGGGCCATTTTTAACGAATCTAATTTATCCCAAGCCACCGGCTTTATTTCATTTTCTAAAAAAATCGATCAGTTTTTGATTGATGATGTCTCCAAAATCATTGGTACTAAATTGCAATTAGAGCCCGCTGATAAGGATACTTCCGTCTCTTTCTCCGCACTACCTTTAATAACAGGACAACTTGAAACAAGTATAGTTGTTGGGAGTATCAATCAGTCCACCTTTAGGTTGATAGATAGTAATAAAAACATAATTCCATTTAAATTGGTGGTACACCGTCCACTTGAGCATCTTCTAACTAGCGAGCTTCTGACCATTATTGTGTTTGAGTTTGTTGTGGTCATTCTATTAGTTTTATTTTTCTATCTGATCTTAAAAAATCACGTGAGTAAGCCTGTTGTTCAAATGAGCCAGTGGCTATCAAATTACCGTTCATCTAAGCCCGAACCGTTCCAGTACCCTTACCGCGATGAACTCTCTAGCCTCGCTAAAAACATTGAAGATAATCACCTAAACCTGATGGGTACATTACAATTCAATCAAGATTTATTGAACGCCATCAGTGACATTATTATTACCGCTGATGAGAATTTAAAAGTCACCTATTGCAACCCCGCTGCTGAGCTATGGTTTGGCAAAAGTAACAGTTATGACATTAGAGGAAAGCCTCTGGATTTCTTACTGCAGGTAATTGAAGGTGACTCTGTTGGCTTTTGGTTTTCAAAAGTTCTAACTGATCATCAAAGCTATAATACCGTCTGTACCTTGAAGTCTGGAATATCTAATACTGTTCCCCCAATGGTGGCCAATATTACCGTTAGACCGATTGAACACGGTAATCGGTCGGTGGTTATGATTAAACCAGTTACAAATTAGCACGCCAAACATCACTTTAGGGCTATTTAACGCTAAATTAAACAGCATTACGCCAATCACTCTCAGACTAAACATTCTCAGGCCAATCACTGTCAAACCAAGTACGGTTAATCTAAGTTCAGTTAATCTAAGAGAGGCCAAATAATGCGTAACATCGATGCGTACTTGTCATAAGCCCCATACGAACAAGCAGAAAATACCCCGTCAGATCAATGTTCAGTACGCTTCTCATTCAGAGCAGTAAATTTACTGATTCGTTCTCCGCTCGCCACACGTAACATTTCGTTACACGTTACCGATTAAGTAACGACTCTAGCTCACTCTTTTTTACACCACTTTAGGAAGCTTTATGAGTTTAATTAGCATGCCTTTTGTCGAAACTGGATTCGACACTGGATTACACGTTGTTGCAGGGATTGTACTCATTGGTACTGTTTTAGGTGCCCTTTATGCATTTTGGAAGTTTCATGAATTGCCTATTCATCATGCCGATAAAATGAAACACGGACAAATTGGTCTAGTCACGATACTCACCTGGATTGGATTCATTTGGCACTGGGTATGGGTTGTCGCAGTCATCATTGCTTTTGTAGATGTCGAGCAAAGCATCCGTCGTGTTCGTCATATTTGGCACGATGCCTCACCTAATCAAACAGAAAGTGTAGGAGAATAACCATGTTAGAAGGTTTAGCTGTTTGGGCTCTATTTATATATCTTCTCCGCTTAGTCGGTATCCCTTGGGGAACGCCATTTAAAACATTTGCCTATGGCGGTGGTACAGCCTGGTTAATGTTTGTTTGGGTCGGACTAATCACTTGGGCGCCAATGGATCTCTCTGGCGGCTCCGTAGTTCAATCTCCGCATATTCAGCTTCGTCCAGGCTCAACACGAGTAACCGGAAACATTGAAAAGCTTCATATCTCACCAAACCAAGAGATAACCAGTGGCCAATTGGTGTATGAACTCACCAACGATTCCTATGTCATTGCTGTTGATAAAGCCGTCGCTCAAGTCACTATTGCACAGACTGCCTATAAATCAGCCGTACAAGACATCAATATAGCCACTACTAATTTCCAGTCTTCTCTTGAAGATATCGATATTATTAACAATCAAATTACTGCAGCAAAATATGATCTGACATTAAAACAACGCACGCTTAAGCGCTTTGTCGATCAAAACTCGAAGGTAAAAAATACTGTTACTGAGAGTAACCTAGATCAACAAAGAACCGTGATTGCTATGGCTAAGAGCCAGATTTCAATTTTAGAATCTCAATATGATAAAGCACTGATTACATCGGAAAAAAACAAAAATCTGATGGCGAAATCACAGCTAACCGTAATGAGCAAAGAAGCAGATTTCAAAAACAAACAAGCATCACTTGAACAAGCTGAATGGGATTTATCTCAAACTAAGGTCTTCGCCCCTACCGATGGCTATGTTACGAACTTTATGGCTCGTGAAGGTCAATATGTTGGAGCAATGCCACGCCTTAAGATGTTTAGTAATGAAAAATTCGTGTTGATGCGAATTAATCACCAAGCATTTCGTAACATCAAAGTCGGCCAAGAGGCTGAGTTCTCCACAGCGATTTATCCGGGCAAGGTTTTCTCAGCACAAGTCGAAGGTATTGTTGAAGCGACAGGTGAATCTCAAGGTTCACTGCTAGCCAAAGAGACCAATGTTCGCGCCACGACAGGTAAGAACGTCAAAAATAAGCACCACTTTGTACGTTTACGTATAACGGAGCCTGACGGTTACGACATTCCTGTCGGTGCTGTTGGTCTAGCTTGGGTTAATGCTGAAAAGCCGATTCCATTTTTGAACTTCTTGAACGTCATTCGAGGCATCATTATTCGTATGAAAGCTCAGATCTATTTCTTATACAGCATGTAGATAAGCATATGAATCTATTCCATCAAATCTGTGACTTTGTTGATATCACCCACAGAAGAAAAAGTCAGTGTCTATTTCTATCGGTTTTTGTTTACCTCGTTAGCCAAATGATTTGATGCCAATAATTAACACCATTTGAAACCTAGTCGGACCAAGGACGGTCCTGCCCATAACTGGTGGCTAGGTTTCCCCCTTTTCTCTCTAAAACACATTAATCGTGATGAGTGAACGTACTCATTCGTTTTTACTTAAGTGAACATTATGAAAAAATCAATTCTAACTCTGTTAATTTGCTCGTCTTTCGCGAATGCTAGTGGCTTATTACTTCAAGAAGCCGTAACGGCCAACGCTGGTACAGGCGGAGCTGGCGACGGTGTTTATACTGAAACAGCCACAGCAAGCTGGACAAACCCTGCCACTATGAGCCATATGGGCGAGAGTAAAACAACAATCAACACCATGGCTCTGTATTTGCAGATGGACTACACCGACTATGATGATATAGGCAGCTATAATGGTAACGCTAATGCTGAAACCATCATGCCTTCTCTGGGGATCTTCCACGTACGTCAGCTCAATGAAGACATCCACATTGGTGTTAACTTTGGCGCTGTAGGCGGGTCATCCATCGAATATGGTGACAACTGGGATGGTGCAAATCATCTTGATAAAGCCTTCATGTCAGCGCTACAGATTAACCCGAACCTGAGTTATCAAATTGACGATAATTGGTCGATTGGTCTTGGAGCACAGGTCAATTATGGGATTCTGGAAGTAAGTACGACTGGCTTTGAATCTGACATGGCAACAGACTGGGCGTTTGGCTATAACATGGGCGCAATGTACCAAGCTGAGCAGTGGTCATTGGGGTTAAGCTACCGCTCCAAGTTAATTCACGACTTTGACGATATTACGGCGACATTAACGTCCGGTGGAGAGCTAATTAATGGAAGAGAAACGATAGTTGGAACTGAGCTCGTCATACCGGCAATCATCGACTTAAGTGGTCGTTATGAATTAACAACAAAGCTGGACCTACTGTCATCAATCCAATTTCATCAATGGAGCGAGTTCTCAGAAACTCCAGTTTATAACGATCCGTTAAACCGAATAGATCCATCCCTTGCGATCAACCGAGATTGGGACGATGTTTGGAAAGTTGCGGTTGGTGCGGATTACCAGCTAAACGCAGACTGGGCACTTAAGGCTGGATTTTCGTATGAAACCTCACCACAAGATGACCCAACCAAACAATGGGTCGACCTTCCCGTCGGAGAGCAGTATCGCTACTCTCTAGGTGCGAGCACTTACTGGAATACCACTCGTATCGATCTCTTCTATGAGTATGCAGATTTGGGGTCGGTAGAAATAGAACGAACCGCGTCATACACGGAAATTCATGGCTCGTTTGAAGGTAGTATCCACTTTATTGGGGCAAACTTTACGTTTTAATTATCGATTTGGGCACGTTATCCGTGCCCTTATTTAGAAACGGTAATCGATGCCAACTGATGCGGTGACTTCTTCAGAATCAATATTACCCATAACGGTATTTTCTAGTTGGATATAGTCATATTTGAATTCAAACATTATGTTAATTGTCTTGTCTGCTACTTTGGTTTTTATCCCTTGCAGCCACATGAGATTAGCAACATTCATGTTAACGCCACCATAGGAAGATCCTAGATTTACATTGTATACCGAAAAATGCGTGTCATTCCAAGGGTGAAGCGCATATAAATTTACAGAACCTAAATGCGCCTCTTCACCGCCAAGCGCCATAGATACCTGGCTTGATGTAATAGCAGGTAAAGGAGAGCCCGCTATGCCGTTAGCCAAATCTGCAAGTTCATTGGTTTTAAAATCTACATAGGTGTAATTCAGTGAAGGAAAGAACAACGTACCATCATCATTTGATAAGGGGAGCATATAACCCGTCGTATACATGCCTGCGGCATCATCTAGGTGATATACATCCAAATACACTCCCCCGAAACTATCAAAGTGCGCCGCTCGAAACCTTGCATTATTTGTCTGAGTATAATATTCCGCAAAGCCCACGGTTTGTGAAATATCACTGGTTAGCCCACCGGCACCTCCTCCTGCAAGCAGCTTTAACTCTCCTTGATCATCAGAAAAAACCGCAGCCCTTAACGAACTGTTTCTCGGATCTGCATCATGATATTCCTGTCCTTCATTATTATCACCCGCAAAGGAAGACGTCGACACCCCGACCGATACCATGGCTAAGGTAGTCATTAGTGCGTTTAATTTATTCATTGCTATGCCTTTAATTATTACTCATTTGTTGTGGCAAGCACTCTAAATAAACTGAGTTTCATACTCTACTTATTCGAAATATTAGTAATGCTAATTCACTTATTAACAGGAAAATAGTGTCGCTAATTAATACGGGGTCGTAGTTAATATGTACCGAAAATACAATCAACAGTTAAATTTAAATTACCTAAGAACTTTTAATGCCATCTATATTCATAGAAGTACAAAAAAAGCAGCAAACACACTGGGTATAACGCAATCGGCGGTAAGTCAAACACTGGCAAAGTTACGAGAGTTCACTAACGATAAACTGTTCTATTTATCAGGTAATGAGCTTCACGCCACCCATCGCGCCGATGAAATTGGTCATGGTCTGAATGAACATATTGAACTGTTAGACAATCGTCTATCGTCACATATCTTCGCTGAGCCTCATCAATTTGATGGTGAGCTCACCATTGCCGTTTCAAGTGTGTTTTTAGAGGCCATCGCGACGGAGTTAACCAGTTCTGTGGTCTTCGATATGTTTCCTAATGCAAAACTTAATATCACCACTTGGAACGACAAAACCTTTGAAGCTATTCAAAATGGTGAGGTCCACATTGGGCTAAATTTCTACCCAATAGAGACACCTAAATCTATTCGTTCCGTGGCACTAACGACTAGCGAACCGATCGTAATTGCTCGAAATAATCATCCTTGGGAGGCTTCAGGTTTCACTCAGTCTGAATTTTCCACCTACCCGACTGGAGGCATTTTAGTTCCAGGGCTGACCGACTTTAATGCAATACTAGAAAGGCAGTATCCTGGAAAATTCGACTTCCAATATCGTTCCGCGAGCATGTCGGTGCTGAGTTGTCTTGCTGAGCACTCTGATATTCTCGCCGTTACCGAAACACTTGCCGCATCAATGTGTTCTGAATCAATTCAGTGCTTAAAGCCGAGATGGTTAAGTAAACTTCTGCCCGAAAACATCAGCCATGCAATGTACTACCTTGAACGAAATCACAACCATCCTTTATATCAATACAGCAGTGAATTAATTAAGAAATCCATACAACACAAACTGGATGAACTGGCTCCGAATATTATTCAGTGTTAATACCCATGCAGTAGATTTACCGATGAATTTTGTGGTGTTTATTTTTAGTCTATCTCCTGAACTTCTTTAATAAGTCTTTGCTCTCACCTAAAGATACCGGAGCAAAGCATTAGACATAATCGAGAATACATCACGATGAAAAAATCAATTCTAGCTCTTTCGTTAATTACTATGATCACCGGGTGTCAAGCAACACAAAGGCAAAATTCAACCACCGGAGAAGCGGAAACAAATTCTGCGACCAAAGGCGCAATGATTGGCGTACTTGCTGGGGCAGCCCTTGGCGCCGCAACAGGTGATAACTCCGATGAACGAAAAAAGAGAGCGCTCCGTGGTGCAGCGTTGGGTGGTGTGGTTGGGGGAAGCGCTGGATATTATATGGATAAACAAGAGCAGGCGCTTCGTCAACAATTAGTGAATTCAGGCGTTCAAGTTAAACGTATTAGTGAGAACGAACTTCAGCTTATTATGGAGAACGGGATTGGATTTGATTCGGGGTCTTACTATCTATCTTCAGACGTTTACCCAACGTTAAACAGTGTGGCTCTAATTGTCGGAGAGTACCCAGAGACTCGCTTGGAAGTAAAAGGTCACACAGATAATTCAGGGAGCGATTCAAGCAATCAAAAGTTATCTGAGCTTAGAGCTGAATCTGTAGGTGATTACTTGGTGAATCAAAAAGTGTCCTCTGGCCGTGTTTCTACTCATGGATTCGGTGAAAGATTCCCAATTTGTGACAATAATTCTCAACAGGGACGTGCGTGTAACCGCCGTGTTGAAATCAACATTTTGGCACTTAACTAGTCAAACCTAAATAGGTGTACAGCTATGTTCTTTAATCGTTTTCTCAAACCATTTCTCGTCATTGGTGGTCTAATCACCATGTATGCAGGGATCTACGCTCTCAATCCAGAATCTGCATTAAAAGAGATGAATAACCTCCCCTATGACTCAAACTATGTTTTCCTATTTAGGCACTGGGGAATAATGGTTGGATTGATGGGGTTCTTCATCGCGGCCTCTGCCTATGTGCGACGTTGGAGAGAACCTGTCATTCTATATTCATTTCTAGAGAAGTTATTTATGGTTTATTTGTTTACTTCGAATTTCTTTAATCCAGAAACAGCACACTTAAATACGAGCTTTATCCCTTTTGCGATAACCGATATTACGATCGTCACATATACATTAGGCTACTGGTACGAGAATTATCGTATTCGTAAAACCGTTACGTGTTAAGCGCGAAGGTTGGGCAAGCTAGTACAGGAATACATTAATTAATCCAACTTGAAGTAACCTGTAAACTCTCTACTGCAAACCCCATAAACGAAAAAGGCGTTAGATTAATATCTTCTAACGCCTTAAACAAAATGAACATCATGTTAGGTCTGATGACATGTTAAATTTTGATGATTTCGCTTGTTCTACTCTTCATCAACACCGCAATCAGTACAACTTTGTAGTGCGATTTCATGTTCAAATACTACCGTATCGTTACCTTCTTCCAGCAGTTCTGCTATTTCATCTGCTACTTCTTTCTCATCTTCCGCTTCAATTTGATTCTCTAGTTCTTCATCTGAATAACCGTAGAAATTCAGCAATAAGTAATCTCGCGCTTCGTCTTTGGTACAAGTTACGTTTACTGATAGATCTGCCTCAAGGTTGCCTTGCGCGATAACTTCGGCCAATTGCGTTACGACATCCTCTTTCATCGCAGCAGTTAACCAACCAAGATCAGTGTTTACTGTAGTTTTTTTACAGTTGAAACAAGGGAGTTGGTGAAAATAGTATTGAAAATCAGTCATAGATAATTTCTTCTTTAAGTGTTGTATAGCAGGATTATGCGCGTTTTATAAAAAAATACTATCTCAATAAAGATTGAAGCGTGTCTCCATCAAAAATCTAATACCATATCAAAGAAGATTTGTCTTGAGGCCTTAGTATTATCTCTGTGTGTTGTATACGTTACGTGTTCTTCCGAAGTAGCTTCAGGAGATAGCTTGATACTCCATAGAGCATTGAACTGGTTCGGGATCATCGAATATCGCACATCGAAGATCCTCAGTTCGTCGACCGGGTCTTGTGCTAAAAAACCCTTTGAAAACTGGTGGAAACGTTCAATGTCATAAGCTTGTTTCGAATTAGGATTAAGCCAAGAATAATCCCTGCTAACATCGAGCTTAAGTATAGATTCACCCGGATATTTTTTTACTGATGTCCCGACCCTCACGGCGTCTACATGGAAATACTCCTTTGTTTCATAAAGCACTTTCCATACTAATATATTCGCAAAGCTCGGTTTGGCTTCTAGTCGAATCGGTGTATGTTGCCGTTCTTGCGCTAGTTGCCACCCAGCAGCCTCTGCTCTGTCCCTTTGTATCATCCCTATCGTCGGATAAGTCAAAGCCCAAACAAATGCAATACGAGCAAACCAAGCATTTCTCTTAAACGTAGCCCAAACGATCATGATTAATATTGGAAGTGTGAATGCGGGATCAACCACTGATACTGTATTCCACGCATAGCGTTCTTTGATGAACGGCCAAAACAGCTGAGTACCGTAAGAAGTGCAGGAATCCAGAAGTGCATGAGTGCTATAGCCTAAAGCACAATAAAGCCAGCTTTGCTTGAATGAGAGTCCGCGCTGCCTTCCAAGCAGTTGATACAAAACCAAAGCGCAAATGAAACTGCCAATAGGGATAAATAACAGTGAATGAGTAAACTGCCGATGGTATTCCAGAAACAGTAACGGATCGCTCTGTGACCGAATTAATATATCCAAATCCGGTGCCATTCCAGCGAGTAGCCCGAAAACTCCCGCAACAACTATGTGTTGTTTCTTGCTCACTGATTGCGACAAAGAGGCGCCAAGCACTCCCTGTGTTAATGGGTCCATAATTAACTCATTGATACTAGATGACTTAATTGTAGATGATAGATTACGCTTCACCACAAAATCGACTTTAACGGCTGAATAACATAACAGCTTGTAACTAAGAGCCGTCACGTAGAATTATTTCTATATTCAATTAAAACTCAGAAACACCCGTCTATGCTCCTCTCTTTATATTGGTAGGGTTAGAGTTGATACTTCCTTAGTCCAATATCCAGATTGCTATACAACCCCTGCGATGGTCTAATAACCCTAAGCTAATGACCTATCTGGTAAATCAACCATGCAACAAGAGCAGCAACCTACTTTCTTCTTTTTCGATTATGAGACTTGGGGTGTTAGCCCCGCCAAAGATCGCCCAAGCCAATTTGCTGGGGTCCGTACCGATGAAGATTTCAATATTATTGGTGAGCCTCTTGTTATCTATTGTCAGCCACCCGCTGATTATCTACCTAATCCAGAAGCCGCACTAATTACTCGCATTACACCGCAAAAAGCGCAGTCACAAGGTTTACCTGAGCCTGAATTTATCGCCAAGATTCACGAAGAGATGGCAAAGCCAAATACCACAAGCCTCGGTTATAACAACATTCGATTTGATGATGAGGTTACCCGATATACCTGCTACCGAAACTTCATCGATCCGTACGCTTGGAGCTGGCAAAACGGTAATTCTCGCTGGGATCTTTTAGATGTAATGCGTGCATGTCACGCTCTTCGTCCTGAAGGTGTTGTTTGGCCCGAAAATGAAGAAGGTCACACAAGCTTTAAACTAGAGCATCTTTCTGTTGCCAATGGCATTGAACACGAAAATGCGCATGACGCGATGGCTGATGTTATTGCCACTATTGAAATGGCAAAGAAGTTAAAAGCAGCTCAGCCAAAACTGTTTAACTACTTTTTGAGCATGCGCCATAAGCGTAAGCTCAACGAACTCATCGACATTGTAAACATGACGCCACTAATGCATGTTTCAGGCATGTTTGGTCGTGACTGCAATTACACCAGTTGGATAGTTCCCGTTGCTTGGCACCCAACCAATAAGAACGCCGCTATTGTTGTTGATCTAGCAAAAGATCCTTCTCCACTGTTGGAACTAAGTAGCGATGAATTGCGAGAGCGTTTATACACAAAACGAAGTGACTTGGCTGAAGATGAATTGCCGGTTCCGATTAAACTTCTTCACATAAACAAATGCCCTATTCTTGCGCCAGCGAAAACATTGACGGCAGAGAATGCAGAGCAGATTGGTATTAATCGCGAGCAGTGCTTGAAAAATCTAGCGCTTATAAAACAAAACCCTGAGATTCGCGAAAAGCTTATCGGTTTGTACAGTGTTGATCGTGACTATGAGAAAAGCGGCGATGTTGACACTATGCTTTATGATGGATTTTTCTCTCCTGCCGATAAAGCATCGATGGATATCATTCGATCAACCGACCCTACGAACTTAGCTGCCTTAGATATTACATTTAACGATGAACGTATCGCGCCGCTTCTGTTTCGTTACCGTGCAAGACACTACCCTTTAACCTTGAGCGAGCAAGAGCAAGCTCGATGGGCAAACCATAGTCGTGATTACTTTGAAAGTAATATTGAGAGTTACATGCTCAACTTAGAAAACCTTGCACATGAACATGAAAGTGATGAGAAGAAAATGGCGATTCTAAAAGCTGTCTATAAATACGTAGAGAAGCTCGCATCATAGTCTAGGTTTTCGCATTGCAATGTGCCTATCTTATATTTTGCTAGGCACTTATTTCATACACGATTCAATTCTATTCATTTCAGTTATCTCAATTAGGAAAATACCAAATCGATGGCGATTAAGTTGATGCAATATGTAATTTCTATGGCACTCATTGTCGTGAGCTTGTTGATAGGAAATGCGATTCAAACGTGGTTGAACACTGCTATTCCTGGCAGTATTTTTGGCATGCTGATTCTCTTTGGATTGCTTACAAGTGGTCTTGTTTCAGTGGATTGGGTAAAACCAAGCGCTACCCTGTTTATACGCTATATGATTCTGCTTTTTGTTCCCATCAGTGTCGGGCTAATGCTTCATTTTGATACGTTAATTGAAAATGCTTTACCAATTTTAGCCGGAACCATTGGTGCGACTTTTATCGTTCTTGTCACTCTTGGCTACTTTCTCGATCGCCTACTTAAGAAAGGAGATGCGTAATGTGGTTACCAATTACCGTCATCGTTTTCCTTTTCGCTCGCTTCGTAAGCCAGAAGCTCAATAACCCGCTGCTTAACCCACTAATGATCAGTATCGCTATTTTAATTCCTACATTAATTTGGCTCAAAGTGCCTTACGAGCAGTACTACGCTGACAATCGCTGGATTAACTACCTGCTGCAACCCGCAGTTGTTGCACTGGCTTATCCACTATACGAACAGCTACCACAGATCAGAGCAAACTGGCGTATCATCATGCTCGCTTGTGGCGTGGGCAGTATTATGTCTATGTTCACATCAACAATCATTGCAGTCTTTATGCAAACAGAACTTACGTTGATCGCGAGCTTATTGGGTAAATCGGTCACAACACCAATCGCGATGGAAGTATCAAGTAGCCTTGGTGGTGAGCCTGCTATTGCTGCAATATTTGTATTGTTAGTTGGCCTGTTTGGAGCAATGTTTGCGTACCCTATTTATAATCTTCTCAACATTACTCACCCAATAGCTAAAGGTCTCACTATGGGAACGGTATCCCACGCTTTGGGAACCGCGACTTGTGCAGAAAAAGATGCCAAAGACGCAGCTTTCAGCTCATTAGCTTTAGTAATTTGCGGCGTAATTACATCTATTTTAGCACCGTCATTTTTTGCTTTCGCTGTTTGGTTGATGCTCTGAAGCCATTTATAGGTTTACGATTTCATAACAATATAGAGCCTAAAACTGCGATATAGTGGCCAAACAATGTGTGACTTCACTCTCGCAATGAAATCTTGACTATCATTGCAATCATTTGTGTGATTTAGATCTCTGTTTATTATCTAGCATTCAATAGAATGAATATTAGATAAAATAAGAGGTCTCAGAATGAACACCCTACTTCAGCAAGCATTACAAGACGCACCAGAAGCTATATCTAACTTTTTGTCACCAATTCTAAATGACGATAATTTTGATGCGACACTTTCTAAGCAACAATTTCAGCAACTTCTTGAGATCTCTGGCTTAGAAGATGCTCAATTGCGTGTTGCTTTACTGCCTTTCGCAGCTGCTTATTCCTACGCGCCTCTCTCTAGTTTTTATGTTGGTGCTATCGTCCGTGGTCTAACTGGTCGCTTATATTTTGGTGCGAATGTTGAAATTTCCGGAGTCCAATTAGGACAAACTGTACATGCTGAACAATCTGCTATCAGCCATGCGTGGATGAAGGGCGAAGAAGGGATTAGTGATATCACCATTAATTTCAGCCCTTGTGGTCACTGTCGTCAATTTATGAATGAACTGACAACGGCCGATAATCTGGTTATTCAGTTACCACAAAGAGAGCAAAAAACGTTACAACAATATTTGCCAGAATCATTCGGGCCTGCTGACCTGGGCATTACAACGGGGCTTATGTCTAAATTGGATCATAAGCATACTTGCAAAGATGATGATGAACTAGTGGCTATCGCATTACAAAGACTCAATAGTAGTCACGCACCTTACACAAATAACTTGAGTGGTGTGGCGCTTCGACTTAGTAATGGAAAAGTCTATAGTGGTGCTTATGCAGAGAACGCGGCGTTCAACCCAAGCTTACCACCATTGCAAGTGGCGATTATCCAACTGTTGCTGGATGATGCTTCGATTGACGATATTGAAACGGCTTCACTCGTCGAAATGAATGAAGGAAGCATTAGTCACGTTGCGGACACTCAAGCAACGCTAGAAGCAATCAATCCCGACATTTCATTAACGTATGCGACTATTTAAAGCTCACTCTTTGTTTTAAGTGCTCCTCATTAATAATGCTCAGCAAGTGCTGAGCATTATTGTATTTGTCTACCTAAGACGAGACAGAACCACCTGCTGATCCAGTTCATTTTGATAATCAGTGTAATCAAGCCCTTGATCAAAAATGTACTGTGTTACTAAGGTTCGCACACTACTAACCAAGGTTTCCGCTTCCCACGGTTTTTCAAAATAGTGGTTAATACCGGCTACATTGATCGCCTCAATCGTATCTGAGTGTGTCGCTTGACCCGTTAACAAAATTTTCTTTGTATTACCAAACCGAGAATCCATTGACACTTCTGTTAGAAGCTCGACCCCTGTTTTTCCAGGCATAACGTGATCAGAAATTAAAACCGCGATCATTTCACCTTCAGAATCCAACTCATCCATCAGTTCCAGAACTTCATCGGCCGATTCGCAATCTTCTATGTTTAGCCAACTTGATAGCGGTTCTAAGTCTTGTAAAACTGCACTCAATACCTCTCGCTGATCATCAACGCAAATTAAATTAAGCTTCTCCATGTTCACCCTCGATTGGTAACTTGATTCTAAATATTGTTTTCTCACTATCACTTTTAACCGCAATACTGCCGCCATAACCTGCAACAATGCGCTTGACGATAGAGAGCCCTAAACCTAAGCCAAATGAAAGGCCGCCTTTCTTGGTCGTAAAGTTTGGCTGAAAGATTTTCCTTCGAATAGAAGGTTCTATTTCCGGACCATTGTTATTCACCGTAACTAAAATTCGATTCTTATGTATGCGTGTTTGTATTTCGATACTTGGATTTTCAATCTCTTCCATCGCATCACATGCATTTTTAATAATGTTGACCCAAACCTGTACAAGCTCTGTTTGTGATCCTTTGAACGTAGGCAAGTCAGCAGGTCGAATTCTTACCGCTACTCTTCTTAAATCACTTTGAAGCAAAGAAACAGCCCGATTAATCGTATCGTTAATATCTAGCTCTTCTTCTAAATCGATATCGGTTCGACCAAGTTGCTTTACTGATTTAACAATGCCGACCGTATGTTTTGACGCCAATCGAAGATCATGAATATCACGGCCCATTTGCCAGAATCGAATGGCCTCTTTTGGAGATGATAACCAGTGATCGTTCACTTCATCAGTTTGAACTGCCCGTGCGAGATCTCGTGCCGTATCCTTTGGTAAGTTATATTGCTTTTCAAACAACTTGCCGCGTTTACGAACCTCACTAGAACTGCTCTTTTGCCCTTGCATTAAACCGGCATCAAAGAACTGGCTAGCCTCTGGGTGTACTTCTTCTAACAGTTCTAACAATACCGACTCTAGACGCTCAGATTTGCTGCTCACCACTCCAATTGCATTATTGAGTTCATGTGCGATGCCAGCTGCTAACTGTCCTAATGTCGTCATTTGTTCGGCAGTGTGTAGCTTTTGCAACGCTTGCTCTTTTGCAACTGCTTCTTGGGTCGCTCGCCTTTGCCTGCGTGATAGCTCATTCACAATCACAGGAGTAAACTGAGCCGTTAACGGACCATATGTTTGCGCTTCAAATGCTTGGGTATATCGATCTACCCAAGCCAATTGCGTATCTGATTTCGCAACAACGGTAGAAGATGCTATCCACGTTTCAGAGAAGAAACTATGAACACCAATAAACGCACCTTCAGATGCTGAGAACACTCTTGTTTGAAGTTCTTTTCCTTCTGTGAAATACCCCTCTAGCTCACCACTTAATACGTAAAACAGCCGATCATTGTTCTCACCTTGCTCAAGAACAGTCGAACCGGCTGAAATGGTGAGCTTTCTATCATCATCACTAAAGTAGCGTTGTATTAACTGTTTAAATTTCTCTTGAGGCATATCGTTTCTAACCTATATGACCTACTGAATGTAACACCCAGACCATGACAAAACTCAGCAGAACCCCGACGACACCCAGAACGATTCCGACTTTTGCCATTTGATTGGTTTGAACATGTCCCGTTGCGTGTGCTAATGCATTCGGTGGTGTACTGATTGGAAGTGACATACCTAATGATGCCGCAAAAGTAACCACTAAGATCAGGGTTAACTCACCGCCTAATGGGGTTAATGACGCCATTGATGAACCAAGGGCTGCCATGATTGGCATCAGTAAGTTAGCCGTTGCTGTGTGAGACATAAAGTTCGCCATAACCAAACACAAGAATGCCGCACCACCTAACACTACGTATGGAGAATAAGCGTCAAATGGAATGCTATGAACCATCAATCGAGCAAGGCCTGTTTTATCTAACGCTAGCCCAAGAGCAATACCACCAGAGACAAGCCAAAGAACGTCCCACGATATTCTCTTAAGATCCTCTTTATTGATGATGCCAGTGATAGAAAATATAGCGACAGGAATAAGTGCAACGGTGTAAGAGTTCATTCCATGAGAAGAGCCCATTAACCAAAGAATAATGGTCATCGCAAACGTAATGTAAACCACAATCGCTTTTGGTGTTTTTAAGAATTTCCCTTTAATGCTTAGCTCAATGGTTTTTTGATCGGCTTTGTAAATGAATCCAATAAGGAACCACGCCAACGCCATCATAATAATGACAAATGGCACGCCAAATGCCATCCACTCACCAAAGGTAATTAAGTTATCACCGACTAAGTATTTTAAAGCAATCGCGTTAGGTGGCGTTCCAATTGGGGTTCCGATACCGCCGATGTTAGCAGCTACAGGAATGCACAACGCAAAGGCAATTCTGCCCGGGTCTTTTGGGCCAAAGACTGCAATAACAGGGGTAAGAATTGATAGCATCATCGCAGTTGTTGCTGTGTTCGACATGAACATAGAAAAGATGCCAGTTATAAGCATTAAGCCAAGCATCACGTACTTAGGATTTTGACCAAATGGTTTTAGTAGAACGCGCGCTAAGTTTACGTCTAGACGATATTTGGTCGCTGCCATCGCCAAAAAGAAACCACCCAGAAATAGCATAATGATTGGGCTGGAAAATGTTGCCATAATATCTTGGTAAGCAAGTAACTCTCCAAAATGAGCCTCTCCCTCACCAAATTTGAAAAAGAATATCCCTTTATTCGATACCATCAAGAGCAGCAAAACAATAATGACAACGGACGTGGCATAGATTGGAATCGGCTCAAATACCCAACACAGTGCCGCAAGTAAAAATATAGCGATTACTCGTTGTTGTACGATGGTCAAGCCTTCAAACGGAAAGGCTGATAAGGGCAACATTAAGATAATTAGGGGGATAACAATGGGAATGATGTATTTCATATACTGACGCATGGTACGGCAACTCTTCCTGAGATTAATAACGACACTGGTTCTGGAGCAATCACTCCAACACTTTAAGTGTCCATTATTGAAGCGTTGGACGATATTTACCCCGCTTTAGATCAATGAAACGTCATTCTCTGTCGATGTTTACGCATGAACTTACTTCTTTGTTGCTAACTGATCTTGTTACAAATTTTTCTTATTTTAATTTTACGCAAACGTTTGCGTTTGCCGTCACAATCAGTATGATCCGTCACAGAATTTACAAATCAGTTTGATGAAGAGGTTTTTATGTTTGGTACCGCTACGAGCAAAAGTGCTACTCGAGTTTTACTTCTTGGTTCAGGTGAACTAGGTAAAGAAGTTGCAATTGAATGTCAGCGTTTAGGCTTTGAAGTTATCGCATGTGATCGCTACGAAAATGCACCTGCAATGCAAGTTGCTCACCGAAGTCATGTCATCGACATGCTTGATGGAGATGCACTTCAAGCGCTTATTGAACTTGAAAAACCGGATTACGTTGTACCAGAAATTGAAGCTATCGCGACTGATAAGTTAGTTGAGCTCGAAGCTCAAGGACTAAACGTTGTCCCTACTGCTAACGCAACGAAGTTAACGATGAACCGCGAAGGTATTCGTCGTCTCGCTGCTGAAGAGTTAGAACTTACAACGTCTCCTTACAAGTTTGCCGACACGTTTGAAGAGTTTAAAGCAGCGGTAGAATTTGCTGGCCTGCCTTGTGTATGTAAACCCGTGATGAGTTCATCGGGTAAAGGCCAAAGTGTCATGAAAACTGAAGATGACATTCAAGCGGCATGGGATTATGCACAAGATGGCGGCCGTACTGGCGCAGGTCGAGTTATCGTTGAAGGGTTCATCGACTTTGATTACGAAATCACGCTCCTTACGGTACGTGCGGTCGATGGTGTTCATTTCTGCCAGCCGATTGGTCACCGTCAAGAAGATGGAGATTACCGTGAATCATGGCAGCCTCAAGCAATGACAGACACTGCGCGTAAAGCGGCTGAATACAGCGCAGAAAAAGTCGTGAACGCACTTGGTGGTTACGGCATCTTTGGTGTTGAGCTATTTATTAAAGGCGACAAAGTGATCTTTAATGAAGTATCCCCTCGCCCACATGACACTGGTCTCGTTACTCTTATATCTCAAGAGCTTTCAGAGTTTGCGCTTCATGTTCGAGCATTTACTGGTATGCCAATCAACACGATTAAGCAATATGGTGCTTCAGCGTCTGCGGTAGTACTCGGGCAAGGAACTTCAAATAATATCCGTTACGAAGGCCTTAATGAAGCGTTAGCAATGCCTCAAACGCAGATTCGCTTGTTTGGTAAGCCTGATATTGATGGTCGTCGCCGTTTAGGTGTTTCACTTACACGTCGTGACAGTGTTGATAAAGCTATTGAAGATGCAATCGAAAGCGCTCAGAAGATTAAGATAACGTATTAAGTTCACCGAATAACGAGCTTATCTGGCTTTAGCTAGCGCCAAACGAACACTATCGCCAAAACAAAAAGTCCTAACCACCATTGTTATATCAAAAATTATTTTGTTCAATGAGTGAGTTAGGATTTTTCTTTTTAAAGGTGCGCCTAAATAAGCACTATCTTTGCTCGATTAGCCACACTTCTTCGGCAAACCGACTCAGACCTTTTTTTACTCTCTTTGGATGATTCTCATCTGCATCGTCACGATATAAATGTGTAATCTTATAATCTGAGAATAGGGTTTCAACCTCACTTTTAGGAACACTAAAGGGAGGGCCTGCCATTTCATCTTGAGCATAATCTAACGTGACCAACAAAATACGACCATTTTGCGAAAGCTTCGATTTAATCAATTCTACATATTGCCCACGCATTGCTTCAGGCAAAGCAATCAAAGCAGCTCGGTCGTATACAATGTCCACGTTCGCAACGGGTGCGGTAAATACATCACCGGCGTAAATCGACAGTTCATCAAACTGATACAACTCATGTTGTCCATTTAATGTGGTGACCATTGGCGTGTAAAAATGCTCTGCAAAAAATGAACGAACGGCAATATTACTGAGTTCAACACCCTGAACATCGTCATGTTTAGTGGCTAACCATACAAGATCTTCTGATTTACCACAGAGTGGGACAAACACAGAGTCACTTCTTTTCGGCTCAGTCTGAGACCAATATTGAACCAACAATGGGTTTACATCGTCTAAATGGAAGCCGATTTGATTTGCTGCCCACTTATTATGCCAAAACTCAGGATCTTGCATCAATTTACCTCAATATTATGATAACTCGACGCTCTGGGGTAACGTACCCGAGAGCGCTTTTTACGCTGAGTTTATCGTTCATTTTGAGGGCTGACTAGCCATAAGTTAGCACTAAGGTCTATTCACCAACGTTTACCAGTTTGAGTTGATCCACTAATGCGCTGATTACGGTCTCATCGGTGGCGTTTGCAACATCGATAATACCAAGCTCATTCCAGCCTAGGTTATTAATAACGACATCTGTTTTACCACCAGATTCGTCTGTTACAGATAGCGTCGTGCTTGCTGCGTCAAACGGGTCATTTTCATCATCGACAACGTCCACCTCAATGTTAGCAAGTAAATCCTCCATGTTCGGTGAATCGATTAACAGGTCACTTATGTCGATGGTATCTTCACTGGTATCAAAATCACCAATGGTTTTTATCACCGGATTGGCAATAGTGCCCGACTGATCAGCCATAAGGTAGAATAGATCTTCATCTGCACCGCCCATCAGAGTTTCACTGTTTGATGTGCCTGATATCGTGTCTTTCCCTTCATGACCAAATTGCTCTGAAATAACAACCTTTTGTTCGCTCGCTAGGTGACTGAGTAGCGCTTCATCCGTCCACCCAGCGGTGTCCGTTTCTGCCAAATCATCTAAAGCCACTCCTTGAAGAATAACGGTTTGTACTAAGTCACCATTAGCATCATTAAGCTCAATGTTTACTTCATCATTCTGTTCAGTGAGGACTACGCTATGAGCAACGTCTTCCGATGTCCATACACCGCTAGCGTTTACGAATTCACTGAGATCTAAAATATCATTTAGCGCGTCAAAATCTTTCACATAATCGACGCCCGGAGTCAGATCTGTTCCAACAGTGGTGTCACTCCAAGCAAATGTGTCTTTTTGGTTTGCATCACTTAAATCAGTTGGTCCGCCCCATAGCCATTCATCAGCAGTTGTGGCATTTAAGATATCGTACCCTTCACTGCCTTGTACAAGATGGTTACCCATAACTGTCACGGTAATGGTCTCTTGCGTTGTCTTCACACCATCAGATACTTCAACAATAAACGCTTCAATATCAGTAGTATCAGACGGTAGATTATTGGTTGATCCTGCAGTTAGATAATACAACCAAGCTCCTGTGGCGACATTAAAGCTCAGAGTACCGTATTGGCCTACGTTACTGCTTATTAATTGCCACGTAAGGTTTGAGTCATCGGTTTCTGTATCAGTGGCACTGACGGTACCAGAAGCTTTATTGGAATAATCTTCTTTTACTTGCCCTGTAGCGGTACCCGTTATGATTGGATTATCATCGGTACCTTGGATATTAACGGTAATTATTTGAGAGCCTACACCACCGTTATCATCTTCTACGTAAACGGTAAAAGTGTCGCTGACCAGTTCATCTTTAAGTAGTAGCCCAGCATCTATATCAAGTTGATACTCCCACTCTCCACTCGTGAGGTTTAACGTAAGCTCACCAAAGTTACCCTCCGCTGATTGAGCGTTACCCGATAAATAGAAGGTGTGTGTGTCTGACGTATCGAAATCATCAGCAACTAATGTCCCAACCACGTTTGTCGCTACGCTATCAGAATCTATCATCCCTTCGGTGTTGCTTTCAGCTAAAGATACGGTAGGAAGGTCATTGGTACCATTGATGACAATAGTGATTGATAAACTCTCAGAAACATCATTATTTGCATCAATAGCTTGTACTTGAATCGTATCAGTTAACGTTTCCCCCACAGCAATGGCTTCTACTGAAGGGTGCGAGTCATTAACCACATAAGTCCACTCACCTTCAGAGTCAATCGTAAGTGTCCCATAGTCTCCGGCTTCAGCTACACCGTATGTGACGACGTCACCCACATCAGTTTCATCAGCCGTTAACTTCCCGCTCGTACTGCTTGCCGGTGCCTCTTCTACCACTCCTTGTGTATCACCAGACAATATAGGCGCATCATTTGAACCTGTAACCGTCACTGTAATAACTTGGCTTGCTTCAGCACCAAGGTCATCGCTCGCATAAACAATAAAGCTTTCAGTGACTTGCTCTCCTTCAGCTAATGCTTGTAAGTGCGGTTCGTCATTGTAAATGGTATAGCTCCACTCCCCAAGTGCATCAATGATAAACAGACCATAAGTACCATTTAGGCTTTTTGCTTGGAACGTAACGGTATCGCCAGAATCTACATCCTGACCGATCAGTTGTAGGGTTTGAGTGATTTGGTTATCTTCACTGACACTCGCCACGTTAACACCAGAAATGGTAGGCGCTTCATTCACGCCATTAATTGTCACAACAATATCTTTTTCAGACTCTAGACCAAACATATCGACGACTTTAACGGTAAATGTTTCCTGTAAAGGTGCAGAGTCTCTCCCGTTAAGCTCGATTAATGTCGTCAGCGTTTCGTCTATGTTATAGGTCCACGTCCCATTTTCGTCTAAGGAAAATACGCCATAATCCCCTGATTGAGACATCGAATGCCATGTATGGGAATCATTAGTGTCGATATCCCCTGGTGCGAGTTCCCCGCTGATCGTCGATGCGCTGTTTGCATCGGTACTACCAACCAATGTACCCGTGATATTCGGTGCGTCTTCACTACCTTGTACATTAACGACAATCTCTAGTAACTGTGGAACGCCTTCACTATCAACCACCGTTTTACCGTTATTATCAACGACGAAGAATGTGAACGTATCTTGAGCTTCTTCATCTTTTTGTAATGATTGTACCGCCTCACTACTGTTGTTTAACGTGAACTGCCAGTTTCCATCTCGATCTAGACTTAAATCACCATATTCACCAAAGCCTTCAACCAACACCCACGTTGCTGAAGTACCAAGCCCTGTAGGGATAGCTAACGTTCCACTGCAAGTGAAGTCACCATCGCTATTGTCACTATCTAGATCATCCACGTCTTCTTTTACTGTCTGCTCATCAAGTACCGTATCTGCAAGCTGAATGTCTTCAAAGGAATCAAAACTACCACTAGGTACGTAAGCATTATCTTGCGTCCCTTCAATATTGATGGTGATAGATTGAGTAATGACGCCATAAAACTCATCAATCGCTATAACAGTAAACGTTTCTGTATGTACGTCACCCTGTTGTAGTGAATCCAATAATTCAGGACTGGCTTCAAATGCCCAATCGCCTGATTCTTCAATAGCCAAGTCACCTAGGTTCCCTACGTAATCAAGCTCTATAAAGCTAGGCACATCGTCATCATCAATATCGGCTAGCGTTAGAGTTCCAACGATTTCACCATCGACAGGCTCAGAGCTAGAAGCAGGGTAATAGCCCCCCTCCTCAGAGTCATGTTCAACCATCGGGTCAAAATTCACTTTGCCTTCAAGATAAGTAACATCAGGAACAATCTCAAAATTAGTCGTATTCAACTCAACGGGGGCCGCACTCCCTACTTTTACATTAAACGTCGCGCTACCCGGCCCGGCCTCGTTATCATGGAATGCAGTAACCGTATACCAACCAGACGCTTCCGGTGTAAATTCTGCGGAGTTATAACCATCGCTCCCGACGCTTCCCCAAGTTTCAGAAACAAGTGTCTCGCCGCCGATTTCAAGTCTAAATGAATCATCCGCAACACCACTAAACACATATGTCTCATCGGCATCCAAGTAGACGAGACCCGTCAACATACTTGATACATTAGTAATCGACGGTGAATGACTTGTCTTAAGGTCTGGTATTTGAACCACTTCAGATGAGTCTGGTGTACCCGCAGATTCAATAATTTGCTCTATTGTATCTGGCGCTACTCCGTTACCTAAATTGAACGGTAATACCAAATCTTGCCATTGCTCGAGCAGGAATCCTTCAACGATTTCCTCAATCACTTGGCCTTCAACGAAAGTTCCCGATGACTCCCCTGTAACCGTGGGAAGATCATTCGTTCCTTTGATAATAATGGTGACATCACGACTATCGGTCTCACCTTGACTATCTTCTACTTCAACACTAAACGTTTCACTCAACGTCTGATCTGGGTTGAGTTGCTGAATTTCGTCTAAATGGTTGCTTAAGTGATAAGTCCAACGGCCTGATGATTCCAGAACAAAGTAGCCATAATCACCCGCTATGTGGCTTTGGGTCCAAGTATGGGTGTCGTCAGCATCTGGATCCCCGTGGTTCAGGTCACCCGAGAAGCTTGCCGTATCTTCTGCGATCGTTTTAGTTAGGTTACCTACAATATTTGGAGCGTCATTGTTCCCTTCAATGTCGATAATGAAATCTTTAATCGAAACCTTACCGAATTGATCGACCACTTTTATCTGAACGCTATCAAGCAAGCTATCGTCTTCATCTAGCTCATTTACCGCGTCTTTCTCATTGTTTAATGTGTATTGCCAATCACCCGCTCCATTCAAGGTAAAGTCACCGTAACTAGGGGCACTGATAACACTCCATGATGTGCTATCACCGATATCAGGGTCACCGGAACCGAAGGTGCCCGAGATACTATTAGCAATGTCGTCTTCTACAATTGGCGGAGCAATACCAAGTTCTATATCAGGATCAGTATTCACGCCCGCCACAGAAATATTAACGTTGACAAACTCCTCTGCCCCAACTGAGTCGGTTACTTTTACTTGGAATGAATCTACCTCGGTCGTGCCTGGTGGAATCGATAACGTACTTAACCGAGTACTATCTAGAATGTATGACCACTGACCTTCATCGCTAATCGTCAGAATTCCATATTCACCGTTAGTTTCTCCGTCTTGATCTTCCCCGACAATTTCCCATGAGTGGATGTCATTAACGTCGGTATCTAACGCAAGTAACGTCCCCGTCGTGGTACTTTTTTCTGGAGTGGCTTCAATAACACTGCCGGTCGTTGCCCCAGTAATCGTTGGAAGGTCATTATCACCAGTAATCGTAATAGTGATCGCTTCTGTGTCGGAAGCATTGTTTGAGGAATCATCATCATAAGTATCGTCTGTGACTTTGACGGTAAACGTTTCTGTTAGCGTTTCACTAGGCAGGAGAGCTTGAACAGAAGCATGTTCATTTTGGAGTGTGTACGTCCACTTCCCAGCATCATCTACTTCAATAACACCATATTGTCCTTGGGTGATTTGAATTTCCCACGAGTGCTGATCGTTACCATCAACATCTCCATGTTCTAATTGACCGTTAGCACTAATGAACGCTGCTGAATCTTCTGTCACGGATCCCGTGGTAACACCGGCTATTTCCGGTTCGTCATTTTTCCCATTAACGGTCACCATGATTTTTTGAGTATCGATCTGATTGTGCTTATCAGAAACCTGTGCGTAGAAGATATCTTGATAGGACTGCCCAAGTGATAAAGCTTGAGTATTTTCAGCTTGCTCATCCGTTGTATCCAGTGTGTATGTCCATACGCCACTGCTGCTCAACGTTAAAGTTCCGTGTTCGCCAACTGGATCCGTCGTGATTGTCCATGTATGCGTTTCATTGACGTCAGGATCACCAGTTACAAGCGTGCCACTGCGCACCTTATTACCTGCATCCTCACTGATTGATTTTTTCCAGCTACCGGAAATTGAAGGGGTATCATTTTGACCGAGTATGTCGACATTAATATCAAACGTGTGTGTCCCTTCGTTTCCATCATCGACTACTGCGGTAAATGTTTGTTCACTGTATAACTCGCCCTGTTCGAACGACTGTACTTTTGTTGGGTCGAGTGTATATTCCCATTCCCCTTGTTGATTGATAGTGATCGAACCATATAAACCGTCTCCATCCCCCTGAATCGACCATGCGTGATCATCATTGAGATCTACATCTGCAACGCTCAAAGTACCATCTGTCGTTTGGACTAAGTCTTCAACGGTAAACCCACTATCGTCCCCAGAAATGACAGGTAAATCATTAGTACCTTGTATTGTGACCACTATGTTTTGCTGATCGACACCACCTAACCCATCAGCTACTTCTACAACAAACGTTTCAGTGACATTATCATCGGCCGTCAAACTTTGAGCTGCATCGTTATCGAGTTCATAAGTCCACTTACCATATTGGTCAATGCTGATTTCACCGTAAGTAGACTCTGTACTTCCTACAATTTTCCAAGTGTGTGACGCACCATTATCGATATCTGAGGCTAGTAAAGTACCGCTAATCTGAGTGGTTAATTCTTCTTGTACTGACCCAGAGAGCACACCACTAATCTCTGGTGCATCGTTTGTACCATTAATGGTTATTTCTATTGTATGCGTAGTTCCATCATTGCCCTGTACATCAAACCGCTCAATCTTCTGCTCTCCAACGGCTAAATACTGCACTTGGCTATTGCTGATGTTGAATTCCCACGCGCCATCTTCATCAATGGTTAACGATCCAAGTACCGTTCCTTGCGGAGTCACACTATTTATTTTAAAGACCGATTGGTTTTGGTCATCATCGGTTATCGTTAGCTGCCCTTGCTCTGTTAACGTAGTGGCATGTTCGTCTTCAATAACGTCGCCAGAAGCGTCACCCTCAATTTGAGCCGTATCGTTGATACCATTGATCGTCACATCAATCGTATGTTCAGTTCCATCAACTGTGTAAACCGTGAAGCGCTCTAGCTTGGTTTCGTCCTCACCAAGGTATTGGACCTTATTGTTGTCCACTTGGTATTGCCAGTTACCTTCTTCATCTATTTCTAATGTACCCAACACTCCATCACTACTTATTACTTTTTCAGTATCAAATACCGCCTGTTGTTGGTCTTCATCTTCTACATCTAGCTTTCCGGACTCTTCTAATACCGTATCATCGTCATCTTCCGTAACCGACCCTGTCGCTTGGCCTGTTATCACTGCAGCACCGTTAATGCCAACAATCTCAACTGATATATTATGCTGTGTGCCATCGACGCTCTGAACTGTGAAAATTTCTTCTTTGGTTTCGCCTTCACCCAAATATTGCACTAAAGAGTCAAGTACGGTGTATTGCCATGCTCCAGCCTCGCTAATACTCAATTCCCCTAGAGCATCTAACGGAGCGACTACGCTTTCGACATCAAAAATCGATTCACCCTGGTCAACATCGGTTGCAGTGAGCACGCCTGTATCCGTTAAGGTATGCGCACTACCTTCTAATACGTCACCTGTCGCTTCTCCAGTAATGACCGCTGTGTTATTAATTCCAGTAATCGTGATTTCAATAGTGTGCTCTGTTCCATCTTCACTTGAGACGGTAAACAATTCTGTTTTCGTGTCACCTTCACCGAGATATTCAACAAGCCCATTGGCAACGCTATAATTCCATTGCCCCGACTCACTAATAGTCAATGCGCCCAGAACACCGTCTTGTGCAACAACACTTTCAACATCAAAAATTGACTCATTTTGGTCTGTATCATCAACGAGCAGTAGACCTGATTCAGATAGCATTACTGCGCTATTTGACTCAACAACATCACCGGAGGCTACACCAGTGATAACAGCGGAATCATTGACCCCTGTAATCGTGATATTAATGGTCTGTTCGGTACCATCGACACTGCTAACGGCAAAGCTCTCCAGTTTGGTTTCACCTTCACTCAAAAACTGAACAGCGTCATTATCAACCGAATATTCCCACGCCCCATCTTCATCAATAGTAATGGAACCCAGAGCGCCTTCGGGTGAGATAACACTAGCGATATTGAATTTAGATTGATTTTGATCATCATCAGAAACTAGCAGCTGACCATTATCAGTAAGGGTTTCAGAGCTGAAGTCTTCCAAAACTGAACCAGAAGCGTCACCAGAAATTATTGCAGTATCATTCACTCCTGTTATCGTGATGGTGACCGTGTGCTCAGTTCCATCAATCGAAGTAAGTGTGAAGCTTTCAATTTTGGTCTCACCTTCACCAAGATACTGCACCAAACTATTATCCACTTGATACTGCCAATCACCTTCAGAACTTATTTGTAATGCTCCTAAAGCTCCGTCAGTACCAGTAACCGATTCAGTATCAAACGCTTCTTCAGCTTCTCCGTCAACATCACTTAAGCGCAGTGAACCGCGTTCTGAAAGGAGCAATAGATCGTTCTCTTCGAATGAAAAGTCTTCAATAACAATCCCTTCCGCGTCGCCTGATATCACTGCAGCGTCATTAGTCCCGACCACTGTAATCGTTACTGTTTGTTCTTCACTCGAAGAGCCATCATCATCAATACTTATGTAGGTAAATGTTAGCTCCAGCGTCTGATCTTTTGGCAGGTAATCAAAGCCTTCGCTCGCGTCAAACGTATATGAACCGGTGCTATTAATTACCACTGACCCAAGAGTAGGTGCTTGAACGAGTTGATAATCTACAACTGAGCCATCAATGTCGGTTGATGCAGGCAGTGTTGCGACTAACACTTGATTCTCATTTATCGAATTCTCATCGTCATAAGCAACAGGTGCATCATTTATCGACAGAACGATAATTTCGACACTGGCTTCTTGTATCCCATTCAGCTGGCCACTTCCATCGTCCACACGATATGACAACACGCCTGCAATCTCACCATCATCGCAGTCATCAGGAGCATGAAAGCATATTTCTGAGAGCTCACTTAACGTTAATATGTCACCAATACTGATCAATGAACCGTCTAAATGACTGATTAAACCATGTACTGGTAATGCCGTAATGGTGATCACTAGAGTTGTGCTGTCTGTATCAAATGGAACGTTTAGCCCTAGTAAACTCGCTCCTGACTCTTCGGAAAATGTTCTGGTTTCACTAAATACAACCGGGGCTGAATTCGTTCCTCTAAAAGCAGGATCGTCAAATAAGGAAATTTCGTCTCTTTGCGTACTTTCCGTATTAGCATCAGTTTCAAAATAGGTTTTGGCTATAGTTTCACTACCATCTCTTTCAATTGTTTCCACATTGACCAACTGACTGTTGTTGATGGCGTTGGCCGCTGTTGCAAATTCATCAAGTTGGGTTGGATCTAAACCTTGCTCCAAAAGTGAAAATAGCGCTTCTGCATCCTCATGGGGGGTAACATCAAGATTCAAAAGCTTTGTGTCTGAGCCATCCTTTGTCATCGCTTCAAACTTTTCACGAGTAATCTCAATATCACCAGACTGTAGCGGTTCTCCTTCCGTTAGTAGTACTAGCTCTCCGTTTTGTTTGATTACAATTTTTGCATCAACCGGTAATTGAATTAGTTTACTCATGGTGACTTCCTTGGTTAGACGTGACGCTGGAGCCTCAACAACAATCCTTATTGGAACAAGGCCTAGAAGTCATTAGGTAGCAAAATACGATCCAATATTTATTTGGTTATTTATCAAATGGATAGGTGTAGTTATTAGATTGCATTTAGGTTTTCCATTTTGTTTCTCAATTTGAGAATCATTAAAGCAAACCTAATTGAAGTGCTGATGTGCTGCTATTACGAAACGAAAAAAACGGAATAATATTCGAATCTGACTGAAGTGTTCATGTTCCATTAATACTCGAAGTTTATAATGGCTCTATATTGTGGAATTTAGACATAGACAGCTGGTTTGACTCATTTTCTATGTGATCTAAGGCACAACCCAAGCAACGTATATATCACTGGTATTGGTTTTTTATTCGCTGGCCCCATATATGTATTAGCTGCTTAAAATGGTTGTTCTTAGTGTCTTTTAAATACACTTTTTACTAAGTCACCATCCTTTAAGGAGAATGAATGAACGTATTTCTTCGTACGACAGCAATCATGCTATTTATGCTGACTCGTACACCTGCATTCGCTGCACTTCCTGTTGTGCCGAACAGTGATGACAAGCATTCACCAAGTCATAATGAAGTTTGTGCTAAGTTATTCAAACATAACCTCAGCGGCCTTTACGGCATTCCTTCAACAAACGTTACGCCTCTTCAACCTCATTCGGATTTTGATACTCTTTACAGCAAATCTCACCAAGCTCAGTTTGAACTTGAAAACATCTGTAACAGTACTGCGCTACTGACCCAAACAAACGCTCACTTTGCAGGTATAAAATCATCTCACCGTGCTCAAGAGAAAATCAAACATGAGCTTGGCGGAAAAGTTGAACGCATCACCGACATTGCTAGAGCAACTATTGTTGCTGATGATGTTGAAAGCTTGATGGAAGTATATGAAGCACTCGATAGAGAAACAGATATCGTAAAAGTGAAGAATCGCTTTAAAAATCCGGCACCTTCTGGCTATCGCGACCTTAACCTATTAGTAAAACTTCCAAAAACTAACATTGTTGCAGAGGTTCAGCTTCACCTTAAAGCCATTGCAGACGTAAAAAATGGCCCTGAGCATGATCTCTATGAAGTTATCCAGAGTATTGAACGCACGGCCGCTTCTGAGCAACGTGATCTAGTTCAGTTCGAGTTAACCAAAATTAACAAGATGAGAAGCCAATCACTGCAGATGTATCAAGATGCATGGCAACCGTACATTACTACCCATATCAAAGCAGCGTAACTATCACGGCTACTTAAATACTAGCCAAATGCCTTATCGCATTTGGCTTTTTATTGTCAATAACCGTCATAGCAAGTATTAAATTTACTATGTAAATCGATGTTGATTTCATGATAAATCATAAGCTATTCCACGTAGCTGTAAGAACCTATTTCCTGCCATCAGTTTGCTAATCAGTTACTTTTGTTACATTAAAAAAGCACTCCAATATTGATTAAGACATTGTTTTAACTTACATTTCTACTCTCGATAATTTTAATCCTATGGTACTACGATGACACACCCAATTATCCGTGACTTGGAAAGCCGTTACACGACAAAACAATATGACCCTTCTAAGCGCATTTCTAAAGAAGACCTTGATGTTCTACTAGAAGCGATTCGCTTATCAGCTTCATCAATCAACTCTCAACCTTGGAAGTTTATTGTTATTGAAAGCGATGAAGCTAAACAAAGACTGGAGGATACTTTCGCGAATAAATTTCAATTTAATCGTCCTCACGTAAAATCATCTTCGCATGTCATTTTATTCGCTCATAACCCTCATTATAACCGCGATGACTATGCAAAGGTTGTAGATAAAGGGATTGAAGACGGCCGCACTAAAGTTGAAGACCGTGAAGCCGCATTTGGTGGTTTTGTTTTTGCTGAGCTAAACACCGATGAAACGGGTAACACCGCCGATTGGACGAAGTCTCAAGTGTATTTGGCACTTGGCAATACATTGCATGTACTTGCTCGCTTAAATATCGACTCGACCCCTCTAGAAGGGATTGATTCTGAGCTGATTAACCAAGAGTTTGCAAAAGAGCTTGGTGGCTACGAATGTAATGTTGCTTTGGCTATGGGTTACCATAATGAAGTTGAAGATTTCAACGCGAATTTACCTAAATCTCGCTTACCGTTTGAAGATGTAATCACGGTTCTTTAAGGCAAATAATGTGATGCTTATTTCCTGCCAATTTAGGAGCTAAGCATCCTTTACCCACTCATTTATAAACTTCCCCTTCATATATCAGTATCTCGTTGCTTTTTACTAACGCTTGCAAGACAATAGCCCACCAAAATTTTCTATTGAGTAAGCAAATGACTCCTGCTATTTATCTTGTTAAAGGCCGTGATAAGTCTTTACGTCGCAAACATCCTTGGGTTTTTTCTCGTGGTATTCAACGTGTTGAAGGTGACCCACAATCTGGAGAAACCGTCGATGTATACGCAAACGATGGTAAATGGTTAGCGAAAGCGGCTTACTCTCCTACTTCTCAAATTCGTGCTCGTGTTTGGAGCTTTGAGAAAAGAGACATCGATAAAGCCTTCTTTGTTGAGAAAATTCAACAGGCACAATTGCTGCGCGACGATATTATTGAACGTGATGGCTTAACGGGTTATCGCTTAATCGCAGCCGAGTCTGATTCACTACCGGGCATTACGATTGATAAGTTTCAAAACTATCTTGTATGCCAACTGCTTAGTGCAGGAGCAGAACATAACAAAAGCATATTAGTTGAGGCTCTATTAGAGTGCTTCCCTGAGTGCAATATTTATGAGCGTTCAGATGTCGCGGTACGTAAGAAAGAAGGTTTAGAACAAACTGTTGGTGTTCTTCATGGTGATACTCCTCCTGAGTCTGTCATTATTGAAGAGAACGGCGTTAAAATCAGCGTTGATATCATCAATGGTCACAAGACAGGTTTCTATCTTGATCAACGCGACAGCCGTCAGCAGTCTATGAAGTACGTGAAAGACAAAGACGTTCTTAACTGCTTCTCTTACACTGGTGGTTTTGGTTTATACGCGCTTAAAGGTGGCGCAAAGCGTGTTATTAACGCTGATGTGTCTCAACCTGCCCTTGATACTGCAAAATACAACGCAGAGATTAACGAGTTTGATATCTCTAAAAAGCGCGCCGTATTTTTAAACGCTGACGTATTCAAACTTCTTCGTGAGTACCGTGACCAAGGCACTAAGTTTGACGTTATCGTGATGGATCCACCTAAGTTTGTTTCTAGTAAAAACAACTTAACGTCTGGCGCGAATGGCTACAAAGACATTAACATGCTAGCGATGCAGATCCTTAAACCGGGCGGCACACTACTGACATATTCTTGTTCTGGCTTAATGGGCGCAGATCTATTCCAAAAAGTAATTGCAGATGCAGCCCTTGATGCAGGCCGTAGCGTGAAATTTGTAGAGCGTTTTGAGCAAGCAGCAGATCACTTGATTGATACCGCTTACCCTGAAGGTTTCTACCTGAAAGGTTTTGCTTGTAAGGTTCTTTAAGGCATTTAAAAGCAGGTAAAAGAAAGCCCGAAGTTCTTAGTTGAACTTCGGGCTTTTTGTTGTGTTGAAGAGTTAGGTTAAGGGCCTGTCGGCCCTATTACTATTAATCGATATTCAACTTGATAATATCATTTAGTAAACTCATATTTTCTGCTGGAGTATGGGTGCCCATATCTATAAATTCAGCAAATTTTTGTTGATTACCAACGTCTTGTAGAACAATTTCCTGGGTATTGTCACCATCTTTTAGAGTCAGTTTAATATCAGCTTCTGCTCCGGTCCCTTCTACATCAACCTTTATATTGCTTAAGAAGCTGTCCATTTGTTCAGAAGTATTACCGTCTACAAGCTCCGACAAGTCAATATGATCTTCACCTAGTTTAAAGTCAGTAATAACGTCAAGATGATTAGTATAAGTTTCATCTACCCATTTAAATAGATCGTTACCTTCTCCACCGGTAAGGAAATCGTTACCTTCGCCACCAATTATAGTGTCATTTCCGCCTTGACCATAAATAACGTCATTGCCTGCACCACCATTGAGTATATCGTCACCACCTTTAGTGTCACTGGCACCTAACACTTCATGATTATCGGTAATAAATTGATATATCGTCTCTTCGGTGTCACCACGCTCATATAAACCGTCTAAAGAGTCAACTCCAGCAAGTGTATTTAGAGCACCACCGTTTAGAGCGTCACCAAAGATAATGTCATCACCTTTGTTTCCGTTGAGAGTATCTTCGCTTAGGTCTTGAGGTTTAGAGGTTGATAGTTCGCCAATGAGGGCAGCGGCTAACATTGTGCCGTCGGTTACAACATCAACTTCCCCAAGTGGTACTTGTGTATATTCTATAATCTCAATTTCGGCTTCAAGACTAACCTCATCTTTAGGATCATCAGTAACATTATCCAAAGTAATTGAAATACGATATGTGCCTTCTACTGAAAGGTCTAAGTCTGTATCAGATCTTGAATTAATTGGTCCATGCACAGCACTCCACTTTTCACCATCATATCGTTCAACTTTCCATGTAAACTTATCACTCGATGCTAAACCACCTCCACTACCTGTAGAGAAACCTAGATCTAAAGATGCTATTTGATTTGTGGCTATCGTAAACTCGTCACTGATATCAGTCGCTGCAGGTTCGTCATTAAACACGGTCACGACAAGGCTCTGAGTCGTTTCACTGACAATAGTACCTTCTCCAATTGTCGTAAATGCACCATCAGCTACGTCTGAATTATCAAACATACGAAGTGTATTGGTTTCATCTACGTCAGTTGCGATGCCAATTGCACGAACTTTGCTCACTGACGCTAGGTTATTATAGGCATCTAGCGCTCGAGCAATATCAAGTTCGTCCGTTGAACTGCCAGAGCTAGAGTCGTCTCCGATATATGTCGTTGGTTTGCCATCAGTTACCATCAGTGTGATATTTTCTGAGTCATTACCTAAACCATCGATCCAAGCTTCAGCACTCTTAAATGCAGCTTCATAGTTTGTTGAACCACCTGTAGATAGAGTATTAATAGCTGTTTCAATATCATCCCATTTCCCATTTTGTATATCAGATTGAGATATAACAATTGGATCTGAAGCTATGTTTGCAAACCCAATGATGGAAAGATTTATCGTTCCTTCGTGCGTATCAAGGCCTTTTACAAAATTCAATAATGATTTCTCTAACAATGTAATTCGCGATCCTTCCATACTCCCAGAAGTATCAGCCAGAATAGCAATGTTGTAGTTAGTTGCAGGAGTGATAGTTACTTGATCCCCACCAGTATCTCCAATGATGACATCATCGCCACTCTTACCATCTAGCGTATTTGGCTCAGAAGTGCCTACTATTAACTCGGCCGGAGAAACTGTAGCAAATTCAGTGTCAGAACCTGTTGCTTCAGAACCATTAGCATCAACAGATGTTGCTTTGGCTGTAACTTCAAAATCAAGACTACCATCATAATCAGATGGTACTTTCAATTCAGCATTACTTATCTTAGCTGCATATCCATTATCAGCATTCAAATCGACTGGTATGTGGAAAGTTTGGACGCCATCTATTGCAGGGTCTTCTGCAATAATTTGAGCACCACCGATATATAAGTCGATACCAACGGGTATACCCGATAATTCAATATGATCATTTGATAAGTGTTCGGAACCATCAGCATCAGGTAAATTTATTTCAATGCTCGTAATTGGGATAATCGTTTCGGTTAATACTTCGTATGTACCATTCACATTATCGAGCAAAATAATTCCATCTTGAAAAATGATCTGCTCAATTTCGTATAAATGATCACCTG
Organism: Vibrio kyushuensis; assembly: GCF_050337325.1. Lineage (NCBI taxonomy): Bacteria > Pseudomonadati > Pseudomonadota > Gammaproteobacteria > Vibrionales > Vibrionaceae > Vibrio > Vibrio kyushuensis. The sequence continues at coordinate 455,196 of NZ_JAKJSV010000005.1, forward strand.
CTTCTTTGTCGCTCGCAGGGCCTTGGTGTGCCGTATCAATGAACCTTTTATCTTCTACTATCCAATAGCCGACTTCTCCATGGTCATCAGGTGAGAACCAACGAATTTCGTAATCAGATAGATCCCCGCTGTATATAACACTGTCTGTCTGGTTCTCATCATCAACTCCGCCTATGCCCCCATCGAATTTATCGTTATATTTGCTTCCGATGAAAATATCGCTTCCCTGATCAACACTTGAAACATCGCCAACAAAATGAACAGGAGTTTCAGCTTTTCCTCCACCAGGTATTTCATTGTGCTGCGCTCTTGCAATAAACAAATCATTATTTTCACTACGGTCGTCTGACGTATCTCCAGGGTTAAGAGGGTTACCGCTTGAGTTTGGCCCTTCTACTAAATTCCCATCATTCACCTGATTCAGTAGCCCACCTGAATTAAACAATACCTTGATCACCTCTTTATCTGACGTATCAAAATTCGGTACTACATTTTTGCTTTGTATATTACCTAGGACTAATTCAACAATAGGAGCATCCGCATCTGGAGTAACATCAATTGTTAGAGTCTGCTTTTCAGATGAGTTGCCGTCTTTACTTACAACAAAATCAAATGAAGCGTAGTCTTCTTTCTGATCCCCAACACCATCTGCATTAAAATCAGTTTCGTTACCAGACTCATGTAAATCAGGGGTAAAACGAACAGAGCCATCTTCAATGAGATCTGCTGAAATAACTTGCTCGTCGGTCACGGCTTCCCAACCGTCAGTCCCTTTTATTTCAAGTACACCATCAACAGGCAAAGACTTCACTGTAACTTCAACCGAGTTATCCGTTATTCCAAAATGCGCTAAATTAAGAACAATAGGTTGATCTTCTAGAGTGTCTATTTCATTGCTCGCAGCATCTGGAGTGTCATCAACAGCGATTATTTTAATTGTCGTTGTTGCAGTATTAGACTGCTGGCCCAAGTTATCATAAGCAGTAAATTCTATCGTTCTGCTAGTCTCACTTGGGTCATTACTGGCATTAGTAAATTGAATCAACTTCAATGCCGCTTCAAAATCAGCAGCGTCTGTCTGACCGTTATTATTACTCAGAGTAAAGATACCGCTACTGTCTTCTGTAAGCGTCCAACCTGATGGCAGTGCCGTAGAATCGAGTCCATCAAACTCTGTCGCATTGGTAGGCTCAATCGTAATCTTGGAGATAATATCCTTATCATCAAAAACATCTATGTCTGTATCTACAATGGATACACCTGAGTCGCCTTCAGTGAAGGTAGTTTGATAGCCTGTGCCATTATCTGTTACAGGGCGTAATGTAACGACGAGATCATTATAATCTATACCACTACCGTCGCTCACTGATAGATCTTCGACTCGTATTTCAGTAACGCCATCTTCATCGTTAACGTGAAACTTATATTGACTCGTACTATCACTATTTTCTCGGTCGTCGTTAGATAAGAATACGGGTTTATCGATTGACTTATTATCATTTAAAAGCTCACCCGAAGCAGAGAAGGATAATTTAGGGCTATCACCTAACGTACCTGCACCATCACTGATCAAGAAATATTGTAATCCTTCCGTTGATTCTAAGTTTGCCAACAAATCATCTTTTATCAAATTGGAATTACTGTCCAATATAATGATTGTTGGAGATGTAGGCTTACCGTCAGCATCAAGTGTAAAGTAACCAAACACATTGGAATGTGAAGCACTTTCGCTTTCAAAATTAATCGTGTAACTGTTACCGTTTAGGTCAATTGTAGGAGTAAGATTTTCTTCTTCTATGGTAACCGTAGACTCATCGCTGAAGTTACCATCACTGTCAACTGCACGATAATCAAATGAATCACTCGCTTCTGTTTCTAAGTAGCGAAGTTCCCAGTTACCATTGCCAATAGTACTTAAATCAACACTAGTGATTTGTGCACCTTCTGGAAGTGGTCCATCGACCGCTGTTAATGTACCACCGTCAAAATCGCCTGAAGGTGGAATTGTAATCGGGTGGAATAGCTCGACATCACCATTCGCAGATTTCTGGTAGGTAAATATTTTGCTATCACTTCCATCTTCAGTATTGAAGTGAACGGTGACTTCAACACTAGATTCATTACCAGTATTGACTCCATCTTCCAGATTTTCGTCAAACCAGCCACCTAATCCATCTAATCCAATTTTTACACTCTCAGCTGGTCGGCTACTAAAATCTATCGATATCGTTTCATTACTTTGAATACCACCATCGTTCTTAGCACCAATTCCGTAACCAACATGACTTGCATTCGGATCACCTAAATACTGTACTAACGGGCCATTTGATGAAGTTATCGTTACCTTATCACCATTTTCTAACGTCAAGACTCGTTCATCGCCCTTACTCGTAGCATCACCCCAATTTAGGAAGTCTGAACTATTAGCATTTTCTTCATTCAATTGAGCATCTTTAACACCAAGAATAAAGCCATCAGAATCAGCGTATGGTTCATAGTGAATGGAATCAGCATCAAATTGTTTTTGACTACTATTACCGTAGAGGTGATCTTCTTCTACTAACTTAAACTCACCATCCGCTGGATCTTTATAGTAAAGCGTTCCATGATCTGGTAATTCAGTAATTACGATTTGTAGATTAGCATTATTATCTGCGTCATCTTCTTCATCTGATATATGGTCGTTAGACGCTTTATTGTCACCATCGATTGGTGTTTTCGCCGTGTCGAAGACTATTTGGGTTTTAGCCGCTGAATTTACAGAATAAGTGAAGCTTTCAGATTCTGGTGGATTATCACTATCATCATCTGTTTCATTGAGAGTTACCTCGATGGTACCAATAGTGTCATCGCCTTCACCATCTGTACCTGTCGCTGTCACTTTAATCTTATGAGAGTTACCCGTTTCTTCGTAATCATTTGTATAAGCTGCAGCGCCTTCCTCAGTCAGGCTAACTTCTCCAGTTTTCTCATCCACTGCATAAAGTGGCTTATCGTCAATATAGACATTGTCGCCTTGCTTAATAGAATAAGTGATATTGGAGCCATCTTTATCAGAGGCTTCGACAGTACCTATCGTAGCACCAGCGACTTGGTTTTCTTCATAGTTGAACGAAATAGAGTCTGACGCAAAATTAGTGTCTTCATCATTTACGTTTAATTCACTTAACGTTACGTCAATAGTGCTAACTGTGTCTTCACCCTCACCGCTTGTACCAGTTGCTGTTACTTTAATCGAGTGAGAGTTACTAGCTTGCTCAAAGTCATTGGCATAAGCTGCAGCACCGTCAACAGTAAGGCTAATGTTACCGTTTTGGTCGACAAAGAAATAAGGCTTGTCTTTGTTTGTATCGTCTAATGCGTATATGTTGTCTTCTTTGGCGATGCTATAAATAATGTCATCACCATCAAGGTCTGTTGCTGTTACGTTACCAAGAGTAGCGCCTGCTTGAGCACCTTCTAGATATGAGATAGAAGATTCAGAGTCTTTAGAAAATTCTGTTTGGTTATCATTAACATTTCTTTCTTCAAGCCTAACGTTGGTATCTACCTCAACAGTACCATCATTAACAGTAACAACTAGGTTATGCTCGTTGATTGGGCCAGCATCTTCGAAATCGTTAGCCGCTGCTTCTAAACCAGTTTCAGTCAGGCGAATCTCACCTTGACTATTGATTTCAAACCAACCATTTTCATTACCACTCTTAATAAAGAAACTAATCTCGTCGGCCGTGTTATCAATATCTGTTACTTCTACTTTGCCGATAGGAGTATTTTCATTACCCTCCGCCGTCATTCCCTCAGCATAGCTAAATTCATAACCGCCGCCGTCAACGTTTTCATTGATGAACTCTGGAGCATCATTTACAGGTACTACTAGCAATGTAACTGTGGCATCGTCGGTACCGCCGTTGCCGTCACTAATTTCGTAGTCGAAAGATACTTCACCATTTAAGTCTTTGGCCGGATAGAACTTGATTTCAGTAACAACGTTACCATCTTTGACAAGTTCGATTCGACCTTGGTCGGAGTCAAGCTGATCAACATTGGTGATGGTTAACTTATCACCATCAACGTCGGTATCGTTACCCAATAGCTGCTCGGCTGAAATAACTAAAGGCTCACTTGAGTCTTCTAGAATTGTTAAACCTGAATTCACTTGTTGAAGACTGATATTGTCTAGATAAGTACCACTGTTATCACCTGAAGTTCCTATCTCTTGGAATGAAATTGTATTGTCACCAGCTTCACCAACAACATGAAAAGTGTAAGTCGTCATGTTGTTGTCTGCAGGAGTAATGGTGTCAATCAGTTTACCGTTCCACATTACCTGCAATTCGGCAGTTGGGATCGCAACATATTTCGCCACATCTAAAGAGAGTACATAGACAGCACCATGTGTAATACCATTTACACTCTGTGAAATGGTTACGTTATCACCTGATTTTCCAGTACCTTCCATATCAAGAGCATGCTTGATGTCAGTACCAACAATGTTGGCATGACCAGTCTCAGAATCAACTAGTTCTACATTTCCATTTCCACTTTCGGTGGTAAATGTCCAGTCATCAAGCGCTTGTGCTTTTGATCCCCAACCAGGGGTTCCAGCCGCTGCAGTAAACTCTTCAAAACTACCGTTCAGAATAAGGTTATCGCCTAAATCATTTAGGTAATGGTCATCACCAGCCTTTGGTGGATCGTTAACCGGAGTTACGTTGAGTGTGACCGTCGCAGTATCAGAACCGCCATTATCATCTGATATTGAATACTCAAACGTTGCTTCACCGTTAAAGTCTTTAGTTGGAGTAAAGGTAATTGTTTTACTGTCATAATCAACTACAAAACTACCGTTTACAGCGGTAGATACGTCTGTAATTTTTAAAGTATCGCCATCAATATCACTATCATTGCCGAGCAAGTCAGCAAAAGAAATAGTAATTGGCTCATCTTCTTCAGTAGTTAAATCTGGTTGTTTAATACCAGTAACAGAAATATTGTCTAGCAACGCACCCAGAGAGTCTGAAGCTCCACTACCCGCGAAGCTAATTTCAGTACTGTCACCTGTAACGTCAAATTCACCAGTAATTTGATACCAACCATTTACGTCGTCACCACTGATTTGAACATTGTGATTCTCACCGCCGGAAAGAGTACCATCAGCATGAACAGTGATAACCACTCCGCCAACGCTGAAAGTCATATCCGAAGAGCTATTGCCCCCATTGTGGCGAGGGTTATAATCAAACTCTACACGTATGCTATCTTGGCCTGACGTATCAATATTCGTCGAGATAGACGTGTTTTTGTGAGCATCAAGCTCTGCTAGGTAATTACCGTCAGTAGCTTTAGCGATAAGGCCATCATGTTGAACTTCTAAGCCATGAGTTGCATTCCATTCACCTACATTGTCACCGTAAACAACCGTCCAGCCACTCGTTGAGGTCATATCTTCAAATGATTCTGCGAATAATAACGTTTCATTAGGAGTGTCATAACGATCGTTAATCGCAACGGGGCCATCGTTTGTGCCTTCAACAACAACGTAGACTGTGCCAGTGCCTGTACCATCAAACGACGTTACCTCAAATTCCAGTGGGATTTTCTCACCTTTAGGAAGGGCTTGGACTGTGTCACTGCTATTGTCTATGGTGAACGTCCAGTTGCCTTCTTTATCAACAGCAAACGTACCGTAATCATTTTTCTCTGTGTAAGGTTTAACCTCGGCTTCACCTGTATCCACGTCTTGAATATCAAGCTGACCACTCGCTACGCGTTTACCGCCCTTATCTTCCTTAACAAGACCACTGTCATCACCAATTGTCGCACTATCGTTGGTGCCTTTGACTGTGATGCTAACTGTTCCACTGTCGGTGCCATCAAATGACTTCACATTGAATTCAAGCGGTATTTCTTCACCTTTAGGAAGGGCTTGGACTGTGTCACTGCTATTGTCTATGGTGAACGTCCAGTTGCCTTCTTTATCAACAGCAAACGTACCGTAATCATTTTTCTCTGTGTAAGGTTTAACCTCGGCTTCACCTGTATCCACGTCTTGAATATCAAGCTGACCACTCGCTACGCGTTTACCGCCCTTATCTTCCTTAACAAGACCACTGTCATCACCAACCGTAGCACTGTCATTCGTACCTTTAACAACCACACTGATTGTGCCAGTGTCTGTTCCATCAAACGACGTAACCTCAAATTCCAGCGGCACTTTCTCTCCCGCAGGAAGTGCTTGAACTACCGCACTGTCATTGTTGATGGTGAACTTCCAACTGCCATCCTCTTCAACCTCAAACGTACCATAGTCATTGGTTACCGTATAAGGTTCTACCTTAGCCTCACCCGTATCTACATCC
>NZ_JAKJSV010000006.1:0-460474 GCF_050337325.1 Vibrio kyushuensis
AAGACCGCATTGTCGCCTTCKGTCACAGGATCTGGGCTCACCACCGTCAGTACCGGCGTATCAGCGTTATCTTCACCATCGAGATCATCAACAATCGTCGTATTRCCCGCMCCATTCAGGTCRAGCACTTCACCTTCGTCACCTATCTCGCCATGGACATTCACATCAAGACCAAAGCTCTCTACCCCTTCAAARATCTCATCGTTCAACGTGCCAAGACTGACACTGATTTCTGAGGCGTCACCCGGTATGACGAGATTGCCACCATTGGCAATGGCAGGCGGTGTTTGTAGTACTCCATCCCCATTGAGGTAAGTCACCGTGAGGTCGCCATCGGCCAGAAAATCCGCCATTTCCGCGCTGTAATCCCCATCTAAATCAATGGTGAATGTGTAGGTTAAGTCGCCATCGACCTCTTTATCCAGTGAGACACCRAAGACCGCATTGTCGCCTTCGGTCACAGGATCTGGGCTCACCACCGTCAGTACCGGCGTATCAGCGTTATCTTCACCATCGAGATCATCAACAATCGTCGTATTRCCCGCACCATTCAGGTCRAGCACTTCACCTTCGTCACCTATCTCGCCATGGACATTCACATCAAGACCAAAGCTCTCTACCCCTTCAAAAATCTCATCGTTCAACGTACCAAGACTGACACTGATTTCTGTGGCATCACCCGGTATAACGAGATTGCCCCCATTGGCAATGGCAGGAGGAGTTTGTAGCACTCCATCCCCATTGAGGTAAGTCACTGTGAGGTCGCCATCAGCCAGAAAATCCGCCATTTCCGCGCTGTAATCCCCATCTAAATCAATAGTAAACGTGTAGGTTAAGTCGCCATCGACCTCTTTATCCAGTGAGACACCGAAGACCGCATTGTCGCCTTCTGTTACAGGATCGGGACTCACCACCGTCAGTACCGGCGTATCGGCGTTATCTTCACCATCGAGATCATCAACAATCGTCGTATTACCCGCACCATTCAGGTCAAGCACTTCACCTTCGTCACCTATCTCGCCATGAACATTCACATCAAGACCAAAGCTCTCTACCCCTTCAAAAATCTCATCGTTCAACGTGCCAAGACTAACACTGATTTCTGAGGCGTCACCCGGTATGACGAGATTGCCACCATTGGCAATGGCAGGAGGGGTTTGTAGTACTCCCTCCCCATTGAGGTAAGTCACCGTGAGGTCGCCATCGGCCAGAAAATCCGCCATTTCCGCGCTGTAATCCCCATCTAAATCAATGGTGAATGTGTAGGTTAAGTCGCCATCGACCTCTTTATCCAGTGAGACACCGAAGACCGCATTGTCGCCTTCTGTCACAGGATCTGGACTCACCACCGTCAGTACCGGCGTATCAGCGTTATCTTCACCATCGAGATCATCAATAATCGTCGCACTACCGCTATCATTCAGATTAAGCTCGGTCGACTCCTCACCAATCTCACCCACTACGTTCACGTCTAGAGCGAAGCTTTCGCTCCCTTCGAAAATATCGTCATCAACAGTCGCTACACTCACGGAGATCCCAGAAGCATCTCCTGGAATAGGTAACGAGTCACCGTTGCTGATAGTGAACTCTTGAGCACCTTCACCATCGGTGTAACTTACGGTAATCCCATTAAACGCGACGAGATCAGCCAATTCCGCACTACCATCAACATTCAACGTAAAGGTGTAATCCAATACCCCGTCCACATCGTTACTGAGTTCGACACCAAATACTGCACTGTCCCCTTCGGTGACGTCGTCCGAATTACTAACGGTTAGGGTTGGTCGATCATCATCGGGCTCTTCACCTGGACCCGAACCGTCATCAACAATACTGCTATCGACAGAGCCACTTCCAACTAACCCACTTACTGATTCAACATTTAGACTGAAAGACTCACTTCCTTCATAAACGTCATCTTGTATGGTCGAGAGGACAACAGACAATGATGTGACGCCAGCTGGCACTACAACGGTACCGTCTTCTTCAACAGTAAGAATTACACCTGTATTTGTTTCAACTACCGCTTCACCAATATCTTCGTCTTCAGCTGTCCCTAATCCAAGTGATAGGTTTAGTGTTGTTTCTTGGTCCGAAGCTTTGTCAAAGCTTATTGTGTACTCTCCATCTTGTCCTTCATCTATGACTGATGGACCAGTTATGCTGATTTCCGGTATCGGGTTGACGACAATATCGACTGTAATGGTGTCCGTGCCTCCTAGCCCATCCGAAACAATCACCGTGAAGCTGTCGTCACCATCATAATTATCATCAGGTGTATATTCCCACGCACCGTCAGTTTCGACAGTAACCGCACCGTTCGTAGGTAAGCTATCCAGTACAAAGGTAAGATCATCTCCATCAGGGTCTGTTGCAGTTAATTGACCTCCAATCGCTATATCCTCATCTGTTTCAACTGCAATATTTTCCCCAATTGGAGCAGCAAAAAGGCTAAAGAAAGGAGCTTCATTGACTAATACGTCGATCAGCGCAAGGCTCTGTGTTTCAGAAAGCCCCTGCCCCTCCAGCCCCTCAGTATCAAATGCTGTAGCTGCTTGAGTTTGAGCGTCAGTTCTTGCAATAGTTGGAAGCCCAGTTCCACCTGAACCAGCTTCTCCACCGGCGGCGGTTGCAAAGTCGTCATTGGCCGTTGGATCGACCCCTTGTTCCAATTGTTCGAAGATCTGAGCAATTTCGCCCTCTAAATCGAGTCCGGTAAAGCCGCCATCCTCGGTCGTCAAGTCCGCTTGAATATTAGGAACATCTGGATTGCCGTTATCTACGGTGACAAGAACCTCACCCGGTGCTGGTGTTTCCCCTGGTCCTAGCTCTCTTATTTGTCCATTAACATCTATAACTATGGTGGCGTTTGCAATGCCCAATAATGACGAGTTACTAATACCCATAATTCTCTTCCTATGACGACGGCATCCTCAGGTAACCCATGCAAGGGCTATCTGTCAAAATGACAATTAATTTGACTCTCATCTAAATTTAGACCGTTTTTACTGATATTCCAGTCATTAAAAACTCTGACTTCGGACATATTTCACAAGTTGTCAATATTTAAGGGAATTTAATTTTGAATTAGGTTCTCAAACTTAGAGAACGTCTACTAAACTTCCAGAGAATAACAACTGTGTAACATCACTATGTAGATCGATATGTTTATTGAAGTACAAATTTCTAAGCTTAAATTGAGCTAAAAATTTGGGTTGTAGTGCATGTTGGATACGAATAAGGAGCAAGTGAGTGAGATGGAATAAGCCTGTTTTGCTAAGTTGTATAATCGCAGCAAGTTTTGGTGCCACTGGCCAAACACTAGAACAAGCAGTCGCGATAACATTAGCAACTAACCCCGAAGTGAAAAGTATATATAACGAGTATCTCAGTAAAGTTAAAGAGAGTGATGCGTCTGGAGGGGCATATTTACCCAGCATCGATTTAGATGCAGGTATTGGTTATGAAGGTATTAGCCCTGCTGATGAGTTAGGAGGAAATCCGGAAGATACCGATATGACACGTAAAGAGGCGTCTATCAGTTTAACCCAACTTTTATGGGATGGATCTGCCACGCTACGCGATATGGACAGGACAGCCGCAGAAGCGGAATCTGTTCGATTGCAAATCCTCGCAGATTCACAAGACATCGCATTACAAGTGACTCAGGTTTATCTGGATGCCATCAAAGCCACTGAAGTATTAGCACTTTCCGAAAGTAACTTAGCGGTTCATAAACGAATCTATAAAGATATTAAAAGGAGATCCGAGTCGGGTATTGGCTCTACTGCGGATGTTTCGCAAGTTGAAGCGCGTATTGCAAAAGCACACGGTAATTTACTTGCCGCACAAAATAACCTTGTCGATACTCATACACAGTTTTATCGTCTTGTAGGTCAGCAACCATTAGGGCTTATCTACCCAAGGGCCGATGAGTCTAAGTTACCTCTTTCGATGACAGACGCCATTGACGTTGCTTTTGATAATCATCCTGTTATTCAGATTGCGAAAGCCGATATCGATTCTGCTCGATTCCAATATGAACAAACTAAAGGAGTGAACTACCCAACGATTTCAGTTGAAGCAAGTCAAACATGGCGAGATGACGCCGGCGGTGACCCTGGCAGCAGTGAAGAAACATTGGCGATGCTTCGTCTTCGTTACAATCTGTTCAATGGTGGTACCGATAGCGATTTAACAGAACGTGCGGCATACCAACTCAACAAAGCAAAAGATCTACGTGATAACGCATACCGACAAGTTGAAGAAGGTTTACGACTGTCATGGTCTGCATTGGATCTAACCCTTCAGCAAAAGAACTTCCTTGCCGATCACGTTGATTCAGCATCTGAAACCGTCATTGCTTATGACAAACAGTATAAAATTGGTCAGCGAACCTTGCTGGATTTACTAAACACGGAAAACGAGCTTTTCGAAGCACGTAAAGACTATTTAGATGCCCACTATTCAGAGCAATATGCGAAGTATCGAGTGATGAACGCAACGGGTTCACTGCTTGACGCCTTGCTGGTTGATATTCCTGAAGACTGGACTCAAAGAGTGGAGTATTGATTATGACGAATAAGACAATGTTAGCAATCAGTATTGCCGCTATCACTCTCGCTGTTTCCGGTTGCGCTAATGATGACTACGATTATATTGAAACGAGTAAAGCTAGCCAAATATCTGACTTAAAGGATGAAGATAGAGACGGTGTGGTGAATGCCAGAGATATTTGCCCAGGAACGCCAACGGGTGCAACCGTTGATAATGACGGATGTGGGCTGACTATCTCAGAGCAAGACTCTATGCAGTTGAGAATCCTGTTTGGGCACGATTCCTATGAAATTAACCCAGTATTTAGTGGGCAAATTCAGACGATGGCAGATTTCTTAAAAACCTACCAGTCTGCTTCCATTGAAATTCAAGGTTACGCAAGTAAAGTAGGTTCTCACGAATATAATTTAGATTTATCGAAGAAACGCGCGCAAGGAGTAAGGGATAAGTTACTCTCTTATGAAATCGATCCAAATCGTGTAGAGATTGTCGGTTATGGGGAGACGCGTTTAGAAAGTGAAGAAGAAGATGCCGCCTCTCATGCAGTTAACCGAAAAGTAACTGCAACGGTAGTTGGCTTAAAAGAGCAAGTCGTAGAGGAATGGAGTATCTTTACCATTCTTGAAAAATAGATATCTGAAAACAACAAAGCGCTCTACTTGTTTTACAACGAGTAGAGCGCTTTTCTTTTTATTGCTATTAATTTTGTTCAGCTGACTAAAGATTAAGAAGCTTTCTTCTTCTCTTCGCAACGACTTGATAGCTGGTGCGTATTCAAATCGTACTGTTCTTTAATCGCATCTTTTACTGTGCCATCCCAGACATGCACACCTACAAAATAACTCGTTCTTGCTAGCACGTGTGCGGCGATTGGTGCTGTAACAATGACGAACGCTACAACGGCCATAGCACGCACAACAATCGAAGTATCATCCCAAAAGACAATGCAGAACCCAACAACAATCAACCCGACGCCTAATGCCCCTGCTTTTGTAGTCGCGTGCATTCGAGTTAACAAATCAGGCATACGATTTAGGCCCAAGCTCGCAAGCAACATTAACATTGCACCTGTTAGAACAAAAAAAGCAATTATCAAATCAATCATCATCTCTGATTCCTCTGTGCTCTAAGTAACGAGAAAAGCCAACCGCCGCCAGAAACGACGTTAACGCAAGAACGATAGCCACATCGATAAATTTAGGTTGGTCATAAGCCATTCCATACAGAACCACCATACCCACCGTCAAAGATGCCATAAGCTCAAGAGCAACTACTCTGTCTGGCAATGATGGTCCTTTAAGCAGGCGCACTGAAGCAAACAACAGCGCTAAGCTTAAAATCATAAAACAAATATCGTAAACCGTATCTAACATAGTGCTAATCCAATAAATCAATAACCATGGCTTCAAGTCGCTTCAATTCAGCGACATGAAGTTGCTCATCTTCAAAGTACATTAAGTGAACGTAAAGCACTTTCTTATCCGTCGAAACATCAAGAGCTAACGATCCTGGTGTTACCGTGATTAACGCAGAAAAGATAGTAATACCACCATCAGTATCAATATCTAATGGAACAGCGATAACGGCTGGTTTCATTAGGTGTGTTGGAGTAACGACATCGTAAGCTACCCGTGCGTTCGCCTTAATTAAGTCCCAGATGAAAAACAAAATAAAGTTAACCACTTTTGGTAATTTACCAAAATAGACTTTAAATGGTTCTCTATCGCGCAATACATAGGCAAGCACAACGTAACTCAGCAGCATACCCGCTAGAAGGTTAGAAATTGTGTAGGAGCCAGATAGCACTAACCAAGCCAGTGCTAATAGCATATTCCATCCAAATGCCTGCATTATTGACCTCCCAGCACAGCTTGAATATATTGCTGCGGATCCAGTATTTGATCAGCTGTCATCGATGCAAGCTGTACAAACCATTCCGCATTAATACCGATGAAAACGGTGATTGCAGCCATAATAATGATTGGTAAATACAGGCACAGACGCTCTGAGTCTGACATCGCTGGTTTTACTTCTGCGTCTTCTGGAAGTTTTTTCCAAAACGCTTCTGCCCAGATCTTAATCATTGAATACATGGTCAATAGACCAACTGCTAACGAAGCAAATACACCAATCCACTGTTTTGCTTCAATACCAGCTTGTATTACCACGAACTTAGCAAAAAAGCCTGATAATGGTGGAATACCAGCCAGTGACATTGCTGGAATAGCAAATAAGATGGCAAGGAAAGGCGCTGACTTGTATAAACCGCCCAATTTCTCTAGTCGATAGCTACCATGCATACGATGCATGACGCCACTGATTAGGAATAAATTGGTTTTCACAATGATATGGTGGAATAAATAGAATACGCCGCCCAAAATCGCTAGTGGTGTGAACAGTGCTAAACCAAGAATCATGTAACCAATTTGGCTCACGATGTGGAATGACAAAATTCTTCGCACTTCAAACTGAGCTGCGGCACCTAATACCCCTGTCACCATGGTGAAAATGCCCATCCACATCAACAGTGTATGGTGGGTAAAACCGAGATCACCGATGAAGATAACGCTGAATACACGGTACAACGCGTACACACCAACTTTCGTTAACAAACCTGCAAAGACTGCTGAAATGGCCACTGGTGGTGTGTGGTAAGACGCTGGTAACCAAAAGAACAGCGGGAATGCCGCAGCTTTAATACCAAATGCCACCAAGAACAGTAGCGATATGACCGTAACCACTTCTGGGTTATCTGACATAGACAGCTTCTGCCCTAGATCGGCCATGTTTAATGTACCCGCATAAGCATAAAGCAAACCGATAGCACTTAAGAACAGAGCTGATGACAACAGGTTCAGGGTTACATACTTTAGTGCACCTTCCATTTGGCTACGTTCACCGCCAAGGATAAGCAGACCAAACGATGCCACTAGCATTATCTCGAACCAAACATACAGGTTAAAGATATCACCGGTTAAGAACGAGCCTAAAACACCCGCAAGCATTAGATGCAGTAATGGGTAAAAGCCGAACTTCTCGTGCTCTTTGGTCATCGTAGCTAATGCATAAATAGAAATACAAAAAGCGACAACCGAAGAAACGGTAACCATTACAACCGCGAGCAAGTCCGCAACGAGTGTAATACCGAATGGTGCATCCCAACCGCCTAAGTTGGTCGCTTGGATACCACTGGTGTACACCGTGTGAAATAACGTGAGCGCTGCTACTAACAGCGAAAAATTTGAGATTACACTGATCCAACGCTGTAGCGTTTGGTGTTTCCACAGCATCATTGATAACGCTGCCGCAAACATTGGGATCAGTACAGGCATTAATAGCATCATAATTGAGAATCTGTACTCTTCATTTCATTCATATCGTCTGCGCCAATCACTTTATAAGCACGTTTAATCAGTACAACGGCAAATGCCAGCACACCAAAGCTAATAACGATAGCGGTTAAGATCAGGGCCTGTGGTAGTGGGTCCGCAATTGGTCCCACGGGCATTGTCATTCCCTCTTCAATCAAAGGTGGCGCACCACGAACTAAGCCGCCGCCCGTAAAGATCAATAGGTTTGTCGCATTGGATAAAATCATTAATCCAATAACCAACTTAACCACACTGCGTCGAAGCATCATGTAAAGTGCTGCCGCATAAAGAGCACCAATGACAATAGCAAATAGAGTTGTCATTTATTCCTCCAACTGTGCTAACGAAAACAGTAGCGTTGTTACCATGCCAGTAACAACAAGATATACGCCAATATCGAAGATTAACGGTGTGCTGATCTTTAGCTCACCAAGCCCAGGGACATGAACATACCACCACACTGCACTTAAATACGCGCTACCCGATTTTATAACACCAATAAAACCGCTTAATAGAGAGATAATCAGACCACCACCCATTAAGTAGCTACTATCAATACCAATTAACTTTCGAGTCTGAGTCGCATCAAATGCAAACAGGTGTAACGCAAACGCAGCTGACGCGACCAGCCCTGCAATGAAGCCACCACCGGGTTCATCGTGCCCACGAAGAAGCAAGAACACAGAGAACAGCAATAACATAGGCAGTAAAAATCGAGCCACTACCTGAAGAATGAGAGAAGTACCGGTATTGTTCATTACTTTTCCTTCTTAGTTCTAAGCATTGCCGTTACACCAATCGCAGCAAGCGATAGAACGAACAGTTCACCTAATGTATCAAGTGCACGATAATCAACTAAAATAACGTTTACGATGTTGCGCCCTTTTGCAATGGTGTAGCTGTTTTCAATCAGATACGTACTGATACGATCTGGCATAGCAAAGTGAGTCACGGTAAGTAGAAGCACCGCCATCATCGCGCCAAAGGTAACCGCTACAATACAGTCTCTCCAACGAACATCACTGCTTGATAGCTTTTGAAACTTAGGCAGTTTGAACAGAACAAGAACTAGCATGATAACCGTTAATGTTTCAATCAATACCTGAGTAATCGCTAAGTCAGGTGCGCTAAAGAACACATAAATTAGTGCCATGGCAAAACCTAGTGCGCCAATTGCAGCAACAGAGCCTAGTCGTAAAGGTGTAATACATGCGTAAGTGATCACTGCAATAATTAGAACCGACAGGCCGATATCTTTAATGGTCACATCTGAGAAATCGATATCCCAGTGGAAGCCAACTTTGGTGAACATCGCGTAAGCCACTAAGGCGATAGTCGTAATGAAGATCGTTAAGATGTAGTTTGCCATGTAGCCATTTTGCAGCTTCATTGTGCTCCACTTAGCGAACTTCACTAGGTTATCCATAAAGATCTCATAACCACGCTCTGGGCCGTAAGAAAGTAATGGTTTAGCTTTGGAAGCTGTTGGGCCAATTGCGTCCCACTTCTTAAACAGGAGATAACCAAGGCCCAGTGCCAATGCACTTATCATTAATGGAAGGTTAATTCCGTGCCAAAGTGCCAAATCTACCGATTCATGAGAGCTTGCAGAGATCGCATTGACGGCAGACGTCACTAATGGGTTCACAAGGCTTGGTAACAGGCCAAAGATAAGACCGACAGTTGCAAGTACAGAAAAACCTAAACGCATCCCCAGAGGTGCCTCATGAGCTTCAATCGGCGTCTCTTTCTTCGCGCCCCAGAATGGTTTAATCACCAATAGGCCCGCACAAGCAACGATAAAGATGGAAGTCAGCAGGGTCATAAAGATTAATAGCATGCTCCATTGGCTAGACAACACGCCTTCAAGCATCATCTCTTTACCAATAAAGCCGAACAGTGGTGGAACACCCGCTAATGCTAACGCCGCAAGAGACATAAACGCAGCCGTATATGGCATCGCTTTGCGCAATCCGCCTAACTCTCTAACGTCTTTTGTTCCTGTTTCGTGATCAATTGTACCAGCCGCCATAAATAGCGCCCCTTTATACAATGCATGACCAAGTAAGAAGACAACCGCAGCAAGAAGAGAAGCTTCAGTACCGATACCTATGAGCATCGTCAATGTACCAAGTGCCATAACTGTTGAGTACGCCAAGATACGTTTCAGATCAGTACTCGTTACCGCTAACGTCGCACCCAATAACATTGTCGTAGCGCCAAATGCCGTTAAAGCAAATGTCCACGTGTCATGACCAGCCATCGTAGGTTGAAGACGTGCCATTAAGTAAACGCCCGCTTTTACCATCGTTGCTGAGTGTAGGTACGAACTAACAGGCGTTGGCGCTGCCATTGCATTCGGCAACCAAAAGTGGAACGGGAACTGTGCAGATTTTGTGAATGCCCCAGCGAGTATCAACACCATCATCACAATAAATAGAGGGTGAGACTGTAGTTCAGAACCTTGAGCAATGATCTCATTAACTTGGTATGTTCCAGCTATTGAGCCAAGAACAATGATACCAGCGAGAAGAGCAAGACCACCGCCGACAGTGACCATCAAACCTTGAAGTGCTGATTTACGTGAGGACTCTTTCTCATGGTAATAACCGATCAACATGTAAGATGTGATACTGGTTAACTCCCAGAAAACAAACATCGCCATCAAGTTATTTGAAAGAACGACTCCTAACATCGCACCCATAAATGCCAATAAATACATCAACAATTTACGTTGATCTGGCTTATGAGCTAAATAGCTTCCAGCATAGACAATGACAAAAAAACCTATCCCAGATATCAGCAACGCAAACAGAAGGCTTAAGCCATCGAGCCAAAAATCTAAACTAATGCCCAGCGTAGGGACCCACTCATAACTAAATAGAAGTGGACCCTGCTCTGTAACAGCAGGAAGGAATGTTAAGAAGTAAACAAATAGTGTCGCTGGCAATATCGCGAGCAACTTACTTGTTTGTTCTCCAAAGTGCCTGAATAACCACGGCACAAACACCGCCAGGAAGAATCCCGACAGAACAGCAATCAGCATTAAAAATAGTCTCCAAAATCTTCTACATTGTATCGCAGTAGAAATGCTTACCCGTAACGGGCATCAGTATGATCAGTATATGAAAAACAATCACAAATGCATATCAGTAAGAAATACTAAATACACTTGCATATGTAGATTCTATCGATGTAACTGTTAAATTTATTAGCATTGGAGTTTATTCAAATTTAATTGATATGAATACTCGCTTGTTGTGAACGAAACACTCGGAATAACCGAGTGAAACCACTATATACAACGGAAATACTGGAATATAAAAAGAGAGAGATCACGGAACGGAGTTCGGCAGTGAGTTGTCTATCACGACTTACTCAAATGATTTTTAACTTATTTTTTATATAGATACTAACAATAAATAGTAAGCGCCACTGCAATATTACATCGTATAGCCATATACTGCTGCAAGATATTAACAGCTCATAACATATCAACTACGTTATGAGCTATTTCTTACGTGAGTAGCTAGTTCTTATGTGAGCAGCAACTAACCTGAGTTAGTTAGTCACTACCGCTGTGGGCTTTGGGAGGACAATACTCAACACCGAGTAGCCCAAAATTGCAGATGCCGTAGAGCCTATCAATATCCCTAAACGTGCATAGGTGTCCATCACTTCTTTTTCCAAGCCAAAGGCTAACGAAGAAATAAAGATCGACATGGTGAAGCCAACGCCGCACAGAAGAGAAACCGCGAAGATATGCCTCATGGTAATACCATCAGGAAGCCTCGCAATGCCTAATTTTAATGAGAGCCAACAAAAAGACATGATACCAATTGGCTTACCAATCAATAACCCAAGCGCTATACCTAGTGGAAGCATGGATGTTAATCCCGCCATTGACACACCTTGCAAAGAAATACCCGCATTAGCCAGAGCAAAAAGTGGCAAAATCCCGAAAGAAACATAGGGATGCAAGGCATGCTCTAATGTTTTAAGCGGTGAGTGAGAGCTGTTCTTCCCCTTAATAGGAATAGCAAAGCCAACCAAGACACCAGCTAATGTTGCATGAACACCAGACTTTAAGACTGCAAACCATAATATCGCTCCGATCAACAGGTACCAATGAAGGGACGTGACCTTTTTAGCATTCAAGTAAAACAGTATGCCTGTCGAAATGAAACCAACGACAAGTGCAATGATTGACAAGTCCGTCGTATAAAACAGTGCAATGATAACCACAGCACCTAAGTCATCAATAATAGCAAGAGCCAATAAAAACACTTTCAAACTAATTGGTACTCGATTACCAAGCAGTGCCATTATCCCTAATGCAAAAGCAATATCGGTCGCCGCTGGAATCGCCCAGCCTGCCATCGCTTCAGGGTTTTGAGAGTTAAACATAATATAAACAAGAGCAGGTGCAAGCATGCCACCTACAGCCGCAATAGCCGGAAACATTGCCGTTTCTTTCGATCTCAATGCGCCTTCAATAAGCTCTCGTTTAACTTCTAAGCCAATAATTAGAAAGAAAATCGCCATCAAGCCATCATTAATCCAGTGAGAAAGAGACATCCCCAAAACATAGGTATGTAAAAATCCTTGGTAAAAGCCATTTAATGGAGAGTTAGCTACCATCATCGCTATTACTGCGGCAATTACGAGTAAAATGCCACTGGCAGACTCCATTTTGAGGAAGTCGCGGATAATGCCTGTCATGTTCAGCCCTTTTGAATATAAAAATAACAATTAGTGAGCGAATAGTTATCAACTTTAAAATCAACCAGATAAATAACTTCGTTTCTGCTGATATAATAATTCGTAATTTCCGATATAACAACGTTGCAAGATCGCAATTAATGGACTAGTAATATCCTGTTACACTCTAAGTAAAGCACAAAAAAAACTCGCCAAACAATTAATTTGGCGAGTTTATATATTTCGAGTTTAGTCAACAATAGTTAAACAATTAATACCCAGTTAACTGCATAAAACCCTTAGCTTGATGTGATCCAGATACTTCGACGGGCCCTTCCCAGTAGGGAATAATGAAAGGTAGCAACAATTTTTTATTTACTGGAGTCAACATCAAATTAATATCGTAATCAGGAACCATAATACCCCACTCTAACGGAACACGTTTCCCTCCGGTTAACACACTACCTTTAGAGGAGACCAAGGAAATTTGAGTTTCATCAAGTGATATGGTTTTTCCAGTGTTGCTGATGATGGTTCCATAGATATATGGCATTTGTTCTTGATGGCGATATCGGCTAACGGTTAAGGTTTCACTTTCGTTTAAATCAATTACAAACCAATCCCATCCTTTCTGACGCTGAGAAATAAGCTGGCTGCCCCACTCTTTACTCATCCATGCATTGCCTTTTACTCTCACCGTTTTATTTTCACCAAGTGTCATCTCACCTTTAACAGATAAAAATGGAGCACTAATGTTAAATGCGGCGATTGGCAGTAAGTCATGTTTAGGTTGGTAACCATCTTCACCTAACAGTGCAAATGGGCCGGAAGTTTGAGTGCGTAATTTCAGGTCAAATTCGTTAGTAGAAATCTCCATTTCACCTGGAAACGGGGTATTTCCTAACGATTGCCAACACCAGTTATCAATCCATATTTTAAATGGATTAACGATCATACCAGCTTGACCAATCCCACCACGCGCAATGCGTTGCTCTTTCCATACTTGAGTACTGTTTGATATTACGACATGAGAAATGTAGATTTGAGGGCTCTGCCAACCAGCGGTTCTTCGCTCGTCACTGGCAATACGAAAATAACTCCATTGAATGGCGTATTCATGGCCCTCTTCATCGACTACATTTGCAAAATATTGCCACCACTCATGCTGGTATTCAGGGTGAAAACGAAAATCATCAGGTAAGGTTACTGAAGTGTCGGGAAGAACAGGCTCAAACACCTGCTTTTGTATCATATCCACAACCATGCTTTGAGTTCCAGACAACTCTTTACTCACCGATTGTTCAGAGTCCAAATATAGCAGAGTCGCGACAATGGTCATGACCATAAGTACTAATACGACTCTGACTACACTTAGCTTTCGTTTTTCCGGTTTTTTCGTCATTTAAAGCGCATCTCTCAGAGATTTCATCGGTGTATTTTTAATGGTTCGCAACACGGGTAACGCTCCGGCAATCATTAGTGAGGTCATTACCCAAAGTATGGTTTTTACATACTCGATTGGTACAAATTTAAGTTCCAGAGTCCAGCCGAAAGATTGCTTAATCACCACGTCAACAACGAGATTCGCCAATGCAAGACCTAGAGGCATAGCAATCGCTATCGCTATCATGCAGAACACAAACAGCTGAAGTCCACTGATAACAACCAGTTCTTTTCCTGAAATACCAAAACAGCGCAGTAAAGATATATGCCGCTGCCTTGAAACTTCTCCAGCCAAAGTGGCAAAGAAGATCCCACACACCGCTATAAGTAAAGTTATGTTGCCAAGAGTATCGGCAATAGCAAATGTTCGATCAAAAACTTTCATCGCTTGAGTGTGAATATCACTATTATCATAAACACGGTCAGAACTAAGTCTAAATACGGCTTCTAATCGATTTTTAAGTCCTGTCGGATTAACGTCAGGTTTAAGTTCAATACCAAGTGCAACATCGCCACTACCAGCATAGCCATTTAGCCAATTTCTATGAGACAGCAGCACTTGGTTATACGGGTTGCCGTAATCATAGTAGACACCAACAACCTGCCATCGTTGACCTAATTTATTCGATAGATTGATGAAGTCACCAGGGCGAATATCCAGCTTAAGTGACATAGACTCACTGATCATCACCCCTTTAGAATGATGTAGGTGATACCAGTAATTTGGAATACCTAGCTTTACAGTTAGTGCATCTAATTCTGCATCTGAGGCACCAGTACTCACAATCTGTAGTACACCTTGCTTCGTTGCCTCATCCTTCTCCCAACGCCACCAAACACTCTCAACCTCAGGTTGTTTTTGTAGCCAAGTGCTTAGGCGTGCAGCAGAGTTATTGCTTGGGTAAATATAGACATCAGCAGCTAAGCGTTGAGTCAGCCATTTATCCGTGGTATCACGAAAGCTGCCAATCATGGTTTCTACACCTATATTGCCTGCCATCGCGAGCATTAACGCCATGGTTGCAACACCGCGATAACTCATACTCGCCGCTGCGTCTGCAAAGAACCAACGTAACTTCACCCAACGTAAAGAGTAGGTAAAACTAGTAAAGACTTTCCAGATCAAAAATGGTGTAAACAAGGCTACACTCATGAGCATTAAGGCAATCAGGGTGAAGCCTGTTTCTTGCGTTTGTGGCACTTGATAGACTGCAACGGCAACGACACACAATATACATGCAAGGAATGCTTGGAAGGTAAATTCTATCCCTGCAAATCGAACCAAAGAGAGCCTAGACGTTAAACGATTAGGTTGAGAGCGTAACAAACGCACAAGTGGCCAAATACACGCTGTCGCAACGCCTAAGACGCACATACCTAAGCTATATAAGCTTGAATGATAGCTCCAACTAATCTCTATTCCAACGCTCGCATCGTACAGCTCACCTAAACTAGTTGCTACTGCAGGAATAAGCTGATTAGCTAGCATTAAACCGAGTATATTACCGAAGAACCAACTAATTAGGATCATGCTAAACAACTCAAGCGATAATGCTTTAGCAAGTTGCCAACCTGATACACCCGTTTGCCTTAACATGCCAACGAGAGGTTGACGCTGAACAAACGAAAGTGAGATTGCTTGGTAGAAGATAAATAAGCCAACAACAAAAGAAAGCATACCCAGCGCACTAAGATTCATATGGAACGCGTTGGTCAATGATTCTAATTCAGAGCGAGAGCTACGAACTAAGGTCAATCCGTTTGGAAGATTTCCTTTCAGTTTCGCTAATTTAGCTTTGGACATATCACCACAGGCGATCAAGTCCAATCCAGAGCTTCGATTAAGCATTCTGAGTAGTGAAATATCGGCAATCATTCGAGTGCCTGTTAAGCTTTTATTCTTATCAACAACGATTGGACCTAGCCGGGACTGATCATTCAAAGTCATGAAATCACCGTCCTCCCAATCAAGCCTCTCCGCTAGCCCCTGACTCACAACTATAGGGTACGGTGGCTTCATCAAATCTAGGTTTTTCAACTCTTTTAATGACATCCCTTGCTTCACTTGAAGCATGGCGACAGGATCAATACCAACTAATACAAGGTCATCCCCTTTAGCCGTTTTAATCACTTGCTGATCAAAAGGGAGACATTCATTAAAACCATCGCGTCTTAACTGAATGTATAAACCTTGTGGCACTTTGTTGGATACGTGTTTAGGGCGGATTCGATAAGGTAATGGGTTCGAAAATAGTTTTTCACCATCGGCATAGCTTGCACGTGCATGATGGTTTATCGAGGTCACACCAACTAATAGTGAAACACCCAGTGTTAACCCAAGTAAGACTAAGATTATTTGAAGAGGATAACGACGGTAATGCCCGAGTAGCGCTTTAACTACGGGCCATAACATGTAATTGCCCTCCTTGAAGGCGTATACGGCCATCCATGTGTTCTGCTACTTTCTCACTGTGTGTAACAAGCAAAAGCGTACAATCAAGTTGACGTGTCAAAGAAGTCAACAAACGCATGACGGCTTCTGCATTTCGCTCATCCAAACTTCCAGTCGGCTCGTCCGCTAATAAAATTTTCGGTTCCATATACAACGCACGCGCAATAGCGGCTCTTTGTTGTTGACCACCAGACACTTCTTCTGGGTAACGTCCTAGAAGAGGCATAAGATCAAGTGCAGACAAAATTTGTCGCCATAATCCATGGTCTTCTGGTAAACCTTTTAACTGGCGGCAGAAGCGAATGTTATCTGCGATATTAAGCGTAGGCAGCAGATTAAACTGCTGAAAGATAAGGCCAATATTATTACGACGGTAAGCAGTTCGTCGATGCTCAGGGCTAGCATGCATTGAAAAATTTGGGTACCAAACTTCACCTGAATCTATTGCATCCAAACCAGCTATCAAGTTCAAAAGCGTACTTTTCCCAGTACCACTTTCTCCCATTAACGCTACTTGATCACCTTGATTTAATGTTAATTCAGCGCCTTGTAAAACAGGGTGAAATTCACCACCATCTACATATCCTTTACACAGGTCGGTCAGCTGTAACATTAATTAGCTCGCAATAATTTGATTGGGAATGAGAATCTACACTAAATCTAGCTTTCTAGAAAGCATTTTGAATACCAGATCACAAGATATGCATTGACTTGCAATAATTCGACGCGTCACTTCTCATTTTCGATTAAGTTATTCATCCACTTCTTGCTTTTGACCCTGCGTAATGATCCAAACCACTTCACCACTTCCTCGGTCAGAAATAGTACGTAAATCCACTGAGGTTCCCAACCTAACCACAATGCCGCAATTGCAGCAAATGGAATCCCTATTAGCCACTGTGCAACCAAATCTTGATATAAGCAGAATTTTACATCGCCACCTGCACGTAGAATACCGTTTATCGCCATCATTGGAATTGAACGGATCACGATGCCGACACAAAGAATCATGATGAACATTTCAGAAAGAGCTCGAGTTTCCTCTGTAAGAGCACTAAATGCATTTAGTACTGGGGTATGAACGAGGTACAACGCAATAGAGACAAAGATACTCACCACAAAATTGACCATCAATAGCGCAATAGCCTGATAGTAAACTGGCTCATACTCCTTCGCACCTAATTGATTACCCACTAGCACAGCGGCTGAGCTAGACATACCTATCATTAATGCCAGTGAAATAGACTCAACAGGCGTCATAACTGACAACGCGGCTAACCCTTGAACGCCTGACTGCCCCATGATGGCATGATAAACAAATAGACCACCGGCCCACGCCAGAAAATTAAATGTGGTAGGTAATGATAGCTTTAAGAAACGACTGATTTTGTACCAATCAATGATCGCTCTAATATCATTCACTCCAAATGCCAGCAGGTGCTTTTTAAAATACAAATAACCATAGAGAGTTAATACTTCAATAGCGCCACTCACAACAGTTGCGATTGCTGCTCCTTTAATTCCCATTTCGGGAAACCCTAAGTGACCAAAGATCAGCACCCAATTTAAAAAGATATTTGACGCTATACCAATACCACTGAAGAACGTACTGACGCCCGGCTTATGCATTGCCCTTAAGCCAACAGACATACTGACCACGCAGGCCACGGCAAACATACTCACCGATGCGATTCTTAAATATTCACTGCCCAATTGATTGATTAGCTGAGAATCTGTCGTCAATGCCATAATTTGACTGGGAAACAGAATAAAGAGAGCAGCGGTAAGTGCGGCTACAAAACAAGACACTATCCATGTGAGTGCGGTACTTTCAGTCACACCCTTTTTATCCCCTGCCCCCCAATATTGAGCCGTTAACAGTGCTCCGCCCGTCGTGACACCGACCAGCATTATTGTTGTGACAAACGTTGCCCTAGCCGCAACACCGACAGCCGCTATTTCTGCCTCGCCTAACTGCCCTAACATAAGCACATCGACTAGGCCTCGACTCGAAAACATAATGCTTTGTAATGTGATCGGTAAAGCTATCGCTAGCATCTGACGGAAGAAACCATCTTTAGTATGGAAACGTATTTGAGATATTAGCGACAAAATAGTCACCTCAGAATATAGAATGAACGAAAGATCAGTCGGTTATAGTATACAGTTATTGAAATTAGTCGACGACAGCTGATGAGAATCGTGCAAAATTAGGAGTAAGCTAACAGAGTTATGAAAGGGAATTTATAAAGTATGAAAAAAGTATTGGTGCTTGGTGCGTCTGGTTACGTCGGTTCACAATTACTGCCTATACTGATCAATCAAGGTTACAGCGTAACTGCAGCAACTCGACATCTCGATTATTTAAAAGCTCGAGTCTCCCCCCACCCTAATCTTGATTTCTCTTTTCTTGACCTGAGCGATTTGGAAGCCACCAAACGTTTAATCCCACAATTTGATCTTATTTACTTTCTTGTTCACGGTATGGCTGTTGGGCATGACTTTATCGACTATGAGCTTTCATTAGCTGAAAACTTCAAGAACGCACTATTAGAAAGTAAAGCAACACAGGTTATATTTTTAAGTGCCCTACAACCTCAAGTTGGCCATTCAGACCATCTCGATGCTCGTCGACAAACAGGTGAAATACTCAGGCAAGGCCAAGTCCCAATAACCGAGCTTCGAGCAGGAGTCATCATCGGCCCTGGCTCGGCCGCTTTCGAAATAATGCGAGACTTCGTTTACAACCTTCCTATCATGATCGCTCCAAAATGGGTCGACTCAAAAGCAAACCCGATCGCATTGGAAAACCTCAATCATTACTTAATCGAACTGGCTAAAGAAGAGCCTAGTGAACATCGGCTTTTCTCCGCAGGTGGTCCCGATATACTGACTTATCGTGAGCAATTCAAAATCATTTGCCAGATAGCCGGTAAGCCATTTCGCCTATGGTCTACATCTTTACTCACCCCTAACCTTGCGTCTCATTGGCTTGGTTTGGTCACGTCGGTCCCTAGTAATATTGGTCGTGCCCTGTTGGGAGGACTTGCCCACGATTATGTGTCTGATTCAAACGAGGCGCATCAATATTATCCGCAGACTTTAATTTCTTATGAACAAGCGGTCAAAACAGCCATTGAAGAAGAAGGTACATTCGTTCGAAGCAATGTCTGGGGGTTTGAGCCAGAAGCTCTGAATCGTTGGCAACCGGGTTACGGCTATTATCCTAAACAGGCTGGAGCCAGTATAAGAACATCGTTAACGTCTGAACAGTTATGGGAAGTCGCTAAACAAATTGGCAGTCGTAAAGAGGGTTACTTCTTTGCCAACATATTATGGCGTACTCGCGAATGGCTTGATTTGTTTTTTGGTGGCGGCATACCAAAGCGCAGAGAGCCTGAAGGACCGGAGCTCAAAGTTGGTGATTTCATTGATTCCTGGAAGGTTATTCGTTGTGAACGCAATCAATTTTTGTCACTTTTCTTTGGCATGAAAGGACCAGGGTTAGGACGGTTAGAGGTTTCTATTTCTGACTTGGGTGATGAACGAGAATTGACAGTCACCGCATGGTGGCACCCACAAGGGTTTTTAGGGTTGTTGTATTGGTTTGCTATGATGCCTGCACATCTGTTTATTTTTAACGGAATGGTTAAGGCAATAGTAAGAAAAGCCAAAGAGATTAACTAAAGCATAGAGCTGAAATGAAAACACTGAACTGATACACGTTTAGCCAAAGCCAAACGGTAACCGCCCAGTGCTCTATCTAACTTAAGTAAACAACTAAAGTTTAGACCTATTAATCTGTTTTCAAATTCAGCGGTATTTCAGCCAAGTGAATACCTTGATTGTTTGGGTAGATGACATACTCACCATGGTATTTAACCACCGATTTGTAGTCTGTTACTTTATGAGCCATAAACCCTGAAGCTGCAGCCTTTTCAATAAATTCAGCATGATTGCCACGCACAAACCAGTGCATTGGTTTAGTCAATAACTCGCCATCAAAACAATCGTCACACTGATCCGCACACAAAGCCAGAGAACTATGCCCATCAGTGAAAATTTGAATCTTACCACCGCCAATAAGTGGCTCAGACGTTGAAACATCCCAGTTATTTGCAATCATCAAATCTAAGAATTTTTCAATATCACTGTCTTTGATTTCTGCTCCTTGGTCATTATCTTTAAAGAACTGAGCGTAAAATACAGAAATACGCTTAAAGATGAATGGTAGCCCAGCACTGTCACCTTTAGAACGCCCTGACTTCTGCCAACGGATCAAGTCGGGAACAACGCAACGTTCGAAGCGGTGACTCTTTAATGACTTAGTTACCCAATGTACTAAGAAGTGGTTATTAGCAATCGGTGCATCTGCCAGTTTACCCGTTGCATGTTCAGCATGCAGTTCTGCCAATGCAGAGTTAACCAGTTTTTGAATTTCACTTGTATAATTTGACACTATGCCTTTCTTCCTAATGTCCAATAGAATGCTATCGACAGCACAGAACAGGCCGTCATAACTAATATCATCGGCCAAACTACATCACTTGGCATTGCAGCTACTACCGCGCCAATAATTGAGCCTGTGCCAAACCTTAATGTGCCCGCTAATGAAGACGCGGTGCCCGCCATATTGGGATAACCACTTAACAATAGTCCCATCGAGTTACTGCCAATTGTCGAAATAGTACCTATAAACATAACAACAAAAGGCACAATTCCCCACAAGCCTAGATCAAGCATCCAACCAACTAATAAACCGATACCGGCAATGAGTTGTATTGATAGCCCAAATCGCATCATTGTGTGAGAGCCTAATTTTTTAACCAATCGGCTATTAATCGCTGTCATGATGATCATAGCGACAATATTCAAACCAAATAGATAACCAAACTGGTCTGGACGCACACCATAGATATCAATATAGACAAACGCGCCAGCGGTTAAAAATGCGAACATACCCGCGAACGAGAATGCACCAGCTAAGATTAGCCCCATAGCTGTTGGGTTACGAAACAGCCCCATATAATTACGAAGTGTTGTTCCTAACCGTAAAGGGTGACGTTTTTCGACCGGTAATGTCTCAGGGATCTTCCATATCGTCAGTGCGATGACAATAATCGCAAATCCGGCCAATACCCAAAATATTGAGCGCCAGCCAAACCAAATGGCCAAGTAGCCGCCAATCATCGGAGCAAGCAGAGGCGCAATCGTCATGACTAACGTGACAAACGACATAGCGCGAGAGAAGTCCTCTCGGTCAAACATATCTCGTACAACGGCTTGAATAACAACCGCAGCCGCAGCACCAGCAAAACCTTGAGCACATCGAACATAAGTCAATGCATCAATGCCTGTTGTTGTTGCACTTACTACGCTCGCTATTGCAAAGAAGAATACACCTACAAGCAATACTGGGCGGCGTCCAAAGCTGTCAGCAAATGGCCCATGAAAAAGTTGCCCAATCGCAAATCCAGCTAAGTAAGCCGTTAATGTAAATTGGACTTCGCCAGCTCTAACCCCTAAGTCTTCCGCAATAGCAGGCATCGCTGGTAAGTACATGTCTATAGCGAGTGGGGTTAACGCCCCTATAGCGCCCAGCACAGCAAAAAGTAAGAAGCTTATTTGCTGAGGACTTGCAGATGAAGATATCGTGTTTTGTGTCATTGATTATCTAGTTTTTTTGCGGATTATGTGGTCGCTCTATAACTAGATAAGGCGACCATAATCTGGATTGTTATTGAATGAACAATAGTAACGCTTCAGCCTACGAAGGCGAGTTCCAGTTTGGAAATAAAGTAATTCCCAAAGAAGGGATTATTTCCAAATAGAATTGACTTCTTCTTCCGTTAAATAGCGGTACTCACCAAGTTCCAGTGATTCGTCCATCTCGATTTCACCAATCTTTTCGCGGTGAAGAGCTTCAACTTTGTTACCAAGTGCTGCAAACATACGTTTTACTTGATGGTATTTGCCTTCATGAATCGTCAATAATACTTCTTTTTCAGCTCTTACATCTAAATGAGCAGGTAATGTTAAACCGTCTTCACTTTTCAGCTGAATGCCTTCTTTGAACTTCTCGACGTAATCATCTTCAACAGGTTCAACCAACCAAACTCGATAAGTTTTTTGGCATTTATGCTTTGGCGAAGTAATTCGGTGAGACCATTTGCCGTCATCAGTGATTAATACCAAACCTGTCGTATCAACATCTAGGCGACCAGCAAAATGGAGCTGGTCCATTTTTATTTCATCAATCAGTTCAAATGCCGTTGGGTTTGTTCCATCTTCATGTGAACAAACAAAGCC
The DNA here is from genome assembly GCF_050337325.1 of Vibrio kyushuensis. NCBI lineage: Bacteria > Pseudomonadati > Pseudomonadota > Gammaproteobacteria > Vibrionales > Vibrionaceae > Vibrio > Vibrio kyushuensis. The sequence continues at coordinate 22,834 of NZ_JAKJSV010000006.1, forward strand.
TTCTGGCTTATAAAGCATAATGTAACGAGGTCCAGATAGCTTAAGCTGATTGCCCTGCCATTCAACCACTGACTCTTCGGTCACGTGTGACGCAGCTCTTTTTTCCATAGCACCATCAACGTTCACTTTTTTTGATCGTAGAATCTGATGTGCTTCTTTTCTTGTTACACCTAGCGAATCGCATAAAAACTTATCTAAACGCATGATTACCTCGTACTGTGATGAAGTTCAAAATTATATATCATCTATAGGTTCGTTAATACAAATTAGGCACTAATAAAAGGATTCTTTATAGATAAAATGAATAGTGCTGATAAGAGTTGGTAACAACTGGCTTTATACACACTTAGTAACTGATGTTTATAAATCCTTACTCATTGTAGAGTAAGCTGATAACATGCGTTATCCCACTCCTAGTTCTTTGCCTCTATGTACACTCTTCGCCCCTACCAAGCTGACTCAGTAAAAGCTGTAATCCACTATTTTCGAAAGCATTCCACGCCTTCAGTTATCGTTCTCCCTACCGGAGCAGGAAAAAGCTTAGTGATTGCAGATCTTGCACGCTTAGCGAAAGGACGAGTATTGGTACTTGCCCATGTCAAAGAGCTCGTTGAACAAAACCATGAAAAATATGAAGGGTATGGTGAAAAAGGAGCAATTTTTGCCGCAGGACTAGGGCGTAAAGAAACCGATCAACAGGTCGTATTCGCTTCGGTTCAATCCGTTGTACGCAACCTCGATGAATTTAAAGATCAATTTTCACTATTGGTCATTGATGAATGCCACCGGGTTCCCGATGACAAAAACAGTAGTTACCAAAAAGTGATCAGCCATTTAAGAGAGTTAAACTCAGGCATAAAAGTGCTTGGGCTTACTGCAACACCTTATCGCCTTGGTATGGGATGGATTTATCAATATCACACCCGAGGGCAAGTACGAAGTGAAGACCCTCGTTTCTTCAGAGATTGTATTTTTGAACTTCCTATCCATTACTTGTTAGATGAGAATTTTTTAACGCCAGCTAGAATGATGGACGCCCCTGTACTTTCTTATGATTTCTCTCAATTGAAGCCTGCGAGCACTGGGCGATACAAAGAAGCAGAGCTTGATATGGTCATTGATCAGGCTAAACGAGCAACCCCTCAAATCGTTCAGCAGATCCTTCAATACTCCTCTGATAAGAAAGGCGTGATGGTTTTCGCTGCAACAGTTCGTCATGCGCAAGAGATCCTACAACTGCTTCCACCCACTGAATCAGCCATTGTGATTGGCGATACGCCAACCGTTGAGAGAGATGAGATCATTCAACGTTTTAAGCAGCAAGAGATTAAGTTCTTGGTTAACGTCTCTGTACTAACTACTGGATTTGACGCCCCTCACGTTGATCTTATCGCGATTTTAAGACCAACCGAATCTGTCAGCCTCTACCAACAGATCATTGGTCGAGGCTTACGCCTTTCACCTGGAAAAGAAGAGTGCTTGATTCTCGATTATGCGGGGAACAACTACGACCTTTATCAACCAGAAGTCGGTGACCCAAAGCCTGATTCGAACAGTGAAATTGTTACTATTCCCTGCCCTGCCTGTGGTTTTAATAACAACTTTTGGGGTAAGTTAGATAGCAACGGCTTCTTGTTAGAGCACTTTGGCCGACGATGCCAAGGGTTCTTTACCGATGAAGATACAGGCGAACGCGAACATTGCGGTTATCGTTTCCGTGCCAAATATTGTAATGAGTGCGGCGCTGATAATGATATTGCGGCGCGCATTTGCCACGAGTGCGATGCAACGTTGGTTGATCCCGACAAAAAACTGAAAGAAGCGCTGAACTTAAAAGATGCTCTGGTTTTTGAATGCTTAGAGATGAACTTAGCGGTACACAAAGATCAAACCGGTAAATCCCAACTAAAGGTTACTTACCTTGGCGAGAACCAAGCACAAGTGCATGAATTCTGGCCACTTGTAAGTAAGAAACAGAAACAAAGATTTAAAGAGCAATTCGTTCGGCCCCATTTAGCTGATCGACATCGACCTTTTGAAGAAGCATCTCCAACCAAAGTTGTTTCCAACCAACATCGCTTTCGCCCTCCTCAATTTGTTATTGCACGTAAATCGGGCCGATTCTGGAAGATGAGGGACAAAATTTTCGAAGATGAATTACAAAATCGATGATGAAATCGTAAATCGCAAAGTGGTTCACTTTCTATTCATCACTGTTTTTTATACTAGGTTCAGTTACTCTACACATTGTTTGGGGTAAGCCGTTATTCAACTAAGGTTTCCATATGCTTACAAAATCTATCAAAGCCTTAATATTCACACTGGCTTTCACTGTACTCCCAGTAGCTGCGGAGGTTACTGAGCCCGTACCATCAGGTCATGAACTCGTTCTAGATGCCTACAAAGAAGGGACTCGGGTTGAACTTGATGAAGACCAAGATGAAGTATACGAAGCGGTTCAACAAGGGTTGATTCAACCATTTTCTGAGCTTTATGCCACTGTAGACAAGCAACTTCATGGTCGAGTGATCCGAGTCGAGTTGGAAGAAGACGACGACGAATGGATTTATGAACTCAAACTGGTTCACGAACAGAATGTGATTAAAGTTGAGTACAACGCAACAACGCTTGAGATGATAGAAATCAAAGGCCGCAACTTACATGACGTTATAAAAAAATAGCGCATAAATAATAAAGAGAATTCAGCATGAAAATATTAGTCGTAGAGGATGACCCTCGCCTAGGTGAACAAATTATTCAAACACTAGAATCTGCTGGTTGGGTTCCTGAACTCTCACAAGATGGAATTGACGCTCTTTATCGAGCCACCTCAGAAGAGTGGGACGCGATTGTTTTAGACTTAGGGCTTCCAAAGCTCGATGGTTTAACTGTCCTAAAGGGTATTCGCGATGAAAACATCAACACTCCAGTTGTTATCTTAAGTGCTCGCGACACCCTTACCCAACGTGTTGAAGGCTTAAATGCTGGCGCTGATGATTATTTAACTAAGCCTTTCGAAATGGTTGAACTTATTGCTCGCATCCGTGCACAGTTACGCCGAGCGTCAGGTAATGCTGCACCAGTCATGCAAATTGGTGATCTAAGCTTGGATACTCGAACTTCCAAAGTGTTATGGCAAGGGCAAGTCATTAGCCTAACTGCCCTTGAATATAAAGTTGTGGCTTATTTCATGCACAATCCAGAGAAAGTTATTTCACGAACAGAGTTAGTCGAACACATTTACAAACAGGATTTCGATCGAGACTCGAATACTGTCGAAGTATTCATCGGCCGTATACGTAAAAAAATCGCACCAAAGGTAATCAAGACTGTACGTGGACTAGGGTATCAATTGAATGCCGACTAGGTTTCCAGCAATTAAGCGAATAAGTCTTAAAAGCCGCCTACTCATTGCTGCGTCACTTTGGCTCACGGCAATGATTTTAGCGGCAGGCGTTGGCATACCCAAGCTAGTGCATGATTATCTAATTAGTGATGTTAAAAGTCAGCTTGGGTTGGCTATGGATGAGATCACAGCGCACGTAGAGGCTGATGCTGATGATCGTTTATCGCTACCTACGCGCCTTTCAGATCCTAGATTCAGTCAGCCCTATAGTGGCTTGTATTGGGTTATTGCTAGCGAAGAGCAATCTCTACGCTCTCGTTCACTTTGGGACAAAAACATTCAGAGCCTGTCATTACCTATTCGAACTAAGTTACTGGGGGCTAAAGGCGAAAAGCTTATATATATCACGCAAACTATTTATCTGCCGGGTGTTTCGAGCCCTGTTCATATACTAGTTGGCGTAGATGAAGCGCCGCTAAAAGCCACCCTGAGCCATTTAACCGGTCAGCTATGGTTAATTCTTGGACTACTATTTAGTGGCATACTCATCCTTATTGGCTTACAAGTCGGTTGGTCACTTCGTCCACTGGGTAAAATGCAGCGCGAACTCGCCGCTTTACGTGCTGGTAAACAGAACCAGCTAGCTGAAGAGTACCCAAAAGAAGTCTACCCACTTGTTTCTGATCTCAACGCACTTTTGTTCCACTATCAAGAGCTATTAGAGCGCGCAAGAAATCATGGCGGCAACTTATCTCACGCTCTTAAAACGCCTCTTTCTGTACTTAAAAATGAAATTTCAACCTTACCGTCAGATGAACAGGCTAAACTCCTACCAGCTATTGAACAGATCCAGAGCCATATTGATTACCATTTAGGCAGAGCTCGTATGGCAGGTGCTGCAAATATCCTTTCAGTAAAAGCTAACCCCAGCGAACGAATCGATGAAATATCAATGGCCTTCGATAAAGTCTACGCTTCTCGAGAGTTAATACTCATTAATGAAATCGATTTGGATATCGAAGTCGCCGCAGACTCTACCGACCTAGATGAAATGCTCGGTAATCTACTGGAAAACGCTTATAAGTGGGCCCATTCAACGATTCGAGTGCATTGCACTGTCACCCCATCAAAAATCATTCATATTCACGTAGAAGATGATGGTCCGGGCATCCCCGAAGAGAAGCACCTGCAAGCCAAAAAACGTGGTGTTCGCTTGGATGAAACAACGCCAGGTACAGGGTTAGGTCTTAACATTGTAAGTGAAATGGCTCACAGCTATCGAGGCCAATTACTTCTTGGAACAAGTACTATGGGTGGCTTAAAAGCGACGTTAACTCTCAATATTTCTCAGCAATAAATATTGTCTTGAAGCATTATTGAACGTAATCGTGTGAAAAACCTAAAAATCATTCTATTTACTTTGTAAGCTATTGCTCGGCTTGTATAGGAATGTTAGTATCCGCGCTCGTTTTGATAGTAACTTTGGTCACTGTCGAACGTAAGGCATCTCACAAGGTCGCATTGTGGATGTGATATTTAATGTTTACTAATTTGAGAGTAAAACTATGAAATTTGAAGCAGTAGTACGTACTGAACTAGGTAAGGGTGCGAGCCGCCGCCTACGTCACACAGGTAATTTCCCAGCAGTTGTTTACGGTGGCGAAGCAGCTCCAGTAGCAATCGCTCTAGCTCATAACGAAGTTATGAACCAAATGGATAAGCCAGAATTCTACGAAGGCATCACTCTTGTGATCGACGGCGCAGAAGTTAAGGTTAAGCCACAAGACGTTCAACGTCACGCGTTCAAGCCTAAAGTTGAGCACATGGACTTCATCCGCGTTTAATTCCCTACCAAGGAATTAGTCGGATAGAATCCAACCTGCTGCATAGAAAAGATAATCGATCTTACCAATCGAAAATCTAAAAATTCGAAAGCCCAATGCTACCAACATTGGGCTTTCACCGTTTTTAGCGGTCGGATATTTTCCATTCATAACACTCTTCAATGTATTTCAGTTATTCTCTTCTTACGACAACCGTTCCACCAACAAAGTCATGGAGCGCTCTTTTTTTATCCGTGACAAGTAAGCTGAGGCCATTTAAAACCGACCAAATAACCATTACCATCATTGTGGGACCGTACCACCCTATTTCACTAGATTGATATAACGCATTTCTCTCTTCCCATGTTAATAGTTCATAAGCTTCGGGCGAGACCGTTAAAAGCGCATAAATAGTAGCAAGGGCTACTAAGATGCTAAATAGAGTATCTATCAAAACTCTCTTCCCAGCTTCTCTATACGAAATAGGTAATTCATCGTAGTCATTGACCACACGAATTTTCACTATTCTCTTACCAATCGTCGCACCATATTTTCCATGGAAATAAAATCGATATAGCGAATACATAAGACCATAAGGAAGGGCTAAATAAAGAGCGTAGTAGTAAGAAGTATCGTTAGCATATTCAAATAGAAACATGAATGGCAGCAGTACTATGCCATCAACCATAGAGGCAATGAGTCTTTTTCCAAATCCCACGTATTTCATTAATTTACCTTTAAGTATTTATTTTATTTAGGGAACTCATCGCGACCCCAAATACGACAAATTTGCTTTTCTTACTACTTCTCTAATTGGAATCATTCGAATTTCAGTGATAATAATGCCAATATAACCGGCTAAAACAGCAGGGATACCACAGACAAGATAAGCAATCGATAACGAACCGAGTATTTTGTTTGGGTCAAGAAAGTAGCGCGTAATTTCAAGAACTAGCATCGCTATTAGGAGTGAATAACTGAACAGCTGCCACCCTTCCCCTGCTGAAACCTCAATACTATTGGTGTATAAACTTTTCCGAATAACCACTCTATTAGTCAAAGTACCTAGCTTCACTGTTAATAAAGTATCTGAACCTGAGACTTCATATCCCCTCGACGCTAACTCATCAATGATCATTTCCATCGGCTATGCCTTTCACCTCAATTTTTATACGAGTCACGTGAGCCACTAATTAATACGTCTTAAGGATTACCAACCACTTATTACAATGATTGCAATATAGCTCTGTTTTTGGCTCGTTATTCATCAGTTCCCTTGTTGTTTTTGTTGTTCTTGGAAATCCTAGCTAAGGATGCTCAATCAATAAGATTCACATACTTAGAGAGTGCAAATGCACAGAATGCATTTCAAGACCAGTTTGGCACTTATGCGAGCGTATATGCATACATTGAACGAGGCACAACATCAGAATCGACAAATAAAATTAAAAGTTACCTGACAGATAAGAAAATTTGGTAGTCATCACTACCAATATCAATGTAATCTGGCCCCAACATCTGGAATCGTACCCTGTTATCAGCTTTAAGAACTTCACAATGCCCTCTAAATCCTATTCACCAATCGATGTACCCTTCAACCTTCGACACACTTGCTGGTTTTGCGGCGAGCCATCGTTTGCCCAGATACAATTTCCACGTAATGCTAAATCGAGCAAACGCACAGATCATCCTCCGCTCGAGATCCCTGCATGCAGAGAATGTGACTCCATCAAATACCCTGCCCGTTTAACCTCTATTTGGGAGTTACGCTCAAGCATCAAGCAAGCGCTCATCTCCAATTATGCTAAGCATTTAGGGATTGGAGAGAACTGGACCGAGCAAGAGCTTATCGACAGTGATTTCTCTGGGGCGATATTAGGCGGCTTCGGCAAAAGTGCTTGGCACATGTATGAAATAGCAAAGCAGCGCGTAACATTTGAAGGATGGGAACTGAGTGTGGATAGCCTTCCACTCGATTGTGTTGATGAAACCAGCAGTTTCGAATTTAACGGCACACACTACTCTTCATTAAGTACCTGTATCGACTACTTTGTAAAAGCCACCAGCATCGATGAGGAATTACTCACGCAACTAGTGTGTATTGTTACCCCTGCCCGTTTTGAATACGCATTAAAAATAGCGAAACTGAACAAACGAATTTCTAACTCTCAGCGTACTCGAATCATTGAAGAAATATCCCTTCAAGAAGCAGAAAAACAGCAAGCAGAGTTAGAGAACGAATCAAGAAGCAGCACGAACACCTTCGTAGAAGAAGTGGCCGTTTCAGGCGCAATCGCCCCTATATTCGCTATTCAATGGGCTATTGAGCAAGGTATTACCAATCTAGGTGAACTGTGTAATCTTGAAGATGAGTATTTTGATGCATTTGCTCACTTGGGTGGGGCAGCGGCATTCGCATCGTATAACGGATTACAGTTGTACTTAGAAGCGCGAGAAGACTCTAACTGGGTGAACGAAAACGATCCAAATAAAGATTTATGGATAAATTAAGTCAGTAACTAATGTCACTTTAGGAACAATTAAAAAGGTTTACTGCGCTGTATTTTGGTTAGAAAGTAGTACCACATACCGACGCATCCCATTGAGTCATTCTAATTGGTCCTTCAGCACTGGTCTTGCGTTTTTTCAGGCCAGCTTTCAGCTTCTATTTGTGCCATTGTTTGTGCTGCTTTCCGTAGTGCAGGTAAAACGAGCAACGCCTGTTCAGACTTAAAGCGCATGATCGGTGCCTGAATAGCAAGGCTCAAATTCGATTGTCCAGAAGGGGCAGGTACTAATACCGCCACACAATATAGCCCAGGTAAAAACTCTTCATTATCGATGGCATAACCCGCTAGTTTAACTCTCTCAATCTCTTCTTCTAGCCCATCTTGAGTGATAATGGTTTTTTCAGTGTATTGAGTTAACTCAGCGTGTGCCAACAGTCTGTTTCGTTGAGACTTTGTCATTCCTGCTAAAAAGAGTTTACCCGTTGCAGAGCAATGAACAGGAACCCTAGAACCCGCTTGTAAACAAAAACGAAGCGGTGCTTGGGTTTCCACACGGTCGACATAGATAATCTCATTACCAGATAGAGCGGTAATATTACAACTTTCACCCACCTCTTTAGACAGCTGAGCAAGTACTGCATGACGCGCACTATGAGTGGTATTGTTAAGTAAGATTCGCTCCGCTAATCGGCGTAATCGAACCCCAGAGCTATAGTGTCTATTATCGCCATCTCTTTGAATGATTCCTGACGATTCAAGCTGCTGAAGCATTCGATGCAACGTTGGCTTAGGTATGCCCGTTTCTTCTACCAAACTCTGTAGAGAGAAGAACTCATCCTTTTCAGCAATGACTTCTATCAGAGAAAATAAACGTAAGGTTGGAGTGTCACCCTCTACGCGTATTTGCTCTACGTTGGTAGTTGGATTCATGGTCATTGGCTATAAGGTTCCATGTTGTTATATAAGGCCAATAGAAACACTACCTTAAAATTATTTTGCGTGTATTAAAGTATTGAACATAGAGGGTGTATACGCAACCCGCATCTCGATAAACGGAACAAATTGCATCAGATTTTTACATTGCGTTAATCTAATCGTTACAATAAATCACAAAACTTTGTACGAAAGCTATAAAAAACCTGCCGAATTGACAGGTTTTAGGGGAAGTTTGAACAGTGCTCAACACTATTAATTAGGTGTTTAGCTATTGCTAAAAACTAAGCGGTCGACTTGTTAACAATCGCTTGATAACGCCCTGGCTTGTGGTTCATTGCCAAAATGAGATTGGTAATTATTGCACCAACAATTGAAAGCAATATTAGCTCTACGTTCACGATGAACAACGACATAACAACGATAGTGCAATCGAGTCCCATTTGAACTTTACCCGCACGAATGCCAAAACGCTCTTGAAGGTAAAGGGCTAGAATATTAAACCCGCCTAGGCTCATCTTATGTCTGAAAATCACTAACATCCCCATACCAATCAATCCACCACCTAATAACGCAGCGTACAACGGTTGAATATGAGAAATCTGAATCACGTGATATAGATGATCGACAGCGAACGAGACAATACTTACGGCAATGAATGTATTGATTGAGAAACGCCAACCCATTCGAGTCACAGATAAAATGTAAAAAGGGAGGTTTAAGAGAAAGAACACTTGTCCAAAGGAAAAATCAGTGACTTTAGTAATAAAGATGGACAGTCCTGCCGTCCCGCCAGTAAGAAGCCCTACGTGGTTAAAAAATATCACGCCAAGTGACACTAATGCACTGCCTAAGATTAAGGCGAGTAGGTTTTCTCGTAGAGTATGGTCTTTATCCATGTTTGAATATCCTTATCACAATTTCAATGTATATCGTCCTTGAATAGCAGACCCGTTCTGGTATCAAGAAGCGCATAAGATGGCGATAAATATTCAAAATGTCGATAAACGAGTGTGTATTCGATGGAGATCAGGTGTTAACAAATCTATACAGTTCGGTTAACTACCCGCTGCTCTACTAGCGATCAACTCCCCTATCCATTGGCCAATAACTGGATTATCAGAAGGCCGTTCTGACAGGCTACGGTGAGCCTTATCTGCTACCGACACTGGAATCGTACTCTCTTGAAACAGACTCAGAAGGTCTTGTTCAAAATCGTTGCTAAATTCAGGGTGGAATTGACATGTGAATATATTTTGATCGTAGAGAAGCGCCGCATTTTTACAAAAGGAAGAGGTCAATAATACCTTGGCGTTCTTTGGTGCCTGTACAACCTGATCTTGGTGAAACGCAGGTAAAAATGAGGTTTGATGTTCGTCATTTTTCCACTGATATTCATGCAAGCCAACACCCCAACCACCAGCGTACTGCTCGATGCTTCCCCCTAATGCCTTGGCGATGATTTGATGACCAAAACAGATACCGATTAAACACTGTTTGTTTTGATTAAGCTCATTAATTAAAGCTTCTAATTTCAGCATCCATGGCAACTCTTCATTCGCACAATGGACAGAGCCAGTGATCACCCACGCGACCATCTCATCAAGTTTCTCGGGGAATTGTCCCCCTTTGACATCAAAATATTCAAACTTAGCCTGTGGCAGATAAGAACGAATCATATCCGCAGTCATATCCGCAAAGCTTTGGTATTTTTCTCTTAGAATTGTCGGAGTATCACCTGCGGCTAGTATTCCTATTTTCATTCTTATTCCCTATCAATATCACTAATACAATAGCCAGCCACTTCCGTTGAATGGCGAAGCTGTTATCTAATAAATTGGAAGCGATGTCTGTGACCTAGATTGTAAGGAAAGAATAATTTTCAAGTCTACTGGCTTTAAAAAGCACCTATGGAACCAATAACCATAGGTGCTTTGCATCAATTTAAACCTTGCGCTAAAACTTTAATGAAAAATCTGGCTACTGAACCGGAAGCACTTATTTTCAGCCATCAGATTTTTAAAGGATTCTTGATCCAGTTTTAGCAAAGTTTCATGGTCTCCTGCTTCAATATATACAGCGTCCAGCTGGGTAAGCGCTTCATCGCACACTGTAGACATGTGGTACGCATTGCCCACAGGAGGAACCGCTCCATTGTCACAATCTTCAAAAATTCGGTAAACCTGCCGCTCCTTCACCAAATGAAAGCTCGCATTTAACGCATCGTTCATCTTCGATAAGCTAATTTTGTTATTTGAAGGCAAAACGGCCATGACATGATGTCCTTCATGATCTTCTAGTACTACCCCTTTCGCCAAGTGCATTAAAGGAATACCTGCCGTCGAACCTGTATTTATCGAACTGCGGCAGTGCTCATGATGGACAGTCTGGAAATCAATATCATGATCTGTCAAATATTGGTCGAACCGGGCTGCAATAGTCATACATCACTCCCTCTTTTTAAGACCCACCCTAAGTATAGAAACAGTTAGAGCCGACGAGCAAACTCTGGAGGAATTGCTATCTACCTTCTTCTTTTCGCACATTGGCGATAAAAATTTACACTTCGATTCTTGGTTTCAAAATTGTTGTTGACCTAAACCTAGCTTGAGGTTTTAACCTTACGGTCTAAACATATTACAACGCATTGAAAGGAAATTATTTTGTCTAAGATTGCTATCATCTACTTTACTCAAACTGGCATCACAGGCCAAATTGCTGAAGCTATAGCCTCAGGTATTGAACAACAAGGTAACGTGAAAATTTTGTCTCACAGAGTTCAAGGGAAAGAGATTGTCGAAGGCCGCTTCGTTAATCCAAGCCTAATGGAAGAGCTGGCCGGTTGTGACGCTATCATCTTTGGCTCTCCAACTTACATGGGAAGCGTAGCTGCACAATTTAAAGCATTTGCCGACGCCAGCAGCGACTCTTGGTGTTACCAGAAATGGGCGGACAAAGTCGCGGCTGGATTTACCAGTGGCGGAGCACTAAACGGTGACCAATCTTGCACGCTTCAATACATTCAAACGCTAGCAAGTCAGCACGGCATGATTTGGCTAGGATTAGACCAAATCACGAACTCAGGTGAACAGGGGTTAAACCGCTTAGGTACGCAAACAGGAGTGGTATCTCAGGGGAGTGATGGCGTAGTGCACCCTTCCGATCTTGCCACAGCAGAGTACCTTGGTAAGCGAGTGGCTAAGCTAGTGAAAAAACTCAACCCTAAATCTACGTAAAAACTTTTCGTTGGCACTTTCTAGATGGAAAGTGCCCCGAAGTTTGTTAGAAATACCTGAAATCATCACCCGTACTATCCTAAATAGACTTATATTTCCTAATGTCTCGCCCTCATTTCATGCCCAGCCGAGTCGATGAAGCAGGGTTAAATATTTGGACACAGTTTTATGCCAAAAGACTATTGATATTGATCGATATATTAATTACCATGATATTGATCAATAAATAATCATTAAGGGTAAAAATATGGCTACGTTTCAATTTTACAAAAAAGACAAGATTTTATTGCATTTAGATACAAACGCTCCATCATTTTCAACAGAGAATGAACAACTCAATGAGCAAGGATTTGAGTTGATAGGTGATATTGTGGAAGCTGAAAATAGTCAGATAGCGCATGAAGAATTTAAAGCTATTCATGGTGATGTAAACATCACGTCGAAATCGCAAATGTTGGTAGGGGTTCTTACTGCGGGAACTGGTGCGTTATCAAGCTAAGTACTAAGTCATATTCGACGCTGGTCAGTACAATTGTTTTTCAACTGTACTGACTTGTGTTTACTTAAAGCCAATCGGCTAATGAGATGCCTAAATCACGGATTGAAGGCCTCAGCAAGGTTACCTTTCTCAACCGTCACATTTGCATTTAAATGGCTTCAGCTTCATGAGAGGGATTAATTTCCTCCATTAGATGGGTGAGAAAAACGAATAATGCTCATTTAAATGCCTAACCTACAAGCTGTTCACTATCCTATTGCCAAGTCGTAACCACAGTTTATTGAGAACAAGCCGTCGACTTAAGAGGCAACGTGTTCATAAATAATCTAGGGTCAGCAATATTATTCACGATTGATTGAGTAGGTAAGTAATCGTCATCGACGTAGTCAACGTAATCAGCAGCAGAATCAAAAATTAAAATATCCAACGCCAAGCGATCCAATCCGTATAGACCACGATGGATCATGTCTGCTGAAAAAACTAACAAGTCACCCGCCGCTAATGCAATCTGTTTACCTCCAGAAATGCCATCACTGCTTACTTTTCCGTTCACTTCTTGGCGAACATTGCACTCTTCTTCGTTGTCCCACCGCTTATACGTTCCGGGTATGATCTCCATACCGGGCTCATCAAATAAGGGGATACGAAGATGCAACACTTGCGTTTCTAGTATTACTTTCATCGGGTCTTTAATATCATAGTCATATTGGCAGTCTCGATGCCAGAAGTCTTTTTGTCGTGAATTCACTGGGTTGAAGAACAGCTGTGTATTCATGAACGCAGGCTTATTTGAGCACAGTACCTTGGTAAGCGAGTGGCGGAAGTGGTGAGAAAGCTCACTAAGTCAGAGTAATATCATGCATGCTGATTGAACCGAAATATAGCCCTACATTACTTATAGGGCTTTAATTTTATGATTTACAATAAGATCAAAGCCATCGCCAAGAGATCGTCTGTGCTACTTTCTAATACGAAAATACCCTATTACGAGTGAATCTATTCGAGTTTTACACTTCATCGTCATTGACTTAATCTATTTATTCTAATTTTTGGAGCCTAAAAAGACTAACTACAGTCTTGAATGATCATCAACTTCAATATTTCTCTAACAGAAGTAAATAGATTATCAATGACACCTACATTTTGAATGATATCAACACTTTCAATCCACCCGAGATGTTCATGCTCTAAAACTAAAGGGACTAACTTTCCTTCTTCAATTGCTGATTTAGCTATCGGGGACGGCAAAATGGTCCAACCTAATGAGGCCTTAGCCATTTCTAAAAGTACATAGTAGTTATCGGCATACCAAATATCAGGAGAAAGGAATAACTGTCTAACCTCATTTGACTTATTTTTAGGCTCTATTTTCAATTGTCGATGAAGCTTTAATGAGTCCTTAGTAAGCTGAGCACCCAAAGCTAAGGGGTGTTCAGGACTCACATAAGCTTCAAACTTAATTGACCCTATATTCTCAGAGCTCATTTTATTGGGCTGTAAGTACTGGCTAAATACGACGCCGATCTGCGCACGATCATTGGCTACTAGCTCTAACACATCATGACTATTCGCAATAAGTACTTCTAGTTGCAAATGAGGATAGTTCGTAACTAACTGGGGAAGTAATGTTGCGAGTTTCGAATAAGGAGCTCCTTCATCTAATGCAATGGTAACTTTCTCTGATTCGTTTGCATTAAGAGCATCTAACTGTATCTCTAAACGGCGGTGTTGCTCTACAACAGCTGACGCATATGGCAACAAGTTCATTCCTGCTTCTGTCAATTGAGGATAGCGACCACTTCTGTCAAATAACGTCTGATTACAGTCAATTTCCATATTAATTATATTTTGACTGATCGTAGATTGCGCCTTCCCCAGTTCACGAGCTGCTCTAGAAAAAGACCCCGCTTTTACCGTAGCAGTAAAAGAGAGAAGTTGTTCCAAGTTCAACATATCGTTCCTATCGATGGATAGTAATTTTTATGGAGGTTAAACATCCGTAATAATGAATGCAATTACTTTTATCTGATTTATTAATGTTTGGAGAATTCAATGAATGTACTAGGTTATCTACAAAGACTAGGGAAAGCCTTGATGTTGCCCATTGCCACCCTTCCCATTGCAGGAATTTTGTTACGCTTAGGACAGCCTGACGTATTAGATATCCCTTTCATCGCAGAAGCAGGTAATGCCATTTTTAGCCAATTGCCTCTCTTGTTCGCTGCAGCCCTTGCTGCCGGTTTGAATAAAGATAATGATGCAGCAGGGGCCATTGCAGGTATTGTTGGCTACTTTGTACTAACCGCGGCTCTTGCTGTTTTAGATCCAAGCCTAAATTTAGGTGTCTTTGGTGGCGTCATCATGGGTGTAACAGCCGGTGAGTTATATCGTCGCTTCCATACTATTCGTCTTCCTGAGTTTCTAGGGTTCTTTGCTGGAAAGCGATTTGTTCCTATTGTCACCGGTGTTAGTGCATTAGTTATAGCTCTCATCATGAGTGTTGTATGGCCAACTGTCAGTGCCGGTATCGACACCATGAGCAACTGGATGCTAGAGAGTGATGTTGGAGGTAAATTTGGATATGGCTTCGTTAATAGGATGCTATTGCCTATTGGTTTACACCATATTTTGAATTCAATCGTTTGGTTTGGTATGGGCGAATATGAAGGAGTGACGGGTGAAATGTTACGTTTTGCTGCTGGCGACCCATCGGCAGGACTTATGCTGTCAGGTTACTATGTAGTGACTCTATTTGCTTTACCTGCAGCTTGTTTAGCCATCTACCAATGCGCACATAAAGATAAAAAAGCAGCCGTTGGAGGTATGCTCGCCAGTATTGCGTTTACAGCTTTTTTAACCGGTATTACAGAGCCTATCGAATATACATTTATGTTCTTAGCCCCTGTTTTGTATTTCTTCCACGCGGTACTGACCGGTCTAGCATTAGTTGTCGCCGCCGCACTTGATATTCACATGTCATTTGGCTTCTCTTCTGGACTAATTGATTACTTTATTTTCTTCAATGCGCCCGCTGCTAATAATGCATGGATGCTCATCCCGCTCAGCCTTGCCTTTGCGTTTGTTTATTACACACTATTCATGTTTGCCATCAAACGTTTTGATATTAAGACACCAGGTAGAGAAGACGAGATAGAAAAAACTGTTGTCGCATCGGAAAATGAAGATGAATTGGCCCAACAATACTTATTAGCACTGGGTGGTAAGTCTAACTTAGAGTCCATTGACGCATGTATTACTCGCCTACGCTTGACGCTTATCGATCCAAGTCTAGTTGACGAAAGCACATTAAAGCAATTGGGAGCAAAAGGAGTAGTAAAAGTAGGAGAAAAGAATCTACAAGTTGTTCTAGGCCCTCTTGCAGAAATTATGGCTGGTAAAATGAAAAGCATACCAGCTTAAAGAATCAAAGGAATTCCCCCTCCTTTGTAGCTCACATTAGTCAAAATGAGCGCTGGAGAGTAACTTAGCTCTCCAAACTTGGTGGCCATTCTTATGGCCACCTTCTTAAGTCTACAGGCCAGAACAAGAGTATATTTATGACGCTGAAAGAACGTATTTTCCATGCTGTATTATTTGAAACTTTAGCAATTATGATAGTCATTCCCCTGGCCGTCTATTTTGCTAACGTCGAAGTAAAAAGCATGTTCATAATTAGTGTTTGTATTAGCATTTACGTCATGATTTGGAATGTTATCTATAATCTACTGTTTGACCGATTTTTTGATGCTAAGAAAAAACAAACATCACTGCTATATCGAGCATTCCATACGCTATTTTTTATACTCGGCGTTGTTGTGGTTACCGTTCCTTCGATCGCTTGGTTTCTCAACATATCACTATTAGCGTCCCTATCACTAAAATCAGGGTTGATGATCATACTATTAGTGTACGCCTTTCTGTTTAATACCATATATGACAAAGTGCGTATTAATATGTTAGCAAAGTACTATCCAAATACAGATCTGTACCAATAACATTCAGAGCACTTCTTAAGGGTACTTTGTGAGCCTAGATGCTCGAATTCAACATCGCACCACAGTTTATTAAGAGCAAACCATCGACTTAAGGTGCAACGTGTTCATAAATAATCTAGGATCAGCCATATTATTCAGAATTGATTGAGTGGGTAAGCAATCGTCATCGACGTAGTCAACGTAATCAGCCGCAGAATCAAAAATTAAAATATCCAACGCCAAACGATCCAACCCGTATAGACCTCGATGGATCATGTCTGCTGAAAACACCAACAAGTCACCCGCCGATAGTGCTATCTGTTTACCACCAGAGATGTCATCACTGCTTACTTTTCCGTTTACTTCCTGGCGAACATTGTACTCTTCTTCGTTGTCCCACCGCTTATGCGTTCCGGGTATGATCTCCATGCCGGGTTCATCAAATAAGGGGATACGAAGATGCAACACTTGCGTTTCTAGTATTACTTTCATCTGGTCTTCAATGTCATAGTCATATTGACAGTCACGATGCCAAAAGTCTTTTTGTTGTGGATTCACAGGATTGAAAAACAACTGCGTATTCATGAACGCTGGCTTATTTGGTATCACTGCATCAACCACGTCCATGATTTTCTTTGAGCTGATGAAGTCAAAAAGTCTCGCTCTATCGTCATTGGGTAAATACTCGCTTCCCGTAATTAAAGACGAGTTAAACGCTTCTTCCTGATAGAACTCTTCGTTGTCAGTTTTCCATAATTCATGAAATTTCAATATTACTTGCCTAAGCGATGAAATCTGAGTTTCATCGAAGTAATTTCTGATAACAAAGTAACCTTGTTCGTCGTAACTGTTACTTAATTGTTGACTGTTTTCTACCACTGACTACCTTCACACTCTTTGTACTATTTATTGACCACAGCGATCTTGGGGCATGATGCCAGACCGACGTCAATCAACCAAGTAACTATTTAAAGAGTAATTATTTAAAGAGCAACTCGGAACGTCGCACTAAGAAGGGATATATTTATCAGAGGCTAATATACACTGATGGGGTTCAATGTTTATTAGCCTCTCATAATTGCTTTACTGACTTATCTTTGACCACTATTCTGATTCTTATCAATACCGTACTAAAGCTTAATAGCGTTTAAGAACATTTATAAAGCACGTACATTGAATACATGCTCCACTTCACTTAGGGCCGCTAACAATTCAGGCGTTGGCTCTTGCTCGACATCGAGAATTGTATAAGCCACCTCGTTACGGCTCTTATTGAGCATATCAAGCACGTTAATATTCAAATCAGCTAGCATTGAAAGCACCTGCCCAAGTACTTTAGGGACGTTGTCATTCGCGAAGGTAATTCGATAGCCCTCGGTACGTTCTAGTTTAATAATTGGGAAGTTGACCGAGTTGGTAATGTTGCCATTCTCTAGAAAATCAATGAGTTGCTCTGCAGCCATGATGGCGCAGTTCTCTTCAGCTTCTGAGGTTGATGCACCGATATGAGGCATCAATATGACATTATCTCGACCCAACAATGATGGGGTCGGGAAGTCAGAGACATATTTGCTCAAGTATCCTTTTTCAAGTGCGGTGATCGCGGCATCGGTATCAACAATCTCTTTTCGTGCGAAGTTGAGCAGCACCATCCCTGGCTTTGCAGAAGCAAGAACCTCACTGTTTATAAGCCCTAACGTCGCCTTAAGCGCTGGCACGTGCACAGTGACAAAATCACACTTCGCGACTAATGATTGCAGATTCTCTGCACGTTCTATATCGCTCGATAATCGCCATGCAGCTTCGACACTTAATGCGGAATCAAAACCAATCACTTTCATTCCAAGATCTATCGCAGTATTCGCAACCGATGCTCCAATGGCACCTAGCCCGATAACACCTAACGTCTTGCCTTTAATTTCAGAGCCTGCAAAGCGCTTTTTCTCTTTCTCAAGCAGCTTATCCATTGCGTCTGCATCGGTCATCTCCGTTAAGCTTTCTGAATAAGCAATGCCTTCATTAATATCGCGAGAGGCCAGCAGCAACCCGGTTAGAACTAACTCCTTTACCGCGTTTGCATTCGCTCCCGGTGTATTGAATACAACAATCCCCTGCTCTGTGCATTTATCAATTGGGATATTGTTTACCCCAGCACCACAACGAGCGATGGCCTTCACACCATCGCTAATCGGCTCTTCATGAAGTTTTTGGCTGCGAAGTAAAATTGCATCAGGATGGCTGCACTCACTCGATACTTCGTAGTGCTCCCTTGGGAAAATATCGAGCCCTTTGGCCGAGATAGCATTGTAGGTTTTGATCAGTTTCATATGTGTTTCACCTTAAGTTGAAATTCCATTTCTACTTATCAGTCACTTAACCTGTCTCACTACTAGCCATTTTATGTTGCGCTAGAGACAACAAAGCAACTGACTTATTCGTTAAATAAAGCCAGATGCTTCTATTTTTATTTGGTGACTTCTGCGTACGCCCAGTCTAACCACGGCAATAGCGTTTCTAAGTTAATCGCATCAACCGTTGCCCCAGCCCAGATTCGAAGACCAGATGGCGCATCTTTATAGGCTCCAATGTCGTAAGCGACACCTTCGCTATCAAGCAGTTTAATCATGTCTTTTAGCTGATCAGCATTAACATCGAGCTTAAAGCAGACACTGGTATTGGAACGTTCACTTTCATTTTTCGCAAGAAAGTGTATCCAGTTTCTCGACTCGACAAAGTTAGACAATACAGAAAGGTTATCTTGAGATTTTTCAATAGCAGCGTTCACACCACCGATTTTCTCAATCCAATTGAGCGCATCAAGGTAATCGGCAACACATAACATAGACGGGGTGTTGATAGTCGCGCCTTTAAAGATACCTTCAATTAGCTTTCCACCACTCGTCATACGGAAAATCTTTGGTAACGGCCAAGGAGGCGTATAAGATTCTAATCGCGCTACTGCACTTGGGCTTAGCACAATAATGCCATGAGCTCCTTCACCGCCGAGTACTTTCTGCCAGCTAAAGGTCACAACATCAAGCTTGTTCCACGGCATCTCCATTGCGAAGACTGCAGAAGTAGCATCACAAATAGTCAACCCTTCACGATCATCGCTAATCCAATCGCCGTTCGGAACTTTCACACCAGACGTTGTGCCATTCCAAGTGAAGATGACGTCATTGTTAAAGTTTGCTTGTGTAAAGTCAGGAAGCTCTCCGTATTCAGCTGGATACGAATTCACATTGTCTAATTTAAGCTGTTTAGTGATATCAGCTAGCCATCCAGAGCCGAAAGACTCCCAGTGGAAGACATCGACAGGGCGAGCGCCCAATGCCGACCACATTACCATCTCCATCGCACCAGTGTCAGAGGCTGGCACAATACCCACACGGTAATCGTCTGGAATACCTAACAGCGCTTTGGTTCTGTCGATAGACTCAGCTAGTGCCGCTTTACCAATGCTACTACGGTGCGAACGACCTAATGTCGAGGTATCGAGTTTAGAGATGTCATAACCTGGGCGTTTAGCACAAGGTCCAGAAGAGAAGTTTGGGTTCTGAGGTTTAATTTGAGGTTTCATAAGCTCCCTGCCTATAAGACGAATGTTGAATATCTATGCAAAATAATCTCAGTAAACGCCACCTGTTGGCAATAGGATAGTTTGAATTTGTTTAAAATAATGAGGGCTATAGAGGGATCACTAACCGAAGACGCAATTTCATCAACAATAATTACTCAGTTTAGAGAGCTGTGCCCTTTTTAGTCTTGGGAACAGTCAAACAAAATAGATGAAATAGAATTGAATAAAAAAGGACCATCAGGTCCCTTTTTTATTAATTATCGTCCACCAACTAGGTAAACAATAAAGACATCATCATTTATTTAAATAACGAGTCGTTAGTATTTTACTTGGTAGTTTAGCGTGTAAGTTCGGCCGCGACCTTGGTAATTAAACATGTCTGAATCACCGTACCAGTACGTTGCACGTTGGCTCCAAGTTGTTTGGTAACTTTCATCAAATAAGTTCTTGATACCAAAGCCTAGGCTACCCACAGGAAGCTGGTAGCTACCAATTAGATCGACAACGGTATAGCCTTCAATCTTACGGCTGTCTGCATCTTCATAATTAAACGCTGTTAGGCTTTGTAGCTTCACATTGTAGTCCGATTCATACCAACCCACCCAAGTACTCGCCTTAGACGTACTTGCGCTCATTGCTTCGTAGTCTTCCCAACCGTTATCACCCTCTTCTTCAGAGACAACATAGTGACCAGATGCACCCAGCTGTAGGTTATCCATTACCCAATATGATACTTGCGCTTCCGCGCCGTAAACACGAATCGGGTTAGAGATACCTTTAATCGATTGATCATCAGCATACTCAACAGAACCGTCTGAATACGAGTAGTATGCTGCGGTTTGGAAAGAAAGCTCGTTATGGTCATAACGGTAGCCTAACTCGTAGCTGTCTGTTTTGATGCCTTCTAGCTTGGTATCGTTAACATTAACACTGGCATCTTTACCGTAGTATTTAGCTGGGTTTGCTAAGTCGAAACCTTGTGAGAAGTTTGCCCATACCTGAGATTCTGAAGATAGCTGATAAATCGTACCTAGATTGAATAGGCTTTCTGAGTAATCGGTTTCGCCGCCTGGAACAAAGTCTGAACTCGAGTCTTTTTGGAAGTCAGAGATCTCGGTGTTCATATACTGGTAGCGGTAACCGCCTTGCAAAGTCCAATCATCAGTCAATGCGTATTCAGCCTGTAGGAAACCAGCAAGTGCTTGAGTATCAACACCAGGGTAACGACCTGCCATTTCATCGATTTGGTTAACTAGACCACCAGAGCCTTCTGTTATTGATTGGTCATACAACGCATTGTCACTATCGAAACTATCGATAAAGCCATCAACCCCGTAAGTCAGGTTAAGGGCATTGAACGACTTATTCAGCGCCGCTTTAAGTGAAACAATGTCAGTGCTTTGCTTAGAAGAGCTGGTTGCTAACGTTGATCTACCCGCTGAAGTGTACGGCATAAACGTATGCTCTTCAGAACGGTAAGATAGCTCTGTAATCAACTGATGATTAAGGAAATCAGTGTTGTTGTACACCGCACTTAACATGACACGTTCTGTGCCTTGTTGGCGATCCGCAGCATAACCTTCACGAACGTCAACGAATTGGAAGTTACCATCGGCATCTTTTTCAAAATAGAGGCCGTAAGGCGTATCTTGCTGACTATTGTAGTACTGAGCCAGTAATTGTAGGTTTTGATTCTCAGCGAGATTGATCTGCACGTTACCTAGTAGATCAATCGTTTCATTAAACTGAGTCGAGCCTTGGGTAATATCTGGAGTGACCATATCACCATTAGCATCGTAGTAAGCCTGAGTGCTTGTGTAGGCCACAGATGCACGACCTTGTACTTTCTCATTTCCGCCCGCGATTGATTGCGCAAGCTTGTAGTCAAAGTCTTCGCTACCATTAAAGCCAGACGTTCCACCTACATAAGTTTCGAACTCTAGCTCTCCACCAACGGCTTTCTTAGTGATAATGTTGATCACACCGCCACTCGCACCCGCTCCATAAATCGAACTCGCACCCGACAGCACTTCGATACGCTCAATGTTGAATGGGTCAATCGAATCTAATTGACGACTAATTGAACGGACTGATTGCAGCGATACGCCATCAATCATAACCATGATGCTGCGACCACGTAGATTCTGACCTGAGTGAGTACGACCACCACTACTTACGTCAAGAGACGGAATCGTTGCTGCTAGGATTTCATCTAGATTTTTACCACCACGATATTCCTGCTCAATCTGTTCAGCATCGATATACCAAACTGTACCTGGAATTTCGCTGATCGCTTTCGGAGTTCGGCTTGAAACAACGACCATTTTTTCTTGGGTTGTTGTGTACTCTTCAGCTTGGACGAGTGAAGGTACAAAGCTTGTTGCTGACGCTAACGCAACTGAAATTAAAGACAGTTGAAACTTTCCTTTGTTAACTTTCATTATTTTTCTCTTATTATTAAATATGACCACCGCACTTGCGGATGATAATCATACTCATTCGCCACTCCATTACCATCATTATTTGTAACTATTTGTATGAAATGAATTTTACGGCCTAAGAAATAAGCACAATAAACCGGCAAAGAAAAAGCCAGCTGAATTCTTCAATCCAACTGGCTTTAATACATTTGTTATCAGCTATATAGAGCTACATCTAGTTACTTCCTCATCAAGTAAAGGAAGTAGCCGCCACCGATAAGAGAAGCTAATAACCCAGCAGGGAACTGCCATGGGAACCATAGAGTTCGCCCTAGCCAATCAGCTAATAGCATTAATATTCCACCTAATAGGCTTGCAGTGACCAATTGATTTGACGCTTTATATTGATGTAATGAACGAGCTAGATGCGGTGCTAACAACCCGATAAAACTCAGTGGACCAATCACGATAGTGCAAAGCGTTGTCATTGCCGCAACAAGGAGCAAAAGCAAAGCTCTAACTTTTCGACAGTTTATTCCGACACTTGCGGCCCCAACCTCCCCTAGCCCAATGAGATCAAACCATCGATGACCCGCTAACGCCGCAGATCCAAGAATAACAACACCAATGAGGAGTAAATACACGTCAGACATTGCGACCAGATACGTTGAACCAGAGAGCCATGTAATCAGTGCCGTTACGTTGTCTTGCCCAGACGACATCGCGATACGCAACAATGCATCGAGACCTGCGCTCAAAGCAATTCCAGTTAATAGCATTTGTGTTGGCGCAAAGTTTTGCTTCTTACCCATCCACCAAATAATACTAGTGACAAACAGTGCTCCTGCGGTTCCCAATAGCATTTGCTCATGTCGATCTACAGCGATACCCAGAACAGCACCGAGTACTAAGGCTAACGCTGCACCCGAACTAATACCTAATATCTCAGGGCTGGCCATAGGGTTGGTCGATACTCGTTGAATGGCCGTACCTGCGATCGCCAGACCAACACCTGCGAGCATGGCAATAGATGCTCTTGGAATGCGCAGTTCCAATATCGACATACTTCGAGCGATATTCCAGCCTTGTGAGTCTTTACCAACGACTAAAACAAAAGCCAAAACGATAAATAGTAAAGGAAGCAGAACCATAAGCGCTGTCGATAACTGACGAGTGCGGTAATGTGTGAATGACTCATCTCTAGCCTTGAGATCGGACTGCATCACTTTACGATTTAATAACCAAAGCAAGAAAGGCGCACCGATTAACGCGGTCATGGCTCCGGTAGGCAGCATTTCTCCACCGACACCCGAAAATGGCTGAATGATCAGGTCAGCAATCAATAGCATGAGTGAACCAATAGCACCGCTAGCTACGATTTGATAACGAAGCCTTCGCACCCTAAGCATGCGAACTAGTGCAGGTGCAACAATACCGACAAAGCCAATCAAACCAATTTCACTCACCACTGCGGCGGTGATAGAGATTGCTAAGACTAAACACGTTACTTTAATGGCTTTAACATTAACTCCAATAGAGTTGGCAACACCATCGCCAAGCTGTAACGCTGACAACGGACGCTCGAGTAGCAATAGTAAAGTCAAAGGAACTATAATCAGCGGTAACAGTGTCGTGACACTCGACCAACCATTTTGATTCAGTGTGCCTGCACCCCATACAAAGACACTGGTCAAATGCTGTTCGTTGAGCAGCAACAGCATGGTATTGAGTGAACCAAAGAACAGGCTAATCACCATGCCAGCCAATACCATGTGAACGGGGGAAAATCCTCGCTTTGCCGATAACACAAAGACCAGTGCTGTTGCTAAACATCCACCTAGAAACGCTGGAATAAATTGGCTGCCAATTAAGGTTAAATTGGCAGGAATCAGCAATATGCCCAGTATCATCCCCAACTCAGCCCCCGCAGCAACACCAAGAGTTGTTGGAGATGCAATTGGGTTACGCAAAACAAACTGCATGACACAACCTGCAACCGCCAATGAAAACCCACACAAAATGGCTATCGTCAAACGAGGAAGATACGTGAGATTAACGATAAGGTGCTGATAGTTAGCCGAATCATAATGAAAGGCAGTTTGCCACAACAAGCCAAAGCCTTGAGAATACGGCACTGTCCATTGAATAAGCGCCAGTACAACACCAAAGAGTGCGACAACGGCTAGCCCTTTGTTATGACTCTTCATTTGTGGCTTTTCTAATACTTCTGTATTCATTAGTTATTTAGTAATTGTTTCGTAATACTGTTACTGAATCGCTGCGCAGCAATCAAACCACCAAATGTCCAAATTGGCGGCAGCTCATAGACAGAGTCTGTTCGCGTAAATTTCATCGCTTGCCATAAAGGGGATTGCTGTAATTGGGCACGTTGATCCGCTTTCAATGGTCCAAAGATCATGACATTGCTGTCTTGATGCTCAGCAAGCTTCTCAATACCAGCCGTAGTGAATCCCCACATATTGGTTTTTTCTTGCCATGAATTTGTTAGTCCCATCCCTTGAATGGTTGACTGAGCCAAAGAGCCTTTACTGTGAACACGTACTGTCTTGTCATTAATGAAACGTACAAACAGAAGATCCTGACTAACCAATTGGCTTTGCTTAATCTTGTTGCCATTTTCCGCAAGCAGCTGATCAGTTTGCTCTATGACACGAGTCGCTTGTTCTTGCTTGTCTAGTAACAAACCGAGCTGCGACGTCACCTGCTTTGCAGCAGAAAGTGGGGCTTTTCTGTCGCTATAAATACTAAAAACCAAGGTCGGTGCAATTTTTTGAAGTTGGCGGTGAGCCGGTGCCATATCCTCACTGATCAAAATGACGTCAGGTTTAAGCTCGCTCAACAACTCTAGGTTTGGCTCTCTGCGCGATCCAACATCGGTTACTGAGTTACTTAGTTCAGGCTTACTTACCCAATTTTGATACCCCTTAACATTAGCAACACCCTGAGGTATAACACCTAGACTCAATACCGTCTCGGTCAATGCCCAATCTAGGGTGACTACTTTGATTGGCGTTTGTTCAAACACCTCTTTGCCTAATAAATGTTTTATCTCGATAGCCTGAACCGACGCTACGCAGAAAATAGACAGTAGAGCGAATATCTTTTTCACAACCTTATTCCTTATTGTTGATATCCAAAATATTGTTAGGGATCACCTATGGTGGCTATTACTTTTTATGGCTAGAAAATCACTAAGGGATATAGCTAATCGACTGACCCGTTTCTGGATGCTGAAACAGCGCCAGTTCCATTCCATAGATTTGATGTAAAACTTCGGGGGTCATGAACTCTTCAGGTGTCCCTTCAGCAATCACTCTTCCAGAATGAAGTGCAACAAGATGATCGCTAAACTTGGCCGCCATATTAATGTCATGCAGAACCATAATGACCGTCAGGCCCAATGTTTGGTTAAGCTCTCGAATAAGTGCCAGCAATTCATATTGATGTGCAACGTCTAATGCGGAAGTTGGCTCATCCAGCACAATACATTGACTCTGTTGCGCTAATAACATCGCGACCCAAGCGCGCTGCCTTTCACCACCAGATAACGTGGCAACAAACCGATCTGAAAATGTCGTAAGTCCTACTTTCTCAATCGCTTCATCCACCAGTTGATGATCTTTCTGACTGTAACGACCAAATGCGCCTTTCCACGGATAACGACCAAAACAGACCAGTTCTCTTACGGTTACACCATCAGTGATCGGTGGGTGCTGAGGGAGATAAGCGACGTTCAGTGCGAACTGCTGGCTAGTTAGATCGGCAACACTCTCACCGTTTAACAGCACTTTTCCACTGGCAGGACTGTTTTGGCGACTAAGCAGTTTAATCAGCGTCGACTTTCCGCAACCATTATGGCCAAGCAAGGTCGTTACTTTTCCAGTTTGGAAGGTCAAATTGGTTGATTGAAGAATATTATTTCCATCGATTTCAAACGACGTATCGAGTAATTGGTACATGAAGGCAAAAATAGTTAAGAACGAGAAGTGCGTGAACTTTACCACAGACGAACGCTAATGATAATGATTTTCATATAGATTAATCATTGCTAGGATGATCATTCTATTAGTAATATCCATACGAAATATTAATGATAAGTCCTACGAAAATAAAAAATAAAAACATTCAGTTAAGTACCATTGCTATGATCTCAGCGTTAATGGGAATTGGTCAAAACGGTTTGCTAGTTTCCTTGCCATTTCTGGTTGAGCATTCGGCTTTCTCTTTACCCGTCTGGTCCGTCGTTATCGCGATCGGCAGTTTTCTTTTTCTCCCTTCAGCACCGTTTTGGGGACGTTTCAGTGACCGAAATGGTCCCAAATACGTAGTGATTCAAGCGTTAATTGGGATGAGTATCAGTTTTGCTCTGTTACTGCTATTTACGGTCTTGAGTGAACAAGCACCTGCTATCGCACATTACTGGCTCGCTGGGTTGGTATTAGCTCGAATTATTTATGGCTGTACCGTTGCAGGCATGGTACCCGCCAGCCAACATTGGGCGATCATATTGTGTGGCTCAGAAAATCGATTGCAGGCGATCACTTCGGTCAGTATCGGTTTAAGTACGGGTCGATTAGCCGGACCAATACTGTCCATTCTTTTACTCAAAGTGAACGTCTATGCACCACTTTTCATTATGATTGGCTTTCCTTTGATAGCGTTAGTGATAGCAAGTTTGCTACCTACTCCTGATCTAGAAAAAAACCAAGAAGAGAGCAGCCAAGCAGAAAACAATAAGTCCGACATTCAACCCGCACAGGTTTCAGGTGACTCGAACGCATCGACCTCCCCATGGACCTCTCTATTTTCTATCTGGCCTTTCCTTATTTCCGGATTGTTACTCTGCGCCGTCATTGCGCTGCTTCAATACAGCTTCTCACCTCTAATCGGTTCAATAACAGAGTGGCCGATTACTAAGATCAGTGATGCGATTGGTGTTTTACTGACAATAAGTGCAGCGGTTACCCTTCTTACCCAACTACTCGTGATTAAGAAAAAGAAACTCGATCTAATGTTGATGTTTAAGGTGGGAGCGACGTATTTAACCTTCGGCTTCGTCGTCTATTTAAGTGAGAATATTTGGTTATTCCCAATCGGCATGGCCATTAGCTCGTGCGGTGCTGCTCTTCTTGTACCGGCTTATACCGCAATGGCGTCTCAAGCGAACCTCTGTAGCCCAGGGATCACCGCTGGCTACATATCGATGTCGCATACATTGGGTTATAGTGTGGCTTCTTTACTCGCTTTCACTTCAACACTGGATCCTACCTATCCGGTCGTTATCTGTATTTTGCTTTCCGCAACCATTATGTTTATCGCCTGGCTACAACGCCCGAGCGCTAATGTGCTTGAAAGCGATAAAGCTAAATAACTACATAATTAAATGACTAAAGATTTGAAAGACAAATCAAGGCTAAGAATTAGCGAATAATTGGCTTTTTATTTTTAGGTTCACGTGGACAGTCTGCGCAGAGCTTTCGGCCCTTACATTTGTAGACTAAACAGCAACTCGTACGTACTAGTTTGAGTTGATTATATTCAGAATCAACGGATAACGATTGAAGAAGTTTTTCTGGAAGGTTACATGCACGGAGCCAAAGCTTAGCTTGTTGAAGGAGATATTGATTAGGCAATTCAGGTGCGAACGCTTGTAATTTTATGATACAGCTGAGCAAACCATCAGCGAAAAGTCGATTGGTAAAACCGGGGCGAATTCTGGTCCATTCACTCATTTCACTACGATAGAAATTAAACAGTTCTTGTAACTGTTGTCCCGCAGACTCGATTAAGTGCGTTTCATCACCATGGATATGGTCTGGTAATTCAAATTGATAACCCGCAATAAAACCACTTTGAACAATTTGGGCAATTTTTTTGATATCAGGTAGCGCGTGACAAGCGTAGATAGAAACAAACGAGAGATAGACAGGTTGCCAGCAGAGTAAGTCCCACGTTCTTGTTAACCAATACGCCCTGCCCGCTTCTGGATTTTGCTCCGCAAGCTCATCATACAGTTTACGAATCAACTGGCTGCACTCATAGTCAAAATGCAGAATACCGTGTGTTTTTGGATTCTCAGGCAACGCCTCTAACTTTCCTGAAAGATACGGTGTTATCTGTTTTGAATACTCGAACAACTGATTATGAGTATGGTGTTGAGACAAGTCTTGTGGCAGTTCTGACGACATAGAGGTAGATATAGGCTGAATGAAGAAGAGCCTAGAATAGAGTTAAATCACCACGATCGCAATTGATTATCATTACCAATAACTTTAGTTGCCCTATTTTACCCTCATTAGGCGATGCTTAACTGACTCAAGTTCAAACTCAATAACTTGCGATCGTCTCATGTCATCAACCTGCTCTAGCATTAACGTGCTATAACCTTTTCTTTTCATCCATTGAAGCGGTTCATTAAAACCGTCTTCATTGACAACAAACGACTCGCCTTTGTTGTCGCCAGTAAAGACATTCACAACCCATAACCTAGATTGAAAATCTAGAGTCTCTGCGATGGCAGCTTTTACTCTACTTAGCATACTCAACTTGCCAATAGCCAAACCGCTACACCCATCATTAGTGAGCCCGCTATTCGGTTCATTAGCCTCACATTTTTTGAGTGACCAAGCATACGTTTAAGGCCTTTACCGCCAGTTGCATAGAGAGTCATGCAGATAAATTCAAACAATAATATGATTGAAACAAGAACCACTAACTGGGGTGCCAAATCAACACTTTGATCAATAAATGGAGGAAGAAGAGAGATCATAAACGCCCAACCCTTGGGGTTGGCGATAGCGGTGACAAACCCTTGAACAACAAGATCCCAATCTCCTTGCTTGGTCTGCTCTTGTTCATCCAAATTAATGGCGAGTTTTCCTTTTGAACGCCACATCTGAACACCCAAGTAAAATAGATAGCTTCCGCCAACTATTTTAAGTGCCACGAATAACCACGGATAATTCAACATCACCGCAGCAATACCTAATACAGCGGCAATAGCAACGAGTCCAACACCGACGAGTTCACCCACCATCATCCATAACGTACGGCGATAGCCAATGCTCATACCCAGCGTTAACGCTAGGGTCATACACATTCCCGGAGTGATAGAGACAAAGAAAAACGTCGGAATAAACATTCCTAGCAGAGCGGTGTTCATTGAGTAGTTACTTATTGATAGTAGGGTTAGTTAATCGAGCTTAGCATTTTTTTATATATAGTCGATACGTTCATCAGCGGTAAACTCAATAAGAAACGAATAACACTTACTTCGATTTTTTATACCTAATCACCAGAAAGTATTAATTTACCCTGCTGGCAGCACTTCCTCACATAGTTCAATGGCGTGCTCGCCAAAAGTCTCGTAGCAATATTGCCGAATTTTCCCTTCAGCTTTCATCTCGTTCAATGTTTTCAGTATGGCAGGCACCATTTCTTTGTGTTTAATATTCACATAGGGGTAGGCATAGATCGTAACCAGGACTCCCGCGCCAGCAATATCATTTCTGAACTCTTTTGATTTAAGGAAGCTGAATAATGCCAAGTTTGGGTGAATGAAAAAATCTGTTCTACCATGCTTCAGTTTGAGTAAGCCTTGTTCCACACTACTCACCGCCTCTACATATTTAGGGTCCGCCCACTTTTGTAGGTTTTTCTCTACCACTTCGACACCTCGCATGTAATCGATCCTAAATTCCTTTTCTTTAAAACTCTCCCACCCGTGATGCAAATACTTTTCAGAGTCATATTTCGTCACGGCGATAATTTTTATTCTGAGCAAGGGAAACTCAACTATGAGTTGGTGAGGGTAAATATCTCCATATTTCAAAGCACGTGAAAATTGCCCATCAACATTGTCGTCAACACTTGCACGCAATTCAGGGAAATATATTATCTCAAGGGGTATTTCTAACCTAGCGAACAGGTCTTTGTAGACAAGGGTTAACCATTTTGTTGCTGGATTATTTGTGGGCTGATTCGCCTGTAGAACAAAAGGATTATCTTGAGTATAAACCTGTGCATTTACGATAAATGCAGTTAGGGAAACCATAAGGACAACGAGCACCTTTTGACAAACACTACGAATCATGACGTTTCCCAATAATTTAATGACCTTAGTAAGTGTAGGTACACAATACTTAAATCACATTTAATCATTATCGAGTAAAGCCATGCCTATTCAATTGCTGTTAAGTTGGGTCTTTTAACTCTTCTTTAATTTGTAGAAACTGTTTTTTGTTTTCAAGAAATAGCTCGACTAATTTAGGATCAAAAAACTTACCGGACTCAGACTCAATATAATCAAATACATCATCAACTGACCATGGGTCTTTATAAACACGTTTAGAACAAAGAGCATCAAAGATGTCAGCTAATGCACAAATTCGTCCATAGATTGGGATACTTTCGCCTGATGTACCATTTGGGTAACCGTTACCATCCCAGCGTTCATGATGGGTACCTGCTATAATTGCCCCTGCATCCAGCAACTCTAGATCCGAGCCTTCTAACATCGTCTGCCCAATTTGAGCATGAGCCTGCATTATCGCCCACTCTTCGGCATCAAGCTTAGCTGGCTTGTTTAAAATTCGGTCTGGTGTACCGACCTTGCCAATATCATGTAAAGGCGAAGCAAACAGTATTATCTCGCACTCCTCTTCATCTAACCCATATAGTTTCCCGAGCAACTCACAATATCGCGCCACACGCTTCACGTGGTAACCCGTTTCATTGGATCGATTTTCGACAACTTCCGTCAATCGATATATAACCTCGCGTTGAGATTTTTTCATCTGCTCATTCAGATCGATATTTTTCAACCCAACCACTAAGTTTTCAGTAAATACTTCTAATAAGTGCTGATCGACTTGACCTAAACAATGTTCAGTCACGATATAAAATGCAACCGAATGATGGGCACTTTTGCAATAGATTAGTAGCTCTTTGTCATCAAAGATCGATGAATCGCTATCTAGCGCCCTCTTCAACAGCGTTTTAAAAGGTAGTTCATTTAAGCGTGTGCTATCTTGTTGAATGTTCTCAAAAATACCTGTTCCACAAATCATTTGTACCGTTGCGCTGTCTATTTCAACGATTTCATGATCATGGGAAAGATGCGTACTTAAATCGAGCAACATCGTATCGCTGACATTGATCAGAGTGATAATTTGCTCAAGGGCTGCTTTTGAAAAAGCGACGAAACCCAGTTTATCCATGACATTTTTAGTTGCTTTAACGACTTGTTCCATACCAAGCTTACTATGTTCCAATATCATAATATGTTGATAGGCTCGTAGCGCCGTAAGCGTGGCAGTATATAGCTTTTGTGCGGTTAATTCGGTCTTAGCCTTGTAGTCATTAATATCATAATCTTTGATTACAGACTGCTCGGGTGATTGACCCGGTTGCCCAGTTCTAAGAACGATTCGAACATTGAGATCGCCGTGCTCATCTCTAATCCATTTCGCTAACTCTAACCCTGCATGCTCAGTCTCCATCACCACATCAAGCAGTACCATAGCGATGTTTTCATTATCTAAAAATGCTTGCTTACCTTCGCCTGCAGACAAGGCACTGATAAAGTTGAGTGGTCGATTTTCAAACTCAAACTTGTTCAACGCCATTTTCGTTACACGATGAATTTCCTCTTCATCGTCAACGATTAGAACATTCCACGGTCTTTGAACTTCTTTTTCTTCTACCGTTTCCTCTTCGGCAAAAAAGTCATCATTAAATAGATCATCATCACTCATTAGTTCACCTTAGCCGGTAAGAATATATCAAATTGTAGTCCACACGGTTTCACATGACTGGACTCGATTTGACCATCCAATTTTTTTATAATGTTGTAAACAATGTTAAGCCCAAGCCCCGTTCCACCTTGTCCTCTTTTGGTCGTAAAAAATGGCTCAAATAGTTTTTCCAGCGCACTATCTTCAACACCACTGCCGGTGTCAAAATAGCAAATATGTAACGCTCCACTCTCAATGTGCGCACTTATCTCAATGCTGCCTTCGTTATCTGACTCAAAAGCATGAACTAAAGAGTTATTTACAAGGTTAGTAATGATTTGATTTAACTTACCCGAACAGGTATGAAAAATAAGGGTGGTATCTATATGATTAATAAACGTAATCGGGCGATGCTTCATTTTATGGTGAAAGCTGTTTTGAATATTGGTCACAAGCTCATTCAAATTAATATCAAAGGTAGAGTCAATGGATTGCTCTACAGCCAATTGTTTAAAACTTTTGATTAAGTCACTTGCTCTCATCAGGTTATCTTGAATAATTTGCCCACTCTCTAATGTGTATTCAAAATACCCTTCTAAATCTGATTTTTTCATTGTTTTATTTTGATACTGATTACTGATCTCTTTCGCTTCTTCAACCAAATGAGACGCCGCTGTAACACCTATACCGACAGGCGTATTCACTTCATGAGAAACCCCAGCAACAAGCCCACCTAGCGACGCTAGCTTTTCAGACTCAACTAATTCGTCTTGAGTTTTCTCTAGTAATTGGATTTTCTCACTCAGTTGGGAAGAGCGCTCAGCAACGAGATGCTCTAAGTTATCATTAATGTCTTTGAGCTTTTTAAGGTTATTAAACCTCACTATTGTATGACCAAGCGCTTGACCATATTGACCTAGGATCTCTTTCAGCCACGGTTGCATTGGTCTCTTTTTGATTAAGTTATCACAAGCGATCCAACCTATGGGAGTGTCACCATCCCATATTGCCGCCATGGCATTCCAGCCTTTGCCGACAACTTTGTTGTAGTACAAGAGATCAACGTTATTCCACACTTCAACGTGCTCTTTAGATGCAAGTGTTAGCTCTACCCAAGGTGCATCAGGAATTGGACCACGAAACTCGGTTTCATTCTTGATGTTACCGTCTTCATCTGTGCCCCAAGTACCAATCATTTCATTGGTCTCATGGTCGAGCAGCAAAATCGCTAACCGATCGATAAACAGGTGTTGTTGAGCTTCTAGGATTGAATGCTGATAAAGCTGGTCAAGTGTTTCACATTGGCTCAAACGAAGCATGACCCCATGAAGCTTTGACATCGTATTGGCAAACATTTGCCAGCTTTGATCGTCATCGGAAGTGACACGAGAGAGGTGATAGCAATATAAGCCATCAATACAGTTGATGCTGTCTAGGTGGAGAGAGAAGGCACTAAAATCGGGGTGTTTTTGTTGTTCTGAAGTTAGTCCTTTCAAAAATTGCGACATACTTAAAGAGCCACGAGAAAGCTCTCCTGCTAAGCCTTTACTTTCACATATATAACCCTGCTCTGGTTGATATAACAACATCAACGCAGAACTTTGAGAGCAATAATTTTCCGCCCAACTAGAAACGCTCATACGCATCCAAACAATTCGTTTATTATTTAATTTAGTTCACGGATGCTGTTATTTCTAATCGGCTTTAATACTTACATAAAAATTAAGCAGCCCTAGCCCTTACAAACTTTGACTGCTGTTGTTTTTATTGATGAGGTTAGCTTGTGACTAAAGACAATTCACTCTTCACCAATTCAATAAAAAATGACGCTCCTTGCGGAATGATCTCATCGTTAAAGTCGTAACTTGGGTTGTGGACAGATACGCCTCCTTTTTCACCAGTAGATCCATTACCAAGTAGAAGATAACAGCCCGGTACCTGTTGCAACATGTATGAGAAATCTTCACTACCGCCCAGTGGCGTACAGTTCTTATTGACTTTATCCTCACCAACGACTTTCTCAGCCACTTCAGCCGCTATGCGTGTCGCTTCTTTGTGATTCACCGTTGCAGGGTATCCCCCTTTTTGAATCCGTAACGTTGCTGTCGCGCCGTGAGCGATAGCCGTCTGCTCAACCACAGTGGTTAAACGTTCGATAACTCGCTTTCTTACCTTTTCATCAAAGGCTCGAACGCAGCCCATCATGATCGCTGTCGACGCAATCACATTATAAGTCCCCGAACCACAGTGCAGATCGGTTATCGAAATAACCGCAGACTCTAAAGGCGAGACATTTCGACTGACAATGCTTTGAGCGGCTAGAACAATGTTACTCATGATAATGGCAGGATCGACCACTCTTTCTGGCATCGCAGCATGGCCACCAACCCCTTCGATGATGATATTAAAACGATCGCTACTGGCTAAAAGCGCACCTTCACGAAGATGAAACTCCCCCTCAGGGATACCCGGCATGTTGTGCATTCCATATATGCGGTCGCAAGGAAAGCGTTCAAACAGCCCTTCGTCAATCATGACTTTGGCACCACCTAGCCCCTCTTCCGCGGGTTGAAAAATGAAATTGACTGTGCCCGAAAAATTTCGATATTTTGATAAATACCAAGCGCTAGCCAGCAACATCGCCGTATGCCCGTCATGGCCACAACCGTGCATAACACCAGAATGACACGACTTGTGGGCAAACGTATTTTCTTCGTCCATCGAGAGTGCGTCCATATCAGCTCTCAGTCCGATGCTTTTTGATGATGATCCCATGCCTTTCAGCACCCCAACAACTCCTGTTTGAGCAATGCCACTGTGCACTTCGTCAAAACCCCACTCGGTGAGCTTTTCAACGATCATTTGGCTGGTTTTAAGCTCTTTAAAACCAAGCTCTGGGTGGCGATGAATATCATGTCTTAACTGGGTAAACATTGTATGATTCTCTGCAATTTCAAGGTTCATAGACTCTCCACTTTTAGAAACAAACCGCATCTAGAGCTCATAACTAATCCTTATCGTAAACTCCAAATTTCACTTTATTTCATTATAAAACGGCCAATTATTCTGAGATAATGACTCTTCGTTACCACCCCATAAGGAAAAGTTATGGCTAGCCGCGGATTTACTGACAGTCAAATTGAAGCTTTTACTTGGGTCATGAAAACCAAGAGTGCAACGGCAGCTGCAGAGAAGATGCTTATTTCGCAGCCTGCTATCAGCCGCTTACTCAAAGGACTTGAAGATCGTTTAGGGTTCGCGCTGTTTGAACGTATTAATAACCGATTGTCACCAACAAGACGCGGGCTACTGTTCTATCAAGAGGTTGAACGTTCTTACATTGCTATTCGTCAATTGCAAAAGTTTGCTGACAAGATTCGTGATATCGCTGAGGGTACTTTGCGAGTGGGCTGTGTTTCCGTGTTTGCCATTAATGTACTACCCAAAATCGCTAAGCAGTTGACCGAGTACTACCCCGATATTGAAGTTAACCTTCTCAGTTACCGCTCAGAGCAGATTGTTGAAGATATGATCGCCCAACGTTTTGATATGGGGATAACGACGATAACGGCTCCTGATAGCCGCTATCAAAGTTATCCCATTACTCTACCGCAAGTTTGTATTCTGCCTAAAGGGCACCGACTAGAGCATAAAGAGATTATAGAGGTGAGCGACTTTGATGGTGAAACGCTTATCTATGGCGAAGCGCAAGAACGTACTCGTCGACAGCTTGACGCACTACTAGAGCAACATAATGCTACGCCTAAAAAAGTGTGGACGGTGTCGCTAGCAGAAATGGCCGTTAAGCTGGTTCAAGAATCAGTTGGTATGAGTGTTGTCGATTGTGTATCCGCATCGCACGCCAACACATCGGGCGTAATCGTTAAACCTCTCTCGGAAGAGTTGAAGTACCACGCGAATCTGATTTTCCCACTTGAGAAGAATATGGACCCTGCATTAATTGAAATGAGTCAAACGCTTAAAACCTTGGTATTACAAGAAGTCGAGCGTTGCCACAGCGCCATATTGTAAGAGCATAGCCTATCGATTTAAGAGCTAACAAAGTGCTCCACTACTTGTTATATCTAGTCACCCAGGTTATTGCGAATAAAATCAAGCAGTAACCTTGTGCGTTTAGCCATATGTAATCTAGCAGGGTAAATTAACGACAGCTGTAATTGCTGAACATGCCACTTAGATAATACGGGGATCAACAGCTTTTTCTTTACAAGTTCTCTTGCGGATACCTCGGCGAGTACCCCAATACCAAACCCTTGCTGCAATAACGGTATGTAACTGGCAATGTTATTGGCTTTATGCTGACTAACTGGTATCACTTGCACAACGTCGTCACTTGAGTTCTGTAAGGTAAGGTTATTTCCAATATTAGGGGTCGAGAGGCTAACCCACGGAAACATTGGTAGCTGTTCTGGTCGCACAGGAAGCTCTTTTAATAACGGGCTAGCGTACAATTTTAGCTGAGTTGAGGTTAAGGGCAGTGACACTAAATTTGAATCGGGTAAGTCTCCTGAGCGAATCGCCAAGTCAATGGATTCATCAATGATTGATAACGGCTCTTCGCTAATCACTAAATCAAACTGAACTTTGGGGTAGAGCTCACTAAATTGCTTTAGTAGAGGGAGTAGCAAGGTTTCGTAATGATCCTGTGTCGTTGTTAAACGAATAACCCCTTTAATTTCCGAGTTAAAACTTTTTACTTCATCCACACCCTGAATAGCACTAGGAAGCAACCCTTGCACCTGTTGATAAAGAGCCTGACCTTCAGCTGTTATCGATACTCTACGTGTGCTGCGCTGCAATAGCTTGACGCCCAAATAGGCTTCTAACTTTGCTACTTGCTCGCTAACTTTCCCTCGTGGCATTTGAAGTTTTCGCCCGGCTTCGGTAAAGCTTTCGGTTTCAGCAACCGTGCTGAATATGGCGATCGCTTTTAAGTAATTTATTAACACTGAATACGCTTCACTTAATCACATATTGGACAACATAATTGATACTAAAATAGTATCAGTAAAGTAAGATTTAACCCACTAATCAAGACCAATAAAGATTGCCATAATGATTCCAACATCAAACAGTGGGAACAAAATAATGGAAACATTAGCAATTATTGGCGGTACCGGTCGAGTGGGTCAGCAAGTGATACAACAAGCCTTAGCGCTTGGCTATAAGTTAAACGTATTAGCTCGTGACCCGAACAAGGTTTCGATACATAAACGTGTCAACGTAATAAAAGGGGATGCTAAAGATTTGAGAGCTTTGGATGCTCTACTGCATGGGGCTAGTGCGGTGATTTCCACTTTAGGGCCTGCAGGCATGAATACCAGCGTTAAACTGGCTAAGTCTTCAGCGAGTGATTTTATTTCGACCAATAGTACCCGCTCTATTTTACCTTTAATGGAAAAACATGGCATTAGCCGTTTCGTGTTATGCACTGGCGCTAGCTTGCAACACCCTGATGACAAGAACAGCCTACTCGTACGTTTGCTATTAACAAAACTAGCGCCAAAAATTCTCGGAGATATTTGGCTAGATCGTGAACAAGAGCTTGAACTACTCACCAGTAGTAACGTGGACTTTACTATTGCTCGCGCTGCAAGATTATATGATGCACAGGCAAAGACCCCTCTAAAAACAAGTCACTCGACCTTTCAGGGAGGAAACGTATCTATTCACAGCCTAGCGACATTTTTAGTGGAGCAAGTTAAATCAGATAACTACTTTGGTAAGGCCGTTTACGTCGCCAATTAGGTTGATGATCAGGCAGCGTAGATTATTCGTATAGTTCCATTGCCGCTATACAGCTGTCTCGCTCCACCAGCGTAACGGGTGGAATCACATACTCTGGTGTGTTCGAGCTTATAAGATCCAACATGTGCTTAATGGATATTTGTCCTAAGCAATGTAATGGCTGCTTAATCGTCGTTAAACGTGGAATGAAAAACTGAGAGGTCGAAAGATCATCGAAGCCTATCACAGAGACTTGCGCTGGAACTTGAATATCCTTCTGGTGAAGTGCTTGAATGACACCATAAGCACTGGTGTCATTGGCACAGAATATGGCACTAAATGACGCCCCTTGTTCAATCAGCTCACTCATAGAATCAAACGCTTTTTGCGATTCATACGCACCGTCAATCACCAAATTCGAATTGAACTCAATGCCTGCGTTTTCTAGGCTCTGTTTATAACCAATAAATCGCTCTGCACCATCTAAACTGCCTTCTGTTCCAGTAACAAATACAATCTCTTTATGGCCTAGTTGAATGAGGTGATTGGTCGCAATGTAACCACCCATTTGATTATCTATCAATAATGAAGGATACGAACCGCCCCCATCACGAGCAATGAAGAGCACTGGCGTATTTACAACCAATTGTTTTATCTCTTTAATATCTAATGTTGGAACCAGTAAAATCAACCCATCCACCTTCTGGGTAATTAACTGCTTAATGATTTTTCTCTCGCGATTTTGATCCCAGTTTGAAGCCTCTAGCTCTAATTTATAAGATGTTTTCACTGCCTCAGAATAGACTCCGCCTAGAATTTCAGAGATGAACGGGCTATCAAATGCAGGGGATATCACACCCAATGTCATATTACGTTTGGTTTTAGCACTGCTTTGGGTCGTCTTGGGCGTGAAATTCACATCGACTATCGCTTTTTCGATTGCATCCACTTTTTCTTTAACGATATAAGATGTTCGATTGAG
Organism: Vibrio kyushuensis; assembly: GCF_050337325.1. NCBI lineage: Bacteria > Pseudomonadati > Pseudomonadota > Gammaproteobacteria > Vibrionales > Vibrionaceae > Vibrio > Vibrio kyushuensis. Next base: position 61,640 of record NZ_JAKJSV010000006.1, read on the forward strand.
ATAGCGTGAAACAGTACTAACAGAGACATTTGCTCGTTCGGCTACATCGTAAACCGTTGCTTTTTTCTTACGCAAAACCACTCCTTAGCTTTTCATTATGAATTAGCATTCCGTTATGAGATCCGTGGGGGAAAAGGTTTCCCCCACTTTAATCAGCCGCTCACCCGTAAAATAACTACACCTTAGCGAACGTCAGTTGTTCAAGCTCTAGTCCTGGTTTAACCGTTTCGACACTCAGCTCATAACAGCCTTTAGTCAATTTCACCTGCTGACCTTTCACCGTCACTAGCTTCCCATCGGTGCCATTAACTGGCAGGGTCATTGCAATAACCCCATTAATATTTAAGTTACACGATGACTGTGCCATTGAATTAAGCTCATAACGCATTAAGGCGTCACATTGATAAAGTCCATCATGAGTAACTTCAATTATTGCCGATTTCATAGACTTGGGTTTAAACGTCACACCTTTTTCAACAGGTGTTGCCATGCTTTCATCTACACCTTGCAACGGTTTAAAGTGTTTCACATTATGGTAAAACTCTAACGGACGATTCATCACTGGGGCATTCATGATAAAACGGCAAATATTCATCGCAGAACGCTGTAATTCACCTAACGTCAATGTGCCTTGTTGTAGCGCAGCTAATGTGTCATCTTCGGAAGCATTGCATTCAGCTCCATCATTTTCTACCACCATATAAAGATCATTTTGAGAACGAATCATAAACGAGGTAAGGCTCACATCTTCATGGCCCGCCGTGACAGGATCATTCATCTTCGCCCACCAATCACTCATGACTATGCCTGTGTAACCCCACTCTCCACGTAGTATCGTGGTGTTGAGATCATAATTTGAAGCGGTCCAGTGACCGTTGACTGGGTTGTAGGCTGTCATGATGGTAGAAGCTAGACCTTCTTTCACCGCCATTTCAAACGGCTTAAGGTGAATTTCACGTAAGGCACGTTCAGACACAATTGAATCTACATCTTTACGCGCTGTTTCTTGATCGTTGGCTACAAAATGTTTAATCGTTCCACTAACACCAGCTCTGCTCAAACCGCGTGTTTGGGCCGACGCGATAACACCGGTTATTAGAGAGTCTTCAGAGAAATATTCAAAGTTTCGACCATTAAGAGGGTGGCGATGAATGTTCATCCCTGGGCCTAATAGAGTATCAATCTTATGCTCCACCAACTCTTGGCCAACTAGATAAAAAAGTTGCTCATTCAACTCTCTGTTCCACGTGCTAGCCAGCAATGTACCAATTGGGACTTGAGTCGCGGTGTGACCGCTGTCCATACGAATACCAGAAGGTCCGTCTGCGGCAGCTGCAACAGGAATTCCTAACTCATACAGGTCTTGAGAGACACCACCGAATGCGGCAGCAACGCCGGGGGTGACCTTAGGGCTACACATTCCTTCGCCACGTGTCATCGTCGCTAGCTGCTCAGGGGTTAGTTGAGCAATAAAATCGTCTAACCCTGCGCGCCCTTGTTTCACGTCAATAAGCTTAATGCCTTTGTCGCCAGTTAACTCTAAACACGCTGGCAATTCCGTCTCAATACGATCAAGCATTGAAACAGTGCGCTGTGGAACAGGCTCATAGGCTAACTCATAAGCACCATCACCATTACGAGTGCCGGGTTTCATTCGGTCAAACGCTTTTACAGGCGCTAATGCCTCTTTAAGCCTTTCGGTAACCAGCATTTCATCAAGTTCAAAAGTAACACTCATTCGCTGTGCTTTGCGCACACTACCACCAAAGTAAAATTGATAGCAGCCTTGCTCTAAGACATAACAACTCTGCTCTCCAGTCACGCCGCTATCATCGTATGAAGCAAATGAGTGAACAGGAATCGAAATACGGATAGCTTGGTTCTCACCGCAATCAAGAGCCTTCGACTTCGCAAAGCCAACAAGTGCGCGAGCAGGCTTACCAAGCTCTCCTTGAGGAGCTTCAAGATAGATCTGTACTACTTCTTTGCCTGCGAAGTGAGTTCCTACATTTTCAACTTCAATATCAAAGTGAAGAACGCTATCTGCGCCTTTCCCGTCAACCGTGTAGGAAATCAGTTTTTGGCTAAATGCGGTATAGGATAATCCTGCACCAAATTCGTACTGTACAGCCTGAGGTTTAAAGGTTTCGAAATAGCGATAACCAAGATAAATATCTTCTGCATATAAATTGTAATCCGTACGCCCAAAATTTTCAGCGGATGGGTAATCAGCAAGATTGTGAGCAATGGTATCTGTTAGTCTGCCACTTGGAGACACGTCTCCAGAAAGAACATCGGCTAAAGCGTGTCCCCCTTCCATTCCTGCGGCCCAATTATACAAAACAGCTTTAATTGATTGATTATTATCGAGGCAACTAAGCCATGACATGTCGATGATATTGCTCACATTAAGAACAACAATCACATCCTTAAAATGGGTCGCCACTTTACCAAGCATCTCCAATTCCAGCTCGGTTAAGTAGTAACTTCCAGCCTCTTCTCGGTTATCTTGTTCTTCGCCTGCGGTGCGACCAATGAAGACCACCGCTTTGTTAGAGACTTTTTCGGCCTGAGTAACCAATTCATCAGTTAAAGGCATCTCATGTTGAAACCACGGTTCAGCCGCCCAACCGCCACCACCATTGTCAAACGGGTTCGCTTTAACCCACTGTTCATAAATACCAACGAGAGATTCATTAAGCTTAATCGTTCGGTTAGCTCTTAATCCCTCTAACGCGTTAATCGCATATTTGACATTAACGGCGCCGCCGGACCCTGTTCCGCTTCGATAAGTATCGATCTGGCATCGACCGAATAGCGAAATAGTTTCTCCTGCTTTAATCGGTAATATCGACTCCTTATTTTCAAGCAGTACAATACCCTCGCTGGCGGCCTGTCGGCTTACCTTAGCTAAAATTGTTGAATCAATTTTTGTGTTTTCTTGGTGCATATAAAACTATCCATTTATGTCTGTGCTCTCTTCCCATTCAGTCGACCGAATGGTGAGAGCACATAATTATTATTAAGTGAATTTTTTGTTATGTACTGGTCTTTGCCTAAGCTTTTGCGACAAAGCAGTTTTCGTTAAGGCACTAACCTCTGGTTCGTCTTACACAAAGAGGTGGCAACGCGAGAAATGGTTCTCCGCTATTTGAGTGGGCTCGGGTAAATATTCACCACATACTTTTTTAGCCTGAGGACATCGAGAAGCGTACGGGCAACCTCGTTTATCCGGTGACCACATGGGTGTTTCAAGTGAACGATGAGTTGGCAATTTGTCGTGAATACTTCGACTAGGATCTGGAACCGCTGCAAGCAACAGTTGGGTATATGGGTGCTGAGGGTTTTGCGTTATTGCTTCAGTATCACCCCACTCCACCATATGACCGCAGTAGAGAACAATCGTCTCTTCAGCAAAATAACGAGCTGTCGCAATATCATGCGTTATATACATGAACGATTTACCCATCTCTTTTTTCATCTTATTCATTAGATTCAAAACGCCGATACGAATTGAAACGTCTAACATTGATGTAGGTTCATCAGCCAAAATGACTTTAGCGCCAATGGCCAATGTTTTCGCTAAGAAAACACGCTGACGTTGACCGCCAGAAAGTTGATGAGGGAACTTACCCAACACATCTTTCGCTGGCGTTAAGCCCACCTCAGTCAGCAGTTTAATCATTCGATATTCCATCTCTTTGCCCGGTTTAATACCGTGGTAAATTTTCAATGGACGCTGCAAATGATAACGTATGGTATGCAGTGGATTTAGCGAACTGAATGGGTCTTGGAACACCATTTGAACTTCACGACGATACGCATCCAACACTTTTCCAGACTTGAAATCATCAATATTTGTTCCGTGGAAATAGATCCCACCTTCAGTCGCTTTATGAATTTTCGTCGCTATTTTTGCACTGGTACTTTTACCACAACCTGACTCCCCAACAATAGCAACACAGTGCCCTTCACGAAGTTTAAAGTTCAGACCATTAACGGCTCTTAAATACTCTTTCGGCCCAAACAGAGATTTCTTTTTCTTATGGAAATCAATCGTCAGGTTTTGCGCTTCTAGAACCACAGGGTGCTCGCGGTTTTTAGCCGTTGGTGATTGTTCTAATACCTGCATCATCTAGCACTCCACTTCAGTTAATTGACTGTGCATTTTTGTCTCGCTCTCAACACGGCTTTCATTTAAGCAATCACTGTTTAGTGAAGCATTCAAATGAAAGTGACAAGCAGACCAACGATTAGCCGCAACTTTCTCAGTCATCGGCTCAACCTTTCGACACGTCTCTTGTGCATAAGAGCAACGGGGTGCAAAACGGCAACCCGGCGGTATTTTGGTAAGATCGAGAGGTGTTCCCGGGATCCCTTTCATCTCTTGCAGTTCACCAATCAATGTGGGAAATGAGTTACCAAGCCCTTGGGTATAAGGATGATTCGGCTTTTGAAGAATCTCTTTTGAAGGCGCAAGCTCAATTAATTTTCCCGAGTACATGATGCCAATACGATCGCAGAACTCGACCATCAAGCTAAGGTCGTGAGTAATGAACAAAATTGAGAACCCAAACCGCTCTTTTAATTCATAGATTTTCTGTAGAATTTCACGCTGAACCACTACATCAAGCGCCGTTGTTGGTTCATCCATAACAAGCAGTTTAGGGTTGAGTGCCAACGCCATCGCTATCACCACACGCTGACGCATGCCGCCAGAAAATTGGTGCGGATAATCAAACAATCGTTCTGATGGAATATCAACAATGTTGAGCAGCTCTTTTGCTTTTTCTATCGACTCTTCACGGTTTTTTACAATGTCGTGGGCATCAAAAATATCCCAGAATTGGTATTCAATGGTTTTCAGAGGATTAAGACAGTTCATGGCACTTTGAAATACCATCGACGCGCCTTTCCAGCGATACGAACGAAGCTCTTCTTCTTCCATGGTTAGCACGTCTTGTCCATCAAACAAGATTTGCCCTTCAGAGATTAGAGCGGGCGGTCGGTGCAATCGCATTAACGAGAAAGCAACGGTTGATTTCCCACACCCAGATTCACCAGCAAGACCTAATATTTCGCCTTCATTAATATGAAAACTGACATCATCAACCGCTCTTACTCGGCCATCAAAAGTGACGTAGTCAACACATAAGCCTTTAACATCAATTAACTTTTTCATTCTGTGGCTCCTGTGTCTGTAGCCTTTTTATCAAACACCACCTGCTCCATCTTTTTCTTTTGAACCAATAACTTTTCCGCTTTCTTCTCTTCACGACGGTACTTCGCCATGATGCGTTGCGCTTTCAGTTTCGGATTGGAAATTTCATCAATCGAGAAATTAATAAGAGCAAGGCCAATGGCAACTGAAGCTAATGCCACACTTGGTGCGACAATTTCCCACCACGCACCAATTCGAATGGCTGACGTTTGGTCAGCGTTATAGAGCATTCCTCCCCACGTCACGCTAAGAGGATCACCTAGACCGATGAACTCTAACGTTGCCTGAGTCATGATGGCGAAGATAACCGTACCGATGAAAAGCGACGCAAGAATCGACATCATATTGGGCATCACTTCAGCAAAAAGCATGCGTGGTTTTGTCTCCCCCATAACTTGAGCGGCATGAACGAAATCACGGTTACGTATGGCTAATGTTTGTGAACGTATAACCCTTGCCCCCCAAGGCCAAGAGGTTGCGCCAATGATGACAGCAATAGCAAACGGAGAAACTTGACCAAGAAATGCAGCCAGTACCAACATAAGCGGTAAGCTTGGAATAACCATCACTAGATTGGTAATAAATGACAGTGCGTTATCGACTCGGCCACCAAAGTAGCCTGACGAAACACCGATAATCATTGCCATAAGCATAACGAAAGTTCCAGCGACAAAGCCGACCATTAACGACGTTCGTCCACCGTATAGCACTTGCGCCCATACATCTCTGCCCATACGAGTGGTACCTAGAATATGGTCCAATGATGGCGCTTGGTGTGGTCTAGCAATTCGTGCCGTTGCTTGATATTCGGTAAACAAAGGCGCGGCAAAACAGAGGAATATCACGGTAAATACCATGAATATACCTACAGCTGCTTTTGGGTTACCTAACAAAAATTGTTTGCAAATAGAGAGCGTTTTTTTCATAACTATATTCCTATGCCTCTAGCTCAGTACGTAGACGCGGATCAAGAATAAACATCAATAAATCAGCAATGAAATTGGCACTTAATACCATGAAAGTCATGATGAGTAGGTAGCCTTGAATCAGTGGGTAGTCTCTTGAAAGCATCGCTTGGAACATCACTTGCCCGAGCCCGGGATAGTTAAAGATGATTTCAATGATGAGTGAACCAGCAAAAATTGAACCTATCGACATAGCGAATGACGTGATCATTGGCAAAATCGCATTACGTGCGCCGTACTGCAGCATCACCTTGCGATCTTTTACACCCTTAGCCCAACCCATCACGATGAAGTCTTCACCTAGCTGGTTAATCATATTTGAGCGCATGCCCATGACGCCACCCATACCAAGCAGTACCATGCTCAATAGTGGAAGTGCTAAGTGATATAAAACACTAGAAATAAACTGCCAGCTAAATTCAGGATCGAGTTTTGGGTCGTAGGCGTAACCCGTTGGGAACCAACCTAAATCTGACGCGAAGACAAAGTAGATAAAGAGCGCCATAACAACAGCAGGAATCGACGATATCACCACTGATGAGATCGTTATAACGCTATCTACCCATGTTCCACGTTTCCACGCAACATAGATACCTAGCAATGTAGTGATGGTATACGAGACCAAAATGTAACAACCCACTAAAAGTAAGGTCCACAGCATGCCGCGACCTAACACATCAAATACCGGTTGGTAGAAGCGTGTCGAAGTCCCCCATTCACCCGTTAAAATATTCTGTAAATAGTGGAAGAATTGCTCGATTAAAGGGATTTGAGTTGAGTAGCCGTACAGCATCTCAAGAGCAGCAACCATCTCTGGTGTGATTTGCCCGCCAGATTGGGCTAATCGCCCTAAAAACGACTGGATAGGATCACCCGGCATTAAGCGAGGCAAGAAAAAATTGATGGTGATAGCACCAAGAAAAGCCAGAAAATAGAAACCAAGCCGGCTTAAAATAAACTTCATAGGAAAAACTCCATATCTATGAAACCGCTTACAACGAAAATTTAAAATATGCCTGTATCAACAGGCAATATTGAATTAGCCAACGCCTATTACGATTACAGCTTAATAAGGCGTTAGCTAAACAATAGTTAACGTACTATTGCACTCGTGGCTTTAGATTCATTATGTGAATCAAACGATCCATCCCTTCAAATGGTGCAGGTAGAACAAACGGATTGTCAGCCGACGCCCAACCTTCAAAGCGTGAATCGTTGTAGACGTACCAAACACCGTTGTAGTAAAGCGGTACTTGAACAGCTTGCTCTGCATAGATTCGTTCAATTTGAGCGCCTAACTCTTTCTGTTTTTCAACATCACGCGTTTTTCCTAGACTCTCAATTAAGTTATCTAGGTCATCGCTGGTGTAGTTATGCATGCTCGTTGACCACCAAATGCCGGTATCTGCATAACGTGAGTGCATGGTTTGATCGTAGAATCGCCAAGCGGAGCTTTGAATTGTGCCCGCCGCCATCGTTGCTTCGAAGTCGTTATTTGCCCAGTTTTGAGCGTAAGCGTTCACTTCTGGTGTGATGATATTGGCATTGATACCTGCCATTCGCAGACCTTCAACAGCAATACCCACGTTGTTTACCCAATCGCTCCAACCACTGGGTACTTGGATACGGAACGATAGCTTTTTACCTGATGGTGTTTCGACAAAACCATCACCATTGGTGTCTTTAAAGCCGCCTTTTTCAAGTTCCGCTTTTGCCGCCTTTACATCATAACGATATAGCTGATTCCAAGATTCATCAGCTTGTTCATCACGCCAAGACCAATGCGTTTTAGGTAAGTTAGTGGCTGGGTTACCCCCTTCAACATAGCCGTAAGCACCAATCATGATCATTGCTTCACGATCCATAGAGAGGTTCATTGCACGACGGAAATTTAGATCACTGAATGCTTCACTTGCGGCTTCATTTTTGGTGTTGTAGTTCATCGCAATACGGACACCATCATTCGATGGGAACCAGTATTTATTATTAGGGTGTTTAGCCACAAAAGTGCGTTCAATATCAGGAATGAAAATACCTGCCCAATCGATTTCACCTTTTGACAGCATCTCTAATGCCGCATCATTACTTGAGTACTGAGGAAACTCTAAACAGTTAATTTCTAGGTCTTTATTCCAGTAATGTGGATTACGACACTGAATATAGACTTGAGGGGTAAAGCGCTGAATTTCGGTAAACGGACCAGTACCGACTGGGTTGTCATTAACAAAAGCAGCAGGACTGTCGATTTCTGACCAGATATGTTTTGGAATCATACGAACACCCTCACCGATAATATCTTCGGCAGCGAACGCATTCGCTTCAGGTAGGTGAATCTCTACTTTATGATCGTTTATTTTTACTATTTTTTCGATGCGGTTGGCCATACCTGCACCATCAATTTCAGGGTGTTTGGTTGGATATGTATAAGAAAAAACAACATCATCCGCGGTAAAATCAACCCCATCTGACCACTTAACGCCTTCGCGTAAATTAACAGTGATCATTTTCATGTCTTCGCTTAGCTCATATCCAGTAGCTAACCAAGGGTGCACATCAGATGAATCAAGCTGGCTAAATATCACTAGTGACTCATAAGCAAAGTTGGTGCGACCTCCAACCCACGGGTTAAAATTACGAACCCAACCTGTCGTACTATCATTGAGTATTCTCAAATTAGGTATCGATTCTGTTGTAACCTCGTTGGCCTGTGCAGGCATCGCTACCGCCAAAGCTAATGTAGACGCAGCAAAAAAAGCACGATTCATATGAAACTCCTGTAATTATAATCATGGAACGCCGCGACACTTAACAACGACGCTTTACTTGGCGAATCATAGAAGTTTGGTCAGAGTAGTTTTGCTTATTTGGTCACATTAATTAAATAGTGATATGAGTATGTTTTAAAATATCAAAGCTAGTCTAATCTCACGCACTAACGATGAAACAAAGTCAATTTCCACGTAATGAACTAGGTTTTCATACACACGAAGAAACAGAAACAAAATACCTAAAAACAACAAGTTAAACAATTCACTTATTTCATAAAAACCACAACAAATGATGAAACAAATTATTTTCAAGGTTAGATCTCATTTAAGTTTAATTACTATAAAAGGCACGAATCACATTTGGTATTTAATACATGACAAATAATATGAACCATTTCTACTTAAGACTGTTTATCAGCGCACAAATAATAATATAAATAATTACCAAACATTAAAAACAGAATTTTTTGGTTGATATTTACTCATACGTTTTGTTAATTGTGAGTGCTTTACTTTGACAATAAGAATGTAACGAAGGAAGGGGAAAACCCACTAGCGGAAAAGTCGAGAACACACTCTCACCTTCTACCGCAGCGGGTTTTTATTACTACCACTACTTTTTCACTCAGACTTAGCCTGATGTTTTTTTATTTAGTCTGTTATATCGACAGAGGTACCGTTCCACGCAAGCAAATACACTTTTTTACTTGCGCTTCTGTCAGCCGTTTCACCACCTGCGATTAGAACACCTTTATCTGTTGCAAAGGATGCGCCATAAGCAAGCCCTTCTGGCAAATCGTTTACTTGACTCCATAATCCATCAACCTTGACGTACATCTCGGGGTTATACGCTTTACCGAAGCCGTTATGTGCAAACATACTCCCTTTTTCAAACGCCGTTTTTGCGCCGTGGAAGTTTGCGCCACCAGCAACAATGATCGCACCATTGCTTTTACCAGCATACGCACCAGCAACGCCTTCCTGAATATTTGATGGTTCGAGAGCAGGTAACGAATGAAGACTTGTCCATGGTTGAGGTTGACCAAATTGATACTGTTTCACTTCTGCTGTTCTCAGCCCCGGCTTGATTTCACCACTGATTAGCATAGCGTTAGCACCATCGGCAACCAAAGCGGAACCACAGTTAGGGATATAGGGTGACAAACCTAGTTCACTCCACTCTCCAGTCTCTGGCTTAAAGCTCAACACTTGTTGGTTCCATTTATAATCGAGCGGTTTCATGCCCATATAGTCATCAACGATCTTCTGCCAAGCGTCTGGCTGTGTCTTTTTATCCGTTGCCATAATGTCAGAAAGGTAAGTATCAAAATATCCTTTGTTATAACCTCCAAAGAAAATGACTTGTTTGTTGTCTGGAGAATAAGATGCAGCACCTAATAAGCCAACAGGTGTCGTTGAGTTAGCCTGAGACCAGCTATTGGCAGAGACATTATAACGATAGATAGTATCGAAAAGTATCGGTGCAGGATCACTCGAGCTCTCTTTTCCCGAGCCACCAAAAATGTAGATATCGCCATCAACAACAGATGCTGTCGCGCCACTTCTTGCCGGACCGATGAAACTGGCTTGTTTCTGCCAACCTTTATCCAAAGACTCAATATCCAACATATAAAAATCGGAGCCTGCTGAGCCAAGCCCCACAAAAACTTTGTCTCCTACCTGTGCACTGACCCCGCTTTTAATGCCTACGGGTAGATCAGGCCAATGAGTATTAGCCATAGCATTAACACTGAATAGCAACGCTGCAGCAAGCAAAGGCGTAGTTATTAGATTGGTTTTCAAATTCATTATTGTTATTTCCTTATATCAATGGTCAGAATTGCCATCTTTTATTGTTCAAAAATCCATCTAATTATCACTTAATGAAGAATAATTTCTTTGATCAACTTAACAATAAAAAATATCTTCATAAAATAGATATAAAAAAGACCTACTGGTGAGGCAGGTCTTCGTCGTATCAATCGGTGTTATAACTCGTTAATTACTCATTAAAGGTAATACGACTTCCGCAGTTTCTTGTACAGAGTCTGAATATTGTGGGTACTTATCTAACAAGGTATTCACAAGTACATCTACTAATAGTAAAGCCCCCACTTTTGAGGAAAATGCACCACCAGTTAGTGGTCCTTCAGGCCTTGCTGCAACGAGTAATTCTGTTGATATTTCAGAAAGCGGGCTGTGATTAATATTGGTTAATGTTACAACGGGTATACTGCGTTTATATGCAAGGCTTGCTGCATGGATAACTTCTTTTGTAGAGCCAGAGCTAGAAACAGAAACCCACAAATCACCCTTACTGCATCGACTGGCATTCATTGCCGCGATATGTGTATCTTCAAACATGATCGCCTTCTTGCCAATTCGTATCAACCTATATGCTAGGTAACGACCAACAATGCTCGAGGCACCTACACCAACACAACCAATAAAGTTTGCCTGATGGACCAACTCGCAAACGCGTGTTAAAGAGTCACGGTCGATTAATTTAGCGGTATCTTGAAGGCTGTCTACAGCACTTCGAGCGGAAACATCACAAATGTCACCTTCTTCCTCAGACGCTTCTTGGTTAGCCGCTTGGCTCAATTCAATGGCCAGAGCCATTCGAAAATCAGAGTAACCTTTATAACCCAAATCACGACATAAACGGATGACAGTCGCTTCACTCGTATTTGTATTACGAGCTAAATCAGTGATTGTTTGAAACTGCACCTCTTGGGCATTTTCCAAAACATAATCGGTAACGATTCGTAGTTTTTTACTCAACGGTTCTATATTTGAACGCATTCGAACAAGTAAATTTTTTGGCGAGCTCACTGTAGCCTCTTTAAATACAGTTATTCCTTCTTTCAAAGTACCAGAGACTTAAAAATATTAATACAGCTTAAACCCGTCAAGCCCGACATAAATACAAACAGTAACTAAGGTAATTTTTCGCAAAAATCGGTTTCTACTTTTTGTTGTACGTTTGAAGCTGGTTCCTACCGAGCTCTTTTGCACAGTACATTGCTGCATCGGCTTTATCGAGTAAGGTTTCGTAATGATCGGTGCATGTCGCGACACCGATGCTTACCGTCAACTTATTTTCATGTTGCGAATAGGTGTGCTCTATGTTTTCAGCCATCACGGCCTCTAGTATTTTCCGTGCTGCAAACACCGCCCCATCCGGGTCTGTGTGAGGTAAAATTGCGATAATTTCTTCTCCTCCAAAACGAGCAACAAAGTCGGTTTTTCTAGGCAGTTCATGCTTTATACACTGAGCAATTTGAAACAGGGCTATGTCGCCTTTCTCATGACCAAATGTATCGTTGTACTGTTTGAAGTGATCAATATCGATCATAAGCATAGAAAGAGGAGTATTTGATCGACGTGCAATCGAGATTTCTTCTGATAGCCTCTCAAGGTAGGCCCTTCGGTTGGGTATATCGGTTAAAGAATCCATGTAACTAAGCTCTTTTAAGGCTTTATTTGCCGCATCCAACTTAGCCATCGCCTCCCGTTCTTTCGTAATATCTAGATGAGTCCCAATCATTCTTTTAGGTACGCCTTCACTTTCCCACTCGATCACTTGCCCAGTGTCATAAACCCAGATCCATCTACCACTTTTATGCTTCATTCGAGATTCGAAGATATAGTACTCGCTACGCCCTGCCCAATGCTCTTTCAATAAACGCTCTGATTCGATGAGGTCGTCTGGGTGAGCATAGGTTAACCACGTATCAATACTGACTGGTGATAGCTCGTCGAGGGTATAACCAATAATGTTGGCCCAGCGTTCGTTGAATTCAGTCTTGCCCTCTTGCACGTACCAGTCCCATATTCCAACACCGGTACTTTTGATTACAAGCTCAAGCTGCTTCTCATGTTTTTTTAGAGTACGAACCTGAGATTTAAGTCCTTCAATTTCTGCTTTCAATGAGCATATTTTGTCAGTCATCTCACCACCTTCAACAATTCGACATGGATACTCACGCGATAAGCTATTAGGAAAAAGCGTTTAGTCACCAAAGAAAGAAAAGAAAACACATTCAATTCAAACGTGTCGAACTCTTCTACGTCAGTCAGAAAGTATAGTGCATTCACAATGAAGGGACTTTGAACTTTGATTCATACTGCTTCCGAGTGGGCGCATTAAACCATTTCAGTTAGCTTATCAATTCACATAAGTGAGTAAACTGATCAAAATCTTGTGCAAGGGGGCTTTCGGCTCGTTTAGGGTTAAACCATCTCGCTGACAAACCTGCTTGAATTGCTGGTTGAATGTCTTTACTAAAAGTGTCGCCAATCATTACGACTTGATTAGGTTGTAGACCTATTTCGTCTACAATTTTCAAATAGAACTCTGGTGTTCCTTTCGCTAAACCAAGATTAGCCTTACAAAAGTAACCGGTAATGTATTTATCTAGTCCTACTCGGTTAAAAGCACTTTGAATGTCTGATTCTGTCGACTCGTTAGCACTAGTAGCAATGAAAATCTTACTCTGTATTGAAATGGTACTTAGCACTAATTCAGCTCCATCTATGGCTTCAACATGTTTCCAATCACACATCTTTCCTTGAGCATCAGGAAAATCAACCATTAGCGTATCGCCCCAATCAAATAAGTATGCTTTAAACATTCCCTGCTCCTCAGACTTTAACTTGATATTTTAGGTCTTGCGCTTCATCACCGGTAATTCCTCTAAAGCCCCAGCAGTGAGCGGGTTGCTCCTTAATCGTGATTTCAATATCGACCGAAGAAATTCCAAGCTGGGATTCAATATTATTAAACAGCGTTTTTATCAGCAACTTCTTAGTCTTTTTTTGACGCCCTTCCATCATGTTTATTTCAATAACGGTATAAGCATCTGTACGGCCTCCGGGGTAATAGAAATCCTCTTTTTCCATTGGTACAAATCGATGAGCTCGCTTATCTTCAGGCATTCCTATTGCCTGGGTCATGCTTAAATGAATCACATCTGATAGTTTTGATTTAATTGGGTTTAATTGCTCTTTTATTCCGTACACAACAATCATGGCAGATCCTTTGCTTGAATTTGACTTTCCCTACTCTAACCTAGGACAGGGCTCAAATGTTGAACAAATTGTATTAACATATAACGATCATAGATAGTGATATTATTTTTATCTAAGAACGGTTTAAGGGGTAGAGATTTAAAATAGTAATCACGGCTAAATAGAGAGCCTTTCCATTAAAAATATTATCTTTTGATCTTTTTTATCAGCTCGTTCATTTGCTCCAACTTAAAAGGCTTTGATAAAACGTCATCAAATCCGATCTGATAGTAATGTCGGATGTCTTCTTCAAATGTATTGGCCGTTAACGCAACAATCATAGTATCTTGGCACAGTGACTCTTGTTTAATGTATTTGATTGTTTCAATCCCACCCATCACGGGCATCTGAATATCCAATAAAATAACGTCATAGTACTTGTCGCTGATTCGCTCAATGCATTCTTTACCATTGGTTACCGTTTCATGATTAACATGTAGTCTATCCAAAGTCCTTTGTGCCACGATTTGATTCACCATTACATCTTCGACAATAAGCGCCGATATTTCCGGGTAACTCGGATAATTTGGTGTTTGTGCCTCGCTTATCTCCTTAGCATTCATCATTGTATTGAGAGTAAAGAACACCTCTTTAGATGAGTAAGGCTTGGTGATAAATGCATGTGACTGACTAGAATTGCCATCTTGATTTAACCCTGAGATCACAACCAGTTTTCTATCGCCACTGTTCGAGACCTCTTCAATAACAGTATCTAACTCAAATAAATTTGTGTTGTAGTATAGGAGAACCGTTCCATGCTCATTGAATAAACCCACTTTTTCTAAGTCAGCTTTTATCAGGTTATGTACGTCCATATTATCTGCATATAGCGACACGTTATTTTTCAACTCAGTCGATTGATACAAGGTATCGTGACTGACCAATTTAACTGGTATCTTGACCGTGAACGTAGAGCCTAGATTCACTTCACTCTCAACAGTAATATCCCCGCCTAAAATCTTACTTAATCGTTTACTGATCGACAGCCCTAACCCCGTCCCGCCATACTTTCTCGTTATAGAGGAATCAGCCTGTGTAAACTCAGCGAATATGGAACTCAGTTGCTCATTTGTCATTCCAACACCCGAGTCTTTGATAGTGACATTAAAGTACGCTGGGGCGTTTTCTTGATGAACGACATTAAAATCAACAACGATCAATCCATGTTCAGTAAACTTCCAAGCATTGGTGCAAAGGTTGGTTATTACTTGAATTAACTTAGTAGGGTCTGAGTTCATAACGTAGTCGACGTTCATCGGTGTTAGTAAGATAACTTCAACGTCAGGCTTGGCGTCCGAATTAATGAAGATCGTACGTACTTGGTCGATAATGTAACTCAATTTAAAATCAATACATTCAACAGTGACTTTCCCTGCGTCAATCTTACTGACGTCCAATATATTATTGATTACGCTTAGGAGGTGATTACTTGATGAGTGGATTAAGAAAAGGTTTTCTCGTGTTGTACTATCGCTTCGTTCATAAAAGACAGCATCACTTAAACCGATGATAGCATTGAGTGGCGTTCGAATCTCATGGGACATGTTGGCCAGAAATGTAGCTTTAGCCCTAGCACTAGCCTCCGCTTTTCTTCGAGCCTTTTCAGTTTCAAGACTTTGTCGACGGAGATCATTCATTAGTTTAATTTGATTTAGATATAAAAAAGAAATCGACGAAATAATGAGAAGTGAAACAATGAGAATGATCGTATAGTAAAAATACAGTCGTTTATAATGTGAGTCTCTAAGCTGTAGAAATTCGTTCTGGTTCCTTTGAACTTCAGACACCAATTTTGAAAGGTAATCATTAACCAATGAATAAACTGCATTCAATTCGACTAGGATGAATTTTACTAGCACTTCTGGATTGTTATTTTCATTTATACGCTTTGTTTTTTCCGATATTATATTTATTTTATTAATAATATCAGTCAGCTTCTCACTATCTCCATACCGACTATGAATGTCAGTAGTAATTTCGCTAGATAAGTCCTGATTAATGCTTGATCGAATAACTCTAACCCTAATCTTTAGCTTTTTTAGATTACTCTTCGTAGGTTCATTTAAGTATTCTAAAAAATTAACTTTAATTGACAATAACTTAGACTTAGTCCCTAAATTATTATTAATAATGGCAACATAAGGTTCAGCCTGTATATTCTCTATTTTGTTTGAGGAGTAAAAAACAATACTAATGGAAAAAATCATGCAACAACAAAGAACGCCAATTATTGTTGTGAAAGCAGTCCTAGATAGAAGCGGATCAACTCGCATTGTGAGGCTCTATTCCACAACCAATGCCTTAACCTGCCAAACGGATAGGTTATAATAGAGGTCATTTCTAATCTCCGAATACTCGGTAAAAGGAAATACAACAAAAAATGGTCCTTTATCATCAAGTGTCATGCGCTTGCCATCCTCATGCGTCGCAAGCAGTACCCCATATTTTTTAATAGTCGAGATAGGGATAGTGACAACGTAGTCATCCCATGCGATTACTTTTACTTCATCCCCTTTTGAACCAGCTAGCTCTAGTACATCGTATAAGGTTGGTCCTTTATATATTGCTACCTCTTTAACGACGTGGTTCTTCGTTTTTATAATTGAGGTGTTCAGTTGCTCTATCATACCTTCGTCAAACTCCACTCCAATCTCACTATTGGAATGCTCTATATTCCCTGACACCGACAGTATGACTTCCCCAGATGGGTTAGGTAAAGTCGCTGCATATACGGATGCGTGTAAAGAAAAGACAACAAATAAATATAATATAGCCTTCTGCATAGCGACATACTCTATGGGGATCAATCCATTAATTATAAGTCACTATTGTATGTTCGCCAGCTGTTGAATTCATTGTGAGATGAATTGAATAGAAACTGAATGCTCGGTTATTAAGGCCTTGTGGTTGAATTTATTCGCTTTTACTTAGTGACTCCAAAATTTCAGAACCATAAATAACTTCGATTTGCAGATGCATTGTGAGTAAGCCTAGGGCAATCAGCCCCCATATTATGGTAAATCGACCAATCAATTTATTTTGATTTTTCTTTTCAAAAACAGCCATACAAATGCCCACAATGACGAGTGGATAAAGAATCAACCACAAGATAAGCATTCCTAAGTAATGAGAGATAGCCATTGCCGTTTCTGAGCCCATATAAATACCGATGAAAAAGTAAATGATTGTTTACTCTACCTTAGAGGTATCATCGAATCTTACTCAATAAAGCAATATGCGAAGAGGTTAACTTTACCGTTGCATATTAATAATGTTAAACCCCAAGTAACGGCAAGTGCTTAATACTTTGATAACGTAGAGATAGTTCAATGCAATGCTTCAAACTACCCACAGGGAACGCTTGATCGAGATTAAAAGAAATCGCTCTGTTTCCATTAAACGTTAACGTATCTGAATACAGTTCACGAAAAGTATCGACTAACTTTGTCTTACAGTTAAAGAACACATAACACTGCTCTGGTGACTTAGCTTTCCAGTCAATTCGAACAGTGCTTCCTCCATTTACTAGGTAACTCGGTTCTCCCCATTTTAGTGTCTCTTCAAACTGTTTGAACCCGCACTCTTCAATAACCTCTATGATTAAAGTGCGTAACTCTAGCATTTTTGACCTGACTTCAGGTGGGTAAGATTCGAACTTTAGTTGAACTTCCTTATTCATTGAGTTACTCCTATTTTTGAACATACAGCTTAAAATCATTGTTGTGCTCTAACAAGAACTGTAACCACTTTGTTCAATATACGTTTCCATTAGTTAGATTATATAAAACATTTCTTTAATATCATTAAACATTTAAAACAAACGTATAATAAATGACGTTCTATAAAGAACCTTCAAATAGATTCACCCCCCATAATTCATTTGTCCCTCTATAAATAAAATCAACAAAAAGGTAATATTAGCACTCACTTCCAATCTGTTGAGACTTATGAAAGACTTACCGTTAGAGCCCCCTATTTATCGAATAGGGCACTTTCTATATTCTCCTATTTCCGGGGTGGTTCAGGTGGAATCGGAAACTGTTCGTTTACGTGCAAAAGAAGCAGCAATGTTAAGTGCATTAATCGATTCTTTCCCTGAAACCCTTACACGACAAAGAATCGAAGAGCTTCTCTACAAAAATACGTACGCAACCAATGCCACTATTAATCAAGTGGTTAAACGTCTACGTGATGAACTGCAAGATGATCACAAGAAACTCATTCGCACAGTCCCGAAGTATGGATATGTTCTTGGTGTTACCCCTGCAATAGAGCAACAGCCTTTTACTAAAAAGCAATCTTTTAATACTGCGCAAGCAAGTACAGTGAAACTACCTATTTCCCCTGTGGATGAAGTATCAGAGAATAAACCGAACCAAGTCTTTCAGAACCTACAAAATCAGTCACAGCAACAAAGTAACCTGGTACCTAAAAGTTACTTATTTGGATCCCTTTTGACCATTGCTTGCTTGAGCATGGTTACCTTAGGTTACGCCACTTCCCAGCTTTTTCGCCCTGCCAGTTTTCCACAGTTAAGTTCTGAAATGGGGACCATGACGCCAAGTGACGCGTTACAAGAAGGTGATATAGCTTTAACAGTAAATGAAGACAACCAAATTTCTGCTACATTCCTAATTAATAACAAAAAGATACGTTGTATTGAGCAAGATGAGGTGACCCAATGCCAACCAATAAAGTAAGCGTGCTCGCTCTACTACTGCTTTGTTTCTCTATTGGCGTTGGTATTCAACTGTTTAACCACGAACAAACAAGTCGATTTATTGGTTTATGGTCAGGTACTACGACTATTTTCTATCAAAACGATCCTGTTGATGCCCATATTCAGCTCATTGTTCAAGATGACGGTGGTCGAGTAATATTAAATTACCAACCTCAAAGTCCTAAATATAGTGGCGAAAATCATCAAATATCGGTTCGCGTGAACATTTTAGATATTGAAGGTCATTCGCTTAAATTGTCAGTGACTGATTTAAAGTACAACGATAGGGATGCCTTGGAAAAATTCTTGGGTCGGGATCTACCAGTTGAAGGGTATTTAATGAATAGTTTTGTATGGCCAATTAGTGAGTCAAAATTGTTCTTACAAGCAACCCTTGGGTTCGGTGAAGAGTTTGGGTTATACCTGAACAGGCACGAATAGAGGATGAATTGAAACCAGACTGATAAAGAATAAGGACCAATTAGGTCCTTATTCTTAGATTAAATCTCATATATTACAATTACGCTTGGTTACCTTTTGTTTCATTGGATAGTAATGCCATAGGCTGAAGTTCACTCTTCCAGTTTCTAGTTAGAAACTGCTAGATAGAACAAGTCACAGCAATTAAGTTCCATATTGGAGCAGATAAACCAAACGCTCCAGAAACGAATAACAACATCAATAACAACATCAATAACAACATCAATAACACATTGAAATAACTTGATTATTTATAATTCATGTTATTGTTTTTATAACTATTTAGAACTAAAAAAATAGAGTGAGTTATGTTTTCCCCACAAAAAAGCGAAGCTTTTCAGCCTCGCTTTTAGGACCAATCTAAACGCTCATTGCGTACCAAGAATAGCCACCTAATTTACTTAGACAGCTCCTCAGCAACAGCTTTAAACAATGGAAGCATCTCCATGTCGTATTCTGGTTTAGCAGATACCTCAGGTGACGCTAGACGTACAATGACAACTTCTTTCGTTGGGTTAATGTAGATGTACTGGCTAAACATACCCTTAGCCATATAGCTACCATCTTCATCATTCGTTAACCAGAAAAAGCTACTATACGCCCCACCAGGTATACGCTCTTTAAAAGCTTCACCTAAACACACATCACTGTTTTCAATAGACTTGATAACAGACTCTGGGAAAATTTGTTTACCACCAAACTGCCCTTTATTTACCAATAGCTGGCCAAAACGCGCTGCGTCACGAGCCGTCATATTCAAACCACCCGTCGCCCATGCGTGAGTCTTGGTGTCTGCCATCATGTAGACATCATCTTCTGTACCAAGATCTTTCAAGAATAACTCTGACAGTACCTCTTCATAGCGCTTCCCTGTCACGGCACTAATGACCCACCCCATTGCGTCGGTCAATGGTGAGTTATAAACAAAACTCTCTCCATGCTCACGCTCTGGCCCTATTTGAGGAAGAATCCCAAACACACCTTGAGCACTGTTATCGATTGGCCATGTGCCAACAGCATTGCCGTACTGACGGGCAAACGACTCTTCATTCATTAATGCATCCATCGACTCATCCCAAGCTGTACCCGCAGTCATATCGAGTAACTGTTGTATTGTCGATGAACCAATAGCGGTACCTTTTAATTCAGAAACATAAGTTTCAACTAACGCTTCGCGCTCAAGCAAACCCTTAGATATCAATATTTCAGAAACCAAGCCCGTGAACGATTTTGTCATTGAAGCTAGCCAATGCTGAGTGTTTGGGGTCATCTCATTAAAGTATTTCTCTTGTACAATTATCCCTTTGTGGACAACGACAAACGCATCTGTGTTTTGGCTGTTAAGTATATTTTCAACGGTTGATGGTTCTCCGTCCGCTTTAGGTGACGCGAGTAACATTACATCTTTCGAAGATGCAATTTCCCAGGGAATACTAGAGCCTGTCACAACCGGTGTTGTTGGTAAGAATTTACTCACATTTTGAAAGCCCCAGCGGTTAAACGGGTACCAAACCCAGTTTGTATTTTTTACTTGTTTTTCAGGTGCACAAGGAAAGCCTTTCATGATTTCTAGATCTAACCAACTTGGCGAAGGAGCAATGTTTTTTGTAATGGTATCGAGAGACATAAGTCACCTTAATTGTAGGGTTTCACAGTTCAATTAGATGGTATAACCTAGTCTTGATTAATATAATTTAAATAAAATTAACGCTTCGTTTAAATATTTTTAAAGGTGTCTGATGTCTTTAAGTAATCTCACAAACATTGATCTGAAATCTCTAAGAGTGTTGGCTCAGCTTTTACAAGAGCCGAACATTACCGCGGTTGCCAATAAAATGGCGATGCAACCTGCTGGTGTTACTTACCATCTAAATAAGCTACGAAGCGCTATGGATGACCCATTACTAGTTCAAGTTGGGCGAGAAATGGTCCCCACTAAAAAAGCGTTATCTCTAATGGATAAACTCGATACGCTCCTATGCCAGTTTGACGAATTAATGCGATGTGAGAAGTTTGACCCAAAAACTATTACGCAATCTTTCACAATCGCACTACAAGACATTGCTGCCGTCGTTCTCATCCCTGTTCTACTGAGCCGTCTGGCAAC
The DNA here is from genome assembly GCF_050337325.1 of Vibrio kyushuensis. Taxonomy (NCBI): domain Bacteria; kingdom Pseudomonadati; phylum Pseudomonadota; class Gammaproteobacteria; order Vibrionales; family Vibrionaceae; genus Vibrio; species Vibrio kyushuensis. The sequence continues at coordinate 82,974 of NZ_JAKJSV010000006.1, forward strand.
TCTTGCACCAAACGCAGTAATTAAAGTACTTAATTGGCCTGCAAATATAGAACAGCAACTGCTAGAAGGAAGCGTTGATATTGCAATCAATGCTATAGACAAGCCGAATAACCAGCTCTACGGATATCAGCTTGGAAATATGAAAATGAGTATTGTCACTCGTCGCTCTCACCCACTGGCCAACAAAGAGTTTAAACTAAGTGAAGTATTTGATTACCCTCATGTGAGAGTCGAGCCTCTGGCACGTGGGCAATTATATGTGGATGAACTGGCGCATAAATTAGGCAAAAAAAGAAAGGTTGTTATGGCGGCATCTACTTTTGCTGTGTTGTCTTCGACCATAGAGCATTCAGATATTGTGGGTATATTTGCTTCAGAGGCTGCGAAACGTTTAGCAAAAGAGGGGTTCTTTACAAAAGATGTTGAAGAGATCCCATTAATCCCGCTGCACTGTTTTTGGCATCAACGCGTTCATCATGAACCTGCTCACCAATTTTTACGCAACTTAATCATTGAAATCTCAAAGGAACTATTTCAAGACGAAGAGCTCGTGAATAAACCTTATCAACTATGACAAGGTGATTGCTCAACTAACCCTTAGATATTGGACAAACTGACACGGTTAATCTTCACTCAGTTGTTCAAATTCATCTTTTTTTCTTTCATACCATTGTTTCATGGCTTCGGGGTCTGCCATCATCTGTTTAATTTTGTCCATGGCTTCCAAGTGCTGATTATCATGGACTTGAAACATTTCCATTCCATGTTGCTTGCTAATCTCTACCATCTGTTCAAATGTTTCAGCATGAAATTGTAAATCACATGCACCACCCAACTGCTTGCAAGTCATTGTCTTCAACATGAATCTCCTTGTAATTTACCGATTGGTTATCCTTTTCATTTATAAATAAAGCAGTTAATCCGTAGATTGGAAATGTTAACAATGAATTTTATAGGTATAAAAACAAAAAACGCCAAATGATTCACATCATTGGCGCTTTAATAAAAAGTAACTTGTCGAAAAGAGTAACGGCTACTTCTTAGAGCCTGCTGCGCGATTTTTAATCATGTTACGTAGTCGAGCACGTTTCTCAGCAGAACCTTGGTCAGTGTCTGATGGGTTATTAGTTCGTGTCTTACGATTTTTGAACGCTGGCTTTGAGTGCATTTTTTGTATCAGCGCATCGCGGTTTTTCGGTTCATATCCTGCTTGTTCAACTCGGCGGATAGTATGACCAATCAATGACTCAACTTGCTGAAGTGTTAATTCTTCATCACGGTTAACAAATGATACAGCATATCCTTTTTGACCAGCACGACCAGTACGACCGATACGGTGTACATAATCTTCCGCCAAGAAAGGCATATCGAAGTTGACTACGTGAGGCAGATCCTTAATGTCCAAGCCACGAGCTGCAACATCAGTTGCGATCATGACGCGAACTTTGCCTTCTTTGAACTCATCTAGAGCTCTGCGACGTGCGCTTTGCGCTTTATCACCATGGCACAGTACCGCTTTGATACCGTCAAGCTTAAGCTCTTTTAGTAACATGTTGGCCGTTTCTTTGTAGTTTACAAATACCAACACCTGCTGCCAGTTTTTACGACCAATTAGCTCGGACAACATCTCATGTTTTCTTTCTTGGTCTACTGGGTAAACAACGTGTGCAATGGTATCTGCAGTCACATTTTCTCTCGCGACAGAAATGCGTTTAGGCTGCTTCAAGATTTCGCCAGCTAGCTTGTTCATTTGTGGTGAGAACGTCGCGGAAAATAACATTGTTTGAGGTTTTGTCGCAACGCCTGCCATGATCGTTTCAATAGAAGAGATGAACCCCATATCAAGCATTCTGTCTGCTTCATCAAAGACAAGAAATTCTAGATTAGCGACAGAGACATTCTTCTCTTCAAGGTGCTCAATCAAGCGACCTGGCGTAGCAACAAGGATATCAGACCCTTTTTGCAGCTTCGTCACTTGTGAAGACATCTTAACACCACCATAAATAGCGGTTACCGTCAGTGACGTGTACTTAATGTAGTCTTCAATATTTTGTGCGATTTGAGCCGCTAGTTCGCGCGTTGGAGCGAGAATCAGTGCACGTGCTTGGTGGTTATTTTTTGTTTTTGGCTTATCAAACAGCTGTTGAATAATAGGTAAAGAAAACGCAGCGGTTTTACCTGTTCCTGTTTGGGCATTAGCTAAAATATCATGACCTTTTCGAGCATGAGGAATCGCTTTTTGTTGAACTGGCGTGAGTTTTTCGTAGCCGCATTCTGAAAGTGCTTTCACAATTTCTGGCGCAAAATTCTGAGATGAAAATGACATTTGTTATGTTCCTAAGCTTAACGGCTACAACCACGTACAGCATAACCAAAAATACGGTCGCAGATTATAGAGCAATACGAATTGAAACGGCACTATTTTCGTCAACTCAGCAGTGAAATAAGCAGATACGCCTGTATTTACGGCACCTTATCACCATAATCGATAAGGTATGAGGAAGGCGCTGGTTAAGCAACAGATGCTCAACCAGTTATAAAACCATTTACTTTATGCTATCCGCGACTTTCGCATAATCTTCATCGTAATAGCTTTTACCTTCACACTCCAAATCAAAGCTGTCAATTTTGGCATTATAGCTATCAACTTTATAATTATAGGGACCTTCCAATCGTTGATACCTTTCAAGATCTTCGTTAAAAGCAGCAATAATTCGATTATAGCGGTCCACCTCGCGATTATATTCAGCTAGTTCAGCATCAATATAGAATTCAACGTCCTCATTCTTAGCGAAATAACGATCTAACTTTTCCAATCTGTCTTCAGCTCTCGCCATACTCTCTTCAACTCTATTGATTGGTTGGACGTCGATATCTAACTGCTTTTCTGCTTCATCGATAACGACTTCCAGCTCCAGACAAGATCGAAGTGCATCAACTGTTAACGTATCTTCATCGTAGATCTTTAAACTACCTAAAGCGCTTAATGCGCTACCCGCAGCAAATCCAGAAGATTTACCTTTTTTTGCTAGAGCCTCCACTGGTAATAGAGTAGATAAAAGCAGCACTACGCATGCAGTTGTGTATCGTTTCATTGAGATTAACATCCTTGTCGTTTTATATCTCGCCAATTCTATACATCAAGTCAAAAACATTCACTCAATAAATTATACAACTACCTTTTATCTACAAATTCATTCGAAGCCTAACCTCCATCGTCTTACCACATGCTAGAACATCAACATATATAGATAGCCGGCACTGATGGCCATCGACACGATCACAGTTAAGAATGCATAGATCATCTGATTCTTAAAGATCGATTTAAGCAGGATCACTTCTGTTAAGCTCGCACCTGCACTTCCAATTATCAGCGCCATCACAGCACCCAGTCCCATCCCTTTCGCAGCTAAAGCCGCACTTAAAGGGATCACCGCTTCTGCTCGAATGTAGAGAGGAATACCTATCACTGCTGCAACCGGGATAGCAAATGGATTATTTTCACTTGCCACACTCGCCACAAATTCCGTTGGCATAAACCCATAAATCATCGAACCCAGTGCAATACCACCAAATAGATAAGGCAATACCTTTTTAAAATCTGTCCACGTTGTATCCCAAATACGCTTCCATTGGCTAATTGGCGCTTTTTTCGATGAGCATGACGAGCCACATCCTTTCTTTTCTGGGCTCAAGTAAGCTTCCGGTTTTACGTACTTTTCAAACCCCAATCTTTCTAGCGTATAGCCTGCGAGCACCGAAACACCCATCGCAATAACGAAATAGAAGGCCGTTACTTTCAACCCAAATGTCACGGAAAATAACCCGATGATGATTGGATTGAGTAAAGGGCTAGCAAATAGAAACACCATCATAGTGCCAAAACCTGATTTAGCTCTTAATAAACCTTTTAAAAATGGAATGGTAGAGCAAGAGCAGAACGGGGTTATCGCACCCAGAAACCCTGCAACAATGTAACCTTTGCCTTTTTTACCACTCAAAATACTTTGTATTTTCGTCGGTGGGATATACACCTGAAGAACACCCACAAAGTAACTAATCAAAAGAAACAAAACCGTTAATTCTACCGCCAGAAAAGCAAACATGTTCAACGTCTCTTTCACCATGTTCATCTCAATGCCCATCATAACTATCACTCCACAATTGAATCTATATTTCTAGAATAATCGAAATATACTCTTCACCATTGGATTGATCAATATATTTCTAGTAATATCGAAATATAGACATCGCAGAGGTTAAACATGGATATCGATAATTTGAATAATGAAGGCTTAGCCGCTGATACCTTAGGCATTGAAAGCTTAGATATTGAAACTGTCGCTAAAGCGCTGAAAGAGCTAGGGCACCCTACTCGCCTAATGATTTTTAGAAGCGTTATTCGTGCTGGCTATCAAGGCATTGCGGTTGGCGGATTACAACAGAAACTAAATGTGCCCGGTTCAACCTTGTCTCACCATATTTCAAACCTAGCTTCTGCTGGGCTTATTACTCAGCGCCGTGAAGGCCGAACACTCTACTGTGTTGCTGAATTTGATAAGCTTCAATCTGTCATTGGGTTTCTACAAGATGAATGCTGCCTAGATGAAGAGAATTAGAACAAGTGTAGTGGGATAAGCATGAACCAAGTTAAAGTGATCGCTATCAAAAGCAATAGGTCACTATCATCGCTTATGATAAGGTTGCGCCCTGTGTTCCCACCTCTATAAATTAGTTACCCCATGCCATTTTCTAGCCTAAATTTAAGCCCTGAGCTGATTGATGCTCTACCCAAAGCCTTTAAAGAACCGACTGAGATTCAATCTCAATCTGTCCCGACTATTCTAAAAGGTGGTGATCTACTTGCCATTGCGCAAACAGGAAGCGGGAAAACACTGGCTTACGGTCTACCTATTCTCGAGCAGCTATTTACGGATGGAAAAGCACAACAAAAAATTGATTCACCAACGGCTTTACTAAACATCATCATTGTTCCTACTAGAGAGTTAGCAACCCAAGTTCATACAGAACTAGGTAAAGTCATTGAAGTACTGGCTAAGGTGAACAAACTCAAATTTAATTCACTTCTTCTTTGCGGCGGTGTAGACAAAGATAGTCAGGTTGAACAATTACAAAATCAACCCCAGTTAGTGGTAGCAACACCAGGGCGATTACTGGATCTCATACAAAGTAAACACCTTCTCGTCAGCGACGTTAAGCGAATTGTATTGGATGAGGCAGATCGACTTTTGGATATGGGTTTTTGGTCAGATATACAATCAATATTGGCTGAGCTACCTCAATCACGACAGACCATGATGTTCTCCGCAACGTTACCGAGTGAACTTGAAGAGAGGCTCAATAGTCAGCTAAATCAACCAAGCTACGTTCAAGTCAATCAGGTTAACCAAGTTGTCGATAATATTGAAGAGCGGCTATTTCTCGTCAATAAAGGCAGTAAAACAAAAGCGCTAATTCAGCAGATTGAAACGAATCAGTGGTCACAAGTTTTAGTCTTTATCAGTGCTAAAGATAACGCGAATGCATTGACGAAAAAACTCGCAAAAGCGGGCATCTCGTGCGCGGCTCTGCATGGTGATAAGTCTCAGTCTGAACGTGAACAAACACTGGTTCAGTTCAAACAAAAGTCAATTCAAGTCCTCATCGCAACTGACCTACTCGCCCGTGGCATTCATATTGATGACCTTCCTGTAGTTATTAATTTTGATCTTCCTTCTGATCCAACGGTCTATGTTCATCGGGTTGGACGTACTGCGAGAGCCGGACAGCAAGGGCTTGCTATTTCGTTAGTGTGCCATGGGGAAAAAGACTATTTAGAAGCAATACGTACGACAGCTCAACGCTCATTGGCGACACAAACCCTAAGCAATTTTCCCGTTACTGATAAACCCTCAAGTGGTGAAAGTAAACGCGCCCCAAGAGACAAAAAAGCGAACCGTAGAACCAACAACAAAACGAGTGCTAAGCAGTTTCAAAAAAAGACCAAACGACCTAATCGTTAATCGTCTAAAGAAGTAATTAAAGCTCATCGCGGGATACATTCTTTATTCCGCTGAGTTTTCGTATAGTTAGCATCACAAATCTCCCCTTTCCTTTTTAGCAGCGCTCAAAAAACACACCTATACTCAGTAATATCTCTTATTAATGATTTTGTTAGTCACATGATTTTTATGACTACACGCACCTGCGTAAATCACAAATTCGCCACTGACAATGGGTATTGAATGACCACTGAGAAAAGCTCGCAAGACGAACTATTGACGATTATTGACGACAGTGCAGATGAAACACCATTAAGTAGCCGGCCTCCCTGTTGGAGAATACTCATTGTTGATGATGATAAAGATGTTCACATTGCTACTGAACTCACCTTAAACGATCTCACTATCGAGGATCGACCTCTCGAAGTGCTTCATGCATATTCGGCTGATGAAGCAAAGGAAGTACTTCAACGAGAACACGACGTAAGCGTGATATTACTCGATGTCGTGATGGAGACTGAAGATGCGGGACTAAAGCTCGTTGATATTATTCGTAATACGTTAAAGCTGAGTTCAATTCGAATTATTCTTCGTACCGGGCAACCCGGTTATGCGCCTGAAATGGAAACCATTCAACGCTATGACATTAACGATTATCGAACCAAGTCTGAGTTAACTAGAATTCGTCTTTTCACCATTCTAACCAGCACTATCCGTGCATATAAGCAGATTCAACAACAGCAAACAATGCGTCAAGGTTTGGAGAATGTAGTTAAAGCCAGCACTGAACTCGCAAACATTCACGGGATGAGATTGTTTGCAGAAGGGGCAGTGAAACAAATAAGTGCATTAATACAAATTGAGCCCGACGGATTGATCTGCGCTCAAGAAGGCATGCTTGATGATAGCAACACAGCTCAAGTTATTGCCGCCTCTGGGCGTTATAGCAATTTAGTTCAAGCCCCACTAGATAGCATCCAGTCAAATAGAATTAAGCGGGCAATTACTACTTGTCTGCTATTAAAAAGAAGCTCAATGGATGATGGTTTAACACTCTATTTTTCGACGGAGCAAGGCCGCGGATTAGCTGCCTATGTCGATATAGAACACCCATTAGAGCCTACTGACCGTCACTTGCTTGAAGTTTTTTGTGCGAATATATCCGTCGGTTTTGACAATGTTCTTTTGTATAACAAGCTCGAAGAGCAAGCCTACATTGACCCTCTGCTTAAAGTGCCTAATCTTAACTACCTTTTAAAGTATCTTTGCGCTCCAAGAGAGGACGAAGAGCCATCAACCCTTGCACTCATTGACCTAGACGATTTTTCATCAATCAACGATAGCTTCGGCCATCAATTTGGCGATAGCGTACTAAAAGAAGTCATTGATAGGCTCACCAGTGAGTTTCCTCGCTGCTTTTTAGCACGTGTTAGTAGTGATGTTTTTGCTCTGATTGGCCTTGAATCTGAAGTCAGCGCTACTCAAGTAATCAAAACATTCAACAGCGATTTTATCGTCAACAGGCAGCCCTTTAAACTGAGTGCAAGTATCGGTTTGGTGCAGTTAGTTGAACGTACCTCTGAGCTAACAGGGTTGTTTAAAGATGCTCAAGTCGCATTAAAACAGGCGAAGCTACACAAAAGAGGTGGTGCAATAACGTTCTCTGAAAATATGGGGCAATGTGCCAGAGACAGAATGCAACTGTTAACTCAGCTTCGCTTAGCTGTCACTAAAAACGCCCTGTTTATGATGTTCCAGCCTAAATACCACCTGCTTACGGGTAAGATCACAGGCATGGAAGCACTGCTTCGATGGAAAGACGATAATGGTGACCTTGTACCTCCTGATCGCTTTATTCCTCTTGCCGAACAGTGCGGGATGATGGTCACCATAGGCGCTTTTGTCATTCAGCGTTCTTGCGAGCAACTGCAACAGCTGAATCAAGCTGGATACAATAATATTTGCATGGCAATAAATATCTCACCGGCTCAATTGGAAGACTCAGGGTTTATCTCACTACTGCAGTACTCGTTAAACAGCACAGGGGTCTCACCAAGCCAACTGGAACTTGAGATCACCGAAACCATGGCTGCTAATAACCTTGATTACGTTTGTAAAGTTCTCACTCAAGTTAGACAGCTCGGTTGCAAGATCGCCATTGATGACTTTGGTACAGGCTTCTCTTCTTTAAGTGTTCTACACAAGCTCCCCGCGACACGGTTAAAAATTGATAGAGCTTTCGTGGAGGCAATGGAAGAAGACGACAGCATTGCAAAAATGATTGTTAATTTGGGTCAAACGCTAGGCTTAGAAGTTACAGCTGAAGGGATAGAAACTAGCACTCAGTTGGAAAAGCTTAAAGGCTTCGGTTGTGAAGAAGGGCAAGGCTGGTTGTTCGCTAAAGCGATGCCGCTCGAAGATCTCATAGAGCTACTAGGCTCTTAATGACGATCTACCTCTAGCAGGCTTCATTATTCTTAACAAAAAGCAGTAGGATTTTTCTAGTGAATCGACAAAAAACAACAGCCACTTACTTTGTTCCTGACGAACCCAGTGATAACGCACACGCTGAAATAAGCTCTCAAGAGTTGATCAGGCGTTACCGTTACATAATCTACGGCGGCCTGCTTCTTATCATCTTACTGACACTTGGTAATGCCGCCTACCTAAGCAATCAAATCAAAAACCAAGTTCTTAATGAAGAAGAGCACCATGGTGAAGAGACATTACAGGCTTTGACTCAAACGATCTCTGTCTCTTTAAATCATATCGACAGAATGCGCTCTTCAATTGTCTCGGCACGAGCTCTTCCTGAAATCACACCACAAAATGATGCGATAGAGTACCTTGCCGAGCAAGGTAACAAGACATCAAATCAAGGGTTATGGGATTCAATTCCTCAACCGCTAAAAGATTCCGTTGGCCAAGTATTTGTTCTTAGTGACATAAGAGACATCACTTTTGATCTCGCCTCGTTGCTTCCAATGATGCCAGCCGTTGTTGCAACTCACCGGCAACATAGTGAGTTCCAATGGAGCTATTACTATGATGCCGATAAAGCACTCACTCAACTTTATCCATGGGTCAGTCACGATGATATTATTGCAGCAACAGAAACAGACAACATGGATGACGCTCTGGCAGTTATCTATGAAGCGGGCGGAACATTTCCATTAGATCTTGTTGGGCCAGAAAATAACAGTAACGGGCAAAAAGTTTGGACTCCACCGTATATGGATGCAGGGGGTAAAGGGATGATGGTCTCTTTGCTCGCACCTGTATACGATGAGCAAAAATTTGTTGGCGCAGTAGGCACAGATATCACTCTCAAAGTCCTCGATAATATTTTGATCGAGATGCACTCAGCGTTAGGTCATTTCGCCATTGTTGATCAAGATGGAACCGTTATTGGCGATAGTGAAGGGAATCTAAGTGGAAAGACCGAGTCCGTTAATCAAAGCGATGTATTATCTTTAGTTTCTGCTGGCGAAGCCCATGAGGTAGCAAGTGGGGAAATTCAAGCGGTACAAAATGGCTACTGGATCAGCTACCCTCTTGCCGATACGCCTTGGAGCCTAGTTCTTGAAATCAAAAGCACCAAAATTCATCAGTATATCTTTGAAACTATCATTCCTTTCCTCATTATGGGTGGCCTATTTGCCATACTACTACTGTTTATTGTGCTTTATCAGCATTGGAACTTTAGCCAACCAGCCCTACAACTGGCTCAATTTGTCGAGGAACTACCTAACCAAGACGCTATCGTTATTCCAAAAATCCCGAACAGATGGCAATACTGGTTTGACAGTGCAGCCACCACAGAGAATGATCGAAGAGCGCACCTTTCGACCATAAAAAAACAAACAGAAGAGCTTGAGCTACGTGTTGATGAACGTACTCAAGAGTTGCAAGAAACACTAAAAACACTAAAAACAACTCAGGATGAACTTATACGTTCTGAAAAACTTGCAGGTCTAGGATCACTTGTTGCGGGTGTTGCTCACGAATTAAATACGCCAATTGGTAACGCATTACTTGTGGCCAGCTCCCTAAGACAGTTTAATCAAGAATTTATTACAGCAACGCAAGAAGGCTTACGTCAATCTGTTCTAGATAATTACGTCACCCAAAGTAGTGAATCGGCTGATAGCATCGAACGAAACTTACACCGCGCTGCCGAGCTCATAACCAGTTTCAAACAGGTCGCAGTCGATCAAACCAGTTACCAACGTCGCCAGTTCAATCTACCCGAGATATTGCATGAGCTACGTGTCACCATGATGCCGAATTTATCTCGACATCAGATAGTTCTAGAAGAGAAGCTATCCGGTACTATCTCTATGGACAGCTACCCCGGCCCGCTGACTCAGGTTCTGATGAATTTACTCACCAACACCATTGCACATGCATTTTCAGATCAGCCAAACAAACTGGTGGTGATTACCTGCTCAATACTTAATGACCAAACTGCAATCATTGAAGTAAAAGACAATGGCCACGGTATCGAAGAGGCAAATCTATCTAAAGTATTTGACCCATTCTTCACGACTCGATTAGGTGAAGGAGGATCAGGTTTAGGGCTAAACATTGCTTACAATGTCGTGACTGGCTTACTTGGCGGTGAGCTCAAAGTAGAGAGTGCGTTAGGAACAGGCACCAGCTTTACGTTAGAGCTACCACTGGTTGCCCCTTCTACCGAGCCAGAGACTTAAGCTTCAAATTAAATCTCTACCTATCATCTATCAAGCTAGCAATTACCATTTGTTAGCTTGATTCCTTCTAGCAACTCTTTCTTTGCATTGAGCGAAAAGTTAAACTAACGCCAAGATGATTAATATGGAAAGACCATGGCAAAGTTAACCCTACAAGAACAGATGCTAAAAGCAGGCTTAGTAAACGAAAAGAAGTTGAAAAAAGCTAAGAAAGGCGCGAAAAAGTCACGAGTTCAAGCGCGAGAAGCTAAAGCCGCTGCTGAAGAAAACAAAACCGCTCAACAAGAACGCGATAAAGAGCTAAACCAGCAACGTAAAGAGCAGCAGTTGAGCAAAGAGATGAAAGCTCAAGTGAAACAGCTGATTGAAATGAACAAGCTTGAACTGAAAGGCGACATCAAATACAACTTTACTGATGGCACAACCGTTAAGTCTCTTTATGTAGAGTCTTTAGAACGTGAACAGTTGATTAAAGGTATTCTTGCTATTGCTCGCTTTGGTGAGAGCTATGCCGTTATTCCTGGTGGCGTTGCCGATAAAATTGCCATGCGTGATGAAGAAACGATTATTGAGAACAATACATCTGATGAAGAGATTCCAGCAGAAGATGACCCATACGCAGATTTCGTCGTCCCAGATGATTTGATGTGGTAATCGAGCTTATCTTTTACTAGATCAAAAAAACCGTTCATTGTGAACGGTTTTTTATTATGCGCTTGTTTACTTAGATCATCTGCTAGCCGCGACGAGGAGCAAACGCCTTCACGCCAACACTGGTTAATGCGTGTTTAACCGCATGTATAACGTGCATGTTTGGATCCGGTTGTTCACCTTTTGCCACTTTTAGCATTTGCGCTTCCCACCAAGAGAGCATTGACACAATATTAAGATAACGCCAACCGCATCGACGCATGTCATTTTGATAAATGTCATCAACACCCCTTATCACTTCATTTGGCAGATTCGGATTCAATATTAGCGGTCGACCTACACCGACCATATCGATACCATCTTCTATCGCAGTTTCCATTGCCGACTTTTGTTGAAAGCCACCGGTAACAATCAAAGGGATCGTGAGATCTTTTCTCGCGCCACGCGCAAACTCCAAAAAGTACCCGCCAGCTTTTTGGCCATCACCCGTCATTGACTGAGATTCATAAGTACCGCCCGAGATTTCAATCGCATCGATACCGACAGATTCCAACGCCTTCATCACTTCTATAGCGTCACTTTCACTGTAACCACCTTTCTCAAAATCTGATGAATTAAGTTTAATAATAAGTGGGTACTCATCGCCCACTTTTGCACGGATAGCGTGGTAAACCTCCATCAGAAAAAGCTGACCATTTTTCCATTTGTCCGTGCGTTGGTTATGTCGAGGTGATAGAAATTGATTAATCAAATAACCGTGTGCTCCATGAATTTCGACACCATCAAACCCTGCGTTTTTACAAAGTAGAGCCGTTGTTGCAAATTGGCCTATCACGCGTTGAATGTCTTCCTCCATCATTTCGCGTGGCATGTTAAAACCGCTCGCCAAAGGCCCTTCAATACCAATAGCTGAAGGCCCCATTGGTTGTGAATCTAAAAACTTAGGGACTTGTTTTCCTGGGTGATTAATTTGCGCAAAAAATCTTGAGCCATTGACCTTCGCAGCTTTAACCCAATGTTTAAAAGGTTCGATGTCAGACTGTTCATCCAAAACGATATTTAGTGGCTCACCTAAGGCATTTCGATCGATCATGATATTTCCCGAAACCATTAAACCTACGCCACCATTTGCCCAAGAGCGATACAGATTACCAAGTAACTCATGTTTTGGGTTGCCCTCTTTGTCTGCCATTTGCTCAGACATTGCAGGCTTAAAGATACGATTTGAAATAGATAACTGATTGATTTTTGTTGTTGCGTTTAACATAAACACCTAAATTAGACCGGTCGTCTATTTTGTGATTAAAAAAATATTGGACACTACGCCCAATAACAATTATTGATTATTCAATTTCGCTTACGTTAAAGACCACGTTCAGCGGGTACGTTCATTAACCTGACGAAATCTTGGATATTCTTTTTAAACTGCTGTTTATCGCGAACCAGATGAAAACGTAGTACTGTGCCTTCCCAGTTCGCCCAAAACATTGAAGCCATCGATGACGCCTCGACATCCAACCTAAATTCACCGCTGTTTTGTCCTTGTTCAATTAACGAGACAAAAAGGGAAAACCAGCGTTCATAGATATCATGTAGCTTTTGTTGTAAATCTGGTAACCCTTCGTTTGCTTCGATAAATAGATTACCAATGACACAACCTGAAGCGTCATCTCTGTCAAACATCGCCTCAATTTCTTGGTCATAACTCTCTATGATCGTTGAAGATATTGATGCTGTATTATTTTTCAAAGCTTGTTCAAAGCGCTCGAAACGAACAGAAAAATACTGTTCTAAAACCGCTACAGCAAACGCTTCTTTACTTTTAAAGTAGTGATAAAAAGAACCTTTAGGGATCCCTACTTCATCTAAAATCATTTTGATGCCAACAGCACTATAGCCATGACGCGCGAAGAGTTTTTCTCCTGCTTCACAGATCACAGCCTGACTGAGTTGCTTTTTGCTCGACATATATAATCTCATCTCTGATTTTTCAGTATGGTATATAAAAATAGACCAGTCGTCTAGCTTGAATTTGTATTTAATGAAACTAGTGTATTTAGAGCTACAAAAAATACAAAAAGCCGGATGGCAGCAAAGCTCCCATCCGGCTTTTAAACAATCATTAGAAGCTGTTTCCCTCTAATGTCAAACTCAATATTAGATTACAAGAAGTAGCTATATGTTAGCTTTAACTCACGCCCTTGGTCATTGTGGCCAAAGCTCTGGTTTGCATCGTCAAAGTACTCAGTGTACGTGACTTTACCCCAGTGTTTACGGTTGCTGCTTATTGGCATTTGGTACACAGTATCGAGCTGAAGTGTGTTAATCGTGCCCATATCACCACCAAAGTCTAAGCTACTGAATTGTGGATTGATCTGGATATGAGTACCGTTTTCATGCAAGTAGATTGAGTTTAAGAAGTTAAATTGAACTCCATAAGTCGTAGAGTCTGCTCCTGCGAAGTCCTTTGCAAAATCACTGTTTTGACCAACAGCCGCCGCTAAAATTGGGAATGATAACCAATTATCGAATGGCGTCGTCATTCTAATTAGACCACCAACAGCAAATAAGCGGTCCATTGGAGCGCCGTCAACAAAGCTTGTCTCAACGTAGTCAAAAGACATACCAAGCATTGGAGCACTTTCCCACTCTGTACGTTTTACTTCAAAGTAACGTGCGCGAAACTGAGAGATATCAAAGCTATCGTCTGCAGGGAAGGTATTCGCGTTTTCCTGGCCTGATAAAGCAATACTGCCTAAAAACAGATTACCATTATCCTTTGCACCCGACATTTGTCCGACGAGCTGTACATAATTATTGTCATCTTCACCTAAACTTTGAACGCCGTAAGTAGCGCTCACAACAGAAGAGACTTTTGTGTGGTCACCTGGATCAGGTGCGTTTTCTTCAGCAGTGTCATCTGCGTTTACGTAGGTAGTTAGTGGAAGAAGTAATGCTAGTAATGAAAGTTTCTTAGTTACAGCCATGATTCAAACCTATTATTGTAATTAAAGTGTGATTATTTCCTACGCACTCTAAGGAATCGGTTTATTGGCATATAGCTAAATAAAACAAGATAAAATAAAAAAAAATAGTGGCGCAGCGTAACTACAAGAAATAGCACAGGAAAATATCAACTATAATGTCTACGAGGCTCACAATTATAGAAACATACAGCTAATCAATATAAATATTAATTTATAATTTATTTGTCGAATAATGTAACAACCGATAATTTATTTGTTGTGGATCAAAATAATGTACTCAAGTAGTCCCGTAGTATTCACTCTGCCATTCACGCTGTATAAGGGTCTCTCTTAATGACACAACCTTTTCTTGAGCCTCCCATCTATCAAGTGGCTGGATTTCAATACTCTCCCACCTCTGGCGCTATAAAAAACGAAGAAGATAAAATCATTCGATTGAGAGCAAGAGAAGCGAACCTTCTTACTGCTTTAATAGATTCTTTCCCTGATATTTTATCTCGCCAATCAATCGAAGAGCAGTTATGGAAAGGCTCATACGCGACCAACGCCACAATAAATCAAACAATTAAAGCGTTACGATTTTCATTAGAAGATGATCAAAGAGCGCTAATACGCACCATCCCTAAGCAAGGGTACGTGTTATCAAGCAAGCCTCATTTGATTAGTGAAGAACTCGATCTAACAGTGATACAACATGAGCCTAAAGTTGAACATGTTGAATCATCAGGGATCGATAAGCCACGCTTTCAGCTCACATCTCTCTTTTCTCCATTTCAAATTGGCTCTATCAGTATCATTAGTTTGTTATTGTTTTCTATAGGTTATCAGGGGGTGCTGTCCACTGAACACGATCGCACAAGCCATAAGGTTGGTCCGCATTGGATGCTATTTAAACCGACATTTGGGGAGTTAGAGAAGTTGAGTCTTCAAGACGATGTGCCTTCCATTGTTTCAAAGAATGAAAGTTATTATCGAATCTGCCAAGAAGTCAAAGGGGTGACTCAATGCAAAAATCAATGATAGTAAAGCTTACAATAGCTCTACTTGTTCCTTTGTTCGCTTTTGTAATTGGACACGAGCTACATGACCCATTAAACAAGCTTGTCAGTCAACACGAAGGCGTTTGGGAAGGAAAGTCCATCCTTTCCGAACATTCAGGGGAAGTCATCAGTCACACAACACTTGTTGTCAATAAAGACATTCGAATATCAATCGACAATCAGCTAGGTACTAGTAATTATACATTTGACGCTTCTTTAGTTTTAACTGAATCAGATAGTGAATATGTTCGTCTTGAACTTACGAATCGACAGGTCACAGGATTAGACGCCTTTCAGAAAGAAACGGGAATTCGTATGCCGACTACGGGGAATCTCGTTGAACTTAATATGTGGCGACTTGAAGAGAATAGAATGTTTATGGACGTGACACTCAACAGCGGTAAGCATGCTTCATACATATTAACCAAGACCAGATAAGCTTCTGAAATTTCTTGTTTTATATTTTTTTTCACTCTGTATATTATTTTTTTGCTTTCAAGAATACTTTTTATTGTTGGATGATAGGTGCCTTAGCACGGTCTAATAGTTGTGTTCAAAACCAATTTGAAATAACAACTTCCGAGCAACGGCTCTACAACAATTAAGGTATCCACAATGACGGTATCAGTGTCAACCAACCCTACAGCAGACAAAACAGGATTAGCCAAATGGTTTCCTCTTATTGTTCTGCTTGCAGCGCAATTTTCTACAATGGCAGACAACTCTGGTCTTGCTATTTCAACCGAAGCATTAATCGCACTTCACGGTGCAACAATGCCTCAAATTCAAATGGCTAACGCAATGTACCCTCTTATTGCGGGTGCAGGTATGATTGCCGGTGGTCTTATTGGTCTAATCATTGGTTGGAAGCGCCAAATGATTATCGGTGCAGGTATCCTTTCTGTTGCATCATTCGCCGCTGCTTTTGCTCCAAACATGGAAGTTTTGAACTACGGTGCTCGTGTTGGCTCTGGTCTAGGTGCGTGTCTACTTATCCCTGCGGTATTGGCTAATGTCGCTGGTATTTACAAAGGTAAAGACCAAGCAATTGCGTTCTCTGCTATTGCCGCATTAGTTGGTTTGGCAAGTGCACTAACTCCACTAATCTTTGGTTTCATTCTCGATGTAGCAAGCTTCAGCGTAGCATTCGCCGGACTAGGTGTTTACTGTGCGCTAGTTATGCTAGGCAGCATGAAACTTCCAGAACTTCCAAAAGCTGCATTCAAAGGTAAATTCGACATCGTTGGCGTACTGCTAGCGGGTGCAGGTCTACTGTGTTTCGTTACTGGTCTTCTAAAAATTGCAGATTGGGGCTTCATTGCGCCACTAACCGATTTCTCTATCATCGGTATTTCACCTGCGCTTCCTATGGTTGCTCTTGGTGGTGCTCTGATGAAACTTCTAATGGTTTGGGAGCGTAAATTTGAAGAAGCAGGTAACACGCCTCTTCTTCCACAATCTTATGTAACTAACCCTCAAGTTGTTGTTGGTCTTGTACTTTGTGCAACTATCTTCTTGTTATTCGGTGCTACTGGCTTCATTAATATTTCTTACATGCAACTAGTGGCGGGAATGAGCGCTCTTGCTTCTGGTATCGCACTATGTGCATTTGCACTGGGTATGATGATTGGCTCTCTAGGTGCTCCTGCTAAACTTGGTCACCTAACATGTCAACGCGTTTGTCAGCTAGGCTTCATTGTTGCAGCAGCTGGTACCGCTCTGATGTTCTTTGGCTTCACTAAAGACGGCATCACTATCTGGCAATACGTTTCTCTACTAGTATTTGGTACTGGTGCTGGCCTTCTAGCATCACAAGCATCAATTGTTGTTACTTCAGCTCTTAGCGAGCAAGAAGCAATGCAGTCAGGCGGTATTCAAGCAACTTCACGTAACATCGGCCAAGCATTTGGTGTTGCAATCCTAGGTTCAGTGATGCTGTTCTCTCTAACGGGCGAAATCAAGAAAGGCGTTATGGACCACGATGCTCTTTCAGCGGAAACGAAGCAAATCATTGTTGAAGCTCCATCACTACCGTTTGTATCAAACGATATGGCGCTTGACCTAATGGTTAAAGCTGAAATCCCAGTGCAAGAACAACAAACGGTTGTTGCAGTAATGGCTGACTCTCGTCTAGCTTCAGTAAAGTATGCATTATATACACTGATTGCCTTGATGATGGGTGGTTTGGCTCTATGTTCTAAATTACCTCAACGTTCATTGATGGGTAGTTCAGAGTAATATTTAAAGCCCCAACTATGGTTGGGGCTTTTTCATTTAACCTAAACCTTAACTTATGAGACACCTGTAAATTGAACTTACTGTGTTATAGTTATTTTTAATAATTGGAGCGAAAAACCATCTTTTTGTTTATGCATAGGAAGCCTTGAAACTCATAGAGAGCTTATGTTTTTAATAAGAAAGACTCTTAACGAGAAAGTCACTAAACGAAAGAACAATAATTATGACTACTCCCTTAACTGATATCCAAAAACGACTTCTAATCATTCTCTGCCTTGCACAGTTTACTATCTCAGCCGATATAGCTAACTTGTCCATTGCAACCTCTACACTCGTCTCTACATTCCAAACTGATATTTCAGCCATAAAAACACTGGGTACTATTCAGCCTTTAGTTGGCGCAGCGTTAATGTTGCCCGCAGGTCTAATAGGCTTATTCATTGGCTGGCGAGTCATGCTCATCGCAGGGGCTGTTATCGGATTCGTAGCGACACTTCTATTTGTTACTGCACCCAATGTTGGATTTGTTACTTTCTTAGCAAGGCCACTAACCGGCATATCCTCCGCTTTACTATTACCCGCCATTCTCGCGCTTGTTTCCGCACGGTTCCCAGGTAAAAGTCGCGCTTTAGCCTTTGGGGTTCTCGCAGCCTCGGCTGGTTTAGCTGCCGCAGTAGTGCCTATGACCAGTGGCTTTATGATGGATAATGCTTCTTGGTCCCTTCCCTTTATTTTTATTAGCGGCTTCTACTTACTCACGACGATTTTTGCTATTCGTGGTATCCCTCCTATTTGCACAGAGAGCCCTGAGTCTTTCGATTTTAAAGGAGTTGCACTAAGTTCTTCGGGAATAGTACTCGTAGTTCTTGGCCTGATAAAAGCACCAAGTTGGGGGTTAACGAAAGCAAACCTTAAGGCTGAAATTCCAACATGGTATACCGATATTACCCAAATAAGCCCATCGTTGATTTTGGTTCTGCTTGGTCTAGTATCACTATTTACTTTTTACTTTCAGCAACGACACCGAGAAAAAAATCAAAGAACGGCCTTGCTACCTACACATTGGTTGAAGAATACTCAGTGTGGATGCGGATTTTTATTGCTCGCCTTTATGTATATGATTTTAGGCGGTGTTAGTTTTACCATTATCACGTATTTACAAGTTGCAATTGCATTAAGTTCTTCTCACTCTGGCTTTATCATTCTCCTCTTTTCCATTTGTATGATTGCCTTCTCAGTCATTAGCCCTATTCTCTTCAAATCCAAATCACCTAGATTCTTATGCTCGACCGCTTTCATAGGTTTAGCATGCTCTGCGACTATCCTGATGCTTTCTAGCGGCACCACTTACATACATGTACCTTTCTACTTCGGTATGCTGCTTACTGGTGCTTCAATGGGAGTATTGGCTTCGCAATGCCCTGCGATCATTACCAACGCTCTAGGTGAAGCGGACGCCGCTCAATCAAGTGGGTTACAAGCAACGATTCGTAACATTGGGCTTGTTCTTGGGATCTGTTTGATCGGTGGTACTCAACAATGGGCATTAGAGCATTCCGTTCGACAGCACAGCGAACAGTCGAAAGAGATATTCCCACAACACTTTGTCACTCAGATTAAGGAAAGCCCTACACTTCCCTACCTAGATGACATTAGAGTTTCAAATATTGCAGACTCGTACGGCATGGACCACCAGCAAATAGACACCTTGCTTATTTTAAATGCGGACTCAAGGCTGACAAGCTTCCAAAGAGCATTAATGATGATGATATTTTTAGCCAGTTTAGGGGTGATCACTAGCACACGATTAACGAAAGAAGTATAAGGCTACTTCTATGAAAAATAGTTACCCATAAGCGGGTTAATACAGAACCTATTACTCCGCTTATAATTTATTTAATAACAACTTTCGCTTATTATTCACTCTCTTCTTAACCTGCTTTACTTCTATACTATACAATCGATGCTTTCAGTATTTATTACCCCTCACCCTCACATGTCACCAATCCACTAATCCACTAATCCACTAATCCACATAAGTCTCTGTGCTTACTGATCAAAAGGCATCCAGCATGAATCCTATTCACATAGAACAGCGCAATGATAAATAACAAGTCAAATTTCAGTCCAAGCCACACTAACTACAACAAATAATATTAAACCGAATTAAATTAATATGTAAATAATTATAAAAAGTAGGTTTAAGGAAGATTTGACAAAGCCTCGTCCTCATCGATATTTAATTAACAAATGTATTTATATAATCATCACTTCAATATTAAGCACAACGACGTTAATACGTGGTGCTAAAAACTTTAAACCCACAGATTATTATTGAGAACGTATTTATGAAAATGGTAAAAGAAGTTGCAGCGTGCAGCGTTATCGGAACAGTGGTGATGGTCGGATACGGTATTGCTTGGAACTGGGTTACTGTAGAAAATGTCGGCATGGGTGCAATATCGGCATTGATCATGGCAGTTATTGTTAAACTCTCGGTGGCTTTCGAAAAAATCACTTCTGCCTTTTGTTTAAAACAAAAGTCTCTTGCTAAAGCAAAACGTGTGTTTACATCTTGGCTTATCTTAGTTGGGTCTAAAGTCGCAGCAATGGGCACAATTGTTATATTGTTCGGTGAGCAAGTTCAGTTTTCTGGCCCGGCAAGCGGTGTAGTAGCGTTTTATCTAACTATCATGTCAATACTTATTATCGAATCTCTACTAGGAAAAGCTATTAATAAACACAAATTAGACCCTATCACAGACTAAAATAATAAAGCACCTCCCCCTAATTCCCTGTTATGAATGTGACGCATAGCAGGGCTTTTTGTTTGTGCGCTTCAACCTATCGCCCAAACCCGAATAATTAAAACAGCTCAACATCGCTACAGTCATCGTCTTTAGGTGCTTCTTCACTTGGTACCGTTAACATATCGGCATTTTCAATTTTATAGACTAACTCCTCTAACGTTCCTTTCATCTGGGTTAAATCATCTTTAGCAAACTCCATCCGTTTTAAACCCGATTTAAACAGTGCAGACAACGCTTCCTCTTGTTCATACGAAAGCCCTAGAAAGTGATAACTGGCATTCAACTCTTCATTAGATTCATTTAGGTTTTCCTCAGAGATAGCATCAAACTGATCAATACGAGTTGATACCTGCTGAGCCGTGTTCGCTATATCTTTAACGATGTCTAACATCATATTTTGTCGTCTAATATCTTGATATTTAGCCTCTAACCCTTCAATAACAAAGGCATATATATCTCTAATTTGGCCAATCAATCGCTCATCGTCGGGAAGATTCTTGATAAGAACCGCACAGTTTTTATCATTAAAAATCAGCCTATTTCCAAACTGGAAAATGCGACCTTTCGTACGCAATAAATCAAAAATGTTACGCTCAATGGGGTTAACTACCCCTGTCTTATTGTCAAAGTAATGCTCTTCTCCATCGCGAACGACCATTGAGGTATGTAAATCCATTGAATTCGCTGTCTGAAACACAGTAAAGCTAAGTTGTTCTACATACTGACAATAGGAAAGATTGCGGAAAAACTGCACAACAAGCCCATGTTGGCTGGCTTCCTTCATAAATTCTGTTGATGCCGATCTCGCCTCTTCGTAATCTGAGCGAAGTTTGTTTTTTTCAATTAAGTAGTTATCTATAACCCGCAACTTAGCCGTCAACTCTTGATATTCAAAAGGACGGACTAATACATCCGTAGCACCCACTTCATAGGCTTTTAATCGCTCATCCATTGAGGTGTTTTCTGTAATAAAAACCACAGCAAAATCTTGGTAAGCTTCTAGTGACTTTAGACCTTTATAAAAATCAATGGTTGGCTCTTTGTTTAGATGAGTATCTAGCAAGACGATATGGGGTTGGTGCGTTTCAATGAGGTCCTGTGCGCAATTAAAGTTTGAGGCAACATCGACCTCGTAACTTCCTTTTAATTGCTCAACCATTTTATTGCAAAATTCAACATCTGACTCGATGATCAATAACTTATGTAAATCAACCATGACTTTTCCTATGCCAACTACGTTCTGGATATCTCTTTTTTGTATATAAGAGATTTCTTTATTAGTTGAGTGTAGCAGTTGCTGTATTAGATCAAGGACTTTATGCGATCTTCACACAATAACGTTCTTGTTTAATGGCTCCGTAGGTTTAATACTATATAATCTTCATACTACATAAGTTTCATACGATAAAAGTTTAACCCGACAAAAAAAGACCTAGCTCGAAAGCTAGGTCACAGCAATATGTTCAGCAAAAGAAAAAGTTACGCTTGAGTAAGCTCTGCCGTTTCTGCCTTTACTTGTACGTTGTGAATGCTCACTTCGCCACCAAGCATCGTCGCGTGAACTTTGATGTCTTTCACGAGTGTTTTGTCTACTGCTAATACGTCTTCATTTAAGATAGCCATGTCAGCAAGCTTACCGACTTCAATAGAGCCGATCATGTGTTCTTGCTCCATCAGGTATGCGGCACCCATTGTAACAGCATGTAGTGCTTGCTCTGCTGTTAGACACTCATCTTCACCGTAAACAGTACCAGAGAATACACACTGACGATTCATAGCACCCCACATCATGAACAGTGGATTAACTTGTGTTACTACATCGTCACAGTGAATAGAGAAAGGAACGCCTTTCTTAGCTGATGTTTGGAATGGGTTCAGTGTTTTAACGCGCTCTGGACCGACAGTTTGTGTTGCGTGAACATCACCCCAGAACGGGATGTGTGTACCAAATAGGTTATGAACAACACCCAGCTTGTTCATACGGTCCATCTGCTCTGGCGTTACCATTTGGTTGTGCTCTAAACAGTGGCGTACGTTTGGTTGCGGACACTCATTTTGCATGCGCTCAATCAGGTCAAGTAACTTAGTCGTACAACCCTCACCATTACAGTGGAAAGAGATGCTATAACCTAATTTGTGTGCGTAGAACACATCGCTATACATCTTCTCATCATCGTATTGAAAGTGACCGTTCTCTTTTCCGTTGTAGTACTTTTCACCTTCTTTCAGCGCTGCTGTGAAACCTTGAATCGAGCCATCTGTATTTAAATATTTAGTCTTGGTCGCAAAAAGACGATCGTTACTTGCTGCTTTAAAACCCGCTAATTCTTCTTCGTTAAAGTTAGGTACTAATGGGTAGGCTGCCAGGCGAGATTTAAACATCGGCATTTGAGAAAGAGCTTGATAAAGCGGGTAAGGATTATGTGGAACACCCATGCCACAATCAGACATCGTTGTTACACCAAGGCGACTTGTGCTGTCAGCGTATCCAACCATTGCAGCTACTGCATCTTCTGCTGTACCTAAGTTAAACGCACCAATTTTAACAGCACGTAAAATGTCTGGCATTTCCGCTACTTCACCCGTTAGGCGGGCATCCTTTTGGAATACAAATGCAGGGTTGTCTTCAATACTAAAACCTGCTTTTTCAATTGCTACCGTATTAAATACCGCTACGTGACACGAAGCGTGCATAAACATCACTGGTGAATCACTGCACAATGCATCTAGGAAATCACGGTCAACGGTCGTGCCGTCTGTCATTAATAGAGGATCTAAACCCCATAAATTTAACCATTCACCCTTTTTGCCAGCTTCATTATGTTCAGCTACAAACTTTTCTACAGTTGCCACTAATTCATTTTTAGTAAGGCTAGCAGGAAGAACTTTACCACCACCTGCACTTCGTTCAATTTGGCCACCGTAGCCGAAAAGAGACGTAAATAGCGCAGCGCCTAGTGGGTGCATGTGAGCTTCAATGAAACCAGGAACGATAGTTTTTTCTTTAAACTCTTCATTTAAAGTGTATGAGATGGACTCGTTAGCAAGGAACGTTTCAGCTTGTTCAATTGTACCAACGAAAGTGATTTTTCCACCTTGTACTACAACCGCTTTTGCTACTGGCTGCTGTTCGTTAACCGTAATGAAATTACCCGTGTAAAGAACTGCATCTTCGTTGTATGCAAGGCCCGGCTTTAGGAAGGTTTGTGTTGTCATTTTTATGCTCCACGTATTTGTAGGATTCAATCAAAACTTGATTGCATACACATTGCCATAGCCACGGCTACCGTCGAGAATTAACAAATGAAATTAAATGCTTAAAAATAATGAGGACTAAATAGTTATCAGTAAAAAAATATTAAAATAAAAATAAATACCGAGCTGAACGTTAACTTATTGAAAAAAAAGACCTAGCAACAACTAGGTCTTAGTTTCGTTATAAACGGAATTTTAATTAAGCTTGCGCAAGTTCCACTTTTTCAGCGTTTACTTTTGCTTTATGAACCGTCACATCACCACCAAGCATCGTTGCGTGAACGTGAATGTTTTTAACCAAAGTCTTATCAACTTCTAGCACGTTCTCATCAAGAATGGCTAAATCAGCAAATTTACCCACTTCAATCGAACCTTTCATGTTTTCATGGCCCATTAGGTAAGCAGCGCCCATTGTTACAGCATGAAGGGCTTCTTCTGCATTCAAACACTCGTCTTCACCATATACGTTACCAGAGAAAATACACTGACGATTCATTGCACCCCACATCATAAACAGAGGATTAACTTGTGTTACACCATCATCGCAATGAAGTGAGAAAGGAACGCCCTTCTTAACAGACGTTTTGAATGGATTTAGGCGTTTAACCAGCTCTGGACCTACCGTTTGAGTAGCATGAACATCACCCCATACAGGAACATGAGTTCCAAAAAGGTTGTGGCAAATACCATTATCATTCATGCGATCCATCTGCTCGTCTGTCACCATTTGGTTATGTTCCAGACAGTGACGGGCATTTGGCATTGATGTATCAGCTTGCATGCGCTCAATCAGTTCAATCAGCTTTTCTGTAGTCCCGTTACCGTTACAGTGGAATGAAATGTTGTAACCTGCTTTATGGAAAGGTAAGCAAGCTTCATAAATATCTTCAATATCACGAGTTAACGAAGTACTTGGTTTACCATTGTAATAGCTTTCACCATCAAGAAGGTTTGCTGTAAAGCCTTGAATTGATCCATCTGTATTAACGAACTTAACACTTGATACGCTTAAACGATCGTTATCACTCTCTTTCATAGCAGCAACTTCTTCGGTCGAAAAAGTACCAACTAACGGGTATGCAGTAACACGTAATTTAAAGGCGGGGTTTTTGCTAAGCGCTTGGTACAGAGGGAAAGGGTTTGACGGTATGCCCATTCCACAATCCGATACTGATGTAACACCTAGAGAGTTTGCAATATTCGCATAGTCTACTAATGTTTTTCCGATTACAGCAGGATCGTTACCGTAGTTAAATGCTCCTACGTTAAGAGCGCGGTAAATATCTTTCATCTCGGCAATATCACCGGTCAATCGACCATTTTCTCGTAGAACAAACTCTGGATCGTCATCAAGGCTGTAACCTGCTTTTTCTAAAGCCAGCGTGTTCATTCCCGCAATATGGCAGCTTGCATGCATTAGAAATACCGGAGAGTCATCTATAATTGTATCGAGGAAGTCACGGTTAACAACCGTATCATCAGCCATCAAAAGAGGATCTAGGCCCCATAGATTTATCCACTCACCGGTTTTACCTGAAGCATCATGCTCAGCTTTTATTTCCATTAGACGGGCTTTAAGCGTCTCCCCCGTACAACAGCCTTTCAGCAACTTACCTTCAACCCCTAAACGGTCATATTGCCCTGCATATTCAAACATCCCCGTGAATAATGCCGCGAGTAAGGGGTGCATGTGCGCTTCGATAAACCCAGGAACTACAGTTTTCCCCCTGAATTCTTCGTTTAGCGTGTACGAAATAGATTCGTTTGCCAGAAATGTTTCTGCTTGATCTGTCGTGCCTACGAAGATGATTTTTCCCGCTTGTACCGCAACTGCAGATGCAGCAGGTTGCTCTTTGTTAACGGTAATGAAGTTGCCCGTGTATAAAACGGTTTCTTGGTTATAGTTTAGGCCGGGCTGTAGGTAAGATTGAGTTGTCATTGTAGGACCCATAGTTATGTTGGATTTAATGTTTAAAACCATGATATGGGTTAGCATTCATTTCTTAAATTAGAATTAAACTAAAGGAGCATTCGAATTATTAGAACGGTTAACTGTGAAAAAAGATCCTTTAGCTACAATTGAGCTTAAATCACTCAGAGTCTTGTCAGAACTCCTTAAGAATCACAACGTTACTTCAGTAGCTTCAGCAATGGCGATGCAGCCTTCAAGTGTGACCTACCATTTAAATAAGCTTAGAGAGAGCCTTGCTGACCCACTCTTTGTACAAGTAGGCAGGCAATTAACACCAACTCAACGAGCATTATCACTCGAACCCAAGCTTGCGGTTCTATTTTCAGAAGTTGAAAACATCGTAAACCCTGAACTATTTGACCCATATACTATCCATCACAATTTTAAGATTGCGATACAAGATATTGGTGCAGAAGTCCTTGTTCCCATTTTACTCAAGCGATTGAATGTAGAAGCACCGAATGTAACGATAGAAATAATTAATTGGCCAAGCGATGTAGAGCAGCAAATGCACGACGGTACGATTGATATTGCCATCAATGCGATCGTAAACCTAAGCTCTCAAATACATGGCTATCAGCTGAATAACGTTCCATTAAGCCTTGTCGTTCGAAAAGATCACCCACTTGCAAGCGGTGCGTATGACATCAACGAGATTTTCGATTATCCACAAGTTCGTGTCGCCCCTACCGCGTTGGGTGAAGGTTATGTTGACCAACTAGCCGAACGTTTAGGAAAACACAGAAATATTGTCTTATCAGCATCAACCTTCTCGGTACTCTCGTCTGTCATTAAAAGCTCTGACATTGTTGGTGTATTCGCCTACGGAGCGGCACAGCAGTTGGGGCATCATGACTTTTTCTATAAAATAATTGATGAAATACCACCGATCCCGCTTCACTGTTTTTGGCATCAACGTGTACATCACGAACCCGCGCACCAGTTTATTCGTGGACTTATCATAGAGATCTCGCAAGAGTTGATTAAGAAAAGTGCTGAGTCGTAGTGAATAAAAAACAGGCATTAACTATCTCAACAATTAGAAAATCAAATAGTTACCACAGTCTGGGTATCAATCACCTTTATAATGAAAATCTAACCTCTTTAATTTGGATACTAAAATGTCAAATAAGCTAAGTTCACTGCTGTTATTGCTTTCTTTATTTTGCGGTTTTTCCTTTTTTGCTGTTGCGTCAGAAAGAGCTGATATCGGTTGGGAAAAAGTATCACAAGGGGCTGTTCTCATCGACGTGAGAACCCCGGATGAATTCCAACAAGGTCATCTAGAGGGGGCATTGTTACGCCCCTTACAAGAAATTGATTCTTGGTACTCTAAGTTGCCAAAAGACACCGATATTGTACTTTATTGTCGAAGTGGGCGTCGCTCTAGTGTCGCTTTCGAGCACCTACAGTCATTAGGTTTTAGCCAAGTTCATAATGCTGGCGGTTATCAAGAGATGCTTCAAAGTAAACCATAATATTGGACCTATAAGATCGCTAACTCTGATTAAAACGCCCAAAGATTGTCATGACTTTCAAGACAGTATTACTGGCGCAAGGCACTGACTCGTTACAATAAGCCTCTATACACTGTCTGCCTTTAGACACACGATCATGTGGAGGCAGTAATGAGCCGGTATCTATTTGTTATTCTAGTGCTTCTCGCAGCAGGGTGTTCATCAAGAACCAACATCAGTAATTCAGCGGTTTCTGAAGGAATAAGCGAGAAACACCCGCCCTACTCTCTGGCTAACAAAGCTCAACGTCCTATTCAATCTGATACCTTAATTTTAGTTAGCTTTTCTGGAGGAGGAACCCGCGCAGCAGCTCTCTCATATGGTGTATTAAAAGGGCTTAATGACCTGCATACTTATGATTCAACACTGCTTGAGCATGTCTCTGTTATAAGTTCAGTATCAGGAGGCAGTTTTACCGCAGCCTATTATGGTGTTCATGGCGATGAGATTTTTCAACGCTACGAACAGGACTTCTTATATAAAGATGTCTCTAAAGGATTAATTGATATTCTTTTGAGTCCAAGTTATTGGTTCTCAAGATTAGATAGAAGCACTGCTGCAGCCAATTACTACCACAATGAACTGTTTGAAAAGGCAACATTTTCGGATATATCTCAAAACGGTCCTATGATCATTATTAACGCGACTGATCTGGGTGGCGGAGTCCGCTTCTCCTTTGTTCAGGAGTATTTTGATTTAATATGCAGTGACATCAATGAGTACTCAGTATCTAAAGCGGTCACAGCGTCCTCCGCTGTCCCCTTCATTTTCCAACCTGTCGTCTTAGAAAACCACTCTGGATGCGATTCTCAATTCAACCTTAGCTACAACGACACGACATACGAATCTGATAATTCTACCTACTTGCATTCAACTAAATCAGGATTAGCCAGCTATTCAGATAAAGAAGCGAGACCCTATATCCATTTAGTAGACGGTGGTATTACTGATAATCTTGGGGTCTTAGCACTCTATGATGTAGTTGAGACACAATTAACCTCCTTTGAACACTTGGAGTCTGCAATAAACAATATTGTCATCATTTCCGTTGATGCCTCTACAAAACCAAATTGGACGATTGATCAATCACCCAACAAGCCCACTACAGCCAATACTTTTGGGGCCATCACGGATATCCAACTCCATCGATATAATGACCTGAGCAAGCGCCTAATCGATGAACGGCTACAGCAGTGGGAGCAAAAATCGAGCAATCGAACGACACATTTTGTTGATATTAATCTACTTGATGCACATGATAGGGAGTCCATGTTTGCAATCCCGACTGATTTTTCATTAGAAAAGCAGCAAGTCGATGCTCTTATTCAGCACGGATACCAAGCAGTAATGAGCAATAAAACGCTCGGCAATCTATTCACTCAATAACCTTGAATTCCCGATACAGGGTAATCAAGTACAACCATTAGAGGAAATATGAATTATTTAGAAGGTGTCTTACACATCGAATCATTTTTGGCCGTGACACTTGGGATCATCGTTCTCTTTATCGGTCGAAGACTTACCCAATCTAGTTACTATCTCAGAGAGTTCAGTATTCCTGAGCCTGTCTCTGGTGGCATTTTAGTTTCTGTACTCTTTGCGGTTTTACATTATGTAACCCAAGTGGATATTAGCTTTGATCTTGCAGCTCGTGACTTATTACTCGTCTACTTTTTTACCACTATTGGTATCAATGCGAGCCTATCGGACTTATTCAAGGGCGGTAAGCCATTGATTATTTTGCTCGTCATTACCATCGGTTACATGATGATTCAAAACCTTACGGGTATTGGTATCGCGACGCTACTGGGCCAGCCTGAAGCATTTGGTTTACTGAGTGGCAGTATTTCACTTATTGGTGGGCATGGCACCGCAATCGCTTGGTCGCCAAGAGTCGGAGAAATGTTCGATTTAGACACCGCGATGGAAATCGGTATAGCCAGTGCAACCTTCGGTCTCATTCTAGCGAGCTTGATGGGTGGACCTATTGCTAAGTTTCTCATCAAACGACATAACCTAAAAGCCAACCCAGATGAAGCGCCTGATGTCGGCACCGACCAAGCTAAGCCTCAGCCACAAATCAATGCCTATGACTTCCTAGATGCTGTATTAGCGATTCATGTTTGTATTATTTTAGGTGCAGTACTTAACGAAGTGATCGATTCATTTGGGCTTCAACTGCCTCTATTTGTTAGCTGTTTGTTCGCAGGTATCTTAATTTCAAACTTAATCCCTAAATCTTACCCTAGACTCACCGGAACTCGCTGGCCTTCTCGCCAACCCGCTGTTGCGCTCATAGCTGATATTGCGTTGGGTTCATTTTTAGCGATGTCTTTGATGAGTATGCAACTTTGGGTATTGATCGATTTGGCAGGGCCTATTTTTGTGATTCTTTTTGCCCAATTTGTTATCGCCATCTCTATCGCGATATTCGTCATATTCCCATTAATGGGGAAGACTTATGACGCAGCAGTTATTTGTTCAGGATTTGGGGGAATCTCATTAGGTTCTACGCCAACAGCTATGGCAAACATGTCTGCAGTGACACAAAAATACGGTAATTCCCATCAAGCATTTATCATTGTTCCACTCGTTTGTGCCTTCTTTATCGACCTTGCTAACGCGTTTATGATCCCTTATTTCATCAATATAATATCTTAATAACCACGCTATACACCTTGTATGATATTTGTCTTATACAAGGTGTACTTTCACATAATAAATACACATAAAACACAGCTACTCATCATCACTGCTTCTATAATCGAAAATACCAATCTCTGTTATAGGCAAAGCCGTCTTTTACTTATCTCCATTTGACATTAATCTAAGCTCAAAGATGAACAGTTAAGTGCGTTAAATCAACAATTTGGCGAATAGTTAAACCGATTAATCGAATATCGATCTCGCCTAACAAATACGAGTTTGATTCTGAGCTAATTTAAAGTTTAAGCACTAAATTAATAGTGGTTCATATAACAATACACACTCAGTCACTTTTGAAATCACACTGTAACTATGAAGGAATTAATTCATGAGTAAGAAGTTAACTACAGCAGCAGGCTGCCCTGTTGCACACAACCAGAACGTTATGACAGCAGGACCACGTGGCCCTCAACTTTTGCAAGATGTTTGGTTTTTAGAGAAGCTCGCTCATTTTGATCGTGAAGTGATTCCAGAACGCCGTATGCACGCTAAAGGCTCTGGTGCTTACGGTAAATTTACCGTCACTAACGATATTTCTAAGTACAGCCGAGCAAAAATTTTCTCTGAAGTCGGCAAAGAAACAGAGCTGTTTGCTCGTTTCACAACAGTCGCTGGCGAACGCGGTGCAGCCGATGCCGAGCGTGATATTCGTGGCTTTGCATTAAAATTCTACACGGAAGAAGGTAACTGGGACCTTGTTGGTAACAACACTCCGGTATTCTTCCTACGTGACCCACTAAAATTCCCAGACCTTAACCACGCGGTTAAACGTGACCCTCGCACTAACATGCGTAGCGCTACCAACAACTGGGATTTCTGGACATCACTGCCTGAAGCATTCCACCAAGTTACGATTGTAATGAGTGACCGTGGTATTCCAGCTACTTATCGTCACATGCACGGCTTTGGTAGCCACACGTTCAGCTTCATCAATTCTGATAATGAACGTTACTGGGTGAAATTCCACTTTAAATCTCAGCAAGGTATTAAAAATCTGACTGACCAAGAAGCTCAAGAGATCTGTGGTAAAGACCGTGAAAGCCACCACCGTGACCTGTATGACAGCATTGAAAACAAAGATTTCCCGAAATGGAAAATGTACGTTCAGATCATGCCGGAGCTTGAAGCGGAGCAAGTGAACTTCAACCCGTTTGATTTAACGCGTGTTTGGTCTCAAAAAGACTACCCGTTAATTGAAGTCGGTGAGTTTGAACTAAACCGTAACCCAGAGAACTTCTACGCAGAAGTAGAACAGTCAGCGTTTAACCCTGGTGCGGTTGTACCGGGTATTGGATTCTCTCCAGACAAGATGTTGCAAGGTCGTCTGTTTGCTTACGGTGATGCACAGCGTTACCGCTTGGGTGTTAACCACCATCAAATTCCAGTGAATGCTCCACGCTGCCCAGTAAACAGCTACCACCGTGATGGCGCAATGCGTGTAGACGGTAACTTTGGCTCAACGATTGGTTATGAGCCAAACCACAAGCAAGAGTGGCAGGAGCAACCTGATTACTCTGAGCCACCAATGAAGATCTCTGGCGATGCTGACCACTACGATCATCAGGTTGAAGACGATTACTTCACTCAAGCGGGTGACCTATTCCGCCTAATGACGGCAGAACAGCGCCAAGTATTATTGGAAAATACGGCTCGTTCACTCGATGGAGTTCCTGAGTTTATTCAACAGCGCCACGTTGATCATGCTTATCAAGCTGATGAGGCTTATGGCAAAGGGTTAGAAACTCTACTAGGCTTGTAAGAACAACAAAAAAGCGAGGCGCTAAGACGCCTCGCACATTCCTCAACCGTCACTGGAAGGTCTATTATGAAAAACTTATCTTTCTTCAAACTATTTGATACAACTGAACTTTTTATTTTCTACTGATTGGTGCAGTAAGTGGTGGTCATAATTCAAAGCCAATAGAGCGTTAATCTATTGATAGTTCACTTATGTTATTTGTGGCCAACTCATATCGAAACTCTTTACCCATCAGTTCATAAACATTAAATCGCACTGTATTCCAGTTTTCGTCGAAATTATATTCAAACACACTGTCTCCTGTGGCTAGACTCTGAGTCAATGTCCACTCTGTTGCGTAGCCAGACATACCATTGCCAAAGTCTTTGTATGGTGCATCCGTCGGGACTCGATAAGGAACAGTCGAGACTTTCATCATTCCATTTTGAATGCTCGTCGGTGCTGATAGTTTGCTCTGAAAGTAGCTAGCATGAATGAATCGACTTTCGGCGTTTGGGTTTCCATAAGAGCCAAACTTTGTATCTCTATCCGCATCTTGCCACGAGTCCACAACCTCTTTTCGGTTATTGAGATGCTCTTTCATTGATGGGTCGTTGGTCATGATCATGGCCTCTTCACCCCGATAAATGTTGATACCCTCTTGATCCAATTCGATAACGGCGCGGTCACCGCTTTTATCTGTGATTGACCAATGTAGCTTGATATCCATTGGCATTCCGTCAAGGGAGACGTGACCAAGATTAAGTAAAGGGATTGCAGTGACAGCCTCTTCCACGGAGGCATAATTTGCCACTATGTATTCACCAAAAACGAATTGGCTGATACTTGATGGCTTACTAGCTGGTTTCATTGTCATCGGGTTATAAAAAAGACTGTTAACCTGTAGCCCTTCGCTGTTCATACCATCATGCATGAGATCGCCATACGCAAGTATTGCCACAATGTCATATTTCACAGTGTAAGAATCACCGTTCCCATAACCTTGGGTAGAGCGCTCAGCGCCTTTTAATATACTCGATAGTGCAGGTTGCGTGGCTTCTACCCAATCATTTGTTCGCGAGGTAAACGTACCTAACTCCGTATTCCAAGCTACAGATGTACAAGCGTGAACAATTGATGCGCTGCCTAACGAGGCAAGTAATGCGATTGATGCTAATTTAATCTTCATATGCTGCTCCTATAAGTTCAGCATCAGATTAATCGAACACAACCTCACATAACACTCACTTACCGATGATTAAACCCTCATGGTGTTTGGAGTGTTGGCAAAGGCTCTCTGTAATCGCTTTTCTCACAGGCCCACTTTCTGAATGGTTCATAAACCAAATTGCTAGCGGATATCTAAGTTGGGTATTTAACTCTTCAACAGAAATTTGTACAAGCGCGCCAGATTCGATTTCAGATTGAACAGCATGAACAGGGGCGATTGCCCACCCTTCTCCAATTTTTAGTAACTCAATCAACACGCTCATTGTTTCAATTCGCTCAATGACTGACGAGACCTGCATCGTGCGCTCAATGTCCGAATAGTAGTAGTCTTCCAACAGTAACTGACGACTCGTTTTCACGTCTCGCACACTGATTTTTTTGCTTCCAAAGTTAAAGAACGTAGGAGAAGCAACAACGGTAAAGGGCATGCTCAATAAATGTATAAAATCTCTCGCCGATGCACCTCTGCTAGTGGCGTCGATAAGCACAATGCCCATGTCCGCTTCCCCAGACTTCAATGCACTCTTCACTTCGTCTTTACTTCTGTGTAGCCAATGTATATTCGCGTGCGGGTACTGCTTTCGAACATCCTGAACGGTGGAGGCAATTAAGCTTACTGGCATCAACCCGGTATGGTAGATACGGATATCACTCTCAACCCCTGCTTCCATCGTCTGACATAAACTTTCAAATGCAGTGGAATTGTCATGGAGTGTTTTGGCATGAGTAAAAAGTGCCTCCCCTTGCTCTGTCAAGCTTGGAAACTTTCCGCCTCGGTCAAACAACGTCATATTAATTTCAATTTCAAGGTTATTAATAACCTGTCCTAGCGTTGTTCTATGCTTTCCTAGCCTACGAGCAGCTGCGCTAAAAGAACCCGCTTCTGCAACGGCAACAAACGCTCTAATCTGTTCATAACTGATATTCATATGAGGATCTAACCCTACAAACCTGATTTATATATGAGACTATTCTTTGTCACTCTTCCCGTCTAGATATTCCAATCATTAGAGTGATACACAATGCAAAAAAGCACCTTACCTTTCACATTACTACTCACCTTTGTAACACCCGCTACCTCCTTAGCCGGAGATCACCTCATTGAGTTTAAATCGGAAAGAAGAGGAAGTGATTTTCAACGCCATTTCGCAGAGCTGCATAGTGCTTGGGGTCAACAAGGGATTGGCATACTTAATACGACACTAGAGCTAAATGGCACCACCACCCAACTTGGAACTGTCACAAATATACACCCCGGATTTAGCTATCTAATGCCAATATCAGAGGACCTATTCATTGGACCCGCAGCAAAATACAACTACATTGCGGGGAAAAAAGATGCAATTAAGGCAGGTTTAGCTTTCGCCTATATGGGTTTCGATGACATTCAACTGAGCGGCCAGGTGCGTTATGACCACCAACTCGGTCATAGTAGCTTTGACTTAGTTCGCTCTGACCTACTCGTTAGTTTTCCTATCAGCCAAGATATATACCTTTCAACAACCTCCACCAACATGAATCCAGTAGAGGGAAATAACGGTTCATGGCAGGAGTATGAATTCGAGTTTAAATACAGTGGTTTTGAGAATATTCTCCCTTATATTGGCACAACTATTACCACTGATAATGATCCGTTAGGCCAAGGGGACAATGCCATTATTGCTGGTTTCTATGTTCCATTTAATTAAGACTAACATGATGAAATCTACTGCTAGATTCCCAGTAGCTATAGACAAATTGATAAATTCTCTTGATCTAAGCAATTAGACAGACAGTGAAAAAACCGCTCCACTCGCATTGTTTCTACTATGATGTGAGTGCCTTTCCTTAGATACAACCTCTTCCATCAACACAAGGTAAATACAAATAACTATCATTAGCTATCGCAATTAATATCAACACTCTTTATCATAATAGAAGCAATCAAATATATAACTCTCATCTATTATGATATTTCTAATTACCGGCGCCTCTGGTTTCATTGGCTTTTCTGTTGCAAAACAGCTTCTTGAGCTTGGCCATGATGTTGTTGGTATCGATAATCACAACGATTACTACGACGTTAACCTAAAGCTCGCTAGGCTTGAGATCCTAAAGCGTTACGGCAAATACCGATTTCACCTTATAGATATTACTGATGGCGATAAGCTGCTAACCCTATTTTCGGTGAATCAATTTGACCGAGTGTTCCACTTTGCCGCTCAAGCCGGAGTTAGACACTCAATCGACGCACCAATGAGTTATGGGCAAAACAACCTCATGGGCTTTCTCAATATCCTTGAAGCATGTCGCCAATATAGTATCGCTCATTTGATCTATGCTTCTTCTAGCTCCGTTTATGGTCTCAATAGAAAAACACCATTTTCAACCTCTGATGCCGTTGATCACCCGGTTTCTTTATACGCAGCAACTAAGCGTTCAAACGAACTCATGGCTCACTCCTACTCTCATTTATATGGTCTACCTACAACGGGATTACGCTTTTTTACCGTTTATGGCCCTTGGGGAAGACCTGATATGGCCCCTTTTCTTTTTACTAACAAAATTCTGCAACAAAAGCCGATTAGCATTAATAACCATGGTGATATGTGGCGCGATTTCACTTATATCGACGACATTGTCAATGGCGTGATTGGGGTTTCCAATGCAATCCCTTCTGCATTACCAGAGTCTGAAGATACTAAGCTATCGCCCGAGTTGAGCACTGCTCCTTATCGTATTTTCAATATTGGTCATGGAAGCCCAGTTAACTTAATGCGCTTCATTGAACAAATTGAGACTGCAACTGGAGTCAGCGCCATTAAGCAGTTTCGTGAGATGCAAGCTGGGGATGTGTATCAAACCTACGCAGACACACAGGATTTGTTTGATGCAATCAGCTATCGACCACAAGTGAATATTGAACAAGGTGTTCAGTCATTCGTAGATTGGTATCAGCACTTTTATGAAGTGAATTGAGACGATATGAGAATTACAGTTGTTGGATCAGGTTATGTCGGTCTATCGAATGCGGTATTACTGGCAAAAGATAATCTTGTTACTTTGCTCGATATTGATGAAGAGAAAGTATCTCAGATTCAAAATGGAATAAGCCCAATATCCGACCCTGAGATTGAAGACCATTTGAAGAATAATTTTCTATCTCTCTCCGCAACGACGAATATGCACCACGCATACTGCGATGCGAATTACGTCATCATAGCCACGCCAACCAATTACGACGTCTCCACCAACGCCTTTGATACCAGTAGCGTTGAATTGGTTATTAAACAGGTCACCATGATTAACCCATCAGCCACGATTGTGATTAAATCGACGGTGCCTGTTGGGTTTACAAAGCAGATATCTCATAAGCTGGGTGTCGTTAGTGTTCTATTCTCTCCTGAGTTTCTTCGTGAAGGTCGAGCCCTTTATGACAACTTACACCCTTCTCGTATTATTGTGGGAGAACGAAGCCAACGTGCCCATGCATTTGCCGAGTTAATGCAAGCCGCTGCGATTAAGCAGGATATCGACATAGTACTGACCGACTCCACCGAAGCCGAAGCGGTTAAACTGTTTTCTAATACTTACTTGGCGATGCGAGTGGCTTTCTTTAACGAGCTCGATTCCTACGCTGAAAGTCATGAATTGAATGCTAGGCAAATTATTGATGGTGTCTGTCTGGACCCACGAATTGGCGACCACTATAACAACCCTTCATTTGGCTACGGAGGCTATTGCTTACCGAAAGACACCAAGCAAATTCTCGCCAACTATCACGATGTACCCAATAACTTGATTCAAGCGATTGTCGATGCGAACAGTACACGCAAAGATTTTATCACTGATGCTATTTTGAAACGTGCGCCTAAAAAGGTCGGCATTTATCGCCTGATCATGAAAGCAGATTCGGATAATTTCAGAGCTTCTTCGATTAAGGGGATCATGCGTCGTTTAATTGAAAAAGGCGTAGAAGTTATTGTTTATGAGCCACTTCTTGAACAAGATGAAATCTATCATTCAGCTGTAGAGTCTAATCTACAACGCTTTAAAGGCGAGGTTGATGTCATTGTTACCAACCGAATGACCAATGAGCTCAATGACGTCATTGATAAAGTTTACTCTAGAGATATATTTGGCAACGACGAATAGATTCAATTTGCGGTTTAGGTCCAATGACATATAGCTAAACCGCGTCGCTTTTTAATTCAAGCTTCAAACGTTGTTATTCTAACTAAGCGAGTGCTTTCTGAATAAAAGACTCGATCGCATCTGGTTTAGTGGTAGGTGCAAAACGTTTAATCGGCTGACCATCTTTACCCACTAAGAACTTAGTAAAGTTCCACTTGATACGTTGACCTAATACACCGGGAAGTTGTTGTTTAAGATAGACATACAGTGGATGTGTATTATCGCCATTAACCTCAATTTTTTCGCTGATGGTAAAATCGACCCCATAATTAATCAGGCATCCACCGCTGATTTCCGCCGCATCACCCGGTTCTTGTTGACCAAATTGATTACACGGACAGCCTAGAATGACTAAGCCCTGATCAGAGTATTGTTCATGTAGCTTTTGTAGCCCTTCATATTGCGGTGTTAATCCACATTGGCTAGCCGTATTAACTACCAAAACGACCTTACCTTCAAATTCGCGAAGGTTTAGCTCTTTCCCTTGAAGGGTATTGATCGATTGCTGATAAAAATCACTCATATTGAATTCCTTGTCGTTGATGACCTCAACTATCGAGCTCAAATAATTTCTTCGCCCAACAATCTCGATTTCTGGTTATTTAGTAAGATTAGTCAGTAACTCTTCACAATCTTTTTTCAACTGCTTCAACGTCTCGATATCCATTTTAGACGTACACATCATTTGACCGGGGATACCTTTGGCTTGCTCTCGCAACTGCATCCCTTGTTCGGTAACGGAAACAATCCGAATACGCTCATCTTCCAAACTACGAGTTCGAGTGACGTATCCTTTCCCTTCCAAACGTTTGACTAAAGGCGTCAACGTGCCTGAGTCCAAGCGCATCTTGTTGCCAAGTTGTTTAATATTGATTGTCTCTTCTTCCCACAACACCATCATCGCTATGTATTGTAAGTAAGTAAGATCAAGCGCTTTCAGTAGTGGCTGATACGCACGCCCCATCGCATTAGACGCACTATACAGTGCAAAACAGACCTGATTATCTAAATGAAGATTGCTATCTGTGTTTGATTTGTCCATCACGCTCACCCAAATAATAAAACTTAATTGCGCACAATATACTTGCGCGCTCCCAGCTTTTCAATTAGTATCACTCCAAACAAGATTGTGCGCAATTTAATTTTACACAATCAATCAACTCTGCACCGAACATATCGAATTTAGGGAAACAAATCATGACTACTATTTATACAACTTCAGCTACCGCATTATCAGGTCGTAACGGTCAAGTAAGCACTGACGACAACAAACTATCACTAGCGTTAAGCTATCCAAAAGAGATGGGCGGAACGGGTGAAGCGACTAACCCTGAACAGTTATTTGCGGCGGGTTACTCTGCTTGTTTCTCAAATGCACTTTTACATGTAGCTCGTGAAACGAAAGTAGCGGTTAAGTCTGCCCCGACAACAGCAACAGTCGGTATTGGCCCAAATGAAAATGGCGGCTTTGCTTTAACAGTAAGCCTATCTATAGAGCTTGAGTTAGACCAAGAACAAGCCGTGCAACTCGTTAAAACGGCTCATCAAGTATGCCCCTACTCAAACGCAGTTCGCGGTAACATCGATGTGAAACTTTCTGTTAACGGTGTCGCGCTTTAATAGTATTTGAGCTGAAACGGGAGAACAGGCGCTACGGGGAATTTTGTGGCAAGCAATTCAGTTCGACTTTTACAAACATAAGACTAAATCAAAGTTCAAGTAGCCCTATTATCTGGTTCTGATTATTTTTCAGTCAGAACCAGATTAACAATGTCTATCGAGTATTCCTTTCTTTCAATACTCCACTCTCACCCCAATAAAATATCATTATCGGGTGATGCTACTTCTGTTCGAGCGCTAAAAGTTTTACACCAAACGCGATAAAGACGGTGCCTGTAATACCTTTTAAAATTCGTTGAATCGACTCACTTTTCGAAACCACGGTAATGCGTGATAGAAGCATAATCACTGAAGAGAACCAAAGAAGATTGATTGCGGAATGGATGGTGACAAGTAGAAATGCATAGGCAATGACGTATTCACCACTAGGAATGAATTGAGGAAATGCCGCGAGGTAAAACATCGACACTTTTGGGTTAAGTGCATTGGTTAAGAATCCTTCAAAAAATGACTTCTTCAATCTCTTCCCTGTATGTTTATTTTCTAGCTGCCCACTATCACTGTTACTAACCTCCCTTCCCTTTTTCTCCAATTCTGAAGAAGTATTCGATCGTGAAAATGCGCCCATTAAAGACTTAATGCCAATCCAAGACAAATAGCATGCTCCGATCACCTTCACGATGAAAAAAGCTTCCGACGACTTTGTTAATAGTGCAGAAATGCCCAAGATAGACAAAGCGCCATGCAGATAAAAAGCGGTCAGAAAACCCATCACATTAGAGAAACCCGCTTGCCTACCAGAAGTTGGAACTGTTTTCGCAATCAGTAACCCATTTGGCCCTGGTGATACAACCAATAGCAAAGCGACTAACGAAAAGCCCACTATTTGAATATAATCCATTGTCACTCTCCTTTACTCAACCGCACTAATAACACCAAACCGAATTCAAACCGTGAAAAGCTTCAGCAAGACTGGCTTGGAAACGAGATCTCTAAAACAAGACACTCTTGGTCGCATAAAAATGGACCATGAACTTCACCCGGAGGCCGACTGGCATAGTCGCCTGCTTCAAGCCAAACACCAAATGCCTTGTCATATAAACGGCCCGATATGATATAAATCTCTTCCGGATAATCATGCGACTTTCCACCAAACTCGCTGGTATCAGCTCCTGATTTAAATCGAGTGAGTCGAGTGTAATCCCCATTCAATTCATCCATAGCGAGAGTTAATTGTTCAATCTCGCCATTGGTGCCCTCTAGCGCTTCCCACTTATCTTTATTCGCTGTGGTCAATACATTCCAGTATTCGACGGTACTTTTACTCATTCACCAATCCCTATGTTTCGCCGTTATTCATTATAATTTTATAACACTACTCGCACGACAGAGCTATCATACATTCGTGCCTATTTTGATTTGAAGTGAATACAGAAACGCACTATGCCCCAGCAAGCCTTGAATAGACGTGTTCATATCCAATAGCCAACGATACATAAACCAATAGCGCCGCCATGAGGTAGTTGAAAACTCGAAAGTAGGTTGGGTTTTCCAAGCGCTTACCAAGGACACGCCCTGCGAGCGAATAACTGGTTGGCGCACCAAACGCCAAGAAAGCCAGTATCAGCGACCAAAAAAGGATTGCACCACCTGAGATGCCCGCACTTGGAAATTGAATGGTCGCCACAGGAAGTGTTGCCACTAGAGCTTTAGGGTTGAGTAACTGCATAAACAACCCATCTTTGAAGCTGAGGGATTTCTGTTCTTTCGACTGACCGCTTAAAGAGACATTAGCTCTTACGACCTTCCAAGCGATATAAAGGATGTAACTGCATCCGGCTAAGCTTATAAAAGGCAACACCTGCGGGTTAATGACGTTAAGCCCAACATAACCAAGAAAAACAAACAGAGTGAACATTGCGCACCCTACTCCTATGAAAAAGCCGATGTGGGTCCGAGTTCGATTGTTTAAACCCGTGTGTAATCCCAATAAATTAATGGGTCCAGGCGTGTACATTACGCCAATCGCGTAGGCAAATATCTCTGACATGAGTAACTCCATAAATTGAAATGCAACAAGCTCTAGCGGATAGCTAGCGATTCCACTGCAATTGAAATTGCTTTGGTGTCATACCGAATACTTGCTTAAAGTTACGATTGAGATGACTGGCATCTGCAAAACCGGAGCCTATTGCCGCTTGAGTAGCGCTTAGTCCGGTGAGTAACCCTTTACGAGCGTGATTAATACGACAGTTCAAAACGTATTGGTGTGGAGTAATGCCAAATTGAGCGCGAAACATTCGAATAAAGTGGTACTTAGACATATTGGCGGCAGCGGCAATGCGATCAATGGAGATATCATTTCCAAGGTTAGCCATGATGTAATCTTTCGCCCTTATTAACAGGGTATCGGTACGAGATCGTGGCGCTGATAAATCTAAACTACCATGATGCCGAACCATCGTTTGAGCCAATAAATACAGGCGAGATTCGTATTCAATCTGAGAATATTTCGGCGATCTAAGCAGTGTCGACATAGACCAAACTTGGTGGCGAAGGATCGGATCATCAAACAAAGTATTGTCTAATCTAAGCGTACTTTTTGAGGTATAGCCAAGCGTCTGAAAGACCGGCGTTATTTCATCAGGGTGGATATATAACATAACGTATTCAAGGTTCTGCTCAACACCAGAATGACCGTCATGGACATCTTCAGGGTTAAACAGCATCACTCCACCGGGTGGGCTCTTATGAAAAGCGTT
Source organism: Vibrio kyushuensis (assembly GCF_050337325.1). Classification (NCBI taxonomy): domain Bacteria; kingdom Pseudomonadati; phylum Pseudomonadota; class Gammaproteobacteria; order Vibrionales; family Vibrionaceae; genus Vibrio; species Vibrio kyushuensis. Next base: position 124,387 of record NZ_JAKJSV010000006.1, read on the forward strand.
CCGACAAAAAAAGTCTTGTCGCCCTTGAAGCGTCAGCCCAATGGAATATTCCTCATGAGCATGCTTGGAGTAAGTAAAATCACTCATCGTTGCACTGAGCATTCCGACCTTATCGACCTGCACATTGCTTGTAAATTGAAAGCGATTCCCTGTTTCCACTCTGATTCCCTACTGAGTATTTACACTGTGTGACATTATCTTGGCACACTATAGGAAACTACCGATAAAAAAACTTGAACAAAATTGCGCGATTTCATTTGAAGTATAACTAAAGACGACCAATCAATAGCGAAGAACTCAATAGAGGTTGCCGTAAACCACCCTAGAAAATGGGTTTAGCCACCATTAATAAGTAATCGGCAGCAAACAAAAAAGCCCACTCATTTACTACGTTATCGTAATAAACAAGTGAGCCTTTTATTCTCAACTCATGCGAGTCATGTCGATTGAAAGCTTATTGTTAGCCCTTCACCGCGCCAGACGTCAGCCCTGCAATTAACTGGCGAGAACTGATAGCAAACAAGATCATCAATGGAAGTACCGCTACTGCAATGCCTGTGAACATAGCTCCGTAAGGAATAAGTGCTGTACTGCCTTGTAGTGAACGCAGAGCCAATGGCAGTGTAAACATCTCCATGTCGTTCATAATAACAAGGGGACCCATGAAGTTGTTCCATTGTCCGATGAACGTCACCAGACCTAGTGTCCCCAACGCTGGAGTGATAAGAGGAATGATGATTCTAAAGAAGATAGAGAACTCACCACAGCCATCCATACGCGCCGCTTCAATCAACTCTCTTGGTATTGCAGAACTGATGTATTGACGCATTAGGAAGATACCCATCGCACCGACCGCCATTGGAATGTAAAGCGCTTTCGGTGTATTCATCCAACCTAACCAAGACATGATGAGCGCCGTTGGAATCATGCTCAAGAAAGCTGGCAGCATCATGGTTGCCATCACGAACACAAACAAACGGTTCTTATGCTTAAACTCAAACATTGCAAACGCATAACCCGCCAATGAACAAAACAGTAGGTTCAAAATCGTCGTAATCAATGCGATGTAGAACGACCAACCTAAGTTCTTCCAAAAGTGCGGAAGGTAACCAATAAGAGCGTTCATATTCACGCCCAATTGATCCCCAAACCACATTGGTGGCGGAACAGAAAGGATCGCTTGGTTGTCATGAGTTGCAAAAATGAAGATGAAGTAAAATGGAATCAACATCATCAGCGCACCCATGATGACAAAGCCATAGGCGACAAGCTCACTAAGTGTAAATTTGATTTTCATGATTAGCTCTCGCTCTCTTTGTCAGCAAAGATTTTGTTGTTACCCCATGTAAGGGCCGCAATGATTAAGAATAAGAACCAAGATATTGCTGATGCCGTACCAAAGTCACCTTCTTGGAATGCAGTGATGTACATGTGCATTGCTGCGGATTTCGCCGCTTGGTCAATTCCGCCCGTACCATCAGTAATGATGAACGGTTCTTCAAAGATCTGTAGGCTACCAATAATTGAAAGTGTTACAGCAAAGAACATCATTGGCTTCAGCATTGGCAGTGTTATGTAGAAGAACTGCTTAAGCTTGGTTGCGCCATCAATCGTTGCTGCTTCGTAGAGGTCTTTCGGAATTGTCTGCATCGCTGATAAGTACAAGATTGTATTCCAACCGACATAACGCCAGAACACGACGAATGAAACCATCGTTTTAGTGTATTCAGGCTGATTCCAATCGATATTTTCCGTTGGGAATAGAATCGCAAACGGTTGGAAATCACCAATGCTGATGGTACCGATTGAGGTCAGCATCATATTGATCAATCCATAGTCTCTTGAAAATAGCGTAGTAAAGATCATCGCTACCGCTACGGTTGACGTGATGTACGGCAAGAAATACAAACCCATGATCGTATTACGACCACGTTTAAAGGCGGTATGAATAAAGAACGCCAAAGGAATAGCCACTAGGTGTTGTGGAATCCCTGAAGCTAATGCCATCCAGAACGTGTTGTATAAAGATGTATGGAACCAGTCATCTCCAAGGGTAAAGATATAGTTCTCTAACCCTACCCACTCCATTGCACCAAATCCTGCTGCAGGCTCCCAGTAATGGAACGATAGAAACAGAGAGAACAACATTGGAAATAAACCAAAAATTGCAAATACGATAAAGAACGGGCTAATGAATACATACGGTATCCACTTGTGGCTATTGGCCTTTAGCTTCTCTATCCGAGAGACAGGTTCTACTGGCTCACTTTTCGTCATCATAGTCTCGGACATGATTACCCCTGCACATTGCCAGTGATTGTCAAACCTTCCAGGTCAAACAGGTGTGTACGGTTCAAGTCAAAGTGAAGTTCAACCTGTTGATTTTCTAGGCTTTCTAATTCCGTTGGCGACTCAACTTCGGCAAGTACTTTTTGCCCTGCAACAGAACAATGAAGATGGTAATTAGAACCTAGTAACTCAACCATATTAACGGTCGCGGTTAAGGTACCAATATTGTCAGACTGAACCGTTTGGCGGTTTAGATAGAAATCACTCGGGCGAATGCCATATTCAATATCGAGTGTTGGCAAACTGTGCGCTTTATTTAACGTAACAGATTGCTCACCTACGGTAACAACCGTGTCGTCAGTTGACGTTGCTCTTGCAGAGAGGATGTTCATCTCTGGTGCACCAATGAATGTCGCCACAAATTTACTGCAAGGCGATTCAAAGATTTCTTTTGGTGTACCCACTTGTGAAACATAACCGTCTTTCAAGATAACAACTCGGTCAGCCAAGCTCATCGCTTCAACCTGATCGTGGGTTACGTATAATGTGGTGGTTTTAATTTTCTTATGCATCGCTTTAATTTCAGCGCGCATGGTTCCACGAAGTTTTGTATCAAGGTTTGATAAAGGCTCATCGAATAAGAAGACAGATGGTACTCGAACCATTGCTCGCCCCATTGCAACACGTTGTCTTTGACCACCAGACAACGCTTTCGGGTAACGTTTTAACAATGGTGTTAACTCTAGTGATTCCGCGACTTCTTTAACGTGCTGCGCAATGACTTCCTTTTTAACGCCGGCCATTTTCATTGGGAAGCCAATGTTTTTCTCTACCGTCATGTGCGGGTAAAGTGCGTAGCTTTGGAATACCATCGCAGTGTCACGGTCTTTCGGGTGAAGATCATTCACCAAGCGATCACCAATTCGAATATCTCCTGAAGTAATCTCTTCTAAACCAGCAAGCATGCGAAGTGTCGTTGATTTTCCGCAGCCAGATGGACCAAGGAAAACCACAAACTCACCATCATCAATATGAAGATCGAATTGTTTAACTACCTGCGTTTGACCGTACGCTTTTTTAACGTTTTCGAAAGTAACGGAACTCATTATTTGTACCTTTAGAAAAGTGGAACTTGCTAGCAATAAAGGCGGCTACAAGAGTCGTAGCCGCAAAGTTTATTCAATTAGTAATTAGCGACGAGCACGACGTTTAATAAGTTTAGCGGCATCAGACAACGCTTTATCGATGTCAACATCGTGGTTGATAACCTTTTCAAAAGCATCATCAATGATACGTTCAGCGATTGGATCATGACGGTGAGCTGAAATTGCAGGGATACGTTCTGCAGATTCACGCCAGATCAAGCGAGCTTTTTGATTACCCAAAATAGCCATCTCTTCGTTCATTTCAGGCGCTTGTTGCGCTTCAACAGAAGAAGGGAATGTACCGAACTCAAGTGCAGCAATTTGTGTTTCTACGCGATCAGACATGTATTTGATGAATGTCCACGCTTCTTCTTTATGCTCAGCTCTAGCGGGAATAGATAAGAACGTACCGCCCCAGCTTGCGTATGTACCACCAGGAAGTTGCGCAGTACGCCAGTAATCGGTATCTGGAGAAATGAAGTCACGAATATGACCTACAAACCAAGAACCGAACATTTGCGTCGCAACATCACCACGACGTAAGCCTTCGTTCCACTCTGTACTCCATTGGTTTACTTCTGCAGACAGATCATTATCAAACAGCTCTTTACCAACACGGAAAGCCTCTTTAAAACGGTCACTTTCAACTAAGATTTTATTATCTTCACCAAAGTAAACCGACTCACCTTCACTTAAACCGCTTCGAAGTACAATTTTCATTGCTGTCGAGGCGTTATCAACGATGTAGCTACCGTTGCTCTCTTTGAGCTTTTTGCCCATTTCAATGAAGCTATCCCAATCTTTTAGCATCTCTTCAGCCGAGACACCTGCTGATTCCAATACGTCAGAGCGGTAAAAGATTGTACCTGGGCCAATATCAACAGGGATAGCCGCTTGCTCACCTCGGTTGTTCTTACCTAACGGCACAGTAAACGGTGAGAATTTCTCGGCAAAGTTAGCCGCGTTATACGGTGCTTGATTCAAGTCTTCTAAACCACCACCATTAGCCAATCGACCAATATAACCAACCTCAAGAGCCGCTACATCAGGCACGTTCGCACCAGTAGAAAGTGAGGTTGTAAGCGCTGTATGGTGATCTTGGAACGACAGCGATCTTAGATTTATTTTGATATGCGGATATTGTTTTTCAAAATCAGGCGTAATCAAGCGAACAACTTGATCGTAATTAGCAAACGCGGCGACATTAAGTGTCACTTGTTCTTCAGCCAAAGCAGCCGTAGAGAACAGAGCTGCAACGATGGCGCCAGACACAGTGCTTAATTGTAGTTTTTTCATGCCTATCCTTATTTTTGTAGAGTATTCGGCTTTAACGCCGTATTAGTTATTAGTTACTTGTTTTTAAGAGAATCAACAGAAGTAATCGTCATGTCAGTAAAGTGGACAGGCCCTAATGAGTTATAGAACCCCACCCCACCACATTTGAATGTTTCTGGCATAGCAGCGTCTTTAACACTAAAGGTATCGACACCATTTATTGAACATTCAAAATGGTCGCCTATTGCTTTCACTTCAAACTCGTAAGCATTGTGCGGTTGCCATGCAAAAGGAGCGACGGCGATGATACGGGATTCTCCGAACGATTCATGCATCAGAATAGCGGTGTCATCTTTTGTCAGTTCTATGCGGTAATAACGAGTCAGACCAAGGTAACGAATGATTGGGCCAAAGGCGTTTTTCGTTTGTGGAACTAAGCGAATGTTCAGTTCATAATCTTCAAAATCTTTGCTACCAAATGCGAACACACCGGGGTCTGTTATGTCATCGTTGACGAGACGGTAGATATCTTGGTTATCGAACTTGATTTTAGTGTCCATCGTATTGATGAAACTGCTTTCCCAAATCTCATGGTGCGGTGTTTTATCAAACCCGATCGTTTGTGTCGGCGTACCCGTCCAATCAAGCTGGTGAAGTTTAACCTGACCGTGTTGAGAACTTTCTGTCGTGCTTGTGATATTAATTCCAACATTAGCGATCATTTGGAAATTAGCGGCCGGAATAGTCCATTGAATCGTATTGCGCTCACCAGCGTTTAATCGTACAGGCTCGCTTGAAACTGTCGTGATGTTTAGCGCTGTGTCATACATTTCTATAAACAGACAAGCATCAACGTCAGCATTCGCTTCTTTGGTAAGTTCAAGCTCCGCGACTACGTCTTGACCAGGGTAAAGCGTTGGGCTACCAACAACATGGTAAGAAGATTCGTTAACCTTGCACTCTTTATCAGTGTGGGTCGCTGTTTTCACTTTTAGCGGAACACCAGAGATCAGGTTTTGATAGTCAATTGTCAGTGCGTTTTCTGGATTAGATAACAAAGCTGTTCGAACATGGTTATGTTTGCTATCTAACTGGAACCCTTGCACTGCACCTGGTAGCGAGAAATGGAATTTGGGCTTGCGAGGTAGTGTCTCGCCAGTATGCCAACGAACCATCAACTCCATCATTTTATCGGCTTCACGAAGTGCATCTGAGATGTGTTCATGAATATGTGCAGTAGGAAGCAAGATACGGTCAGCAACAGGACCACGCCAGTCATAGCCATCATTAATGCTGTCTAGGTCTAAACGAATACCGTTGATACAACCCACATTGGCCGCGTTACAATCTGTGTCCCAACCCGCTGTGTTAACAATCATCATCGCTTTATGGAAGTTGTCTTGTCCATAAAGGAGAGAAAGAATAATCAGCCCATGATTAGGGACAACGTGACAGGTACCATCAAACTTATCGTAGCCGTACTTTTCGCGAAGTTGGGTGAAAGCGTAACGCCAATCTTGTGGGTTTTCACTGTGCCACTGACGTACATCAGCAATCACTTTTTGGATAATGCTGTCTTTATTTATATGACTTAAAGCAGAATCAATCAGAGTATTAAGATTAGTTTCGTTAAATGCTAAGGATTCGATGACCGCAATAACAATGGCAGCATCGACAGAAGCACCATCATGACTCACTAAACCCGCTTCGCGAGCCATATTGGCTGCTTTATCCGGCATATTTGGGTTTAACATTCCCCAACCATCAATGAATATTTGAGCGCCAATCTGCTCTGCAACGGTCTGTCCGTTCGTTTCGACAGAACCACTTTTCGGCGCTGGAATGCCATTCTTAAGGTTCTGCCAAGCAGTATGCTCTGTCGACTGACCATACCCACCCCACCAAAGGACGGTTTTTCCTTTGATTAAGATATCTAGCCAAGATTGGCCGACATGGACGGAAGAGAAGTCTTTACGGAACAAGTGATCTTCTAGCGCATGGGTAAACATGAAAGTACCCGTGATATCATCATCGCTACAGATTAATGGGTGATTTACTTGTTCGTTTACATAGCAGTTAATATCGCCAAAGGTTTTATTAATTTGATTATAATCCCAACCTTCGAAAGGTCGCCCAACATATACACCGACAATTTTACCTAGGATTCCAGAATATATTTTACGGTATAAATCTTCGCTATACATCTTATCTCCAACACTATTAACAATAATATTACTTTATAATTCACGAAGTACTGTATGACTTCTCATCTGATCCGGATGATACAGAGTTCCCCCCCTACAAATTGTGATCAAAGCACTGAAAGTGATTCTTGCCTACTTTCCAATTACGAAAATAAATTCACAGTAAGTTATTGAAAATAAGTTACTTTGCTTTACATGCACATAATTAAATTCACGCATTATTCGCCTCTAGTGATTTATATCACACTAACTGAGCCTATATTCGTATATAAATCATACAATTTCATGTCGCACTACAATTGAGTTTCAACGTTTTCTATAACACCGTGCTAGAAAGAAAAAACAATTCACACTAACCAACTGAATAATAAATATAAATATTAAACTTTACACAAACAATTCATGAAATACCCCAGAAATGTGTGCCCAATTTAGTTTTGAGCAATATAAATCCTTGAGTCATGGCAGTGAGACTCAGATCACAAACGAATGGCTAAATTCAAAGGTAGTATCCGCCGTATTAGAAATCCGGCAATTTATATTACTTAGGTGTTTAGAATGACAATTAAAAATAGTCTTCCTTATTTTAAGGATTGGCCAACTATTGATTCCGCAATTAAAAAAGATCCTATTATTGAAGATAAAGTAATTGAAATTCTTCAACAAATGACACTGGAAGAAAAAATTGGTCAGATGATTCAACCTAACCTTCGGGAAGTCACACCTGAAGAAGTTTATGAATATAAACTGGGCTCAATTCTAAATGGAGGCGGCGCATGGCCAAACGAAAACAAACATGCTTCAGCTCAAGATTGGGCTGATTGCGCTGACACATTCTGGGAAGCTACAGAAAGAATGTTTGAAGGTAGAGGTTTCCGTATTCCTTTTGTTTGGGCAACAGATGCGGTTCATGGTCATAATAATGTGTTCGGCTCCACCGTATTCCCACACAATATTGGTTTAGGCTGTGCTCGTGATCCTGAACTGATTCACAGCATTGGTGAAGTGACCGCTCGTGAAGTTGTTGCGACGGGTCTTGATTGGACATTTGCCCCTACTGTTGCAACACCGCGCGATTACCGCTGGGGTCGCGTTTATGAAGGCTATTCTGAAGATCCAGAAATCACCTACGACTACGCAGCAAAAATGGTGCAAGGCCTACAAGGCAACGCTGAACAGCTAAAGGGCGAAGGGCGAGTATTGTCTAACGTTAAGCACTTTGTCGGTGATGGCGGAACACGTACTGGTATTGACCGTGGTGTAAATGGATACAGTGAAGAGCATCTGATTAATATACACGCTATGGGCTACTTCAGCGGTTTAGAAGCGGGCGCACAGGTTGTTATGTCTTCATTTAACAGCTGGGAAGACAATGCTAACTACGATCACTCACCTAAAGAGGGTGAAGAGTACAATCAAAAAATTCATGGTAGTAAGTACCTGCTTACTGACGTACTGAAAGAAAAGATGGGTTTTGATGGTTTAATTGTTACTGATTGGAACGGTCACGCCGAAGTCAATAAGTGTACGGACACTGACGCCGTTTATGCGATTAACGCGGGTAACGATGTTCTTATGGTTCCAGTACGAGAGCACTGGAAAGGTGTTATTGAGTCGACATTGAATGCTGTAAACAGCGGTGTTATCTCAATGGAGCGCATTGACGATGCAGTTACTCGAATTCTTCGCGTTAAAATGCGCGCGGGGTTATGGGACAAACCACGCCCTAGCCTACGTCAATTCGCAGGGAAACAAGCTCAACTTGGGGCTGATTCTCATCGTGAGATTGCTAGAAAATCTGTACGTAAGTCTCTTGTATTGCTTAAAAACAACAACGATATTCTCCCTCTTTCCCGTGACCAAAAAATCACGTTAACAGGTAGCGCTGCCAACGATTTACAAAAACAATCTGGTGGTTGGAACCTAACATGGCAAGGTGATGAGAACACGCTAGATGACTTCCCTGGCGCAACAACAGTTAAAATGGCACTTGAGGCTGAACTTGGCGCTGAGAATGTTAATCTAGACCTTGACCTAAGCTCAGATTTCAAAGCTGGTGATGTAGCCGTTGTTGTATTTGGTGAAGATCCTTACGCAGAGATGATGGGCGATATCAAAGCGTGGCAATCACTTGAGTTCTCAAAGCTAAAACGCAGCTACAAAGCAGACTGCGAGAAAGTCACTCAGCTACATAAGCTAGGCGTTAAAGTTATTAGTATTTTCTTTAGTGGTCGCCCTCTTTACATCAATGAAGAAATTGCACAGTCGGAAGCGTTTGTTGCTGCTTTCCTTCCTGGCAGTGAAGGGTTGGGTATCACTGATGTACTTGTTCGTGATGAACAAAATAACATCCGTTACGATTTCGTTGGTCAACTGTCGTACTCTTGGCCTAACAAAAAGCGTAGCGTTACTGTTAACCGTATTCCAACGCACATCCCAGACTATGTTTGCCCTGATAACGAGCAAGATCCAAATGGAGAACATGCGCCGTTATTTGAATATGGGTACGGATTGAACTACACAGATCGTAAACAAACTCGTGATCTAAATAATATTGAATTAGACATTGATGTTGTAAACCAAACCGATGCAGCAACTGAAGCCAAACATTTATATGGTGTGCGCTCAAACATCGGTGACTACAACCTCAAAATCTCTGATCTCGGTCACTGGATTGGCTCTGAAGTTTCAAGAAACAACTCAATGGCAATCCAAGCTATTGAAACTGAACCGTACAACTATGAGCAGCAACAAGATGCCATTAAAATTAACTTTAATGAGCAGTTCGGTGCCACTTATATTCAAGTTGGAGATGGCTCTGTAGAAGATTTCTCACAATATCGTAATGGTTCGATTACTTTTGAAATTAAAGTTCAAGAAGCGCCAACGGAACCCGTTAAAATGTCACTTCAAAAATGGACTAAAAACGAAGAACCCGTCGGTGTCGCGTCTGTAGATATAACGGATCAATTAATCATTGGTGATGAATTTATTAAAGTGTCAGTACCTTGTCAGGAATTTATTGACCAAGATGTAGACCTACGTTATTTAGATACGCCATTTATGATGTATACAAAAGGGAAGCTTGGTGCCGTCATAGCCAATATCGCGTGGAATGCATAAGACCAGAAATTATATAGAAACTAAAATATAGACATTAAACCTTAAAGGCTTACTTATTAAGTAAGCCTTTTTTATTTCCTAAAAATATACAAGTAACAAATCTATAACAATATATTATTTGGCTTATTATCCCATATATAATAACAGCCATGAAACGCATTCTAAAGGTGAGATAAATTGCAATAACAAACAGCAACTTAGGCATGAACCGTTTTATTTTGATAAATATTCATCGATAGTAAAAACCCTATCACCCTCACATTAACGACCCTTAAGTTCCCTTTAAAATACCGCTACCAAACAGTGGGGAGAATAAAAAATACATTCAAACACTGACAATAATAAACAAATAATAATTAAGCTTTCTTAGTCCTTAAATAAACATAGGTATAAAATGAATTTTAAACCAACTAAAATTGCCTTAGCTTGTGGTGCAATGCTTTTCACTTCAAGTGCAATGGCAACCTCTGATATTGACTTCTTTGGTTACATGCGTGCTGGTGCTCATATTTCGCCAAACAGCAGTAACGGTAACGGTCACCCAGACTACATCTCTGCGGAAGGTGCGGCTGGTAAATATCGTCTGGGTAACGAAGACGACTGGATGGAGTTCGGCTTAAAATCAGATCTTGTCTCTGAAAATGGTCAACGTGGTGAAATTGGCATCATGATCGGATCATGGCATGACGTTCAGGAGTTTGGTGGCGGCATTTCTGATTCATTTGATGTGATGCAAGTTTGGGGGCAATTGCATGGTGTATTCGGCAGTGATGTAACCAGCATGTGGGCCGGTAAGCTATACCCTCGTTCAATCGCTGATGACATGCTTGATTACGAGTATTGGGATAACTACGGTCGTGGTTTCGGTCTACGTGACATCGAACTGCCAGGTATGTTGATGGATGTGACTTATAACTACAACAATGGCGAGATGACAAACCCTGGTGAGACACCCGACGAAGATGAACGTTTCATCACTGCAGTACACCTTCCTGAGCTACGTGTTCATGGCATCGAAGTTCCAGGCGGTAACCTAGCACTTGGTATTAACCTTGCGAGTGTTGTCGACGATGAAGTGCTTAAAGAAGAGATCACAAAACAAGGCAACAGTGCTACAACTAACGGCTACATGCTAACCGCTTCTCATAGCGGCAATTTTGCTGGTTTTGATAATATTCTAACAATTCAATATACAGACGGTATTGGTGTTGCTGGCTGGTCGGGAACGCAGATTGTCAATGTAGAGGCACCAGGTAGCAGTGTCCGCCTATTTAACCACGGTAACTACACATTCAATGATAAGTGGAGTGCTGGTTACTCTATTGCTTTCGAAGACATTGATATGGAGTTTGATAACAAAGACGGAAAAGAGTGGTTTAACGCTGGTATTCGCCCACGCTATAACTGGAATACCTTCACTCAAACTGAGCTAGAGCTTGGTTACCAACAGGCGAAATCAAAAACCTACGACGGTACAAATACATCCGCTAAGGCAACACTTTCTCAAAAATTCCATTTTGGTGATGTACCGCATATCCGTCTTTACGTAACGTACGCTGAGCAAGATACTCACTGGAGTGAAGTAGCATTTGGCGAGCACTCTTCAGTAACAAACGACAAGTTTGACTCTGTCAGCTTCGGCGCGCAGTTTGAAGTTTGGTGGTAATAAATAACGATATCATTGCCTTGTCCACGATGATAACCCGTTAATAATAAAGGCTGTAACCAATATGAGGTTACAGCCTTTTCTTTATGAATCCATTTCTAGTTAAGAATAAGATTTCTCGAATGAATCTACGGCTGAAACATCTTAACTATGCCATCAAGATAATCATCATTGCTAGGTCACTAGGTCGATTCGCGAATAATCAATTGCATCGTTGGCATTTTATACTTTGGCTCATTGCCCGAAATCAGATCCAGTATGTAAGAAATTGATAACTCACCCATTTTTTCAAAAGGTAGTCTCACAGTCGTTAATGGTGGGATAATATAGCTAGATAACGGCATATCATCATACCCCACTACAGAGATATCATTTGGTATCGTCAACCCTTCTCGATACAACCCATTCATCGCGCCAACAGCACTTTCATCATTTGATGCAAAAATAGCGGTAAAGCTTTTATTCGCCGACACCGCTTTACGGATTGAGTCGCTACTTTGCTCTGAATTGAAATCGCCCTGTAAAACCAGTTCATGATTAATTTCAATTCCGGCACTTTCCATCGCTCTTACGTACCCAGCGTATCGAGCGTCTGAATCGCTGTTATCGACTGGGCCTCGCAAGTGAACAATGTCACTATGACCCTTTTGAATAAGGTGATTAACCGCCAAATAGGCACCTAATTCGTTGTCCATTTGTAATTGATGCAGCCGTTTTGAACCAATATTATTTACTGACAGTGCTGGCGTACCAAATATTAGCTTAGGTACTCCTTTTAATATTACGCCTATTTCTTCTTCCGTTAAGTGTGTGCCAATAATAATTACACCATCGACATTTTTATCAACCATGTCTTTAAGAATTCGACGCTCACGGTCTGATTCGTAATTACTCACTTCAACATTAATTTTATATACATGTTTGGAAACGGCTTTATTCATCCCAGAAAAGATACTCGATACATGCACACTGTCGTAACTTGGCGATAATACACCAATGACCATTGTACGAGCGGCAGGTTGTACTCGGTTATCTTTTTGTCGATATCCTAAGTCACTCATTGCTTTCTCAATCGCTAATACTTTTTCTTTTTCAATAAATGAACTTCGATTGATATACCTTGAAACAGTACTAGGAGAAACATCTGCTTTTGCGGCAATCATTCTAGAAGTAACTTTGGCCATTATTTCATTTACCTTAGTAGAGAGGGTGAAAATATTTGTCGTTATTATTGTATCAATTATACTACCTTGAATCTTATGTTTATCTTTCTTAATACTGTAATCTTCACTTTGGTTTCACAATGTCGTTATATCTCAAATAAATAACAGGAGTGATGAAACTTATTATTCAATTATTCTCATTCTCGTTGATTTCATACATCAAGATTAACTATGCAACCAGACCGATAAACCAGACGAATCATCGCTAGATTTAGCTCTATTAAACCCTCATTACTCAATATTCCTCTTGCACATGAATCCAGATAAATTATCATTTAGACTTAATTTGATAATGTTTTGCTATTGAAGAGTCAACCCATCATGCTAAATCCGCTTTGGTTAAACACCTTTAGAACTTTAATCGACATTGGACACTTTACCCAAACGGCCGAGAAGCTTTATATGACTCAGCCAGGAGTAAGTCAACACATCAAGAAGTTGGAGGCTGCATGTGGCCACGAACTTATTAAACGTGAAGGCAAAGGATTTGAGATAACAGAGCAAGGCAGGTTGGTTTATCAATACGCACTAAAGTTGGCAATAGATGACGCAGAGCTACTAGAAAGCCTCAACTTTGATAATCCCTATGCAGGTGATTGTAAAATTGCTACTTCAGGCTCTTTGGCGTTAGCTCTTTATCCGACACTTTTAACTCTACAGCAAGAGCATTCTGACCTGTCCATTCAATTGGAAGCAGCACCAAATCAAAAAATATTGGATGACTTACAACAAGGCGCTATTGATTTAGGCATTGTGACTCACGTTCCTAATACGGGTTTGTTTCAAAGTGAAGAGATTGGTAATGAAGAGCTCTGTTTAGCATTGCCAAAGGCTTATCAGGGTATGAGCATCACCGTTCAACTTCTTCTTGATTGTGGGCTGATACGCCACCCAGATGCCAATCATTACCTCTCGCTTTACTTCGACTTATGCGGAGATAGCGCATTAGCAAACATCAATATCGAGAGTTTAAAAGCGTCTGGCTATATAAATCAACTTAATCAAATATTACTGCCCGTTTCTAAAGGGCTTGGTTTTACAGTGTTACCTAAAAGTGCAATTGATAGCTTCTCAGGAAAAGAACAGCTATACATTGCCCCAACAAAAAATCCAGTAAAAGAAATACTGTTTTTGGTACAGAAACGACACCGTAACTTACCTAAGCGATACAGTGTCGTTAAATCGCTAATAAATGATTGTTTGAGCTAAAGTCTCAGAGATCCAAAATCAAACATTAGCGATATGTCGATTATTTTGTCTCTGGAATCAGAAAATCACTAAGGAGTAAGTGCGGGGGTTCGCCCTTAACGACATCCTCGTATTTTACTAAGTGAGTGTTAGCAAACGCATCCATTTCGGCATAGAAATTAGCTCTATCATCACCGGGTAACATGTAGAAGCCATGAGAGTGTGCTTCGTAAATATGTAGGTCAGCCATAGCTCCAGCATCCCTGATCGCTCTATGCATAAGCACCGTATCACTTAGCATTAAATCACGAGTACCAGATACCAATATTGTCGGCGGAAACTCGCTAAAGTCACCATAAATTGGCGATAAATATGGACTAGTTGGATCCAAGTTACCGATGTAAAGATCAACAGCAGCTTCAATACCAACATCCCATGTACCTAGTCCACCATCAACACCATCATTAACAAAACGGCTGTCCGTTTTTTTCTGAATATCTGCTGCCGGCGTACCGATAAACAGCGCCGCTGGTGTTGGAAGGCCTACGTCTTTCATTCGGTGTACCGACGCTGCTGTCAAATTTCCTCCCGCAGAGGTTCCACCTAACATCATAGAATTTGCCGGACGTTCCTTTAATAGCGCAGACCATACTGTCACAATATCGTTTACAGCTGAAGGGGCTGGATGCTCTGGCGCTTTACGATAATTAATTGAAATAACAGGAATCTGCAGCTTATGAGCTGTTATCGTCGCTTCTCGAAGTAATGAGTCATTACCACCGTAGATCCAAGCTCCACCGTGAATATGGACAAAGACATTATTCTTGTATTTAGGTGCGACTGTTTCTGGCGTTACCGTATAGATTTCCACACCTTCAAATGTGCTGACTTCGAATTTAACACTGAATTGCTCAGCTTGCTTTCGCCCTTGCTCTGCTCCCGGAGCATCAAATTGTTCTATATATTGTTTCCACTCGCTCTTCGTTTGGGGCAATTGAATATTTTGCACAACCTCAGAATTTAACGGTGCAGGGGCTACGGTTAGAAATGACTTTATCGCCTCAGAAGCATGAATAGGAATCGGCAATTCTGTAGCGTTTACTTTTAATGGATTCTGACCTGCGGCAATTGCTGACACAGGGATAAGTGCCGCCAAAGTAATCGTGAGGATGGTTTGCTTCATATTTTGCCTCTATCATAGGAATATTCATGCCAATGTAGATTCCTTTCAATATACGTGCATTGGCCAACGACAAGCATTTTCATTCAAAGCTTGTTTGCATACTATGAATTAGAGAAATTCATTTATGCAGGCTATCTATTGACTTCTATTGATAAGTGTTCTCTTTTGAAACTGGTCGTTTCAATATCCGAAGGCAATCAACTCTGATTCAGTATAATATTGATATCAATGGCGATTTACTAATGGCTAAAAGATGAAGAATAAAATCGATACATTAGATCTCAATCTAATGAAATTATTAAAAGCTGTAGTAGAAACACAGAACACTCACTTAGCAGCCGAACGCTTAGGAATATCCCAAACCAGCGTCAGTCGCGGACTGGCCAAATTGCGAGAAGTATTCGGTGATCAATTATTTATCCGTAAAGCTCACGGTGTTGAACCATCAGAACTTGCAGAAAAATTAGCTCAAGCAGCTGATGAGATGATGACCCCAATAATCAAAGTTGTTGAGTCTTATCAAGATTTCGATCCTTTGGTATTTAACGGCTCCATTACCATTGCTGTGAATACCTTTCTTCAAGAAATCTTTGGGTCAGGTTTAATTAACGTTCTAAAAAGCAGCTTGCCAAACGCGAAGTTTAAAATCATTTATTGGCAAAGCCATTCATTAGGTGAAATGCTCAGTGGCGAGATCGACTATATGATCCAGCTTGCTGGCTATCCAATACCACAAGAGGTTTACACTCACACATTATGCCAAGTACAAAACTCCATTGTCGCTAGAGTCGATCATCCTATTTTAAGTAAAACCAGTGCATGGGATGAGATTCATCACCTTCCTATCGCCCGTCTGTTTTTGGATGGTATAAACAGCAAACGAAGTGTCATTGAAGAGCTGTACTTGCAAAAAGGGTATGTTGCTGATGTTGAACTGACCAGCCATAGCTTAGTAACCGTATTAGAGTACATAGCGACTAGTGACTCGTTACTCTACTCAAGCAGCTACATTAGTAATATGTCCGATAAACTGACCTGCTACCCACTACCTCCACTCTCCCAAGAGTACCGACAATTGGATATTTGTGGTGGGTACTTACAAACACGACGAGGGTATCCACTCAATCAATTCTTGCATCAAGTTTTTCAAAGTCATTTTGATACGGTTATTCAGCCAAGTTAAGAAGTGTCGGCTCTAACGGCTAGTCATTAACTAGTGCTGTTCTGTCATTGCAACGCGATTTTAGTACCTTTAACAATTGATGCTTAAGTCTAGTATTCATGTAGTTACCTTCAATAATTACGTCTTCAAGCCAGTAGATATCCACCAATAGGTGAATATCATCCGTAAGTTGCCTCAATTGCATTGAGCTAAGCTCATTGATGTTAGTTGACCAAACATCAGAAACATCTAAACAGATTACTCGTGTGTGCTCGGAAGCAACGGCTATAATCGCATCTACAATGTAGTTTTGTTGTGCGTGATTATGATGCAAATACAGAACGGCGATCCCCTCGCCTTCATCAAAGATCTTGTAACAACGTTGATTTAAAAAAATATCTTCACTTACTCTGCTGCATACCGTTCTAGTCACTGACTTAATCTCAATAATTGTTAGATACCATCAGTATCTAGATCACTAGCACAACAAGTAATGAATTAGAGAAATTCATTTTCGACTTAAAGACCGAAGCAAATTTGAATTTCTGAAAACCATTCCTAAAAAACGAGCACCGCCTATCATGCCTCCACTAATTAACCTTGGGGGCCTCATGACGTTACGCTTCATTTTCATTAATCTACTTTCTTTGCTTATTAGCAATAGCGCCATAGCAGATCAGCTAAAAGAGGTTCGAATTAGCGAAGCATTACAGATGAGGCCAAGTGTCTCATTTGGTTATGGAAATGAAGGGAATGGTGCGAGAGCAACGCTCGACCTTAATACCACTATGGACATGCAGATTTTGTTGCAGTACGAGCTACAACGAGACTTTAATGTCCATAACATTCGTAGTGCAGCGAGGCACAAGCGCTTAAGCAAAGGGATTATTGTTGATTACGTACAAGATGACAGCGCCGATAGTTCTCTAAATGGTTCGGTCAGTCTTTTCGATGTTTACTCCATCGACAATCAGACGTTACTTGTCCCTTCTTTAGGCTTTGGCGCGACCAGTGAAGAGTGGGCCGATAACTATGCATACTTTAGTAAAATTCAATTTCGCTATTTTAGAAAACTACCAATGAATAGCTGGGTAACTGTTTCGCCGACAGCAATATTAGGGCTCAACCAACTAAAAAGTAACTTTGAACATGAAAGTGTTAGCGAGGTCAGTATCGATGGCACTCTAGGATATCGATTAGATGATCGGCAAAGTATTTTTATTGATGCCAATTTTACCGACCATAAAGAGCTGATATCTAGCATTAACTACGAAATTAACTTCTAATCGGACCCTAGGCTTGTTCACTCTATTTAGAGGGCAGGTTAAGACAAGTAACAGTTCGCTTTTTTGATAATTAAAAATGCGTTCTGTACTTGCCTTAAATGTCCTTGGCTCTCTAGGCGTTGCCTCTCTTATACCTTATCTATATCAAGCTACTTCTTATATACCTCTACCACCTTCTCAAGTTCAATGACTTCAGGCTCTGGAATATCCTCATCAGGAAAGGCACTGCGTACCTTCTCGGTCAGCCCTTTGGCGAAGACTTGGTAAAGAACACGAGTAGAAACGGTAATTGGGTAGTCCAGATCACTTGGTAACTCGAACTGCTCAACGCGCGTTTCACCTGATTTGATACGGGTATCTTGACCTATTTTTACATAGCGCCAGAAACGAAGACCAACAGGCTTTCCATTTTCATCGACACCAATTTTGATAAATCGACGCGAATCTTTTGGAATAACTCCGTCTTGCATAACACCGCTTTCAAAAACAACGTTGTCGTTAGCGTCAGTAACAATGAGCTCAACCCAAACCTGACGGCGAGCGCCACCCGGCATATCGTGCCCAGAGTTAACGTTGGTGATATTTGCCGAGAATAGATTGCCCTGTTTCTCAACTTCTAGAGTTAACGCTGTTTTTAAAATATCGATACTGAGCTTTTTGTGTTCTGGATTACGCATCCCAGTGAAGTAATAATTACCTCCAACAAAGTGGTGCGAACGCATGTTGCTCTTAATCGGACCATCATTAGTCGATTGCCCTGACACCTTGTTATCAAAGTCAGTGACATCTTGCGTCATATGACAATCGATACACTCTTTGTGCATACTAGGATCGTTTGGCGCGTTAAATGGCGAAGCTAACCACTCACCAAAGTTATCATTGATGTTCGCGCCCTGCCCGGTAGTAAATTCATTATGACAGGTCGCACAATAGAGTGAACTTTGGTACAGATCAGGATCAGAATATGAATCCTTATGGACCTCTGGTGACGCATTAATTTGTTTTTCAGAGAGCCATTTCAGCATGCTATTTTTGGCATCTTCAAAAACGTACAGCTCTCGATCCTTGATGTTTACGGTTAAGTCAGTATTACCGCCTGCATTTTCCGCCTTAGTAATACGGTGACAAAAAACGCAACCTGTCCCTCGTTCATTAACCGATTGACCATGGGCAAATGCTTCTTTCAGATCCTCACCACCCTTTAGCCACATATCACCGTACTCTTCAAACGGCTTGTTATCTTCATTGATAATACTTTGTGGCGCATGACAGCCTCGACACAACACACGAAACTCTTCACCCTCTGTTTTTGCCGCGAAATCTTCCTGAAAGCGGTAATACGGGTGGTCCATGTTCATACCATGATTTGAGTCCGCCCACTGATCGTAGATGGTGGTATGACAATCGGCACACTCTGCAGAATTTACCCACTCATCAGGGTGCGTGTAACGCTTTTCATCATCAAGACGCAACCAAGTCGCTAAATATGGCAGGTTCTCTCTCGCCTTAACGTATTCATTTAAGGCTGACATCATTTTCGCGACTTCAAGAGGCGGGTTTTCAACATCAACAGGAGGCATCTCCTCCTCTCTTGGATCGCCCCCCATTCCGCCTTGAGTTTTTTGAATGATATCGACGTACGCGCCAACAGGGTCACCAATGATCATTTTTCTTACATCGACGTGTCCGGTTAACGCGTTTTTAAAGCGATCTTTCTTTCCATCTTCCATCAGCTGTCGGTTAGTAAAATTAAAGCCATCAATATGACAAGAGTTACAACTCATCCAGAAGTCGCCAGACATTGGGTACTCGGAACTATCGGCCATATTCGCGCTATTAAAGAGCGTCTTACCCAGTCGCATTTGCGGCGCTACTGGATCATGTTGAACTAGCTTCGCGAACTGCTCTTCTGCCAATTTCACCTTTGAAAATGGCCCTGGCTTTCCAGTATCAAACTTGACTAAATCCAGAGTCATCGCATTTTGCACAAATAGATCGCGCCCCGAAATAGCAATGCCGCGTGGATTATCGCCCGGTACATTACGGTATATTTGAGTTGCTTTCACTCCGCCTTGAAACTTCTTACGACGATGTCGTTTGCTGTTCTTTTTACCTTGTCGAGAAAGGTCAAATACTAGCAAGTCTTCAGACGCGGCTAGCGTAAAAATCACCTTCTTACCATCTTCTGTGAATGCGCCATCATGAGGGTTTGAGATAATGCGAATTCGGTTGCCACTTTCAATAATATTGATCTGCTCAAATAGCTGCTTTCTCTCTTCTATCACCTCGTGTTCATTGCCAAGCTCTAGGTCAATGATTGAGATGGTAGGAAACACCGTCGATTGAAACTGAAAATTGTGACCGAATGACCAAAGCATGTGAGGAAGCCAAGCCGTTTTACCATCTGGTGAAACTACAATATTATCAAGCCCACGTGGCTTACCTTGAGGGGTGGTTAACGTTGCATTTGCTTTAGTATCTTCGAGCTGGATTATCTGATTTAGAATTGGCGTTTGAGCTTTAGTATCATAGATAGAGAGCTGACCTGACATCATATGAGTGACTAACAAACGACCATCATCGGTAAGGGCTAATCCCCTTGGCGTTGAAGCGGTATCAATTGTTTTGGTGATCTCACCGTCGCGGCTTATCACCAGCAACTTATCTCGCTCGAAACTGGTCACATAAAATTGTTGATGATTTTTATCAAACACTACCCCAAACGGTCGGGAAGGAACGGAAAGTGTCCACTCCACGGATAGATCGTCTGCATTCAGCATTGTGACATTGTCACTTAAGTAGTCTGTCGCAAGTAACTGCTGCTCATCACCCGTTAGCGCTACTCGGCGTATATCACGACCAATCGTCTGTTCAACTAGGATTTTTCCACTACTTCTCTCAATAATGCTGACACTGCCAGCATCAAAGTTTGCGCTAATGAACTGGCTTTTGTCTGCCGTCATAAGTAACGAACTACTTTTCTCGATAGCCCATGAAGAGTGGCTAATACTTAACGCAACCAAAACGCAGACAATATTCAATAATTGCTTTACGCGTTTAAATAACCGCATCTCATGGATAGTCTTGAGTAGCCTTTTAATACCTGAATAACTCATTACATCATTGCTCATAATTATTGTTTTCTTGTTTGCTAATTTTTTGTTCATTAATTTGGTAAAGGTAGAGTGTTCTCTCTCCGACAAAGCGAGCTGGGAAAATCTCTACTAACGTCTGGTCAATCGGTGTTCCTGAAAGACGCCAAGCACTTTGAGGGTTAGTCGAAGCCGCCGATAGCAAGGCGTGATTGCTACTTGGATAATACATGTCATAAATACGCTGATTGGGTAGCGACGCTCTTGCTAGGTTCACGCTGTAGTTCGTGCCTAATAAGTCGATGAAAGGGTTTACATCAACCCAATTAATCGCCTGCTGTATTGGGGCGTGAATTGGCTTTGACTTGCTCACAATGGCATGAATAGAGGGCGAATTGAAAAACAAGAAAGCCACAAGCAACGAGGAAAACTTTTTCAACGAAATTATGCTCTTGCCTGTTATTCCCATATCGTCTTCCGATGACTTATTTAGAAATGAGCCAATGGCAATCGGAAGCAAGATGCAAAACAGAGTCAGTATCGGAGTCCAATGGCGAAGATTATCTGGATTTTGGGCAAACGTTATCCAGACCCAATAAATAAGAGAAGTAAAACTTATGGTCTTAATCGCCTCTTCCTTCAACTGAACTCTTGATACTTCCAAATTGAAAATTGAGCGAGAGGCAAGATGAGACCGAGGACGAATAAAATAAGTCAGCGTATAACATTGGAGAAGTAAAACTATCAAGACAGGGTATAAACCAAACCCCTTTGTCAGACTATTCCACCATTGAATCCATTGGTTTTGTTCACCATGAACTGTATTCCCCCAAATAGAAAAGTGGCCTTGAGTAAATCTCATCCCCTCTTCAAAGTAAGCTAGGCCATCTTGACGAAGTACAAACCAAAGAGAGATACCACCCACTAACATAATCATGCTAAACACTTGAAAGTACGCTTTAATTCGACTCGTTGAATTTTCGACAGAGACAGGCGAAATAAGAGGATGTATCGCTAGCCCAATCGCCAGTGGTAGGTAAGCCGGTCTTGTGGCTAGCATCATTGCGACAAAAAGCCCTGCAATCAAATAGTTCTGCCTAATAAGCGCAGCAACGGAAAATAGCAACAGTGCTAATGCCATTGAATCAGACAACCCGCTCAGTGAAATTGACAGTAACAATGGCTGCACAGTGATCATTACAAACCCGAGAGCCGCTAAAAACCAACTTTTGCAAACCATGTAAACTATCCCAGCCACCAGAATAGGAATAAGGCAGCCAAACACAAGTGACACCACAACATTGGCAGGGACGTTTGAAGCAAGCCCATAGGCAACCATTTTACTCATCGCCACAAATGCAGGATAACCAGGAAAATGCGGACGAAATTCAATCACTGAAAAACGCTCAATCGCCAACCAAAAGTTGTAAGCGTCATCACTGGTTAACTCTAACGGAAAGCGAGATGCCCAAAGCCACCAGCCTATGTAGCCGGTGACAATGATAATAATCCAAGGGGCATTTTTACTATTCATTGACCTGCAAGTATCTTCTGCCTAAAACGAACAGTTATTTAAACGAACGAAGCGCAGACATCAACGCGCTTCGTTGTTCTTTAAACGTCTGTGGATCAGCTGGTGCTTGCCCTACTCCGAAGACTCCCGGATTACCAATTGCAGCCAATACACCTTGAATGGACTGAGAAGCGATTTGTCGCGACTCTTGCTCAAGCTTTGGGGCTAGCAAGTCCAAAAAGAGCTTACTTTTAACGACAAGAACCTTCGCTACTTGATAGTCAGCCAAATTGTTTTGCGCCCCCTCCAAGCGACGTACGATCTCTTCGTACATCATTTTATCCATCAGATGTTCAACCTCACTTGCTTGCTGCTGACCAATTGCCGATAACATCGGCGTTAACAGATCAACATCATGATCAGCTTTCAGGTATGCAAACTCTTCGCTTAGTCCATCAACCGCTGCTTTAACCGCAGCATAATCTTCATTGCTAAGCGCAACTAATATCGCCTCTCGGCCATCAATCACTGGCTCTTTACCCGCTGCTGCGTATGAATAAGCGTGCGCTACTCCGCTCGCTAGAAAACAAGCCAATAGCGATATTGCATGAATCCATCGAATAAATTGTCTCGTAATATCCACTGTCACTGTTCCTTTCGTTTAGGCAACGCTTTGCACTTCCAGTACCACTTTTTCATTTCTAAAATCGAAGATTTCACGTCGGCGGTCTTTACCATCAAGCACACTTTGCGCCGCCATCATGCCCATCTCCATTGCTGTGTCAGTAAAGATGTAGCGGAATGTACCCTGCCTTCCCGTCATGATGAGATTGTCGAACTGGCATAAATGAGTAATCGCTTTTTCGCGCTTGGATTGATACGTCATATCCATGAGTGGATAGGCGTGCTCGGTATAAGAAGTAAAGTACTCGCCCGTCGCCAGCTTTTTATCTACACCCAGTGCGTCAAGATCTTCGAGTATGCGAGTTTGCAGTTTATCGCCTGCCATCGTCCACGTTTCATCATTCTTGTCACAAGGGATCTCTACCATCACTGAAGATCGCCCTTCTGGTGCCATAAACGAAGAACGGCGTTTTGGCTCTTGCAAGCGGGTGCCTAGCATTTCTGGGTCAGAAAGGTATTGCCACGTGTTATCAGAGATATTGTCTGTTTCCATTGGCATGTTCATAAAGCGCAGAGAGCGAAACTCTAGCTTGCTATCAAAGCCTGTTAGATCACACATAATCGATAATGGCAGCGTCGAGATCACTTCATCACACGCAACAGTACCGACGTAATCAGGGGTATCAGGGGTATCAGGGGTATCAGGGGTATCAGGGACAGTGTATTGCACCGACTCAATACGGTTATCCGCAGCGATTGAAACACCGCTTACTTCACTATTTAATTTTATCTCAACGCCCTTTTTAACCAACTCTTCACCAAGCCTTGTATAGAGCTGACCAAAGCCCATTTTAGGGTATCGATATTGACGAGCATAAGTTCGAACTGAAGATTGACGACCGGGCAATAATCGGCGCGCCACATCTTTAAGATCCATCAAGCTAATGCGTTGTGAGGCCCAGTCTCCAGAAAGAAACTTAGGATCAATACCCCAAAGCTTGGCGGTATAGCCCTCAAAAAAGTGTTTATATAGAGTCTTACCAAAACGACTCTCAATCCACTCGGCAAAGCTAACACTAGACTGATCTTTTGGCTTAGCTTTAAACAGCTGTTTTAGCAGATCAACGCCACCACCAATAAGCAAAGGCATAGGCGCATTTTTTATCAAATCCATTAATGCTAGCGGGTATTGATAGATACGCCCTTTATAACGGATGACACTTTTACGTTGGGCATAAAGCAGATCATCGCCCATCAAGGTATCGACAAAGTTAAGTAGCTTTGGGTTTTTGGTAATAAAACGGTGCCCACCAAAATCAAATCGGTACTCGCCGTGCTTACCTTGAAACGTTTGAGTTGCGCACATTCCACCAACGTGATCCGCCTTTTCAATTAGTGTCACTTTGTGACCCGCTTCGACTAACTCCCAAGCAGCCATTAGCCCAGCAGGCCCTGCGCCCAAAATAGCGATATGTTTTTGTGAAATCGGTTTTTCTGTTTTCATGCGTGCTTATATCCTTTATGCCAAAACAGCGAAAATATTGACATGTAGCCAACCCAAACAAGGAGCTGCAACAAGCCTGGGGATGAGTTGTAACCAAACAGTGCTCGCAAGAAGGTGCCAAATACGCCTTGGTCATCCAAAATGTGTGAAATATCAAACAAGCTCTCATAGACAATTGGCAGCACGTGAGCGGCTTGCAACATATTTATAGCCGAAGACAGTAAGCCCGCAGCGATGATAATGATCAGTAGACTCGTCCAACGGAAGAAAGAATTAAGAGGCACTGTTTTAGTGGTTTTGAACATCACCCAAACCAAAACGTAAGCCAGCACAAGCCCAGCGGTTGCGCCAATAAGCGCATCTTCGGTTGAGAACTCACCAAAGCTTGAATACATCAAAGCAGAGAAGAATAATATCGTCTCAAACCCTTCCCTTAGAACCGCTAGAAACGAAAGAAACACCAAACCAAGCACATTGCCCTTTGAGACAATATCACTGATCTCTTGCTGCATTTGGGTCACTTGATGCTTTGCCTGTTTCTGCATCCAGACAGCCATATAGGTGAGCACAATCGTGGCAAAAATGAGTATCCCTGCCATTAATAGGTTGCGATACAACTCGTTGCTAAACTGATCGACAACGACTTGAAAAACCACAGCAATGGCCAATGAGCAGATCAATCCAACAAATACACCCATGTAGATGTATTTGTTGTATCGCTGAGCGTTAAGCTTTGCCAAATATGAGAGAGCAATGCCAACGAGAAGAAAGGCTTCTAGCCCTTCACGCAGTGTTATTAAAAAACTTGCAAACATAAATCCTCAATACGATTGCTAATGATTGTATGACTAAATAGTTGTATAACTATTTCGATGCACGTCTAGTTGAGAAGACTTTAAGCACGCTCCAACGCATGGCATGACGAAAGACCAATGGAGCTAAAAACCAAGAAGAGTAAAAATGCATATCCTGAATAATGACACTCAGCGTATTCCCAGTCTTACCAAAGAAAAATAGGAAAAAGCCGCTTAAGCAACACAGCACTAATAACCACTCGATAATGGTGCCAGTTTTGCGCAAAAACGGTTTATTACTATTCTGGATAAGGCTTCGGTGAGAGGACCAAAATGCACCAATGACAATTGAAAAGATCGAAACGCCTACCATCATATGAATAAGCAGCATCCATCTCTCTAGCGCCCAAGCTAACTCAATTCGTTGCCAAAGTAAGACACCAGAGACAAACATAATATAAAGCAAACTCTCAGCCCACTTATGGCGGTAGGCTAAGCCTTTCCACCATTGTGCTAATGGGCTACTCTTTGGCAATTGTTCTGTTTCACTTATCATCATGATTACTGCTTCATTGATACGACAAAAGCAGCGATTCAATATCGCTGCTTAATTAGCCGTTAAGTTAACTACTTAGTTGTTTAACTATTTGGTTTCGCCTATTGAGCTACTTATTATTTAACCGTGACTTTATTAGCCATTGTCATAGCCGTGCCGAACTTACCGCCAGATGCGATGATTTGTTGTACGCCATCTTCGTCGGTATCAGTTGAGTCACTACCTTTAAGTTGGTTCTCACCTGAGTCGCCCATCCATTCTGCTAGTTGCATGCCACCGTTGATAACACCTTTGAACCAGCTTACGTAACGGTCAGTTAGCGCTTCAAGCTCAAGTGCAGGCTCGTTTTCGCCTTCTTCATTTTTAAGGTGAAGAATTGCTTCACGCAGACCACCAGAGATAGCCGCCGCTGTGTAAGGAGTATGAACGGTCGCTTTACCTGGTTTCGCTGCCCATGTATTGATCTTTGCATCAAACATGTTCTTCTCTACCGCTAGGTAAATTGAGCGAGCTGCTTGCTTATACTTCACATCTTCTGTTGCTAAGAAAGCGGCAACCAATCCACGAATAGCTGCGAACTGTGCGTCCAGTGATTGTCCTTTTTGGATTTTCACGCCTTTACCAAGCTGAGCACCATCAACCACTAGACCGTTCTTTGAGACTAGGCTGTTAATAATGAAATCAGCTTGTGCGGTGATCATGCTAAGTGCTTGCTTACCTGCTGGTGATTTAAGGTTCACATCACTCGCTTCAGCAGAGGCATAGCCTACTGGAAGTGCGTCTTTTGCACGTTGGTAGATAGACAATGCAACAATTGAATAAGCCGCATCGTATGTGTCTACAACATTGCCCTGCTTACCTTTCTTATATTCAGTCACAAACGTACCAGCCTCTTCGTTGAAGTGAAGCGCTGAGATGTTTTGGAAAAGTAAGTTTGAAATGTTGTTCGATAGAGAGAACGCATCTTGACCAATCACGTCGTTACTATCTTTGCTGTCTGTGTTTTTAGCTGGAGCCGCCGCAAAAGGAGCACCATCAAAAACCGCTAGGAATGCTGGGTTTTGAGCACTGTTTGCCACACGCTGATCGGTGTATGCAAAGTACTCGGAAACCGGCCATAGCATTGACCACGTATCACGTAGAGTTGATGCGCTGTCTGAAACTTTCAGAGACTTAATTGAGTTCACACCATTTGCAGTACCTTCTGTAACCGCAACTTTGTGAGCAAACCAAATTGGACCATTTTGTGGGTTATAATCTGGACCAAACTTAACGCCGAGTTTTTTACCATCAAAGCCCATCTGCTCTTGCATGATAAGCATCTTATCGATCGACATTTCTGTTAACAGCATACCGTTGAAGCCATCGGCTGCCGATACACCTAGGCTGTGTACACCATCTTGGTCCATCTTCGAAGATTCAGCTTCCACTTCTTCATCAGATTCTGTTACGTGCATGCCGCCTAAGAAGTCTTGTGACCACATCACTTCTTTTAGCAAGATACCGCCTGTTGCTGCTGGGTTGAACGACTTATCAAAGCTGTTTTCATCCCACGCTAAAGATTTGTAATCACGGAAATAGGCAGGAACAACCGTTTCAACTGTTTTGGTTACGCCTTTAGCCGTTGTGATTTCAACTTCATCACCATTCACTGTCGTCGTATCTGGCTTTTGAGCAAACTCAGGAGATCCAGACACATACGGTATTGAAATTGGATACATGTTTTGCGGAACTTCACTTGCAGGGAAACCTACCGCGTCAGCCATTTCAATAACACGCTTACCTAAATCAGCCAGTTGTCCACCACGAGCCTTGTTTACCGGGCCATTGACTAGGTGAGGTCCCATAGTCGATTGGTAGTTCAGTGCGTACATCGCCTCTTCAGAGTATTCGTAGCTTTCAATACCAGCAGCGAAGTCAAATGGCGTTGGAATATCCGCAGCATTTGGATCAAGAACATCAAGATCAAGACCTAGCGCTTCAGCTAACGGCTCACCAGAGAGTTCAAACTCTGTATAGGCAAGGAAGCTACCTGCTGGCTGATGAGTTTTGTCTAACACTTTAACTTGAGGGGCTGCTGATGCGGCAGAAGCAAATACGACTGCTGAGATAGCAAGACTAAGAGATGATTTTTTCACTGCTTTTCCTTTCTCAATTGGTAATGATATTAATTATCATTCGTAGAATTATTTGCATTATATTGTTAGCAATTATTAATACAAGCATTAATTGGTTGAATTTATGAGAAAGGTGCTATGTAACCGTAACTTGAATGTAAATATCAACTATCAAAAGCAAGGTAAAAAGAGGATTAGCAGAAGAATAGTAAGGTGAAAGTAAAGCTTAACAAGTGAGAGAGCAGAGGAAATATGACCAGATTAAGGGGAAAATCAGATGGAATGTGCGATTGAACAAGCCGATATGAGACAGCGTTGCTCAGTATTCAAATATCAGTCAAGGCTCAGCGATTTCTCTAAAGTTGGAACAGTGCTAGCTGCGCACCAAAAACCACAAAAATCAGTCCGACGGAATAATTCAGCCTTCTCGCAGTTTTCTGTTGGGTTAGTACATTTTTCAGTTTTTGAGCAAGCAATATAACGACACAAAACCAGCTGGCTACAACCATCGCTTGAACTAGCCCTAGTAATAAGCTATCTGCGATAACAGTATCTGAGCGGACAAATTGAGGGAAGATAGATAAATAAAATAAGACGATTTTAGGATTAAGAAGGTTCGTCAACAAGCCTCTCGTAAAGTGATCCTTGATCGTACCCGTCTTAGGTGCCGGAATTGCAGCGTCACCTTGACGCATAGAGTACCCGTTACGGACATTAACGAAGCCCAACCAAAGCAGATAAGCCGCGCCTAGCCACTTCAATGCGTTAAAAGCAAGATCTGACTGCGACAGTAATAAGCTGATCCCAGTAGCAGAAATAAAGGCGTGCACTAAAAAGCCAAGTGATACCCCGAGAATATTGGTAATAGCGTCCCCTTTCTTATTTGACAGAGCAGTACTCAATACTAAAAGTGCATTAGGGCCTGGAACCACTGCAACAAAAAACACGATTCCAACGAATAACCACAGACTTTCAATCGCCATACTCTTCAACTATCCATAAATTATCGACTGCCCATAAACTATCGACTGCCTGATTTCTGAGAAACTCTATAACCACTACAAAAAGCGTGGCTATTCTAAGAGATAATGAATCTTGGGCAAAGCAATATCGTACTCACAGGAGGTAGAAGATAGACAGAATAATTGGATTAACGTGAATAGTAGAATGTTAAGCAGTACATTCGCGCATTTTGGCAAAATATGTAGGGTATTTTTGACGAATATGGCGCTGCTCTTGCACCATATCTTTAAAGCTTGGTCCTTTTGATAGCAAAATAATCACTTCATTTTTATCCAAACGAAGTACTGCTCCTTGGATGCTGATTTGGCTATCATCATGCAGGTTTAGGACACCAGACATGTCTAAGCCATGATGAATACTATCGGGCTTATCAATAACAAAACGAATCCCTTTTTCAGAAACTTCACTGACACGATAAAGCTCATCCTGAATACGCATCACTGGCATGGCACGCTTAGGATATTTTAATCGGTAATATTGACGCTTCTGTATTGAATCTTCACTCATAAGGTTATAACTCCAACCTGTTTTTAGTGGCTGAATGAATGATACACCGCCATACATTACAAATCACTATCATTCCTTGATACTATCATTTCGGCCTCTAACTTATAAACTTTAGCAGACTAAGCCTCTATTATCCAAAGCTGCTCCAAACTATGGGTGATACCTAGTTCATTCTTGTATATCTCTCATTTCAATTTGGTAAACTATCTGTTCTTTCTTTGTCGATGCTTCATGCTCAGTATTTATTTAAGGGATTCAATGCTTCGTTTTGCTTCTATATTGTTAATTGCTTTAGCCATTCAAGGTTGTTCAAACCAGCAAGCCAGTGCGGTCGGTATGCGAAAAAGCAGCGTAAATACCTATGCGCAAAATATGACGAATACGGAACTGTGTGACACTCTTTATTTTTCTCGCTCCACGACGCAAACAAAGGCTGCAATTGGATCTGAGTTCAATCGACGTGGTTTAAGCAAAGCTTGGTGTGAAGAACAAAATAGAAAGCTCTATCTGGTTAAGGTGATTGACGGTATCTTAGCAAGTTCAAAATAACTTAATCATACAAGCAAAGTGAGTTCCCTTTAGCCTTGTACTGGTCAACTACAACACGACAATTTACTTATGTGCCACTTGACACTCAATAAAATTCTCTCGCTTAACTTTGTACCTCCCTTTCCTGTTACTTTCTGATTCTATAGCCGTTTTTTTTTCATCAAAAAACAATACTAAGAAAGTCTCAAAATTTGTCCAAAATCGATTTGACGCTAATGTGATTAACTTCTAACTTTTGTTATTAAGTATATTAACTAGGAGGTCATTGAGGATGAAACGAGCAAGCACTGCATATCGACTACAACTGATAAAAGAGGTTGCGATTAAAAAGCAACGTGAGCTATCCAACGACGCAATGGCTATCCATATACAACATATGCTAGATGACAAACCTCACGGTGAAGAGAATGTCGAAAGAAACCATCGCTTTAGTGGCAGTCACTTCGATGAAGGCGCAGGAGGATGGGTCAGCGACACTTGGGGTCTGAAGTAATCACTGGCACTAACAAAGTAAATGCTGTTGCGCCGCTTTAATCAGCGGCGTTATTGATCCTGAAAGACTTATTAGATAAACGACAAAAGTCACAAATTAAAAACCAGAGCCTACATTGAAATAGAAAGCATTGTCATCTTCGCTAAACGCGAAATCCATTCCCATATGAATACCATAACGACGCGCTATCAAATATCGAAAACCCGTACCGTATGCCACATGAGTATCATCAAAGAGTCCATCTACCTCTTTACTTGCAGAGCCCACACCGACAAACCCTGAAACAGTCCAACGATTATCAATGTGCCACATCAGTTGAGATTGAATAGATGACACATAATTATCTTGATATCGAAATGCTGATATACCGCGAAGCTTTACATACGGTTTAGCTAACGGAGGCAAGATGCCTCGTTCGGTTTTAGTTAACGACTCATAATCACCGGCGAAGGCAAGCGTCCAACTGTCTAAGATTGGATGAAACAGTTGCGCCCCAAGCTCAAATGTATCGTAACTGTGATCGCTACCAAATGAGTCTCGATAAAGCATGTATTCTGCGTTAATTGAATACCCGTCAGTTGGAAAAAAGAAGCTGTTTTTGGTGTCATATTCAGCATTGATGCCCAAAGCAGAAGCCGTTGTCTCTAAACCAATTAATTTTTCTATGGCAGCATTAACAACATCGTTAGAAGACCTAACCTCTGATCTTGCCCAAAATTGAGAGACACCAAGAAATAACGGAGTATCCCCTACTCTAAACTGGAGTTTTTGCATTCCTCCATAGCCTTTGTTGTCACTTTCGAAGCTAATACTCTTATCTGGTATTAATTGGCTATTCGCGTAAATATCAATAAAAGCATTACCGTAGCCCAATCCGCCCATATAGCGGATCGAGTCTTGATCCCACGTTCTTCTATGGCCCAAAACACCAAACCATGTGCCATTTTGGGTAGCGCCACCACCAGCAACTGTCACCGCTGGAGGAATCAAATTCGCACCACCATCGATAGACTCTAGAGCAAGCTTTCTACGCGCTTCTTTTTCTTGTTCTGATTCATGTAAGAACACGCCAAGAAAGCCGCCACCAACGCCAAGTGCGGGTTCTGTGATTAGAATGGGAA
This sequence comes from Vibrio kyushuensis, assembly GCF_050337325.1. NCBI lineage: Bacteria > Pseudomonadati > Pseudomonadota > Gammaproteobacteria > Vibrionales > Vibrionaceae > Vibrio > Vibrio kyushuensis. The sequence continues at coordinate 156,024 of NZ_JAKJSV010000006.1, forward strand.
CAGGGAGAAATCCATACGCATTTTCAGCAAGGTACTCTCCCATATCGAGCATGCCGTCAATAGGATCTGTGAACGACACAGCAAAGGCCGTCGTCGATAAGCTAGCTGTGCTGAGAAGAATTGAACGATAAAGAGACTTGATCACTGAATGATCCTAAAATTGAGTTTATATAAACAGTAACTATTAGAAAAGATCCTGTTGAGGATTACTAGCCTCAATTTTCTCCGCCTCTAGCTTTTTATTTTTTTGCATTTTTCGTCGGTATCGCAATTTACACAGCTTAATGACATGCAACTGCTCAGTCGGCGTCATCGTCAACCAGTTGAACCGCTCTTCACGTTTTCGCATGCAACCTTGACAGTAACCTTTGGTATCCAAGTTACAAACGCCCACGCATGGGCTTGGCACTGTAAAGAATTCCAACTGTTCCATCAATGCCTCCTTTCTCAAGTACCGTAATTGATATTGCTCAGTCTTTCAATATGTTAGATGTGTATATCTAATAGCGTAATTATCACTTTTAAACTGTGAACTACGCTAAAGTATGACTTACCGCTGACAAAAACAGTGTTTCATTGGCTATACTTTTTGACAATCTTACGACCTCAAGCGTGTCGCTTGGTCCCCATGTCCAATTGTGGAGTTACCTATTATGAAGCTTAGTTTAAAAACACTGGCTGCTGCTATTTCTGTTCCTGTATTATTAACTGCTTGTGTAAGCAATGGCGAGGAAGGACAAGTGATCACATCTCAAGATCTTCAGCACCATAACTGGGAACTTGTTCAAATTGATGGCAAAGACATTGCTAAAGGTGAAGACAACAAGCCTGTACGTTTAGAAATCGGCGAGAACATGTCTGCGAACGGTCACGCAGGTTGTAACAACTTTTTCGGTCAAGCTGAACTTAACGAGAATCAGTTCCGTATCGAAAGAATGGGAACAACAATGAAGATGTGTGACGAAGAGTCGATGAACACCGAGATGGCTATGTCTCAAGTTCTAACTGACTGGAGTGACATCACTCTAACTAAAGACAGCTTAGAGCTTAAAAATGACGTTCATACACTAACCTTCACACTACGTGACTGGGTGAACTAAGCTCTGTCTTTGCTAAAGCAATCAAGATTAAAAAAAGAGCGGATATCCGCTCTTTTTTTTGCCAATTAGCTTTCTATACGATTAAATATGAACAGTAACCACTCTTCTCCCTAGTTACTTCGCTGCATTACTTGGGTCTGTTGACCTAATATATTTCAATTCATCTGCAATATTTTCCCCACTTCTCAGGTCTCTACTTGCTATCAAAAACATCCATTAACCTGCGTTATTATCTTAACGATTATTTATCGAAATCATTTATGAATAGTATTGATAAATGAATAAGATAGATTAGTATTTCTAGTTAATGGATTAAGCAATAATTATCATTTCACATGGATTAAGTTATGAAGACGTTATTCAGTACCATCGGGCTTATCGCCACAACAATGACTAGCCAAGCTTTTGCTATGGATTGGGCAGAAGTCGAATCTCAAGCGAAAGGACAAACTGTCTATTTTCATGCATGGGGTGGAAGCCAAGAGATTAATCGCTACATTCAGTGGGCAGGCATGGAGCTAAGCGAGCAATATGACGTAACGCTGAAACACGTCAAAGTTACTGATATTGCAGAGACAACAACAAAATTAATTGCAGAAAAGTCAGCGAATAGAAACAGTGGTGGTAGTGTTGATATCGTCTGGATTAATGGCGAAAACTTCAAATCAATGAAGGATAACCAGCTACTATTTGGCCCTTTTACTCAATCATTACCAAACTGGCAATATGTCGATAAATCACTTCCGGTTGATGTCGATTTTTCAGAACCAACACTTGGACTAGAAGCCCCGTGGGGAGTTGGACAACTTGTCTTTATTCATGATGAAGAGACATTAAGCAATCCTCCTCGTTCCTTTACTGAAATGCTCAGCTACGCTAAAGCGTTTCCAAATAAAATAAGCTACCCAAGGCCACCAGAGTTCCACGGGACAAGTTTTCTTAAATCACTTTTAATCGAATTAACAGACAACGACCCTGCTTTAGCACAACCTGTTTCACAAGGAGATTTCGATGCCGTCACCGAGCCTCTGTGGTCTTATTTAAACGAATTTCACAAAGTAGCATGGCGTGGAGGGAAACAGTTTCCTTCAGGAACAACAGAAACAATTCAGCTTCTTGATGATGGCCAGCTAGATTTAGCCATTAGTTTTAATCCAAATGCTGTATTTTCTTCTCAAGCGACTGGCAAGCTCGCAATGACAACTAAGGCTTACGCGATGGACAACGGCGCTTTGTCTAACATTCATTTCTTGGCCATTCCATGGAACGCGACTTCAAACGAAGGCGCACAGGTCGCGATTAATTTTTTACTCAGCCCTGAAGCGCAGTCTCGTAAAGGTGACTTATCGGTCTGGGGGGATCCTTCAGTGCTCAATAGCCAACATTTAACGGGTAGCGCTAAAAATACTCAGCAGTTCAAATCTGTCTCTGAGCCTCACCCTAGTTGGCAGGCAGCAATTGAAAAATCTTGGCTTGAGCGATACGGAAATTAGACCGCTAATTCCGTTAAATATCAGTCGTCGTTAAATATCAGTGGCCATTAAATAGGATAGTTAAACAGTAATGTTAAGAGCGTTGTACCCTTTTATCATCCTCATTTGCTTTATTCCGACTATTCCTGGAATAGTCGGACTTGCGGCTTCATCGCTTAGCTATATTCCGCCTATCAATTTAAACACCCCCTCTTTTGAAGGGTTTAAAATGGTATTTAATTGGAAAGGCGTATGGCATTCAATAGGCTTATCGGTCTTTTCGGCGTTGGTCAGCAGTTATCTAGCCGCGTTGCTTACCTTTGCGATTCTACTATCGTGCTGGGGCGGTAGAGTGTGGGGTAAAATTGAAACGGCATTGTCTCCCCTGCTTGCTCTTCCTCACGTTGCGTTTGCAATCGGGTTCGCATTTCTTTTTGCTCCAACAGGACTAATATCTAGGTTTTTTTACAATACAACTGGCTACGATGTTAATGAACAAGGAGTCAGCAGCTTACCTCTATTGATTAACGATCCATATGCCGTTGGCCTAATCGTAATGCTTGCTTTAAAAGAGGTGCCGTTTCTTCTTTTGATGAGCATGTCGATATTAAACCAACTCAATATTTCCCAGCTTAAAAAGGTCGCTTCATCATTAGGCTACAGCCGATACCAAATGTGGTGGAAATGCATTTTTCCGATATGGATACAAAAGATGCGTTTCCCTCTTCTTGCCGTCATTGCATATAGCCTGTCAGTTGTTGACATAGCCCTTATAATTGGCCCCACGAATCCACCCACATTCGCTGTTTTAGTTTGGCAGTGGTTTAGTGACCCTGACCTTTCTCTGTTACCACGGGCTGCCGCTGGTGCGATGATTCTATTTCTACTCGCCACACTACTAATGATTACGGCTCGCGGTATCGAGTGGTTAGTTACTCAGGGATTCAGAGCTTGGCAGTTCTCCGGACGCTATGGAAAAGCGATTGGCGGGAAAGCAATCCTAATTGTTGTGTTCACTACATCAATCTTAATTTTTCCACTAATGCTGATTTGGAGCTATGCTCAGCGCTGGCGATTTCCTGACCTATTTCCAAGCCAGTTGACTACTCGATATTGGAGCTACGAGTGGGCTGCGCTTTTTAACAATATACAGCAGAGCCTGTTACTAGCACTGGCAAGTGCAACAATCGCACTTATTTTAGCCATCATTGCGCACGAATACCGAGTGAAACATCGTTGGGCACTGTCTGATTACTTAATTGCAATACCAATGCTAGTACCTCAACTTTCTATTTTGTTTGGTATTCAAATAGCGACGCTATATATCAATCAAAGCAGTTACTACCTTTGGACGCTCTGGGCTCACGTCTTTTTTGCATTCCCATTTGTTTATCTCTCTCTTGATGGCCCTTGGAGAAGCTATAATACTAACTTGACGAAATCAGCACTCAGTTTAGGTAAGCATCCCGTTTTGGTTTGGTGGAAAATTAAATTGCCAATACTATTTCTAAGTATCATTTTTGCTTGGGCGATTGGAGCCAGCGTTAGTCTTGCTCAATACTTGCCAACACTCATGCTCGGTGGTGGGCGTATTTCAACAATAACGACTGAAGCAGTTGCGCTATCAAGTGGCTTTGATCGACGCGTTACGGCAATTTACGCACTATGGCAGGCAATATTACCGCTACTATTTTTCTCTTTTGCTATAGGATTAAGCAAGTTGAGCCTTCGTTCTCGTCAACTTTCAATTAAAGGTCTATTACCTTATGAGCCTGTTTCTCAAAAACCTTTCCGTCTCTAAAAAAAATGGCGGGCCACTCTTTTCATCACTTACAACAACAATTGAAAACAGTGAAATTCTAACTCTTATGGGGCCAAGCGGCTGTGGTAAGTCCACACTGCTTGATCTCCTTGCCGGTCACCTTAGCGATGAGTTTGACTATAACGGTACATTTTCTCTAAATAATATCGATATATCTACATTAGAGGCTCACAAGCGCCAAGTGGGTATTCTATTTCAAGATGACTTACTTTTTCCTCACCTTTGTATTTGGGAGAATTTGGCTTTTGCATTACCGAATAACATTAAAGGTGAAGACCGAAAATCAGAGGCTATTACCGCACTTAAAGCTATATCACTGGTACACCTCGCAGACTCTTTTCCACAGCAGATTTCGGGCGGTCAACGCGCTCGGATCAGTCTGATTCGTATGCTACTGGCAAAACCCAAGCTCGCACTGCTAGATGAGCCTTTTAGCAAGCTTGATAAAGAACTACGAAGCCAATTTCGCGATTGGGTGGTTTCTGAGTTAAAAGCGGCCAATATTCCAACTTTGATGGTGACGCATGACAAAGAAGATGTACCAGCAAACAGCAAAATTCTAAATTGGCCCTGGAGTACAAATCATGCTTGATAGCTTTAGCATTAAAATAGTTCGATGGCCGCTAGCTAAAACCGCAGAGGTACTCAATAGGTTTGGTATTACTGCGAATCAAGTGACTCTGTTTGGTTTCGCTGTAGGATGTGTAGCCTTACCAGCACTCGTATTTGAACAGTATCTATTGGCTCTATTTCTAATATTAGTCAACCGAACCTGTGATGGATTAGACGGCGCTCTTGCTAGAATACAGGGTATAACTGATGCAGGTGGGTTTCTTGATATTAGCCTCGACTTTATTTTCTATTCTCTAATTCCGTTTGGTTTTGTTCTCGCTAACCCGGACCAAAACGCCATTGCGGGGGCCTTTCTAATCTTTACTTTTATAGGTACGGGAACAAGCTTCTTAGCTTTTGCTGTTATGGCGGGAAAGCAAGGCATAGAGAACCCTGTTTATAAGCACAAATCTTTGTATTACATGAGTGGTTTAACCGAGGGCACTGAAACTATTGGCTGCTTTGTGTTGTTCTGCTTACTCCCTACGTACTTTCCAGTCATTGCCTATATTTTTGCTGCGGCATGCTGGTTTACGACCATTACTCGTATTTATTCAGGGTTTATCACGCTACAAAACATAAATAAAAAAGTAGAGCATTAATGCTCTACTTTCTCTTTTCAAATAGTGAATAGCGGCAGCCGTTAGCTAAATACAAGTGCCTTTAAACTGGCTTCAGTATCGGTATCGATAAACTCTGGAGGGTTATCCAAGCGATATTTGAAGTTAAGTGAAGGTGCTTCTTCTTTCATGCTTTCAATTAAAAACTCACTATGAACAACAGGTGAGTTGACGCATGCCAATACTTCACCGCCTTCCGCTAGAAGGTCTGGTAGTCGACGTAGAATCTTTTTGTAGTCTTTCGTTAGTGCAAAACTGCCTTTTTGAAATGATGGCGGATCAATAATGATTAGGTCATATTGCCCCATCTTTTTAATCTTGCCCCACGACTTAAAGATGTCGTGTCCTAAGTAATTCACTTTACGCGAGTCATGGTCATTTAATTTATGGTTTTCTCTGCCTTTGCTTAGTGAAGACTTGGCCATATCGACATTTGCTACTTTGACCGCACCGCCTTCAACAGCAGCAACGGAAAATCCGCACGTATAAGCAAATAAATTGAGTACGTTTTTGTTTTCTGAGCGCGCTTTCACCCACTCTCTACCCAGACGCATATCTAAAAACAGACCAAAGTTTTGGTTCCGTCCAATATCAAGTTGGTACTTCAACCCGTTCTCTGAAACCACAGGTCGCGAATCTAACTCTCCGACTAGCACCTCAGACGGTGCCCCATCCGCGTAGCGATGCTGGAGCACAATGCAGCTGCCCTGCTTTTCTAGCCAACAGTTAAGCTCTGTCAGTTTAATTAGGCCATCTTTTAACGTCGCAAGAAACGTTTCATCAACCTCTTTGAATAGGTTAACGATCAACTGCCCTTGCAACCAATCACAGGTTAACTGCTCAAGACCCGGCCAGTAGTGCCCCCGTCCATGAAAAAGGCGGCGTAACTCATTAGGTACTTGGGACAATTCCGACTCAACATGGTCAAAAAACTTCGGTAACTGAGATGATTGCATTGCTTCTAATTCTCTTTGATCTGATTAATTTTGGGATCGGTTTAATCTTGGTGTATATTTAGTTTTGGCCACGAGAGTGAGCTAGGTTGAAGCCAAGCCTGAATACCGTCACTGACTTGCTGCTCCTGCCATTTAGTACCTAACAGCGTCGATTGGCGAGGGTCACAAATAAATTGATGATCAATACCGTTATAGTTAAAACTCAATGCAAACGCATGAAGGTAGCCACGATCAGATACACTACTTGGTGAGTATATTGGATCACCGACAATGCTTGAACCAACAGATTTAAGTGCCACTCTTATTTGATGCGTTTTACCAGTGTATGGCTTGCATAGAAACAGACGTTCACCAGGCATGGCTGGTAACGATATAAACTGTGTAATAGCGGGGTTATCTAGAGTTTTCACCAACTTCCAGCTTGAACGACGAGAGCGTTCCATGTCCCCCTTTACCAAGCCTTGTTTCTTCTTTGGTTTTTTACAACCAATGGCTAGGTAATGTTTTTCAACATTACGATTGGCGAATGCCTGCGATAATGCGCTTGCGGCTTCTCGATTACGAGCAAGTAAGAGTATACCTGATGTCATTTTGTCCAAACGGTGCACAAGATAGAGCTGTCGATCACCACTAACTTTTGCCACTTCTTGAAGCAGCATCGTATCTCCATCATCTTTATGAACAGATACATTAGGGTGTTTGTTAATGACGAGAAAGTCACTGTCGGTATGAAGAATATCGAACATTATTGGGCTCCGGTATAGAGCGAAGGAGTATACCGATTCTTAATAGATATTCCACTCCCCTACCCCTTTCACACCATCAAACTAATATCGACGTAGCTTAGGTAGGAGAATCTATCTTATGATAATTTAAATTTGCTTATTAATTGCTCAAGCTCTGAAACTCGCGCGTTTAGACCAGTGGTGCTTTGTGAGCTTTGATTTGCTAGTGTTAGTGATTGTTCTGAAATATCACTAATCGCCGTGATATCAGCAGCAATCTCTCTTGTCACCGCAGTCTGCTCCTCGGCTGCTGTCGCTATTGCGTTAACCATGTTCTGAACATTCGCAGCTCCTGATACAATTTCCTCTAATGCAGTCACAGCCCCTACGCTCTGCTTCACACCTATTTCGACAAGTTGGCAGTTATCCTCGGTGAAGGTGACCGCTTCCTTGGTACCCGATTGAATTGACTGAATAATTCCTGAGACCTCTTGAGTCGCATTTGTGGTTCTTTCAGCCAGTGCCCTCACCTCATCTGCAACCACGGCAAAGCCACGGCCAAACTCTCCCGCGCGTGCAGCCTCTATCGCCGCATTTAAAGCCAGTAGATTCGTTTGCTCGGCTATATCTTCGATAACCTTAATAACACTGCCGATCTGCTCACCATGCGAGCCTAGAGTGTTCATCTGTGTCGACATGTCGCTCATTTGGTTAGACACTTGTTGGATGCTTTCTACCATCTCAATAATAACGTTACGCCCCTCTTCTGCCGACTTCTCAGAACGCTGTGCTTCTTCAAAAGTAGAATTCCCTTGCTGCGCAACTTCTGAGATGGTTAGGCTTAACTCCTCAGCGGCGGTCGCAATTAGCGCAGCTTTATCTGCTTGAGATGAAGCGCCTGAAACAATATCGTTACTTATCTGAAAGAGTTCAGATGTCACGCCTTTTACCTCAGAACTCACGTTGGAGATTGAACCTAATAGGCTCACTAAGGAGCTTTGCATCTTATTAACAGATTTCGCTAAGTTACCCAGTTCATCACTGGATGGGTCTTCGATTTCCACGGCAGTTAAATCCCCATTAGCCACTCGAACGGCAACTTCATCTAAGCGGGTTAAACGCGTCGTAATAGAGTGTGATAGGAAATAAGCAACCGCAGACGAGGACAAGATTGCAATAATGGTGAGGATTAAAATCGTACTGTTAATAGTATTAAAAGAGTCATTGAGTGCCAATAACGCCCGCTGTGCTTCTGCACTCTCTGATAGGGACGCGTCATCAAGCAAACTTTCTAGCATAACAAGGTGCTTGTCGTAGAGTTGATCAAGCTCTCTAAACAGTACGTCAGAGTCTTGCGAAGGATTAACTTGAGGTAGTACGTTTCTCTCAAACTCACTGGTATAAAGGTTAAACAGTGCCTCTATTTTTTTTAGTCGCTCGTAGTCGACTGCACTGCTTTTCTCCAACGCGACGATCTTCGTATATGCGTCTCTAAATTGGGCTTTATTAGATTCATAATCACTTCTAGCTCCGGGCGTATTAGCAACAATCTTAAGTGAATCACGATACACATCACCCGCTTCGTCGATCAACACTAAATAAAGCTCAACACCTGGAACGTCGTCTACACGTATTTCTGTCGCGACGTCGTGTGACTGTTCAACTTCCCACCAAATAACCGCCATCGCGATCATGACAACGGCTAGAATACTTGCGAATCCACCATATAACTTGTTTCTTACCGACATACGACTCCCCCTTTCCTATGTGCAAATCGACACAGTAAATAGCAGTAAAAGGAGCAGTCATTGCTTCCTGATGCTGCTTTATTGGCTCATAGCTAGGTAAGTATGGGAGATATTTAAGAAAGTGAGAAAATAAAAAAGGCGAGAAACTATTCCGTTTCTCGCCTTTTTAAGTAGCTGCGTTAGTTAAATGTAACTAACCAACTGATTCTATTAGAGCTTCTTAGAGATGATACCGGCAACAGCTATCACACCTAGACCAACCAACATGATTTCGCCTTTTCCAGATTCAAATCCAGAGTAAACACCTGCAATCGCAACGATTGCTACAGCGAAAGGAATCACGTATTTAACTAGGTTGTACCAAAGACCAAACAGTGGGAACTTGATGTCACCATCGTTCGTGATCTCTTTCTCAAGCTCTTCACGGTTAAGTCTCCAACCAGCGAAGATACACACAAGCATACCGCCAACCGCTAGGAAGATTTTATCTGTTAGTAGGTCGAATACATCAAATGCGCCTGTACCAAACAGTTGTGGGCCTAGGCCACCCAGAGAGATAGAAGAGAATACACATAGTACACCCATCACTGTTGCAGCAAGACCTACAGCAGTAGAACGCTTCAAGCCTTTCTCATCGATTAGGTACGATACAACAACTTCAAGTAGAGATACTGAAGACGTTAGAGCCGCAACACTTAGACCAACGAAGAACATAAGAGCGAACATTAAGCCAATTGCGCCCATTTCAGCGAATAGCTGAGGAACAACAACGAAGACTAGACCAGGGCCAGCAGCAGGAGCCATGCCAAATGCGAACATTGCAGGGAACATTGCTAGGCCAGCAAGGATAGCAACGCTGGTATCCATTGCTGTTACCATTGCAGTCGTTTGAACTAGGTTCTCTTTCTTCTTCAGGTAGCTACCGTATGTGATCATACAACCCATACCTAAGCTTAGTGAGAAGAACGCTTGACCTAGTGCTGCTAGAACAACACCACTATCCACTTGAGAGAAGTCAGGTTTAAATAGGAATTCTAGACCTGCGCTTGCACCCGGAAGCATCATACCTTTGATAGATACAATGATAAGGATAATGAACAGCATAGGCATTAGAACTTTACCTGCTTTCTCGATACCACCAGAAATACCACGAGCAACGATTGCGATATTCAATAGTAGGTAAAGACCCATCCACATTAGTGGTTCAATTGGGTTAGAGATAAAGCTACCAAAGCTATCACCGATAGCTTCTGGTGCACTCAATAGGCCAGTAGCCAGTTTGTAGATATAAGCAATTGCCCAACCACCTACAACCGGATAGAAACCCATGATCAATAGACCACTGAAAACACCAATAACGCCGACGAACGACCAGCGGCGGTCTGTTTTCTTAAACGCACCTACTGCAGAAACGCCTGTCTTACGACCAACAGCGAATTCCGTCAGCATTACACTGAAACCGATAAAAATAACGAACAATAGGTAAATAAGGACGAACGCACCGCCGCCACTTTCACCTGCTGTATACGGGAATTTCCAAATGTTACCTAGACCTACAGCTGAACCAGCTGCGGCCATTACGAATCCTAGTTTCGAACCCCAGGTATCACGGGGTTGTGTGGTTGTACTGCTAGTCGCCACGGTGTATCTCCAAAATTTATGTTGTGTTTGTCTGAATTATATTTGTCTTACTGGCGCCTTAAAAAGTTAAAGTGTAAATACAGACTGTACAGCCCTGTTTACACCCAATAAAGGTTTAGTGACGCTCGTATATGGTAAGTAAACCAGTTTGAGCGTAAAATTGGAACCCCACATAGTATAAATTATGGCCCACCGCTTAATTTTACGTCTTATCTGTTGCAAATATATACAATTCGTTACATTCACATCTGCCGATTACGATTTTTTAACAATTTTGTACTGTCGATGATTTCATATAAGTTCAAATAGCCATTCCTATCTTGACTGATTCCCATTACTATCCTTATCAATCATTCAACAACTTAAGTGTGTATGGATCAGTTCTATCATTTCCTTACGTTAGCAAGTATCGGCCTCTATTGGTTCTTGGTTGCCGGTGTTACTTTACGAATCGTATTAAAGAGACGAGCTGTCAGTGTGTCTTTGGCTTGGCTTATGATCATCTACATCGTTCCCGTTGTTGGCGTCGGTTGTTACTTTTTATTTGGTGAGCTCAATTTAGGCCGAAAACGTGGTGAACGAGCAAAAGAGGCGTTTAGCCCATTTCAGCAATGGTTTAGTCAACTTAACCATTGCCAGGCGCACCTTCCAGAATCGCTTGGTGGGCACATATCTAAAATAGATGATCTTTGTAATAATCGAATGAGCATCCCCGCACTCAGCGGCAATACACTTTCGCTACAAAACTCTCCTGATGAAATTCTTCACTCTATTATTCAAGACATCGAAAAAGCACAACATAGTATTAGTATGGTGTTCTATATTTGGCACCCTGGTGGATTAGCTGATTCAGTAGCGAGTGCACTGATCAAAGCGTCAAAAAGAGGCGTTAAAATTAAGCTATTACTCGACTCAGCAGGCAGCCCAAGATTCTTCCGAAGCCCTTGGTATCGAATGATGAAGCAGTCTGGCATTCACGTTATTCAAGCGTTAGAAGTGAGTCCTTGGCGTATTTTCTTGCGTCGCCTTGATTTACGCCAGCATAGAAAAATAATCGTCATTGATGACATGGTCGCGTACACAGGTTCAATGAACATGGTTGATCCCGCATACTTCAAACAAAGAGCAGACGTAGGCCAATGGATCGATATCATGGTGAGAATTACTGGTCCTACGGTTAATGTACTATCAGCCATTCATAGTTGGGATTGGGAAGTTGAAACAGGAAAGCGGGAACTACCAAAGCTGCCAGAATGTCACATCGAACCATCGCAACAACAGCACCCTATTCAGGTAGTGCCATCTGGCCCAGGCATGCCAGAGAACCTGATTCTACAAGTGCTTGCATTGGCTATGCACCAAGCCAATGAATCCGTAAAAATAACCACACCCTACTTCGTTCCGAGTACCGACTTACTAGAAACGATTAAACTGACCGCCCAACGAGGTGTTAACGTTGATATCATCATTCCTCACAAGAATGACTCACTGATGGTCAAATGGGCCTCAAGAGCATTTTATGGTGACCTTCTTGAAGCAGGCGTCAATATCCACGAATTTCACGGTGGGTTACTGCATACAAAGTCAGTCGTTATTGATGACCACTTCTGTCTTGTTGGTACGGTTAATATGGATATGCGCAGTTTATGGCTTAACTTTGAAGTGACCTTAGCAATTGAAGATCAAGAATTTACAAAAGAAATGCTATGGCTTCAGCAGCAATACATAGAACAATCTTATCCTGTCGATGCAAAACAATGGAAGGTACGCCCTCTTCGACATCGATTTTTAGAACGGGCCTTTTTCTTATTCAATCCACTTTTGTAACTATAAATCATTTAGAAACTCAAAATAAACGGCTATGAGGGGTTGAAACAAAGCCCAACTCCATGCTTTAAATAGACATAGATCAAATTAGCAGACAAGGAAATGGAATGTCGGAAGGCAAAAAAACTCGGCTCATCACCGCTGGGCGCGATAAAAAATGGACTAATGGTGTTGTAAACCCTCCAGTTCAAAGAGCATCAACAATCGTTTTTGATACCGTTGCTGAGAAAAATGCAGCCATGTTAAAACGCGCAGATAAGACATTGTTCTATGGACGCCGAGGCACCAATACACACTTTGCTTTCCAAGACGCCATGGTGGAACTTGAAGGTGGTGCTGGGTGTGCTCTTTATCCTTGTGGTACTGCCGCCATATCAAACGCCATTCTCTCTTTCGTTGAAACCGGCGATCACATCTTGATGGTTGATACGTGTTACGAACCTACTCGTGATTTCTGTGATTCCATCATGAAAAAGATGGGCGTTGAGACAACCTATTATGAGCCGATGATCGGAGAAGGTATTCGCGATCTTATTAAGCCTAATACTAAAATTTTGTTCACCGAGTCTCCCGGCTCTGTAACGATGGAAGTTCAAGACATTCCGACTCTATCTCGTATCGCTCACGAACAAGATATCATAGTTATGCTCGATAATACTTGGGCTGCAGGTGTGAACTTTTCCCCGTTTGATTTTGGCGTTGATATTTCAATTCAAGCAGCGACCAAATACATTGTTGGTCACTCAGATGTCATGCTCGGTACCGCTGTAGCAATTGAAAAATACTGGCCTCAACTGAGAGAGCAAAGCTATTTGATGGGCCAATGTGTTTCTCCTGATGATGCATATCTAGGGTTACGTGGTATTCGTACGTTAGATGTACGTCTACGTCAGCATGCCGAGAACAGCTTGGCTATTGCGAAATGGCTACAAGAACGTCCTGAGGTTGATCATGTTCGCCACCCTGCTTTAGAGACATGTCCTGGCCATGAATTCTTTGAGCGTGACTTCACTGGTGGAAATGGGTTGTTTTCTTTCGTTCTAAACGAATCTCACCCAAAAGCTACCACAGAGCTACTTGATGGAATGAAGCATTTCAGCATGGGGTATTCTTGGGGTGGATTTGAAAGTTTGATTTTGGCTAATGAACCAAGAAGCTTTAACAGTTTAAGAACCATCGCCAACCCTAACTTCACAGGTACTCTGATCCGTGTTCACATAGGACTTGAAGACGTTAATGATTTAATTGCTGATTTAGAGTTGGGTTTAGAGCGTTATAATGAAGCGGTCAAAGCAAACGCTAAATAGCTAAGTGCCAAATAAGTTAGTGTCAAATAAGTTAGTGCCGTTATTCAAAGGCTAATTAAAAAGAGTGCCGTCATTTTCTGCACTCTTTTCGCATGACCATACTGAAACCACTAGCAAGGAATTTACGCTGAATTTCTCTGACCCTGTCGATTATATGCTCGAGTATTTTTGTACGTATTAGGATCAAAGCCTGGGTAAGCTGCACTTCTCATTACCGTTGCTATCGTATTATAAATTTTAATCCAAGCATTCCGCGTTTTATCGTCAAACTGATTACCAAGTCCAGTCTTTAATGCGAAAAGTAATGCATTTCCTACTGGGGTGTAATCATCAACCTTCACTCCATAACTTACATGTTTAGTCGCTAAACCCTGTAGTACTGGTATGAGCGAATCAAGATTATCTAGCCCTTTAACGGCAACACCAAGCGTAGTCATCAACTTTTTACCCTGCGTTTTCATATCGCCTTTAAACAATACTTTTAGACTGGGATCATACTCAAAAAGCTTTGCATAAAATATCTCCGCGGCTTGGTCTGCAATGGGAGCTACTTTGGCAAAGCTATCTTGGATTAATTTTTTTTCGATAGCAGTTATCGGCATATTTATTCCTAGCAACGTGATCTTCTTTTAATTAATAGTAGAAGCTACATTGTTACTCGCCAATTTTATTTATCTAAATTATATTTAGGACAATCAATAAGATGATCATTGACCATTCCCGTCGCCTGCATGAACGCATAGCAGATCGTTTCGCCAACAAACTTAAAACCACGCTTCTTTAAAAACTTACTCATCTCTTTTGATGTTTCAGTTGAAGCCGGAACTTGATCCATTGAAGACCATTGATTGGTCAGTGATTTTCCGTCAACAAATTGCCAAAGAGCTTTAGACAAAGAACTGTATTCATTTTGTAATTCAATGGCGGCTCTAGCATTGTTGTAAACTGATGCGATTTTTCCTTTATGCCTAACGATATCGAAGTTTTCGATGATCGATGCAACGTTGGAATCATCAAGCTTCGCAAGCATGTCTAAATCATAATTGAGAAACGCAGCACGATAGCCTTCTCTCTTTTTTAAGATTGTTATCCAGCTGAGCCCTGCTTGTGCCCCTTCCAGCGTAATAAACTCGAATAACACTCTGTCATCATAAACAGCCCTACCCCATTCATTATCGTGATATTCACGTTCTAGGGGGGTATTTATTGCCCATGCGCATGTTGTTTCCTTCATTGCTGTTACTCCTTTAAGAAACGTTCCTTATTAAAACGCCCCTGAATCATCAGAGGCGCTTTTCATAATACTATTCTAGTGCTGACTCAAAAATAAGTTGAAGCGCTAGTGATCTATTGCTGAGGGATTTTTAGCCCATGGAAGATTCGATATAGAACCGGAACAACGATAAGTGTTAAAACGGTCGCGAAACCAAGCCCGAACATAATCGTTACAGCCATAGGTTTAAAGAAGATATCAGGCAACAGTGGAATCATACCAAGTATCGTCGTAATCGCCGCCATACACACCGGACGAACACGACTTAATGCAGCATCGACTACCGCAATATAAGGCTCTTTACCCGACTGCATTTCAATTTCAATCTGATCGAGCAATACAATACCATTTTTCAACAACATACCAGACAAGCTCAAAAAGCCTAACAGCGCCATAAAGCCAAATGGTGTATTAAGTGCTAATAACCCCGTTGTCACCCCTATTATCGCCAAAGGAACAGTCAACCAAACGATTAACGGCTCTTTAACCGAATTAAATAGGAAAACAGTAATTAAGAACATGAACAGATAGCCAAGTGGCATGGTTGTGAATAGTGAAGCTTGAGCATCACGAGATGACTCATACTCGCCGCCCCATTCAAGAGAATAGCCCGGTGGCATTTCGATCGCTTCAATTTGTGGCATTAGACGCTTTTGTAATGTCGAAGCCGTCTCTTCACCTAGCAAATCAGGATCCGCCATTACCGTTAAAACACGTTTACGGTTCTTACGGACAATAATTGGGTCTTCCCACTGCAACTCGTAACCTAGCGTAACTTGTTGAAGCGGGATATATTCGCTCAGTACTGGGCTCCACATCTTCATGCCTTCAATATTACGAATATCGACTCGTTCATCTTCAGGTAACCGAGCGACGATAGGCATTAGCGTTGTGCCGTCTCGATAGACACCGACCGATTTCCCAGAGAATGACATTGATAGGAAGTCATCAACATCCGACTTCGTGATACCGTAACGCCTTGCTTGGCTTTCGTTAAACTGCGGCTCTAAAACTTTGGTTCGTTCACGCCAATCATGACGTACGTTCGTGGTATTAGGATCCGCATGCATGATATCGACTACCTGAGCTGCAAGACCTCTCAATATCGTTGGATCGGAGCCAACTACTCGCGCTTCAATTTTTGCACCACCACCCGGCCCCAATTCAATCTGTTTAAGCTTGTAGTTAATTTCTGGAAAATTATCTTCAACATGTTGACGGAACTTCGCCATCAGATCGTGCAGTGCAGCGTAGTCATCGACACGCGTTGTTATCTCGCCATAACCTGCATAGCTTTTCTCCGGCGCGTAGGTCAACATAAAACGCTGTAAACCTTTACCCGCAGTCGTAGTGACATGCTCAACATTGTCTTGCTCTGCGATCCAGCTCTCTAATACCTTGAGTTTGGTATTCGTCGCTCTGATATCGGTCCCTTCCGGCATCCAGATATCTGCTTGGAACATCGGCGTAATAGATGAAGGGAAGAATGACTGTTTAACCATTGTAAAGCCATAAAGGCCCGCTCCTAAACTTACGACAAGAACAGCGACCGTTAACCAAGCGCGGTTCATGCAAAACTCTAAAAAGTTTTTATAGATAACAAACACCGCCCCTTTGTACGGGTCGTTATCTTCACCACCTTCTGGCATTTTTTGTCCCTTAAAGAACATATCAGCAAAGAATGGAGTTAGAGAAATAGCCGTAAACCAGCTCAACATTAGTGAGATCAAAAGTACCGTAAATAATGTACCACAATACTCACCTGTTGCATCTTCAGACAGACCAATAGGGGCGAAGGCTGTGACAGCGATGACTGTTGCACCAAGCAAAGGCCATTTGGTCTGTGTAACAATATCTGTCGCCGCTTGGGTTCGGGTCCGGCCTTTTTGGGTCCCTATCAATATTCCCTCTACAACGACAATGGCATTATCCACCAACATCCCTAGGGCTATAACGAGTGCACCAAGTGATATACGCTGTAAATCAATTTTGAAATACTGCATGAAGATGAAAGTACCAAATACTGTCAGCAACAGTATAAGGCCGATGAGGAGACCAGAACGTAAGCCCATAAAGAAAAGAAGGACGATGATAACGATCGCCACAGCTTGTCCTAAGCTTACAACAAAGCCACTAACCGACTTATCGACCTCTTTGGGTTGACTATAAATTTCCGAGATATCAATGCCAACCGGTTGTTGAAACTTCAATTCAGCTAAGCGTCTATCAAACCGTTTTCCAACTTCAACGACATTGACGCCGCTTGCAAACGAAACCCCGACATTCAACGCCACCTCACCATTGAAGTTGATGATGTTGCTTGGTACTTCTTGATAGCCACGACTGATTTCCGCTACATCACGTAAATAGATCAGGCCAGAAGCGCCACTTTCATTGATGATTAAATCACCCAACTGGTCTACATTTTTGAACTCGCCTGTAGGGTGGATGCGAATGTATTCATCGCCAATTCGGACTGCACCTGCATCGGACACAAGGTTTTGAGTAGAGAGTAAATTAAAGACTGTGGTTGGCGCTAATCCAAGACTACTCAATCGCTTCATTGAGATCTCAATAAACACCTGCTCTTGCTGCTGGCCCGATACCGATATTTTGCTGACACCGTCAATAAGCTCAAGCTCTCGCCTTAAGTAATCAACGTAATCCAGTAACTCTTTGTAGCCATATCCTTCGCCTGTAACTGCAAGCAGGATTCCGTAAACATCACCAAAGTCATCAATGACCTGAGGAGAGCTTACCCCGGGGGAAAGAGAGCCTTTGGTATCATTCACTTTACGGCGCAATTCATCCCATATTTGAGGTAGATCATCAGGACCATAGTTGTTCTTCATGGTGACCGAGATTTGAGACAACCCTCGACTGGATATGGAGTTAACCTCATCAACATAGGTAAGCTGCTGAATCGCTTTTTCAAGGGGATAAGTAACTTCTTCTTCCACTTGCTGCGGTGTCGCTCCAGGGTATTGAGTCACGACCATGGCATCTTTAATTGTAAATGCAGGGTCTTCTAGCCGGCCTAGATTAAAAAATGCTGATACGCCACCAATCAGAAATATCAAAGCGATCATCCAACTGATCACGCGGTTCTTTATAAAATAGACAGCGATGCCTTTCTCTTCATCACTTTCTTGTGGCAGAGCCTTATTAGAATCATTCATGAATGGCTACCTCTGAAATCACTTCCACTTTCATTCCTTCTCTTAACCTTGAAAGTCCAGCAATAACCACTTTGTTACTGCTATCAATTCCATCGATCACTTTAAATGAGTCCGACGTTGCCTTGCCCAAAACAACTTTTTGTTTTGATACGGTGCTGTCTTGATTAAGTATCCAAACATACTTATTCGTGCGGTCTAGGCCGTCGCCCTCACCATTAAACACCGCTTCAATTGGGACGGTTGCTCCTACGGACATCCCTCGTCCAATGGTTGACCCACTCGCGGTTACTTCAACCGCCATACCATCTAAAATGTACTCGGTTTCAGGCATAGGCAGTGAAAGCGTAACGGTGAATGTTCCGGTTGATGGATCGGGCTCTGTCGTAAACTCTTTAACCGTTGCAGGGTATTCATTACCACTTGGAACACGAACAATCGTTTGAATAGCATCAATAATGTCTCTTGTAGGCTGATTAACGTACAAGCGGTCAGGCAGTTGAATCAGTATTTCAACACTTTCTACGCTGTGTATATTAACGATCTGTTGCCCTACTTGGATGTTCTCAAATTGATCAATACTGACTCTAGAGATAATGCCATCGACGGGTGCGCGTAGCTTTGTAAATGATAAACGTAACTTCGCCAGTTCAAGTTCCGCTAACGCTATCCAACGCTGTGCGGCTATTTCATCAAACTGAGATTTCGCCAAAAGCCCTTTTTTAACAAGCGGCTTAGAACGTCTATGCTGACTATCAACCACAGAGAAACGGGCTGAAGCGTTATCAACGTCTAATTGATAGTCCGTTGGATCAATTTGTGCGATAAGCTGACCTTTAGTCACCTTGTCGCCTTCTCGTACATGAAGGTGACTGACTTCGCCCGCGACGCGAAAGCTTAAATGAGAACGCTCCGCTGCATTGGCTACCGCCGGAAAATATAGACTGTCACGAACTTGGCTAACTGACAGGTCTGCAACTTTCACTCTTGCAAGCTGACTCACTTTTTCAATGGGCGCTTGCCCACATGCGGTCAATATCGTTGTTAGCGCTAAGAGACAATAACGTAATGATTGTTTCATATTAAAGCCCTCTCTCCTTCACCCATTCGCGAACTTTTATGCCCGCTTCGATACCGCTGACACCGGATATCACAATCTGATCGCCATCGTTTAAACCAGATAGAACTTCTCTCTTATCGTTAAGCTTTACCCTCGCTTTTTCTGTAATTCCATCAGAATTGACTCGCCAAACGTTGGTATTACCATTCGCTTCGAACAGGGCAGAAGAAGGAATTCTCGTCGCACTCCCTGCATCAACAATCGCACGCACACTTCCAGCCATACCAGGAAGAATGCCAACATCTTCTGGTCGCTCCATCACCATTGTGACTTTATATGAGCCAGTTTTATGGTCAGCTTCAGTATCTATTTCCTGAAATAACAATGGGTAAGCGGCACCAGGGAAGGCATCAAATGTCATTGTCACTGTAGGGTTTAAGTTTTGAGCAAAACGATTTAACAAATGGTCAGGAAGCTGAAAAACAACCTTAAGCAATTGATTAGTCTGAATATTCATAATGCCAACTTTATCGCTTACAAACTCAAAATTTTGCGCAGGCACTAATGAAATCGTGCCCTCGTAAGGTGCGATAAGCTTGGTGTAACGAAGGTTTGCATTGGCTTGAGACATCACAGCAGTGGCGGAATTGTGATTAGCTTTGGCTTGATCAAAATCTTGCTCAGAGACGACTTTATCTTTGTGAAGCTTTTTATAGCGTTCGTATTGAACATCTGCCAACAAAAACTGAGCCTTAGCTTGCTTAGCTAACAGTGAGTACTCATCTGGATTTAATGTTGCTAACTGCTCGCCTTTTGTCACCATTTGACCGGCAGTCACATCAATACTTTGTAGTTGGCCTGGTACTCTGAACGTGAGAACAGCTTTATCGCCAGCTTCTGTCGTCGCAGGGAAGTGGCGCTCAAAATGGCTATTACCGACTGATACAGTAAACAGTTTTGCAGGCCGAGATTCCGGCTCAGGAACGGGGGGAAGATCTTTACCACAACCACTTAAAATTGCGCTAAAGACAACAAGGTGCGCTAATTTTCGCATGCTCTCTATCCATTGGTATCATTTAGTTACAAATGATAGATTAATGCCAAGCTGCATGCCAGTTAATGTTATGTTAATTCATTGAAATTAAATGAATAGAGAGCAGCATTTGATGTTGCTCTCATTATTGATTCAACTGCTTTGGTGATTCAAAGATTTTTAAACTCACGGTTAACCTTGAAAGCCTCAGACGTTACATGTGCTTCCATTTTCCCAAGCTTAGTCGCCATACCATCGAAGTCAGCTTCTAAAGTCTTTAATAATTCACTTGCAGACTTCCCTTGCTGCCAAGGCTTACTTTTCAACTTGTGCTCTTGTTGAGTCTTAATATTTTCACTGTAGTTATCTGGTTGTTTCTCTAGCATCAATGTCATTGCAACATAGGCAAGAATCACCAAAAAACTGCCGCCTAAAAGAGCCGCTGAAATGACTAAGATACGAATTAGCCACACTTCGACTGCAAAGTAGTTAGCAAGTCCTGCACAGACACCCGTTAATTTACTGTTTTGAGTGTCCCTATACAGCTCCTTCTTAGTCATAAGATGATCTCCAATTGGGTGATTCCGCATCTAAAATTCGCTCTAAAGTTACAACGCGAGATTGCAATTTATCCGCTTGCTCTGACAGTTTCTGAATACGTTGATTATCTTCACCTGAAAGCCCAGTGCCCGAGTTTCGTTTGCCTCTGTAATGCAAAACTAGCCACAGAGGAGCGACAAAGACTAAGAAGACCATCAACGGCCCTGCAATTAAAAATGACGACATGTATTTCTCCTATTCTTTGTCTTTAATCTGCTGCTTAAGCTTGGCTAACTCATTTTCAATTTCATCTTGTGCTTGAAGTTCAGCAAACTCTTGATCTAATGACTTAGCGTTACCGCTTTTTGCATACACATCCGCTTCAGCTTCTAACTCATCCACTTTACGTGAGTATTGTTCAAATTTCGCCATCGCTTCATGTGTGCGACTGGTATGAAGATGTTTTTGCACATCACGTCGACTTGTCGCTGTTTGATTACGAATAGCTAACGTCTGCTGCTTCGCACGAGTTTCTAGAATTTTACTTTCTAGCTTGCTTACTTCTCCACCCAATTTTTCAATGGTGTCTTCAACAAGGACACGCTCAGTTTGTAGCCCCTTCATCATATCTTGCAACTTCTGTTTTTCAATCAGTGCCGCTCTTGCAAGATCTTCGCGCTGCTTAGTTATAGCCAGTGTCGCTTTTTGCTGCCAATCTGTAATTTGATCTTCCATTGCTTCGATTTTACGGACCAAATCTTTCTTATCGGCTAATGCTTTCGCTGAATTGGTTCTCACCTCAACCAAAGTATCTTCCATCTCTTGGATTATGAGGCGAATCATTTTTTCAGGATCTTCAGCCTTATCGAGTAGTGAACTAATGTTTGAATTTACAATATCAGCAAAACGAGAAAAAACGCCCATGATAGATCTCCTATTAAAATAATATGTTGCGCTGCATTTTATGTAGAGTGTATTTCAGCACAAAGGCTCTGTGAGTATGTAAATATACAATCAAGTAATGTGCCAAGTTTAGATCGTTAATATTCAATCACTTAGAAAACGCTCACTATCATAACCATCTATGCTATGATGAAATTAACCTATAGTTGGTATTTTTAACCAACCCCTGTGTATCAACATGGATCTCGTTATGCGTCAAAATTTGATTGGTGAATCACCGGCATTTCTGTCTGTACTCGATAAAGTGTCTCGACTAGCCCCAATAGATAGACCCGTACTGATCATTGGTGAACGGGGAACAGGCAAAGAACTGATTGCTCAGCGATTACACTATTTGTCGCGCCGTTGGGAGCAAAGTTTAGTCTCACTAAACTGCGCAACGCTTAGCGAGGGTCTGATTGATTCTGAGTTATTTGGTCATGAGTCTGGCTCATTTACTGGTGCAAAAGGTCGTCATCATGGCCGATTCGAGCGAGCAGAAGGGGGAACTCTGTTCTTAGATGAATTGGCGACCGCTCCCCTATCCGTTCAAGAAAAACTACTACGAGTTATTGAATACGGACAATATGAACGTGTGGGTGGCCAAAAGTCTCTCAATGCTAATGTTCGATTGGTTTGCGCGACCAATGCTAATCTTCCTAAACTGGCCGAACAAAATTTGTTTCGTGCAGATCTGCTTGATAGGCTCGCCTTTGATGTGATTCACATACCGCCACTAAGACAACGCCAAGAAGACATCCCACTGCTTGCGGAACATTACGCAATTAAAATGTGCCAAGAGTTAGAATTAGAATATTTTGCAGGCTTCTCACCTAACGCTATGAATGAGCTACTTAACTACGCTTGGCCAGGGAATATACGAGAGCTTAAAAATGTCATTGAGCGTGCTATTTATCAGCATAGCGCTGTCGATGAGCCTATAAACACTCTTGTATTTAATCCTTTTGAAAATGCGTGGAGCAATATTGACACTTTTAATGAGCCCACTATTGATGGCGCTATAATAGATGCTAATAATGGCTCTGACGATAAGACTTCAAACGATGATAATCATAACCTCCGCTTGCAACGCAGAATCGATTTTCCGGTTGATTATAAAAAATGGCAAGAGACACAGGATATCGAATTGTTAACCCTTGCATTAAATGAAGCACAATTTAATCAGCGTAAAGCCGCTGAGCTATTAGGCTTGAGCTATCATCAATTAAGAGGCATGGTCAGAAAATATGACCTAATTGGACAAAACGAACAATAACCTCGGGCATTCAACTGTTTTCAGTTGGTTTGAATGAACAAAAAATGGTAAATTGTTGAGATCTTACGGCAAAATATCAGGCTTGATGTTGCCTATTACCTCAATAAAGTTCTTTCTATGAAAGCTTTCTTACGACTTACATTTGGATTCTTTAGCCTAAGCCTATTGATAGGCTGTGGCGATGAGCTCGATCACAACAAAATCAGACAAAGTGGTTTCATCTTTTGTGGGCAAGGCAGCTTACAAACGTTTAACCCCCAATTAGTTGATAGTGGAATTACATCAGAGGCTTTAAGCCCTCAGATATTCGATACACTCGTCGTTCTCGATCCTGATACTCATCAGCCTATTTCAAGCCTCGCATCTAAATGGTCAGTCAATAAATCACGAACTGAGTATACGTTTGATCTCCAAACAAACGTGCAATTTCAGAGCACAAGTTGGTTTACTCCGACGCGTCCTTTAAATGCTCACGATGTCGTATTCAGTTTCCGACGAATAATCGATTCGACTCATCCGTATCACTATGTTGGCAATGGCCAATACCCTTGGTTTACTGGTATCGATTTTCAAAATTTATTGATTGATGTTCAAGCATTGTCATCTCATAAAGTAAAATTCACTTTAAGTCGACCTGACAACACTTTTCTATCTAACATAGCAACAAGTCATGCTGTGATTCACTCGCTTGAGTACGCTACACAGCTCGAGCATAGCGATAATAAACGGCAGCTTGATAGTCTACCTATTGGCTCTGGTCCATTCTTCTTAGATGAATACCAAGTAAATGATCTAGTGCGCCTACGTAGGCACGATAATTATTGGAATGGTCCCGCAAAGCTTGAACAGGTTGTATTTGATATATCTCATAGGGGTACAGGTACGTTTGCCAAGCTTCTTCGTAATGAATGTGATGTACTTAGCTCACCGCTTTCAAGCCAAATCCCAGTGATTGAGCAACAAGAGGAGCTTGTCTTAACCGCAAAGCCAGCAATGAACGTCGCCTATATTGCAGTAAACACTCTCCACCCTGCTTTAAATGATACCCGAGTGCGTAAAGCGCTCAACTTTGCGATCAACCGAAAAAACATTCTGGACTCTGTTTATTATGGAACAGGAAGTCTGGCCTACACGCTACTTCCACCAACATCGTGGGCTTACCAAAAAGACAGTATTCAAGTGCGTTACGACCGTAACTATGCCATTGCACTGTTGCGTGACGCAGGCTATGAATCGGGTCTTGAGCTTACTATGTCAGTGCCTCTTGAAAGTAAGGCGTACAACCCTAGCCCAAGAAAAACGGCTGAGCTTATTCAAGCAAACCTTGCTGATGTTGGCATCACCCTTCGCCTTGTCACTGAAGACCGTTTTAATCGTAATGATGCCTCTGGAAGAAGTAGCATTGACCTTTTCCTCACGGGCTGGTTTGGTGTAACTGGCGATCCAGATAACTTCCTAAGACCACTGCTTTCATGTGACTCTGAGCGCGCAGGGTTAAATATTTCTATGTGGTGTAATGCCGATTTCGACTTCCTGCTTGACCTAGCACTTGAGGTTGATAAACCGCGTTATCGCACTAATTTATACAAACAAGCACAAAATATTTTGAATGAAGAGTTCCCAGTGATACCTCTGGCTCACGGTATGCAATTCCAAGTTCACCATAATTCATTATCCGGTTTAAAATTTAGCCCGTTTAATGTTCCTCCCTTCAATGACGTTGAGAGGTTACGTTAATGTTTTTATATACACTGCGACGCCTTAATCTGTTTTTCATTACATTGATGTTGTTAACCATCATCGGTTTTAGCATAGTACGCCTAGATTCAATGTCTCCTTGGGCACATCTCGATTTTTGGAGTGGTTGGTTGAGTTACCTTGGTGAGTTAATTCAACTCAACTTCGGTCATAATCGAAATGGTATCGCAATCATTGACGAACTCATTATCGTCTTCCCTGCGACATTAGAACTGTGTTTTGTTGCTTTTATCATCTCTATGTTCATTGGTATACCTTTAGGTACTATTGCCGGAATGAGGCAAGGTAAGTGGGTTGATACCGTCATCTCGTTTACTTCAATGACAGGCTATTCAGCACCACTATTTTGGGTCGCCTTATTGCTCATTATGGTTTTCTCACTGCACTATCAAGTTCTGCCAATCTCAGGTCGTTACGATCTACTTTATCAAGTAAACCATGTCACCGGCTTTGCACTGATTGATGCGTTTCTTACTGAGGGGAAATACCGCGCCCACACCGTTCAAAGTGTATTAGAGCACATGATCCTTCCCTGCTTAGTGTTAGCTCTTGCACCGACAACACAAGTTGTCAGCTTAATGAGGACGTCGGTTGCAGAAGTAATGGGTGAAAACTATATCCGTGCAGCTCGAATACGAGGGCTTGCGAACTGGGAAATTATTACTAAACATGTGTTAAGAAATGCTATCCCTCCAATCGTACCTAAAATTGGAGTTCAGCTTTCAAGTATGCTTACCTTAGCCATCATTACTGAATCAATCTTTAACTGGCCCGGTATCGGCCGTTGGCTGCTCGATGCATTGGCCAATCAAGATTACGCCTCAATTCAAGCCGGGGTGATTGTCGTAGCTACACTGGTTTTAACTGCAAATATTGTATCCGACTTGATTGGAGCTATGGTTAACCCATTAGTGAGAAAGGACTGGTATGCTAACAAATAACATTTATCAAGAAGAGCATATCCCAACACAGTTTGAGCGATTCTGGCACAGCTTTCGCTCTAATAGCCTAGCGATGTTTGGCCTATGGTGTTTGGTTCTTATTATTTTGATTACCCTCTTGGCTCCGCTGATCACACCACATGATCCGCAAGCACAATCCGGGCACCTTCTGATTCCGCCATCATGGAACCCAGCAGGCACTGTCGAGTATTTTTTGGGGACAGATGATCTAGGCCGAGATATTCTTTCACGCCTGATTAAAGGTTCACAACTGACGTTCGGTGCTGCAATCATTATAACCGCTATCGCCGCCAGTATTGGTTGTGTGATTGGTATATTGGCCGGAATGACGAGAGGGCTGCTATCAAGCACTCTTAATCATTTGCTTGATACGATCATGTCCATTCCTTCGCTACTGCTAGCTATCATCTTCGTCGCGTTTCTTGGTTTCGGCGAATTTAATATTCTTCTGGCTATTTGTCTTGCTCTAATTCCCCGGTTTATTCGTTCCGTTTACATCGCAGTACACAATGAGATTGAAAAAGATTACATCATGGCTGCTCGTCTTGATGGTGCTAACGACTTTTATCTACTATGGAATTCAATATTGCCAAACATTCTCGTCATCATTGCCACTGAAGTGACCTATGCATTATCAATAGCGATTCTCGATATTACTGCCCTAGGTTTCTTAGGCCTTGGCGCGCAAGCTCCTAGTTCAGAGTGGGGAGCAATACTGGGTGATTCAGTAGAACTCATTTATCTCGCACCATGGACTGTTACCCTACCCGGCCTTGCAATCATGGTGACGGTTATCATTGTTAACCTAGTCGGTGATGGCGTCCGCCAAGCTCTCAATGCGGGGACTGAATAATGCCATTATTAGATATTCGACATCTAACCATTGAGATTAATACCCCACAAGGTTTAGTTAAAGCCGTTGATCGCATGAGCCTTACCTTGAACGAAGGTGAAATACGAGGCTTGGTGGGTGAATCAGGTTCTGGGAAAAGTCTTGTAGCAAAAGCGATTGTTGGCGTGTGTAAGGATAACTGGAACGTTACAGCGGATCGAATGCGCTTTGGTAATATTGACCTTCTTCAATTAACACCAAAAGAAAGGCGAAAGGTAATTGCTCGCGATATCGCGATGATTTTTCAAGAACCCTCTACCTGTCTTGACCCTTCTGAAAAAGTGGGCAACCAATTGACTGAATCCATCCCATCCGATTCATTTTCAGGACGGTGGTGGGAGCGCTTAAAGTGGCGTAAAAAACAAGCGGCAGCCCTGCTACATAAAGTCGGTATCAAAGATCATAAAAGCTTAATGGACAGCTACCCGTACGAGCTTACCGATGGTGAATGTCAAAAAGTGATGATCGCAATGGCGATAGCGACTAAGCCCAAAATCTTGATCGCCGATGAACCAACAAATGATCTCGACCCCATTACTCAATCACAAATATTACGTTTGCTTAGTCGAATGAATCAGGTCAATAACACGACCATTATGCTTGTAGGCCATGACTTAACGACCATCACTCAATGGGCAACACGTATTACTGTTATGTATTGTGGTCAATCTGTAGAGTCTGCCGATACTAAGAAAATACTCTCAGCGCCAAAACACCCTTATACGTCCGCTTTACTTAAAGCGGTCCCCGATTTTAGTGACTGGATCCCTCATAAGCAGAAGCTTCAATCATTACCGGGATCTATTCCTCCATTACAACACCTTCCAATTGGTTGTCGACTTGGCCCACGATGCCCTTACGCGCAAAAGCAATGTGTAAAAATACCGCAGACACGTAGAATTAAGCACCACAAATTTGCTTGCCACTTCCCTCTGAACATGGAGAAAAAGTCATGAGTGCCTTATTAGAAGTTAACGGGCTAAAAAAGGACTTTGTCACCCGTTCAGGTCTATTTAGAAGAAAGGTTCAACAAGCAGTAAAACCGGTTAGCTTCTCGTTAGACGCAGGGCAAACCATTGGATTTATTGGCCAAAATGGCTCCGGAAAGTCTACGCTCGCTCGCATGCTCTCGGGTATGGTCGAACCTACTTCGGGCGATATCCGGGTCAATGGAGAACTGTTAGAACACAAAGATTACTCGACGCGCTGTAAGCTTATACGGATGATCTTCCAAGATCCGAACACCTCTCTAAATCCGAGAATTCAAATTGGCCATATCTTAGAAGGGCCATTAAAGCGTAATACGAGCATGCCGCCAGATGCGCGGATGAAAAGAGTAAAAGAAACATTAAGACGTGTTGGACTGCTTCCTGAGCACGCCTATTTCTACCCTCAAATGCTTGCTACGGGCCAAAAACAACGTGTGTGCTTGGCAAGGGCCCTAATCCTTCAACCATCAATAATCGTTGCTGACGAAGCCCTTAACGGCCTAGATATGGCAATGAGATCGCAGATAATTAATCTGTTCTTGGAGCTGCAAGAGGAGATGGGCGTATCGTTTGTTTATGTATCGCAGCATATTGGCATTGTGAAACACATTACCGATAAAGTGATGGTGATGCATGAGGGAAATGTGGTTGAATCAGGAGACACACAGAAAGTACTTTGTAATCCACAACACCAGATTACTCAGCGCATGATCGAGAGTCACTTTAATAAGGCGCCGTGTTTTAAATAAGCCAACGCCGACAAATTACCAACACCCCATATTTACATATACCTTAATTACGTCTAAATATTAATCATAGACTGATTGAGGTAATTCAAAACTATGCATTTAACCTACATGATGAATAGAACTATCTATTCATCATTTATAGTCGCCTTTCTATGTAGCTATCTTTATTATTTTTCTGAGTGGCTGTTTTTCGTTTCACGACCATCGATGTTCAACTATTTGCCAACTATTGACTCGGTTATCGTTTTGTTTTGCTCGCCTATACTATTGCTATTGTTGCTGCTGCCTTACTATGCACTCCTAACGTTAGGTATCCTCGCGATCAGCCGAACTGCTTTATATCGACGTACCAATTTCATAACAGCTCTATTAAACACAGCTCCAGCACTTATTCTTACAAGCATGTGTTTATTACTAATAGAGAATTTCACATATAACGTACTACATTTTTCCTTATCAACTTTTGATACATTGCTGTCTAAGATGCTTTATCTATCTGTTTATTTCTTGATGTTCTGCTATTTTATTTGGCGGCTCACGCAAGGGTTATCCTCACGAAATGGACCTATTCGGCGACATCGAAAGATGCTATCGCAACTCTCTGCACTACTGTTAGCCATTACAGTTACTGCAATCATTTTCGAAAAAAACACGCCTATTTCTGTTGATATCAAATCTGACAAGACAAATACAATTAGTAGTCAAAAAAACCGCCCTAATATACTCATCTTCAGCTCCGACGGTGTAAATTCAGAACATATGACAATATATGGGAGTGAACGGGATACAACGCCTTTCATGGCAAGTATCGCAAGTGAAACAACTATCTATTTAAACCACCTAACCAATTCATCCAAAACAACTGGTTCTGTTGGGGCCTTACTCAGTGGGAAACACCCAACACGCACACGTGTGTTATTCCGGCCAGACACGTTCTCAGGTCAACATATGTTTCAACATTTCCCCGCGATTTTAAAGTCTATGGGTTATTATAATAGTGATATTAGCCTTAGGCACTATGTTGACCCACAAGACCTAAAGCTCAGAAATGGATTTGATTACGCGAACAGTCGTAAAATCGATAGCTCCCCTCACTGGTTCAATATTTTATTATTGGAATATTGGCCCAATACGTATCTATTTATTGAAGAAACATCGCAACGTTTTTACCAACGTGTATTTCATCTTACAGGTCTAAATAACTTCACGAACCCTCATCGTTTAGTGACTCAGAAGGTAGAGGGCCAGAGCGTCACTTTAGATAGAGAAAGAATGAATCAGCTTGTTGGAATAATTAACTCCTCGCCGCGCCCATTTTTTGCCCATGTTCATCTATTAGGAACTCATGGAGAGCGTTTTGATTATGAGAAACCCATTTTTACTAAAACCAAGCATCAACCAGAACCTTGGATGAATGACCATTATGATAATGCGATTTATCAATGGGATCAGTACGTAAAAGAAGTATATTTATTGCTTAAAAAACGTGGTGAACTTGAAAATACTATTTTAGTTTTCAATAGTGATCATGGATTAGACCGTACGATCAATAAAACCTTACCGTTGGTGATTCGATTTCCAAACCAAAAGCATACTGGTTATGTTTCCCAACCCTCTCAAAGACTTGATATTGCGCCAACTTTGCTATCCTACTTAGGCGTACCTTCCCCTGATTGGATGGATGGTAGTAGCTTATTAAGTCGCGATAACGAATCTTATCCGATATTCATCGTTCGTTCATTGGAGCAGCAACAATTCAGTTCGGGTAATTGGGTTGTCGCTGCCAACATTGAACCTCCATTCTACTCCTTGGGTACAATCTCAGTCGCTTATTGTGGAGAGTTATATTCTCTAGACGTCAATAACATCGAGAGCATTTCAATGAAGAACCAAACAATACATGCTAAAACTAATGCATGCCCTACAGGGGGAATTAACCAAGAGTTAGCCTATAATTTACTTCGGGATCACCTTAACAACATGGGATACGACACATCCCTATTACCTTTAAATTCAGACTTTATAATCGACGTAAACAGTACAACACACGTTCTGAGTGCGGAATAGCACCCTTAGACACAACTTCAAATTTACCTAGTAACGCTTCTTCAAAAGCTGGCTCATTGTAATTAGGAAAGATATCTTCTCTTGTTGCGAGTAGGTGCTGTACTTGCGAGTCATTTTTAGGTACAAATTCAAGTATAAGATAATCAAGAGCCAAGTTATGGAATAGCTCAATAATTCTATTTAAAGGTACATTATTAGTTATGGCTAGATGGTGGATCAAAGCAAGCGCTATAACGACATTAAACTGACCTCTCTGCACAAAGGAAGCTCGCTCTTTATTATGCCAACCAATAGCAGGTGAAGGATTAAATAAGTCTAAGACTAACGGATAAATACCAACTGAGCTTTCCTTCTTCAAGCAAGCATAGTGTTGCTCCACAGCGTTTTCATCCATATCAAATGCCAACACCACCTTACTGTACTTCGCTGCAATTTTACTAAAATTTCCAGAGTTTGCACCAACATCCGCAATCGAACCAATAGGCATAGATAACGACGATAAGGCCGTATCTAACATGCTCTCTTTCGCCTCCATAGCAAGTCTTTCATAGTTGTTATTGTCGTAATAGTGACTCCACTCCGAAGGAGTATTGACACACTTAATGTCATTAATAAATTTGATTAAACTGTCAATTAATGCGCTAAGCTTTCGCTTGGTTATTTTGCTATTACTTTTTGCATTTGAAGCGACTTTAGAACGAGGCTTTAGCGCATAATGTCCTTGAAACCTCGCATGTAAATGTATGTGTGACAGTATATTAAAATTGAACCACGTCCTTTTTGGTAATAGCTGACTTGCTAAGTCTAGTGAGATACCGTCAATAAAGAGTTCACTAAGCCTCCCTAGTCGATGGTCACTCCAACACTTTAAAGTCAACGGGGCAAGAAAATGCTTACAAAATTGCAGATAAGCCCCCCAGGGGCCATTGTTATATTTTTTAAAAGATAGGGTATCGATAAAGACAGGGCGACCTTTATAAAACTGAACATTAAAGGCAGTGGCATCTTTCAATGTAAAACCATATTCTAACGCCAGTTTTTGAATTTCGAGTGTTAAAAGTGCAGCATCTTTCAATTGAGAAAAACTCCACTCATATGGATAACTAATATATGGGATTTGCTCGGGTTTTAATACTTTATAGGTTCCCTTGGGCAATTTGAAGGATAGATCTTCACCCTCAAGCATTAGATCTTGATGATCAACAATATAGCCTTTATCGACTAACTTTTGATGTAAACCACTTGCGATATAATCATCAAATTCCCGTCGAAATTCTTCACTGACTTGCCTATAAATGTCACTGTCATAGCGGAATATAAAACCACTCTTATCACGAAATGAGGCCTCATGCGCTTCGATAATATCCATATAATTCCATTAGTTATATCCCTAACTGTTACTTCACTATAGTTGATAATAAAATTGATGAATGATTAAAGTGGAACTACAGTTAAATTAACATTAACTGTTTGGCAGCCAATATGTCCTTATCAGCCTCGCACGTCTATCGCGCTACAATTCTGGCCACTTTTATTTTTAGTGTGGCAGTGCCATCGCACGCGTACATCGACCCTGGGACCGGAAGTATGATCCTGCAAATAATTATTGCGACAGTCGTTGCCGGTTTAGCTACGGGACGCTACTGGTGGGGAAAATTTCTAAATTTAATTAATGTAAGAAAAACAGATGATGAGCAGAAGGTAAAAAAGGACGGAGATAAGGACTAAAAGCGGTAGGAGTGATTCCCTACCACTTAATACTAACAGCCCGAAGAGTGGCAATATTATTCACTTGGACTCGACGAGCTTTTAATAACTATCGCTTCGCTGCTTGTTTCTTTAGCTCAAAATCAAATTCATCAGGGAAGACGATTACGCCCTCTTCTTTTTCATTTGGGAAAACAACGATCGAAAGCTCATCATCTTCCAGTCCTTGGGTCCAACGGCTATGCCATTTATTAATTGAAATAGCTTCCGCTTTACACTCTTTCCAATCGTCTGTAGCCCAAGCTGTAGCGAACTCTTCATTCGGCCAAACTGGTACGCAGTCGTCTTCTTCCGTGTTAAGCATCACACAGCCATGTTCGTCAGTTAGGATCCATACTTGTCGATTAGAGACGATCTCTTTGATGCAATAGTTAAAACGTTTCTCATCGTTATAGCTGTTGATCGTCGAGATTTGATCTGCACTTAGAGCTGTTGTTGTCATATTTTATTCCTCAGCTTTTTCTACGCTATTTGTTCTAGGTTTTTACACCGAAGTAATAAAAACGCCCACAGACAATGTCTGCGGGCGCTTGAAAAATTCGTTTTGAATTATACTAATTCAGCTTGTAGCCAAGGCCAGCCTTGTTTCTTACGGCTAAGAGTATTTTCCATCATTAGTAAGCCTTCTTTCTCATGCTTCACTAATTTTTCAGCCCACTCACCTTTGTAAAGAAGACGAGTTTGAGCCGTTGTGATGTCAGTCAGCATTACCGCAGCAAATGCTAGCCCATCGTTCTGACAACGCGCTTCAAGATCGGCTTCTAGCGCTTCAATCATGCCATCAACTTGATCTAGAGTTGCTAGTTCAACTTGACCAACAACAACGTCACGACCGTTAAATGGGTAGCCTTTCAGGTCTTTTTCTACTAGTTCAGCAGCAGACAAACCTTCGATGTTTGTTTTTGCGATTAGAAGGTCTTTGATGAATGAATCAACATCTTGTACGTCTGCAATTTCAGCAAGCTCGGCAACTGCATCTCTATCTTTTTGAGTGCATGTTGGAGAAGCAAAACCAACAGTGTCAGAAAGAATTGCCGACATCATTAATTTAGCAATCTGTTGAGAGATTGAATGGCCTTCAATCTTAAACATGTTGAATAGAACTGTGTTTGTACAACCTACAGGCCAGATCCAAGCTTCCATTGGGTTAACGGTCATCACGTCACCTAGACGGTGGTGATCGACAATACCTAAAATCTCAGCGTCTGCAACATCGTCAGGTGCCTGTGCAAGATCAGAGTAGTCTACTAGCCAGATTTTTTCGCCCGCTACAGAAGTACGTAGTTCCGGAGATACTGCATCAGCAACATTTAGAATGTGCTGAGTTTCGCGGTTGATTTCGCCTTGGCGAATTGGCATAGCTTCAAGACCACGAGACTTTAGTAGCTCTGTTGCTACTAGTGCACTACAAATACTATCACTATCTGGGTTCTTATGACCGACAACTAGAATCATCTTTCTTCCTGTACATTTAGTTTATTCACCCTTCAATGGGGCGAGATTGCTCACAAAGGCGTTACTTTACCTGATTTAAAAAATTTGTCATTCCTTAACGCTTCATTCCCCGAGCGATTCTATCTTTGTAACTCGATCTACTTTTCTGTACATTTCATCCCCATCACGAGATTTTTCGTCTAAACTTTGACAAAGAATAGAGGGAATTTCATGCGCAATTGTCTGTTATCTTTTACATTCTTCATCTTATCCCTATCACCGCCCGCCTTAGCTACCGTTCGAGTCATTCATGCGACCCAAGCCACTTGGCCACCTTATGTATTTGATAATCGTAATTCAGGATTGGCAGTAGATATCGTCCAAGCTGCGTACTCAGCACAAAATTACCATGTTGAATTGGAAGTGAAGCCTTGGCTTCGAGCGCTAAAAGAGGTGAATAAGAAGCAAAAAGATGTGCTAATTGCCCTCTGGTGGTCAGACTCTCGCACAGGGTTACTTGCATATAGCGTCCCTTACCTCATGGTTCACTTAAAGTTTATTGTTCTTAAAGAAAATGCTTTTAATTACAGCGACTTTTCTTCACTCACTGGTATGAAAATAGGCGTTATTGAAGACCATGGTTATGGTAGTAAATTCAATCAATCCACCTATTTTGATAGGCTCGTCGAGCCTGATTTAGAAACCAACATTCGTAAACTTAAAGCAAAACGTATCGACGCTATTTTGGCTGATGAAAGAGCATTTAATTATACAATTCGAAAGCTAGGTTTAAAAAACAACGACTTTCATTTCGTACATCGTAGCTTGATGATCAAACCTATTCACTTAGCGATCAGTGAAAACCACCCGAATAAAGACAAATTGTTGGTTCAGTTTATGATTGGGTTACACACTATTAAAGAAAATGGCATGTATGACCGCTTATTAGAAAAGTATCGTTAGCATTAACCAAGCACTTTTCTGGTAACGAACTAAAAAACAGATGCACCACTATTGATAATGATTCTCATTTGCATATAATAAGAATCATTATCAATTGCGGATCTTAGTCATGAATACATTCAATCTTACGAGCAACTTTCCGTCCTGGCTCTCTTTTACCCAGTTTCGTCTTACATATAAACGCTTAATTCTGCCCATTGCGTTACTTGCTCTATTAGCATCAGAAACAACACGTGAAATTACCGTTTCAACACTATCCGATGCTTTCTGGGCAGTGTCCTGTTACGTTGCATTTACTCTCGCAATTTATCATTACTTATCAAGTTACATGGGTAAAAACAGTGCGCTCGTAAAACTCTACACGCGCTCTAGAACACATCAAGTTTTCTTTGCATCACTTCTAGGCGCATTACCGGGTTGCGGCGGAGCAATCGTAGTCACAACGCAGTTCATTAGTGGACGAGTTGGGTTTGGTGCCATTGTCGCCGTTTTAACATCAACAATGGGCGACGCTGCGTTTCTTTTGCTAGCAAGCAAACCAGACGTTGGATTAAGCGTTGTCGTTCTTGGCATTGCTGTAGGCTGCATTTCAGGTTGGGTCGTTAATCAATTCCATGCCGATGACTTCTTAAGACCTAAGACCTCTCCTAAAAAAATCGACAGTGAGTGCGCTCGTAAAGCGACTCAAGAAGCCTCAACAGACAATTCATTTGAAAAGAAAGCGATCAATCTACAAGGCATCTTTTGGAAAGTCTTACTGGTTCCGGCAACGATTATCGCAGCGCTTGGCTCATTTCAAGTCGATATAAACCAACTATTTACACTACCCGAAGCCACAATCGAGTGGTTAGGAACCGGATTCGTCATTCTCAGCATGTTTTTATGGTCTTTAACCAAAGAATTAAAAGACTACCAGTCGACGGTATCTGAGGATCAGAAGTTTTCAGGGTCTCATCCAATTCAAAAAGCGGCGCAAGATACTAACTTTGTCACCGCGTGGGTAATCGTTGCATTTCTACTATTCGAACTGACGACCTTTTTCGCCCAAATCGATATTTCTCAAATGGTATCGGGTTGGGGTGTATGGATGCCACTTGTAGGACTGGCCGTTGGGATTCTCCCCGGGTGTGGTCCTCAAATACTCATCACTAGCTTGTATATCTCTGGTGCCGTACCTTTATCAACACAGCTAGCAAATTCAATATCAAACGATGGCGATGCGTTATTTCCAGCAATAGCATTAGCACCCAAAGCAGCACTGGTTGCAACACTCTATTCTGTTATACCTGCTTTCTTTGTCGGCTATGGGTACTACTTTCTATTTGAATAAAATGGAATTTTTAGAAACGCTCATTAACTCGCAGTGATAATGGCACGACTACTAAGCCCTTTTTCTAAATTGACTTCAAGAATCTGCAAGGGTTCAGAAGTGAGTTTCTTTCCACTCCAGTAGTCATACCAATAAACAGGTCGATTTGAGGTCAAGGTGATCTCTTTTTGCTCCGACTGGTAATTGAATAAGCAGTGAAGATCATTTCTCTCTGTGATAGGTAAAAATGCATGGGTTAACGACAAAGAAGTAAACTTTGCCGCATTTTGATTATGTTTCTGTCTGAGTACGAGCTTTGTTAGGCTTGATTTAGCAAAAGGAGTTAGCTCTGGAAGCGGGTCACCGGAAAGTAACAAACCACCACTCGCAAGTAACGCTGTACGATGAAATTCATAACTCTGTCGCTCTGTTGATTGATTAGCTAACGACACAAATGTCGCGCAGTCTGGATCGATATGCCACAATTTTCGATGCTGCCAACTGCGGAAGAAGGTTTCTTTTGCAATCTGATTAAAGCGATCCGCTGAACGCTCAACGTCATCCGACACTCTCATCGCATCAACCAAACCAAGTGATGGCCACATTGGCGCATTACACCCTAATAACCAGGCTTCGCCCGCCCCTTTTTCGATTGCTTCCATACCCATTCGATACGCTTGAACACCGGTCACACCCGATTGATAGCGCTTACCTTTTAATGTACCCCAGTAGTTCGCATCAAGCTTAAACAGCTCAACTCCCCATTCTTCACGCATAGTTCGAACGACATAGGTTAAGTGTTCTTGTACTTCGGGATGTGACGTATCCAGGATATACCACGGTGTACAGCGCCAACCGCCATAAGTAACATCTTCAGCTTTGAGGTGTTCACCAGATTCATTCTGCACAAACCAATCAGGGTGCTGCTTAAATATCTGGGATTCCGGTTGAGCGATAAAAGGAGCTAACCAGATAGCTGGCTTCTTACCTTTCTTGATAATATCTTGGATCAACGGCTTAATACCGTTTGAGAATTTTTTGGACGGAGTGAGCCAATCGCCCATAAAAGCCTGATAGCCATCATCAAGTAGTACCCATTCGAGATACTCCAAATCATCTTGCATTGAGAGCAAGTTGCGTTTGATATTATCTTCAGTTACTGCCGCATAGTAGGCATACCAAGAACACCATCCAATGGGAGACTTTTGCAGTAACGTGCTTTTTACTGGATGGTGATTGCTGATTAATTGGGTAAACTCCTCAAATAGCAATGCTAACGACGGGCCACTCAACACAGCGACAGATTCAAGTCGCTGACTATCCCAATCAAGCGGATAACTTTGCTCTCCATCTATGTTGGCCACAATGAGACGCTGATCTTCATTTTCTACTATTTGGAAAAAACCTGCGAAACGGTGGCAACTCGTAAAACCAAGCAAGGTATAGCCTGTTGATTCTTCAATCACCATGTAGTTGTAATAACGTTTAGGGTCAGTTTTAGAATAGATTCGGTAACTTGAGTTATTATCAGGACATCGTCCAACGTCTATTGGATTCTCACTCGTTCCTGACGTTTGGGCTAACATTTGGAAACCATCGCCCAATAAGGTCGCTGATAACTCAAATTCAAATGGCATAGTAAAAAGACGGTACTCACTTGATATCTCGTTATTATGAATACCAATAAAACGAAATGTAAGCTCTTGATTAGCCAATGATACCGATAAGTCGTTATTTAAAACGGAGACTTCTCGTTGGCAAGCCAATGTAATAATCTGCGCCATACGGTAACTTAACCTCTCAGTGACAGTGGTAGCTCTCAGTTCTAGTGATAAATACTCTCACCACAGTTCAAAATATCTTATCGAATTTACTATCTATTTGGATTTTAATACAAAAATGCCAACCCTGTCGGATTGGCATTAGTTTTTTGCTGGAAGCAGTAAGTTATTAGCTTACTTCTATCGGCCCACCGAACGATGTTACCGGCGGTACTTTCCCTGTGAACTTCTCAAAATCGACTTGGCAAGTGTTCGCTGACGTTGCCTGTGCAAGCTCTGATGTTGGAATATCCTGAGTTAGCGTATTTGGATCGCCATAGGTATCCAATGCACCGACTTTTTCATTAATCGGGCCATACCAAGCGCCTTCTTCGATACGAACAACACCAGGTGCGTAGCTA
Source organism: Vibrio kyushuensis (assembly GCF_050337325.1). NCBI lineage: Bacteria > Pseudomonadati > Pseudomonadota > Gammaproteobacteria > Vibrionales > Vibrionaceae > Vibrio > Vibrio kyushuensis. Next base: position 194,226 of record NZ_JAKJSV010000006.1, read on the forward strand.
TCCATCAATACAGCGCCCGCTAACAGCTGGCCACGGTCATTGAACACTCTAACTATATCGCCATCTTTAATGCCTTTTTTCTTCGCATCAGTCGGGTTGATATAGATTGGCTCACGACCTTTCACGGCGTAAGTTGCACGGAACTCTTCCGATTCACACATCTGCGAGTGCAAACGCTTATCTGGGTGGCATGATTGCAACCAGTATGGGTGTTTATCTGAACCCGGACCACCGTGTGAACGTTCTGATTTTTCAAACCACATAGGGTGATTCTGACACTTGTCATACCCCATATTGCCGATGGTGCGGCTAGAGATCTCTATAAACCCAGATGGTGTACCCAGAGCATTGATTTCAGGATCCTCACGGAATGCAGCATGACGTGTCCATGGTTTACCTTTACCGAAATCAAGGAAGCCTTTCTCCCAGAATTCTTCAAACTCAGGCATTTCAAACGCGCCTTCATTTGCTTTGCGGCAATCATTATACAAAGAGCGTACCCATTGCATTTCATCCATACCGCGTGTGTAGTCATCATGACGTCCCCAACGGCGAGTTAGGTTTCTCATAATGTCAAAGTCAGATTTTGACTGGAACAGTGGGTCCACCAACTTCTGCATCGCGATTAAGCCACGACCTGAATATGAACCATAACCATCGATGTCATTACGCTCCCATTGCGTACACGCAGGCAGAACAATATCTGAATGACGACACGTTGCTGTCCAAGCAAAGTCAACCGCTACAACAGTTTGTAAGCTCTTAAATGCTTGACGCATCTTGTTGCGATCTTGATGGTGATGCCATGGGTTGTTACCACTAAATACCATCATTTTGATATCAGGAAGCGTAACCGTTGAGCCATTGGCTTTAATCTTTTTACCCGGTTCAAGTAAACTATCAACCCAACGAGCAACAGGGATCACTCGGCTATAACCATTAAAGTCATTGTTAGTATACTTAGGCTCCTGACCTTGGTCGATGTTCAGCGGGAATGAACCCGGAGCACCAAAGCCAGTTGAAGAAACACCGATACCAGAATAATGGTGACCATAAGAGATACCACCGCCCGGTAAGCCAATCTGACCTACCATTGCCGCGAGTACTGCACACATCCAGTACGGCTGCTCACCGTGCTCTTGACGCTGAATACTCCAACCAACCATGATTTGAGTGCGGCCATTAACAAGCATGTGTGCGAATTCGCGGATTTTCTCAGGGCTAGCACCACAAATCTTCGCCGCCCACTCCGGTGTTTTTTCAACTTTGTCTTTCGTTTCGCCTTGTACATACTGAATGAAGTCGTCAAAACCTAAGCAGTACGTATCAATGAACTTTTGATCATGTAAGCCTTCGTTATAAAGGACATGAGCAACGCCCAGCATGAAAGGAACGTCTGTTTGTGGGTTAATGTACATCTGATCGCTTTCAAGGAAGCGACCTGTTTTATTTGTTACAGGGTCGACAGAAATAACGTTAATCTCGTTTTTCGCGACTTTTTCTTTTAACTGCTCTAGATATTCAAATGACTCATGCGTTTCACAGTTCCAGCCAACCTGAAGGTTTTTAACGGGATCGTTACCCCACATGATGATGTTGTCACTGTTCTCTAAAATCAGCTCCCAAGACGTGCCTTGAGCATAAACTTCAGTTGAACCCAATACGTAAGGAAGAATTGTTTGACCAGCACCCGTTGAGTAGTCGCCAATTTTCTTCACTGAGTTACCATGAAGACCCATTGCTCGCATCATATGGTTAGTACAGCTATGGAACTGACCCGTTTGACGCCAACCCGTTTGACCGGTGTGAAGTGCCCAAGGACCGTAATCCTTTTGTACTCGCTCAAGTTCACGATAAACAAGATCTAAAGCTTCATCCCACGTAACACGTACGAAACGGTTATTACCACGGGTATCGGCACTGTATTTATGCTTCTTAAGCCAATCAAGGCGAACCATAGGGTAACGAACACGTGAAGGGCTATAGATGATGCCCTTAATGCCGTTAAGCATGTCTGTTGGGTGCTTATCTAACTCTAATGGTTTTATCTCTTGTACTTTACCTGCATAGACACGGGCTCTAAATGCGCCCCAGTGAGAACCAGATACTCTCCAAGTTCCTTCTGTATCAGCGGCCATTGCAGAGGTCGATGCCAACAAACTAGGACCGATAACTGATGCAGCACTCGTTGTTGCGACGCCTTTTAGAAAACTTCTTCTTGAAATTGCCATTTTATTACTCCAATTGACGTCGATTAATGCTCGCCTTCAGCGAAATCTGATGAATGCTTCTGTAGGTACTTAAGCACGAGTGCTTCTGTATCTGTATCAAAGTTTACAAACGCTATCATTCCATCAAGCATGCCTACCCATCCGTTAGCACTAAAGTGCGCTTCTTCGGGTTGAGAGTGACAAGTTGAACAGTTGCTTGTGTAAGCCGCTTCTGCAGCATTCCAGATAGGTGTGTAATCTGACAGCATTGACTCTTTCTTCATCCAAAGTGATAGGCTCACTTCTTCCCAAGGCAGACCAGTTAACTCATCTTCTTTTTTCTCACCAACTGTAATGACATCACTTTGAGAAACTTCACGTGTAAGAATCGCAGTAGAGATATTCATACCAAAATCTTCTTGAATAACACGACCAAAGCCTTTTGCTTTGCGCCAGCCGTCGATTTGAACTTCAATCATGTCGCCACGTTCACCGATAATTGAAACTTCACTTGCTGGACTTAACAAACCGGCTTCAGTGGCTGCTGTTTGGTCCGTGTACAACGGTAAGTGACGAATTGAAACAACGTCGTTGCCATTCGAATAACGTGTGCTGCTCGCAATTTGTTCTAAATCACCAACAATGCCACTCGCCGCCGCCATATCTTGCGGAAGATGGTGAGCAATGCCTTTATGACAATCTACACAACTTTGATCGCGGTCTGCTGCTTGCTTCATTTGGATACGTGCAGTTGGAGACATCTGTTCGAAATCCATCGACTCGTAAGCGTGACAATTTTTACACTCCAAAGATCCATTTGCTGAGAACCTATCCCATTCGTGACGGGCAAGCTCTAAACGACGAGCTTCGAATTTTTCTGGTGTGCCTAAATCGCCAAAGATTTGTGCAAATACTTCTTTAGAAGCCTGCATCTTACGGGCAATTTTAGCCGTCCATTCATGTGGTACGTGACAATCTGGACAAGTCGCTCTAACGCCTGAGCTATTTTTCCAGTGTGCTGTTTCTTGCAATTCAACATACACATTTTCACTCATGGTATGACAACCAATACAAAACTCTTCGGTATTAGTTGCTTCTAATGCGGTGTTAAAACCACCCCAGAAAATAACACCAGCGATAAAGCCACCCATAGTTAGGACGCCTAAGCTGATATGTACTGCTGGACGTGTCATGGTACGCCACAGTCTTACAATCGTTGATTTCATGTTTCGCTCTCTTAAAAATTCTAATCAAAAAGTTGGTTGTGACGAAATTAACCGTGCATACCAGGAGGACCGAGGAAGAAAACTTGAAGCATCCAGACGATAAATCCATACCCGCCAACAAAGGCGACACTTAAGATTGGGAAGAGGATTACAGTAATAAAAAGGAATGATTTCCATTCCAACGTGCGCTTTTCTACGCCACCTGTATTATTAACATCACTCATACATTTACCTGCGTTTAATTTGGTTATCTCTAAAGGCTCAATTTATTGAGCTGCTTATTTTTAGCTTTTGTTAGGACAAATTTTAGTCCACTCCGAACACGACATTCAACGAGAACTCGCTTCTAAAGCTTATTAATCAATACTTTTTTGAGGTCATCCAGAGATGTGTTTGATTAACATTCCATGTGTAAAATTATGAACAAATATGACAGTTTGTACATGTTACTAGGCAGTTAATTTGCAACCAACGAATAACATTCGCTATTGTGAGAAACTATCTGGGAGGGGTTTTTCTTCGAGAACAAACAAGTAGTGAGATGAAGTTGGGGTTGAAAGAGAAGTCGAACAGATATGAAGTTACCTATTTAGGGTACAATACCGTGTCGATTATTAGGAGCATACATGGACTCAATTGTTGATCTTTCTCTTTGGCAACTTTCGTTGTTTAGCTTAACGTTAGTTATCCCTTTTGCCATCAATCATTACTATCAACTTGAGCTTGCAAGGGATATGGCTATCGGCGTTGGGCGCATGACTTTACAACTCATTGCGATCGGTGCTTATCTCGAGTATCTGTTTAATATCAATAGCTTACTGGTAAATTTAGTATGGATAGGTTTGATGATTCTCATCGGTTCCCTATCGATAATCAACAAAGCAAAGCTGCCCTATCGTTATTTATTTCTCCCTGTTACAACAGGCTTACTTTTCGGTCTATCCCCTTTATTGGCTCTGATCTGTATTGTCTTCATTCAGCCAACACCCATATATAACGCTCAATATTTAATCCCTTTGGCTGGCATGCTTCTTGGCAATAGTTTGAGCGGTAATATTGTTGCTTTGCAGAATCTATTTTCTGCTTACGAAGATAGAAAAGAAGAGTATGAAGGAGCGATTTCATTAGGTGCTTCTCCCGTTTACGCTTCCATGCCATTTTTAAGAAATGCCATTCAAAAGTCTTTTGCGCCGATTTTAGCCTCAATGGTAACAACAGGGCTTGTCACACTCCCAGGGATGATGACGGGGCAGATACTAGGTGGTATTGCACCGATGACCGCTATTAAATATCAACTTCTAATAATGATAGCGATATTCGTCATGATGAGTATTTCTGTAACACTGTCACTCCGATTAAGCTTAAATAGTGTAATTAATCCACAAGGGCGAATATTAGTAAATACAATGAAATAGCCTTCTCATCGCCCAAAAGTTGAGATGAATATGAGTCTCTTTCCTAAATTAGAAAAGAGACAAACGATTACAATTCATCCAACTACGCACTTTAAAAACACTTTATCCACAGAAAATGTGGATAACCCAAGTCTGAATATGAAACTCAAGGAATAGTAAAAACTATACTAAGGTTTTTGGATATAAACTGAAATGAACCAGTGAGTGACTAGTCTCTTAAATAGATCAGCCAGTACCACATTCCAACAAATACACCGCCACCAATGATATTGCCGATGGTCACAGGGATTAAGTTATTAGTAATGAAATGCAACAGGTTGAGATCAGCGTAATCGGCAATATTAGCACCTGTTAACTGCCAAAATTCGGCAGGAGCAAAAATCTTAATACCAATAGCGAGTGGAACTTGAAACATGTTAGCAATGCAGTGTTCAAAACCTGCCGAAACAAACATCGCCACAGGCAAGATCATCACTACAATCTTATCGGTTAGCGTTCTTCCACTAAACGTCATCCAAACAGCAATACAAACCAGTACATTACACATTATGCCTAGCGCAACAGCCTGGAAAAATCCATGGTGCATTTTATGCTGCGATATCGCCATGGCATTTAGTCCAACTTGGCCGCCATCAAACATATACTGCTTCGTCACCAACATACAGACGACCAACATCAACGCCCCGACTAAATTACCTAGGTAAACAACACTCCAGTGTTTAATCAGCATCACCCATGAAATCTTTCCACTGGCTTTCGCGACTAACGTTAGTACCGAACTAGTAAATAACTCGCCACCGGTAATGATAACGAGTATCAAACCTAAGCTAAACACTAGCCCACCGATCAACCTTACTATGCCCCACGCCATGTCTTCTGTGCCAGTGGTAACCGTAGTATAGAAAACAAAGGCGATACCGATGTGAATACCCGCAGAGATTGCTAATAGAAACGATTTCACTGGATCTTTGGTGGCTTTTCCTACACCGATCTCAGCTGCGCGTTCTGCCATTTGGGGGGGTAATAAGGAATCAAATTGATTTATGTTCATGGCTGTAATGTTTTGATACAAATTGAGTGTGTGGGGGATATTCCTCCTATTTCCATGACCTTTCAAGGGATAACTTCATGGTAACGAAATTTGTTGAAAATCCACACTCGATCACTAATGAACTATTTAACAAATCATTGGTTAGACAAATAGTAACCAGAACATCGAACAAAAGTACGCCATTTCGGTTCTATTTAACACTTCTCATCATCGCTGTTTGCAGTGCTATCGATGCTTGCTTAATGTGTATGAAAGAGCATAAAAAGGATAACATCATGAAATACTCTCAAGAAAATCTCGCTGAACTAAATCTGTTACTTCAATTTGACATTGGCAGCGCATCAACTGGTATCAAAGTTCGTCAAGATGCCTCTAATGATGTACAAGACGCTGTTAATCGCTTATTTAAAAAAGGTTTGTGCACATTACCGGATGGCGGTTACCTTACTGATGAAGGTATCGAAACAGCAGAAAAAGTAGACAAAATTCTTCGTATACTTAATGCCTAGCATTGAGTAACTCTTAACAGATTAACTGATGACAACAATCACTATAATTGGGGCGGGTTGGCTCGGTACTCCACTCGCCACTGCGCTCCTTTCGAAGCAGTACCACGTTTTTGCCAGTAAAACTTCCCAAGAGAAAGCTCAAGAACTTCAGCAATTAGGTGTTGATGGCTTTTGTTGCGATCTAAGCAAGCCACATGATCTTGCCAACATTCTTATTACACAAAAAACAGACATTGTTATTGGTTGTTTTCCGCCGGGTTTCCGCCGTGGGCTAACGCAAGAATACCAACTTATGTGGAAACAAATTACCGAAGCCGCGACTCGCGCCAAGGTAAAGAAAATCATCATGATCAGCTCTAGCGCGGTTTACCCTGCCATCTCTCTACAACAAGAAAACTCGGGCTCTGAGGTCACTAATCTAATAATGGATGAGAGTAAAGCGAGTTGGACAAAGGCAAAGCAACAGGATACGAACCACAGCAACATTCGCTTTAGTGAGGATGCAAAGGTGATGTTAAACGCAGAGCAACATGTTATCGATTCGGGTACTGAGTTTGCCATCCTTCGTCTTAGTGGGTTAATCGGCCCTAATCGGCACCCTGCCCGCTTTGTCAGCAAGCTCAAACAAGTAAGCAACACTGCACCCGCCAATATGCTTCACTTAGATGACGCAGTTGGAAGTATTGTTTTTGCTATTCAGGGTATAAAAAATCAGGTCATCAACGTCACTACTCCTGACACGATGACTAAAGATGAGTTTTACCGACAGGCACTTTACACAGCTAACTTACCGTCATCTCAACTTCCACAGGTTATAGATAGCCCTGATAAGAAAATAGACACCAGTAAACTCCTTTCTCTAGGCTATCAATACAAGCACCCAACTTTATCTCAGGCTTTGGAATCTATTCATGACTAATATCCCTGCGAGTGCTTTCTCGGAATCAGAGGCAGCAGTATCCGACCCGTCACATACACAGCAGTCACAACATAAACGCTTATATCAGCACATTGAGACAGTATGGGATTACATGCAAATGGGCGATACTGTTGCCAAGTCCGATATTATTTTTGTTTTATGCAGTAATGACCTACGTGTTGCATCTCATGCGGCGAAGTTATATCACCAAGGCTTGGCACCTCATTTATTGTTTTCAGGCGGCGCTGGGCGCTTCACTGAGGGCATATTTGATAAAACTGAGGCGGAGACCTTTGCAGCAATTGCAAGAGACTGTGGTGTTCCTTCAGAAGCTATCTGTATGGAAACTAAGGCCTCAAACACTGGAGAGAATGTAACGTTCAGTTATGATTTGATTTGCCAACACGACCTTGAACATAAAAAAATTCTGCTTGTTCAGAAGCCTTTTATGGAGAGACGAAGCTACGCTACGTTCATGAAGCAGTGGCCAGTAACCTGCGAACAATTGCTCGTTACATCTTCAGGCGAGAAGTTCTTTGATTATATTGATGAGAATATGACGCTTGATAAGACCTTAACTGCGTTACTCGAAGATTATGAGAGAATCAAAACATATCCCGCCTTAGGCTTTCAAATCGAACAGCCAATTCCTAATGAAGTTGAAGCCTCCTATCAGTACCTGATTCAGCATTACATGTCGATGCGTTAAGCGACATCGTAAAGCAGCTTTACTACAGACTAGGGCCCGTGACTTTGAGTTCCAAAATAAAAAACCAGAGCTAAATGCTCTGGTTTTGTTTTTCATTAATTCACTACTCGTTTATTAGTAAGCCGTTAATTAATGAAGCGCTTCTTCTTTAGTACCTAGATATTGAAAAACAATTTTGTCTTTTTTCAAATCAACTTTAACAGTACCACCATCGACCAATGAACCAAACAAGAGCTCATTCGCTAACGGTTTCTTCAATTGCTCTTGAATGACACGGCCCATAGGACGTGCTCCCATCGACTTGTCATAGCCTTTAGCTGCTAGCCAATGCCTTGCATCTTCAGACACTTCTAGAGAAACACCGCGAGCGTCTAACTGCGCTTGAAGTTCAACCACGAATTTATCAACTACTTGGTGGATCACTGTCTCATCAAGACTATTAAACCAAATGATATTATCGAGACGGTTTCTAAACTCTGGCGTAAATACTTTCTTAATAACAGCCATCGCATCAGGTGCATTGTCTTGTTGAATCAGGCCAATAGACTTACGTTCAGTTTCCTGAACACCAGCATTAGTTGTCATCACCAAAATAACGTTTCTAAAGTCAGCTTTACGACCGTTATTGTCAGTCAACGTACCGTTATCCATGACCTGCAATAGCAAATTAAAGATATCAGGGTGAGCTTTCTCAATCTCGTCGAGTAAAACAACCGCATGTGGATGTTTCAGTACAGCATCAGTTAGTAGACCACCTTGGTCATAACCAACATAACCAGGAGGAGCGCCGATTAAGCGGCTCACCGAATGGCGCTCGCCATATTCTGACATATCAAATCGAAGCAGCTCTATACCCATTAGCTTAGCAAGCTGAAGCGTTACTTCCGTTTTACCTACCCCTGTTGGGCCTGCAAACAAGAATGAACCAACCGGTTTATTATCAGCACCCAGACCAGCACGAGTTAACTTGATAGCCTCGCTAAGAACATCGATAGCTGGATCTTGTCCAAATACCAACATCTTCATTTTATCATCTAGCTTTTGTAGAATGTCTTTATCCGACGAAGAAACAGATTTCTCAGGGATTCGAGCCATTCTTGCAACCATTGACTCGATATCTGCAACGCCAACAGTTTTCTTACGACGGCTCGCAGGAGCTAAACGACTACGCGCGCCAGCTTCGTCAATAACATCAATCGCTTTGTCTGGTAGGTGACGTTCATTAATGTACTTAGCCGATAATTCAACCGCTGCACGTAGCGCCTTATTGGTATAGCGCACTTCATGGTGAGCTTCGTACTTAGGCTTCAAACCAATAAGAATCTTAGTGGTATCGTCTAATGATGGTTCAACAACATCGATTTTTTGGAATCGACGCGATAGAGCACGCTCTTTTTCAAAGATGTTGCTGTACTCTTGGTAAGTCGTTGAGCCAATACAGCGAAGCTTACCGCTGCTTAGTAACGGCTTAATGAGGTTGGCTGCATCAACCTGCCCACCCGACGCTGCGCCAGCACCGATGATAGTGTGTACTTCATCGATAAATAGAATCGCATCATCTTCTTTTTCTAGCTGTTTTAAAATGCCTTTAAAACGTTTCTCAAAGTCACCGCGATATTTTGTACCAGCAAGCAGTGAACCAATATCTAATGAATAGATAACGCTGTCTTGAATAACCTCTGGTACTAGCCCTTCGACAATTCTCCACGCAAGGCCTTCAGCAATCGCAGTTTTACCAACACCTGCTTCACCAACGAGTAATGGGTTATTTTTTCTACGACGACACAGAACTTGAATTGTACGCTCTAACTCTTTATCACGACCGATTAACGGATCAATATGGCCCTGTTTAGCAACCTGATTCAAATTAGTTGCAAAGCTTTCCAAGCGCTCTTCTGAATTGGTTTCCTCTACATTTTCAGAGCCAAATGATTCTGAAGAAGAATCATCATTTGAGCTTGAGGACTTAGTAATACCATGAGAGATAAAGTTAACGATATCTAGACGGCTGATATCGTTCTTTTTCAGAAGATAAGCGGCGTGAGATTCTTGTTCGCTAAATATTGCAACAAGTACATTTGCTCCTGTTACTTCACTGCGCCCAGAAGACTGAACATGAAAAACAGCGCGTTGAAGAACTCGTTGAAAGCTTAGTGTTGGTTGAGTTTCCCGAGTTTCATCATTTTCAGGAATGAGAGGAGTTGTTTGGTCAATGAAAATATCGAGTTCTTGCCTTAACGCGTCAAGGTCAGCCTGACAAGCAGATAACGCCTCTTTGGCTGCATCATTTTCCAATAATGCAAGAAGGAGGTGCTCGACAGTCATAAACTCATGTCGTTTGTCTCTGGCACGAGCAAATGCGCCGTTTAGACTCGTCTCTAATTCTTTATTAAGCATAAGTACCTCCTAAAAGAACAACTGGGTTGTTCGTGCAAGCGCTACGCTTGCTCTAATGTGCAAAGCAATGGATGCTCACTTTCCTTGGAATACATAGTGACTTGCGCCACCTTTGTTTCAGCTACTTCAGCGGTAAACGTTCCACAAATTGCCTTTCCTTCGTAATGCACCTGAAGCATCACTTGCGTTGCTTTCTCTATATCCATAGAAAAGAAACGTTCAAGGATCTCAATAACAAAGTCCATCGGCGTGTAATCATCGTTATTTAACAAAACGTTATACATCGCTGGTGGTTTAATCTCTGTTCTTTCTTTCTCCAATAAATCTGAGTCTGGAGTAACCCATTCAAAATTTCGGCCCATGGTCAATTCAATATTTCAAGATTTTCTAAACTCGATTTTACCACTTTGTAAAAGTAAAGTTTTAGATTTATCTCTTATGGTGATAAGAAAAATTGTGACCAGAAATACATCTCTATACTTAGAGACTAAGTCAGCATTTCGATCGCTGCAAATAAAACATGCACCTCAAAGCGAATGAATTATCTAATTGATTAAAAAGCAAACAGTTTCACATAAGTGCTAGATAAAATTAGTTAAACTGAAAATTGTCAAGTTGCAAAAATGTAAATCTCAAAAGTGATTTGTTTGCAAATATGTAGCAAATTAGACCTTTTGCCTATTGACTGTCGCGAATCATTGACTACATTGGTCAATTAGTGAGTAAAGATTTATAAGCGTATGAATTAAAAGTCACTAACAGATTCACGTCACGATTAAGACGTAATCTTCTAAACACAACATCAGTATTAAATGCATGAGGGATGTATAGCATGGCTACAGGTACAGTAAAATGGTTTAACAACGCCAAGGGATTTGGTTTTATCTGTCCGGAAGGTGAAGAGGGAGATATCTTCGCTCACTACTCAACAATTCAAATGGACGGCTATCGCACGCTCAAAGCCGGGCAACAAGTTGCTTACGAAATAGAGCAAGGGCCAAAAGGCTCTCATGCTAGCTCCGTCGTCCCCATTGAAGCTCAAATGGCAAAATAGGTCATTACAGGGTTTCAAAGTAATAAGAGTTTCAAAAATAGAAAACTCGAAGAATAAAAAATAACCCCGCTAATTAGGCGGGGTTATTTTTTATTCTTTATACACTAAGCCTCAACGTTCAAGGCTTAGTTCTAAATGCTTAGTGCTCAGGTAGATTAACCGTTAATCACACCATTTAGTGTCTGACTAGGTCTCATCAATGCAGATACCTTGTCGTCATTAAGCGCGTAATAGCCACCCAAATCACCCTTCACACCTTGTGCATCGTTCAGCTCAGCAACAATTTTCGCTTCATTGTCTGCTAATGCTTTTGCAATAGGTGCAAATTCTGCAGATAAATCAGCATCACCAGTCTGCTCTGCTAGAGCCTTCGCCCAGTAAGCCGCTAAGTAATAGTGGCTGCCACGGTTATCAAGTTCATTCACTTTACGTGATGGTGATTTATTCTCGTCTAGGAACTCACCGGTCGCTTTATCAAGAGCATCCGCTAACACTTGAGCCTTAGCATTACCAGTAACAGTGCTTAGGTGCTCTAAAGAAGCCGCTAGAGCCAAGAACTCGCCTAGAGAATCCCAACGTAGGTGATTCTCTTTTTCAACCTGTTGTACATGCTTAGGCGCTGAACCACCCGCTCCTGTTTCAAATAGACCACCACCGTTCATAAGTGGCACTACTGAAAGCATTTTCGCAGATGTTCCTAATTCCAAAATTGGGAATAGATCCGTTAGGTAATCTCGAAGAACGTTACCCGTTACTGAGATTGTGTCTAAGCCATCTTTGATGCGGTCTAGAGAGAACTGACACGCGTCAAGTGGCGCAAGAATCTTAATATCTAGACCCTGAACATCGTGAGTCGGCAAATAAGCGTTCACTTTTTCAATAAGTTGAGCATCGTGTGCACGGTTCTTATCTAACCAAAATACCGCTGGAACACCTGTTGCACGAGCACGAGTAACCGCAAGCTTAACCCAATCTTGAATTGGCGCGTCTTTAACCTGACACATACGGTAGATATCGCCAGCTTCAACAGTTTGCTCAAGTACCGTCGTACCTGATGCATCAACAACACGTACCGTACCTGACGCATCTAGAGTAAATGTCTTATCGTGAGAGCCATACTCTTCTGCTTTTTGAGCCATTAGGCCAACGTTTGGAACGCTACCCATTGTCGTTGGATCAAATGCGCCATTCTTCTTACAGAAATCGATAACTGCCTGATAAATACTTGCGTAGCTACGATCTGGGATCAGTGCTTTAGTATCTTGAAGCTGTCCATCAGGGCCCCACATTTGACCAGAAGAACGTAGCATTGCTGGCATAGATGCATCAACAATAACGTCACTTGGAACGTGAAGGTTAGTAATACCACGATCAGAATCCACCATCGCTAAAGCAGGCTGAGTTTCGTAAACCGCAAGAATTGCTGCTTCGATCTCTTCTTTTTGAGCTTGAGGTAGAGACGTAATCTTAGCGTATACATCACCAAGGCCGTTATTTACGTCAACGCCTAGCTGTTCAAAAACATCACCGTATTTTGCAAAAACGTCTTTGTAGTAAACTTTAACTGCATGACCAAAAATAATTGGGTCAGATACTTTCATCATTGTCGCTTTCAAGTGCAATGACAGTAAAACACCTTGCTTCTTAGCTTCTGCAATCTCTTTTTCAAAGAATGCCACTAGAGCCGTTTTATTTAGTACTGAGCAATCAATGATTTCTTTATCAAGCAGTGGGAATGCTTTTTTAAGTACTTTCACTGAACCGTCAGCGCCAACAAATTCAATTTTCACATCTGTATCACCGTTGATCGTGACAGATTTTTCGCTACCGAAGAAATCTTTTTCAGACATGCTTGCAACGTGAGATTGAGATTCTGATGACCAAGCACCCATTGAATGCGGGTTCTTCTTCGCGTAGTTCTTAACAGAAAGTGGCGCACGTCTGTCTGAGTTACCTTCACGCAATACAGGGTTTACTGCACTGCCTTTAATCTTGTCGTACGTTGCTTTAATCGCTTCTTGCTCGTACGTACTTGGCTCTTCTGGATAATTTGGTAGAGCGTAGCCTTTAGCTTGTAGCTCTTCAACAGCGGCTTTCAATTGCGGTACTGAAGCTGAAACGTTAGGTAATTTGATGATGTTTGCTTCCGGCGTTTTCGCCAGTTGACCTAATTCAGCAAGTGCATCTTCAATTCGTTGATCTTCTTTTAAATGCTCAGGAAAGTTGGCGATAATACGCCCAGCTAATGAGATATCACGAGTGTCTACATTGATGCCAGAAGAAGCAGTAAAAGATTGAATTATTGGTAATAACGAATATGTTGCTAGCGCTGGCGCTTCATCAGTAATGGTATAAATAATCGTCGGTTTTTCTGTAGGCATGAAATTTCCCTATTGCTCTAAACAGCTTCTATTATTTCAATAGTGCTATGTGAATGTCCGCACCTTAAATTGATGCGATTTTATCACTCTTTTAAACTTCTTAGGATTATACGTTGAGTAGTAACGTCCTAAGTCCTTGAGTGCTGATACTTATAATTAAACAAAACCGCGAGAATAGTCTATTATCTTGTGCGTTATTCTGTTTTTGGGCGCGCAAATAATAGCTTATTTACAGATTCGACAAAACTTTTTAACACTCTTTCTTTACATTTTTGCAAGGTAGTTAACATGCAACCCCGTTCTCGTGATAAGCAAAGTCAGCGTTCGTCCAATAAGTCTAGCCCTCATTTTAAACAACGAGAGGCCTCAAAAGGGAATCAAACTCGACGCGCAAACCGCAAAAATGACACCGCTAAAACGAAACGAATTAAGCCAGAAGATCGTAAAGTTATTATCTTCAACAAACCTTACGATACGTTGAGTCAATTTACCGATGGTGAAGGTAGAAAAACGTTAGCAGATTACATTCCCGTAAAAGAAGTGTATGCCGCAGGAAGACTCGATCGTGACAGTGAAGGGTTAATGATTTTAACCAACGATGGTATTTTGCAAGCACGCTTAACTCAACCTAGCTCCAAAGCACCTAAAACTTATTGGGTGCAAGTCGATGGTGCGCCTGATGAAGAGAGTCTACAAAAGTTAAGAGATGGCGTTGAGCTGAAAGATGGCCCTACCCTTGCAGCTAAAGTCGAGGTCATGGAAGCTCCTACAGTATGGGATCGAATCCCACCCGTACGAGTGCGAGCAAAGATTCCAACTACTTGGTTATCCATCACCATTATTGAAGGGCGAAATAGACAGGTAAGGCGCATGACAGCTCATATTGGCTTTCCTACTCTTCGCCTTATTCGTTATTCGATGGGGGATACGCAGCTTGGCGATCTTCAGCCAGGACAATGGCGAGAAATCACTTTGTAGCCCTCTTTGAAGCCTAAGACAAATAAAAAGGTCAGTGCATTAATGCACTGACCTTTTATGTTTCTAACGAACTCATGTTTCACTAGTAACGGCTATCTGAATCTATTTATGACGCTCTTTTAGCTTATTGACTACATCATTCATCGATAAACCTTGATCTTGCAGAAGCACCATCAAGTGGTAAATAAGATCGGCGGACTCACAAACTAGTTCCGCCTTGTCGCCCGACGTTGCCGCAAGCGCGACTTCAACGCCCTCTTCGCCGACTTTCTGCGAAATACGCTTTGTACCACGAGCGTACAGACTGGCGGTGTAAGAGGACTCAGGATCGGCGTCCTTGCGGGCAGCCAATAGCTGCTCAAGTTGATGAAGCCACACCATCTGTGACTCTTCTTGTTTGTCCGCATCCCAACACGTTGTTGTGCCAGTATGACAAGTAGGACCGATAGGGTTAACCTTGATCAGCAATGTGTCGTTATCGCAATCTAGCGATGCATTAACAAGCTGAAGCACGTTGCCTGATGTTTCCCCTTTAGTCCATAAACGCTCTTTTGTACGCGAGTAAAAGGTGACTTGCTGTGTTTCTGCTGTTTTTTGCAACGCAGCTTGATTCATGTAACCCATCATCAAGACTTGGCTCGATTGAAAGTCTTGCACGACAGCTGGCACTAGGCCATCGACTTTTTCCCAGTTGATGCGTTCAGATAACTTACTTACCTCAGAAAACTCGGTTATTTCTGATACATTAAAACTCATAATCTTACCTCAACACCTTCTGATTTCAGATACTGCTTCAAGTCACCTATATTGATAACTTGTTTGTGGAATACTGATGCGGCTAACGCGCCATCAACGTTTGTCTTTTGGTACGCTTCAACAAAATGTTCCATCGCTCCCGCTCCACCTGATGCGATTAGCGGGACGTGACACACTTCTCTGACCATATTAAGTTGGTCAATATCATAGCCGTTACGTACACCGTCTTGGTTCATCATATTCAATACGATTTCACCTGCACCACGTTTCTGTACTTCTTGAACCCAGTCTTTGGTTTCCCAATTGGTTGCTTTGGTGCGTTCTTCATCGCCCGTGAACTGGTAAACTTGGTATTTACCCGTCTCTTTGTCATAGTACGAATCGATACCAACAACAATACACTGCACACCAAATTTATCTGCTAGCTGAGTAATCAGTTCAGGATTTGCCAATGCCGGTGAATTGATCGATACCTTGTCAGCGCCAAACTCCAAAATACGAGCCGCGTCTTCAGCCGATTTGATACCACCAGCAACACAGAATGGAATATCAATCACTTCAGCAACTCGCGCGACCCAGCTTTTATCTACTACGCGGCCATCACTGGATGCTGTGATGTCATAAAAAACCAACTCATCCGCACCTTCTTCCGCATAGCGCTGTGCCAATGGAACGATATCACCAATGATCTCATGGTTTCGAAACTGTACGCCTTTCACAACCTGCCCATCACGAACATCTAGACACGGGATTATTCGCTTTGCCAACATGCGAACGCCTCCTCTGCTGTGAACTTACCATCAAGTAAAGCACGGCCTACAATAACACCGGCGACACCACTGCCTTTCAATGCCTCTATATCAGCTAAGCTGCCAATACCACCTGAAGATTGAAACTGAACTTGTGGGTACTGCTTACAAAGATCGATATAGAGCTCAACGTTTGAACCTTCTAACGTGCCGTCACGCGAAATATCAGTGCATAAAACATGCTTTAAACCCACAGTTAGATAGTCATCAACTAAAGCTTCGATAGTAACGCCTGAATCTTCTTGCCATCCAGAGATAGCGACACGTCGAACGCCTTTATCATCAATATTAATATCCAAGGCTAATACGATTTTTTCAGCGCCGTATTTTTCCATCCAACCTTTCACTAGCTCTGGCTGTTTCACTGCAGTAGAACCGACAACAACACGCTGAGCACCCGCTTCCAGTAAATCGACCACGTCTTGCTCAGTACGAACGCCACCGCCGATTTGTATGTTCGCTGGTGTGCTGTCTAAAAGCTTGGCAATTAAATTGAGCTGACGCGCTGTTGTATCTTTAGCGCCTGTTAAATCCACTAAGTGTAGCCAGTTCGCACCTGCTTGGTGGTAAAGGTTAAACTGCTCAGCTGGATCCACTTTGTATTCTGTTACTTGACCGTAGTCACCTTGGAATAGGCGAACAACTTGGCCTTCAATTAAGTCTAATGCTGGAATAATCACGATAAATTCCTTTTCCCTTTTCTCAGAGTTCTATTGCTACAGCTCTAAGAAGTTTTGAATGAGTTTTGAGCCTGCTTTACTAGAACGTTCTGGGTGGAATTGAACGCCATAGTAGTTATCACTTTGAAGCGCAGCCGTAAAAGGCTGGCCATAATCGCATTGCCCTATCGTGTAATCACCAACAGGCATAGCAAAGCTATGAACAAAGTAGAAGTATTCGTTCATTTCTATATCTTTAAACAGTGGATGACCTGACGCGGCTTCTACTGTATTCCAACCCATGTGAGGCAATGGCAGATCGCCTGTTTGCATGCGTTTTACATCGCCATCACAAAGCCCTAGACATTCAACAATCTCATCGGCTTTTTGGCCTTTCTCTTGCGATGCTTTACCTAGCAACTGCATACCTAAGCAAATACCCAGCAACGGCTTATCTACTTGCTTAACAAGGTCAATAAGTTCACGTTCACGCAAGTTTTTCATCGCTTCACTCGCTGTTCCAACCCCAGGAAGGAAAAGCTTATCAGCGCCTAAAACAACATCAGGCTGCTTTGAAATTGTGACGGTATAACCAAGACGTTCAATGGCAAATTTCACTGAAGAAACGTTGGCACAGCCAGTATCGATAATGACTACTTTTTGATCTGTCATGATGCTTCCTTTCTAAAGTACGCCTTTACTGCTTGGCAGTTCCGTGCCTTCTACTTTAATCGCCTGACGAACAGTGCGACCAAACGCCTTAAACAAGCTCTCAATTATGTGGTGATCATTGTCGCCAAAAGAAGAAAGATGCAAGGTACAAGCGAGTGTATCGGTTAACGAACGGAAGAAGTGCACAACCATTTCCGTCGATAAGTCTCCCACCTGTTCTCTCGAGAACTTGGCATCAAACTTAAGGTGTGGGCGTCCTGATAGGTCAAGTGCGCATTGAGCTAAACATTCATCCATCGGAAGACTGAATCCAAAGCGGCCAATACCACGCTTGTCACCTAACGCTTCTTTCAACGCTTCACCTAACGCTAACGCTGTGTCTTCAATGGTGTGGTGATCATCAATGTGCAAATCGCCTTTCACGTTAAGCTTTAACTGGAAGCCACCATGCGTCGCGATTTGGTCAAGCATATGGTCAAAAAAGCCCATACCGGTATCAATCTTATTGCCACCCGTTTCATCAAGGTTAACAAAAACATTAATATCCGTTTCTTTGGTTGTACGAACGACTTGGGCAGTACGTGCTTTGATGGTTAAATCTTTGAGGATCTGTTTCCAATCCATTGTTTGTGGATTGTATTGAATGGCACGAATCGCCATGTTCTCAGCAAGCTGAAGATCAGTTTCGCGATCACCGATAACCACTGATTGTGAAAAATCGACCTTGCCGCCCTGTAGATACTCTTTCACCATGCCAAGTTTTGGTTTGCGGCAAGAGCAGTTGTCTTCTTCAAAGTGAGGACAAATAAGCACATCATCGAAGATAACGCCTTGAGATTCAAAAATCTCCATCATCATATTATGCGGTGCATCAAACTCGTCTTGAGGATAACTATCGGTACCTAAACCATCTTGGTTTGTCACCATAACAAGACGGTAACCCGCATCTTGTAGAGACAAAAGGCTTGGGATTACAAAAGGCTCTAGTTTTAATTTATCTAATCGGTCAACTTGGAAATCGACAGGAGGCTCTACAATTAAGGTTCCATCACGGTCGATAAATAGTATTTTCTGTTGCTTACTCACACGAACTTCCTTTTAAATTTTTTACAAGGCAAATGTGTTGCCTTAAATAAATACGCCGTAGCGCAGTAATATGAAATTAGGCGTAATAGTTTCGAATAAACGCGAGCGTTTTCTCACACTCTTCTCGATTTCCGATACTAATTCGTACGCAATTTTCAATCGGCGAATTACGCAAAATAATCCCGTTATTCCACGCTGCCTTGAACAAAGCCTCGCCGTCTTCAAATTTAACCAATAGGTAGTTACCCCACCCTTCAAAAATGGTTAATTGAGGAATAATGGATAGCCCCGCCTGTAAATAGGCTCGGTTCGCACTCAGATCCAATACTTGATATCTTGCTCTTGCAAGCCCTGCTTCAGATAAAGCTTGCTGTGCAATTTCAGCGACTGGAACGGGCACCGGATAAGGTGCAATAACCTTCAACAGAACATCAATAATAGATTTATTCGCCAAAGTAAAACCACAACGTAGCCCAGCCAATGCAAAAGCTTTAGATAAGGTTCGCAGTATCGCAAGGTTCGGATATTGCTTAAGCAGGTCGACCGTCGAAGCTTCTGGACAAAAATCGATGTACGCTTCATCCATCACAACAATCGCACGATCTTGGGTCATTTCCAGAAGCGATATAATGTCTTCACGCTTTACCAAATTGCCCGTTGGGTTATTTGGGCTACAGACAAAGACCAGTTTCACATTGTCTAGATTCTGCTCAATACTGTTTAAATCGAGCTGCCAATCATCTGTTAATGGGACAACTTTTCTTTCAACACCAATCGTTTCAGCGCTGATCGAATACATCCCGTATGTCGGCGGACAATATAAAATCGCATCTTCATTAGGTTCACAAAAAGCACGGATTAATAGCTCAATACCTTCATCTGCACCACGTGTAGTTAGAGTTTGTTCTACACTGACACCTGCGTAAGCAGCATAGGCCTCAATAAGCGCTTTGGGCTGACATTCGCTATAACGATTTAAACGTGAAAAATCTGTTTTATATTCATTATCGAAGGGGGACTCATTGGCATTAAGCCAAACATCCCCTGTTCCGCCAATACGTCTTGCTGACAAATAAGGCGTTAATTCTTGAACTTGTTTACGAGCGAGCTTTTCCATTAGCTTTCTCCTGCAGCCAGTTTTTCGATGCGAATCGTAACCGCGCGTTTGTGCGCATCTAACCCTTCCGCGTCAGCCATAGTCACAACGGTTGGCGCCAAGATTTTCAAACCGTCCGCCGTTAACTCTTGAACGGTCATGCGTTTCGAGAAATCGGCTAAACCAAGACTAGAGTAGGTTTTGGTATAACCATAAGTTGGCAATACGTGGTTGGTACCAGATGCGTAATCACCTGCTGATTCTGGTGACCAATCACCTAAGAAAATCGACCCAGCATTATCTAGTTCAGGCAATAATTCGCGTGGATTTTCAGTCTGAACGATTAAGTGCTCAGGCCCGTAGTAGTTAGAAATTGAGATTGCTTGCTCTATTGATTCAGCAATAATCACTAAGCTTGAAGCTAATGCCTTCTGGGCTATGTCTGCACGGGAAAGCTGTTTTAGCTGACGCTGAACGGCATCGGTTACTTGATCAGCGATTACCAATGACGGCGTCACTAGCACAACTTGTGAATCTGGACCGTGCTCCGCTTGACTCAGTAGATCAGCCGCGATGAAATCTGCATCTGCCGTCTCATCGGCTAACACTAATACTTCCGAAGGCCCTGCTGGCATATCAATTGCTGCGCCGCGGAAATCGTTACTCACTTGTCTTTTCGCTTCAGTTACATAGGCATTACCAGGGCCAAATATCTTATCAACCTTAGTCACTGTTTCTGTACCATAAGCCATAGCTGCAATAGCTTGACCGCCTCCCACATTGTACACTTCATCAATATTACACAGCTTTGCTACGTATAAGATTTCATCCGCGATAGGCGGTGGAGAACACAATACGACTTTACGACAACCCGCAATTTGAGATGGCACGCCCAGCATCAAAACTGTTGATGGCAACGGAGCACTTCCACCAGGGATATAGAGCCCAACCGTATTAATTGGGCGAGTCAGTTGCTCACACACTACACCAGGTTGAGTTTCTACTTTAAGCGGTTGCGGCTTTTGAGCCTCGTGGAACTTTGCAATATTGCTATACGCTTGCTTTAGTGCCGTCTTCATTTCTTCACTAAGTCTTGCTGATGCAGACTCAATTTCACTTTCTGATACTTGAATTGAATCGAGTGACACGCCATCGAACTTTTTAGTTAGCGAAATAAGTGCTTCATCGCCTTGATTACGTACATTTGTGATCACATCTGATACAGCAGCTGTAATGTTCGCGCCTTCCGTAATTGCTGGGCGCTCTAAAACAGAGTCTTGTTGTGATTCACTCAATGATTGCCAAACAACGGTTCTCATGGCGTTACCCCATCATTTTTTCAATTGGAAGAACAAGAATCGAACTTGCACCAAGCTCTTTAAGTTGTTCCATTGTTTCCCAGAACAGGTTCTCTGTACTGACTAGATGAACGGCAACTTTTTCGGTATCTGATGATAGTGGTAACACGGTTGGATCTTCAGCGCCCGGAAGCAACGCTTTCACTTGCTCTAACTTGGCAACTGGAGCGTGCAACATGATGTATTTTGATTCTTTCGCTTGTTGAACACCTTGCATACGAGTAAGAAGCTTTTCGATAAGAGCTTGCTTATCGGCATCGAACTCACCATTGCGTTGGATCAGTGTCGCTTTCGATTTAAAAATAACTTCCGCTTCTTTCAATCCGTTCGCTTCAAGTGTTGCACCTGTTGATACCAAATCGGCAATTGCGTCAGAAAGGCCAGCACGAGGAGCAACTTCGACAGAGCCTGTTAACATACATGCGCTGTAATCAACGCCCTGCTCATCCATAAATGCTTTTAATAGTTGAGGGTAAGTAGTGGCAATACGCTTACCTGCAAGGTCTTGTGGACCGTTATATTCTTCATCTTTGTTAATCGCGATAGATAAGCGGCAACCACCGAAGTCTAGGCGACGTAAAGCAACATACTCGTTAGGCTTACCGAGTGCTTTTCTATCCAAACGTACTTCTTCTAGTTCGTTCTCACCAATGAAGCCTAGATCAACGACACCATCCATAATTAAACCAGGGATATCGTCATCACGTACAAGTAACAAATCAATTGGCATATTTAGTGAGTGAACGACAAGGCGCTCACCCATTACGATAAATTTAACACCACACTTCTTAAGTAACTCCTGACACTCTTTACTTAGGCGGCCTTTCTTTTGGATAGCGATTCTTAGACGTTGTGATTGCATTGCTTCTTCCCTGTACAAATTGTTGAATTTATTAAATTTTATGTAAGCTAAAAACTAAAAAACCCTCGGGAGATTTTTGGTCTCCCGAGGGTTAGAATCTTGTTTTGCAGATTTCACCTCCGGGAGCCTGTGCCTCCCGGGTATGCGTATATCTCCCGAAAGACTAAATTGGGTGATGGTGGTGATGAATATTAATATTTAAATAACGCATACTTATTGGCTCTACTAATGTTGCTTCGTTGATATCCACAGTAACTAAGCTAAGTATTATTTGCAACCACTAATTGACAGTTTTCTTCTTTTATTTACAAACAATATTAAAACGATTTACACGCATTAAAAAAGGAGGCCGAAGCCTCCTTTTTATCTATCAATAAACCAGCAGAATTAAACGCTTTGGCAGTTCTCTAGTTGAGATTTTGCAATCATAGACATTGCAAAACATACCAGAATAAACGTTACTGACGATGCTAGGAATGAGAACAATACTGACGACGTCAGCCCTAGAACAATAAAGCCAACACATGATACAAACGCCACTGACAGTGCGTAAGGTAACTGAGTTGCAACGTGGTCAATATGATTACAACGCGCACCAGTAGAAGACAGAATCGTTGTATCTGAAATTGGAGAACAGTGATCACCAAATACAGAACCCGCTAACACCGCGCTTAGCATTGGAAGCATTAGTGCGATATCAGTTGCCGCGGCCATATCACCAGCAATTGGTAACATGATACCGAACGTACCCCAAGAAGTACCTGTTGAGAATGCCATTAGACCAGCAAGTAAGAACAGAATGACTGGTAACCAAGTCGAACTAATTGTGCCTTCAATTTGCGACGACAAATAAGTACCCGTTTTCATGTCACCAATTACAGTACCAATCGTCCATGCAAAAATTAGAATTAAAATTGCACCAAACATAGACTTAGCACCGATCCAAAGCGTTACACCAATATCGCTTGGAGACATTTTTTGCTTAAGCACGGTAATCAATGCAACAGCAAAACCAGTAAGGCCACCGTAAATAAGAGACATACCAACATCGGTATTTTCAAAAGCGCCAAGTAGTGAGAACGCTTCACCGTCCGCTTTTAAAGCTTGACCACCGGTGTAAAGCATCGCGACAACCATTGAAGCAATCAGTGCAACAATTGGGAGCACTAGATCTGACACTTTACCGTGTTCACTCTCTTCAATATCCAACTCTTCATTAAGCTCATGCGCTTGTGGAAGATCCGCTTCTTTATCTTTATCGAATCCACGGCCTTGAGAGGCGCGAATTTCATGTTTACGCATTTGGCCAACATCAAGCTGGAACCAAACTACAGCGAATACCATCAACAGAGCAAAGACTGCGTAGAAGTTCATTGGGATCATACGCACATACGCGCCAATCGCAGTGTACTCAGTCACACCGTGAGATATTAAGATGCCACCAACGATAGTCATAATGTACGCACCCCAGCTTGAAGCTGGCATCAATACACACATTGGCGCGGCTGTAGAATCAAGAATATAAGAAAGCTTTGCGCGAGAAACGTAATAACGGTCAGTAACCGGGCGAGAGATTGCACCTACCGCCAAACTATTGAAGTAATCATCAATGAAGATAAATACGCCAAGGCAAGCTGCAAGTAGCTTTGAACCACGTTTACTTTTAACGCGAGTTTGAGCCCACTCAGCAAACGCACGTGTGCCACCAGACATGGTTAAAAGTGCGGTCATCATGCCAAGCAATAGCAAAAAGCCGACAATACTCATATTCCACGTGTTAATACCGCCGTCTTCAATAAAGACGCTTGATACTGTAGTACCAACGTAACCAACTAGGTTACCAATAGAGTAGTCAGTAAGTAGTAACGCACCCAGTACGATACCAACACCGAGAGAAACCAATACGCGACGCGTAATAATAGCTAAGCTTAGTGCCACAATTGGAGGCAAAAGTGACAAAGGGGATGATGCAAAATCGATTAAATTCATGATCTTCAAAAACCAGTTAGTAAAAATGGCAAGAGATCTACTGCAGAAAAATCACGTGAAGTCATTTCATCGAGATTTTGATATTCGAAGTGAAAGGCTCGCAAACGCGTAACCTAACTCTACAGTAGCGCTCCATAGTTTAAAAAATTATAGACTATGGCAGTGTCGTACCTATTGAGTACAACCCCAGCGAAAGGTGCTGATAACACACTTTCACTTCGGCGAAACACCCTTTTACCGTTATTCATTGGTATCACCCCAATAACAGCTACTCTTATGTTTCGCGCCTCTACCGCATAAGACATGAAAAACTATTGTTACGTCATATTAACAACATTTTAACTGCACTTACGCTAAAAGTGGCCGCCATTGTACTCATTAGCACCCTCATTGCAATATATAACTCGAAATTCGGCACACCTATCGATGAATAGCGGTAACATTAATAGAACCAATAACGACAATGTATGCAACAAGTAAAGTAGTGTAAAGTTGATTGATTTTGTTAAGTCACTCTTTAATTCTATACAAATAAAAATTAATTACGTCTATTTGCATTAAACTAACTATATATATTCAATTTGTATGCTAATATTTTCGTGTTGAAATATTGTATTCAATCTAATTGCAGCTTAATATTATCCAATCAATTTTACTTTCATAGGAATAGACATGTCGGATCTATCTAAAACACTATTAAATATTCGTAGCCTTCGTGCCTTTGCTCGCGAATTAACTCTTGAGCAACTTGAAGAAGCATTAGATAAATTAACTATTGTTGTACAAGAACGCACTGAAGCTGAAGCTGAAGATCGTGCAGCAAAAGCGGAACAAGAAGCTAAGCTTGCTGCAATTGCAGACCAGATTTCAAAAGACGGTATTGATGTTGAAGCTCTTATCTCAGCATTATCAGGTGAGACTAAAACTAAAACTGGCAAAGTGAAAACTAAACGCGCACCTCGCCCAGCTAAATATAAATATGTAGATACTAACGGCGAAGAAAAAACATGGACAGGCCAAGGTCGTACACCTTCAGCTATCCAAACACAGCTAGATGCTGGTAAATCTTTAGAAGAGTTTGCTCTTTAAGTATTAACCACTCTAAGTATTTATCGTTAGTTAGTTTATTAATTAGCAAGTTTATTACTAAACCTTTTAATGACTAACTCTTTTTAGTTACTAACTAACGAAAAAAGGCTCCTTTCGGAGCCTTTTCTATTATTATCTTTCCCAGTACGATTCTTCTAAGCTATCTTCACGCTCAGGTAACCCTTTAGACAACCTTGGCGAATGTTGAGCTAATACTTCATAGCTTGCGCGGTTTGAATACTTACAGACTTGTGAAAAAGATGAATAAGTTAAGTAAGCGTGTGCGTGCTTACTTGAATTCGGTATGTTTTCACGATGGTACTTATTCGCAGCCATATCATGCAATAGTGCCGATAGAGCGGCGTCACCTGCCCCATTTGTATTTTTAATTTTCTCTGGGCCACCCATATAAGGTGCAATATGAGAATACACTTTAACTGGCTTATCACACATTGCTTTTGCCGCAGGTCGACTAAACTCATAACGATTGAATTCAGCAATAGAACCCGGTAATAAAGGCAAAGAAGTTTCTCTTTTAGCAGCGTCTTCTGTATAACCTGCCATAAATAGACCAACAGGCCCTGCAGTACACAGTACTAAATCAACCCAATCTAATGCTATATCTGATGCAACTAAAGGATCATGCTCACCAGTTAACGCTTCTGCTTCTTCTTCATTCATTGCAACAACCGAAACATGGTCATTAATAAACTCTTGCCAGAATTTAGCATCATCTTGAATAACAAATTTAGTACCTAAGGTTAATACCACAGGGACATTGTACTTTTTCGCATATTCGATGGCTTTCATTGTTGCAAGCGGCATAGGATCGCCCTCTTTACAACGTACTAAATAAGCGGTTAATACTAATGCAGATGCATTTTCAAATATCGACTCGGGGATACTTTCAGGATTAAGTTGATTCATTTGACCTTCACTTATAGCAAAGGTGCGCTCCCCATCTTCAGTAATCAAAGCAAAACAACGACCAATTGCGCCATCGACACCCTGTAAATTATTAAGGTCCATACGGCTAGACGTATTACAAAGATATTGATAACCATAGCTGCCGATTTTAATATCTTGGCTCATTACACCTAATAACGTAGATCGATCATCTGCTAATACTGAGTAATTGTGCAACGTATTGCCAATTGTTCCGCCTGCGTGTTCATTGGTAATCAACTGATCATCTTTGAGCTGCTTATATAACGCTTCCGCTGTTTGATCATCAATAACCAACGAGTGACCTTTACTTAGGTTATATTTTTCGATGAGCTCTGAAGTCACTTTCGCTTCAATATCCACAAGCGTTTGGTCAATGCCGATAATATGCGTACGTGACATTGTTTTGCTTTCTTGAGCTTGGCTCACTAAAGGATCACGAGCATGAACAGGAAAGTAATGCTTCGACTTGCGTTGGCCAGGAAATTTCATAAGCGTTAGTTCGATATTAGGAGTAAAAAAAGGATTCTACCGCGCTCAATAACGCGCGGCAATCTACCAAACTATAGCAAACGTTTGCACTTGGTATAAATTATTCACCTTCCATAAAACTGAGGTCAGGAAGTCTCTCAAGGTTGTCAGAATAACGCTTTAAGTTAAATTCACCGTCATTTTTCATCACATCGAAGATCTCAATCGACATACAGCACGCCATCATGGCAACACCGTCTTCTCTTGACGTTCCCATCATCATTAAGCGCATCAAAGTTTCTTTCACTTTGATTGGGTTCCCATCTTCAAGCTGATTTTCAATAACTTCAATCAACTCTTGTTCTTGCATAAATTCATTTTTTTCAGACATCATTTGTTTCCTATATTCACTTTGGCTGCACTATGCCACAGGTAACCAAATAACTTCCATAATAAAGCATGTTTTTTCTAAATATCGATATGTGATTTCTGTCTCGGATCTGTATCCATCAGCATGTTTCTGATAGAATCCTCGACCAGTTATAGTGAGTGGTATTAAGTAATGTCAAACAACAGCGAAAAGAAAGTAATTGTCGGTATGTCTGGTGGTGTAGATTCATCTGTTTCAGCGTATCTTCTTCAGCAGCAAGGCTACCAAGTTGAAGGCTTGTTCATGAAGAACTGGGAAGAAGACGACAATGAAGAGTATTGTACAGCGGCAGAAGATCTCGCCGATGCTCAAGCCGTTTGTGACAAATTAGGTATCCACCTTCACACCATTAATTTCGCAGCAGAATACTGGGATAACGTATTTGAATATTTTCTTGCTGAATATAAAGCTGGAAGAACCCCAAACCCAGATATTCTATGTAATAAAGAGATTAAATTTAAAGCATTCTTAGACTTTGCTGATGATGTTCTTGATGCTGATTTTATTGCAATGGGCCACTACGTTGACCGCACCTTCCCAGATGGTGACGCTAAACCGAAAATGCTTCGTGGGCTTGATAGCAATAAAGATCAAAGCTACTTCTTATATACACTAAGTCATGAACAGGTCGCGCGTAGCTTATTCCCAGTGGGTAACCTGGAAAAACCTGAAGTAAGAAGAATTGCAGAAGAGCAAGGTCTTATTACTGCGAAGAAGAAAGATTCAACTGGTATTTGCTTTATCGGTGAACGCAAATTTACTGATTTCTTATCGCGTTACCTGCCCGCTCAACCGGGTAAAATTGAAACACCTGAAGGCGTTGTCATCGGCGAACACCAAGGTTTGATGTATCACACCTTAGGTCAACGTAAAGGCTTGCACATTGGTGGCCAAAAAGGTGGCGGTGGTAATGAAGAACCATGGTACGTGGCAGAGAAAGATCTAAAACGTAATGTACTGATTGCAGTACAAGGTGGTGATCATCCGCTTCTCAAATCACAAGGTTTGATGGCGTCTCAATTACACTGGGTTGATAGAACACCAATTACTGAACCACTGAGCTGTACCGTTAAAACACGTTATCGCCAAACTGATATTCCGTGCACCATCATCCCTATTGATGATGAAAACATTAAGGTGATTTTTGACCAACCTCAAGTGGCAGTAACACCGGGTCAATCCGCCGTATTTTATCTTGATAATGTTTGCCTAGGCGGCGGCATCATCGAGCAACGTATTTAACTAACCCGTATTTAGGAGTACTACTACGTGGCGAATCCCCTTTATGACCGTACGATCGCTTTTGCCGGTATCTGCCAAGCAGTGGCGTTAGTTCAACAAGTAGCAAAAGATGGTGAATGTGACCATGACGCATTTAAAACATCACTACATGCAGTCTTAAATACAAGCCCAAATAGTACCTTAGACGTCTTTGGCCAAGAACGAGATCTGAAACTTGGCCTAGAGTGTTTAGTTAAAGGTATTGACAGCACACCAGCGGGTAGTGAAGTGACTCGTTACATCATAAGCTTGATGGCATTAGAGAAAAAACTCAGTGCTCGCAATGATGCAATGTCACAACTCGGCGATCGTGTTCAAATGCTGGAACGCCAGCTTGACCACTTTGAACTACTCGATGAACAAATGCTAAGCAACCTCGCGAGCGTTTACCTTGACGTAGTGAGCCCAATAGGACCACGCATTCAAGTTTCAGGTACGCCAGCGGTATTACAGCACACGACTAATCAGCATAAAGTTCGCGCACTGCTTCTATCAGGCATACGTAGCGCCGTGCTTTGGCGTCAAGTAGGTGGTAAGCGTCGCCACTTGATTTTTGGTCGTAAGAAAATGATCGAACAAGCTGAAATTTTATTGGCGAGATTGTAGTCGCTTGAAAATAATCACGAACTCGCGCCTAGTCGCGAGTTCGTTCTTTATAGCTATTTATTTTATAGAGAAGTAACTTTCATTTAGGTACACGTAAGTTTCGCGCAAACGTTTGCGCAATGTTCGTGACAATTGTGATTGTTATTGGTATAAAGCTCACCATATTTTAAAACCTAAATTTGAAAACCCAATTCAGGAGAACACCATGGATTTGTCAGCGTTGACAGCTGTTTCACCAGTAGATGGCCGTTACGGAAGTAAGACGATTGCACTACGCAGCATTTTTAGTGAATTTGGCCTACTAAAGTACCGTACGATCGTTGAAGTTCGTTGGTTACAAAAACTTGCAGCAACAGCAGGTATTGCTGAAGTACCAGCATTTAGTGCAGAAGCGAACCAAGTTCTAGATGGCATTGCAGCGAACTTCAGCGAAGAAGACGCAGCGCGCATCAAAGAGATCGAGCGTACGACTAACCACGATGTTAAAGCGGTAGAGTATTTCTTAAAAGAGAAAGTAGCGGTAAACGCTGAGCTTCACGCAGTAAACGAGTTCATCCACTTTGCATGTACTTCAGAAGATATCAACAACACTTCACATGCTTTAATGCTTAAAGAAGCTCGTGAGACTGTTATTCTTCCTGAAATCAAAAATATCATTGATGCAATTAAAGCACTTGCTGTTGAATATCGTGATATCCCATTGCTTTCTCGCACACACGGTCAACCTGCATCTCCAAGCACAATGGGTAAAGAGATGGCAAACGTTGCTTACCGTATGGAACGTCAATACAAGCAGATCGCTGAAGTTGAAATTCTAGGTAAAGTAAACGGTGCTGTTGGTAACTACAACGCTCACCTTTCTGCTTACCCTGATCTTGATTGGCACCAGTTTAGCGAAGAATTCATCACAGAATCTCTTGGCGTAACTTGGAACCCTTACACGACTCAAATTGAACCTCACGATTACATCGCTGAGCTATTTGACGCAGTTGCTCGCTTTAATACCATTCTTATCGATTTTGATCGTGACGTGTGGGGCTACATCGCACTTGGACACTTCAAGCAGAAGACGATTGCTGGTGAAATTGGTTCTTCAACCATGCCACATAAAGTAAACCCAATCGATTTTGAAAACTCGGAAGGTAACCTTGGTCTTGCAAACGCTATGTTCAATCACCTTTCACAAAAACTACCTATCTCTCGCTGGCAACGTGATCTAACAGATTCGACTGTTCTACGTAACTTAGGTGTTGGTGTTGGTTATGCAATCATTGCATACACTTCAACACTTAAAGGTATTAGCAAGCTTGAAGTAAACCGCGAAGCACTACTTGCTGATCTTGATAAGAACTGGGAAGTTCTTGCTGAACCAGTACAAACTGTAATGCGTCGTTACGGCATCGAGAAGCCATACGAAAAGCTAAAAGAGCTAACTCGTGGTAAGCGTATTGATGGTGAAGCTATGCGTAACTTTATTGACGGCCTTGAGCTTCCTGAAGCTGAAAAAGTACGTCTTAAAGAGATGACACCAGCTAACTACATCGGTCAAGCTATCGAGCTTACTGATAAGCTGTAAATAGCAAACCGCTGATACGAAAAAGGGCTCATTAAGAGCCCTTTTTTAATATCCAGATATTGGTAATAGAAAACCTAGCTGTAGTCGTAGCTACGTAGCGCGTCAATACGCTTATCTAACGGCGGGTGGCTCATTAGAAGTTCAGTCATTGAACGTTTACCGTTAATACCAAACGCCATCATTGAACCCTCTAACTGTGGCTCATGGCTCACTTTTAAGCGCTCTAAAGCAGCGATCATTTTGTGGCTACCGACCAGCTTTGCAGCACCATAATCTGCATGGTACTCACGGTGACGGCTGTACCACATGGTAATGAAGCTTGCTAGGAAGCCAAACACAAGTTCCAGCGCCATAGAAACACCAAAGTAAACCATCATATTACTACCCTGGCCTTCTTCGTCACTGTTATTAGACGCAACAATGTTTGCAATAAAGCGAGATAAGAAGATAACAAAAGTATTCACCACACCTTGCATTAGTGTCATCGTTACCATGTCACCATTAGCAATATGGCTAACTTCATGTGCAAGTACCGCTTCAGCTTCATCTCGAGTCATGCTGTGAAGCAACCCAGAAGAAACAGCCACTAGAGAGTCATCTTTTTTCGCACCCGTAGCAAATGCATTGATATCTGGCGCATCGTAAATCGCAACCGTCGGCATACCAATACCCATTTGTTGAGCTTGACGACCAACCGTTTCAAGCAACCAGTGTTCAGTTTCATTTCGTGGACTTTCGATTACAACACCACCAACTGACTTAAGAGCGATTTTCTTAGACATTAGAAGCGAGATGAAAGAACCACCAAAACCGAATACTGCGGCCATCACCAATAGACCAGATAAGCTACCCGGCTGCATTCCCGTAACGGCATAAACGATATTAAGTACAACACTTAATACAAGAACCACAGCTAAGTTAGTGGCTAAGAACAACATTATACGCTTCATTACTTTTCTCCGATGGGAAGCTATTTAATATGATGATAATAAATTTTATCCATCACATTTTATACATATAGTTTAAACGTAAATAAAACAAGGTTCAGCGTTAAATTGAAACATTTGTTTTCTATCATCAAGCAGAGAGTTACAACTAGATTAGACTTTGGTCTTATTGTACTTAAGTGGTAAAAATATTAGATTTCGTATAGAACAAAGTGCGCCCACGAAAGATAAGGATAAATTATGGTGGAAGCTAACAACTATCAAATGGCTATTGATTTACTTTGCTGTCATCTAGGCATCTCTGAAGATGAAGCAAAACAACAACTTGGTATCAATTCTGAACAGGAAGTCTGCAAAAAGGTAATTGATACTCAGCAAGCATTAATGGGTTTGGTTCAAGAGAAGTAAATTCATTAAATATTAAAAAGGGCTGCTCAATGCAGCCCTTTTGCTATCTAAATTTCTGTACAGAATCGTTGTTTATTCAGACAGTAAATCTAAATCAATAAATTTACCTAAATCAGTACGTTTCGCAGCAGGGATGTATGGTATTTCACCAAGCTTAGGCGCGCCTAACTGATTCTCCAGTGTTTCAATCAACTCAGGGTAATACTCAGTACCCGGGTTTATGCGATTTGCTATCCAACCAACAAGGTTAAGCCCATCCGCTCTGATCGTTTCTGCAGTTAATACCGCATGACTTAAACAACCAAGTTTGATACCAACAACAAGAACCACTGGAAGCTGTTCCTGTTTAACCCATGTAGAGAGATAGTCAGTATCTGAAACAGGTACTCGCCAGCCACCAGCACCTTCAACCAAAACAACATCTGCGTTTTTCTTATGCTGCGCTAGCTTGTCACTTAACACGGCATAGTCAATTTCGATATTCTCACGTCTTGCAGCAATGTGCGGAGACGATGCTAGCTCCAATGCGTATGGATTCACGTCATCATAGCTTGCTTCAAGCGTTGCTGCTTTTTGTAGATGAAGAGCATCAGAATTACGCATGCCTTCATCTGTTTTGTCACTACCCGCTGCAACTGGTTTGTAGCCGATAGTGTTTAATCCTTTGGTAGCCAAAGCGTGTAAAACAGCTTTAGATGCTACGGTCTTGCCTACGTCGGTATCCGTACCAGCGATAAAAATTGCATCAATCATCGATGAATCGCCCCTAAACATACCTGATAAGTGACAGGCAGTTGATTTTGATGGTTTTTAAAGACTTGGTACTCTTGTTCAACTTGAATCAAAGCCTTACGACTTGTGAGACCTTGTGAGCGCCCGCTTACGTGATTGGCACCAATGCCTTTAAGATCACGCATCACTGAAAACGCAGAGTCGTACCAAACGGTAATTTTGTCAAAGTCTAGTTGAACGTTGTTAAAATGAGATTGCGCTAACGCAATTTTTACCTGATTAGATGAAATAAACGTGTTGATATGTTGATATTTATCAACCTTTTTCCACGAATGTTTTAACTCGTGTAACGAACCGTCTAACAAAGTTGAAAAATATGCCACACCCTTTCCAGTTAGTATTCGATGAATCTCTTTCATTGGAACGGATAAATCTTGGCACCATTGAAGAGCCAAACTTGAAAATACATAGTCGACACTCTCTGCGCACAATGGAAGGCTTTCGGCATCTGCCACGTAATATTTTATATTATCTTCACCACAACGGTATTTCGCTTGTTGCAACATTGATGAAGACAAATCTACACAGATTACTGACGCACCACGATCCAAAAGTATTTTTGAAAAATATCCAGTTCCGCAGCCAAGATCGACAACGACACTACCACTTAAGTCTAACGGCATGCGCTCTAATAATTGATGACCTACATCGCGCTGAAATGCTGCGTGTTTATCATAGCTTGATGCCGCCTTACTAAACGCAGCGGCAATGTCACTTTTATCTTCAATATGCTCACTCAATGGGAGTACATGACACTCTACATTGGTAATATTCATCATCAATTTAGTTCTCCCAATACTTCTTGAAGGCAAGTCGACAATTGTTTGACCTGATTAACCGAATGAGCAGCCGTTAACGTGACGCGCAAGCGAGCCATATTGACTGGGACAGTAGGGGTACGAATAGCGGTAACACCAAAGCCAGATTGGTTGAGTTGATTCGCCGCTGTAACCGCGTTCTCGGTACTGCCGACAATAATAGGATTAATCGGTGTTTCTGTTTCAATCACTTGTTCAAAGCTGTGCAGTCTTGAATTAAAAACAGACTTTAACTCTGTCAACTTTTCTCGTCGCCAATTCTGCGTCTGGATCATGGTGATGGCATGAGACAGTGCATACGCCTGAGATGGAGGAATAGCGGTAGAATAAACATGATGACGAGCAAATTGAGTGAGATAATCGCCGGTATCACTGTCGCACAAAATCGCTGCGCCAGATAAGCCGAACGCTTTGCCAAAGGTCACCACCAAAATATTGGGTTTAACACCCTTTGCGTAGCAACTCCCCTGCCCTTCATCACCAAGAACACCAATACCATGAGCATCATCCACCGCTAACCAAGCTCGGTTCTTCGTGGCTTCAGCAATAGAGCTCAGTGGAGAAACATCACCGTCCATACTAAATACCCCTTCCGTCACGACTAAGCGGTGTGAGGTGATATTTTCACACGCTGATAGAAGGCTCGTTAGATGTTCAGTATCATTATGTTTAAAGCGGCGCATAGTGGCAGGAGACAAAATACCTGCCTCCATAAGCGAAGCGTGATTCAGTTTGTCTTGATAGAGTTCGTCGCCCTTCTCGAGCAGAGAGAACAATAATGCCTGATTGGCACTAAACCCTGAAGAGAATAGCACCGCACGTTCAAAGCCCAGCCATTCACACAGCGAACTCTCTAGATTTTTATGGGCAGGACTAAACCCAGTAACTAAAGGCGATGCGCCACTACCACAGCCATAGAGATCCAACCCTTTTTGCCACGCTTGAACCAGCTCTTGATCATTAGCTAATCCCAAATAATCATTACTTGAGAAGTTAACCAATCGCTGGTTATTTCGTATTAGTTCCGTTGTATTGCCGTTACGGCTTGTCACTAATGAACGAGTAAGCCCTTTTGAGCGTCGTTCACCCAGAGCTTGTTCAATACGATTTTTAAAACCATCATTCATAAGTCTATTCTTCAAAAGCCTACACTTACTTAAATTGAAGCTTCATAGAACAAGTCATCTTTTGTCGGGCGTGCTGCTACTCGTTCAGTGACTTGTTCCAATAGATCATTTTCCTGTATCTCATCAGGTTTTTGTACCACTTGCTGACTATTGATACCCAACTTAGCAAACAGCTGCATATCTTTATCTTCACCTGGGTTTGGCGTCGTTAATAGCTTACACCCATAGAAGATCGAGTTTGCGCCGGCCATGAAGCAGAGCGCCTGCATTTGTTCATTCATTCCTTCGCGACCAGCAGATAATCGAACTGCCGATTTCGGCATCATAATTCGAGCAACGGCAATTAAGCGAATGAAGTCAAATGGGTCGACGTCATCTACCTTTTCAAGAGGTGTCCCTTTCACTTTCACTAACATATTTATTGGAACACTTTCAGGTTGAACAGGTAGGTTTGCAAGTTCCACAAATAGTCCGGCGCGATCATTCGCGCTCTCGCCAAGGCCGATAATGCCACCTGAACAAATCTTCATTCCTGCGTCACGTACATGAGAGAGCGTATCCAAGCGATCTTGATAAGTACGGGTAGTAATAATATTGCCGTAAAACTCTGGCGAGGTATCAAGGTTGTGGTTGTAATAATCCAAACCGGCATCAGCCAATTTCTTCGCTTGTTCTGGCTCTAGCATGCCAAGTGTCATACACGTCTCTAGACCAAGATCCTTCACACCTTTAATCATGTCAGTTAGATGTGGCATGTCACGCTCTTTCGGATTCTTCCAAGCCGCGCCCATGCAAAAGCGAGTCGAACCTGCAGTTTTTGCTTTTTGAGCCGCATCAAGAACGCGATCCACTTCCATTAATCTTTCTTTTTCGATATCCGTTGTATAACGAGCACTCTGTGGGCAGTACTTACAGTCTTCAGGGCAAGCGCCTGTCTTAATAGAAAGTAAGGTACTAACTTGAACATGGTTATGCTGTTGAAACTCTCTATGGACCAATTGCGCTTCAAACAATAGATCCATGAATGGCTTTTGCATTAATTCCTGAACTTCTGCATGAGTCCAATTGTGACGTAATTGCACAGAGCTTTCCTTATTAAGTAATTCATCATTATTGTTATGGATACTTGGCTAGTGTACGGATAAGCGATAAACTGTCAACAATAGATAAATCAACTAGTTTACAGTTGATTAAAAAACGCACAATTAACTCTATGAGCTTGAAAATGGATTTAGACTTCGACAAAAATCATATTTGGCACCCTTATACCTCAACGATTAAACCACTAACCTGTTACCCCGTAGTTGGCGCTCAAGGTGTACATTTGGAACTAGAGAATGGCACAAAGCTTATCGATGGTATGTCTTCTTGGTGGTCAACCATTCACGGCTATAATCATCCTCATTTGAACCAAGCTGCGCATGATCAAATCGATAAAATGTCTCACGTCATGTTTGGCGGAATTACACACAACCCTGCCATTGAACTGTGCCAGAAGTTAGTTGAATTAACACCAAGTAACCTAGACAAAGTCTTCTTGGCCGACTCAGGTTCGGTTGCTGTCGAAGTGAGTTTAAAAATGGCACTTCAATATTGGCATGCAAAAGGTGAGCGGCGACCTAAGTTCTTAACGTTAAGAGACGGATATCATGGCGATACGTTTGCCGCCATGTCAGTAACCGATCCTAATAATTCAATGCATAGCTTATATAAAGGTTTTCTTCCTGAGCATATCTTCGCCAACTCACCGCAAGTTGGATTCTGGGATGAATGGAATGAAGCGGATCTTGATGACTTTAAGCTGAAACTAGAAACACACCATCAAGAAGTGGCAGCCGTTATTATGGAGCCGATAGTTCAAGGCGCTGGGGGAATGAGAATTTATCATCCTGAGTTTTTAAAAGGCGTACGCCGATTATGTGACGAGTACGGAGTGCTTTTGATCTTAGATGAAATAGCTACTGGGTTTGGTCGAACAGGAAAGCTATTTGCCTGTGAACATGCAGACATCCAACCGGATATCCTCTGTGTTGGTAAAGCACTTACAGGCGGTTATATGACGCTATCGGCTGCCATTACAACCAAACACGTTGCAGATACAGTCTGTGGTGGTGAAGCTGGTTGCTTTATGCATGGCCCAACCTTTATGGGGAATCCTCTAGCGTGCGCTGTTGGTGCAGCTAGCCTTGAACTGATTGAGCAAGGCGATTGGCAAGCACAAACCAAAGAGATTGAAGCTCAGTTTTCTAAAGAATTACCAAAACTACTAAAATATAACCACGTAAAAGATGTGCGTTGGCTAGGCGCAATAGGTGTAGTTGAAACGCATATCAGTGTCAATATGGAAGAGATTCAAGCGCACTTTGTCGAGCAAGGCGTGTGGATTCGACCATTTGGAAAGTTGATTTATATGATGCCACCATTTATAAGTACTCACGAGGAAGTGCAAGCTTTAGTGGATGCGATCGCCAGTGCATTACAAAACGAATATTGTTTCCACATATAGGTAACTAAAAAGGGCTAAAATACTCAGCCCTTAAACAATTCCTAACCTTGATCGGCGGCCCACTTCATAAATTCGGCGCGTTGTGTCTCATCTGCTTTTGTATACCATAGCTTAAGCTGTTTAATTGACTCTTGCTCTTTCGCCATTTCAGCCTTCTTTAATTGACCAGCTGGCGTATTTTCGTCGGTAGATAGTACAATTTGCTGTTCATTATTATAACTTTCAATTAGACCTTCAAGATCAGAATACGGCATAAAACCTGCCTTTCCTGGCAAAAGTGAAGAGGTATACTCAAGATCTTCATCATTACCGCCTACTACCCACCCTGGACCCGATCTAAATTTCTTTTCTGCATCACTGTAACTGTTCACTTTTGGCGCTTTGATAGTTACATCATCATTAGTAGTAAAGCTTACAACATATGGCTTAGAGATGAATGTTTCACGCTTGCTGCCATTTTTTAAGCGCTTAGTCATTCTAATGACTACTTGATTAAATCCACTATTAATCTGGTAAGTAGGTTGAACACTAATTTTTACACCATTAACAGCCATGATCTCTACATCGGATGCAGGTGTAATCTCATTGGCCAGAAGGTTGAAGCTCACTAACAAAGTAAGTATTGGCAGAATCATCTTCATAATATTACCTAGAAACTAATTGGAATTTACGAAAAAAGCCGCCAAAAGGCGGCTTTAACAAAAGTATACAGTAACTATCTAAATTAGAATGCTACGTTCATACCTAGAGCTAGCATATCTGAATCAGATGAATCACCTTCAGCATCGTAGCTTGCAACTTCAGCGAAGATAGTAGTCTTAGCGCCAAATGCGTAAGCTACACCAGCGTAGAAACCATCGTTAGAAACTGTAGTGCTAGACAAGTGTGCTTTAGTATCTACGTTGCCGTAACCAGCATATAGACGGTAAGCGTCTAGGTTGTACTCACCACCTAAACGGTAAGCGTCTTTTTCAGTCTTAGAGTTGTCTTCTTGTGAACCGTAATCAAAACCAACTTTAGCATCACCAAATGCATAATCAGCAGCTAGGTTAAAACCAGTTGCGTGGTCTTTTACACTCGCTTCTTTATAGTCAAAGTAAGCAAGAGAAAGGCCTAGACCGAAATCAGAGTCGTAAGAACCAACAAGTGTTGTACCTGTTACATCGTTTCCAGCGTCATTTTCTTCAGCGAACTGGTATGAAGCAGAACCAACAAAACCAGAGAAGTTTGCTGTTTGGAACTTAACGATACCGTTTTCACGACCACGGTCTTCTAGATCTTGAGAGAAACCGTAGTATTCATCGAAGCCACCGCGGAAGCCTAGGTCATCGAATGATGTAGTTTGACGACCGAATGTGAATGTACCTACATCTGTAAAGTCTAGACCAGCGTATGCGTCACGGTTTTTAAGGCCGTAATCTTCACCTTCAGAAAGTTGAAATTCAAATTTACCAACTGCTGCAGCACCTTCTGTTACTTGGTGACGAACTTTGAAGCCTAGACGAGAGTCGTAAGCGTGTGCATCTGTATCAGTACCAGTTGCTTTCGTTTTAGTTGTTTCAATAATTGCAAATGCACGACCAGTTAGCTCTAGAGAAGAACCGTCTGCGTTGTAAATTTCTGCTGCGTTTACTGAAGTTGCTGTTGCTACGATAGCAAGAGCTAATAGAGTCTTTTTCATGATAATCCACTGCCTTTTCATTAGATGGGAAATCCTTGTCCGGTTCCCTTTAATTTGATGGCGACTCAAGCTCTTATGGCTTGATGTCCCCTTCACTAAATTTCGTGGTCTAGATTGCAAAAGATAATCCTGCGTGTCAAATCTTCTAAAAAACAACCTAAAAAAACATATAACCCATAACAAACAACACGTTACATTAATTTGTGTGTTTTTTTCGAGCCGCTTCTTAGGTTTAACTCATGAAACATCAAAAAATTAACAAAGGGCCAAACAAATACAAAACACTAAAAAAACAAAGAAAAGAACAACCAAACAGAATTAAACACTTAACAACAGGGTCGATTAGAGATTTATATATTTTTACTTATAAAATTAATCTAAGCCTATGAAGGTTCAACTTTTTTTTGTGAACAAGATCCATTTTTTATCTAATAGCATTCAATTTCGTGAACTAAGTACACACTAGCTAATTGTGCTAACATCGCTTCGTCACTATTTAGGTCCCCGTATGTCAGCCAGTAAAATCCAACAATCTATTCGTAAAAGTTATCAAAACCTGCAGTATCAGCTTGATAACTTTGTACCTCGTCGAGCGCAGAACTATCTTGTTGCAGAAATCACCAAGACGCTTTGTGGTGACTATCACAAAAAAAATCGCATTTTGGTGGGTGAAGCTGGAACAGGAATTGGGAAATCACTCGCCTATTTAATGGCGACAATCCCTATTGCTGTCTTCAATAACCGTAAGGTGGTTATCTCAACCGCCACAGTCGCACTTCAAGAGCAATTGATTAACAAAGATCTACCATTGTTTCGCCGCATTACCGATAGAGAGTTCTCTTTTATATTGGCAAAAGGTCGTCAACGTTATTGCTGCGCAGAAAAGCTGGCCTCGGCAAGTGGTGTTGATGGTGGTCAGTTAGCAATGTTTGAATCCAAGCCACAAAAGAATGAAGTGGAATTATTGCAGACCATGTATAAATCACTGGTTGGGGGGAAATGGGATGGCGACAGAGATTCTTGGCCAAAGCCAATCCGTGATGAACTTTGGCACTCTATTGTCAGTGACAAGCATAGCTGTAATAACAGCCTACCCGCGCATCGCGCATGCCCCTTTCAAAAAGCACGTTCAGAGTTAGATAAAGCCGACGTTATTATTGCCAATCACAGCTTAGTCATGGCAGACGCTGATCTGGGTGGGGGCGTTATCCTCCCTGAGCCAGAAAACACTATTTACGTTTTTGATGAAGCGCACCATTTACCGAGAGTGGCACGTGACCACTCTTCTGCTTCTGCCAGTTTAAAAGGGGCGGTGAGTTGGTTAGAGCGATTGAATAAGCTTATAACCAAGTTTTCTAACCTTGCTGACGAGAAACGAGTCGGTCGCTTTCAAAATCAGCTGCAAGATGCCATTCAGCAACTGATCCCCTCTTTGACACAGTTAAGTCAAAGATTCGAACCTTCAGAGTTTGAAGAAGGTCGATATCGTTTCGAGAACGGTGAACTTCCATCATGGCTTGAGAAAGAATCGGCTGAGTTAAAGCAACTATCAAGTAAAGGCGCTCAGGCGGCTGCAAAAATAGCCGATTTAATAGCAGAGCGCTTAAAGGATGGTGAAATATCCAGTAAGTTAGCCGAGCCAGCACTGGCTGAGTTGGGTTTTTATTTACAACGACTTGAAAATCTAGCCCAAGTTTGGAACTTAATGGCCGAACCTAAACGGGAAAAAGGCGCACCTCTTGCTAGATGGATTGAGGTATCTAAGGATAGCGACAATGACTTTACCGTTAATGTCTCTCCGCTTGAGGTTGGTTGGCAACTAGATCAGCAATTATGGAGCCGTTGTATTGGTGCGATTCTCGTGTCAGCAACAATGCGCGCATTAAACTCTTTTAGCTTTTTCTGTCATCAGACAGGAGTGAGCGAAAAACCCGATTCAGGAACACAGTTTTTGGCTCTAGCTTCACCATTCGATTATCAAAATCAGGCTGAGCTAATTGTACCTGCCATGAAGTACGAGCCGCAAGCACCTCAATATACTGAATATCTTATTGAAATTTTGCCTAAGTTAATTGAAGACAAGCAAGCTAACCTTGTTTTATTCTCATCCTACTGGCAGATGAACCAAGTAGCCGAAGCACTTGCAACCAGCTTCACGAAAAAAGGTTGGGCAATACAGGTTCAAGGGGACAGCTCTCGTATCGAAATACTGAATAAACACAAAACATTAATCCAGTGTGGCAAGACGAGTGTGTTATTTGGTACAGGAAGTTTCTCTGAAGGGTTAGATTTACCCGGGGAACTGTTAGAGAACCTTATTATCACTAAGATACCTTTTGGTGTTCCAACCTCGCCTGTTGAGCAAGCGCATGCCGAATATATTGAGCAGCGTGGTGGAAACGCGTTTATGCAAATTAGCGTTCCCGAAGCGAGTAAAAAACTGATTCAATCGGTTGGCCGCTTACTGCGAAAAGAGCGAGACTCTGGTAAAGTGTACATCCTTGATCGCCGCATCGTGACCAAACGCTATGGGAAGTCACTGCTTGACTCATTACCCCCTTTTAAAAGAACAATAAAATAGTCGTGTCTAGCTAGTTTGTGATAACGAACAGCAATAACAGAGACGACGATTAGAAATAGAAGAATATTTTATGGAACTACTTGAGCCAACCATGTTGGTTGTGCTGGCACTTGTCGCTTTTACTGCTGGATTTATTGATGCTGTAGCCGGTGGTGGTGGAATGCTGACCGTTCCTGCCCTTCTATCATTAGGCTTGCCTCCGCATATTGCGCTAGGAACAAATAAGCTTGCAGCAACCTTTGCATCATCAACAGCGGCTTTTACCTACTATAAGAAGAAGCTGTTTAAACCACGCTTTTGGATTAAGGCATTTATCGCAACTTTCATTGGAGCGGTATTTGGTACCTTAATCGTCGACGCTATTAGTACAGAGTGGCTTGAGAAAGGGTTACCGCTGGTTATTCTTGCTGCCGCTATTTATACGATTTTTCATAAAACGCCGCCGTCGAATAGTAATATTCTCCCAAAAGCTTGCCCTTCGATTAAAAGAAAACAAATTATTCAAGGTTTAACTCTTGGATTTTATGATGGTGTTGCTGGCCCCGGAACCGGTGCATTTTGGACGGTGAGTTCAATGGCACTGTATCGACTTAATATTCTATTGGCATCTGGGCTTGCAAAAGCCATGAACTTTACCAGTAACTTCACCTCACTTGTGACCTTCGCTGTACTAGGACATATTGATTGGGTACTCGGACTCACCATGGGAGTTTGCTTAATGGCTGGGGCCTATGTTGGCGCACATTCAGCGATTCGTTTTGGCGCAAAGTTTATTCGGCCCGTTTTTGTTACTGTTGTAAGCGTATTAGCGGTTAAGTTGGCTTATCAAGCTTGGTTTGTTACCGCTTAGCTTCTGGTTTACTCGTGGCTTCTAACGTGTCACCAGTTTAAACAAGTTTACCTATTTTTATACGAGTTGATTTATGAGCCAATTTGCTAATTTAAAACCGATCTTAGAGCAGCTAGCACATCAAGCGGCTCAACTAGATCGTAGTCGAGGGGAGCATCATCAACCTTTGTTTGATGAGCGCCTTTTCCATTGTCATGGTCGATTGCTTGTTCCTTGCGTAAACGAAACACAATCTACGTTTAAAACCATCACTCGAGAAGAACAAGCAAATAAACTGACTAAAGAGAGAGCTGAGTTTTTAACCGAAAGGTTGCTTGCTCAAATCAGTGCAATTCAGCGTGAACTATCGACTCAAGGCATTCGCAAAAACGAGCCTAAGCACTCTAGCTATTATCGAAAGCCAATTAATGCGCTCTATCAAGAACTAGCCAAACACCAAGAGTGGGAGATCCGCCTGCGTGATATGGTCAGAGAAAAAGAACTCGCTTTGAAGCAAGCACCCTCGTTTCATCAGCAACAAGCTCAAAAAGCACTACTTGCTACAGAGCAAAGGTTGCAACGTTGCCAAGAGGCAAAGCTTAAGCTTGAAAAACAGATAACATTCAAAGAAAAGAATCAGTAATTAGGTCTATAGAAATCATGTCCAAAGAAACCCCATCACCATTAGATAACGCACCAGATGAGATTAAACTCGCTGTCGATCTTATCTATTTACTTGAATCTAATGAAGTCGATCTTGAAACTGCTCTTAAGGCTATCGAGATCGTAAAGTCTGATCTTGAATCAAAACGTTTAACTTCATAAATTTAATATTTTATAACTCTTTTAATTGGTAATCGCATGTATCAGCTCTCTTTCTCCTTAGATTCATTTTTGACTGACTATTGGCACAAAAAGCCAACAATCATAAAAGGTGGATTCAAAAACTTTATCGACCCGATTAGCCCTGAGGAATTAGCAGGATTAACAATGGAAGAAGAGGTCGATTCTCGTTTTGTTTCAAACCTAAACGATAACTGGGTGGCAGAGCACGGCCCATTCGACGACAGCAAATTCAACCAACTTCCAGAGTCTCATTATCAGTTGATCGTACAAGCAGCAAACCATTGGCATGCTGGCGTTGCTCAACTAACGAAACCTTTTGAATCATTACCTCAGTGGCTGTTCGATGATCTAATGATCTGCTATTCAGCGGTAGGTGGTGGCGTAGGTCCACATATCGATCAGTACGATGTATTTATCATTCAAGGTAGCGGTAAACGTCACTGGCGTGTCGGTGAGAAAGATGTAGGTCAATATAAAGAGACACAGCGAACGGAAGCGTTAAGACAAATTGAAGGGTTTGATGCCATCATTGATGACGTTTTGGAACCAGGCGATATTCTTTATATTCCCCCAGGCTTTCCACACGAAGGCGTATCACTTGAACCTTCGATGAGCTACTCAATGGGTTATCGTTCTCCAAAAGAGCAAGAGCTTATTAGTAACTTTGCTGATTATGTTCTATCGCATGATATGGGCGATATTCATTTACATAACCCTTCAATGCAGAGTCAAGACAAGCATGGTGAACTTCAATCATCAGATCTTACTATCTTGACGGAAATGATGACTAAAGCATTTGAAAATCCTGAAATGATTAAAGATTTTATGGGTACTATGCTTAGCCAATCTCGCCACCAGCTAGCGCTTTACCCACCAGAAGAAGATTGGACAAGCGAAGAGATTTCAATTCAACTAAATGGTGACACTACGTTTACTAAAGTCGCTGGTTTAAGAGCACTGTATAATGAGTCAGAGCCTTGCGTCGCTTACATCGATGGCAACATGTATAAAGTGGCTACAGAGCAACAAGACCTATTACAGCGCCTTTGTAACCACGATACAATCTGCATGAGCGATTTAGACAGAGACTTTGAAAGTGCAGACGTGTCTTTAATTACCGAGCTAGTCAATAAAGGCTACTGGTATTGTGAGGATTGCGAGTAAAGACTTAGTATCCAAATAGATTATCAGAAAAAAACCAGCTCTAGGCTGGTTTTTATTGGATTAATATTGAACGTATTTACACTTTAAACTGACTCACTAGCTGCTGTTGACGCTCAGATAACGTATTAATCTGGCTTCCAACAGACTCAGACTCACCCGCTTGGCTCACAATCTGCGCACTCAGATCTCGAATATTTGAAACGCTTAAATTCACTTCTGCTGAGACCGTTTGTTGCTCTTCTGCAGCTCGTACTATTTGACTGTTCATATCGTTGATAGCGGCAATCGCTTCAAAAATATGGCTCAGTTCAGACACGGCGGTATTAACTTGATTTGATGAATCATGCGCAAGTTGGTTACCCTCTTGAATAGCTTCAACCACATCTTGTGTTCCACGTTGAACCTTATCAATGACTTCTCTTATTTCTCCAACAGAAGCTTGCGTTCGGCTTGCTAAGTTGCGAACTTCA
The DNA here is from genome assembly GCF_050337325.1 of Vibrio kyushuensis. NCBI lineage: Bacteria > Pseudomonadati > Pseudomonadota > Gammaproteobacteria > Vibrionales > Vibrionaceae > Vibrio > Vibrio kyushuensis. The sequence goes on from NZ_JAKJSV010000006.1 coordinate 238,929, forward strand.
TCTGCAACAACAGCAAAACCACGGCCTTGCTCTCCAGCCCTTGCTGCTTCGATTGCAGCGTTCAATGCCAACAGGTTTGTTTGTTCAGAGATACCTTCAATCACCGTCAAAATCGCCGTGATATTTGCGTTATTTTTCGCAAGTTCTTCAACGATTGGGACTGCTTGAGTCATTTTATCCACCAACGCACTCATTTCGTGTTGAGAGCTTTCGATCACTTGTTGACCTGACTCAGCTGCTTTATTTGCATCAGTGGCTGCTTGTACCGCTGTTTCGGCATTTTGAACCACTAGACTGGCTGTTTGTGTCATCTCTTCTGAAGCTGTCGCCACTAAGTCCACCTCTTTAAATTGAGATTCACTACTGCTACGCGTTGCCATTGCTGCTTCTTTAGCTTGAATGGTTGTTTCAGCGACTTCATTTGTGGTTTGAACGACTTCTTTAATAGTAAGTTGAAGCTTCTCTAAGAACAGGTTAAAACCTTGGGCTAGCTGACCTATTTCATCTTGTGATTTAACATCCAATCGCTGAGTTAAGTCTCCCTCTCCTGACGCAATGTCGTCTAAGCGGACAACGACTTCTCGAATAGGTTTGACGATACGTTGGGCTAGCAAAGCAATCAGCCCCAGACCGATTAGAACAAACACACCACCGGTAAAGAGTTCACTTTTAACACTCGAAGCAAGATTGTTCGAAAGAACTGTATCTAGCTCAATTGCATCCGCTACCACTACTGAGCGAGGCATTTCGAATATGACACCCCAAGTTTGGTTTGCAAGCTTCATTGGAGCAAAAACCGTAAGCCACTGCTCATCGCTGCTCCAGCTGGTATCGAGTTCTTCTCCAAATAAAAGATCGGTTACTTTATCATTCGAAATAGTGCTGCTCTGAAATTGACTTCCAATGGTTAAGCTTGGGTCATCACTAGCGATTAAAGATCCACTCAAGCTCAAAATATAGATACGTCCACTTCCATCGAATAAGCTCTGATCTGACTCCATAACAATATTGCTGAGTTGATCAAGCTTGAGATCAATACCGTAAAAACCAATAGGTACCTCATCAATTAGAATAGGGACGGAAATAGAGGCCGCTAAGAATTGGCCTTCATCTTGGATAACAAGTCTCGGTGTCGACACACAAATTTCACCGCTGCCAATAGGACAGTAGAAACGTTCACTTTCACTTGATTCAGAGAGTGCCTGCTCAGTTAAGACGTTTGCAATGATATTCTCACCATTCTCAGCTGTCTTCCAATACGACGCGAAACGCCCTATATCGTTAGAGCCTACATAATCAGCATCGATGTAATTGCTGTCTTCTCCGTCAAGTAAGTTGGGTTTAAAGACTAGGTATGCACCCTCTATAGAATCAAACTCTGCAACTGACTTACGAACCATTTCATCAAGCGCGGTACGCAGCTCTTCACTCGAACCGAAATTCTCTTCCGTATTGGTTTTAAAAAACAGAGCATTCGATGCGAGCATTTCAGCGCGATAGATCGCTTCATTTAAAAACTGCCCGACTTCAATTGAATTTAGGCGTGCGCGAGTTTCAAGAAGCTGTTGGGATTTTTCAATAACGGATTTTGAGCTTTGGGCTGTTATGGTTTTTTGATTTTCAATCGCATTATAAACAGAGAACCCAACTAAAGAGAGTGAGGTGATAAGTAGGCAGCATCCTGCAAGAAGTGTGATTTTCCACTGCACGGAAAGAGTTCGCATATTACATCCTTATAAGCAAACAGTTTAATTTTTGGGGTAGGTATTTTCTGACCTATTGAATTTAAGCACATTGTTTCAGTCGGTCAATCATAAGTTTAGTTAATTGTTAATAAAGTGGTCAATTACAGTAAAATGTTTTACCAATCACACCTTTGCCCTCATAAAATGAGGTGGTAGAATTTAACTCTAGCCTTTTAACCTTCAACTTAAACACGGATGACTTATGAAAATCGTCAGTTTTAATATCAATGGCCTACGAGCTCGCCTACATCAACTGGAAGCTTTGATTGAAAAGCATCAACCTGATGTAATTGGATTACAAGAAATCAAAGTACATAACGATGCATTTCCACTCGAAGCGGTTGAAGCAATGGGCTATCACGTCTTCTACCATGGGCAGAAAGCTCATTATGGTGTTGCTATGCTATGTAAGAACAAGCCTCTTTCAGTGACCTACGGATTTCCAACAGATAACGATGAGCATCAAAAACGTATGATCATGGTGACCGTCGAAAACGAAAAAGGCGAACCTGTCACCGTTCTTAACGGCTACTTTCCACAAGGCGACAACATTACGCACGAAACGAAATTCCCCTACAAAGAGCAGTTCTACAAAGATTTGATGAGTTACCTAAACCAAAACCACAGCAATGACGAAAAATTGGTCGTTATGGGCGACATCAACATCAGCCCTATTGATTTGGATATTGGTATCGGTGAACCAAACAAAAAACGCTGGTTGAAAACAGGAAAATGTTCATTCCAACCTATTGAGCGCGAATGGCTAAAAACACTTCAGGATTGGGGACTAGAAGATACCTTTAGAAACTTACATCCAACCGTTGATGATAAGTTTTCATGGTTTGATTACCGCTCTAAAGGATTCCCGGATAATCGTGGATTGCGTATAGACGTTGTCTTAGCGACACCATCACTTGCTTCAACTTGTATAGAAGCTGGGATTGACTATGAGCTCAGAGGAATAGAGAAACCGTCTGATCACGCACCTATTTGGTCAATATTCTCTTAATGAAAACAACCTCTTAGTTAAAAGTTCCTACCTTATTTCAGTACGGGTCAGACGATCAAAAAAGGCTTCTTTTCGAAGCCTTTTTCATTAGTAAATATCATCCCATAAGTTTATTTAACTTAACGGTCTTAAATAGGCGAGGAAACGCTTCTCTGCATGTTTAAAGCACCAAAGAATAATAAACGTCAATCCCATATAAAACAGGCCAGCCGCTAAAAAGGATTCAAACGGAGCGTAGTAACGAGCATTCACCAAACGTGCCGCGCCTGTTAAGTCCATAATCGTCACAATACCGGCAACAGCACTACCATGAAGCATAAATATCACTTCGTTACTGTACGCTGGAAGTGCTCTACGTAACGCACTTGGTAATATGATTCGGCGATATGTTTTAGAAACACTCATCCCATAAGCTTTGGCTGCTTCTACTTCACCCTTAGGTAGCCCGTTAATCGCACCTCGAATGATTTCTGCCGTATACGCGGATGTATTCAACACAAAAGCGACCAACGCGCAGAACCATGCATTTTCCCAGAGTGTATCCTTAACCGGGAAGAATTGGTCCATGCCGTAGTAAATGAGATACAACTGAACAAGAAGAGGTGTACCACGGAAAAAATAGATAAATGCCCATGACGGCGCATTCCATAAGTAATTAGGGCTGTTTCTAGCGATGGCTAAGGGAATAGCGATAGTTAAACCAAGTACAAGGGCACAGCTCACTAGCCAAGTGGTCGTCCACAGGCCATCAAGGTAGATAGGAAAACTATCAATTAACAAAGAGAAATCCATCATCTACCTCGCATGAATACTAAATTTACGTTCAACCAATTTCAATAACCCGGTTGATACGCTGGTAAAAAATAAGAAAATAATTGCGACTGTCATATAAAAGGTGAATGGCATTTTAGTCGAGCCTGCGGCTAGCGAACTAACACGTACCATGTCTTCAAGACCGATGATTGACACGAGCGCAGTGGTTTTCAATAGCACTAACCAATTGTTGCCAAATCCAGGTAATGCATGTCGGATCATTTGAGGAAGTAATATTCGTCTGAATGCTAACGTCGCACTCATGCCATACGCTTTCGCTGCTTCCAATTCACCTTTATCTACGGCCATGATCGCACCACGGAATGTTTCCGCCATGTAAGCACCAAAGATAAAACCTATTGTAAGTACGCCAGCAATAAACGGGCTAACATCGATATAGTCAGGTAGGTAAGCTGTCCATTCATGACTAGGATCAGAGGAAGCAAACCATTCATTAAGCCACTCGTTCATCGAGTAAAGACTATTATTTAGTAAGATCTGTCCGCCAAAAAAGATAAGCATCATCAGCACTAAATCGGGAATGCCACGGATAACGGTTGTGTAGAGTGTAGCAATCGCTCTAGCCCAGCGGTATGGAGCGAGCTTAGCTAATGCACCGAGCATGCCAAGTATCATGGCCAGTATAAGCGACAGTATCGCGACCTCGATGGTCAAAACTGCCCCTTTTAATATTGAAGCTTCATATCCCTGTAAATCTAACATGTGTTAGTTCCTAGTCCCTAGGTTATAAAAAAGAATATCTGGTCATTGGGTACATCAATTACTAGGAACCAACAACCAGATATCGATTAAGACACTGTTATTTAGATATTACTGACCGTATACATCGTAGTTGAAGTATTTAGCTGCAATCTCTTGATACACACCCTTCTCTCTTAGAGAAAGAATTGCAGCATCTAGAGTTTTAGTTAGACCTTTATCTTGCTTACGAACCGCAATACCAAAGCCTTCACCAAACCATTTTGGATCAGTTAATGAAGGACCAACGAATTCGTATGCTTCACCACCTGCTTTATTTAGAACGCCTTCTTCAAGTGCTGATGCATCACCCAACACTGAAACGATACGACCGTTTGCTAGATCAAGGTAAGCTTCATCAAATGAACCGTAACGTACAACTTCTACTGAGCTACCGTAGTTATCAGTTAGGTATTTGTCGTGCGTTGTTGCGCGTTGAACACCAATTTTAACGCCTTCAAGTTTATCGAAGTTTAAATCTGCGCCTTTTTTAGCGATGAATTTGTTTGGAATCAGAGCGTATTTACCAGTGAAATCGATACGTTTTTTACGCTCTTCAGTAATAGACATAGCCGCAATGATTGCGTCATATTTACGCGCTAGTAGTGATGGAATAATACCATCCCAATCTTGAGGTACGATTTGACACTTCACTTTCATCTCTTCACAAAGTGCGTTCGCCATATCAACGTCAAAACCCTTCAGTGAACCGTCTGCTTCAGTCCAGCTAAATGGAGGATAAGCACCTTCAATACCAAAGCGGACAGTTTTCCATTCTTTCGCTTGGGCAATACCTGATGCTGCTGTTGCAGCAAGTGCTGCTACTAGTAACCACTTTTTCATTTCCATACTCCTGTGATTGAAATTTATTATTAAACTTCTATTTTTTATTTAACGGTTTTTATTAAACATTTTTATTAAGCTGTTCGTTACTTGAACGTTAGTTATTGAACAGCGGTGTTGTGCTTACAGATCTATTAGACCGATTAAATTGCTCTAGTAGATAGAAGATATAAATTGTTGCAGTCGCTCCGACTCAGGGTTTTTGAACAGTAGCTTTGGATCACCCTGCTCTTCCACCTTACCTTGATGCAAAAACATCACATGGTTTGAAACATCACGAGCAAACGCCATCTCGTGGGTAACAACTAACATTGTGCGGCCTTCTTCGGCAAGATCACGCATGACCCCAAGAACTTCACCAACTAACTCGGGATCAAGTGCTGATGTCGGCTCGTCAAATAACATAACCTCAGGATCAACCGCTAATGCACGTGCAATAGCAGCACGTTGTTGTTGTCCACCGGATAGGTGACCTGGGTAATAATCTTTGCGCTCGTAAAGCCCTACTTTTTTAAGCAGTAGCTCTGCATTTTCAATGGCTTGTGCTTTCGGTACACCAAGTACATGGATTGGGGCTTCAACTACATTTTCTAAGACGGTCATGTGTGACCATAGATTGAAACCTTGAAATACCATTGCAAGACGTGAACGGATACGTTGAACTTGTTTCTCATTGACGGGTACAGCTTCACCTTGACGGTTGTTTTTCATCTCGATCAATTCACCATTGACCCAAATATCACCAGCTGTTGGTGTTTCTAATAAGTTGATACAGCGTAAAAAGGTACTTTTACCTGACCCAGAAGAGCCTATGATAGAAATTACATCACCTTTATGAGCTTCTAATGAAATGCCTTTCAGCACTTCATTTTGACCAAATGTTTTGTGCAGTTCTTTTATATCTAGCGCTGGTACATCTTTCATGCGCTCGTACTCCCTGTTAACTATGACTGCTGGGCTCCCCCCCACATTGCGATTCAAATTAGCACCCCTAAGAAAGAGATGCAACAAATTATTAACCTGTGTTTTTAGGATATATAGCCACTTTATATGAGTATTAATTCAAACATTAGCCAATAAAACTAGTAGAGTCGCATAAAACAAACAAATGAAATCATTAAAGCCACTTTGCAGATGTTAATGAATTTATAAAAACTAGATATAGTTCAATATTTATTGACGTGACTTTCCCCTATTGATTAAACATCTAAAATAAAGACGATATGTAATTAACCTGTGTATCAATAAAACTTATAGTGACAATCAATACTATCAATTTTCCTTTAAGTAACAATAACTTCGATTACGTAGCTTTATTTCACATTGTTTTGTAACCTGATCAAGATCAATCACGCCGAATAGCAAGCAGGCTAAACTTGCAAAAATATTTGAATATTTAAAAAAACGATACATGCTCTATCTTTTGTTAAGATTTAGCACATATCTCGTGCCACTCTAGCGGTCTATTCATAGCGCTGGATTCGGATTGAATAAATAACTACTTTTAATATGGGGAATCTATGTCAGACGCAGTGAATAACCCTCACTCTGATTCGGATATTGAGAACAAGAGCTACCAAGAGCTCCACCGTCCAGCATCTGAGTTTGCTAACCGTTCAGATTATCTAGATCATGAACTGCAAATTATGAAGCCACGCCGCTTTGGCCTTAACTTACCAGGTCGTGACTTCCGATTTGAATTAGAAGACTTAGTGCCTGCACTTGCTGGTACAATTGGCATTATCGCGATGTATTCAGCGGTAATGATGTCTTGGGCTGACGGTCTAACCGCAGCATGGGATCACGTTGAGTTAGGTAAAGATTTCGCTATCGAGGTTGCTCGTGTTGAGATGCTTATCCCTGCTTTACTGTTCTGTATCCTAGCGTCTGGTATTTTTAACCCTAGAGCAAACTTAGCGGGTAACCACGGACCAATGATTCCATTGATCGGTAGTATTGCATTAGCTGGGGCGCACCCTCTTGCACTTGCAATCTTGCTCGGTATCTTCGGACTTCTACTCAGCTACTTTAAAGGTGGTTCAAAGCTCGTTAACCTCACCTCTCAAGGTACGGCCGGGGGTTTATTAATATTCCTCGGTTTTACTGGGGTCATGAGTCAAATAGGTTCAATTCAAGCTTGGGCAACAGGTTTACAGTCTGCGACGGTTGAAGCAGGTAGCCTTGGCTATATCGGTCTTGTTGTTCTTGGTTTAAACATTGTTGTTTACGCCATCTTGGCAAAAATCAACAAACGTTGGTTAGCGATTCCTGTGTGTGCCTTTACTGGCCTTATTATCGCACTGGGCCTTGGTGCAGGTTTTGACCTTACATTTGAAACTGAAATGGGCATTCCAAACCTAAACCCTGTTTACTGGTGGGGAAGCACTGAACAAGGTTGGCAGTTAGGTCTTCCGAATCTTGAGCACTTCATTGCATCACTACCGTTTGCTATTCTTGCGGTTGCTATGTGGTCTCCCGATTTCCTTGGTCACCGTATTTTCCAAGAGCTGAACTACCCACGTAAGACAAATAAAGTTCTTATGGACGTTGATGACACTATGACTATGTGTTCATTCCGTCAAATGGTTGGTACTGCGGTTGGTGGTGGTAACATCACTTCATCTTGGGGTACTTACATGATCCCAGCGGCGATTGCTAAGCGTCCTATCCCGGCCGGTGCAATCTTGCTTGGTTCTATGTGTATCATCGTTGCAATCCTTGGTTTCCCGATGGATGTCGCGGTATGGCCACCAGTAATGCGTGTTGCTCTTCTTGTTGGTGTATTCTTACCACTTCTTGAAGCTGGTATGCAGATGGTTAAGGATACGAAAGACTCACAAGCGGCTGGTATCTGTATCTTCGGCTCTGCTGTTGTTAACCCAGTGCTTGCATGGGCTCTAACAATGCTTCTAGATAACAACGGCCTTATTGGTGATAAAGAGCGTGCTTCTAAGCTATCTTTCGTTGATAAGATCGTAATTCCTGGCGGTGTATTGGTTATCTGTCTAATCGCGATGTTAGCGGTAGGCATGCTAGAGACTCAATACGGCCTGAAAGCTTGGCTATAGATTAAAAAATAGTTTGGGTGATGGTTTTATCATCACCCTTTTTTTCAACTTTTTTTTACTTTTATTGATTTAGTTTAAGGTTTACAAAAAAATTTTAGTGTATAGTAACCCTAAATGGTTAGATTGCTATTGACGTTTTAGACAGTGTTTCTATGTCGTTTTAATGTAAATGACAATATGTATAGTTTTCGAGATAGAAGTTTCTATTATTATAGATATTGTTATTAATGTGAGTACTGATCTTCTTGTGAAGATAGCTGATTGAACAGCGAAAACAGTATGTATTTTTTCTACTAAAAAGGTAGGTATGTCATGGCAGAGCAATTTGCTAAAGCTTGGGAAGGTTTTGCTGCAGGTGAGTGGCAAAGCGAAGTAAACGTTCGTGATTTTATTCAAAAGAACTACACGCCGTATGAAGGCGACGAATCTTTCCTAGTTTCTGAAGGTACTGAAGCAACTAATTCGCTTTGGGACAAAGTAATGGAAGGTATCAAACAGGAAAATGCTACTAAAGCACCTGTTGATTTTGATACGTCTGTTATCTCTACCATCACTTCTCATGATGCTGGCTATATCAACAAAGATTTAGAAACTATCGTTGGTCTACAAACAGAGAAGCCACTAAAACGTGCAATCATCCCTAACGGTGGTGTACGTATGGTTGAAGGTTCTTGTAAAGCATACGGTGAAACTCTTGACCCAATGGTTTCAAAAATCTATTCAGAATACCGTAAAACACACAATGCTGGTGTTTTCGATATCTACACTCCTGACATCCTAAAATGTCGTAAGTCTGGTGTTCTAACTGGTCTTCCTGATGCTTACGGCCGTGGTCGTATCATTGGTGATTACCGTCGTGTAGCACTGTACGGTGTAAACTACCTAATGAAAGACAAGCAAGCACAGTTTGCTTCTCTTCAAGAGCGTTTCGAAAACGGTGAAGATCTTGCGGCAACAATGCAACTTCGTGAAGAAATCTCTGAGCAACACCGCGCTCTAGGCCAAATGAAAGTTATGGCTGAGAAATACGGTTACGACATCTCTGAGCCAGCTCAAACTGCTCAAGAAGCTATTCAGTGGACTTACTTCGCTTACCTAGCTGCTGTTAAATCTCAAAACGGTGCTGCAATGTCTCTAGGTCGTACTTCGACTTTCCTAGACGTGTACATCGAACGTGATATCGCTGCTGGCAACATCACTGAAGTTCAAGCTCAAGAAATGATTGACCACTTCGTAATGAAGCTACGTATGGTTCGTTTCCTACGTACACCTGAATACGATGAGCTATTCTCTGGTGACCCAATCTGGGCAACAGAATCTATGGGTGGTATGGGTGTTGATGGTCGTACTCTAGTTTCACGTACGAACTTCCGTTTCCTAAACAGCCTATACACTATGGGGCCTTCTCCAGAGCCAAACATCACTGTTCTTTGGTCTGAGCAACTGCCTGACGGCTTCAAACGTTTCTGTGCGAAGGTATCTATCGATACTTCTTCTATCCAGTACGAAAATGATGACCTAATGCGTCCTGACCTAGAATCTGATGATTACGCAATCGCTTGTTGTGTATCTCCAATGATTGTTGGTAAGCAAATGCAGTTCTTCGGCGCTCGTGCAAACCTTGCTAAAACGATGCTTTACGCAATCAACGGCGGCGTTGATGAGAAGCTGAAAATGCAAGTTGGCCCAGTAGGCGACAAGATCACTGACGAAGTACTTAACTACGATGACGTAATGGGTCGCCTAGACACATTCATGGATTGGTTAGCTAAGCAATACGTGACTGCTCTAAACAGCATCCACTTCATGCACGACAAGTACAGCTACGAAGCGTCTCTAATGGCTCTTCATGACCGTGACGTTCGTCGTACAATGGCTTGTGGTATTGCTGGCCTGTCTGTTGCTGCTGACTCACTGTCTGCAATCAAGCACGCGACAGTTAAACCTATCCGTGACGAAGACGGCATCGCAACTGATTTTGCAATCGAAGGTGATTATCCTAAATTTGGTAACAATGACGCACGCGTTGATGACATCGCTTGTGAACTTGTTTCTACATTTATGGGTAAAATCCGTAAGCTTACAATGTACCGTAACGCTATCCCTACTCAATCTATCCTTACTATCACGTCTAACGTTGTTTACGGTAAGAAGACGGGTAACACACCAGATGGTCGTCGTGCAGGTGCTCCTTTTGCTCCTGGTGCGAACCCAATGCACGGTCGTGATGAGAAAGGTGCTGTAGCATCTCTAACATCTGTAGGTAAACTACCGTTTGCTGACGCTCAAGATGGTATCTCTTACACTTTCTCTATCGTGCCAAACGCACTAGGTAAAGAAGAAGATAGCCAACGTTCTAACCTTGCTGGTCTAATGGATGGTTACTTCCACCACGAAACTGGCATTGAAGGTGGTCAACACCTTAACGTGAACGTTCTTAACCGCGGAACGCTAGAAGACGCAGTTAAGCACCCTGAGAAATACCCTCAGTTAACAATCCGTGTTTCTGGTTACGCTGTACGCTTTAACTCTCTAACTTCAGAGCAACAAGCTGACGTAATCGCACGTACTTTCACTGACTCTCTATAGTTGATAGACCGTCAATGATTGATAAAGCCTCGCGTCTGCGGGGCTTTTTGTTATTTATCAACTCATAAATCAGATTCGAACCATCGTAATTTGAGAGTGCGCACAGTTTTTGTTTTCAGTATTATTGCCGCTCACTTTGGCCTATTTTTTGCTGTAGTATCAAGAGTCAATCATTACTCGTAGTACTAGAATGAAGTCACGTTTTCTCCTAGCTTTAATCATCGCCTCTTCAAGTGTTGCCGCTTCTGAGCGCTCAACCGTCACTTTTGCATTAGATAATGATGGTATTTTTGGTGTTGACCAAGACTACACCAATGGTCTTTTTCTCTCTTATACTTCCAGTGCAATTAATACACCATGGATACTCACCCCCCTTAGTTTGTCCGTATGGGGTGCTACATCACTCGACAAGTTTGAGTTTAACCTTGGACATAAAATGTGGACGCCAAATGATATCGAATCTTTTGAACCCGTTGCCTATGACCGCCCCTATGCTGGCTACTTTCACGGTGAGTTCAACTTTATAAGTCTTCATCCTCAACAGGCGCAACGTTTTAACCTCACTCTAGGTACTGTTGGCGAGAATTCATTTGCTAGTCAAGCTCAAAAACTGGTTCATAGCATCACAGGATCCGATGACCCTAATGGTTGGGAATATCAAGTGGATGAGGGATTTGTTGCCAATGCAGGTTACTTGTCTCACTTCAATCTAGGTCGACACAACTCATTTGGTTCTACAGAGCTGGAATTCTCAAATATTAGCGAAGGCAATATAGGTGGATTTCGAAGTGACCTATCTACAGGGATGATGCTTCGCTGGGGCACAGATCTTAGTGGAAATATGGGGGCAGCCAACATTTCAACAGAAAACCCATTTAGGCCCGGAATGATTGGCGCTTCAAAAACGGCGTGGTTTTTGTTCACTGGTATTGAAGGGCGTTATCGATTTAATGACATTACTATCGAAGGCGAGCGACCAAACCTTTCAAACCCTGAAGAGTACCCCGCCACCTTAGAAAACTGGCAATCTAGTGCTGTTTGGGGGGCTGTTTGGTATAACCAATATGTAGGGGCGAGCTTTACGCTAACAGCGAAAACTCCCGATTATAAAGAGGCACCCGTTCCATATATGGAACGGGTGCCCTATCTCTATTCGCATTCTTCTAACCAGTTTTCTCTTTTTTTCTGCTAACTCAAACTAACAATTTTACAATTATATATTAAAGCGATCGCAGTCTGAATTCAGGCTGCTTGATCGTTGATCTACGAGCTGGCTGGTTTGACGCAGTTGCTCATTGTTATCTTCTAGCTCTTTCATAGCAGAAGAGATTTCTATCATATTATTGGCCATTGACTGACTGGTCGTCGCAAGCTCTCGAATCGACGCGAAGATGACTTCGGTTTGGTGCGCAGCATCGTCTGCTTTTTCAGTGATTTGGCTTAGTGCAGTCATTGCTTCATGACCTTTATCCTGCCCTGCATGAATAGAAGATTCAGATTGGCCAATGTACTGAATAACCTCGGCACTCTCTTTTTTCATGGTTTCAATCGTTCCAGAAATTTCTCCTACAGCGTCAACTGTTCTCACTGCCAGATTTCGAACTTCATCAGCCACTACGGCAAATCCACGGCCTTGTTCACCTGCCCTTGCCGCTTCAATCGCCGCATTTAGTGCAAGTAAATTCGTTTGCTCGGCTATGCCATTGATGATCTCCATGACAGAGTCAACTTTTGATGACGCAGTTTCTAGCTGCTGAATATGTCCTGCCGCAGATTGTAAAATTCCGTTCACATCTTCCAACGAATCAATCGCTGCTTTAATGACTGTCGCGCCCTCTTCTGCAGCCTTCGTCGATGACTTACTTATATCAGCAACAAACTCTAATGAATTTGAAACCTCTTGTGTGGTGACACTCACCTCTTCTGTCGCAGAAGCTAATAGCTCTGTCTGACCGAGTACTTTAGATTGGTTATGAACCAAGGTATCGATTCCATTATTAAGCTCTGCTGCATTTTCCGACAGAGCATTACTACTCTGCTGTACGCCATGAACAAGCTCTCCTAAATTTTCACAACTCTCATTTATCGTCATCGCAAGCTGATTGAACTCGTCATTAGAGTTATCTCCAATTTCCATTCTTTGTGACAAATCCCCTTTCGCGACACCAGATAACACAGCACTGGTCTGATTAATCGAACGCGTTAACGTCATGCTTACCTTAATAAATATGGCAATGGTAAACACGGCTAATACCGCGCAAGCGATCAACACTGACCACTGAGTTTGCATCGCACTATGCTCTGCATTATCTTCATATTGTGTGGTGATTCCAGCGAGTATGCTGGTGACATCTTTAATGACGGTCGTCAAGCGAGATTCACTTTGGAACAGACTTTGTTCAATTGTACCCATCTGTTGAGACAGCTCTGCGACCCTCATAAAGGTCGTCTTCATTACCTCAATCTCTTCTTCGTACAAATCGAGCATCGCATAGGTGTTCGACATATTGACGAATCCAGCCATCGCCCGATTAAATAATTTTAGATTCTGTTCATTCGGCTGTAGAAGATAATTTTGTTGCGCTTTTATCATTGCTTGAAAATCAGAATTCAGGGTGACCATTCCGGTTTCTTCAATCTTCATTTCTATCGTGACTGCCAGCTGTTTTAACTGACCTAACTTACCTTCGTCTACATTAAAACCAAGCTCAGACTTTACATCTAACCATGGTAGAAGCGTTTGAGAGAACTGCTCAACACTGCCAGATAAATTATCGGCTTCCAGTGATAATTCTAGCTCTTTAAGAAAGACGCTATCTTGGGCCACCATTTGCTTGATCTCTTCAATTTTGCTTTTTACTTCTCCAACTTGAGTCGCCGTTAATGAATCAAGATCAGCGGCTAAAGCTAATAGCTCACTTTGTGTTTTATGGATTGAAATTGAACCAGCAGCAACATCGCCACTGCTTTGATATTGTGTCCCCATGATAGACAGGCGGTTAGATGTGAAAATTCCAAGGCAAATGAAACCTATGGATAAAACGACTAAAAAAAGAGTAATCTTTTGTCGTTGAGATAGAGCAAATACTTCCATGACATACCCTTATTTATCATTCAGATAAATAGATTAAGCAAAAAATGAGCAACTGAGTTCTTATTTATAGTTTTATTAATTATAACAACTCTATAACATATCGCCCGTGATATGCGATGTTTTTTCCTCACTGTTTTATAAAGATATAGTTACTGTCACAAGTCCTGTTTATACGGGGCTATTTATAATAAAATAGTCTGCAATTATTCCTTTTATGAGATGAGTTCATGTCAACAACTGGTCGCATTCATTCCTTTGAGTCTTGTGGTACTGTCGATGGCCCCGGCATTCGTTTTATCGTCTTTATGCAAGGCTGCCTAATGCGTTGTAAGTATTGCCATAATCGCGATACTTGGGATACCCATGGTGGCAAAGAAATCACTGTTGAAGAAATTATTAATGAAGCGAAATCATATCGCCACTTTATGAAAGCTTCCGGCGGTGGCATCACCTGTTCCGGTGGAGAAGCGATGCTTCAACCTGAATTCGTTCGAGACTTCTTTCGTGCTGCTAAAGCCGAAGGCATTCATACCTGCCTAGACACCAATGGACATGTTCGTAAACATACTGAAGTTGTCGATGATGTATTAGAGTCTACTGATCTTGTTATGCTCGATCTCAAGCACATGAAAGATGAGATCCATCAAGATTTCATTGGTGTATCTAACAACCGTACATTGGACTTTGCCCGATATTTACAAAAAATCGGCCAGAAGACTTGGATTCGTTACGTTGTTGTTCCTGGTTATACTGATGATGAAGAAGCTGCGCATATGCTTGGCGAGTTTATCAAAGATATGGATAACATCGAAAAAGTAGAGCTTTTGCCTTATCACAGACTTGGTGCGCACAAATGGGAAGCACTAGGGTTTGATTACGCACTTGAAGATATCGATCCGCCATCAACAGAAACAATGGACAAAATTCAGTCTATCTTGAGTCAGTATAATTCAAACGTAAAATACTGATTTAAACTCGACGGCTATTGCCGTAAAAACTAATTCTAACAAATTAAAACTAACAGAGAATCACGATGGAAATGACAAATGCTCAACGTTTGATCCTATCAAACCAGTATTACCTAATGTCACAAATGGCTCCTGAGAATGCTGAAAAATATAAGCGTTTTCAAACTATTGTAGAGCGTGGCTATGAACTACAAATGCAAGAGCTCAACAAAGATTTTGGCTGTATTGTCGAAGCGGAATGTCGTCAAATTATCGATATTTTGGAGATGTATCATGCGATGCAAGAGTCAAATAAGATGCTTAAAGAAGATGAGCGGAAAGATGTTGATCAAAGACGCCTTCAGTTTTTAGGTTTCGATATTGCTCGCGAATCTCAATTGGTTAACTACGTTCGTTTCCTTGTTGATTCTGAAGGTCTATATCCGCAATTTGATAAAGCCGACCATCACTTCAACAGTCAGATGCCAATGCTAGACAAGTACCGCCGCATGCTAGTGACATGGCGCGCTTGCCCACGTCAGTACCATTTATGTGCAACTGAATTGAATCAAATTTTCAATGCTTAGGCTCACTGTCTAGTAACAATAATATCAAAAGGGTTAGTAGTCATTACTAGCCCTTTTTTTATTCAAAATTCCCACCTAAGCTATTCATTGGTTAAAACTTTCTCTACATCACTCTTTAGTAATTAAACGCATAATTGTTAAGCATAATTCTGAAACTAAACTAATCTTAAATATGAAAGGATTTGTATTTTCTATGCGGGTTGTTTGACAGTTTGATCGGTTCAGAGGGGATTTCAGTATGAGTATTTTCGACCACTTCCAAGCACGCTACGAGGCAGCCAAGGATGAAGAGTTGTCACTTCAAGAGTTTCTTACTCTTTGTAAGGATGACAAAAGTGCCTACGCTAACGCAGCCGAGCGACTTCTGCTCGCTATTGGTGAGCCAGAAGTCATTGACACGGCACTAGACCCCACATTGAGCCGTATTTTCTCCAATCGTGTGATCTCAAGGTATAAGACATTTAAAGATTTCTATGGGATGGAAGATGCCATAGAGCAGATCGTTTCTTATTTAAAACATGCAGCTCAAGGGCTAGAAGAACGTAAACAGATACTCTATTTGTTAGGTCCGGTTGGTGGTGGTAAATCGTCTTTAGCTGAAAAACTAAAGGCCTTGATGCAACAAATGCCGATTTATGTGCTTTCAGCTAATGGTGAGCGAAGCCCAGTTAACGATCACCCATTCTGTCTATTCGATGTTAATGAAGACGGGGAAGTACTGAAACAAGATTATGGCATAGAGAAGCGATACGTACGCTCCATCATGTCTCCTTGGGCAGCCAAACGTTTAAACGAGTTTGGTGGTGATCTATCTAAATTCAAAGTCGTCAAAATACGTCCCTCTATTCTTGAACAGGTCGCCATTGCTAAAACAGAGCCCGGAGATGAAAACAACCAAGATATATCCTCTTTGGTTGGTAAAGTTGATATTCGCCAATTAGAGCACTTCTCTCAAGATGATCCTGACGCATACAGCTATTCAGGTTCTCTTTGTAAGGCAAACCAAGGGTTGATGGAGTTTGTCGAAATGTTTAAAGCGCCAATTAAGGTGCTACATCCACTATTAACCGCAACACAAGAAGGGAATTTCAATGGTACAGAAGGGCTATCTGCCCTGCCATTTGACGGCATGATCCTCGCTCACTCGAATGAATCAGAGTGGCAGACGTTTAGAAACAATAAAAACAACGAGGCTTTCTTAGACCGTGTGTACATTGTGAAAGTACCTTACTGCCTACGTGTTTCTGAAGAAGTTAAGATTTATCAGAAGTTACTTGAACATTCTGAGCTTTCAAAAGCGCCATGCTCCCCTAGTACGTTAGGATTGTTAGCTCAATTTAGTATTCTATCTCGCCTAAAAGAGCCAGAGAATTCATCTCTATTCTCTAAAATGCGAGTCTATGACGGAGAAACCCTAAAAGATACAGATCCTAAAGCGAAGAGTTATCAAGAGTATCGAGACTATGCAGGCGTTGATGAGGGCATGTCAGGTCTATCAACCCGTTTTGCGTTCAAGATTTTATCTAGAGTGTTTAACTTTGACCAAACAGAGGTAGCGGCTAACCCGGTTCATCTGTTCTATGTCATCGAACAACAAGTTGAAAGAGAGCAGTTCCCACAAGAGCAAGCTGAGAAATATCTCGAATATCTTAAAGGTTACCTAGTACCAAGATACGTCGAATTTATCGGAAAAGAGATCCAAACCGCCTATCTGGAATCTTACTCAGAATATGGTCAGAATATTTTTGATCGATACGTAACCTACGCTGATTTTTGGATTCAAGATCAAGAATATCGCGATCCAGAAACAGGGCAGCTGTTCGACCGAGGCTCACTAAACAGCGAACTTGAGAAAATTGAAAAAACTGCTGGGATCAGTAACCCTAAAGACTTCCGAAACGAGATTGTTAACTTCGTTCTTCGTGCAAAAGCTCATAACAATGGTAAAAACCCAGTTTGGACGAGCTATGAAAAACTGCGCACTGTTATCGAGAAGAAAATGTTCTCTAACACGGAAGAGCTATTACCCGTTATCTCTTTCAACGCAAAAACATCGTCGGAAGATCAGAAAAAACACGATGATTTTGTCGCGCGTATGATGGAAAAAGGCTATACCGAGAAACAAGTAAGATTGCTATCTGAGTGGTATTTACGCGTACGTAAATCTTCTTAACTGCAGGCAACGCTAAACCCGTAGGTCTTAGCCATCACTACAAACTGTATTGATGGCTAAAGGCTCAGTGGTGTGATGTTTATAGAGGAATTGCTTATGGCACAATTTATCGACAGAAGGCTAAACGGAAAAAACAAGAGTGCGGTCAATCGCCAACGATTTTTGCGTCGCCATAAAGAACAGATTAAAGAATCGGTTGCAGATGCTGTAAACCGCCGCTCAATCACAAACACAGATTCCGGTGAAGATGTTTCTATTCCCCATCGTGATATCAAAGAGCCTAGCTTCCACCAAGGCAAAGGTGGCAAGCGCGAACGTGTACATCCTGGCAATGACCAGTTCATCAAAGGCGACAAAATTGAGCGCCCTAAAGGAGGTGGTCAAGGGAAAGGGGCTGGAGAAGGTGATGCGAGTCCTGATGGAGAAGGCGAAGATGAGTTTGTATTCCAGATCTCAAAAGATGAATACTTAGACCTTCTATTCGAAGATCTCGAACTCCCGAACCTCGAAAAAAATCAAGTTAACAAAGTAACCGAATGGAAAATTCATCGCGCCGGATTTCAAACAGCAGGTATTCCTTCTAACATCGCTATTGTTCGTTCATTGCAACAATCACTGGCACGTCGGACGGCAATGACCGCTGGGAAAAAACGTTTGCTAGCTGAATTAGAACAAGAACTTGAACAGATCAGAAACACTGAGCCAGCCCAAATGCTTGAAGAGAAACGCATCAAGGAGGAAATCGAAGAATTAAGAAATAAACTCAAAGCCGTACCATTTATCGATACCTTTGATCTGCGTTTTAAAAACTATGAAAGGCGCCCTGTGCCCTCTAGCCAAGCCGTCATGTTTTGTTTAATGGATGTATCGGGCTCTATGGATCAAGCCACAAAGGACATCGCTAAACGTTTCTATGTTTTATTGTACCTGTTCTTAAACCGCACTTATGAAAACGTCGACGTGGTATTTATTCGCCACCATACTCAAGCAAAAGAGGTGGATGAACACGAATTTTTCTACTCACAAGAAACAGGTGGAACCATAGTATCTAGCGCATTAAAGCTAATGAATGAAATCGTAGCGGATCGTTACCCCGCAGCAGAATGGAATATCTACGCCGCACAAGCGTCTGACGGAGACAACTGGGCAGATGATTCACCACGATGTAAAGAGTTACTGGTCAATAAACTGCTGCCGACCTGTCAGTATTATTCATACATAGAAATTACCCGTCGCTCCCATCAAACACTGTGGCATGAGTATGAAAAATTGGAGCAACAGTTTGATAATTTCGCCATGAAAAACATCCGTACTGTTGATGACATATTCCCAGTCTTTAGGGAACTTTTTCAAAAAGAAACAGCTTAGGGAAATGTGCCCATGACTACAAAATCGAAAGTAACGAAATCTAAGGCAGATAAAGCAAAGCATAAGATGCTTCCAGATGGACCTGACTGGACATTCAGTTTACTTGAACAGTATCACGTTGAAATAAAGCGGGTAGCTCAACATTATCGACTCGATACCTACCCTAATCAAATTGAAGTTATTACGTCTGAACAGATGATGGATGCGTATTCCAGTATTGGGATGCCGATCAATTATAATCATTGGTCTTTTGGCAAAAAATTCATTCAAACAGAGCAAGGCTATAAGCATGGCCAAATGGGGTTGGCTTACGAAATAGTGATTAACTCTGACCCTTGTATCGCCTATTTAATGGAAGAAAATACAGTCACGATGCAAGCACTTGTAATGGCGCATGCCTGCTATGGACACAACTCTTTCTTCAAAGGCAATTATCTATTTCAGACTTGGACAGATGCCAGTTCAATCATCGACTACCTGTTGTTTGCTAAAAATTATATAACGGAATGTGAGGAGAAATATGGCGTAGCTGAAGTTGAGGAGTTAGTCGACTCCTGCCATGCCCTAATGAATTACGGTGTGGACCGTTATAAACGTCCGGAAAAAATATCCATTGCGGAAGAGACTGCTCGTCAGCAAGAAAGAGAATCCTATCTTCAATCACAAGTGAATGAACTTTGGCGAACCGTACCAAAGGCAAAAACGGAAGAAGAAGATATGAAGGTTAGGTTCCCGACCGAACCTCAAGAGAACATCTTATATTTCATAGAAAAGCATGCTCCGCTGCTAGAGCCTTGGCAACGCGAAATTGTTCGGATTGTTCGTAAAATCAGCCAATATTTCTATCCACAAAAACAGACTCAAGTCATGAACGAAGGTTGGGCAACGTTCTGGCACTACACCATATTGAATCATCTTTATGACGAAGAGCTAGTGTCAGATAAGTTCATCTTAGAGTTCCTACACAGTCACACAAGTGTCGTCGCTCAGCCTGCGTACAACAGCCCTCAGTTTAGTGGGATAAACCCATACGCACTTGGATTTGCGATGTTCCAAGACATAAAACGGATCTGTGAAAATCCCACAGATGAAGACAAGGAGTGGTTTCCCGATTTAGCAGGTTCTGATTGGCTTGATTCTCTTCACTTTGCCATGCATAACTTTAAAGACGAGAGCTTTATTAGCCAGTACTTGTCACCAAAACTAATGCGCGATTTTAAGCTATTTGCTATCAATGATGATGACAGAAAGAACTACATTGAAGTAAGTGCCATTCATAATGATTCAGGGTACCGTGAAATACGTGAGAAGCTTGCGGCTCAATATAACTTAAGTAACTTAGAGCCAAATATCCAAGTTTTTAATGTTGACGTTCGTGGCGATCGTTCTCTGACCTTGCAATATGTCCCACAAGATAGAGTCCCCTTGGACGACAACTATGAAGAAGTGCTCAAGCACCTTCATCGAATCTGGGGCTTTGACGTCATTTTAGAAGAGCGTAAAGAGACAGGGCGGCGCGAGATCCTTGCCACATGCCCACCGCGAAAGGAATATGATTCTAAGACTTGAAGCTAGCAGCTGAAATTGAAGTTAAAAATTTTAAATATAAAAAGGAGCGATATTCGCTCCTTTTTTATGGCTCTGAAATACAACTTAGATACTCAAGCTAAACTTGTAACTTAGCTTACCGTTAGCAGTAGAGAAGCATCATCTATTAGTTGTTAGCAATCAGTAATCAGTAATCAGTAATCAATGAGATAAAATAGCTCTCACTATCTCTAAGTCTTCTGGAGTATCAACGCCAGCAGCGGGCGCTTCTTTTGCGATATCAACATGGATTTTTTCACCATGCCAAAGGACACGCAATTGCTCTAAGCACTCAATCTTTTCTAACGCTGTCGGTTGCCAATTAATGTAGGTATTAATAAAACCGGCACGATAAGCATATATACCAATGTGACGCAGTAGAGGTTGAGAAACGCTAGGGTTCTCTTTATTAAAAGCATCTCTATCCCACGGTATAGTGGCACGACTAAAGTACAGAGCGTAACCTTCTTTATCGGTCACAACCTTAACCGCGTTAGGGTTAAAGACTTCACTCTCATCAGAAATTTCAACACCCAATGTTGCCATAGGAGCAACGCTGCCAGCCAAATTTTCTGCAACCTGTTTAATGATAGAAGGTGGCACGAGTGGCTCATCTCCCTGAACATTAACGATAATATGATCATCAGGTATGTTCATCACTTTAACAACTTCAGCTAAACGCTCAGTACCAGACTCATGGTCTGCCGAGGTCATGCATACTTGCCCACCAAATGATGTTACAGCTTGTGCTACCCGTTTATCATCTGTCGCTATGACAACCTGTTCGGCTCCAGCTTGAATGGCTTGCTCGTAAACCCACTGAATCATAGGTTTCCCTGCAATATCAGCTAAAGGCTTACCCGGAAGACGCGTCGACTGAAAGCGTGCAGGAATAACAACAGTAAATGACATTAACGTCCCTCTTCTGCCGTAATCGTACGAGCTTCAGGTTCAATCAGAACAGGGATACCCTCTTTAACTGGGTATGCAAGTCTGTCAATTTTACAAATAAGTTCTTGGTTTTCTTTATCAAATGTCAGTTTACCCTTACATACAGGGCAAGCGACGATTTCAAATAGACGATGATCCATATTGTTCCATAACCTCTTTTATTTTATCTAAAATGCGCTGTTCATTGACCGGCTCAAATTCAGCAGAAACAGGTAAATACCACCATGTCTCCTTCGCAAATTCTCGGCATTTCACCGCGTCTTTTTCTGTCATGATGATGTTTGAACCCAGCTGGCTTAACGCATCTAACTCTTGCTCTTGATACGCTTGATGATCTGCAAAACCTTTGGTTTCAACTAGCTGTGCATCAAGCTGACTCAATGTGTTAAAAAATCTAGGAGGATGTCCTATTCCGGCAAATGCAACTATTCGTTGTAATGTTTTGACCGATACTCGCTCGCCAGTGACTAGATTAACCGCTTCATCTGGCGATAACGTCATTGCTATCTCACCGCTTTCAGGTTTTCCGCCGTTAGTAATAACGAAATCCACTTCTTCAAGGCGCGAGAGTCCCTCTCTCAGTGGCCCTAGGGGTAGTAAACACTCATTACCAAAGCGTCTTGCACCATCGACTATAGCAAACTCAATATCACGCTGTAGCGCATAGTGTTGAAGTCCATCGTCAGTGATGATGATATCTACATCTTCTACCAATAACGCTTGAACCGCTTCTGAACGGATTGGTGAGACGGCAACTGGAACACCTGTTCTCTGCTTGATGAGCTTGGGTTCATCTCCGCAATGGTGTGCAGAAGTCGAGAGTTCAACAACTAGTGGATAACTTGGCGCTTTAGCACCATATCCTCTAGAGACCACACCTGGCTTATAACCTTGCTTTTTTAACTGCTCAACAAGCCAAA
Organism: Vibrio kyushuensis; assembly: GCF_050337325.1. Lineage (NCBI taxonomy): Bacteria > Pseudomonadati > Pseudomonadota > Gammaproteobacteria > Vibrionales > Vibrionaceae > Vibrio > Vibrio kyushuensis. The sequence continues at coordinate 261,382 of NZ_JAKJSV010000006.1, forward strand.
TTACTACTGGCGTTTTACCATTACCACCAGCGGTTATGTTTCCGACCACAACAATGGGAATAGGCGCTCGGTAACTCGTTTTATTACCTAACTCATAAGCACTTCGGCGTTTTGTACTTATATATAAGAATAACTGGCTCAATGGCCACAAAAATGGCCAAAGCAGATATTTTAAGGGATGATTCTGAAACCAAATTTTTTCGATCACAGGTTAATCACCAAATTGAATACGATGTAACTGAGCATAAGCGCCATTTTGACCTAACAGCTCTGCATGCGGCCCGCGTTCAATTACTTTACCTGCGTCGACAACCAAGATTTCATCGGCATCTTCAATCGTAGATAGGCGGTGTGCAATCACCAGTACTGTTTTATCTTTTTGCAGCTCTTCAAGGGCAGCTTGTATTGCTCTTTCTGATTCAGTATCAAGTGCTGATGTCGCCTCATCAAGAATAAGAACAGGTGCATCTCGTAGCAGTGCTCGAGCTATTGCGATACGTTGACGTTGTCCACCAGATAGGCTTGAACCATTTTCACCGATAATCGTGTCTAACCCGTCGTCAAGGTTATCAATAAAGTCCATCGCATGCGCAAGTTTGGCTGCATGTTCTATCTCTTCACGGCTATATTGCTCGCTTGCTGCGTAAGATATGTTATTGGCAATCGTATCGTTAAATAAGTGAACGTTCTGAGAAACTAATGCAAAATGAGTTCGTAGATTTGTTAGCTCATAATCACGTACATCATGGCCATCGAGCTTAATCGTGCCTGAATCAACATCATAAAACCGGGTAAATAGATTAGCGATAGTACTTTTACCAGAACCAGACCGCCCCACTAAAGCCACTGTTTTCCCTTTTGGAATTGTAAAGCTTACATCAGTTAATGCTGAGCTATCTTTTCCTTCATAAGTAAACGTTACATTCTCAACCGCTACTGAACCTACTGCCTTTTCTACTTTTAACTTGCCTTGATCACGTTCAGTTTCTAGATCCATTAATGAGAAGAGCGTTTGACACGCAGCCATACCACGCTGGAATTCGGACGTAACATTAGTTAAAGATTTTAGCGGGCGCATCAAAGCAAACATCGCAGAGAAGATAACTGTAAAAGTACCTGGCGTTAATTCTGCTCGAATAGAATCAACACTCGCGAGAAATAGAACCGTCACAATCGCAATTGAGGCAATCAACTGGATAACGGGGTTTGCCACCGCTTGAGCCGCTACAAGCTTCATGGTTTGCTGACGCATTTGATTACTTACATTATCAAAACGCGCGCGTTCAACGTCTTGCCCACCGTAGCTTAGAACAACTTTATGCCCTTTTAACATTTGCTCAGCAGATGAACTTACACTACCCATGCTGGTTTGCATGTTTTTAGATATCTTGCGAAAGCGCTTCGAAATAATACTGATACCCCATGCGACCAACGGAGCAACAAGAAATAGCACTAATGAAAGCTTCCAACTGTTCCAAAACATCAGCGTCAGTAATCCAATAATACTGGCTCCCTCGCGTACTATACTCACCAATGCTCGGCTCGTTGCACCGGCTACTTGTTCAGAGTCATAAGTGATACGAGACAGCAATCCACCTGTGGATTCTTTATCGAAAAAAGCAACTGGCATATGCATAAACTGATGGAATATCTTACGACGCATCAGCATCACGACATTTCCTGAAACCCAACTCAAACAGTAAGTCGAGACAAACCCGCTCAATCCGCGGATGAACATCATACCAAAGATGATCAACGGTAAAGTGCGTAGGAAACTGGACTCCGCATCTCCAAAGCCCTCATCTAAAAGAGGCTTTAACAGAGAAAGCATATATGTGTCAGCAACAGCGTTTATGACAAGTGCAACAACAGAAACAGCGAGACCTGCCTTATAAAGTCGAATATAAGTCCAAAGGCGCTTAAAAGTATGCAGCGTAGTTTCATCTGTAGTGGTAGACATAGAAGTGCTTTATTTTGAATGCAATATTGCGGTTATTCTACTCCGTTCCGTAGCATCTGCCTATACCATCGAGCACCTTCTCTTTGACGAATACTAGAAACCTGCCACATATCTTGGCTAACATGTATGGTAATTTGCCCATGCTGACCAGTATCTAACCAGTCAGCCCCTTCCCGAGTATATCGGTCAACAACTCGCGGGTCGGGCAATTGCCACCTTCCACCTTTTGCTAGAGATGCGATAACAACTTCGGGGTTCACTGTTTCAATAAATCTAGGTGTTGAAGACGTAGCGCTACCATGATGAGGCGCGATTAATACATCACTTACTAATTGTGTTGGATTACGCACGAGCATCCACTCAACTAATGCCTCAATATCCCCTGTCAATAAAAGGCTAAAGTTTGATTGATTATCAACGACTCTAATGACACAAGAGTGAGGATTATACGCTCTATTAACAGGCTTAGGGGGCCATAGCACTTCAAATTTTAGCCCTTCCCAATCTAAAGTCTCACCGACCGTGCAAGGCATATAATTCGGAAGTCTCTGCGGAGTCAGTTTTATACGTGGGGCAAAACGTTCCTCCAATGTAGTTCTACCTGCAGCATGGTCTGAATCTAAGTGGCTCAATATAAGACCGTCGACAGTGTTAATACTTCGCTTAGCCAATATTGGGATGATTGTTGACTCAGCAATAGACCCTGTATTCCACTTGTTTCCGGTGTCATACACTATCGCCTTGCCATTTTTCTCAATTAATATTGCAAGGCCATGCCCTACATCCAATACGTCTACTCGCCATTTACTTGAATCTGTTGGCATGACCCATTTATGACACCAGAACGTAGTAAATAGAACCATCAACATTATCCGTGCTCGTTTATTTAAGTAATAACCGATGAAAAGCAGAACTGACGTGGAAGCGATAAATGTGATTTGGTTTTGCGATAATGTCACCCAGCTATTCGAGGCATAATTTGTACTCCACTGTATTGGCTGCATTAAATACTCGACGACTCCCCAACACTGGGAGGCAAATTCAACGTTAATAGCTGTCATCAGTAATGAAATTAATATAGTGGGAATAATGACAAAGCTAAACCAAGGGACAAATATTGCGTTATATATCAGGCTGCTAATACTCGTACCACTGAATATTAAAGCCGTTATTGGTACCATCCAAAAGACAATTAATACCTGCACTTTTAATGCAACCAATAACTTTCCCTTATTCGTCTCAGTTTGGCCTAAAATATAAAACACCATAGATACAGCATAAAAAGAGAGCCAAAAGCTACTAGAGAAAGATGAAAACGGAGAGATCAATAATACTAATGCGAGTGTCGCTAGCTGCTTTTTAGGAAGAGGCTGTTGGGTGCTAGAGAGAATAAATATTGAGCCTAAAACACACATAGCCAAAGCTCGTTGCGTCGGCAAACTAAAACCAGCAAGCCAAGCGTAACCTAAAGCGAATGTTACTCCCCAAAACCAAGGAGCCCAAAGCAGCCACATTGAACATCGGCTGATTAACTTACCCAACCAGAAACCAACAAAAAACATTGCCCCGATATGTAAGCCCGAGATAGCAATAAGATGAATTAATCCGCTATTTCGATAGTTTTTCCACTGCTGTTTTGTAATAAAACTACGCTCGCCAAAGACTAGCGCAATAATCGGGCCTTTCACTGTACTTTGTTCTAGATATCCTAGTATTCGCTGATAAAGTACCTGTCGATATGAAGTACTACTTTTAACTACATAAGACTTTGCTCTATTCACTGAGGCTCGTGCAACCCACCTTTGCGATATATAATAGGATTCGATATCAAACCCAACTTCATTTAACCGACCATAAATAGGTTTAACCGAGACTGTCGCATTGATAATATCACCAAGTCTAAAAGGTCTGTCACTGACAAGTCGAACCTTAGGCTGGAGTAAATAGGGCAAACTTTGACCATTGATTGATCTAAGTAAAACAGTGCCCTCATAACCATGACTGATTTGCTTAAAAAAGCTGTCAATTCGAGCATTTATGGTAATATCCGCAGCGGTTCTAAAAATCATATTCTGCTGATGTTGTAATTGATTACCATTTATTAACACGATGAATATCGCAAGGGAAATGCCAAATAATCTACGTAGCCTTCTATACTTGATTGAAAGTAATGTGCACGTAATGGAGAGAATAGACCACTTCCAGTCCGGCAAGAATGGCCAGAATGGAGCGCTTAATACAGTTATAGAGAACGATAACAACGTCCAGTAATTAAATAAGAGAGTCATATTTCCCTATGCCAAGAAAATTCATCAAACGTTTTATGCCTGACCACAGCGTGATTAAGCGTCAGAAGGCATTAAAAATTTTTGGCAATGTTTTATATAACCCTAACCTTTGGTGTTTGAATCGTCGATCCGCTGCGGGAGCATTTGCGGTTGGTCTATTCATGGCTTTTGTTCCTCTTCCAAGCCAAATGATCATGGCTGCTGGTTTAGCAATTTCTTGTGGTGTAAACCTTCCTCTTTCGGTCGCTTTAGTCTGGATAAGCAATCCGGTTACTATGCCTGTTTTGTTCTACTGCGCTTATAAAGTTGGTGCACTTGTTATGAATGTTCCTGCTCAGAGTTTTCACTTTGAACTCACCTGGGAATTCTTGTTTAGTCAAATGCACACCATTGGACCCCCATTCCTACTCGGTTGCTTAATCTGCGGTATCATCGCGGCGATGATCGGCTACTTTGGGATAAAAGGGCTATGGCGCTATTCTGTTGTTCGAAGCTGGCAACAACGCCGACTACGCTAGCCAAATACACCTTAAAGATAAAGACAACAGATATAGAATTAGCACACACTTAAAATTACCGATGTAACCCAAAGTTATGTCGATATGATTAAAAGCTACCTATGCCTGTTGCCCTTCGTTAGACAAACTTTGTATCTGCGATTCTTACAAGCTTTAATCCCGCTATAATTTGACGACTTATGCTTTGATTTCCCACCTCAAGTAAATGATAATAAATCTCATTACGTGAAATGAGATTTATTATGTTCAGAGAACACACCAATGCAAGCTTCGTAGAAGCCACAATCACTTATAGTGATCCCGTAACCACCTCCATTTTATTAGTTGAAGATGACGCAGTTCTCAATCAGCAGCTCACATCTCTGCTGAAGACAAAAGGATACTCGGTAACAGGTATACAGTGCGGCGAAAAGGCATTGGTTGTATTAAAAAATCACCAGTTCGACTTGGCGATTCTCGACATTGAGCTCCCTAGCGTTGACGGTTTAAGCCTCTTACATTTCATCCGAGAACACAGTGAGACCCCAGTAATCCTTCTTACTGCATATGCCGCAGAAGAACATAGAATTCGTGGATTCCAATCAGGAGCCGACGACTATATATCTAAGCCTTGCAACTTCACCGAGTTAAGCCTTCGAATTGAAGCCGTATTAAGGCGAACCCAAAAACAGTCATCCCCTCCCCCACAATCCGTTGAGCTCATTGCTCAGGAGTTAGTACTCAATCGAACTGAACATTCTGTTTTAGTGACCGTATCAAACCAATCCAGACGTATAGACTTAACGCCTATCCAATTCAAATTGCTGTGGACGCTTGTTCATAACCGAGGCTCCTTACAAACCAAGCCCTACTTGTACCAAACCGTTCTGGAAAGAGAGTTCAGCCCCTACGATCGAAGTCTCGATATGCACTTAAGTAGAGTTAGAAAAAGGTTGGTAGAAGCAGGCATGCTAGCAAATCGAATCCAGACCGTTCACGGAAGAGGATACTTATTCCAATGAAAAAATATCTCTTTTGGCGGCTGTTCGTCATATTGTCTCTCGGTGTGGTTATTTTCTTTTCTCTACTACATAGCGCCGCCATATTATCGGACGAAAAAATGAGTTATATCGACGAGTTACATCAGGCACAAATTCGCACTTGGGGATCAAAAGCCCAAGCCCTTCTCGATGAAGGAGACTCTTCTAAATTGGATAAATGGTTAAAAGAACTCGCTATTCAAGAAAATACTTGGGTAACCGTTATTCGCTCTCAAATTGATAATGTCGCAGGCAACCCCCTCAACGAACGTTTTTGGCAAGGCTATGGTATAGGGCGTTCTGAAACATGGAAAATACACCTCTATTTTCCCGATAATCCAATCATGGAGGTCGCTCTTACCCCCTCTAATTATCATTTTCTAATCATTCTTCCCGACCGAATGCGCCCTGGCGCTTATCAATCTCACGCATTCTGGCTATATCGAGTGGTGATTCCTTTTGTCGCTCTATTCGCATTAACCCTATATATCTATCGTCAGGTGATGACGCCATTAAAACATTTTCACTCAGCGGCGGTTGAGTTCAGCCGTGGTAATTATCAAGCTCGAATAGCAGATAGTGTCTCTTTAGGTGAAGATGAGTTTGGTCAAGTTGCGCGAACGTTTGACATAATGGTAGAAAGAACATCTACGGTGATCGAGCATAATCGAAACCTGATCGCGGACATGTCTCATGAGATACGCACACCGATAGCTAGAATAGAAATGGCCGTAGATTGCGTAGAACAAGATATTAGCCCTGATGTGATGGTGGAACGAATAAGGGCTGAGGTTTTGCAAATGCGGCAATTGGCCGAAGATACATTAACACTCGCATGGATTGAAAACGAAAGACCCGATTTACGTATAGAGTCTTTTGACTTAAGTGAACTCTTGGAGGCCATTATTGAAGATGCAAGATTCGAGTACCCCGACCGTCAGCTTGAACTAAACATCCCTAACTCTCTTCCACTGCCTCAATCAAATCAAAGGGCCGTTGGTCATGCTCTTGAAAATATTATCCGAAACGGTCTCCGCTATACACCACCAGCCCAATCCCTGAATGTACACGCCACGATCGAAAACAATCAAGTCTGCCTAACCATTACTGATAGCGGTCCGGGTATCGACCCCAAACTTTATAGTGAGATATTTAAACCATTTTTCAAGGCAGAAGAACAAGTAGGTTCTCGTAAAGGCTTTGGGGTCGGGCTCGCTTTGGCTAAGCGCCACATTGAGGCAGTAAAAGGCGCTATATCGGCAAAAAATCATCTCGATAAGGGATTAAGATTCACTATTCTTCTGCCCGTATAAATGAAGCTATCAACAAAAATATCAACTATGCAATCTCTTTGATTTGTAACAATTGTAAAACTTATTTACCTGTAAGGCGTAAAGAGCGATTATCACGCGCAAATGATAAGGAATCTCATTATCATTCAGTGGTGAGCTGACGAATATATCGTCCAGCTTAAGAAAACCAAATAAAAATAAATAACGGAATAGTATATATGGAATTCAAAGTCTCGTTACTTGCAATGGCTATTGCAGGTACTCTTGCTTCCCCCATCGCCCTTGCAGAAAGCCCTGAAAAAACGCCAGAAGTGGACAGCCAAAAACCCGAAGTGATCGTTGTTGTTGGTGAACTGACTAACTTTTCGGTGACAGATACCGAGCTTGAAAGCTATCAAGCTCAAGATCTTGAAGACATATTCCGTACTGACCCATCGGTATCAGTAGGTGGTTCTGTAGGAATGGCGCAAAAAGTCTACGTGAGAGGGTTGGAAGATACCTACTTAAACGTGACTGTCGATGGAGCACCACAAACAAGTACTCTATTTCACCATACGGGCCGCTTATCAATTGACCCATATCTTTTAAAGACTGTTGAAGTTCAAGCGGGTGCAGGTGAAGCTACAAGTGATTTCGGCGCACTAGGCGGTGCTATTCGGTTCAAGACAAAAAGTGCTCATGATCTACTAGCACCAGGAGAAAGCTTCGGTGGTACCGTCAGTGCTAGCTACTTTAGCAATGATGGACATAAAACGAGCGCCAGTTTATACGGCGAAATCAATGAAAACTGGGGACTACTTGGCTCATTTGTTACCACTAGCAATGACAACATGGAAGATGGTAACGGTGATGAGATCACCGGTACTTCATCTGATAAAGCGCTCGGATTTATTAAAATTGATGGCAATTTAACTGATAATCAAACATTAACGTTAAGTTACGAGAATCGTAATGAAGACGGCGAATTCGGTCAACGCCCAAACTGGCATGTAATAGCCGATGCTCCTTTATATCCAGTGGAAACTCAGAGACACACCTTCGCGGCAAATCATACTCTGAATTTTAGTGATTTTGTCAATATGGAAAATTCACTGTATTACACCCAAGCTGATATCACTCAAGATGGCCGCTGGGGACTATACAACGGCGAAGTGAACACACTTGGGTTTGATATCCGTAACACTAGCCACCTACAACAACATGCTATTACATACGGCCTTGAATACCGTACAGATGAGGCTGCCGCTAAATCACTTGAACCAGGCGCAGAGCCCGCAATAAAAGAAGAAGGAGATATCTTTGGTTTATACGTTCAAGACCACTGGCAAGCAACACAAGCTCTCCTAATAAGTTTTGGGGCTCGTTATGACAATTACCAAATGGAACAATTGTCTACGGGTACAAAAATAGACAGCGATGGCGTGAGCTCTAACATTGGCTTTAACTACCAAATTATTGATGGCCTAAAGCTTAACGCAGGCTATGCGCAAGCACTGCGTGGTAAACAAGTTGGTGACACATTCACTCTAGATTCTTATTCAATCAATCCTGATTTAAAAGAAGAGACGGCTGAAAATACTGAAGTGGGCCTTGAATACCGACAAGCGAGCTGGTTAGCATCTGCTACTGTTTTCCAAAGCACCATCGATGACGTTATCGACGTACAGAGCCGTCAATATGAAAATGTGGGCAAGCTAAAAACTAAAGGTTATGAGCTTAAAGCAACCTACTGGCTTGATGACCTAACAGCAATAGCAAGCTTTAGTAGTGTCGATGCTGAACTAAATGGCCAAGACCTCAATGGCTATGACCATGTTGGTATAGGCAATTCTCGAGGCGATACCTTTGGTCTTAACCTTACCTACAATGTAAATCCGGATATTGAATTAGGCTGGAACTACATCTATGTGGCTGACCTAAATGGTGTTGAAGTCGCTAACGACTGGGTGCCTGACAGTTCATACATAGACAAACCTGGATATCAAGTCCATGACATTTATGTGCAATGGTACCCATTAAACAACCAAGATCTGAATGTTAACCTTACTGTGACTAACTTATTCAACGAATACTACCGTGATCATTCAAGTATTGGTGATTACTCTAAGTTTGGTACTGGATGGGAGTCTGTTGCTGGCGTTTATTCAGCAGGGCGAGATGTGCGTTTCAACGTTTCTTATGATTTCTAGGGAGGCAGCTAATGTTTAATAATAGATATATTGTTTCAATTGTCGCTAGTGCAACACTACTACTGAGCCAATTTACTGCTGCTGAAACCATCACAGTAAAACACCTTATGGGCGAAACTCAAGTTGAAACTAAACCTGAACGCGTTGTTGTGCTTGGCATGGATAGCCTTGATGTACTTGATAAATTAGGGATTGAACCTATCGGAGTCGTAAAGTCACCAATGCCTCCTTACCTAACTAAATTTCAGGACGAACGCTTTAAAACTGTCGGTTCTTTATTTGAGCCCGACTTTGAAACGATCTTTACATTAAAACCAGATTTGATCATCGTCAGCAATAGAAGCTCTGGGTCTATATCCGAGCTAGAAAAAATAGCGCCCACTGTTCTTTTCATGGCTGACTCTAAGCATTATTGGGAAACAACTCAGCAAGCTTGGAGAATGATTGGAGACATATTCGAAAAGCAAGAACAAGTCGAGTCTATAATCCGAGATCAGCAAGATCAAATCGATGCGATACACGCTAAAGTTACAGCAGACAAAGCCGATGCGTTAGTTGTCATGGTAAGTGGCGGTAATCTAACAACATTTGGAGCGAAGTCTCGATACGGTGCTATCTACTCTCTGTTTGGGTTTTCTGAATCATACGGAAACAGTGAAACGTACCAACACGGTGATGCTATTAGTTACGAATATATAACTAAGGTTAATCCTCAATATATGTTGGTATTAGATAGAGATGCGGCTATTGGTCAATCGAAAGCAACGGCAAAAGAGCAGTTTGATAACCCATTAATCAATAAGTTACCCGTATATAGGAACGATAAGATCAGTTACCTTGATTCTCACGCTTGGTATATCTCAGCAAGTGGAATACAAGCTAATCAAAAAATGATTGACGATATTCAATCGGTCCTCAATTAGTTCTTAGTAGAATATGCAAAACACATGTTGAGACTAACAACTGCCACCCTAGCCAAACGTTGTGTATGGCTAGGGTGGCTTTCTAATTATTGAACCGGGAATAATTTATTTAGCGCTCAACACTTCAGCTGGATTTAATTTGCTAGCCCTAGAAGCTGGATACCAAGTCGCGAGTAAACTTAAAGTAATGGCTGTCATCGAGACCAATAAAACATCATCTAGCATAACTTGAGAAGGCAGGAAATCAACGAAATAGATATCCCCCGATAAAAATTGATGATCAAGTACCGTTTCGAGCCCCTTAATGAGGGTCGTTAAATTAAAAGCCACCAGCACACCAACAATACTGCCGACAATACTCCCAAGCACTCCAGAAAATACACCTTGCCATACAAAGATGCGTTTAATCAGTCCATCTGTCGCGCCCATGGTGCGTAAAATAGCTATCTCACCTGCACGATCTTTAACGGCCATCATAAGTGTCGAAATAATATTAAAGCTAGCGACCCCAATAACAAGCACCATGACTAAATACATAATCGTTCTAACCAGTTGGATATCTCGGTATAAGAAACCAAACTTCTGTTGCCAACTGCGCAGGTACACATACTCTTCAAACTGATTACCTACATTTCGAACAATGTAAGTCGCATTGAGTACGTCATCAACTTTGATTGAAACGCCTGTGACTTTGTCCCCTAACTGCGCGTACTTTTGCGCATCCTGCAGTGGAATAATGGCTAGGTTGTGATCGATCTGACCGTTAAGCGTCAGTAGGCCTGCGACCTTTACTCTAACTCGTTTAGGTGCCTGCACTTTAGTTGAGCCATTAATAACAGGTAGCATCAAGGTCAATGATTCACCGACATCAACCCCAATCGCTTCTGCTACCCCTTTACCAAGAATGATTTGTCCGGAGCCTGCATGAAAGTCATTCCAGACGCTCTTATCAACAAACTCCATTAAGCTTGAGACACCACTTTCTAGCTCAGGCTCAATTCCTCGAACTTCTATCGCTTTTAGCTGTGAGCCTTTTTCCGCCAGTGCTGTTAATTTAATAAATGGGGCAGCTGCAAGTACCTGTTCATCAGCGTTCGCTTGTTTGACCATCTTAGGCCAATCTTGAATAGGTTTTCTCACCCCTTCAAACTCCCCATGGGAAACAACTGAAAGGACGCGGTCTCGTAACTCTCGTTCAAAGCCGTTCATCGCTGACAAACCAATGATGATCACCGCCACACCAACAGCAATGCCGATGGTGGATGAAAGAGATATAAATGAAACCATTTTATTTCGTTGTTTAGCTCTGCTAAATCGGCCACCGATAAACAGTGAAAGTGATGAGAACATTACGACTCCTCACTAACAGAAGCGTCATCTTGTATAAGTAAGCCATCTTGCATTTTCAACTGACGATCCATTTTTCCAGCTAACTCTCCATCGTGCGTCACCACTAAAAATGCCGTTCCAGACTCTTGATTTAGCTGTCGCATCAAATCATAAATGGCGAGCGCAGTGGCATGATCGAGGTTTCCAGTTGGTTCATCGGCTAAAACAAGGTCCGGTTTATTAACCAACGCACGTGCAATCGCTACTCGTTGACGTTCGCCACCAGAAAGTTCTGAAGGCCTGTGGTCAATACGATGTGAAAGACCTACTTTCTCAAGTAGCGCCCTAGCAGCTTCGTTCGCTTCACTGCGTTTAGTGCCACCAATTAGAAGCGGCATGGCTACGTTCTCTAAAGCAGAAAAGTCCGCTAAAAGATGATGAAATTGATAGACAAAGCCCAAGTGTCGATTGCGTATCTTTGCCTGTTTATTTGAACTAAGCTCGGCAAGGTTTTGACCAAGGAAAGTAACATGCCCTTCCGTACAATCATCCAAAGCGCCAAGGACATGCAATAACGTACTTTTGCCTGAACCCGACGTACCGATGATCGATACCAACTCTCCCTTTTCCAGATCGAAGCTAACGCCTTTAAGAACTTGAGTATCTAAAGAGCCATCATGATAAGTTTTGCACACATTGTGACACTGAAGAAGATTATTCATACCTTAAAGCCTCGGCTGGTTTTACTGAAGATGCGCGGTAAGAAGGAAAGAGCGTTGCCAATAAGCTAAGCACTACCGCTAGAATTACAACGATAACAATTTGAGATGGGTTGATAAGCACTGGTAAGGTCCCACCAACAGAGAACAGAGCAACGCCCATACTCTCTAAAATTGAATTAAGATTGGTAGCAAGCAACACGCCTAACGTGCCACCTGTTATTGCGCCAATAACACCGCTACTTGCACCCTGAACCATAAAAATGGCAAGGACTTGATGATCTGTCATGCCTTGAGTTTTTAAAATCGCCACTTCTGACTGCTTCTCCATCACCACCATTATAAGCGCTGAGATAATATTAAAAGCGGCCACACCTACTATCAAGCCAAGCATTAAGCCCATCATGTTCTTTTCCATTCGAACCGCTTGAAACAACTCTCCGCGCTGTTCACGCCAATCGCTCCAGAACCAGCCTTCAGGAAGCTCTTGATTAGATAGTTCCGCAACCTCAAATGGGTCATCAAAAAACAAACGCCAACCCGAAATCGTCTCAGAAGAGTAACGAAGTAACCTTGTTGCGTCAGTCATGTGCGTAACCATCAACTGAGCATCAACATCTGAACCTGTATTAAATAATCCAGCAACTGTAAAGTTACGTTGGCTTGGCATACGGCCAAATGGCGTATACTGGCTGGCACTTGTTACCATCAACCTTACTTTGTCGCCCGTAGACACGTTGAGCGAACGCGCCAAGCTATGACCTAGGAATACTTTGTACTCGCCTGCGGTTAAATCCGACAACTGGCCAGCGATTAAGTGATGTTCGATTGGATCATGCTCTTCAGGCAAAATACCGAGCATCATGCCTGCCGTGAGTTGTGATGGGCTTTGAATGACAGCTTCGCTACGAACAATCGGCTCAGGCGTTTTTTGACTCGACATCTGAGTAATAAATTGTGGGATCTCTTCTGTGAATTGAGTCTTGTTATTTTCTTGAGAAATAACAGCCTGTGGCAAAACCCCTAGAATTCGACTCTTAAGCTGAGCTTCAAAGCCATTCATAACAGAAAGAACTGTAATAAGAGACATCACTCCAATGGTAATACCCGCTGTCGACATATAAGAGACAAATCGACTAAATCTATCACCGGATCGTCCCCGAAGGTAACGTAAGCCGATATAGAACGAAATGGGAAGATGCATAGTGAAAACCAAACTAAAATGATCTGTCTACTGTAACGATTTACGAACTAAGGTTATAGCCCTATTTTGCTAAATATCGGTCAAATACACTTAATAACAGAGACATACCTTGATATGTTTGTAGCTATGACGATAATCTCATTACTTGCGACAAAAAGTCACGATACAAACTTCCTTCTATTGGCAATAATAAAAGGGTGAATCAACAACAATAAAAGGAACTCAATCATGTCAAAACAAGAGTTTTTTTCCGTCCACCATCAAATGACGGTAAATATCGAACCATTAGCGGCTGATTTTGTCTTTCCTTCAACTCAAGTTTTTGAGTCAGAAATCCCGACACCCTTTATCGTAGCCAGTGAATTTAGTCAGCTTGATCAACTCAGTGAATCCGCTCGGGTTGAATTAAAAAACAGTGACTTTAAACACGTTGTTCAGCTGTTGGATACTCAGAACTCTAAACTCAATTTACTACTGACTTTCATGCTCTCTCAGCAAGATGATGAACAATATCGAAACAAGACTCTCTCTTTCGGTGCTAGTCAGTTCTCTTACTGCAGTGCAACGCCACTGCCCGCTGAAACCAAAGTAAGAGTAAAATTATTCTTGGATCACCCTCCTGCGGCTATTTATTGCTATGGCACTGTCGACAGTATTGAAGAAAATGAACAAGGCTGGGAAACCACCGTTAGATACAGTTTGTTAAGAGATATAGATGAAGATCTACTCATTCGTGCAGCACTCCACCAGCAACAGAAACTCCTACGCCAACGTTCCCTTAATAGAGATAAATAAGTAACACACCATGACGACATCAAACATTCTTTCTCTATCGACACCACGTGGTGCTGGAGACAAAAAATTCATCGGTAACCTCAAGGGCTCAAGCCTTTCATTAGCGATTGCCGAGCTTGCGGACTTGCATCCGAGCCATACCTTATTAGCCGTCGCCGATCCGCAAACCGCCTTGAAGTTACATCAAGAAATCGAGCAGTTCACAGATCAAGAAGTCGCACTGTTTCCAGATTGGGAAACGTTGCCTTACGATAACTTCTCGCCTCACCAAGAGATTATTTCAGATCGTATAGCACGTCTTTATCAGCTGCCTTCGCAACACTCAGGGATAACTATCGTCCCGATTAGCACATTACTGCAGAAGCAATCACCACGCGACTTTTTGCTACAACACACGCTAATGGTCAAAACTGGTGACCTTTTTTCTCTGGAAAAACTGCGTATACAGCTTGAACAATCAGGCTATCGCCATGTTGACCAAGTGTTTGGCCCGGGTGAATATGCCAGCCGAGGTTCGATTCTTGATCTGTTCCCTATGGGGAGCCAAGACCCATACCGTATCGATTTCTTCGATGATGAAATAGATACCATCAGAACATTTGACCCAGAAAATCAACGCTCAATCGAAGATATCAAAGAGATACGTCTTCTACCCGCTCATGAATTCCCAACATCAGAATCCGCGATTGAAGATTTTCGAATTCGTTGGCGTCAACGCTTTGATGCTCGCAGAGAACCAGAATCCGTTTATATGCAGGTATCCAAAGGTATCTGGCCTGCTGGCATAGAATATTGGCAACCTCTTTTCTTTGAACGCAGTGAAAGTCTTTTCGATTACATGACAGCCGACAGTCAGTTGATTGTGGTTGGAGATATCGAACCCGCTATCGATACGTTCCTAACCGATGTCGAGCATCGATATGACCAACGTAATGTTGACCCGTTGAGACCTTTACTTCCTCCAACAGAGCTATGGTTAAAAAAAGATGAGCTGTTTAGTTACTTTAAACAACTTCCACAAACACTGCTTTCAATTGAAGAAATCGATAAAAAAGCAGGGCGAAGCAACCTTTCTATCGAAGCGTTACCTAATCTTGCCGTAGAGCACAAAAATAAAGAACCTCTAGCATTATTACGTCAATTTTCCGAAGCGTATCAAGGGAAGATCATCTTCTCAGTTGAGTCTGAAGGACGACGCGAAGCCTTGCTCGAATTGCTTCAAGCAATCAAACTACGACCTATTGAAGCCGACAGCTTTAGCGATGCAACGGCTAGCAAAGAGAAGTTCAACCTTGTTCTGGGCTCCTCTGAGTACGGCTTTATTGATTCAAAATCAAATATTGCCTTCATTTGTGAAAGTGACTTGCTCGGAGATCGCGTTGTTCAAAGACGCAAGAAAGACCGTAAAACAACCAACAGTGATTCGGTCATTCGTAACCTTGCTGAACTTAAAACAGGGCAACCCGTTGTTCATATCGATCATGGTATTGGACGCTACATTGGACTTCAAACGTTAGAAGCTGGCGGCATGGTTACCGAGTATGTAACTCTCGAATATCAAAATGATGCCAAGCTTTATGTACCTGTTGCTTCACTCAATTTAATTGGTCGTTACTCTGGCGGTGCTGAAGAGAGCGCACCGTTACACAAGTTAGGCGGCGAAGCATGGGTGAAAGCCCGTCGACGTGCAGCGGAGAAAGTTCGCGACGTGGCTGCAGAGCTTCTTGATGTTTATGCTAAGCGTGAACTAAAGCCCGGTTATAAATTTGTTCTCGATAGAGGCCAATACGCAACATTCAAATCTGGCTTCCCTTTCGAAGAGACAGAAGATCAGGCAACTGCAATTAACGCCGTTATGTCTGACATGTGCCAAGCAAAAGCGATGGATAGATTGGTTTGTGGCGATGTTGGCTTTGGCAAAACAGAAGTTGCCATGCGCGCAGCATTTGTGAGTACAGACAACGACAAACAGGTTGCAGTACTTGTCCCAACAACATTGCTGGCGCAGCAACACTTTGAGAACTTCAGAGACCGTTTCGCTAATTTGCCGATTCGAGTTGAAGTACTATCACGCTTTAAGTCAGCGAAAGAGCAGAAAGCCATCATGCAAGATGTCGCAGACGGCAAAGTTGATATATTAGTAGGTACTCATAAATTGCTCTCAAGCGATCTTCAGTTTAAAGATTTAGGTCTATTGATCGTCGACGAAGAACACCGCTTTGGAGTAAGACAAAAAGAGAAAGTCAAAGCGATGCGAGCGGATGTGGATATCCTCACGCTCACCGCAACACCCATTCCAAGAACATTGAATATGGCGATGAGTGGTATGCGTGACCTTTCGATTATCGCTACCCCTCCCGCACGACGACTCGCTATTAAAACCTTTGTTAGAGAAAGTGATGACGGCGTAATTCGTGAAGCGGTACTGCGTGAAATCATGCGTGGTGGGCAAGTCTACTTCCTACACAATCAAGTCGACACCATTGATAAAGTAGCCGAGAGCTTAGCCAAACTCATTCCAGAGGCACGCATAACAACCGCTCATGGTCAAATGAGAGAGCGTGAACTAGAAAGGGTGATGAATGACTTTTATCATCAACGCTTTAACCTTCTTGTTTGTACCACCATTATTGAAACGGGTATCGATGTTCCGACTGCGAACACCATCATAATGGATCGCGCTGATAATCTTGGTCTTGCACAACTGCACCAATTAAGAGGCCGTGTAGGTCGTTCGCACCACCAAGCGTACGCATACTTGCTCACTCCTCACCCGAAAGCGATAACCAAAGACGCAATCAAACGACTTGACGCGATTGCCTCTTTAGAAGACTTAGGCGCTGGCTTTACACTAGCAACACACGATCTAGAAATCCGTGGCGCAGGTGAACTACTGGGTGATGAGCAAAGTGGCCAAATTCAATCCGTCGGCTTCAATTTGTATATGGAAATGCTAGAGCAAGCCGTTGAAGCATTAAAAGAAGGCAAAGAACCCTCTTTAGATGAGCTGCTTCGTGAGCAAACAGAAGTTGAAATGCGCCTTCCTGCGCTATTACCTGACGACTACATCCCAGATGTGAATACTCGCCTCTCTATGTACAAACAGATCGCGAGCGTGGGTAGTTTAGGTGAGCTAGCGGAATTAAAGGTCGAACTTATTGACCGCTTCGGCACATTACCGGATGCGGCTAAAAACCTGTTGTCTGTTTCGGAACTTAAACTTGATGCTGCATCGATAAAAGTGAAGAAAATTGAAGCGCATGAGAAAGGTGGATATATTGAGTTCTATCCCGATGCTGACATTAACCCAATGTATCTGGTTAAACTATTGCAATCTCAGCCACAAAAATTTGCTATGGAAGGGCCTACCAAGCTCAAGTTTACGGTACCATTGGTAGATAGACGTGAACGCATTCGCTTTGTGGTTAATATGCTTAACGAGTTCCAACAGAATGTTCTTCCCAAAGCATAGATAGCGCGAGCTATTAATACGTAGTAAAGCTTAAATAACATCTGAATAATTGATAATTGGTCTTAAGTACCAATTGATGGAGTTGAAATGAAAAAACTGATCCCACTACTGCTCTTTTTGGTCTCAATGCCAACGTTGGCACAGAGACAATTTGATATAGAAGTGATCATTTTTAAACGTGCAGTTGATGCAGAAAAGACCAGTGAGTCATGGCCTGCAACTCAAACTGAAATCGATTTGACTAAAGCTGGCAGCTTCGCTGATTCAGATTATCGTCATTTAAAGGGAGTCAGTATGCTTCCTTATGACGAGTACCACCTAACCGATCAAGCGACATCACTTAAAAAGCATGCTGGATTTGAAGTTCTAGTACATAAAGCGTGGCGTCAGGGTGATGAAGGTAAAGCCTCTTCACCTGTTTTTCATATTCAAGCAGGCAGTGATTATTCAGAGGTCTTTAATCCTGACGGCTCTGAGAAATTAGCTTTCACTGAAGAGTCGCCGGTTGAAGGCGTTGTTGAACAGAGCTTTGACCAACCTCTATACGAGCTTGATGGCAAACTGCAAATCTATGTCCAGCACTATTTGTACGCTGAAACTCAGTTAGATCTAAAAAGCCCCGGTGTTCGAAAAGTAACTTTTGAAGAAAAACCGCTTGAGAACGACTTTAATGTCGCACAGTTAGACAGTGAACAACCGGAAACCAAGCCTTTAGAAGTAGATTCTACCGTTCTTGTTGGAAATATGAAAAATGTCACTCCGACTGTTGAAATTGAAGAGTACTTAAAAAGCTACCGTATGGATCAAAAACGACGTATGCGTAGTACAGAGACACACTACTTAGACCACCCATTGTTGGGGATCGTCATTCAAGTACGCCGTGTTGAACAGAGCTAAATTAAAATGCCCTCTTTTCGAGGGCATTAATTTGGGCTGCTTTCCGCTATGACTCCACAGTTCACGCTTTCCACACCTCGATTACAACTTCGCTTGATAGAACCTGACGAAGCGGAACTGTTTTGTACGAGTATCACTTCATCCCCCTCACTGCATCAGTGGGTAGACTGGTGTCACTCTTCATTTTCAAAGAAAGATGCAGAACGCTTTATTCTTGCTACTCGTCTAAATTGGGTGAGAGGCGAAGCTTACGGCTTTGGCCTGTTCAGGCACAGTGATAACCAATTGATTGGAATGGTAGCAATTAACGAGCTGTATCATACCTTTAATATGGCGAGTCTTGGCTATTGGGTTGCTGATGAATATCAACATCAAGGTTATGCTAAAGAAGCGACATTGGCCGTTATAGACTTCTGTTTTAATCTATTGAGAGTCACGCGACTAGAGTTAGTTTGCGACCCATTAAACTTAGCCAGTCATGCTCTTGCCAACAGCTGTGATGCCCAACAAGAGTCTCTTGCTCGCAATCGATTTATTTACGATGGTCAACCGAGAGATGGACTGGTGTTTTCACTAATACCACCTAAAGATATTTGAACTCATCGCACATCGTCTAGCCCATAATCAAAAAGAAGAGCCTATGCTCTTCTTTTTAGTTTTAGGGTTCTATCCCCCACTTTAGTGCTAAGGAAAGCTGAAACTTTAATGCAGCTTTAAGTTTGGCCTTAGTACTCGGTTTATTCGCCCAACAAGCATCATTAAGCCCGTTTTAACAGCACCGTGCAGCGCCATTTGATGCATTCTATAAAGTGAAATATAGACTACGCGAGCGATTCTACCTTCTACCATCATTGAGCCTTTTGTTAAGTTCCCCATCAAGCTACCAACAGTAGAGAAACGGCTTAACGAGACCAGTGACCCATGATCTTTGTACACATACGGCGTCAGTGGTTTATCTGCTAGCTTGGCAACGATGTTCTTATAAACGTGGCTCGACATCTGATGTGCAGCCTGAGCTCTTGGAGGTACGAATGCGCCATCTGTCTGAGTACACTGTGCCAAATCACCAATCGCAAATATAGAATCATCACGTGTCGTTTGTAGAGTCTCAGTCACGACTAATTGATTGATTCGGTTGGTTTCAAGACCCGCAATATCTTTGATGAAGTCTGGTGCTTTTATACCCGCAGCCCACACCATGATTTTCGCTTTGATTTTGTCACCATCTTTCGTCAACAAACCATCTTTGTCTGCTTGTGTCACCATCGTTGTGGTACGAACATTAACACCAAGTTTGGTAAGTTCTAAATGGGCAGCACTTGATATGCGCGGAGGTAAAGCCGGCAAAATTCTCTCTCCAGCTTCAACAAGGTTAACATTCAGCTTACTTGAGTCTAAGTCACCGAAACCGTAAGTACGTAGCTCTTTTACTGCATTGTGAAGCTCAGCAGAAAGCTCAACGCCTGTTGCCCCAGCACCGACGATAGCAATATCAACGCTGCCATTGCCGTTATTAGCGTGTAGTTTTAGAAACGCATTATTCATTTCAGTGCGGAAACGGTGCGCCTGCTCTGGGCTATCCAAAAAGATACAATTTTCACGTACACCTGGAGTATTAAAGTCGTTAGACGTCGAACCGATTGCCATCACCAAAATATCATAGCTAAGATCACGAGTCGGCATAAGTAGTTCACCATGCTCATCTTTTAGCTCACTTAACGTGATGCTTTTTGATTCTCGGTCGATACTCTCTAGGCTACCCATTTGAAAATCAAAACCATGGTTTTTAGCATGAGCACGATAGCTTAAAGCGTCAACGCCGGCATCAAGAGAACCGGTAGCAACTTCATGTAATAGTGGTTTCCATAAATGACTCGCTTTTCTATCAACAAGTGTGATCTTTGCTGTCTGTTTTTTCCCTAATTTTCGGCCAAGTTTAGTCGCTAACTCTAAGCCACCAGCACCACCACCTACGACAATAATTTTCGTCATAACAATAAATCCTTAATTATAAAAAATACTGTACTCATCTCGATGGCATCAAGATGAAAAATCAATTCATGTAGGGTTCGAATATTTAGAAAGAAACGTTTTTTGGATTAACAGCGCAAGGCGCTAAATGACACATGTTCTAGTTAAACTTTTATTGATATTTATCAAATAATTTTTATAATTTCTATTATATAGAGGATTTAATGGAAGGCAACTATGAATTTGTACCTTATGAAGAGCAAAAAAAAACGCTATGTGAATACATAACGTTTATATGAATAAGTCTAATGTGATCAGCTATCTTTAAAAGCTTTCATTGCCTGCAAATGTTGAGAAATCTTTTCAAACTTGTGCTTTTGGTTTTCATCCCAAATGATTTGATAATACGCTTCAAGCTCTTTCGCAGTTTTAGCACTATCTCGTATCTCGTCGTTGGTTGAGAGAATGACTAAGCAGCTTCCTTCATTCTTTGCACGAAATTTTTCGACGCACTTGGTCGCGATATCTTCATACTCTTCAGGGCGATCAATACGACCAGCCATATTCTCTTGCGGATGAAGATTAGGGTTAAACATAACTTGTTTAATCCCGCATAAGAATCCAATTCGTTCCGCCCAGAAGGCGCCTAACCCAACACCACAAATCAAGATTTTATCGTCAGAAGCTTGATCGACAACCTTATGTACTTCTTTGAGCAAGTGCTGCATATCATGCTTTGGATGTAGTGTACTGTAGTTAATGAAACGAACATCGTCATCAATAAACTGCAACTGCAATATTTTCTCGTGATTTCCAGGGCTTGTTGAGTCAAATCCATGTAAATATATAATCATAATAACGTTCCCCGTTTTTTCTCAATCTAACACGAACTGTTGGTATTTAAAGGCTTACGCTTTGAATTGGCACTTTGAATCCTTAAAACAGTGATCTTACCATCACTGTGCATAATAATTCACCAACATCTCGTACTATATTAAAGAGTGTCTTTATTCTGAAAGCTCACGACATAACTCATTTATCAACGATTGTGATTCAGTTGAAAATTTCTCATCACCCCAAAGTTGATAAGCCAATTGAAACCACAACATTGACATCATCTTAACCCGAGGAAGCCAAGCAAGCACACCTTCAACCCAGTCATCCACACCGTCAATCTCTCGAAGCTGGCAATATCGGTAGACAGACTCCAAGGGTTTTTGTTGCGTGACATGAATACTCAAGGTTAAATCTAACCTAGGATCGGCTATTGATGCGTACTCCCAATCAATGACTCGATTAGTCACCTCTGTTTTCACCATGTTGTAGCCTGCCAAATCGAAATGACACAATACAGCTCCTACATCGGCCAAATTTGGGGCACTTCGAAGACGCAGATAAAGAGATTTAAGCTCTTCACTTTTGTGCTCTTCATCAAGTTGCAACCAATAGTGATCGACTCTTGCGGTAAAACTAAAAGGGGCGACAGGGACTCTAGCGGTATCGAGCTTATGAATCAAAACCAGCGTTTTTAACAATGAGTCAAAACTTAAGCCGGATGTAAGAGAGTCTCCTTCAATCCACTCTACGAGCAATCCGTGTTCATTAACGAAAATAGCTTTAGGGCCGATATGAGAAGATTCGATGGACGAGAGAAGCTGATATTCTTGAAAACGAGAGATAGCAAATGCAGTGGTGATAGGTGTGGTTGGTCGCCAAACATAACACTCGTTGTTGGGTAACACGACCTTCCAGCAACGATTGGTCAATCCTCCAGTTAACGTTTGCGCATAACTGGGGGAAAGACTAAAGAAGTGATCAAGCGATTGTAATGAACGATCTAATACGCAAGCTTCTTGCCAAGACATTCTAGCCATACACCACCTCTTTAGTCGTTGATACCACATACAGATTAGCTATATGTGGACCAACTCAATACTTAGAATCTACAGTCCAAGGAAACTCTTTGATTCTTGTTTACGAATCTCTGTTTCATCTGCCCACTCGATAAGACCTGTTTCAAGGTCCATCAGTCTCATGGTCATCTTGTAGTAAACGTCTTTATCACTACCGGCATTTTTCACGATACTTGATAGGTTGCCATAAAGCATGTACTGCGCTCCAACCATTTTACCAAACTGAATCGCCGTGCTTTGATTAACAAGTTCATCATTATTTTGGAAGTTTAATTGTTCACGAACAGACTCTACACGGTCCATGTCGACAAAACGGAACTTACCAGAGTTAAGCATTTTAGTGCTGATAGAATCGGTAATGGATTCTGTATCGATATGTTCAGTCGTTTTGTTTTTAATACGCTCAACAAAAACGATCGGACGATCATTTTGAGTGATGTAAGAAACCGAACCAGACATCATCATGCTGTCTATCATTTCACCAGCGATCGTTTGAAGATCTGTTGAGCCAAAATCGATCGTTGTTGTTTCTACGGCTTGCGAGTCACCGTAGCTTACTTTGTTTGAACAACCACCTAAAATAACCGCTAAGCCTAGTAGTGCTATTACACTTTTTTTCATCTTCATATACCCTTTTTTCTCTGCTTAAGAGAAAGCTTATACTTCAAACGAGCGTCAATTAACGCTGTTCTCGTTCACCTTACAAAAACTCATCAAACTCGAGATAACCGCTCTATTGAGCAAGCTCTCGAATTTGTACTCTATATTGCTTCCCGTTAGGGTTTACAGACACTTCCGACAAAGCGATAGACTCATAGCCTCTCACGATGGCTTTGCGCCATGGCGAGAGTTTAGTATTGACTTCTAAACCTTCGTTATCGTACCAGTAGAATCGATACTGAATGTGTTGGTCACCCGTATAATGACTGGTAATACGAACCACGCCGCGTGTATGACCGTCCACTTCTGTCGTTGCAATATCATCAATAACTAAGCGAGAGCCTAAGACATTATCGCCAAAAATAACATTTTGAGTAGACCCATCAACCCTTAAACCCGCTGTGTTATCGGCACAACCACTTAGTGCCAATGCTGCACATAAAATAAAAAGCCACTGTTTCATTACAATCTCCCTAATTGCTTGTGCCATATCGTCGCCGTTCCACCTTGTCGTGAAACCCAGACTAAAGCGGTACGACCCGCTTCTACATTAAATTCATACTGCTGACCATCAACGTCAACCTGTTGTTTTCCAGCGTTGACAACTTCACCACTGCTGTATATTTCCCCGGGTAGAGTTTGCCAGCTGCGTGTATCTGGCTGCTCGGTCAGCGTATTCCATAAGTTAAAGACTAGATTAACTACGTCATCACCTTGAGCTGCTTCTTTTCGAAGCTGATCTTTCGCATACACTCTTAGTGCTTGGCGAATGATCATTGATGGCATACGTTCTGATAAATCACGCTCGGCCATTAAATTGACGTCGGCCAGCTGATGATCGGTCATTCGTTCACCATTTAACTTCACCGAGCTAAAGCGCTCAGACACGCCATTGGCATAATATGGCAGCGCTAAAGAATACAAAGCACCGTCGCCTCGGCTGTCATAAATTGGTAAAGTTTGTTTCCAGCTTTGAAGGGCTTGAACTACCCCTTGCTCTTGTAAAACAATAACACGTGCTTGACTGTCATTTAGAGTCGCGATCTGGCCATAAGTTTCTTCCAATTGTTTAAGATCTTGATTCATACCTAAACGTTTGGCCAAACGAATTGTTGCCTCTATCACCTGTGGATTGTCAGGCATCACTGCCAAAGCACGCCTGTAATCAACATAAGCACTATTCAATTCACGAGACGTCTCATACATCAGCCCTGATAGATAAAGTAAGTAACCATTTTGCACTGCTTGCAAGGTTTTACCCGCATCCGGGTAATTAGACAATACGCTACCTAAATTCGGCGAAAGCCCTTGAGCCTTCATTGAGTTTTGCGCTGATTCAAGTTCAGATTGACGTTCTTGACGAGCTCTCTCTTGAACCTGATTAGCTCGACGCATCTCAATTGTCGCGCCTTCTAAATCATTATCTTGTAAATAATTAAGCCCCAGATAGAGATGTAAAAAACCAAGCTCATAATCTGCAGGGTAATAGTTATTTAAGTTGTCATTAACAGCCAACGAAGCCAAACTTGTCGCAGAGTCAGAAACCGATATTGTCGCTCTATCTTGTTGAGTACGTACAGCTCGGTCACTATCACTCAAGCTGCTATGACTTGCTTGGTAATTCTCAGATAAAAATTGAACACGCCCTTTTTCTAAGTTATCAAGCACATCACCAGCAACAAACTCAGGAAGCCTCTGCTCTGCTTTTTCATATTGCCCAGTTTTTACGGCCTGATACACACCATTATTTTGTGCACTATAGTGGCTAAATAGATTGCCCGCTGACATGTTGCTGCACGCGGACAACAAAGCTACTGTGACTGAGACGAGGGTCAGTTTAATCACTCGTTTCAAAGCTTACTCCCAAAGCGTCGATTGATCATTATCACTCAGCCAATTAGTTAATCAGTATAGGGCCTAACGCTCTGCCACCAACAAGGTGCATGTGAATATGGTAAACCTCTTGTCCACCAAAGGAGTTGCAATTCATGATCAAGCGATAACCGTCCTGATCAATTCCCTCTTCTTTAGCAAGTTTTTTAGCGACGGTAAATAGTCGTCCCATCACCAGCTCATCTTCAGCTTCAATATCGTTAACCGTAGGAATAAGTTTATTAGGCACAATTAGTACGTGAATAGGCGCTCGTGGGTTGATATCACGAAATGCGGTCACTAATTCATCTTGATAGACAACGTCTGCTGGGATTTCTTTATCAATGATCTTTCTAAATATTGTTTCTTCAGCCATGAGGCGCTCCGACGATTGGTATGTAACTGATAAATATGAACTGATTGTTATTCTGTACTGAATCAAATCGTTCTCAGTATGCGCTAACAGCGTTCAAAGCTCAATTAAAACCAAAATTCCCAAAAATGAAATTGAGTTAACAAATATGAAAAAGAAATTGACTCCAAATTGATTTATGTATTGTCCGTCAACAAACGCGAGCCCCATCCTCCATAGAATAATGACAATTTTGTTAGTTTTGGCCATTGGCCGTTTGCACGATATTTTTTGGGAGAGAAGCATGAAAGGATCCGTCATCAGAAGGATGTATACGGGGTTTACCCTCATCATCATAATGTTTGCCGTCATAACTGTTTTAATGTTGAACGGCATGAGCCAAATACACACCAACTTTGAATCAGTATCGAAGGTATCACTACCTTTGGTCTCTACATCAAATCAAACTGCGGTTCAATTGCTGTCAGCCGACAAATCGTTTAAAGACTTCTTAACCACTCAAAACACAGACCGTATGAGTGCGATGCGCGAAGAATTCGCTCAAGCTAAAGCGAGGTTTTCAGACACATTTAACCAGCTACAAACTGCAAGTGCTGGTGAAGAGTCCCTTAATGAGAACATAACTCAGCTTCAAGCTATGGAAGAGCGTTACTTCGCCGAAGCCAATGAAGCCATGGATAATTACGAGGCGATGTTTGCAGCACAAGCACAAGTGCAACAATCAACACGTCAGTTCCAACGCTTGCACTCTGAACTCAGTGCAGGAATGAAAGAGTACGTAGATGACCAAAGCAGCATCTCTGTAAAGGTGATGGCAAAAAGCTACTTCATTAAGTTAAGAGATGCTGAAGTTATCACCTCTGACGCCCTTGCAAGTTCTGACGTCGATTTTGTAAACAAAGCCGTTGCGAAAAACAGAAAAGCAGTTTCTCACTTAAACTACGCCTATCGTGGCCTAGTGACACAGATGCCTGAACTTAAGAAAGCCTTTCAGGAATCTGTTGATAATTTCAGCCGTGACGTTGGCCAAAAAGGTGGCGTATTAGATCAACATAATAGCTACTTGATGGCTAGAGCAGCACTTTATGAAAACATCGCTAACCTTGCTGTTGAAGTCGATAATGCGATGGCCATTCTTGATTCGTTTAACGCAACTGCCTCTCAAAAGCTGAGCGCTTCACTGACTGAAGCTGGCGACGTTTATGACCAAGGATTTATTCGAGCAGTGGTTATTTGCGCGATTGTTGTCATCTTCGCTGCTGCCATCGGTTATCATATTGCCCAAAGCGTTCGAGAACCTCTTACTCGTATCTTAAAAACATTAGAAAGCCTCACTGAAGGCGATATGACACAACGCATCGATATTCGTTACAACAATGAGTTCAGTCGTGTCAGTGGTCACATCAATTCACTTGCCGATAACCTTCATAACGTATTGGTAGAATTAAACGACGCATCTGATAATCTGACCAGTACAGCGAACACAAACCAATCCACATCAACTCAAGCACAAGGCCAGCTTAGCTCTCAGCGCGAGCAAACATCCAACGTCGCTACTGCCATGACAGAGATGGCACATTCTGTTCAAGAAGTAGCTCAAAGTGCTCAAAGCTCACAAAAAATGGTTCAGCAAGTCGAATCGGCGTCTGAATCCGGTCGACAGATCATGAGCACTAATATATCCACCATTAATCAATTAGAAACCAGACTCAATCAATCTGTTGAAGCCGTTGGCGATTTGCAAAAAATGAGCAGCCAAATTGGCTCAATTTTGGATGTAATCCGTAACATTGCAGAGCAAACCAACTTGCTGGCGTTAAACGCAGCAATAGAAGCGGCTCGAGCGGGTGAACAAGGTCGAGGTTTTGCGGTTGTTGCTGATGAAGTACGGGTACTGGCGCAACGAACAACCGAATCAACTAGTGAAATTGAGAATATGATTGGTAACTTACAAAGTAGCTCTTCATCTGCAAGTAAAGTTATCGAGAGTTGTAAAAATGATATGGAGCTTTCGGTTGAACAAGCTTCAAATGCCAATAGCGCGATGGAAGAGATTCAAGCTCTTATTCTAGAAATTAGTCACATGAGTACTCATATTTCACAAGCGGCTGGAGAACAAAATGAAACAACATCCGAGATTGCTCGAAATATTGAAGAGATAAACCTGATTGCTGACAGTAGTTATCAAGCAATGTCTGAAATTGCTGCAACTAGTGCAAATTTAACACGTTTGGCAGGTCAACAAGGTGACCTTGTACATCGATTTAAGCTGTAATCAATTACACAGAGGCCATTACGACCAATAGCCTCTGAAACTTAACATTCATTACCTTATTGGGCGACTTTAATTTAAAGTCGCCCTTGTTTTTTTATGTGCCCATCATCATATCTTACTGATATGGTTTGCAGTGCCTTATTTCCCACTCTTTACTGCAAGCCGAACATGAGGAAAAGTTATGGCAGTTCATGTTGGGATCATCGATCAAGACCCTATTCGTCTTGTAACCCCACTGCTCGATCACCGTAGTATTAGTTCGCACATCATATTTATCGGCGACAAAACACAAGAAGCTGCTTATCTTCGCTTGCATAATGTGCTCGACAAGCGCTCAATTACCTCAGAGTTTTTTGAAATCCCAACAATTGTAAATACCTCAATAATTAAAGAGTCAATACAAGTTCTTGCTGAAGATTTAAAAGCTAGAGGTGAAGAGGTTAAACTCAATGCTAGCTGTGGGTTAAGACACCGCTTACTTTCTGTATACGAAGTGTTTCGTACTTATCAATGGCCAATCTTTGTCGTCGAGCCCAATAGCGACAAATTATGCTGGCTGTACCCCGAAACAAAAGAAGACACTCAAGTTCAAGACCACATCACCATTGCTGATTACCTGACTATATTCGGTGCAAGAGGCGAGTTTAATGACCATGAGCTTCCACCTACGTTAGATAAAACCTTATACAAACTGGGTGAACGCTGGGCGAGCAACGCTTTAGTACTTGGCCCCGGTCTGGCGACACTAAACTACTTAGCGACAACTTGCCGCAAAGAACAGAGACTCGATGTAGAGCTATCCGAAAAGCAGCAAGGTTATAAAGAACTCAACATGCTTCTTACCGATCTTGTCGACGCTGAAATCGCGAGCTATAAAGACGGTACACTCACATTCATCAGTGAAGATGCAAGACGTTTCTCAAATGGTGAGTGGCTTGAGACTCTTGTTCACAGCACGGTTAAGCAGATCCAAGATGATATGCCGACTATTCAAGATCGGTCGCTAAATGTGCAAGTTTATCGTCAACTTGGTGAGCGAGAGGTCAGAAATGAGCTTGATGTTGCCTCGGTAGTTAATAACAAGCTCCATATAATCGAGTGTAAGACTAAAGGTATGCGTGACGATGGCGACGACACCTTATACAAGCTTGAATCGCTTAGAGACTTACTAGGAGGCTTACAAGCACGAGCTATGCTCGTCAGTTTCCGCCCGCTTCGTCATAACGACATTACTCGTGCAGAAGATCTTGGGCTTGCGCTCATTGGCCCTGATGAACTAAAAAACCTCAAACATCACCTACGTATTTGGTTCCAAGGCGCAGGTGGTAGTGAAGAGCTTTAGTTAGAAACTAATTCAAGCGTTATCTTCAATTGCAAAACAAAAAGCCCTACATACTTATTTAGATATGTAGGGCTTCTTTATATACCGCTTTACGTTAACTCAATACAACCGTGCTTTAGTTAGCTGTCATCTTCAGTAAAATTTGTCGGCAGCGTCGTTTTCATTTGATTCCAAATAAGTGAGCTTTCAATACCATAGTGACGGATCACTAATGGTAATTTTTCACGATCACCATTTTCACAAACATCTAAAAGCTCTCGGTAAAACTCCATCGCCAAATTACGTGCTTGTGGATTTGAAAAGTAGTAGCTACCAACGCGGTCGTACAGCTTTTTCACACCATTAAATATCAGACCATAAATTTTGTTTCCAGAGTGGAAAGCCAAACGTTGGAACAACATATAGTCGTAAAAGTTAAACGTACGCGCTAGCAATATTTCTTGGCGTTTCTCTTCATCTTTCTCACCATCATCTTTTACATGTTGGCGAATCTTATCGGCGTAAGGTGATGAAGCCATAAAGTCATCCCAATCGCTTGCTTGAATCAATGCTTCACAAGACTCGATAACAGACGCGATTGTCTTCTCGGAATTTTCTTTGTTCCCCTTAAATGCATGACGCATAAAAATAGGGCTAATATTAGTACGAGCAGATAAAAGGTCTTCAACAATTGACGTGGCATTATCGGCATCAAGCGTCATCAAAGTATCAAGAATATGCAGCCCAGAGGTTTCCATAAATTGATTTACTTTAGTTGGCTTGCCATGTTGGATAGTTAACCAACCGTCTCGAGCTAGGCGCTGTAAAACTTCTCTCAAAGTCGTTCGTGTAACGCCAATAAGTTCCGAAAGCTCACGTTCAGCCGGTAAAATTGACCCCGGCGGAAAGCGACCATTCCAAATACTCTCGATAATATATTTCTCTGCAAACCCTGCTGGGCTCTTAGCCTTAATGACCATTAAGTACTTTCTCGTATTATTTTATTGTGTCTAATATTACTCATCATACCACTAGTTTAATGGGTTCGGAAACAAAGAGATAGAAAACTGGAACAGGGTTACATTTAGAGCAAAAGCTCCACTCTGGGTAGATTTATAACTTTCTGACTTTGGATTAAATTTGTATTAAATCGCTCCATTTTTGCATATTTAGTTAACACGCTCGTTGACCGATATAGCGATAAAAAGAAATAAGCACGCTCAATCATTAATTTATCAATTCAATATCAGCATGAATAAATACCACTTTATAAGTACAAGTAAGGCACTAGAGCCCCAATTAACACAATATTAACAAAAAGCACTAAATGACCCTACTTAGATCGCGTTTTTAGCCAAATGTATCCAAATGTTACTTTCAGTGAGTTTTTCTTATTGACTATAAAGTTCGTGAGAGTAAAGTTGCGGTCGTAGTTAATAGTGCTTGTCGTTCTCAGGGAGTGACTTGGCAAGGCCACAAATTTGTTACGAGATTGTTGTTTTACTAAGTCACTGTTGCACCAAATGTTTTTATATAAATTTGGTTAATATGAATACAAGCCCACTACCGTATTTATTCATAAACAACATTAAAGAGTATTTTCCATGTCGATGTCGCTCGGAAAAGCCATTATCAAGAACTTTCTTGGTAAAGCGCCAGACTGGTACAAAGTTGCCATTATTTCATTTCTAGTTATTAACCCATTTGTATTTTTCTTTATTAACCCATTTGTGGCGGGTTGGCTGTTAGTTGTTGAGTTTATATTCACACTAGCAATGGCACTAAAGTGCTACCCTCTGCAACCTGGAGGACTGCTGGCGATTCAAGCGATTGCTATCGGAATGACTAGTCCAGAACAAGTTAAACATGAATTGGTCGCCAATATAGAAGTATTACTGCTTTTGATCTTTATGGTTGCAGGCATTTACTTCATGAAAAACCTTCTGCTATTTATGTTTACCAAGATTCTATTAGGTATTCGCTCTAAAGCGATGCTTTCAGTAGCATTTTGTTTCGCAGCGGCTTTTCTTTCTGCTTTCCTAGATGCTTTAACTGTTATTGCCGTAATCATTAGTGTTGCCGTTGGGTTTTACTCAATTTATCACAAGGTTGCGTCAGGTAAAGGATCGACAACATCGCACGATCATACAAAAGATGATCAGTTGTCTGAATTGACCAGAGACGATCTAGAAAACTATCGTTCATTCCTACGCTCTCTACTAATGCATGCTGGTGTAGGTACGGCACTAGGTGGCGTTATGACGATGGTTGGTGAGCCGCAAAACCTTATTATTGCCGATCAAGCAGGTTGGTTATTTGGTGAATTTATTATCCGCATGGCCCCTGTTACCTTCCCCGTTTTTGTGTGCGGTTTGATTACTTGTGTAATCGTCGAGAAACTTAAGGTTTTTGGTTATGGCACAGAGCTTCCTGACAATGTACGTAAGATCCTAGTAGATTTCGATACAGCAGAGCGTAAAACCCGGACAAAACAAGACGTAGCAAAACTTTGGGTTCAAGGTGCGATCGCAGTATGGCTAATCGTAGGCCTTGCGCTTCACCTTGCTGCGGTTGGTCTTATTGGCCTTTCCGTCATCATCCTTGCTACAGCCTTTAATGGTGTAATAGAAGAGCACTCACTCGGTAAAGCGTTTGAAGAAGCTTTACCCTTCACTGCACTACTAACCGTCTTTTTCTCTATTGTTGCTGTTATCATCGACCAAGAGTTGTTCAAACCTGTTATCGACGCAGTATTACATGTTGAAGACAAGAACACTCAGCTTGCTCTGTTCTACGTAGCAAATGGTCTACTATCAATGGTCTCTGATAACGTCTTTGTTGGTACCGTTTATATTAATGAAGTTAAAGATGCGCTAATTGATGGAATGATTACTCGTGACCAGTTTGATTTACTTGCTGTTGCAATCAACACGGGTACAAACCTACCGTCAGTGGCAACGCCAAATGGTCAAGCCGCGTTCCTATTTCTTTTAACATCAGCGATAGCTCCATTAATAAGACTATCTTATGGCCAAATGGTTATTATGGCTCTGCCATACACGATCGTCTTAGCAATAGTGGGATTAATCGGAATCATCTTTTTTGTCGAACCGATGACCGCCTATTTTTATGATATGGGTTGGATAGTACATAAAACCGCAAGTGTGACCGAAGCGGTTTTATCCAGCGGGCATTAAAAAAATCAGTTGATAATGAAACTAATACACGATAAAAAGCTCTGATATATCAGAGCTTTTTTTATTTCTACAAGGAACCAGTTGTGAAGCTTCTAAATACAATTAAAACGTTTTCCCAAACCCGTCTTTCATGGCTACTGTTGCTTCTCTTTGTCATATTTTTTGAAGCATGCGCGCTATTCTTTCAGCACGTTATGATGTTGTCACCATGCGTAATGTGTATTTATGAACGTGTTGCGATGCTTGGTGTGGGTGGAGCTGCATTAATTGGACTGATCAATCCTAAAAGCCCTGTCTTACGGTGGTTAGGTCTCGCAGCCTGGGGCGCTAGCAGTTATAAAGGGCTAGCTCTATCACTTCAACACGTGGATTATCAATTCAACCCATCACCTTTTGCCACTTGCGATTTATTTGTCACTTTCCCTAGCTGGGCACCGCTAAACCAGTGGGTTCCATGGATGTTTGAAGCGTATGGCGATTGTAGCAAGGTCGTTTGGCAGTTCTTGGATTTATCAATGCCACAATGGTTGGTCGTTATTTTCGCAGCAAATCTAATTGCTTTATCCGTGATTGTGATTGCACAGTTTGCTAAAGATCGTGATAGCAGAAGAATGTTTAGCTAATCCAGCAGCTTACATAGACAAGATCCAAACAAAATAAAAAGCCCCTTTTGGCCTCTTTATAGTTAAAACTATATAAGACTAAAAGGGGCTTTTTGTTGTCTGAGTAGGTCTAATAACCTTTCCTTAGAGCCGATCTGTCTAGTTCATGTCTCTTGTTGGGGCTGGTGCTAATACTTCTCTATTTCCGTTATGACCCGGTGCACTCACAATACCTTGCGCTTCGAGCTGCTCGATAATTCGCGCTGCACGGTTATAACCAATTTTGAACTTACGCTGAACACCAGATACAGAGCCACGTCGTGACTCAACCACATGTTCTACAACCTGATCAAAGAGAGGGTCTCTCTCTTCATCTCCCTCCATCTTCTCACCTGGTAACAGTGTTTCCGGAGATTGATCGCCATTAGTAATTTCATCAATATAGTTTGGTCTACCACGAGCTTTCCAGTTATTCACGACAGAGTGAACATCGTCATCTGACGCAAATGCACCATGTACACGAATGGTATGGCTTGAGCCGGACGGCAAGTAAAGCATATCACCCATACCTAGCAACGACTCAGCTCCGCCTTGATCCAAGATAGTCCGTGAGTCCGTTTTGGTTGAAACAGTAAATGCGACACGTGTTGGTATATTCGCTTTAATCAAACCCGTGATAACATCTACTGAAGGTCGTTGGGTCGCTAGTATTAAGTGAATACCTGCTGCACGTGCTTTTTGAGCAAGGCGAGCAATCAGTTCTTCAACTTTCTTACCTACAACCATCATAAGATCGGCAAATTCATCAATAACAACGACGATGTAAGGCAGGTTTTCAAGTAATGGCGGCTCAGGGTCCATACTGTCCCCATCACGCCACAATGGATCATGAATTGGGTGTCCAGCTTCTGCAGCCATTTTCAGCTTATCGTTAAAGCCTTTAACGTTACGAACACCGAGCGCAGACATGAGCTTATAGCGACGCTCCATCTCTCCAACACACCAACGAAGTGCATTTGATGCATCTTTCATATCAGTAACAACTTCAGATAACAGGTGAGGAATGCCCTCATACACTGATAGCTCAAGCATCTTAGGATCGATCATAATAAAGCGCACTTCTTCCGGTGTCGCTTTATAAAGCATACTAAGGATCATTACGTTGACACCAACCGACTTACCCGAGCCTGTCGTACCTGCAACAAGAACATGCGGCATCTTAGCGAGATCAGCGATTACTGGGTCACCGGCTATATCTTGGCCTAACACCATTGTCGTTGGAGACTTCGCCTCAACAAACGTTGGTGTGCCAACAACATCAGAGAAGAACACTGTTTGTCGGCTTATATTTGGTAATTCAAGACCAACATAAGGCTTGCCTGGAATAACCTCGACAACACGAACAGCTATTGCGGATAGAGAGCGAGCTAAGTCCATTGAAAGACCAGATATACGACTCACTTTCACACCTGGAGCGAGATCTAACTCAAAACGAGTAATCACTGGGCCAGGGAAAATATCAACCACTTGCGCTTTAATTTTATAGTCAGCAAGTTTGGCCTCAACTAATCGAGCAATATTTTCTAGGCCTTCTCTATCAATAAAGTTTTCGCGCTTTTCAGGGTGATATAGCAGTTCAAGAGTTGGCATTGGCTCTGTAGGTTTTGGAAGAAGCGCATCCTTTTGAACTAAAAATGGGTTTAACTTACCGGCTGCGTTAGCTTGCGCATCAGCAACAAGAGATTGGAATGCATCAACGTCTTCGTCTTCACTTTCATCAGTAACGGGCAATTCATCAACAGACGCTTCAACAAGTTCAGCCTCTGTAATGTCAGTACTCGCTAATTCTGGTTCATCTGCCACTTCAAAGGTCGATATTGTCGGCTCACGTTGATCAATATTTGGTTCAATCTCCTCAACAACATGCTCAAAGCTACTTTCTGACAATACAGGCTCAAGATCTGGGATATCGTCTTCTTGAAATTCAGCTTTAGGCTGTTGTTCAAATAGCTCGTCTTGTTCAAGATTTGGTTCTTGAACCCAAGGCATGGCAGCCGCTTCTACATTGGCCTCTTCATATTGTGAAGATAATTGACGTTCATAACTTCCTTCTTGAAGCGGTAAATCATCATCATTGAGTGCAGCTTGTTCTAATTGCTCGATCGTCGCATTGAGTGGCAACGTTCTATCATTCGTCTCATCTTCGATATTGGTGTCATCAATTCGAATATCGGGTATATCAATATTTGAAGGTGTTTCAGCTTGCTGCTGCGCTTCTGGCATATGGATATTAAAGCGTCTCTCTTTTGATGATTCGAGTTCAATCTCATCAGGTTGACTAGAATTAATCTCAAGAGCGTCCTCTATATCAGACTGACGAACATTTCGATGAACACCACTTTGTAGACCAAGGTTTTCTTGATCAACATCTGGTTGATTAAGAATAGCTGAGATGTTTTCTTCTTTTTCACCGCGGATACGATTAACGGCAGACGTCACAGCGCGAATAGAGTAATCCCCAATCCATTCGACCATCGCTAACCAAGAGATGCCCGTTAACAACGTAAAACCGGCACCCCATAAAAAAAGTAAAACGAGCGTTGTACCTAGAACGTTTAATGTTGGCAATGCAAGGCTCGTCAATACATCACCAATGACACCGCCTGAAGAGAAGTACCAAATGTCATCAAAGTTAATATCAGCTAAAGCACAACTCGTTAGAATGATAATGGTAAGGCCAAGTAAACGCGTACCCCATATCATGAAGTCGATGGGTTCGTCTGAATCACGATTCCGTAGGAAAATCCAGGCAACGGCTGTGACAATCAAGGGAATAGGATAAGCAAGAGAACCAAAGATGAAAAATAACGTATCGGCGATCCAAGCGCCGACTATCCCGCCTGAATTCTGAATATCCATACCCCATGCTGTTTGAGACCACGATGGATCAGCAGGGTTAAAAGTGAATAGCGCGACGGTGAAGAAGATAGAAATAAGCACAGCAATAATCAGGACACACTCTTTCAATCGTTGTGTTCCGTTTAAGCGTGATGAGCTAGAGGCCTCACCCGTTTTTACAATCGTTGCGACTTTCTTTTTGTTCTCGTTGAACATAGACCTACTTTAATCTTGATAATGACTAACTAAAAATCTGGGAATAGGCTAGCTCGTGTTACTGGCTAGCATAAGTAAAGTTAGTGAAGTTAAAACAATAAGAGCGGCAAACGCCGCTCTTAAAGATTTAACCATACTGGTGAATAAAACCCAATTGCCTAACGTCAGAATATGGAAAAGAGTTCCAACATTTCTAACATTAGTAACTCTTTACATGTTTCTGGCGATTAATAAGCTAAACGCTAGAAACAAAGTGAGAGCTTTTATCGAGTTTTTATCACTAGTTGATTGGTCTGTTTGACTTCTTCCATGACTACATAGGTGCGTGTGTCGTTAACACCCGGCAAACGTAGCAACGTATCACCAAGCAGTTTTCGGTAAGCACTCATATCAGATACACGAGTTTTCAATAGATAATCGAAGTCACCAGAAACTAAATGACACTCTTGGATATCATCTAGCTTTTGTACTGCAGTATTAAATTGTTCAAAAACGTCTGGCGCTCCGCGATTCAACGTAATTTCAACAAATACTAACAGTGATGCGTCAAGATACTGCGGATTTAACAACGCTGTGTATCCCGTAATGTAACCTTGACGTTCTAATCGACGAACACGTTCAAGACATGGAGTAGGCGAAAGCCCTACACGTTTTGAGAGTTCTACGTTAGAAATACGACCATCTTTTTGCAACTCATTAAGAATATTGCGATCGATACGGTCTAGATCCTTGGACGGCTTTTTGTAATTGTCTGCCATTTTTTATTCCACCTTATTACTTCCTTGCAAAAAAATATACTACAACTTCTTAATATTCAGTATCAAATTCTTCAAATTACTTACTATACTAGATATTAATTCGACAGAATTACCCTACACATAGATAATACAACCAAAATAACATAAGGAGTCAGGATGATCATTGGCGTACCTAAAGAAATCAAGAACCACGAGTACCGAGTGGGCATGATCCCAGCTAGTGTGAGAGAACTAATCTCTCACGGTCACCAAGTTTTTGTAGAAACCAAAGCCGGTTCAGGCATCGGTTTTTCAGACGATGATTACATCGCTGTAGGCGCATCCATTCTTCCTACTGCTGCTGACGTTTTCGCGAAAGCAGAGATGATTGTAAAGGTCAAAGAACCTCAAACTGTCGAGCGAGCCATGCTAAAAGAGGGGCAAATATTATTTACTTATTTACACCTCGCACCAGATTTTCCACAAACTGATGAGCTAATTAAGAGCAAAGCTGTCTGCATTGCCTATGAGACTGTAACAGATTATATGGGTCGCTTGCCACTACTTGCACCTATGTCTGAGGTAGCGGGCCGCATGTCAATCCAAGCTGGCGCACAAACTTTGGAAAAATCTCACGGTGGACGTGGACTTCTGCTTGGCGGAGTTCCAGGAGTAGAGCCCGCTAAAGTCGTTGTTGTTGGTGGTGGCGTGGTTGGTGCTAATGCTGCTCGTATGGCTGTTGGCCTTCGTGCTGACGTAACAATTATCGATAGAAGTTTAGATACTCTTCGTCGTTTAGATGAAGAATTCCAAGGCCGTGCAAAAGTCGTTTATTCTACAGAAGACGCTATTGAGAAGCATGTTCTAGAAGCTGACTTGGTGATTGGTGCAGTTCTTATCCCTGGCGCTGCGGCTCCAAAATTGGTGACTAAAGAACATATCGCTAGAATGAAGCCAGGCGCGGCGGTTGTTGACGTAGCTATCGACCAAGGTGGTTGTTTTGAGACCTCTCACGCGACGACTCACGCAGATCCAACTTACATCGTTGATGATGTGGTTCACTACTGTGTAGCAAATATGCCGGGCGCTGTTGCTCGTACATCGACCTTCGCTCTAAACAATGCAACACTGCCATACATCGTTAAATTAGCGAATAAAGGCTACCGTGAAGCATTGCTTGAAGATAAAGGCTTCCTTGAAGGACTAAACGTTATTCACGGTAAAGTAACGTGTAAAGAAGTGGCAGAAAGCTTCGATCTTGAATATGTAGAACCAACTAAAGCGATCGAAATGTTCAACTAATCTCGACGCTTATAGATAAAAGGTCTAGTTATAAACTAGACCTTTTTTGTCTAAAAAGAAGAACTTTAGTCTTAATTAAATTTTAACTGCGACATCTATTTGTTCACGTGAGGGATCTTGCAGCTGAATCTGTTCTTTTATTGGCATTGCGTCAAAGTCCTCTCTTAACCACTTAACCAACGAAGCAAAAGAGAGCGACATTAATAACACCAATGGTAAACCCACAATCAAGCTCACTGTTTTAATCGCTTCTAACCCACCAATATTCATCACCACTAAACCTGTAAAACCTAACAGTAACGCCCAGAATAATCGGTTTGCACGACTTGGTTCTTGGTCATATTCGATATCTTTAGAAGCAATAGACGCCAAGACATAGGACGAAGAGTCCACCGTAGTTCCTGAATAAATAAATCCAACGCAGATAAACAGTGGTAACAGTAACGCTGACCATGGTAATGACTGAAGCACCCCTAAAATTGCTGCGGGTGTACCTTGTTCCTTAATGGTATCTAATACAGGGAACACGCCGTTGAACTCGGCATACATTGAGGTATTTCCAAAGATCATAAAGAACAACATACAACCTAAGCTACCGGCAGTAATCACTGTCAGACCAATGTCTTTAAATGTACGGCCTTTAGAAATACGCGCAATAAATATTCCCATATAAGGGCCATATGCCACCCACCATGCCCAATAGAAGATGGTCCACCACTGAGGAAAGTTGCTTCCACCTACTGTATCTGTGTATAAAGACATCCGCGTAAAGTTACTCATCATTAAACCAACGCTGTCGGTAAACAGGCTTATCATGTAAATGGTTGGGCCGCCGATAAAGATGATGCTACAGATAATGGCTAAGGCGATGAGGTTTAAGTCACTGAGGACTTTAATGCCTTTTTTGAGGCCTAAAAAGACGGAAGTAGAAAAAATAAGCGTCCAAATCACAACGACTGCTATATCAACACTACCGCTTCGCTCGATACCAAGAAAGTTGCTGATTGCTTCTGACAGCATAGGTGTACCAGAAGCGAGTGAAGTTCCCGTGCCGCCAACAAGACCAAAAATAACTAGAATATCAATTACCTTACCCATCCACCCTTTCGCATTCTTGTCGCCAATCACACCAGAACAAGCCTCACTGAGTCGCAATGCCTTTTTCTTACGGTTGTAGTAAGCATACCCAATTGGAAATGCGCATAGGCAGTAGAAAGCCCAAGCAATGGGTCCCCAATGGTACATACCATACATGGCTGCGTATTCTGCAGCAGCTTGGCTATTAGCTTCAATGCCAAACGGAGGGGCGGCGTAATAGTAAGTCCATTCAATTGAGGACCAGTAGATGAGGGAGGTACCGATACCAGAGCAGAAAAACATTCCAATCCAGCTTATGCGAGAGAATTCGGGCTTTGCCTCTTCACCACCGAGTTTAACTTGCCCATAGCGGCCAAAGCATAGCCATAAAATTGCGCCAAAGAAGCTAACCGCTGCCCAAATATAGAGGACGCCAAATTTTTCGACAACAAAGTTAAACACGG
This sequence comes from Vibrio kyushuensis, assembly GCF_050337325.1. Lineage (NCBI taxonomy): Bacteria > Pseudomonadati > Pseudomonadota > Gammaproteobacteria > Vibrionales > Vibrionaceae > Vibrio > Vibrio kyushuensis. The sequence goes on from NZ_JAKJSV010000006.1 coordinate 300,865, forward strand.
TTTGAATGATGGTTTCTGACTGCTCTTCAAAGCTAATAAGAAAAGTCATAATAACGAGGACTGTACAAAACGAAGGGATAAAAACTGATTTATCAATTTTCGCTTCAACATCTGTATGATATTGATTCATGGGGTTCCTTTTGGTAAAAATACCGGAACACTCTAACGGATTGCATTTAACGAGGTCTAATGCATATAAAATCTGATATACCACCTTACATACAGATACCATATATGTTTGTTAATGCTTCCCCCTTCCAAAATATAGTTATTCATCAATTAAGTGAGTGTATTTAACATAACAGAACAAGTAGCTATTTCTCCTTCCGTGAGCAACTTCGTTTTTAAACCGTATCCTGAGCCATTCAACTCTATCTGAAATGACGCTACCCCTTACTCATCAAGCTTCTCTGACCTATATGACAATATCATCATATAAAGATTTAAAGCGGTAATCCCTGTCTAAAGTGATGCCCACCTATCAATGCTCAAATACCGTTGTTTTCTAACAATTTTGAATCAATTTAACATCTTAAATTCTGGGCGGTTAATTTTTACATACTAAGTGGCTAAAAAATAAAAAGCCCCCGTAAATGGGAGCTTTCTATATGTAACGTTATGTAAAAAGGCCGTAGGGCTTTCCTATTTTTTCAATTATTGAGCGAATCTGCTGACTAAAACCATCTTTCTAAAACAGTCTTATCCAACTGTGTAAATGCTCGATTTAAAATCTTAGCCAACTCTTTATAACGCGGCTTAGATTTCATTGGTTCTAAGGCTGCACCCGATTCTATAATTTTTTGATATAACTCTCGGTACCAACTAGCTAGAGATGGAGGTAGCTGTTTATTAGCTCGGTTTCCAAGCCACCACATTCCTTGCAGTGGTAGGCTCATCGCAAACAGTGCAACAACAACCGCTTGAGGTAACGCTTGCTGATTTTGAAATGCAACTTGAGTGATCACGCTGATTGCAGCAATTGCTGGCATAACACGAATCGCAAAACGCGTGGCTTTAATGATTCGCTGCTCAGGAAATATAACAGCCAACTCTTTTCTCATTGGCCACGTATCCATGTACTTCTGACCGTCTCTTAGGCTGTGTACCAACCCGACTTTATCATTCATAGAAATCTCTCACTTTTGAACAGCGCCTTACTAAAAAATTTTAATCTTTCAATTTTTAGCGTAAAAAATTGACTAAAAATAATATTCTTTCAATTTTTTTTGTTATATTTGTCGAATATCGCTATTCTTTGCACCCTTTCATACTCATTGTTGCCGTTATTTGTGATTTAGGCAACCATGCGATGAAACCAGCAAGGATTGCGAGCATTACTTTCATAGTAAAGTGATGTCTTATTATAAGGAAATAAGGTTAACTTTTTACCAAGAATAGTGCGTAACCTTTACTCGGTCAGCTATTCTTGAGATTGAATTTCATCTTTTCTGATTATGTCAGACGAATAACAGGTAGTCACACTCATGTCTAAGCTGGTTTTAGTTTTAAACTGCGGAAGTTCTTCACTTAAATTCGCAATTGTTGATGCAACAAATGGCGACGAACACTTAACAGGTCTTGCTGAATGTCTTGAGCTTCCAGAAGCTCGTATCAAGTGGAAACTTGATGGTAAGCACGAAGCACAATTAGGTGAAGGCGCAGCTCACAATGAAGCTCTTTCTTTCATCGTTGAAACTATTCTTGCTTCTAAGCCAGAATTAGCTGAGCAACTTAAAGCTATCGGTCACCGTGTTGTACACGGCGGCGAAGAATTCACACAGTCAGTTCTTATCGATGATTCAGTTCTTAAAGGTATCGAAGACTGTGCAGCACTAGCGCCTCTTCACAACCCAGCTGCAATCGTTGGTATTAAAGCAGCTCAAAAAGCATTCCCTGGCCTACCAAACTCTGCAGTATTCGACACTGCGTTCCACCAAACTATGCCAGAAGAAGCGTACCTATACGCTCTACCGTACAACCTTTACAAAGAGCACGGTATCCGTCGCTACGGCATGCACGGTACTTCTCACCTGTTCATCGCTCGCGAAGTTGCTGAGCAACTAGGCAAGCCAGCTGATGAAGTAAACATCATCAACTGTCACCTAGGTAACGGTGCTTCTATTTGTGCAATTAAGAACGGTAAATCTGTAGATACTTCAATGGGTCTTACTCCTCTTGAAGGTCTAGTTATGGGTACACGTTGTGGTGATATTGATCCTGCGATCATCTTCCACCTACACGACTCTCTAGGTTACTCAATCGAAGAGATCAACACGATGCTAACTAAAGAGTCTGGCCTAATGGGTCTAACTCAAGTATCTCCTGACTGTCGTTTCATCGAAGACAACTTCGGTAAAGACGAAGCTGCAACTCGCGCAATGGACGTGATGACTCGTCGTTTAGCTAAATACGTTGCAGGTTACACAGCGACTCTAGACGGCCGTGTAGACGCTATCGTATTCACAGGTGGTATCGGTGAGAACGGTGCTCCAATCCGTGAAGCGGTACTTAACCGTCTTGGCATCTTTGGCATCGAAGTAGATGGTGAAGCTAACCTTAAAGCACGCTTTGGCGGCGAAGGTACTATCACTACTGCTGATAGCCGCATCCCTGCAATGGTTATCTCTACTAACGAAGAGTTAGTAATTGCAGAAGATACAGCTCGCCTAGCAGCACTATAATAAATTTCGGCTAGCGCAATCGCTAGCCGCTTTTTCAATAACGTACTCTGTTCAAACGTTTTTCTATATACAAACATTTACTAAGTACATACATAGGGGCTCAACCGCTATTCCACTGGAATTTTGTCAATCATTGTTCATTACAATGAGTCGAGATTTAGGGAATAATCGTTGGGCTTTTATTTCAAATAAATAAAGGTGTTTTGCATATGTCTCGTACTATTATGCTTATTCCAACTAGTGCTGGTGTTGGTCTTACTAGTGTTAGCATGGGTGTTCTTCGCGCGATGGAGCGTAAAGGCGTTAATGTTTCTTTCTATAAGCCAATTGCACAACCTCGCTCAGGCAAAGATCAGCCAGATCTAACCTCAACGATTATCGAAGCAAACAGCTCAATCACGGTTGGTCAACCAACGCCAATCTCAACCGCCGAAAACCTAATCGGTAGTGAGAAAATGGACGTACTTCTAGAGTCGATTGTTGCTGAATACAACAAGGTAAACGGCGAGTCTGAAGTTACACTTATTGAAGGTCTAGTACCGACACGTAAGCACCCATTTGCTAACCAAGTGAATGCCGAGATTGCTAAAACGTTAGGTGCAGAGATCGTTCTTGTTGCAACGCCAGGTACAGACAACCCATCTCAGCTAAAAGAGCGTATTGAGGTTGCATGTTCTAACTTTGGTGGTGCTAAGAACAAAAACATTAAAGGCGTTATCATCAACAAGCTGAACGCTCCTGTTGATGAAGCTGGCCGTACTCGCCCTGACCTATCTGATATCTTTGACGATGCAGACAGCGCTCAGAAAGCGAACCTAGAAGTGATGCAAATCTTCAACTCTAGCCCTATCCGTGTACTTGGCTGTGTGCCTTGGAGCATCGACCTGATCGCGACTCGTGCGATTGATATGGCGAAGCACTTGAAAGCTGAAATCATCAATGAAGGTGAGATCGAAAGTCGTCGTATTAAGAGCATCACGTTCTGTGCACGCTCTCTTCCTCACATGGTTGAGCACTTCAAACCAGGCTCTCTGCTTGTAACTTCAGCAGACCGCCCAGACGTTATCGTTGCTGCAGCACTTGCTGCGAAAAACGGCGTTGAAATTGGTGCTATCTTGCTAACTGGTGGTTATGACCTTCCAGAGCAGATCGTTGAACTTTGTAAGCCTGCATTTGAAACTGGTCTTCCAATTATCAAAGCACAAGGTAACACTTGGCAGACTTCGTTGAACCTACAAAGCTTCAACTTAGAAGTTCCTGCAGACGATAAAGAGCGTATCGAATTCGTTAACGATCACGTTGCTAGCCACATTGATGGCCCTTGGATCGACTCTCTATCAGAAGGTGTTCAAGGTATTCGTCGTCTTAGCCCACCAGCATTCCGTTACCAGTTAACTGAGTATGCTCGTAAAGCTGGCAAGCGTATCGTTCTTCCTGAAGGTGATGAGCCACGTACAGTTAAAGCTGCGGCTATCTGTGCTGAGCGCGGAATCGCAAGCTGTGTACTTATCGGTAACCCTGATGAAATCCGCCGTGTTGCTGCTGCTCAAGGGGTAGAACTAGGCGCAGGTGTCGAAATCATCGACCCTGAAGTTGTTCGCGAAAACTATGTTGCTCGTCTTGTTGAGCTACGTGGCAAAAAAGGCATGACGGAAGTTGTTGCTCGTGAAAAACTAGAAGACTCTGTATTCCTAGGCACAATGATGCTTGAGAACAACGAAGTTGATGGTCTTGTATCTGGCGCGGTTCACACCACGGCAAACACTATCGTTCCTCCGTTCCAAATCATTAAGACTGCACCTGATGCCTCTATCGTATCTTCAATCTTCTTCATGCTTCTGCCTGATCAAGTATTGGTTTACGGAGACTGTGCTATCAACCCAGATCCAAACGCTGAGCAACTGGCTGAAATCGCTATTCAATCAGCAGATTCTGCAACGGCATTTGGTATCGACCCACGCGTTGCGATGATCTCATACTCTACTGGAGAATCTGGTAAAGGTGCTGACGTAGATAAAGTACGTGAAGCAACTAAGATTGCTCAAGAGAAACGTCCTGATCTAATCATCGACGGTCCTCTACAGTACGATGCAGCAATCATGGAGAACGTAGCAGCGTCTAAAGCGCCTAACTCTCCTGTTGCAGGTAAAGCAACGGTATTTGTATTCCCAGACCTAAATACTGGTAACACAACGTACAAAGCTGTACAGCGTTCAGCAGACCTAGTTTCTATTGGTCCAATGCTTCAGGGCATGCGCAAACCTGTAAATGACTTGTCTCGTGGCGCACTTGTAGACGATATCGTGTACACAATTGCTCTAACTGCGATTCAATCAACACAGCAGTAATTCAGTCTATTCAGCTGTAACTCAATTCATTTTGATTTACAGCTGTTTGAATGAAAGAAAACCCTCGATACTCTCTTTCTAATTGAAAGTGCATAAGAATCGAGGGTTTTTTATTGGCTGTTAGAAAATTCAGCTCTAATTTTGTCTATTGAGTGTTTGGCATAATTTGATAGAAAGGCACATTACTCTCTTCAATCTTCATCTGTCTTTGCTGTGATTCTTTTTCTAGTTGTTCTATTTTTTCTCTATCGCCATCACGAGTACTCATCACCCAACAAGTCGAATGAGTTACCGAGCCTTCTTCTGGTGAGATATAGAAATCAGCCACACCCTCTGGCGGATAAATAGCAACCGAGTTTATCGCGATTGGCTCTTCGTTGTTATAAGCCACGCAACGCATTTTCGCAGCTAACAGTGAAGTAATGCGCACACGATAGTGATTGTCATCCATTTTAACCACCGCCGCACCACTGTAGGTAGTAGGAGCGATATTCGTTACTTCATCCGCATTCGCTGTTGAGATTGAAAATGCGATTGCTGTACTCACTATTAATGCTACAGGCTTACTTAGTGACAGCGCTTTAAGTGTCTTAATCATGGTCATTATTACCCTATCTATTTCGGATTAATGTCAGATAAATTCCATCTACTTGTGTATTGGTCAAACTCCCACTTAACCACGCAGTGTAATACTTTAGCTTTACTTAACTTCCCTGTTTGATAGTAACCATCAACCTCTACCCTAAAGACACTAGGCAGCCTATTGATTGAGTCTAGATTATTTTTCCTCATCCAAGAGTAGAACGCTTTTTGCCAATCTTCTTTAGGATTTATTGCAGCAACCGTTAATTCTACAAACCAATAAATTGGTGATTTTTTCATTCCCATCAATAGCCGAGAACTTCGCTCTATTTGGCGCGCAATATGATGCCTAAACCCAAAAACACCCACTACTATTAAGCCAATCACATACACCCACAGTTGATTTTGATACCACCAGATCGGTGCATACTCTTTTAGCTCAAACAGTGCGATTTCAACACGCTCTTTTAAAGGCGGCGGTGGTGGCGCAGTGGCAACAATGTCGATTGTCGGTAAGGTCACTATCTCCAAGCTACCTTTGGCATTATTCCACCAAGTTACCTCTATTGCAGGAAGTTGATACTCCCCTGCTTCAACAAATCGGTAATGAAGATTACTGCTCTTTGTACCTGTCATCTCGCCACGGTAATCGCTGCTTGAGTGGGACTCCCTACCATGTGTTAACTCAATGCGTGGATCCCATGAGACTAGCGGAGGTAACTGCCCAATGAGGTAACCCGGCAACGCAGCGGCTGATTGAGTAATAGTACGAGTGACTACCCCACCTGACATAATGTTTGTTTGCGTCACTTTCTGGCTTAACGAGTACTCTGATGTTGAGATTGCTCCCATCGCCTCGCGAGGCTGAGCAGATACCTCTATTCGATAAGAATCACTGGTAAATTGGTACTCGTTCTCTTTTTTAGTCACCTGAACCTTTAGCTCAGGCAAGCTATAAGCTCCCGCTCTAGAGGGATAAATATCATAGCGATAGTTAGCCAAGTAGAAGCGTTGACCGTCGCGATTTTGGTGTGAATAGCTTGGTCTATCACTCGGTTCAATAAATAGCCCCAGTACTTTCAAAGGCTCAATAGAGAATTGACCAGAAATGGGGTGATTGCTTGCAATTGTTAGCCAGAGTGTTGCACGTTCTCGCTCGCTCACATTTTCTGTTCTAAGATCCCAAGACGCATCCCAAGTCACCCGAGACTGAGGTTGATAACTGCGTTCGTTACTTGCGGCAACACAAACACTGCTCAGAAGGCAGAGTATTAGGGTAGTGGCAGTGCGTAAGATAGAAAGTCTCTTAGTCATGCTTACGCTCCGCATCAGTCATTGATTTCTCTTCATTAAAAGACAAAGCACTATTCAATTGATTCGAAAACTTGTTACGTAGAAAGACTTCAGGGCTAGTTTGAACCTGCTCTAACCAGATTTTGTTTAGATGCTCTTCTGCAATAAGGTCGGCGCTATTAATCACCTCAATCTTATCTTCTGGCTCTTCAATACCCACGTCTTCTGCCAGTGAATCGACAAAGTCAGCAGTCATGTCTTCTCCGGCCGTCCCCTGCCCAAGTGCTCGCTCTTCCATCAAATTAAAGATCTGCTCTAAGATTTCGAGGTTATGCAGTGCCGTTTTGTTCGTCTCGTCCATCTCTAAAACGCTGTTAAACCAACGCTCTGCGCTACGAAAACGCTGCAGATGAGTATAGGCGATGCCAATGTTTAAACCGCGCCTTACCTGATCGTTTAGCTCTGTCACCTCAAGATTGTTCAGTAACATTAATGACCACTCCCACTGGTTATCTCTCATCAACGCTTCAATCTTCCACTCTGGCTGAGTAAACAGTTGAGCCGCGCAGGAGTAGTTCTCGCGCTCAAAGTATCGACGGGCTTGCTGCTCAGAGGTATAGACAATATCCATCCAGAAGCTTTGACAGCTAAGTTGGGAGTCAACTTCATCGGCATACGCAAGGTTTGGCGACGTTGATGCCATGACAAACAACCAAGGTAGAGCAAACCAACGAATCGTCCAGCCACGACGAAACCACGTCAAGGTAATCAGTAGTAAAACAAACACCAGATAATACCCAACCTCTTGCCACTCAATATCGCTATCTTGCGGATCAAAGTATTGGTAATCATCAACCCAGCGGTTAATACGTTTTATATCGATATCATCAGGGCTCATTGAGATCGTTTGCACGCCAGACGGGGCATCCAATGATGCTGAGTAACCAAATTTCCAAACCAGTAGCTGATCATCACTATCTTGTAAGTACTGAGTCATCGCTTGTTGGGCGGTTCGATCAATTTGATCAGTAATTAAAATAACGCTACCCGGAAACACAAAACCTTCGGCCTGTTGGTTCGCGCCATTGATACCATTTAATACCGCTGATACGTTTTTACCCGCTCGCGGAACAAGGTTTGTAGAGAGACTGTCTAGGTAATAATCGATGACATTTCTGTCTTGGGTCGGTGGCAGAAGTAAGTGCGCACTACCTGCATAAACCCATACGCCAATTTCACCCTCTTCACGGCTGTGAATTAGCTCGGCAATTTTAAGCTTTGCTGCTTCCAAGCGAGTTGGCGTGACATCTGACTCAGCCATAGAACGTGAGAGATCGATTACTAACATAAGAGGTGACTGATTCTGCGCTTGCGTACCCGGTTCTGGTTTCCATGTAGGACCAGCACAGATAATCACAAGTGCCGACAGCGCCCAAGGCAACAAAGATTCAGGAGACAAACGTGACTGTGTGGTGTCCTTAGTTAATACCGACGCTTGTAAGTGTGGTGCAATCAAATCGCGAACATCATTTTTGCTGTTTAGCTGTCTAATCAGCCATGCAATTAACGCTACAATAATAAGTGCAAAAAGCCACGCCGGACGAATGAAGTGAAATTCAGACATATCTACTCATCCCCTTTATTTATCTTGCGAGATAGCGTGACTAAAACACCAAGCAAAGCCATCAAGATCAGTGTAAGCACTACGCCAATAGGGTAGTAATAGAGCTCTAGTTTAGGTCTGACGCTATAACTATCAAAAACCGCAGGCTCTAGTTGGTCTATCTGAATGTAGACTTGCTGTAAGTCCGATGCATCTTGCGCTTCAAATACGACACCGCCAGTAAGCTCAGCAATACGGTTGAGCATCTCCATATCAATCGCCTCTTCACCCACTGATGCTGGGTCGCCAATTGCAATTGAGTGGATAGTAATACCGTGCTCCGCAGCAAAGTGCGCCGCTTCAATCGGCGGAAAATTACTGTTGGTGTCACGACCATCAGTCATCAAGATCAAAGTACGGTGAGTAGTTTGAGCATGCTCGAAGTGGTTCACCGCTACGCCTATCGCATCACCAATCGCCGTACCGGGGCCCGCCATACGAACATCCATCTCGGCTAATAGCTGCCTTAGCGTGGAAAAATCAGAAGTAAAAGGAGACTGCAAATAAGCAGCGTCACCAAAAGCGATTAGACCAACACGGTCTGACTCTCGCTGAGAAAGAAACTCTTCTAATAGGTTCTTAACAACATCAATACGTCTTTGATCAATACCCTCTTCATCAGAAAAATCACGCGCTTCCATTGAACCCGATAAGTCAACGGCGACAAGCATTTCTCTACCTTGGGTTTCAATGGTATTCACCTCTCCCCAATAGACAGGTCGCATTGCTGCAAGTACCAAAGAGAGATAAAGCATTACCACCAAGCTACGCTGCCAAAAAAGAGGGGTTAACTTAACCGCGCCCTTAGAGAGCTTTTGTTGTGACAACGCTTGAAACTGCTCAAAGTGGCTGTGTTTTACGGCTCTAAAACGAGTTAAGTGGGCGGGTGCAAGTGCGACCAGTATTGGAAGAAGCAACGCCAGTGCAAGCCACGGATAACTAAATTCAAACATAAAGCGCTCCTAACCAAGCTCTCACTTCCGCCACATGTTGCTCTGATAACACTGCATTTGGCTGATAATTCGTTTGAAGAAGTGCTTCACAACAAGAATTAGAGAGTGACAACTCACCCTGTTGCTGCTGTAAAAATTGATGAAAGGCCGCTGCGGTCATTACCCCTACTCTGTATTCTGGCCAATGCTGATTCGCAACACGTTTAACTAAGTGGCCAACTCGTTGAGGATCTGTCTGAAGGTACTTTTCAAGTAGGTCCTTTGCTTCTCTGAGGTAAGTTGTTCGAAGCCACTTAAGAAGGCGATAGAGCAAAGCCCCAAGAATAGTTAATATGATGAGCACAAATAACGTATACCAAGCCGTTGTGGCGGGAAACCAAGAGACTGGCGTTGGTAATTCTGCCCATTCGAGATTTTTAATTAGGTGTGCACCAAACTCAGTCACACTACCTTCATGGCCATTTGTACTATTTAAGTTATTTACACTGCTCATGATGCACTACCCTTTCGCTCTGAACCTTGCTCTGTACATAATCCGGAGTTAAATGAGAAATGAGCCAAATTGTTGATTTGAGTCCAGGTATCAAGGTGAGTGGTAAAATCAAAAACAGGTTGTCCTGTTGCTTTAAAGCAGTTATCTAACACCGAACGATGCTGCTCAATATAGTCATGATACTTCGCTCTTAGCTGCTCATCATTTTGACTAATATTGAGTTGATACTCTTCATTACCCATTAAGAAATTTCGCTTTGGTAGCGTCATCTCCAATGGGTCTGATACGCGAAAGGCAAACAGATCATTATGCGCCGCTAATTGAGTAATCAGTGGAACGCATTGAGCATCAAAATCAGAGAAGTCACTTAAAATAAACAGCTGCTGATCCTTAATACCACGCTGACAAAGATCGTTGAGCACTTGCTTTAACCCATTCGCTTGGGTTGAGGGTTGAGGTAACTGGTGATTATGAGTGGCAACTTGTTGAAGCACAGTTAGCATTGCAGATTCGCCTCGACCTGAACACAGAGCTGTTAAGCCACTATCGTGAATGACATTGCCGCAGAAACGATCGCCATCATAATTAACACGACCTGCGACAATCGCAGCAAGCTCAGCGACAATCACTGACTTCATCGAGCCATTTGATGCAAAAAACAGGGAACTTGTTTGATCGACAATCAATTGAATGGTTTTGTCTTTTTCTTCCGAATAGACACGCAGGTAGGGTTGACCAGTACGTTGTGTCACTTTCCAATCGATGCATCGAACATCATCACCGGGGTGATAGTGACGCAGCTCAATGAAATCTAAACCTCGCCCACGTTGTGATGCGACGTTTAGACCACTTAATAATGAACAGCGCCCCAGAGGTGGACGCCAAGTGAGTTGACGCCCTTGCGCGGCCAAACCAGTAAGACGTGCCAAGCTGGTATGGATACGCAGATCAGTTGAAGCCGACGATTGCTTTGCCATACGCGCCTCTTATACCCATGCAACCTGTTCAAGCAGTAGATCAATCACCCTATCGGTCGTCATTTTATCGCTTAGAGCGGTAAAGCTAAGGGCAATACGGTGACGAAGAACGGTATGAACTATCGCTCGGATATCGTCAGGTGTAACGTAATCTCGCCCATTCAACCAAGCGTATGAACGAGCACATTTATCGAGCGCTATCGCCGCTCGTGGGCTGGCTCCTAGCTGAATGAAGCTCGCAAGCTCAGGGCTATACTTTTCTGGGTAACGCGTTGCATCAATAATATCGACAATGTACTGATCAATAGCATCAGAGACGCTCACTTTCTCAACTAAGTTTTGCGCCGCCTGTACTTCTTCAACACTCAAACCTGCCACTTCTAAGTTTGTGCCCAAACGCTCACTACGTAGCATTTTAAGCATCTCTTTTTCAGCGTTCTTCTCTGGGTACTCCACCAGCACCTGCATTAAGAAGCGATCCATTTGGGCTTCTGGCAGTGGGTACGTGCCCTCTTGCTCAACAGGGTTTTGAGTGGCTAATACCATAAATAGTTCAGGCAGTGGGTAAGTGACACCACCAACCGAAACTTGGTTCTCAGCCATCGCTTCAAGCAGCGCAGACTGCACTTTCGCTGGCGCACGGTTAATCTCATCCGCGAGCAGTAAGTTAGAAAATACTGGGCCACGTTTAAACGATAGCGACTGGCTATGAGCATCATAAACTTCACCACCGGTCACATCACCCGGAAGCATGTCTGGCGTGAATTGAATACGGTGCAAGTCAGCATTCATATTATTAGCTAGGCCATTAACTGCGCGTGTTTTTGCCAGCCCCGGAAGGCCTTGAATCAAAACATGCCCTTTTGCAAGCAATGCAATGACCAGCTGTTCGACAACACGTTCTTGACCAATTACGGTCTGATTAACGCACTCTTGAAGACGTTTAAATTTAGGAAGTAATGAAGAAGTTGGCATAACATAGCCCCACGTTGATACGGTAAGTTACTTATTGAAATCCTTTTAGAAAGAGTAAAGATTTTAATAAGCAAACTAACGGGAAAAGTGGGTGCACCTAAGTACACCCAGAAATATTAGAACATTAAATTATTTAGCGTCTGGACGGTAAGGCATTTGCTGCATTACGCGCTCAAGGTTAAATGAGGTTGGCGCTTGACGTAGAGGGAACTCTTGGAACGTCTGAAGTAACTTAGCTACTTCAACCTGTACTGGTACGAAGAAGAACATACGGTCACCAAACCATTTCAGGTACATCATTGAGTGCTCAGGTGCTTCTTCAAACGGGTCAGCACGTAGGTCAACTAATTGAGGCCATGTTGTTGCAAGACGAGGAGCGAACCAGTTGTCTTCTGTTGGCTGAATGAAAGTCGCTTTAATCTTACCAACACGTACCGCTTCTAGGTTACCAGTCTCAGCAAAGTAGAAGATCTCGTTACGAGTAGTGTCTTCATTGTTGAACCAAGCATCTCTGTGGTCATAACCATCGATGTAAACATCGTGCTTCTTCTTGAAGTTCTCTTGAATGTCTTTCTCTCCAGCAATAGTACCTAGAGTTGTGAAGATATCTTCGTGAGATTGAATACCGTTGTTTACAGAACCCGCTGGGATTTTGTTTGGCCACATAACCATAAATGGAACACGTGTACCACCTTCAGTTGTTAGACCTTTTTCGCCTTTAAACGGTGTGTTACCGCCATCTGGCCAAGACATCTTCTCTGCACCGTTATCGGTTGTGAAGATAACGATAGTGTTGTCTTTCTGACCTGTTTTTTCTAGCGTATCAAGAAGTTCACCAACGTAGTGGTCAAGCTCGTTCATTCCATCAGCGTATAGACCAAAGCCAGTCTTACCCGCCCACTCTTCACTTAAGTGAGTCCAAACGTGCATACGTGATGGGTTGTACCATAAGAAGAACGGGTCATCCGTTTTCGCTTGAGCTTCAATGTAATCTACAGCCATGTCTGTAAGTTCACGGTCAATCGTTTCCATGCGCTTACGAGTTAGAGGGCCATCGTTACCTGTTGGACCATCAGCTGTGCCAGTTACCATTCCACGAGGGCCAAAACGCTCTGCAAATGCAGGGTCTTGTGGGTAATCTTCGTTCTCTGGCTCTTCTTCAGCGTTTAGGTGGTAAAGGTTACCGTAGAAGTTGTCAAAGCCGCGACGGTGAGGAAGCATGTGCTCTTGGTCACCAAGGTGGTTTTTACCTAGCTGGTTAGTCATGTAGCCGTGTTCTTTTAAAACTTCAGCAAGCGTAGGGTCAGATGGAGAAAGACCAACAGGTGAGCCTGGTAGACCTACATTTAGTAGACCGGTACGAACAGGTAACTGACCTGTTAGGAACGCAGCACGGCCCGCGGTTGAGCTTGGCTGACCGTAGTGGTCAGTAAACATCATACCTTCGTTGGCAACACGGTCGATGTTCGGTGTTTTGTAACCCATCATGCCATTGTTATAAGCAGACGTGTTAAACCAACCGATATCATCCGCCATGATGACAACGATGTTTGGCTTCTCAGCAGCGTTAGCCATTGCAGGAGCAACGGCGCCTACTGCAGCAGTTGCAACAACCGCTGTGCTGATCAGGTTTTTAGAAAATGTTTTCATTTGCATAACCTTTATTAGTTTCAACGACTCCACAACGCAACAGCTTCCTACGTGCCAACTCTTCCATGTAATAAATTGAGGAGAAACATCCGAAATTGGATTACGTATAGATTAAAAGGTTTACAGCCCATCTAGTATGAGCCTAAGATAATAGATAACATTTATATTATGAATATTAGGTAATTTGGAATGCCACAAAATAAGCATTTTGATCTCAATCTACTTCGTGTGTTTGTCGCAGTATGCCGAACTGGATCATTCACTAAGGCAGCCGAGGAGTTAGACCTGACTCAATCGTCGGTCAGTAATGCCATTAATCGATTAAAGACCTCTATTGACGCCAATCTGTTCATCCGTTCAGGTCGTGGCGTGCAACCAACAGCCATTGGAAAAAGCTTGTTTGAACAAATGGAAGAGCCCCTTCGATTACTCGATCAATCTATCGAAGGTATTGACTCGTTTGATGAGGTTAACGATCACCGTTCTTTTAACATCTACGCATTTGATGCCTTAATTCAATTGCTTGTCCCACACCTTGAGAAAAGAACAGCAGGAACCAGTATTGATGTCATAATGCGTGAAATGCCAGGAGAAGAAGAGTTTATAATCAATGCATTACACAATGACACCGCAGATATCATTGTTGACGTCAAACTGCCTGAATCAGCGTCATTAGACTTTATGAAGATTGCTACCGATGATTTAGTCTGCTTAGCAAAATCTAACCACCCACGCATTATTGGCAGTCTCTCTCGTGAGCAGTTTTTTGAAGAAAAGCACGTTCTATTTAACCTAAAACGACTGAACCTAACCGCCTTTGATCTCTTTACCGATGAGGTTTTGCCAAAGCGCCGAGTACTCACCGAACAGTCCTCAATGATGAGTATGCTCGCGACGATCAGTAACACCGAGTCATTGGGTGTGACCCTGAAAACTTACGCCAAGCAGTTTTCTCCTCTGTTTAATTTGCAAACGTTTGAAGTCCCGATTGACACCAAAGATATCGATATTTATCTGGTATGGAATCGTAAGTTCACTCATAACGCAGCGCACAAATGGTTAAGAGATCTATTGAAAGATATCTTCGATAAAGACCTTAAACATTTACAACATAAATAAAGAGTATTGATGGGTTCTATTTATCGCTTCGAGTAGCAGTGATATATTTGCAGCCTACGAACAAGGAGCTACAGCGTTCGATATTAGTTAATAGGGATGATGACCGTTTAATTAAGCTCTGGAGTCACCCATGACCACTCAGTCTACTCATCCTTATCACCTGATCGTAAAACCTGTCGGCGCCAAATGTAACCTTGATTGTAACTACTGTTACTACCTCCGCAAAGAGGAACGATACGAGCCCAATGCGACAATGCAGATGTCTGAGGCATTGCTAGAAACGTATACCAAGCAATATATTGAGTCTCAGCCACAGCAAGCGAAGCACATTGAGTTTAGCTGGCAAGGTGGAGAGCCAACACTGCGAGGCCTCGACTTTTTCAAAAAAGCGATCGAGTTACAGAAAAAATATGCTCGCCCGGGCATGACCATTTCAAACAATTTTCAAACCAATGGTACCTTGATCAACGACCGTTGGGCTGCCTTTTTCAAAGAGAACAATTTTCTTATTGGTATTAGCATTGATGGCTCTGAGAAGAATCACAATAGCACTCGCCCAGATATTAAAGGGAACGATAGCCTCCATCTCACGATACGCGGCCTTGAAGCGCTGAAAAAATATGGTGTGGCGTTCAATACGCTTTCCGTGGTTCATAATGAGAATGCTCACTTAGCCAAAGAGACCTACCAAGAGCTAAAAGCACTTGGTTCAACGGTTATCCAGTTTCAGCCTTGTGTTGAGCACCCGTCCGATCAACGTAGCGCAAAAGATTGGTCTTTAACGCCACAACAGTGGGGCCACTTCCTGTGTGATGTCTTCGATGAATGGAAAAAAGAAGATGTGGGTAAAATTCACATTCAGTTCTTTGAAAACACACTCGGCGTCTTAGCCGGTCAACCTAGCCAAATGTGCTTCCACAGCGAGCTATGTGGGCAACAGATGATGCTCGAACACGATGGCAGCCTCTACTCTTGTGATCACTACAGCTACGACGAATATCAAGTGGGTCACATGAATCCGGCAAATATCGAATCGAACCTTATCGATTCTATCGATTTAGGCGCTATTGCTTGCTGTGACCGACAAAAAGAGTTTGGCACCAACAAGTGGACTAGCCTGCCACAACAGTGTCGAAAATGTCATTTCAGACCGTTCTGTAATGGCGGCTGCCCAAAAGACCGAACCGCGATTACTGCTGATTTAGAGTCTGGGCTGAACCACTTATGCGTCGGATATAAGCAATTCTTTCTTTACTCAATGCCATACTTTGGCGCCATGCTAGAAGCGATTCAGCAAGGTCACTCTGCAGCTATGTACCCTATTTTCCTTAAATAACTCGGAAACGATGTCATGAACAAATTGTTTAAACTTTCTACCCTAGGCGCAGCTCTATTCCTAACATTTGGTTGCAACCAAAATGAGCAACCAAGTCAAGCAGAACCCAAAACACACACTGAAGTTGCGCCAACAACTGCCGATGAACCTGCAGCTGAGTTAACGACATTAGAACAAAAAGCCGCTTACGCAATCGGGGCTTCATTCTCTAAATATTTGGTCACGAGCTTAAACCAACCAAAAGAACTCGGTATCAATCTAGAAAACAGCGATGTTTTCCAAGGCATCCATGACAGCTTTAGCGGTAATGTGCAGCTGACTAAAGAAGAGATTGAAGAAGTGCTAATAGATCTCGATAAGTTGGTTGCTGATAAATTGACTGAATACTCTGAGACCAAGCAAGTAAAAGTGATTGAACAAGGTAACGAGTACCGTGAAAACTTCAAACAGCAAAAGAACGTAACCGAGCTTGATTCAGGCCTAATGATCCAAATCCATGAAGATGGCCGAGGAAAGAAACCTATAGGAACAGACACGATAACCGTGCATTACCGCGGAATGCTGACTGACGGCACAAGCTTCGACAGCTCTTACGACAGGGGCGAGCCTGCAACCTTCCCATTGGCGCAAGTCATCGAAGGGTGGACTGAAGGTTTGCAACAAGTAAACGCCGGTTCAAAAGTCACATTAGTTATTCCACCGGAGCTGGCTTATGGTGAACAGTCAACACCAACGATCCCAGGCGGTTCAACACTTGTTTTCGATATTGAGCTTTTAGAAATCGTGCAATAAAGTCTGCGGCTTTAGGCACAAAAAAAGCGCGATCCGAAAAGCAATCGCGCTTAAGCCTGTCACAGGCTGAATAGTAGTCTCTAGATAATGACGTTTAAACCGCTACATTCAAACAAGAGACAGCATGTACGTCGTTACCTTGAATCATTGGTTTAGTTTGAGCACAAATATCGGTTGCCTTCGGGCAGCGTGTACGGAACACACAACCTGATGGCGGATTAATTGGAGAAGGAAGATCCCCTTCCAACATCTCGATTTTCTTCGCTCGCTCTAATTTAGGATCAGGGATAGGAACCGCTGACATCAATGCTCGAGTATACGGGTGCGTTGGGTTAGCAAAAACAGAGTGTGCTTCCCCTAATTCCACGGTATTACCCAAGTACATCACCAAGACGCGATCAGAGATGTGTTTAATGACCGACAGATCGTGGGCAATAAACACTAAGCTCAAGCCAAGCTCTTTTTGTAGCTCTTTAAGCAGGTTAACAACCTGAGCTTGGATAGAAACATCCAGTGCAGACACAGGCTCATCACAAATGATCATCTTAGGATTAAGAATAAGCGCTCGCGCGATACCAATACGCTGACACTGACCGCCAGAAAATTCGTGAGGATAGCGGTTTATTACGTTTGGCAACAAGCCAACCTTTGCCATCATCTCTTTAACACGAGATTTCACTTCTTCCTTATCCAACCCAGGATAGAAAGTCTCTAGAGGCTCAGCAATAATATCGCCAACCGTCATACGTGGA
Source organism: Vibrio kyushuensis (assembly GCF_050337325.1). NCBI lineage: Bacteria > Pseudomonadati > Pseudomonadota > Gammaproteobacteria > Vibrionales > Vibrionaceae > Vibrio > Vibrio kyushuensis. The sequence goes on from NZ_JAKJSV010000006.1 coordinate 318,479, forward strand.
TTCAAAGAAGCCAATGGATCTTGGAAGATCATCTGAATCTCTTTACGAGTTTCACGTCGTTGAACGCCCTGCATTTTAGTCAGGTCTTGACCTAGCCAAACCACTTCACCCTCGGTTGCTTCCACAAGACCGATAATTGCGCGTGCAAAAGTAGATTTACCACAACCAGACTCGCCTACAACGCCTAATGTTTCACCTTCATATAATCGAACATCAATGCCATCAACCGCTTTCAGGTTAGCTGGTTTAGACCAAGGCCACGCTGATTTAGACGCGATGCTGAAGTGAACTTTCAGGTTCTTTACATCTAATAATAATGATTTATCTGTACTCATCGTGTCCAAGTCTCCCAATCAGAAAAACACGCTCGTTGACGTCCATCGCCAAATGGCTGAAGGATCGGCGCTTCACTCATACATCTATCTGAAACCCGGTGGCAACGCTCTTGGTAAGGGCAGCCCGGCGGCAGTCGAAGTAAGTTTGGTGGATTACCCGGAATTGTTGGCAGTATTTCACCTTCGGTATCTAGGCGCGGAATTGCTTTAAGCAGCCCTTCCGCATAAGGGTGACTTGGTTTGTAGAAAATATCATCAACCGTACCGTACTCCATGGTACGTCCTGCGTACATAACCAGTACTTTGTCACAAGAACCCGCAACGACACCTAAATCGTGAGTAATCATGATGATTGCAGTATTGAACTCATCTTTAAGCTCGTTTAGCAGATCCATGATTTGTGCTTGAACTGTTACATCTAGTGCCGTTGTCGGCTCATCTGCAATCAACAGTTTCGGACGACACAATAGTGCCATTGCGATCATAACACGCTGACGCATACCGCCTGAGAACTCATGCGGGTACATAGTGATACGTTTACGTGCTTCAGGGATTTTCACCGCCTCAAGCATACGTACTGACTCTTCAAAGGCTTCTGCTTTACCCATACCTTTGTGAAGCATCAATACTTCCATCAGCTGATCACATACTTTCATGTATGGATTTAGCGAGGTCATTGGGTCTTGGAAGATCATCGCAATCTGCTCTGCGCGCACTTTATTTAGCGCTTTTTCTGGCAGATTAAGAATTTCATTTCCTTCAAATTTAGCACTACCTGAGATAATTCCGTTTTTAGCCAACAGGCCCATTATTGCAAATACAGTTTGAGATTTTCCTGAACCGGACTCTCCCACAATACCAAGGGTTTCACCCTGCTCTAGAGAGAAGTTTAAATCGTTAACTGCGGTAACAATACCATCTTGTGTGGTGAATTCTACGCGCAGATCTTTGACATCTAATAAGCTCATAATCGCTTCCTTAATCTTATTGTTATCTGTCTTTTGGATCTAGCGCATCGCGCAGACCATCACCAACATAGTTGAAACAGAATAGTGTCACTACCATGAATGTTGCAGGGAATATCAGTTGCCAAATAGCAACTTCCATTGTTTGCGAACCTTCTTGAAGTAGTGCACCCCAACTAGTCATTGGCTCTTGAACACCAAGACCAAGGAATGAAAGGAATGATTCCGTTAGGATCATGCTTGGAATGAGAAGCGTTGAGTAAACCGCAACAATACCTAATACGTTTGGCACAATATGACGAGTAATGATTTTCCAGTTACTTACACCACAAACATGCGCCGCTTCGATAAACTCTTTATTACGTAAGCTCAATGTTTGACCACGTACAATACGTGCCATATCAAGCCATGCAATCGCTCCAATCGCGACAAATATCAATACGATATTACGACCAAAGAAAGTAACCAACACGATAACAAGGAACATGAAAGGTACTGCGTAGAGGATTTCTAATACACGCATCATGATTCGGTCTGTACGGCCACCTATGAAACCTGATGTCGCACCGTAAAGAGTACCAATGGTTACTGCAACTAAAGCACCCAATACACCCACCATGAGTGAGATACGTCCACCAATTAATGTACGGACATATAAGTCTCGGCCTAAGCTGTCGGTACCAAACCAGTGAGCGGCGTCTGGCGCTGCGTGCATGGCATACCAGTCGGTATCATCGTAAGCGTAACCAGCGACCATTGGCAGAAAGATAACAGCCAATGTCATTAGGACAAGGATGAACAGGCTCACCATTGCCGCTTTGTTTCTCATAAAGCGGATACGTGCATCTTGCCATAAACTGCGACCTTCAATTTCAAGGTTCTCGGAGAACTTCTCGATCGCTTCTAGATTCTTCTTTTTCGTTAACATAACTATCCTTCCCTGCTAGTAGCGAATCTTCGGATCAATCATTGCCAATAAAATATCGACGATGGCATTGAATAAGATAAATAGGAAACCAATTAAAATGGTGACCCCCATTACTAACGAATAATCACGGTTAAATGCAGCGTTAACGAACAGCTTACCAATACCCGGTAAACCGAAAATTGTTTCGATAACCACAGAGCCTGTGATGATACCAACGAACGCAGGTCCCATATAAGAAACAACGGGTAGCATTGCCGGTTTAAGAGCGTGTTTCACAATGATGTAAGGGTAGCTCAACCCCTTTGCTCTAGCAGTTCGAATAAAGTTACTGTTTAGCGTTTCAATCATTGAGCCACGCGTAATACGGGCAAAAGTAGCCACATAGAGCAGCGACATACCAATGACAGGAAGCGCCATGTACTTAAATGAACCATCTAGCCAGCCCCCGGCAGGGAACCAACCTAAGTTGATTGAAAATATATAGATAAGTGTCGGGGCAAGAACAAACGATGGGAGTACTACGCCCAACATTGCGGTCGACATGACCGTATAATCCACCCAAGTATTTTGTCGTAAAGCTGCAAACGTACCGACGGCGACCCCCATGATGAGAGTAAAGATAAAGGCAACAAGTCCAACCTTTGCCGACACGGGTAGTGCAACAGCAATCAGTTCATTTACTGAATAATCTAGGTATTTGAATGAAGGACCAAAATCCCCTTGGATAACGTTGGTCAAATACGTGGTGTACTGTTCAAATACTGGCTTATCTAAGCCGTATTTCGCTTCGATATTCGCCATAACTTGAGGCGGAAGTGGTCGTTCACTCGAGAATGGATTTCCCGGTGCATAACGCATAAGAAAGAAAGATACCGTGATCAATACCAACATGGTTGGTATCGCTTCGAATATCCTTTTCGCGATGAATTTAAGCATAAGCTCACTCTTTCAGTCAGTGACAATAAAAAATTAATAAAATAAAAAATTAAAAATACGCTGCATGCGCTAATCCACAGGATTAGCACAGGCAGAGTCGGTAGTAATTATTGTTATATCAGCTAAATTGACTACTTAGCTTTGATGTACAGATCTTTTGAGTAGATCTTCTCTTCTGGGTTGTTTACTGGGAAGCCACCAACTTGTGGGTTCAGTAGACGGGATTTAACGTACTGATAGATAGGTGCAATTGGCATATCCCTTGTTAGAAGTTTTTCAGCTTCTAGGTAAAGTGCCGTACGCTCTTCTTCAGATGTTGAATTCAGTGCTTTCTCCATAACCGCATCGTACTCTTTGCTGTCATAGTGAATACCACCGGTTGTGTTGTTACTGTTCATCAGTGTTAGGAATGAAGATGCTTCATTGTAGTCACCACACCAACCAGCACGTGCAACTTCAAAGTTACCCGAGTCTTTCGTTGATAGGTACGTTTTCCACTCTTGGTTTTCTAGTGTTACGTCAAGACCAAGGGTCTTCTTCCACATAGAACCTAGAGCTACAGCAATCTTCTTATGGTTTTCTGATGTGTTGTACAGAAGAGAGAATTTCAGTGGGTTATCTTCACCGAAACCAGCTTCAGTTAGAAGCTTTGCCGCTTCTGAATCGCGCTCTTCTTGAGACATTGAACCATATGCTGGCGTCTCTGGATCAAACCCGGCTGTGATTTCAGGCGTTAGGAAGTAAGCCGGCTTTTGACCTTGACCAAGAATTGCGTCTGTCACGATATTACGGTCAATCGCGTATGAGATCGCTTTACGTACACGTACATCATCAAACGGTGCTTTCTTAGTGTTGAAGATGTAGTAGTAAGTACACAGATTACCCGTGATAGATAGCGATTCTGCGTGCTCTTTTTCTAGACGACGGAAGTGCTCGTTTGGAATCTCGTAAGTAACATCAACTTCGCCCGCTAGGAAGCGGTTCATTTCTGCTACTTGGTTTTCGATAGGTAAGAAAGTCACCTTGTTCAACGTCGTATTGTCGTTATCCCAGTACTTTTCGTTACGCTTTAGAACCAAACGCTCGTTAACAACCCATTGGTCAACAACGTATGCGCCGTTACCAACAAAGTTTTCTGGTTTAGTCCATTGATCACCATATTTCTCAACCGTTGCTTGGTGAACTGGTTTCGTTGTTGTGTGACCAACCATCATGATGAAATAAGGAACGGCTGCGTCAAGCTCTACAACAAGCGTGTTAGCATCAACGGCTTTAACACCTAGCTCACTTTTATCTTTTTTGCCTGCAATGATGTCTTTCGCGTTAGCCATTTTGGTGTATTCCATATACCAAGCGTATGGAGACGCGGTATTTGGATCAACAGCACGTTGCCAGCTGAATACGAAATCTTGTGCTGTTACTGGATCACCATTTGACCATACTGCATCTTTGCGTAGGTGGAATGTATAAGTTTTGTTGTCTGTCGTTTCCCAAGACTCTGCAATACCCGGAATAGTGTTGCCTTCCGCATCTTGGTTTACTAGACCTTCAAGAAGATCACGAATAACGTGAGATTCTGAAACACCCTGTGATTTGTGTGGGTCAATCGTTGCAACTTCTGCACCGTTACCACGTACGATCTCTTGTACTTCAGCAAGGGTTGATTCAGTTACTTCAGGTAGGGTCGCAGGTTGTGCAGCTTGTTTTTCTTCAGGCTTATCGCCACAACCAGTCAGCGCTAGAGAAAGGCCCGCACTTATGAAAAGCGCACGAGTGATTTTATTCTTGTACATGCATTAAACTCCAAGTTTTTATATAGCATCCATGACTTCTTTGTGGGCTCACCGAACAGCCAGTGATTTAGATTTATTTAGCGCGAATATTAAGCACAAAAACCTAAAACCACACAAAGATTAGGCACACAGTATCAATCATCGAAGTGATTTACCATAAATTGGCATTAGAAAAACGTATAATTCTTCACATTCCGATAAAGACCAGTTAAAAACACCATTCAAATAAGAAACAACGGTGCATTCAAATAAAAAGATCTCCATTGATAGACTATGGTGCCAAAAACTCTAACCAGATACATTTATTCAGCATCTTATGCTAGAAATCACCCAAGAATTTAACATTCCAGCCGCAATTAATCTAACCTAAACTCACATTCTTCTCCATGATGATGTCAATTTGTGAACATAGTCACCCTACTTCATAAACGAGAATTTTACATAAATTGGCGAACTATCAGTCGAGTTTGACTAAGCATGCGTAATAGATAAATTTTTAGTAGATTTATATCCGACATGACTAAGTTTAAGCCAAAAAAAACCAGAGCTGACGGGCTCTGGTTCGATATATTATTCTAAGTTTGATAATTATTTAATATGTAATCCGTTTATCTTTCAGCTGCTGTATGACTTCATCTGGCGCTACCTGAGCTAGTTCACTGATACACTCATCTGTTTTGTCATGACCATAGCGTGCGTAGATATCGCACACTGCATAAAGATGCTCAGGTGCTCCTGATAGCATATATGCTTGCTCAAAAGATTTAGTTGAATATGCTAAATCTAGCTCTTCTTGTAAAACACCGTTTATGTACCAATAGTAGCTATTGCTTTCGGCTATCGTCGCCGCTAAATGACTCTCTTTCGCCGCTTGTGATTTTTGTTCCTGCCTCACAAGTGCAAGTGATTTAGCAAAGTGCAAATTCGCATTAGTCGGTAACACATTGATGGCTTGGCTCAAAGTTTCGACCGCTAGCTGATCGAATCCTTGTGCGCGATAGTTATCCGCTAAACTTAACCAAATTTGAGGGTTATCCGGCATCGTCTTTTTAGACTGTAGATATTTCTCTTTGGCTAAATCATATTGCTGAGTCCAACGATAGACATCCGCGAGCAGTAAGTTTGAAGCGTCATCTGGCTGGCTCTTCAAATGCGTAATCAACTCATTAGCTGCATCCAGCAGGTGTTGTTTATCCTGACTTTCTACCTGACCCAAGCTGTCTAGATTATCCAACTCTTTTAGTAAACCTGCTGCTGCAGTAATTCTAACCTGAGCCACATCATCAACAAGTAATGGAGAAACCAAACGCCAGCGATACTCCAATGGGTAAGGATCAGCCCCAATAATAGCGGCCTCTCGAATTATTGGGCTTGCATCTTTCAACCCTCTTGCAACAGCCACCAGCCCATTTTGAGTTGCTTGTGAGCCAAGTGCTCGTAATGCGGCTGCACGCTGATCATCACTTAAGCGCACATCTTGTGCCTGATAGGCTAACTGAGCAATGGGATCAGAGCTTACTGCTTGTGCAGATTGATTATCACTCGAGCCTTGAATATTCATATCAACAGAACTGGCGATTGCTGTAGGTACGGCAAGCAGTGTCGACAATGCCAATATCATCGTTTTATTCATCTGATTTTCCTTAGAGATTGGTTTTAGCGATAGTTCTGAGGCTGATTAGATTGATAGTGAATGCCTTGCTTCATTTTTTCTCGCAGTATCGCATCACTAAACTTGCCGTGCGCGACAGGGTGTTTGGTAGCACGAAGGATATAGGCAAGTGATTTATCGACATGAGAGAAGAACTTATGCCAACCCGCACATAGGTAATTAAGCCCCGGCTCTCCAGACTTGGTACGTATAAAACGATTCTTAGGGCACTCACCATGACAGGCAAATTGGTAGTCACATGTTTGGCATTGAGTCGTTAATGAACGGGTCTTAGCGTAACCAAATTGCTGTTGTTTTGGACCATAAGCCATATCATCGAGCTTTTGGTGGTGAATATTGCCAATTTTGTATTCAGGGTAAACGTAATGATCGCAGGTATAGACATCACCATTTGGCTCCATGGCTAAACCTTTTCCGCATAAATCACTTAACGTGCAAAGCGGATTCCGACGCCCCATCCATGTCTCTAAGCTTGCTTCAAAGTATTGAACAAACACCTTTCCAATGTCTTTGCTTGCCCACTCATCAAAAATCGAAATTAAGAAGTTACCCCACGCTTGATCGGACACACACCAAGCTTCAACAACCGAATTTTTGCCACCCGGAATTAGACGCTTATCGCCCTGTTTAGGCTGATCATCGGCGTGCCAAGTTTGAGGAGCGGTATCACGAAAGGTTTTTTGTTCCACAATGGGAATGAACTGCATTTGAGGAGATTTCACTTCGTCTCTTAGGAAGCGATACACCTCAAGGGCGTTTTGGCTGGTTAAGTTATTCACACAGGTTAACGTTGCAAACGTCACTTTATGCTTATGCAGCAATTCGACAGCGGCCATTACTTGCTTGAACGTGCCTTTGCCTGCTCGATTAGTTCGATAAGCGTTGTGTAGCATCTCTGGCCCATCAATACTCAAACCAATCAAGAAATTATTTTTACCTAAAAAGTCACACCACTTATCATTGAGCAGTGTGCCGTTGGTCTGTAGATCGTTTGAAATGGCCACGCCTTCTGGCTGATACTTTTTTTGGAACTCGACAATTTTTTTAAAGTACTCAAGGCCAAGCATGGTTGGTTCACCACCTTGCCATGAGAAGATAATCTCTGGGGTATTTTGTGCTTCAATGTATTGGCGGATGTAGTTCTCTAACATCACGTCATCCATTTGTGGCGAACAACCTTTTTTGTACTCCAATAAATCCTGTTTACTTAGGTAATAGCAGTAAGTGCAATCAATGTTACATACCGCACCAATGGGTTTAGCCATGATGTGCATTCGTTTGGAAGCTTTACCGTTGTACTGTGGACCTTGAGTAATATGCATTGTTCGATACCCGTTATTTCAATTTGACGAGGCAATCATAATTCTCAATGATGGATATGGCTTGTTATACCCATTATAACCATTTGGAAAGTTAAAAAGTGGTAGCTTATCGGTTCAATACAATCGGCTTATGGGATTCAAAATGAGCATATTTAAAGGTACGTATTTGGCTGGCGCTATTTCATTGACGCTGCTTATGAGTGGATGTGCGGTGCAACCACCTCACCCTATCGCTCAACTGATTGATCAAGACATGGTACTAGTCGAAGGCGGCCAATATGTTCGCGGATCTGACGCTGAAGAAGCACATAAATCAGAACAGCCTGCTCGCGAAGTGACTGTTGGAAGCTTCCAGATTTCTAAATTTGAAGTCACTCAAGAGTTATTTGAAAGTGTCATGGGATCTTCTTATAGCTTCTTTCAAAACCCTCAAATTCCCGTTAACAACTTAAGCTGGCAACAGGCCAACTACTTTATTGATCAGCTTAATGAGATGACAGGCGAAAATTACCGCTTACCAACCGAAGCGGAATGGGAGTTTGCAGCGAAAGGTGGTAACTACAGTCAGGACTTTATCTATGCAGGTTCAGACAATATCGATGATGTCGCTTGGTATGCGGGTAATGCAAATAACCAAGCGCACCCTGTAGGACAGAAGCTTCCCAATGAACTTGGGCTTTATGATATGACAGGTAATGTAGGTGAATTTGTTATCGATGCCTTTGACGATACATTTTATCGCTACGGGCCAACCGATAATCCAAACAACGCTAAAGACACCCCTGTTCATTTAGCGCATAAGTCAGTTCGTGGTGGAAGTTTTTCTTATTCTGCGGATCAATCTGAAAACTATCGCCGTGATTTCGCCTCTCAATCAATCATCATGTCAGATATGGGCTTGAGGTTAGCTAAAGACGCGAAATAATGAGCAAGTAACACTAAAAAGCCAGCACGATTAAATGCTGGCTTTTATCCATTACGTATTTTAAGGCGAGACAACCTTTAGATGACTACTCTTCCACTATCTGCTTACCAGCACGCTTAAGCTGATCTCTTAACCATTTGTGGCTAGCATCATTGGTTTTACTCGGGTGCCAATAGGAACAGAGTGAACTCTTAAATAGCTCAAGGGGCATCGACAGTGCTTTAATTGGGTACTTATCTTCAAACTGCTTAATGGTCGATGCTGGTGCTAAGGCTAGATAGTCACTACTTAAAATGACGGGAAATACTTCCATAACGCCTGGGGCGCTATAAACGACCTTACGTTTTTCCAGAATAGGATGCTCATGACCGCTCAATAAGTAACGTCGGTTATGCCAGCGTGACATCACCACATGCTCTTCTTCTAAATACTGCTCTAGAGTGATGCTATCCTTTATTCTTGGATGGCCTTCTCGACAACACACCACCAATTCATCTTCAAGAATGATTTCATGCTTTAACACAGTTCTACCTGATGGCGCCATATCAACAATCAGATCATAACGCTCTAATCGAAGGTCAGCTTCATAATCTTCAGTGAACAGAGGGTGCACTTCTAGCGTGATATTTGGTGCAATATCTCGAATGTTCTTGAACGCTCTAGGAATCAAAGAATATGCAGCCATAGAGATACAGGCTATGGAATAAACGCGGTTGGCCACCTTAGGGTCAAAGTCTCTTGATGAAGTTAAAGTGGACTGAAAGTTTTTAAGTGAAACCGCCAGAGCGGGGTAAATATCTGTCGCAAAGCTAGTTGGCTGTACACCATTAGAAGCTCGATGAAACAGTGAGTCATCGTAAACATCTCTAAGGCGAGCAAGGGCTTTACTCACCGCTGGTTGGCTTATCTCTAGACGAGCAGCAGCTTTAGAAAGGCTCTTTTCTTCATATATGGCAACAAAGATAGGAATAAGGTTGAGCTCAGTATTTTTCATGGACAGCGGCTTAGTCATCACGGGTAACTCAAGATGTTTGCATAATAATCAAGTCACAAAAACAATACGAGCGTTTTGTGTCACCTATGAGAGCCTAGCATCGATTAGCTCGACTCTCATGCATAAGTAATCTAGGTTCAGGTTCACTACACTACTTTCCAGTCGTCCTCTTTCTAACCTCACCATTTTCATTAGCGCTAAACGGTTCACTCAGCCCTTTATTTGCCCCTTGGCTCACTTGGGGAAGTGCCGCAGGCACCACGCCTTTTTTAAATCGATTATGAATAATGGACGGCAATCTGCAAATACTAGTGATACTGAGTTGCTGCCATACCCATCGAAACAGAGACAGTGGAGCTTCTTCCCGCTGAACGTCGTGGATGTTTGCGTTCCATTTCTTTTGTTCAGAACAATTTTTACCACTATCGTATTCTGTACTGATACGATATTGGCTCAGCAGTTTGAGGGTTGATTTCAAGCGAAGTTTCAAATAAATCAACCTTCTCAACTCTCCTCGATCTTCGCTCTTAAGCGCCAGAATAAAGCGGTACCATAATGGCAACGGTTTCGATTGGTAATAGCGTTTAACAGTCAATAGCATTACGACCACCATCGCGCTACTTCCTATCAGCAGCATGGCTTTCCACCAATAATGTTGAATAAACGAGCTGAAGGTATGACTCACTTTGAAAGTTTTCCCTTCAATCGTGATCTCTTCAAGTTGCTCTGTTTGTGTATTCCACCACACTACTTGATAACTTGGCAGGGAAAACTCCCCACCTTGTTGCAGCACCAAGGTCTCTTGCTCTGCTCGATGAGACCAGTACTGTCCTCTTGTTTGGGTATCATCCAAACTATTGGGGTGGGTATATCGTTGATGAGGCGCTGTTCCATAACCATTGAGTATTTCAGGCAACAGAATTGATAGAGTATCTTTGCCCTTAACCGCCACACTACGGGTAATACTATCGCCCACTTTCAGAGTGTCTGAAGAGAGGTCCCAACTTTGCTCAATGCTCAGTTCACTGGCTGCCACCCATTGTGATTCATGAGTTAACTGCCCACTTGGTAGATGTGTATTGAATTCAAGTACTGGTGTATATAAAACACCAGAGACATTATCACCATTAGGCCCACTAACTTGAACCTTTACAGAAGTTGGAGGGACCACAATATGCCCACTCGCTAGGGGATAGAGAGTAATTTCCCAACGCTGCTTAGACCAAGTCTGTCCATTTTTACGTTCCGTAAAATTCATCGCAAAAGAATTACGCTGCATGGCGATCACATTGGGAACCTCTATTCTTCCAATCTGAGTACCTGCGGTGAACCAGCGCGGCGTGCCAAGCTCAACGGTTAAAATTACCTGTTCACTAACACTGAAGGTTTTTGATTCGCCCTGCTTTCCTATCCACGCAAAAAGGGTTACATCGCCAGACTCAAGCAGCTGATTCAGACCCTGATGGCTATTACTTTGCGCATAGCTTTTTGTAGCCGCTAAAGCCCCAAACGTAAGCATTAAAAATAAAAGTACAATATGGGTTCTCGTCTTCACTCTATCAGTCACTCTAATCATCATTTTGCCCCACGTTGTGCTGCATGCTTGAAGTAGGTGCTTGTAATTGAATGTGGAACTTAGCCTGCAAAAAGAACTTGGGATCAGCTTCTACTCTTTGAAGCCACATATTCGCCAGCTCTTCACTACCAAGAATTTCGTTGGCGTTAAGTGACTCTCGCATTAAGTACTCTTCCGTCACTTGCTCTTCAGCGCCATCTCCCGTTTGTGGGTTATCACCAAGCTCAAATGACTCTTCAGGACCTTCCGTCGTGTTCATTTGGCTTTCACTCAATCGGTTTACTTCATCAATTAATCCATTTAGTACATCCAGATTATTGATGACTTTTTTAGTCAGCGAGGTCGATAGCACTTGGCTTTCAGACATCTCCTTTAGTAGGTTTCTCGCTGCAAGATATTCCCGTTGCCGCGCCAAAGACGTCGCGGCGTAATAGGTGCCGAGTTCACTGTCCATCTGAATAAAGGCGCTGTGTGCGAGGCTATATTCTCGTGCATAGTAATAGGCCACCCCTTTCCGCTCTAGGTCGTCAAATGCCTTTGCAGCGTCTAAATAACGCTGCTGGTCAAATAACCGTTGTCCTTGCTGATCCGGGGTGAACCATAAATCCATCCACCACTGATTCAGTTTATCTAGCGATGTTTTCTCAACCACGGTGACGGGCTGGTCCGTTGTATCGGGACTAGCATGAGCGACACTTGGCATCATTACAGGCCAATTGATCATGGCGATCAAACACCACTGAACGAGCCAACCCTTTCTAAACCAAAGCAGCATCAGTGTCGCTATCGGGATCAAGAGCCAATATCCCATGTCCTCCCATGGCATCGATGAGTCGCCATTGAGCTGCATGTTACGTTCAATAGCCCGCTCTATCGCTTGAATATCTCGGGTATCAACCGACACTTCAATAAGTTGACCTTGAGTCGCTCTAGCTAACGAACGAAGTGAAGTGAAATCAGCGGGGCTACGGCTCTCTACGTTAGGGTTACCTGCAGCCAAAATAATCAGCTGATAAGGATTTTCACTAAAAAACTGAGCATAGGCATCGATCGATTGAGGCGTAACACCATCACTGATCAAAAGCACGCTGCTTCCAACATCGCCTTTTAATTGCTGCTCAATAAGTGGTAATGTTTTTTCTGCGTGTTTACCGGAGATAGGCATAATGTCTGGATCGATCGCCGCCAAAAATGGAGCAAACACTTGGTTATCTTGGGTAATGGGCATCGCCAAGTGCGCACTGCCAGCATAAGCAATCAACCCCGTTCCGCCACCAGCACGCAGCGTCATCAAATCTTGTATTTTCTGCTTTGATCGCTCAATACGGCTTGGGGCGAGATCTGTCTCTAGCATGGATTGGCTATTGTCTAAGACTATGACTAATGAGGCTTTATCTTCTCCAAAAGGTGATGGCTCTTTTTGCCAACTAGGTCCAGCGCAAACAACAATTGATAAAGCGATACATAATGTCAGTAACTTAAGTGGTAGCTGCTTTTTCCAGCCACTTTCACCAATCGTTAATACTGCTCTAAGGTGTTTAGGAAGAATTGACTGCCACACTTGTTGCGAGTCTTGTTGCCAACGCAGATAGATAAGCACCAACATTGGAATAAACAGCAATAACCAAAGCGGGCGGATAAAGTGAAATTGCTGAATCATCAGTGATAAGTTTTGAACTAGCGTAGAGCCAAATAAAAGATCAAACATCTCTCTTCTCTCCTTCACGTTGAGCACCAACTCTTGCTCTAACCGTCGCGACACTGAACGCCAATAAATAGATGGATACCAACATCGCCACCAAGTAGTGATGAACACTCTGCTTTGGCCAATAGGTTGTACTCTCATACAACTGGGGTTCTAATTCGCTAATGCTTTGATAGGCTTCTTCTAAGGCATCCCGGTTCAACGCTTCAAATGCTTTACCACCTGACTCACTTGCAACACGGTTGATGGTCTCTAGATCAAGTGCCTGTTCGCCAACGGTTCGAGGGTCACCCATGGCTATCATATGAATTCGAACGCCTTTGGCTGCCGCAACTTTTGCAGCATCAATCGGTTCAACGAAGCTACCTGTGTCGTTACCATCAGTTAATACAATCGCTACTTTTTCACGTTCATGTAGTAACTCTGCATTGGTATTTGTGACCGTCTCATCAAACACTTTAATCGCAAGCCCAATGGCATCACCTAAGTGCGTACTTTGCCCCGCCATGGCCACTTCTGTTTGATCAAGTAAGGTTAACCAAACTTGATGATCAGTTGTAAAAGGAGTTTGTACAAAAGCAGCGTCACCAAACAGTATCAGCCCAACACGGTCCCCCTTACGTGTGGTAATAAAATCACCGAGAACTTGTTTCGCTGCATCAAGGCGAGATATGTTTTCACCCGATTGAGAAATAAAGTCTCGTTCGGACATGGAACCAGAAAGATCAACCACGACCATGACATCACGCCCTAGGTTTTCACGCACTTGAGGTTCACCTAAAACCATCGGCTTTGTTAACGCTAAAACCATTAAAAGCCAGCCGAAAACAAGAATGGCCTTTTGCCACCACGCAGGCTGTAGTTGACTTGCACCTTGCGTCGGCGCTTCATCTAACGCTTTAATCAGAACATCAAAAAACGGCACTTTCGTTGCCTGTTGTCGAGTACGATAAGCTGGAACCAATCGGTAGATAATGAAAGGAAGTGGTAATATGATTAACCACCACGGATGACTTAACTCAAAAGCAAAATGACTCATAGTGTCCCCTTTTTAGCGTGGACCATCTCTACAGATAATTTCGCTTTATGGTGATTAAGCCAGTCTTCGCATAACTTTTTCAGCTCCAATCGGTCTTCCTGACTCAATTCAGAATTAGGGTTCACAGCACTTTCAAGCCACTGCTGAGCAACATAAGAGTGAACAAATACTTTGTTTTCAGCATGCGCATCTAACGTAGCGAGAAAGTCCTCGCCAAACTGACTTGAAGACTTGGGATAGATATGAATTGCCACCGTTTTCATAATCTTAAATAGCTGACTTGGATATTGAGGGGATAAAAAGTCGAGCTTAGACATCGCCGTTATGGCTTCAGCTCTATATCGATTGTCCCACCAAAAACGGCCTTTTCGATACAACCAGAAGCACAGGCAGATGAACATCATTAATGCGAGAACTTTCCAGCCAATGGTTTGCGGATACCAACTGATGCGACTAGGAACTTCCACATCAAATAGATTACGTAAGATGTAAGTACTCGGAGGGCTATGTTGCATTATTTAATCCCCCCAACAGCAGCCTTATACATACGTAGATGCTCACCACAGGTTGTTAGCTCGATAAACGGTAAGTGGTTTACTGACATCATTTTTTTTAGCTGCTGCTGTTTAGCTATTGAGTGTTCAGCAAGCGATTGATTTACAGCGGCTAATTTGTGTTTGTCATTAAGATTAAACTGCAAAGCCCCATCACCCACAACCCAATGACTTTTGGCTATCCACTCTGGCACGTTTTCTTCCAACGGGTCTGTCACCATAATCGCCAATACATCATTATGCCGCTGAAGGTATTTTAAACGGTCGATGTCAGCACTGGTCGCATCTGAAAAATCACTGATCATAACAATGGTTGAGTTGGTCATCTTCTGACGTGTTAGTTGGTCGATCACATGAGTGAAAGAGACGTTCTCAGCGTTCGTAGAATCAACCGACAGTGATTGATTTTTACTAGAGATACGCTTTAGAAAAGCCAACAGGTCATTTTGAGAACGCTTTGCCTTTGTCACCGATATAGACTGAGAATCCACCAATAAAAAACCGACTCTGTCACCCTCTTTCAGTGCTCGCCACGCTGTTAATGCTGCAACTTCAGCGGCAACAACCGATTTCATTATCTCGACTGAAGAGAAGAACATCCTACTGCGCTGATCAACACAAATAACAACGTTGCGATCTTTTTCTTCGGTATAGCTTCTTACATGAGGTTTACCGGTTCTCATCGTCACCTTCCAATCAAGGTTACGTATGTCATCACCATGCTGATAATGCTTAAGCTCTTCAAAGTTCAAGCCACGCCCTCGAAAATGAGAGTGGTGACGGCCAGAAAGCGCACTATTTGCTTTCAGCCTTGGTAAAAATAGAAAAGAATCGACATGCTTTTGCAGACGAACGAGCTGCGCATAATCACAATAAACTCTGGGATCATGATCAGAGACACGCGGAATTGAAGTTGGCTTCACCATATACTCTCCTAGCTAGTACCTAGCGAATAACTACCCAATAGCAACGTGGTCTAATAGCTCATTCACAACATCTAAATGTGTCACGCCATCAGCCAATGCGTCATACGAGAGGCTAAAACGATGGCCTAATACCATAGGTGCGACGGCTCTAATATCATCCGGCAGTACATGGTCTCGCCCTTCTAACCAAGCCTGCGCTCTAGCACATTTATCTAGCGCGATAGAAGCACGGGGACTTGCGCCCACTTCAATCCACTTAGCTAGGCTTGATTCTTGATAACGGACTGGTTTTCGCGTTGCCATAACAAGCGCCACTATGTAGTTTTCACTTAACTCTGAAACATTAATGTTGGTGAGTTCACGCCTTGCCGCTAACACAGCATCAGGTTCAATCGTGACGGGAGCTTTACTTTCCATACCGCGATCGTTCTCTGATTTCGTATGAGTACATCCCTGCTCTTCGTTACGAACTAAGCGAATAATGTCCCTTTCGGCTTCATCTTCTGGGTAATCGACGCTTACCTTCATGATAAAACGATCCATCTGAGCTTCTGGTAGTGGGTATGTCCCCTCTTGCTCTACTGGGTTTTGGGTCGCCAGTACCATAAACAGTTCAGGCAGTTGATGGGTTTTATCGCCGACAGTAATCGTACCTTCCGCCATGGCTTCAAGTAGTGCAGCCTGCACTTTAGCTGGCGCTCGATTTATCTCATCCGCTAACACGATGCTATTAAAAATTGGACCCGGCTGAAAATTGAGTTGAGGCTTGCCATTTAGCTCTTGGTACACTTCTGTGCCTGTCACGTCTGAGGGAAGAAGATCGGGAGTAAATTGAATTCGGCCAAAACTGGTCGCCAATGTGTCAGCGAGTGATTTCACGGAGCGAGTTTTAGCGGTTCCCGGTAAGCCTTCAAGTAATACGTGGCCATTGGTCAATAACCCAACCACCAGCGATCGTACAACGTGGCTCTGACCAATAACATTAGACTCAACGTTATCAATTAGTTTTGTAATGGATTCGAATGCATGACTCATACTGTTGATCTTCCTCTGAGGTATTTCTCTGCATTCTAACCATAAGCAACATAACTATTAGTTATAGCGTCTATCCGGAACAGGATTTCAACTTCATTTATATTCGACCTTTACCTTATATGACTTAGATCAAGAAACTCAGCGATTAAAACGTAGACTCGGCTACAAAGCACGCCCAACGGATTTTATAACCATTAGTTATAGTCACTATAAAGCGACAACCCCTCCGTTCACAATTAAGTTAAGCGCCATCAGCAAGTAAGCACGATCCACTCTTACATTTGCTGAACCACTCTTTTAACCGATTACTATTGGAGTCTTTATGGCTAACCTTTTAAGTAAAGTAGCTGTTGGTGTTGGCGCAATCGCTACCGCTGGCGCAGCTGTTGCAGCTGACAAACCGAATATCCTTGCTATCTGGGGTGACGATATTGGTATTTTCAATATTGGCGCATACAACCACGGCATGATGGGCTACGAAACGCCTAACATCGATCGTATTGCAAACGAAGGTGCAATCTTTACTGACCACTATGGTCAACAATCTTGTACTGCGGGTCGCGCTGCATTCTTAACAGGTCAAGAACCTTTCCGTACCGGTCTTTTAACCATCGGTATGCCGGGTTCTGACCACGGTATCCCAGACTGGGCTCCAACGATCGCTGATTTACTAAAAGACCAAGGCTACATGACGGCTCAGTTTGGTAAAAACCACATGGGCGACCAAGATAAGCACCTTCCAACGGCGCACGGTTTTGATGAGTTCTTTGGTAACCTTTACCACTTGAACGCAGAAGAAGAGCCAGAAACATACTACTACCCTAAAGACCCAGAGTTCCGTAAGAACTTCGGCCCTCGTGGCGTAATTAAGTCAACGGCTGATGGCAAGATTGAAGATACTGGCCCAATGACGCGTAAGCGTATGGAAACGGCTGATGAAGAGTTCTTAGAAAGCTCTTTAGACTTTATGGAACGTGCAGTGAAAGCTGACAAACCATTCTTCATCTGGCACAACACTACTCGTATGCACGTTTGGACTCGTCTACAAGAGAAATACCAAGGCGTATCTGGCGTTTCTATCTACGCTGACGGCATGATGGAACATGATGATCACGTAGGTATCCTACTTGATAAACTTGACGACCTTGGTATCGCTGACAATACCATCGTTATCTACTCAACGGATAACGGCGCTGAAACAGCAACATGGCCTGATGGCGGTGCAACGTTCTTCCACGGTGAGAAAGGCACAACATGGGAAGGCGGTTTCCGCGTACCTCAACTTGTTCGCTGGCCAGGTACTATCGACCCAGGCACTAAAATCAACGACATGATGAGCCACAAAGACTGGATCCCAACGCTTCTTGCAGCAGCAGGCGATGACAAAGTGGTCGAGAAACTTAAGTCAGACAAAGGCGCTCGCTACAACGGTAAGAACTGGCGTGTTCACCTAGATGGCTACAACTTCCTACCATTCTTTGAAGGTAAAGTTGAAGAAGGTCCTCGTAAAGGTCTACTGTACTTCTCTGCAAATGCTGAGCTAGATGCTGTACGTACTGGTGACTTCAAAGTTCAGTTCGCACACATGGAAGGTAACATCTCTGATGGTGTTCGTTTCCAAACTAACTGGCCGTCAATCGTACACCTACGTGCAGACCCATTTGAAAAAGCACCACACGAATCTGGTATGTACATTCGTTGGATGGCAGACAACATGTGGCTATTCGTACCAGTTGCTGGTGAAGTTCAATCGTTCCTATCAACGCTACCTGACTACCCAATTCAACGTAGCCAAGTATTGAACCCTGGTAACTTCAACCAAGACGTACTAATGCTTCAAGGTAAGATGCAACAACTTGAGCAAGTTCACAATAAAGTGATGCAGTAAGCACTATTGATTTAATTCAATAAGTGACTTAGAAAAGCCGAGAGCAGTGATGCTCTCGGCTTTTTGCAATTGGTTAGAAATGCATCTGAAACCGTAAGTTTGATTATGTGCCTAATTATTGAACGAGCCTTTAAAGTGTGGAATAATTGCACACTTAGAATGCCATACCATATAAGGCAGCGGCCTTTCACGAATACTAGGCACAAATGATGACTCGGCCTAAATAACCCTAAACCAAACAACCCCAGAAAGGTCTGCTATCAAGACGTTAAATAATTTTTAAACACCTATACTTCCTATGCTCTTTTAAAAAATTAAACGAGCTAAAAAATGTTGATAGCAATCGAAGAAGAATTACGAAGAGACATCATTTGAATTTACTTATTACGCTACTTTTACTCATGTTATTTAGCGCCCAAAGCTTTGCCAAAAAAGTGAATATTGATAGCTATTGGTGGCAAACACCAAACGCCACAATAATCGAGCTTGAGCAAGAGACAAAGAGAATAGACGCTCAAGACATTGTGGGTAAGCAACTCTTTCTGGCATACCTTTATCAAAGAGTGGGTAGAGATAATGATGCGAAGTCTGTATATCGAACAATACAAAACATAACGTTTGAAACGCCACTACAGCGCGTTTACAGCCTTGCTCTTCAAGCCGCGTTTACGTCATCACATAGTGAGCGTTTACCGTTGCAACTAAAGGCCGTTTCCGCCGCAGAAAGCGCACAACTGCCTTACCACCACGCCCTTTCATCAATTGATTTAGCCCACAGTTACCTTAATCTTGGCAAGTATATTGAAAGCTTAGCGATCCTGCAGAAAACCAATACAATTATACAAACGCAGCAACTGCCGTTACTTGCAGACATAAACAACGCATTTGGCCTCTATTACTTTTACACCAAGCAAGTAGACTTAGCTGAGCAACACTATCTCTCTGCCATTCAACAGGCAAAATCAGCACAAAATATGATCCAGCTGCATCAGCTATACCATAACTTGTACCTCTTATATTCAAACGTTGATAAGCCTGAACAAGCAGAGCAGGCAATTAATGATATGTTTAAGCAAAGCGAGTTAACCAAACTGCCTATACAGCTCATTTATTCATACCTAGCAAAAATAGATTTTTCAATAAAACAGCAAAAGTTTGAGCAAGCATTAGGCAATGTCTTGGAAGCCGAAAAACTGGTAAAAAATCAATATTCTTTTGAATCTGTTTCCAGTTACTTATTTTTAAGAGCCCTAACTTACGCAGAGCTCAACCAGCAGGAGCCAGCATTACTTGCTTTACAGCTAGGAAAAGAATTTGTTCAGAAGGAAGACGGCGATGATTTGATGCTGATCTACCACAGACGGGCGGCCCATATCTATCAGCTTTTAGATTTGTATAAACAAGCGTATGAGAGCTTGGATCAATATTCACACTTGCATCAACAAGCCGATGATAAACAACAAAACAAGATGCGTGCTGAGATGGAAGTTGTCTATGAAGTTGAACGAAAAGATTTGGAAGCAGCGTTACTCTCTGAAAAGAACCGAGTGCAGGAATTAGAATTAAGAGCGGCAGAAGAGCATACGCAAATCTATTACTTAGCCTTTACTGGCTCTGCCCTTCTACTGGTGATGACGCTGTTTTTTCTCAACAGCACACTAAAAAATCGAGCACTATTACGGATACAAGCTAACCGTGACCCCCTCACTAATGTAAATAACAGACGTTTTTATGACGACAGTATTAACAAGCTTTGGCTAAATAATAGTACGCAGCCTTTTTCCATTATTTCTGTTGATATCGACCATTTTAAATCGCTCAATGATAATTACGGGCATGCTTTCGGCGATCAAGTGTTGATCCAAGTGGCTAAACAGATTGTCGCTTCGGTGAAGGCTCAAGATATTGTTGCTCGAATTGGTGGGGAGGAGTTTTCGATCATTTTACCTGATGTGGACTTAGAGGCTGCCAAGCCATGCGCCGAGCGTATTCGAGAAACCATTGCCAAGCATAATTACCCGTTTCAAGGTGAAAATATTCAAGTCACAATCAGTTTAGGGCTCACTCATTCCAGTTTATACAATCATCCAGATGATATGTTTAAGTATGCCGACCGGGCACTGTACCAAGCCAAAAGCTCGGGGCGTAATTGCCTGATAGTGGAGCAGTCAGACCATCGCTAACTTTTACGCCCTTCCAAATAAGCGGGTAATTCTGACTGTAGTTCACACCAGTTCACCTTATAACCTGCGTAGATCTGTGCATCGACTTTCACGGGGATATTGGTATCAAATGTGGATATAGCCAGCTTAATGTTTTCTAAAGGCTCGCCTTTACCCTGAACTCTCAACTTAAGTCACAGTGATAGCAGAATGTCCGACTTGTGCCATTTAGTGCCACATACTCTTTGAGTAAGCTTTTACCTGAAAGCCAAGCAAACTTTTTACTGTAACGCGTAACTACTAAACAATTCCAGACAGAAATAGGTTACTGATATCTAATAACGATCAAGCCGAGGTTTGCTCAGCTATCTCAGCCCTATCCATATCTATTCTTAGTGCTTAAAAGTAGCCATGTCACTTGGGCTGCTTGCCGTTAAGTCACCTGCGGGGTTAATTAGGTGTGGTAAGATTTTAGTCAGGTTAAGCTCAATATTATTATTGGTCACTGGATTAATCTTCTCGTTATACCAACCCACTAAACCAAGCACCGCATAGCCAATTGCGTCATCATCTTCTCGATGTTCAATAATGATCTGTAAGAAGCGTAGAATCGCTTTCTCATTTGAACCCGCTTGTGTGCGAGTGGCGTGGAAGATATCTGTAGCTTCTTTAATTAAACCTTCAAACTCAGTTTCAATCGCTATTTTAAACGAACCGCCATCAACAGAGATTTTCATATTTTATGCCAATTATATACATTCTAATGAGCCCAGAATTGTATCTAATTCAGTTAAAATTGTCGCGGCTCAAATATCAGTCAACATCAGTTATTACAAGTATGACAAAGTTACTTAATGTCCTGTAATGATAGTGTGGATCTGCATTGGCTGTTTGAGACACTAATTATCTGGCACAGACCGATAGCGTTATGAAAATTGATTTTTCACTCTTAAAATCTTTCTTAACCATGACCAATTAAAACAGAGTCTATGAAAAAATTAGCGAATCATCTCGGATGATTATTTTGTTCTCATTCTGATAAATAATGAAAACAAAACAGATAAACATGACATGAATAAATCGAGTATCTAAATAGCATGAAAAAATTAAATCTTATCTTTGCCGCTCTTGTCTTTACGATGCTAGCCGGCTGCTCCTCAACTGCAGCAATCGATACTGGAAAAACAAGATCTTATGCCAAATCACATGAACTTGTTGGCCAAGCTTCTTGGTATGGTAATAAATACCACGGAAAGCTGACTGCAAGTGGTGAGCGGTATAACATGAGGGCCTATACTGCGGCTCATAAAACCTTACCATTTGGGACTATCGTAAAGGTTACAAATACAGCCAATGGCAAGTCGGTCGATGTAAAAATCAATGATCGCGGACCTTTTGTGAAAGGCCGAGTCATTGACCTTTCTAAAAAATCATTTGGGCAAATAGGCAACATTAAAAAAGGCTTAGCACCGATTAAAATTGAGATTATTGATGACAGTAATACCTTTAGGTATAAACACTAATATCCATTCGAACGACGCTGAACTCTCCACTTAACAAATGGCTCGATAAACACTACTCAACTAATAACGAAAACATGTCGAGCGGTGTGTTGTTGAGCCTTAAGACCCGTAACCCGGCTTCGTACTTTTACCTAATACCAAGTGTTCTGCATAGATTAGAGTTCCATTAGGATATCAGCGTAAATAGCCACCAACTTGATAATCGACTGACCGTAGAGACAGAAATCCGTTAGGCCTTACTCAGCACAAGCACACGTGACCGCTGGTACATATGCCAACTTGTTCTGTTTAAACTGAGATATACCCTGTTTGATGACGGCAACAACTTCATTCTCAATTGAGCTGTATTCATGCTCTGCGATCCAACCGCCACAACCATAACCAACCAGCGGTAAATCTTTGGGTTCAATCTCTGGGTCTTCCGCTATTTCTAAAACTAATGCGCTGGATGTGGATGACAGATACCAACTCTGAATCCCCACTTTGCCTCGGCCCTTTATTTTCTCACCAAATTCGATTGTGCCTTGTATCTCTTTTTCATCCAACTCGAGCATTGTATTCATCCTTTAATCCCCTCTTAACCTCAAAGACACGCTAGCCATCAACGATACTATCTATCCGCCTTGATGTATCGCTTAAATTCCCTTTAGAAACTACCGAAATATCCCATTTCGATGCTCTTTTTTAAAGAGATCGAATCGCTTGTTTCACATCAATTCACATTTAATGGTGTGCACTTTTGTCTAACACCTGTATATTAGAGTTATTACTCTAAATATTGGCAATCAGGATGAAACGATACCCTCTTCGACCACTCTTTGTGCTCTGCCTTAGTTTGGCTTCTTCTGCCTCACATGGGGCGGCAATCACCTTTGATCAGGCGTGGCAACTACTGCAAGAGAACAACCACTCTCTTGCAGCGCAGCGATCCAATGTCGAAAGTTATCAGCACATGGAAAATGCAAAGGGAAATTTAAACCTTCCCTCAGTAACACTTGGGGCAAACTACACAAGATTGGACAGCGATGTCAGCGTGACAGGTTCACAATTAGCCGAAGCCACAACCTTTCCTGCGATTGGCGGTGCGTCAGGTGCGATGATGTCGGGTTTACTGCCAATTTTAGGCGGTGTTGAAACGACGATGACCGAAAAGGATATTTTCACTTCTTCTATTCGCGCTATTTGGCCTATTTTTACTGGCGGCCGAATCAGTGCAGCGCAGCAAGCTGCTCAAGGTCAAACTGAACAGGCGAGAAGTCAGTATGAAATGGAGACTCAAGCACGATATGAAGATCTAAGTAAATATTACTTCTCCGTGGTGCTTGCAACCGAGGTTCTTAATACTCGAACAGCCGTTGAGCAAGGGTTAGCTCAGCATTTAGATTTTGCGATAAAGCTCGAAGAACAAGGTCAAATAGCCAGAGTTGAACGCCTACAAGCGGAAGCTTCATTTGATAAGGCCAAGGTGGATACTCGTAAGGCGCAAAGTAACTTAGATATCGCGCAATCTGCACTGAGCAAAATTCTGGCTCAAAATAGCTTAGTGACACCATCAGAAACGTTATTTATCAATCAAAATCTGCCACCAATGCAGGTGTTCATCGATCAAACTCTTGCTACCTACCCCGGTCTTTCACTTCTTGATGCCAAAGAGAAACAGGCCAGCAGCTTAATAAAGGCTGAAAAAGGAAAATACTACCCTGAGGTGTACCTATACGGTGACTACAGCCTGCATGAAGATGACTCACTAGCAAGCCAAATGAAGCCAGACTGGATGGTTGGTGTGGGAGTCAGTATTCCGCTGATTGAGTCGTCTGGTCGTAGTGACACGGTTAAAGCCGCTAATAGCAAGGTTCAGCAAGTTCGTTCACTCAAAGCGCAAGCTCGTGAAGATCTATCGGTATTGGTACAAAAAACCTACCTAGAAGCACATCAATCCATTGATGAAGTACTTGGGCTTGAATCAAGCATCAAGCTTGCAACCGAAAATCTAAATCTGCGTGAGAAAGCCTTTAAACAAGGGCTATCCACTTCGCTTGAAGTGGTGGATGCACAGCTCTACTTAGCCAGCATTCAAACTCAGCAATCAGCCGCTCGTTTCCATTACCTTGTCTCTTTAACAAAGTTACTCGCACTGACAAGCGAGATGAACAGCTATCACCAATATCAATCTAATTCGTATGTCATCGCTCATACGGCTCAGACGCAGGAATCACTATGAAACCTAATAAAGCCATCAAACCTATAATTGCATCACTCATCGCTGTCGGATTTATCGCATGGGTGGGGATGAGCTTCTATAAAGCCTACCAACCACAACCGATTCGCCTACAAGGGATGATTGAAGCACAGCAATACAGCATTTCATCTAAAGTTCCGGGGCGAGTCGATGAGGTACTGGTTCGCAAGGGTGATCAAATTAAACAAGGCGATCTTATTTTCACTCTGCATAGCCCTGAAATTGAAGCGAAGCTAGCACAAGCCAAAGCAGGAGAAAAAGCAGCCGGAGCTCTGGCATCTGAAGCCAATAAAGGTGCAAGAACTCAGCAAATTCAAGCGGCTAAAGATCAGTGGTTAAAAGCGAAAGCCGCTGCAGACCTACTTGAGAAAACCTACCAACGTATCAATAACCTTTTCGGTGATGGTGTTGTTGCAGAGCAGCAGCGTGATGAAGTGAAAACTCAATGGCAAGCGGCCAAATACACGCAAAGTGCCGCGTACCAAATGTATCAAATGACCAAAGAAGGCGTACGTGACGAAACCAAACTTGCGGCGGCAGAAAAAGCGGTAATGGCCGCAGGTGCAGTCGCTGAAGTAGAAGCATTTGCCGCAGATACTCAAATTGAGAGCTGGTTTGATGGAGAAGTTTCACAAGTACTGCTACAAAGTGGTGAACTCGCTCCACAAGGCTTTCCTGTCGTCACGGTCATTGACACCCAAGACGCATGGGCAGTGCTTAATGTTCGCGAAGATTACTTAAAGAATTTCACTAAAGGGACACGATTTGACGCTTACCTACCCGCTTTAGATAAAACCGTCACGTTCACAGTAACTCATGTCGCTGTGATGGGTGACTTTGCGACATGGCGCTCGACAGATGCATCACAAGGCTTTGATCTTCGTACATTTGAAGTGGAAGCTCGTCCTACCTATTCAAAAGATCAACTTCGTATGGGTATGAGCCTTGTGGTTGAGCTACCTGTCGGCAATTAGGTGAGCCAGCTATGAGTCACGTACAACAGCAACTTCAAACCCTCAAGCAAGACAAGTGGTTACTCTCTTGTCTAACTTGGGTGCCAATCGCTTTAGCGTTGTGTATCTGGGGGATTTTTTCTGCAGGTATTGCTCGAGATCTGCCTATCGGGGTTGTCGACCTCTCTCACAGTCAAATATCACAGAAATTAATTCATCAGCTCAATGCCTCACCAACAATCCGTGTTGACGAACAGTTCTCAGATGTCTATCAAGCTAAACAGGCTTTGGTTGAGAGCAATATCTATGCGTATGTGATTATCCCTAACGATTTTGACAAGAGTATTTACCGACAAACGCTTCCTCAGGTTTCTACGTTCTACAACAGTCAGTACATTCTGGTTGGGCGACTAATCAACTCCGCTGTGATGCAATCTATCGGCTATTTTAATGCAACCATTGAAACAGCCCAGCACCTTGCATCGGGGAATACAACCACAGGTTCAGCGCTTGGGAAAGCCGTCCCTATCTCGACTCAAATTACCGCATTATTTAATCAAAATACCAACTACGCTCAGTTTTTAGTTTCAGCTGTTATTCCTGCACTTTGGCAAGTGGTGATCGTCGTCTGTACTATTTTGATTTTGGCTGCCAATTTCCGCCGTTACAATACACTACAGGAGTGGCTAGGCTCGAAGCCCTTACTTACGCTTATTCACACGCTGAAAGGTTATATGCTCATTTTCGCAGTGCAAGGCGTCATGTTTCTAACTTGGTTCTATCATTGGTTAAACTGGCCATTACAAGGGTCATTACTACCTGTCATTTTTGCTCAATGGGCAATGATTGTGGCTTGTATCATCATGGGCTGCTTATTCTTTTTTATAACCCTTGATGCCACTCGAGCGATGAGTTTTGCAGGCGCATTTACTGCACCGAGTTTCGCGTTTATGGGCATAACATTCCCTGTAACGGATATGAACCTATTAGCCCAATGGTGGCGCGCTTTACTGCCCGTTAGCCACTATATTGAAGTTCAAGTTTCGCAAGTTAGTTACGCAGCATCTACGCTGGATTCACTTGGGCATTTACTGCCAATGTTTGGTTACCTCATTGCGCTATTGGCTTGTTTCGCTCTGATCAAAAAACGCTATCAAATAGAGGGAAAAGTATGAGTTTTATTTCTCTGATGAAGCAGGAAATTCGAGACTTCTTCTCGAATAAGGCCGTCGTACTGACGGT
Source organism: Vibrio kyushuensis (assembly GCF_050337325.1). Taxonomy (NCBI): domain Bacteria; kingdom Pseudomonadati; phylum Pseudomonadota; class Gammaproteobacteria; order Vibrionales; family Vibrionaceae; genus Vibrio; species Vibrio kyushuensis. Next base: position 345,191 of record NZ_JAKJSV010000006.1, read on the forward strand.
ATTTGGCGGGATTATATTCTACTCATTTCTATACCCATTGCCGTATGCTCAGCAGTCCCCTTTAGAGCAACATATCTCCATCGTTAACCTTGACAACAGTGCGGTCAGCCTGAAACTAGAACGAATGGTTGATGCAACATCCCAAGTAAAAATCATCCAGCGGGATCATAGTATAGAAGCGGCTAAGAACGCTCTTATTGATGGCAAAGTAAGTGGCATATTGGTGATTCCGAAAGATTTTTATAAAGACCTAATGGTAGGAAAAAGCCCCACACTGGCTTATGCAGGCGATGCTTCCTATTTCTTAGTTTATGGAACCGTTGTTGAAGGATTAGCACAGGCAGGTGCGACTCTTGGCGCAGAAGTTAAAGTCGCTCAATTAATGGCACAAGGTGAGCCACTAGTATCGGCAACGAACCAATACGCAAGTATCAAGGCAAACCTAAAACCTACGTTTAATCCTCGCATGGGTTATGTCGATTATGTTGTTCCGGCGGTTTTTGTACTTATTCTTCAGCAAACATTGATCATGGCTGCGGGATTACTCGTCGCCACGCATAAGTCAGAGTCTAGAGGTTGGAGACTTTACGCGCAGATATCTGTTCTTGCTGTAAGAACTCTATTACTGGTTGGTATCTACATTGTGATGAGCGCTTATTACTTTGGGGCAAGTTTTAGTTGGCATGGAATTAATACCCTAGCCCAGCCACAAGAGTTATTTGCGCTTCTCATTCCGTTCTTGCTTTCATCCTGCCTAATTGGCTATGTATTGGGGTTATGGGTACCGCGTCGAGAACTCGTACCGGTGATTGTTCTTATCAGCTCCATGCCTCTGATTTTCTTGGCGGGTTTTATATGGCCACCAGAGATGATCCCTTCAGCATTACTTTGGATTGCAAACCTTATTCCAAGTACCGCGTCGATTAAAGGCTTCCTATCCCTCAATCAAATGGGTGCCAACTGGCAACAAGTCTCTATTTATTTCACTCACTTATGGCTATTAGTCTTATTCTGGGCGGGGGCTCTTGGAGTTACATTATTCCACCGTGCTCGTCGCCATTAATAAAAGAGAGCGACTTAAAGTTCGCAATAAAAAGCCGAACCCTACGATGAAATATGATTAGGTTCGGCTTAATAACTAGTTAAAACTTGTTTCAACGAATATATTGATTGTCAAATAAACGAATGGATCACTCTTGTGGGTAGTCTTTCTTATCCCCTTTAGGTGTTGCATTAACAGTCCAGTGCTCAGCTGGATCAAACCCTTCATCACAAAGATCGATAGTAAAGCCCATCTCTGCGACTTCTTTTAATGTGAGATTATCGGCCATTCTCGCCACTTCACCCATTCTATTGTGCAGTTCCATTTTGTCCCCCAGAGACAACGACGACGTCATCATGCTATTCAAACTAAGTATAGTGAAGATTCACAAGTTCATAGATCATTTCCCTTTCATCGACTGAATATTTACTCTCTTCGCAAACGTTACGCTTCATAAATGAGCATCACTCCATCAGAAGAATTGACCTACCCCTTACTTGGTAATCACCTGAGAATAGCATTACGTCAGAACAACCTCGGTAACCTGCGCGCAAATTACACATCGTTTGCCGTATTGAGTAAGCGATACATTAAGCAGGTAAACAACATGAACATGAAACTTACGCCATTGGTATTAGCGGCGCTTTTAGTGGGCTGTGGTTCAGACAGTAGCGACGAAAACTCGACATCGCCTGAAACCGCAACGTTGAATTTCTCAGTCATTAATCAACTTGATAGCGAGCTCAACTCTTCTGACGTCAATTCTTACGAGCTTGATAGCAACTCTAATCACGATAAAGACCTATCCGATCTAGATAAGGTAAACATCGCTTTTAATTATGTATTCCTAAAGAAAGTCGCTTCACTCCCAGGTGAAGAAGAGACTTGTGACCAAACTGGTCAGTGCGAGCAATACCATAATTACTTTGAGGATCAGGAAGACGAACTGCGCATGATCGAAGTAAAAGCAGCAAACGGAAGCGATGCTGGCCCCCTGTTTGACGGTATGATGGTTAAGCCGGGCTACTACCAGATGTGTTTATACATCAATGGTAAGCATGAAAATGGTGGGCAGGTTGACACCTACTATGATTCCCATGTTATCGAACACAATGGTAATGTGGACTACCTATCTACCCCATCACAAGGCTCATGTGCAGGAGCAAAGCCACCTAAAGATGCTCGCCCTTCTGGCCGCCTAGTCAGCCAAACTTTCCAAGTTCAACGCGGTGAAAACAACCTAGCGTTTAAGTTCAATTTAGAAGAGACACTGCGCTATAACCGAAACCAAGGCTGGCGCTTTTTAGGCCAGAAAGACTTTGAGATCGTTCAAATAGATAGCAACTATGGACAAATCATCGGCTCAGTGGATATAGAGTCAATCCAACAAGAGTGTAAGATGCAAGACGATTTGGCGCTTGAAGCGGTATACCTCTACCCATACAACACGCGTCAAGATCAAATGCTTGGTTACCATAGTATTGGAGCTGGTGTCGAAGGAGAAAAGCGCCCGCTTAACCACTCCATGGTTTCTACAACGTTTGCCGAAGGCATTGACGAACAGATCGCCTACTTTGGCTTTAACAATGTAAAAGCCGGCACCTATACCCTTGGTTACAGCTGTAGCGCTCAAAATGACACAGAAGAAGGTGCCAGTTTTGAAATTTACAGCTCTCTAGACTCTGTTCTGGTGAAGAAAGGGCAAGTGACTTACCCTGAGTTCATTGCTAACTAGTCTCGCTACAAATGAAACATAAATACAGGTTTTAATCATCAAATCCCTTGATCAGATCAAGGGATTTTTTATTTGAACATTAAGGTGTGTAATGTGTATTTATGGCACACTGTGACAATTAAAGTGAACACTTTCGCCCAGCCCACCCTTCCCCGTTGAACAAAGAGACTGGATTCATGAACAACGCTCTAATTATAAATAAAGCTCTATTACTCATCCTTACTTTCACCTTAGCCGGTTGCGCGACAAGTAATGATTATCCGAACCTCAACACACTGTCAGAGTATGAGATTCCAATTCAGGTCGATGACTACAAACAGGCTGAGGGCTCACAGACTCTAGGTATCGCCTTTGGTGGTGGTGGCGTACGTGGTTTTGTTCATTTAGGGGTAATTAAAGCGCTGGAAGAGAATGGTATTAAAGCCGATATAGTGACGGGATCGTCAGCAGGTTCTATCGCCGCTAGCTTGTACGCTTCAGGGTTGCCTTACAGTGAGATTGAGGAAATCGTCCATGAAGTCAGTGAGTTCCAACTGGCCGATATCGTGATTTCTCGTAAGGGATTAGTCAATGGACAAAAGCTCGCAAAGTGGATTAATGAATCGGTGCCGCAAGAGAACTTAAACCAAATGCCAATTCCAATCGGCATTACCGCCACCGACCTCACCCATAAAGAGTCGGTGCTTATTCTCGATGGTAACCCGGGCGAAGCGGTACAAACATCGTCCTCCGTTCCGGCCGCTTTTGTCCCAGTAGAGAACAAAGGGAATTTATTAGTTGATGGTGCATTACTCACCGTTGTACCGGTGAATTACGCTCGATCCATGGGGGCTGATGTTGTCATTGGTGTAGACATCCACTGTGATGCCGAGCCTGACGTTAAGAACTCAAGACGACACGTTGCCATTAACACTCTTCGCATGCTGACCTGCAAATTGTCAGAGCCTGAAATGCAAAGTGCCGATGTGCTCATTCGCCCAGATTACGAGCCTGAAAGCGAGATCAGCTTCGGTGATAAAAACGAAGCAATAGAAGCGGGTTATCAAGCGACGATAGAAAATCTTCCACAAATCTTGGCGCTTATCAGTTCAACAAACGACCATTATATCGAGTGATCTATTCGTGAAACCCGAAACGGGAACAGAAAGCAAATGCAGCCAATACCACCTAGTTATTGTTTTAACTGAGTTTATATAATCACAGTGAAAAATTTAATTCGTAAAAACCGTTAATTCGCATCATAAAACATTTCAACGGTTACACTTTTAAACTACCTCACTCCATTGAATTTTTATAATATCGCGCCCTAAATTTTCTAGCACGTCAACGTTGGTTTATAAACGTTGTTGCTTATACCGTTTTAGCTGGTGTTTTAATGGAAAACCTCTCTTATTTGGTTGCTTTCAACCATCTTTCATTCTCTATGGTGGCAGTGGTCATCATGGTATTACTTTCTCGTGCCATCGTCGCGAATACCAAATACTCAGCCGTTCTCGTGATCGTTGTTCTTGGCTTGCTAATGGGTACGCTATTTGTGAAAACAGGTTTGGCGCAGCCGGGGCTTCAAGAATTTCCAGCGATCGTCTTATTAAGCCAAACGACTGTTATCGCCTTAATCGCGACCTTCTTCGTTGGTGGACAAGAGATCCGTAAATTGCTCTCCAAGCAATTTGATAAAGCAGAAAGCTTAGTGGTCGCCGCAAAGCATGAAGCGTTTGTCGGAACGACAAGTACTCAGCTTGTTTTTGTCATTCGTGCCTTTGTACTATTGATGGGTATCGAAATGGCGTCTGCTCTGCTAACAGGTCGCAGTGCGGGTCACCCTCTTGGTGAGTCATACCTAGCACTGTCGTACCTAAGCTTGGGTATCGCGCTGATTTTCATTGATAGCAAAGCCAAAATTTCTGACAAGCGTGCTTACCTATTTAAGGGCTTAGTCGAGATCTTAGTGATCATTGGTATTTTGATGATCTCGCTAAGGCTGTCGCACCTTGTTGCTAGCGTGATTGGTCTACCGCAAATCTTCTTCGCGATGGTGGTCTCGTCTGGACTAGGTATGGCAATGCCGAAATGGAAAGCCGGGCCAACACTGAACTCGCTACTGTTCGCGGGTATTCCTGTCCTGCTAACCGGTACTTTCTTGGTTGGCGGCTCTCACATGCTAGAAGCCTTCACGATTCCAGGGCTACAAAGCGTCATCGTCTATGGCTTTGCAGGACAAATGTTCTGGATGTTTGGTGGTTTGACTATCCTCATCTTCCTAGCAAAATCGAACCACGTTCGTAACTTAGCACCGGGTATGGCGGGTGGTCTATCTCACTCAGGTCTAACAGGTGCATGTACCGCAGGTGATTTTGGTGGGACGGCTGCAGCGCGTGCTCCAATCATGATTAACATTCCGTTTATCGGACATATTTTCGTATTCACTATCCTTGCTGCAAGTGCCGAGCGTGGCGTTCTATTGGTTGAATGGACATTGCCACTGGTTCTGTTAGGTCTTGGGTTCGTTTACCTAGCAAGTAAGAACCTTCGCCAAGCACACGGTGACGATGCAAAAGAAGTAAAAGGCTTAATGCAGTTCTCGTTTGGCTGGCAAATCGTCGCGGTATTCGGCAGCTTCACTATATTGCACTTTGCAGGAATGCCAATTGAGCACGCTTCGATGGCTGCAGCGTCAGGCCTGTCTCACTTCGGCCTGTTCGCAGCGACTCAGGGCGGCATGTTCGGTGAATCAGCAGCGAGTATGATTACCTTCATTTTCGCCACACCATTCTTAGTTCACCCGTTAGTCTTTGGGCTATTTGGTAAGGCAACGGAAAATGGCGGCGAGATGTCGACCAAAGCGGTAATGTTCATCTTCGCTCTTGGTACATTAGGCGTACTCTACTCTGCGTTAACAATCTAATCATTTATAGCTTTATGCCCAAATAACCTCGAAATGCTCTGATCCACTAAGTTCATGTTGAGGCTATTTGGGTATATCAAACCTAGTTCATTCGCGGTACCTCATTTTTGACAAGTACCTTTCATTTATCCGCCCAATATTGATCTACCTACATTTAAGCAAGTTCTAAATCTATTAGTTTGAGTTATGTGTTTATCTAATACGTCATGTCCTATGGCTTTGAAATTGAGTAAGGGGTTAGATGTTTATAACGTTACACTTTGTAGTTGCCACACTTTTGGCCATTGTCTGCGCTCAATCAATGGGCCTCAATCAAAATGAATTTTCGGCGCTCGCGCTATTGATACCCGCTCTTTGGGTGTTACCACAGAAAGGTATAAAAGGCCTATTTCTAGTTGCAGGCATGTTGGCCTATGGCTTGACCTTGCCACATCAATCTATTGCCCTGTCGGTCACTCAATGGATTCTTTTTCCCTTACTCATGGTGGTCTTTTCTAGACGAAGTAGCAAAAAAGTTCGATATATCACCGCATCAATCGTTTTAACTCTGCAAGCAGGCGTCATGATCAGTCAGGCAATAGGCTCATTAGAAGGCATGCCTATGATCACGCTGGTTCAAATGCTGTCGGTATTGGTCATTTGGTGGGCGGCGAAGCACAAAAGCACATCGAACAAACAAAGCTGGTGGGCGCTTGGGTTACTCGTTCCGCTATGGTTTGCTGGCTTCTTTCACGCAATATTAGTCGCCATATCGATTACTGGTATTATTTCTTCATTAGAAAGCTTATCTCGCCTGAAAAAGTTCAATTGGAGTAAGCTTATCTGCTGGACAGTCCCAACGGTCGGTTTTGCTGCCATCGTCGTTTCTCCAAATATTGAGGTTCCACATTCCGTTATTGTGGTTTGGATGTGTTTATTAGGCACAGCTTGGATGACCGACTATATTCTTCGTAGTATCGAGAAAGAACAAGACGCTATTGGCTCTAAATAGAGAGCGATTAACCTCTCTTGCAGGCAGCGCAATGCATGAACTTAGCTCTGCCAGCACAGAGAGTTAAACGACACTCTTGATTAACTCGTGCTGTTACGCTGTTTTGGGTCGTCACTCAGATACTCAACAAACTCAACTTCAAACCCAGCTGGGTCAACGAAGTAGACATTTTTACGATACGGTTCCTCTGCTCCCGGTTTGGCAATCTCAAATCCGGCTTGGACAAGCCTTTCTATCACTACATCGATGTTATGAGTCACATAAGCAAAATGGGCTAGCCCAACTTGGTGTCCGGCCAAGTCTCTATTTTTTCCTTCGCCGTGATCACTCAAAGCGATGTACTGATACTCATCTCCAAAATGCAGCCAATTACGTGGTTTTCCGGACCACTCTCCTTTCCCTTCATCACGAACAGACCAATGAGGAAACGCCGCTTGGTAAAATTCCAACATTTTCGGGATATCATTTACCACTAAATTTACATGCTCTAATTGAATCATTTGTCTCTCCTTAACGTGTATTTATAAGCAATGTTAATCATGCTAATACCTTAACTTAAGTTTAGGTAAAGCATTTATTTTCATAAAGTAGTAAAACGTGAGGAGATGTCTTTTTTGACGTATTAAAATAGCTAGAAAAGTAAGTCCTTTTATCGAAAATAAAGTGTGCTAACCTTACGGCAACTCAACTACAAGAAAACAATACAATGAGAATTTTCAGCAATTTTGAAAGCGGCAACATTCACGTCGTTTCAGCAGAGTCACCACAAAACATTCAACTAACTATCCCTGCGGATAACCAAACAGAAATTTCACAATGGTTCCACTTTCGCCTTGAAAGTGAAGCGAACCAACCGCACCAGTTTACCATCAATGAACTAGCAACGTCGGCTTACCCTAAAGGTTGGGAGGATTACGATGTCGTTGCTTCTTATGATCGTGAAGAGTGGTTCCGCATTCCTGCTAAGTTTGATGACAATACACTGACGTTTAACATCATTCCTGAGCATGATTCAATGTACTTTGCTTACTTCGCACCGTACTCATACGATCGCCATCAAGATCTTTTACACAGTGCGCAAACACACCCTGCGTGTAAATTAGAAACTCTCGGACACACGCTAGACAACAACGACATCAGCCTATTAACGATTGGTGAGCCAAGCCCAGAGAAAAAAAATATTTGGGTCATCGGTCGTCAACACCCAGGTGAAACGATGGCTGAGTGGTTTATCGAAGGCTTGTTACTACGCTTGCTAGACGAAACCGATACGGTAGGTCGTTCACTACTCGACAACGTTGTGATTCACGTTGTCCCTAACATGAACCCAGACGGCAGCATCCGTGGTCACCTACGCACCAACGCTATTGGCGTAAACCTTAACCGTGAATGGCAGTCACCGTCTATGGAACGCAGCCCAGAGGTATTCCTTGTACGTGAACGTATGCTAGAAACTGGCGTTGATCTGTGTCTAGACATTCACGGCGACGAAGCGATTCCATATAACTTTGTTGCAGGTAGCGAAGGCACACCTTCATACAACGAGCGCATCGCGAAACTGGAAACCCACTTCAAGCAAGCATTGCTGACGATCACGCCAGAGTTCCAAGATGAATTTGGTTACGATAAAGACGAGCCAGGCAAAGCGAATATGACGGTCGGTACAAACTGGATCGGCGAGCAGTTCAAGTGTTTGGCGTACACAGTTGAGATGCCATTTAAAGATCACATCAGCCACGCTGATGAGCTTTATGGCTGGTCTCCGGAACGCAGCTCTGCCTTCGGCCACGATATGCTTGCGGCCGTTTGGTCTACCGTTGGTGAACTGTAAACAACTTCGTTTATTATCAATGAAAGACTAATGATCTGGTCCTCTATTGAAATAACAAAGCCCGGTGCACTTTATGTGATTAATTCACTCTGCACCGGGCTTTTCTCATTTAGGGCTGAAGCCCCCTTGTCTTGATGGCATTATTCTTTAATATAGAGATCTTTAGAATAAATACGCCCTTCAACATTGTTTTTAGCAAAGCCACCAACGCTCGGTCGAACCAAACGAGCCTGCATATAGTAGTAAATTGGCGCTATCGGCATGTCCACAGCCAATAACTGCTCTGCTTGATCGTAAAAGGTCTGACGCTCTTTCTCGTTGACGGCAGCCAAAGCGTTATCCATCGCTTGGTCGTATTTGTCATTGTTATAGCGTGCAAAATTCCCTGAAGAATCGGAACGTACAAGGCTTAAGAAAGTCGATGCTTCATTGTAGTCTCCACACCACGAAGCGCGCATCACATCAAAATCACCTTGTCGGCGTGACACTAAGTAGGATTTCCACTCTTGGTTTTCCAGCTCAACTTTTGCTCCGAGGTTTGCCTTCAGCATAGAGGCAATCGCCACCGCTATAGACTTGTTTGATTCACTGGTATTGTAAAGCAACGTGAAATCTAATGGGTTGTCTTTGCCGTAGCCTGCCTCTTTCAGCAGTTTCTCTGCTTTTTCATCACGTTGTTTCTGTGTCCAGTGGCTGTACTCTGGTTGTGTGGCATCAAAACCTGCTGTGTACTGGTGAGCGAACGTATAAGCAGGTAAGTTCCCGACTTGAGTAACACCATTAGTAATCACGTCGCGCATGATGGAGTAAGAGAAGGCCTGACGAACTCGCGCATCATCGAACGGTGGACGTGTGGTATTAAATGCGTAGTAGTAAGTACACAGTAAAGGCACTGCCGTGTAGGCTGACTCATAATCTGTTTTGAGCTTTTGAGCCATATGCGTGGGTACATCAGAAGTGATATCCACTTCACCCGCCACATAGCGGTTGATTGAGGCATTTTGATTTTCAAATGGAATATAAGTTACTTGGGATAGGTGAGTCTCTTCGCTGTTCCAATAATTTGGGTTTTTCTTTAACTCAGTTCGCTCGTTGACGACCCATTCATCCAGAACAAATGCACCGTTACCAACAAACTGTTTCGGGTCACTCCACGGCTTATCACTTTTCTCTACTGTCGCCTTGTGCACTGGCATCATCGCAGTATGACCCGTCATTGCAACAAAGTAAGGGATTTTACTATCGAGTTCGAAACGTAACGTGTACTTATCGACGGCTGAAACCCCCAAATCATGGACTGGCTTTTTACCTTCGGCAACATCGGCAATATTTTTAATTTTGGTCATTTTGAGATACCAAACATTCGGCGATGCCAATTGAGGGTCAACCGCACGTCTTATCGCATACACGAAATCGTCAGCAGTTACAGGATCACCGTTTGACCATTTCGCATCTTTGCGCAAGTGAAAGACAAACGTTTGGTTGTCTTCAGTTTCCCACGACTTAGCAACGCCTGGAATGATATTGCCATCAAGATCTTGGATCACTAACCCTTCAAACAGGTCACGCAAGATGTGCATTTCTGGTAAACCTTCCGCCTTTGCCGGATCTAATGTCGCAGCTTCAGCATCGTTCGCTCGAACTAAGTGTTGTTCAGGTGCGAGTGACATACCTTCTGGTGATTCAGCAGCGGCCGATGCCGATATTAACGGGGTTAATAAAGAGGAAATAAGTAAAGCCGTCGAGTGTTTTTTAAAGTCCATATTTTGTCGTTCTCCTAGCCAATCTCTGAACATCGCACCACAATTAGCGATACAACTGTTGACGAATTTTAACTGATGGGTTTATGTGATTAAATTATGTAATCAGTTGAGCATTGATAGTACTTGATTCATTAGGAGAATAGGGTGAGTTTAATTCCAAGGACAGAAAGAGCTACATTTTCAATAAAGCCACTAAGCTATGGAAGTTCGGTCCTTGGTGCGCCATTACTTTACTTTCCTGCTCAGATAGAAAGTGAGTCTCGTGGATTGATTTTAGCAGGGACACATGGGGATGAAACGGCCTCTATTGCGGGTTTGTCCTGTGCGCTACGAAGCCTACCGGCACAAAGGCTACGGCATGATGTCATACTGTCTATCAACCCTGACGGCAACCAACTAGGAACTCGCGCCAACGCTAATCAAATCGATCTAAATCGAGCGTTCCCAGCCAAGAATTGGACTCCGCATGGTACGGTTTATCGGTGGAGCTCACGCACAACCGTTAGGGATGTCAAAGTGGGGACTGGGCAAGCAGAACAACTCGAACCCGAAGTTAGCGCGTTGATAGACTTGCTTGAACTGCGCGAGCCGAAATTTGTAGTCTCATTTCACGAACCACTCGCCTTGATTGACGATCCAACTAAATCCAAGCTCGCCAAATGGCTTGGAAAGCAGTTCAGCCTGCCCATTGTTGAAGATGTGGACTACGAGACGCCGGGATCGTTTGGTTCTTGGTGTATAGAAAAAGAACTGCCATGTATTACTGTTGAGTTGCCCGCCGTCTCTGCAGACCACACGATAGATCTATATCTGTCTGCTTTTATCTCGTTGCTAGAACATGAGCCACAGGTTTAATTAACGAAAGGTTCTGTCATCCCAATGTCTTTAAATACAGCTTGAAACTCAACAAAGAAAAAAGTCAGCTGGTATTTCGCTGACTCGAATAAGGACAAATACTTTTCATAGGTTTATATAATTTGGCAACGCTTGAACAACCGATAAGCCTATGCGTTGTCGTCATAAGTGATAACAGAAACTACCGCATTATTGTTATCCAATATCGCGCACATTCGACCCACGCCTGGAACGTTCATGGGTGGATAAACTGCTTTTCCACCCGCGGCCTCTGCTTTAGCCAAGACCTCATCAACATCGTTAACGGTAATATATGTTCCCCAATGATTTGGCACGTTTCCAATCTCTTCTGGCTTTTTCATCACGCCACCAACAGGGTCTCCTTGGCAGTTCAAAACATAGTACTTACCTTCGGGCATCTCCATTTCGTCGACATCCCAACCAATCACTTCGGTATAAAACTTCAGTGCAGACTCAACGTCATCAACCAGTAATTCCGACCAACTAAATGCACCATGCTTTTTGAAAGATTCATTCATATTTCAATTTCCTTTAGATGAATAACAACGAAAGTATAGGACTGAATACGTCATTCTGAATTAGTCATTTAGAATGAATAGAACAATAGACTTTTACAGCTTTGGAGGGAGCTAGAAGAAGAATTCGTAAATACTTGGAAAGGGTCAGAGCCTAACAGTAGTCAGGCTCACTATTAACTTGAACGGCAGCTAAAAACCTTGCAGAAGATCGGAATGATAGTTTGCAATGTCCAACGTTACATCGAACTCTTCAGCCCAGTTATCAAGTCGAAGCTGCGACTCATTAAGCGTGTCGAGTGTGATGGTGTTATCGTCTAACTGCCATAGCTGGCGCGAACCAGCGTAACTAAACTGAAGGGCTAACATTGCGTCGGCATTGCCCTCCTTCGCTGCAGCAAGGAGCTTTCTATTCTTACGAGAGACAAGGTTCAGAGCTTGTTTCAGATCCCATACATATGCGACTTCTCGCATCTTTGGATGAGTCTTAAGTTTAATCAGTATCGTAGCCAAGGCTATCGCACTCACTACCACGCCCAATAAGTTCCAGTGGAAATGCGAGCCAGTGCCGGAAGGAAAAAGCTGTATGAGTGTCTGAGAGATCGCCAGACTTGAGATCGCTAAACTCGCGATACAGCCAACAATGACAATGTTTAAACGTGAACGATATAATTGTTTGTCGATATTTTGTAACTGCATCATTGCTCCAATCTAACAGCTAACCAATCATATTTTTGATTGGTTTTTAAAGACTTGGCACTCCCTTTTCAAGGAATCTCTCGTCATCGATTCAAGCGAAGATTATACCTAGTGATGATTTTAATACGAGACTTTCTAGTCACAACCAACCAGCGTTATCTCTTCTGGTTGGTTGTTCGATTGTTTGTTTGATTATCCGACTACTTAGAAGCCGTCATACCAAACAGCAGCTTTTCACACTCTTCTTGCTGCATATAACGAGGGACAGGGTAATTCCATTGCGCTTCATGCAGCGACTCTTTAGCTAGCTCTTCAATATGTTCATCAAGTAACGCATCAAAGTGAGCAGGCAAACCCAACTTCGTTTGTAACGATTTAATGTACTCAATAAAAGCGTCAGCCCTCACCTTATCACTGGCGCGTCGATCAGAGATCCCTATCGCATCTGCTAGCTGAGCCAACCGTTCTCTTGCTTCTATTTTTGAATACTCTAAAACGTGTGGTAACGCGACCGCATTGGCTAAACCATGAGGGATGCCATATTTCGCACCAACGGCATGAGCAATAGCATGAGCGTAACCCAAACTGGCTTTGGTGAAAGCGAGACCTCCGTAGTATGACGCAAGCGCCATCTTCTGTCTGGCGATAGAGTTTTGACCAAACTTCACTGCTTTATCTAAGTTTTCATCAATGAGTTTAACGGCCGCAATGGCGTATCGGTCGGTTTCAATAGTCGCATTGCAAGAGATGTACGCTTCAACGGCATGAGTTAGAGCATCCATACCGGTTTGAGCGGTGATATGGGACGGTAGAGCTAGCATTAGGTTCGGATCTAATGCGGCTGCAATGGGCACGAGTTTAGGATCCATCAACGGTGTTTTTTTATGTGTTTTCGGATCAGAGACAACCGCAGCAACCGTAACTTCAGATCCCGTGCCAGATGTGGTCGGCAATACAAATAAGGGAGCAGGTGCTTTCCAGACTCTAAGTAAGCCCACCAGCTTTGAAATCGGTTTTTTGTTCGTCGCACAGGCTGCAATCACTTTTGCACAATCGATAGGAGAGCCTCCCCCTATCGCGACAATACCATTACACTTATTCGCTTGGTATTTTGACAAACCCGCTTCGACTTGATCGTAGGTTGGGTCTGGAAGCACGTCACTATAGACCTCACACTGAACCCCTACCCGTTCGAATTCAAAAGCCAGTTTTTTTACAAAGCCTAACTTTTTTATCCCCTCGTCTGTCACGACTAACACCTTATCGACACCCATTATCGAAACGCTATGGCATAGCTGTGTCAAAGAGTCTTTACCAAGGAAGAGCGTTGGTTTAGTGATAGGAAGGATCTTGGCTGCTATTTTAAGCACCCTCATGTAGATCTTATGGAGTAAGTAGTAGAGCCTTTGTTCCATTGTAAGTCTCTGTTTGGTCGCCTGATACCTCTAGCCTAGGCAATACAATAAGTTATCTCTAGTCTAGAGTGCACACTTTTCAACCTTTACAAAATATATTCACATTATTCCATCAACTTGAAATCAAAGACTGTATAAAAAACAGACACGAAACAGGATAATATCCCGATAACATTTTCATGAGCAGTAAAACATATCGCATAAAAAATCATATAACTTGGAATAATTACTCACTCAATCCCTTATTGCACAGTGCCAAGCAGCCTATTAATCAAATTATCAACTCAAATCAATTCATTTTTTGTTCAAAATAACAAAACAAGTCCTAGCTCAAAGAAACAGACAAAAATGTTGCGACTCAGTTTTAGATCGAAATAATAGCAACCGTTAATAATTTGTAACAGTTAACACCAAAATCAATATAAAAATAATAACCATAATCACCGTTATAACTAAAACGGTTATAACAACAGATATTCAGACAGGAAAAATGATGCACAAAAATATAATGCTGGCCTTAATTGGCAGTACAGCGACCGGAAGTGCCGCCGCCGCTGGTTTAGATGACAAGATAAACGAAGTCGTCGCACCTATCGTCAACCCATTTGTAGGAATGATCTTCTCGACTATTCCTTTCCCTTTTACAGACGTACAGGTGCCTTGGATTGTTTTGTGGTTAGTCGTAGCCGCAATATTCTTTACCGTATACCTTGGTTTCATTAACGTTCGTGGTTTTAAGCACGCACTAGAATTGGTTTCAGGTAAATTTAGCAATCCAAAGGCCAAAGAAGATGGTGAAGTCACTCATTTTCAGGCTCTGACTACTGCTCTTTCAGGCACTGTTGGTCTTGGTAACATCGCAGGGGTAGCGGTTGCTGTCTCTATAGGTGGTGCTGGTGCTACATTTTGGATGATTCTTGCAGGCTTACTTGGTATGTCGAGCAAGTTTGTAGAGTGTGCGCTGGGTGTTAAATACCGTAACACTAATGAAGATGGCACCGTATCAGGCGGTCCAATGTATTACCTAAGCAAAGGTCTAGCTAAACGTGGTAATGCAGCTCTTGGCCGTACACTTGCGGTACTGTTCTCTGTATTCGCTATTGGTGGCGCACTTGGTGGCGGTAACATGTTCCAAGCTAACCAAGCGTTTAAGCAAGTTGTTGGTGTAACGGGTGGTGATGCTTCATTCCTAGCCGATAAAGGCTGGCTATTTGGTATCGTACTGGCTGTTATTGTTGGTATCGTAATCATTGGCGGTATTAAATCAATCGCGAAAGTAACAGAGAAAGTTGTTCCTTTCATGGCGGCTATTTACGTTGGTGCTGCGCTAATCATCATCTTAATGAACTTTGACCGTATTGACGATGCATTTGCAGCTATCTTTAACGGCGCATTCACTGGTGATGGTATTGCTGGTGGCGTTATTGGTGTTCTTATCCAAGGTTTCAAACGTGCAGCGTTCTCGAACGAAGCGGGTGTTGGCTCTGCAGCGATTGCTCACGCAGCCGTTAAAACAAAAGAGCCAATGTCTGAAGGTTTCGTATCACTACTAGAACCTTTCATCGACACGGTTGTTATCTGTACCATGACAGCACTGGTTATCATCATTACTGGTTACCTAGATAATGGCTCTGGCCTTGCGGGTGTAGAACTGACATCGGCTGCATTTGGTAGTTCTATCAGCTGGTTCCCATACATCCTAGCTATTGCGGTTGTTCTGTTTGCATTTTCTACGATGATCTCATGGTCTTACTACGGTCTTAAAGCTTGGACTTACCTATTCGGCGAGAGCAAAACAGCTGAAATCATCTTCAAAGTTAAGTTCTGTATTTTCGTCGTAATCGGTTCTGCAATGAACCTAGGCCCAGTTATCGATTTCTCAGATGCAATGATCTTCTCTATGGCACTGGTTAACATTATCGGCCTGTACATCTTGGTTCCTGAAGTCAAACGTGACCTAGCTGATTACCTTGCTCGTCACAAAGCAGGCAAAGTCTACAATGTAACGGAAACGGCTAAGCAGTCTTCTTAATACATAAAATTGAGACACAATTGAAAACAGCAGACTAACCACCTGCTGTTTTTTTATTGTCAGCCTACACTTAACGTAGATGAATAGCTGATTAAGGTACATTGATGGGATACGAAGAAGACTATTTCAGAGCGCCCAGTGGCTTACCAGAACGAGAAGTCCGCGCTCTTTTTTCCGATCTGAGTAATCTTGTTCTGTGGGAAGAAGAAAACGAGAATACTCAAGCTGACGCCATAGACGTATTACGTAATATATCTCAACATGATCGCTACCAATCACAGGCAGAAAAGTGGCAAACCCTGTTCGCTCACGATTACAAAGCAACCTGTTCTTGGTGGGAGGAAGATTGGCGCTATAGCCAAGGTTGGCCTCTCATTGAACCATTATTATCTCAATTTCAATAGCCAACATCTCTATTTTTACGTCTACTTATCACCAATACTTATAATAGAATTAATGATTGCTTGATAAATCGAATTCTAGTTGCCAGCCTGCTGTTTAATGTATATACCAACAATCAGAATCGTATCTAATATTAAGAGTAAGCAGATGAACAACATACTACTGATCAATGCAAAACAACCTTTTGGCCACTCTCAAGGAGAATACACGAATGGTTTATTTGAAGCTGCTCATGACCTATTTATCCAAAATGGATGGAACGTTGAGAGTACAACGATTGAACAAGGGTATGATGTAGAAGCTGAACTGACAAAACTCGATAAAGCAGACTTAATCATTTCACACACCCCACTTTGGTGGATGGGCCTTCCATGGACTTTTAAAAAATACATGGACGATGTTTTTACCGCAGGGCACGGCATTCTATTCCAAAACGACGGCAGAACTCGTAGTGACCAAGGAAAACTGTACGGTTCTGGTGGCATTAAAACATCAACTAAGTACATGTTGACTATGGTCATGAATGCCCCTGAAAGTGCATTTTCTGATTCAGAAAAAGATGGCTTATTTGAAGGTGCAGACATTGATCAAGCGATGATGCAGTTTCACAAAACGTTTCAGTTTTTAGGTATGAAACCGGCGACTACTTTTACCGCTAATGATGTGATGAAAGTGCCACAGTTTGAAAAACATAAAGCTGAGTATCTTACTCATCTGTGTAAAGAGTTTGGTCTTAAACAAGACAATATTTAGGTTATAAGACATTGAAAATAATGGCTCAATTACAAGGAGCCATTATTGGTAAGGATGATAGCTAGTCGCTACAGATTTGATCAGCTATGACGCTGCCTTTTCTAGTTGAAATTCCATAGCCCTGTGCTTTAGCGCCAAATACTTTTCTCGAAGTTGTTCTTTCCCTAAGAGCTCATCACCAAAGAAAAGCCCATTCGTATCGCTCAATAATTCAAAATGTTGAACGAGCATATTAAGAATAAAGTCCGCTTTCTTAACCGTATAGGGTGTACATGACTGGCCGTGAACATCATCCAGTAAATCTAATACATTGGAACGAAAGGACTCAATTAGACGCAACTCTTGTAAGTCTTCGTCATTATTAAGCGCCTCTTCCCAAGTATTAATCATATCGGTATGTCTTTTTATAACGTTGGGCATCGCCCCCAACTCCGTTAGCTTCAACAGTTTCCGTTGATACGCCTCTAGCGCACAGGTTTTTTCCAGCCGATATAATTCGAACTGCTGCTCATCGCTCAGCCCCTGTTTATTCTTAAGCAGATAGTCAAAAAAGAAGCGTGTTTCAAATCGCTCAATACCATGAAATAAAGGCGAGTCTGTTCCGTTGCTATTAAAGTGCATCAGGGGATCAAATCGATACATGTATCCGAAATCAAATAAACGAATTTCATCATCGGTATTACACAAAATGTTACCGGGGCAGAAATCCCATTCAAACAAGCCACTAAGCTCTAGATTTATAATCGCCTCAAAAACTTGCTCGAATAAATCACGATCTAAACGCTCAATAGAGTCTCCATTTATCCATGGCGAGAGGATAATGCCATCTCGGTACGAAGCGAATTGAGTATCGACGATATAGCGAAAGGCTCGCGGCTTGCTAACCTTCAATATCGATAAATCACGCCGTCTTTGAACCTCATTTAAAAACGAAGTTTGCCCGTCTACATTCTTAACAAGACTCTCTGCTCGTTGGCATTTTAATGTCCAGTCTTTACCTTCAACCTGAATGTGATAAACCACCGCTGTTAAGCCCGATTCATAAGCCGTCACGACATTAGGAGAGTCCGACGTTGTGGCTTTTAATTGCTCTAGAGTTAGTGGTATTGGCTCTAGGTTACCAACGACAATATTGTCATTAGTTTTTTCAAATGCTAGCTGGCTAGCGCGACGCTGCTGTTCTAAATTCACAAATATAGCCCACCTCAATCATTGATCTCATCAATATATCGAGACCCAGCAACTACATACCGTGACGGCCTTTAAGCTTTAGATAAACGTAGCATTAGATAAACAAAACGAGAGTACACATAATGTCGATCAGAACGCAGCAATTGCTAGGTGTATCGGGCAAGGCTCATATCTACTTTGCAAAGTCATCACGATGCTCGTCTAACCAACGCATCAACTTATTCATATGCTGCTGCATTTGAGCAAGGTCATCGTCTTCCCACTCTGAAAACAGATGCGAAATATCAGGCATTAACGAATTCATTATTTCACCACTTAATTTGAGGCCTTGGTCTGTTATTTTTAAATGGCGGCGTCTTTTATCCTCAATGTCCGACACAGATTCCAACAAACCTTTTTCGTGCAATACCGAGATAATTTTGGTGATACCAGGTTGATTCATCTCCATCACATCGGCTAATTCTGT
This sequence comes from Vibrio kyushuensis, assembly GCF_050337325.1. Lineage (NCBI taxonomy): Bacteria > Pseudomonadati > Pseudomonadota > Gammaproteobacteria > Vibrionales > Vibrionaceae > Vibrio > Vibrio kyushuensis. The sequence continues at coordinate 363,807 of NZ_JAKJSV010000006.1, forward strand.
TACCGTCCAACTGCGCTTAGGATTATGCGTAAAGTGGTTCAACACGCCGAATTGTGAAGGGTTAAGCGGCATCGATGCGAAAAGGGTCGCTTCTCTGGTTGCCATTAATTGCCTGACTATACCGAGTTGAACAATCAATTTGGCTTCTGTCTGTTTTCTTATATCCATGACGATTAACTCCGACAAAACAATTAGTGTGAAAAATAAACACTTGATAAATCATTCCTTGGAATATAATATACATTCCAAGGAATCAAAAGTGATTTCTACTCATTTTAAGGAGAGCATTATGAATCGACGTAATTTCATTAAAGTAGTAGGTCTAGGTGTTGGGTCAGTCGCGTTAAGCGGCGCTGTTGTAAGCTGCAGCAGCTCATCAAATCCAAGCGATAACTTTGGTTGGAATGGCCCAGACTCAAGCGAAAAGGATATTCGTATGCAGGTGCTCTCCTACGCCATTCTTTGTCCCAATGCACACAACATTCAGCCTTGGACAATCAAGATGACAGGTTCTGAAAGTTTCGATCTATATGTCGACTCCGAACGGCTTCTTCCCGAAACGGATCCTATTTACAGACAAATTCATATCAGTCAGGGAACATTTTTGGAAACGCTAGCCATTGCTGCAACAGGGTTGGGTTACGAGGCGCAGATTGATTACTTTCCTCAAGGCATGTATGGCAATACCGAGCTACTCGACAAGCCTGTCGCCTCTATCAATCTTGTTAAACAATCGCTGATCTCCCCGGATCCACTGTTTGGGCATCTGCTAACTCGCCACTCAAATAAGCGTGAATATAGCAATTACAAGCTGACTCAGGTGGAGCTTGATACTCTGCAAAACTTTACCGAGCAGCATGGTAGCTACCCGTTATCCATAGCTGACTCAACAGAAGAAAAGCTGAAATTGGAAAAGGTTCTAACCGATGCGATGCAAATTGAAGTTAGTGATAATGATCGTAGCCACGAAACCATCGCCATGTTCCGCTTTGATCAAGACGAAGTGAACAAATACCGAGATGGGTTTGGTGTTTCACAGGCCGGCTTAACAGGCATTAAGAAGATCATGGTCGAGAACTTTTTCCTTTCTAGAGAGAAGACCGAGAAAGACCCTACTGAGTTTGATCAGCAAGCCGTGGATATGACGCAAAAAACCGTCGCTTCTACCGAAACCTTTGGCTGGATTACCAGTGCAGGTAACAGCCGTCTAGATCAGGTTATCGTCGGGCGTGATTACTGCAGACTGAACCTAAAAACCACAGCAATGGGGCTCGCACAGCACCCGATGAGTCAGGTATTACAAGAGTATTCAGACATGTTGCCGCTACAAGCCGAGTTTAAAAAAGCATTTGGTATTAGTGACAATGACACGGTACAGATGCTGTTTCGTTTAGGTAAAGCAAAGAAAACGCCGCACGGACCAAGACGGGTCGTTTCTCAGTTAATTACTGCCTAACTAAAGCGCAATCGTTAGACATTAAAAAAACCTCACAGCACTAAAAAAGCCACTCGAGTGAGTGGCTTAGATTATGGTTAGTTAATCCGAACGTTAGTTGAACGTCACTTCATAAACTCGATAGTTATCGTTGTCATCAACGCTACCAAAACGGTCAGTATTGCCAATCATTGGTGTTAAATAGTCATCAACAAAGGTTTGTGCTGCATCGTCAATAGACGAAAGGAATTCAACCGTTTTCCCTGTTGGGCCTGCTAAATTGAAGTTATCCGCGTTAACAAACTCGATGATTCCATCGTTATTATCTTCTGCATCCTCCGCACGTTCCATTAGGTAGTCATACACTAGATCGCGGTTAGTTTCTGATTCATCGGCAAACACAATTTCAGACTCGGATACACCTGGCATCCATGAATTTGAAGCGCGGTAGTTATTCGTCACTACGTAAACCATGGTCTCATCATTAATTTCAGAAACATCCGTCACTTCTTCACCATCAAACATCAGGCTCGTTAATCGAGAAGAACCGGTGCGGATAAAGTTTCCATTGCTATCTTCTACTAACTCACCACGAGAATCTGTTTCAAAATACGCTTCTTGTGACACATCTATTGTGTAGGTCAAACGAGATTCATCATTGCCCGTGCCTTCCCAACCAAACCCACCAAAGAACACATCAAAGTTGTAGCTGCGGAAGTTTTGATGCAATAACGCGTCGCCATCTTCTGCCACTGTTTTGTACTGTTGTGACGCAGTAACCTCAATCCACTCTTTAATATCTGCGAAGGTAAGCTCTAACACTGAAGGCGTGTTGTTATCAAACACGTATAGGTCAGCAACACTTGCGCGTGTCAGCGGGCCTGTTGCGATACTTGTATAGTCGGTGTTACCACCACGGCCACCTTTAAACGGTGCAGAAACAGACAGAACCAATTGGTCTTCGTTTTCCAATAAACCATCTAGCTGCCACTGCTCAGCGGCCGCGAGTTGTGCTTCATTCACAATCTGCACTGAGATATCAGAAACAATCGCGGAGAAGTAGCTGTTGATAGGTTCATCAATCGTACCTATCTCCTCGTTCATAAACTCCATCGTCGCACGGTGTTCTTCTTCAACAAGGTCAGCAATGATCGCATCTTGCTTGAGTGGATCTTCATTCAACTCTTTGAGTGTTGCTGAACTACCGATAATTGACCAACTTTCATTAGTTGCGTCAAACTCTAGTGCTAAATCAATCACACCTAGGTGATTGCCCCAGAAGCCGGGCATGACCGCTGGAACACCGAAGATCTTACCGTTGGCGGCGTCAACACCTTCCATACCATCATAGGCATTGCCATCGGTTGGGAAGTTATTGTGGTCATGGCCGAACATAATCGCATCTACACCCTCAACACGTGCCAGTTCCCATGTCGCGTTATCATTGTAATCACGTCCGTTATCACTGTTGGTAATCCCCGAGTGGGGAACTGCTACAACGATGTCTGCAGCTGGGTACTCATCGCTCCCTGCTTTCATCAATGGAACGTAATATTCAGCCGCGGCTTTAATATCAGCAATCATCACTTCACACTCAAGATGGCGCTTATCCCAGTTCATAATATTAGGCGGTGTAAAGCCAATCACGCCCACGTTTATTGGGTAGCTCTTACCATTACTCGCGATAAAGTTACGCTCTAACACAACATAAGGAGTGAAGTTGGGTTGGTAGGTTTCAAAGAACTCGGTGGTGTTACCGACAAAATGATCGTCAGGAGTAAACGCACACTCCCCTTCATCGAACGCGTAAGAACCCGTCAGCGCACTCTCTTCAAACGCAAAGACGTTCGCATTTACGTAAGGAAAGTTAGCCCCTTCAATTGCTGCATTCATGAAGTCTAACCCATAGTTAAACTCGTGATTTCCGATGTTTGCTGCATCGTATTGCAAGTAATTCATGGCTTTGTAAACCGGGTGAAGGTTCTCTTCTAAATGCTCTACTCCCTTGCTCGCCATGTAATCGCCCATTGGGCTGCCTTGTATTAGGTCGCCATTGTCAAACAGCAATGAGTTAAATACTTCAGCTCGCGCTTCTTCGATGATGATGGCGGTGCGCGACAAGCCATATTCTTGCGGTGTCGTATTCGCCTCTTCAGAAGCAAAGTAGTTATACGGCAGCATGTTGTTGTGCAGATCAGTCGTTTCCATTAAACGCACTTGCATCGTTACTGGATCTTTGGAACTTTTAATATTGCAGCCCGCCAATGCTGTGACTATCGACACTGCCAATAAGGCCTTTTTATTGTTCGTCATGTTCATTACTTACCAAGAGTTAGTGATTTAATTGGCTCGTAATGTAGGAATCATAGATGACGATTTGGTTACAATAAGTTAGAGATACCACTTTAGTGGTGTGCCACGTGTCACATAGAAGTAGACTGGAAAAGGGTGTAATCAATTACATGAAAGATTCATTAAGATAAGATTAAGCGGTTGTAAATGAACAGAAAACCGCCGACTACTGTTGTAAACCAACCTCGTCGGCATAGAAAATTTAAATTTCAGTCGGCTAACGCTTAGGACAAATACCGGTACTACCGCGAACGATCAGATCGGTTCTTGGTGTATGTAAGAGAGAAGCGTCTTTATCACCCAATATATTAAGCAAAGTTTTCATCGCTTGCTTGCCAATATCTTCTCTCGGTTGATTGACCGTCGTTAGCTCAGGTTCGCAATATTCACCAAAAGCAATGTTATCAAAACCAATAACGGATAACTCCGCAGGCACTATAATATCAAGGTCTCGAGCCGCTTTGATCACACCTATCGCCATCTCATCATTATGACAAAATATCGCAGTGGGCCTGTCTTGCTGTTCTAGTAGAGTTCGGCCATGCTCATACCCCGAAGCAAAACTAAAATCACCTTCCCTCATATTAGAATACTGAAATGGCAACCCATTTTTTTTCAGTTGTTCAAGAAGTCCTTCCTGACGGTCTCGACAGATGGGGTTTTGCATCGGCCCTGTAACTGTCGCGATATTTTGATGCCCTAAAGAGATCAAATACTCAATAGCTTTACCTGCTGCAGATTGATTATCAATTCGAACCGTTGGCAGCGACATATCTTCTACGTATTCACACGCCATAACCACTGGAAAACCAGAACCTATCTGGCGATCTTTCAGTAAGGCATGCTCAATATCGGAAGTCAGTAAAATGAGCCCATCGGATTGATTGGTAGGCACTAAATCAAAAAAGTCTTTTGCTCTATTGGTGTCATGTGACAAATCCCCAAGCAACACTTTATACCCAGCTGTTCTCGCAACCTTTTCAACACCTGAAATAACATCAGAGAAAAATGAGTTTGAGATATCAGGGAGTATCACCATGATGCTATTGGTTTCACGACGTCTCAAATGACGCGCCGCAACATTTGGGGAATACCCAATGTCAGCCACCGCTTTTGCTACTTTTTCTCGTGTAGATTCCGTCACTTTTTCTGAATCAAAAAGCGCTCTTGAAACGGTCGCGGTTGAGACTCCAGCTGCTTTAGCTACATCTTTTATCGTTGCCATGGGCTTGTCGTTTGATTTCATTGATTGCTTTAAATTCGTGAATGTCATGTTAACACAAGATTCCTTTCCAAGGTATTGGACTACCTGTTCAATAACGCACCGATTCGCCAATTAAATGTAATGCGTTACATAAAATAGTGCAACTCTATACTCCAATATATCTTACGTTAACATACCAATGGATACGTATTTAATAGGTAGATCCTGACTAATATCTCGCTAATTCCCGCTAAACAATCACTACAAAGCAGAGAAATAGTAACATTTAGAGACGATACAACTAAAAATGAGCCCTATGTAACAATTTTGTTAATAAACAAAGACTCGATCCTTGACGATCCATGATTACGGATCTTTAATGTAACCCATTACATTGATAAATCAATTTGGCTCGATACTGGTTTATCTGACAGGGAAAGGAAAATAGTTTATGAAAACAATTAAGGGACCAGCACTGTTTTTGGCTCAGTTTATTTCTGATGAAGCCCCGTTTAATTCGCTTAGAAGCATTTGTCAGTGGGCGCAAAGCCTCGGTTATAAGGCACTACAAATGCCCACCAACGATACTCGATTTTTCGATTTAGAACGTGCAGCCAATGACCTTGAATATTGCGATTACCTACAGGCTACCCTTAACGAGTTTGATCTTGAGATCAGTGAACTATCGACGCACTTGCAAGGACAACTTATTGCTGTCCACCCGGCCTATGACGAACTATTCGATGCGTTCGCTCCAAAATCGGTACAAGGCAATCCTAAAGCGCGCCAAGATTGGGCCGTTGAACAGCTGTTTCTCGCCGCAAAGGCAAGCCAAAACCTTGGTTTGAAAGCACATGCTACATTCTCAGGCTCTCTCCTATGGCCGTATTTATACCCATGGCCTCAGCGCCCGTCAGGCTTAATTGATTGTGGATTTAACGAACTGGCCAGTCGCTGGTTACCCATATTGGAAGCATTTAACGACGCAGGCGTCGATCTTTGTTATGAAATTCACCCCGGTGAAGATCTTCATGATGGCGCTACTTTTCAACGATTTCTAGACGCAGTCGATGGTCACCCCCGCGCTAACATTCTTTACGATCCGTCTCATTTTCTATTGCAGCAACTCGATTATCTGGGGTTCATCGACAAGTTCCATGACCGAATCAAAATGTTCCATGTTAAAGATGCCGAATTCAATTCAAGTGCACTGCAAGGTGTATACGGAGGCTTTGAGTCTTGGGCTGATCGCGCTGGACGCTTCCGTTCATTAGGCGATGGGCAGATCAATTTCAACGCCATCTTCTCAAAGCTTACCCAATATGACTTTGAAGGTTGGGCGGTCGTGGAGTGGGAATGCTCACTCAAAGATCCAGAGCAAGGTGCCAAAGAAGGCGCACTATTTGTCCAAGACCACATCATTCAAGTTACAGATAAATCATTCGACGACTTTGCTGCTGTAGAAACCGATCACCAAATGAATCTTCGTTTATTGGGGATACGTCAATGAGCAAGAGAATTAGAATAGGCATGATTGGCGGTGGCCTTGGCGCGTTCATAGGACCAATACACCGAATCGCAGCTCGACTAGACGATCAGTATCAGCTCGTTTCCGGTGTGTTTAGTCACAATGAAGCGAATAACACCGAAAGTGCTAAACAACTTCATATTGAATCAAGTCGTTGTTATTCAAATTATCATCTGATGTTCGAGCAAGAACGTCTACGAGAAGATGGGATTGAAGCGGTCATCATTGTCACGCCAAACCACCTTCATTTTGACGCAGCGAAGGCGGCATTAGAAGTAGGTTTAGCCGTCATTTGTGAAAAGCCGATGACACTATCATTTGCTCAAGCAAAAGAGCTACACGATCTTGAGAAACACGCAAATGTTCCATTCCTACTCACCCATACATACTGTGGTTATCCTCTAGTGCAGGAAGCCAAAGCGCGAATAGAGCAAGGCAAACTGGGCGATATTGTCTCTTTTTCCGTAGAATACCTTCAAGAGTGGTTAACTGAAAAACCAGAGTCAGATAATCGTCAAGCGGTATGGCGGCTTAACCCTGAACTAGCCGGTGCAGCAGGATGTCTGGGCGATATAGGTACTCATGCGTTCCAATTAGCAAGCTATGTAACAGGTCGTTCATTGACATCCATCAGCGCGAATCTTAACCGTTTTATTGAAGGGCGGCTTGTCGATGACAATGTACAAGCTTCCCTAACTCTTGAAGGAAATCTCCAAGGGCAACTCTGGGCTAGCCAAACAGCGGCCGGGCACGAAAACGCGCTACGCATTCGAGTTATTGGTACCAAAGCAAGTATCGAATGGGCTCAAGAGTCCCCCAACGAACTATGGTTCACCCCTTACAACGCCCCTCGTCAACGCATCACTCGACGAGCAGATTTTTTAAATCCATTTGCTGCAAGTAACACACGTACCCCAGGTGGTCACCCCGAAGGCTATTTAGAAGCATTTGGAAACCTTTATTGCCAATTTGCTTCCGTTATACGAGGCAATAATGAATATGCACACTGGCTACCGAATGCGGCTACAGGCTTACAGGGTCTTCAATTTATAGAAAGTGCCATATTGTCAAATAACAGAAACGGTGCACGAATAGACGTGGAGGCATTAGCATGAATCAGTCTCCCCTCATTCTGAAAAATATACAGAAGTCATTTGGCTCTAATGTCGTGCTCAAAAACATCTCTTTCGAACTCACTCGAGGCGAAGTGCTGGGTATCTTGGGTGAAAATGGCGCTGGTAAATCCACGCTACTGAAAATCATCAGCGGCGTCTATAAGGCAAATCAAGGTAGCGTTGTTATCGAAGGGCGAACCTTTTCAAAAGTTACTCCAGAGCTTGCTAAAGCAAATGGCGTCGCGATGATCCCTCAAGAATTCAATTTAATACCAACACTCTCAGTGTTTGAAAATGTCTTTTTGGGCCAAGAGATTCGACGCCCTATTAGCTGTCTATTAGATAAAAAACAGATGCGTAGTAAGACTGCAGATGTATTGAAAGAGCTCGAAGTCGATTTAGACCCTGATACAACCATTGAAAAACTGAGCGTAGCTCAAAAGCAGATGGTAGAAGTGGCCAAGGTACTTATCTTTGATGCAAGCATCGTGATCATGGATGAGCCAACCACCGTATTAACTGATAACGAAGTTGCGGTCTTATTTCGTGTGATTGAAACGCTAAAGAAAAAAGGCGTCACTCTGCTGTTTATTTCTCACAAACTAAAAGAGATAAAACAGTTATGTGACAGGCTATTGATTCTTCGTGATGGCGACCCTGTCTACCTTGACCAAGTATCTAATTTAAGTGAGCACGACATGGCGGTAAAGATGGTCGGTCGTGAGTTAAACCAAATCTACCCAAATAAAAACTCGAAAGTTGGCGAGGTGGCCTTAACAGTTGAAGGGCTTTACGACGACGATGGTGTCATTAGCAATATAGCGCTTGAGGTCCATAAAGGAGAGGTTCTTGGTCTAGCGGGTTTGATTGGTTCAGGACGCACTGAAATCGCAGAGTGTCTTTTCGGCCTGAGATCTTGCCGAATGGCACGCTTCGAAAAATATGGAAGACCTATTTCTATCAATGAGCCCAAAGAAGCGTTCGAACTTAACATCGCTCTGCTATCCGAAGACCGTCAAGGCAATGGGTTGGTGATGAACTTTAACCTCGCAGAGAACATCACTCTCGTCTCTTTACCCAAATACACGTCTGGCATTATTGATCACAAACAGACTTACCAAGTCACAGAGCAATACCGACAAGAATTCTCGATCAAGTCAGATGACATAAAAATGGAAGTGGGCCGTTTAAGTGGTGGGAATCAACAAAAGGTTTACCTTGCCAAACTGATGGATACCGCGCCTGATGTCTTGATTTTGGATGAACCAACTCGCGGTATCGACGTCAACGCAAAAAAAGAGATTTATCACTTCGTCCATTCTCTCACTCAAAAAGGCATTGCCGTGATCCTCATCTCTTCTGAGTTAGAGGAGATCATAGGGCTAAGTCATCGAGTTATTGTCATGCGTGATGGTCAGCAGAAAGCTGAACTTTCAAATGATGATATTAATGAGCAAAGCATCATGTTTCATGCCGCGGGTGTTCAAACCAACGCCCCATCCATTGCTACACAGTCAGGAGTTGCAGTATGAGCACCCCTATTACTCTACAAAAAGCCAGTACGAAAGCCAATGATAAGCGCAGCCTATTTGAACGTATTGATTTCGCAAGTTACGCGCCCCTTATTGCTTTGATTGTCTTGTTCATTGTTTCCAGTTTTGCCAGCGAGTATTTTTTAAGCACACGTAATATCACTAATATTATGCGTCAGGTGAGCTACACAGGCATCATCGCTATTGGTGCGACCTTTGTCATTATCGCAGCCGGTATCGATTTGTCTGTCGGCTCTATGGTCGCACTCGTTGGCGTAGTCGCCATTTACGCAATGAACTCGGTCGCAGGTGAAATAAGCGGCGTCCTTACCGGCATCTCGGTCGCAATAGTATTTGGATCGCTACTAGGAGCACTAAATGGGTTCATTGTAACCAAAGGCAGGGTAACCGCTTTTATCGTCACTCTCGCTACCATGTCGATTTTTCGTTCGATGGCACTTTACCTGTCAGATGCAGGCGAAGTCATTAGTCGCAATAATCTTTATCCAGAAATCGGCGGCGGTTATTTCTTATCTATTCCTTATCCGGTCTGGGTGTTCTTCATTCTGGCTATCGCTGCCCACATATTATTGCGTTACACCGCATTTGGCCGACACGTTTGTGCGGTTGGGTCGAATCAAAATGTTGCGCGTTACTCCGCTATTAATGTATCCCGAATCACTTTCTTTACTTTCGTCATTGCAGGCTTTTGCGTGGGGGTATCAGCCGTATTACTGAGCTCTCGGCTAAATTCAGTCTCGCCGGGCGATATGGGCGCATTTTTTGAACTCGACGCTATTGCAGCCGTGGTCATTGGCGGTACCAGTTTAGCCGGAGGACGCGGAACAATTGTCGGCACCGTTATCGGCGCTCTGATCCTCGGCATCATAAATAACATGCTTAATATGCTTGACGTTTCCGCCTACCTACAAGGGTTGGTGAAAGGTCTAGTCATTCTGATTGCAGTACTACTGCAATACAAAAACAACAAATAAACGTTGAACAACAGAGGGACATGTACGTGAAACTACTAACGAAACTGAGAAGATTATCTATCATTGCGGCTGTAACCATCGGCCTAACTGCCACTGCACAAGCGGCAACGATGAAGATCGGCGTCAGCGTTCCATCAGCTGACCATGGTTGGACTGCAGGTTTACTCTGGTGGGCCAACAAAGCAGCCGCAGATCTTGAAAGCAAATACGACGACACTGAATATTTCGTGGTCGCTGCAAACTCCGGAACCAAGCAAGTTGCTGATGTCGAAGACTTATTAGTAAAAGGCATCGACGCTTTGGTTATTCTTCCCCACAACCCAGCGACACTACAACGCGCTATCGCTGAAGCGTATAACGAGGGTGTTTATACGGTTGTGGTTGACCGTGAATTAGAAGTACCGACGCAAAATGTGTTCTTAGCTGGTGATAACCCAGGAATGGGCGAAGAAGCAGCAAAATACATGGCGAAAGAGATGAATGGTAAGGGCAATATTGTCGTACTAGAAGGCATGCCAATCCCAATCAACGACCAACGTGTTGACGCTTTCGAAGCAGAAATGGCGAAGTACAAAAATATTGAAATTCTTGACTCTCAACCGGCTGATTGGAACCCACAAAAAGCGCTGAGTGTTATGGAAAACATGCTTCGCAAACATAAGCAGATCGATGCGGTATGGGCGGGTGATGACGATATGCTGAAAGCGGCAATGAAGGCAATTCAAGAGTCTGGTCGTAGCGACATTAAGCTTGTTGTCGGCGGCGGAGGCTCAAAAGAGGTCATAAAACTGGTTAAAAATGGTGACCCGATCGTTAGAGGCACCGTCACTTACCCACCTTCAATGATCGCGTCTGGAATGGCACTTGCTGTACACGGCCTACGAGGTGAATCGCTTGGTAACATGTACCACGGTATTCCTTCACGTGTCGTACTTGCTGCAGAGCTGATCACTGAGCAAAACGCTGAGACCTACTATCAACCTAAAGCAGCCTATTAATTCAACCTATATACAGCCCCTTCATGGGGCTGTTTCAATTGTCAGCATTTTCAATTTCCTTATTCTAGTCACTTACAGCAAATCACTATCAATACAGATCATCACGGTATCTGGCCGCCAATATTCCAACTCGCAATCCATCACTTTCCCATCTTGTTTGTAGTTCACTCGGCAGATTTTAAGCACGGGTTGACCCTCGGAAAGGTTTAACGCTTTAGCCACATGAAGCGGCGCAGAGGTAGGAATCACATCAAATCGTGATCGCAGCGTCTCGTACCCGTACTTTGATTGATAAAGACCCGTCAGTGACTGAGTCAGGTTCTCTTCAAGTATGTTAGGAAACAGCTCGCTAATCAGGCAGTTTTCAACGTACAACACCACCCTTCCATCAATAAAGCGCAGCCGTTCAAACACATGAACAGGCGTTATTTTGTCGATAGAGAGCGCATTGGAATATTCACCACTGGCCAACTCGCTTCGAACGTTTAACAGCTGCGTTTCAGCAACTCGGTTTTGATCTTGAATCAGGCGATGAAAGTGACAACGCGACAGCGGGTTGTATCGAATGCGTTCACCAGAAACAAACCACCCTCGGCGCTCTTCTCGATAAATCAGCCCTTCGGTTTCCAAAGACGTCAGCGCGTCTTTAATGGTAATACGCGTAGTGGAAAACAGTTCACTCATCTCGCGCTCAGACGGTAACTTTTTCCCCGAAGTAAGGACTTTGCTCTCTATCTGCTGCCGAATACTGGTTTTGATCTTAGATAGCTGGGTTTTTACTTTCAGGGTTTTCGATTGAGTCGTCGAATGTGGCATTACTGACCTAGTCCATTAGTTTTAGAAAGATACGTTAGAACAAGGAAGTAACAGTTTAATGACACCGACCAATTCGCTCACTTGAAACCAAACCGTCATGGAAACTCAATAAAAATGTCTTTTTAACTGACATGATTTGTAACATTCGCTGCCTAGTATAAAAAACGAACTTACTGACCTAGTCCAGAAGGATAGCGACAATGAACACAAAGTTGACCACTGCTACATTAGCAGCCGCTCTTACCACATCCGTACTTTGTACGCCTGTCTTTGCTAAAGAGACCGATGTGAAACAACTCATCGAAGCCGCTAAGAAAGAAGGTGCGGTATACAGTGTGGGTATGCCTGACAGTTGGGCAAACTGGAAAGATACTTGGAAAGACATCAAAACCAATTACGGCTTGAAGCATCAAGATACAGACATGAGCTCAGCGCAAGAGATCGCGAAATTCGCTGCTGAACGCAAGAATGCGACCGCTGATATCGGTGATGTTGGTTTCGCTTTTGCTCGTGTTGCGGTTCAAAAAGGAGTGACTCAGCCTTATAAACCAACTACATGGAACGATATTCCTGATTGGGCGAAAGATGAAGATGGTCACTGGGCACTAGCTTACACGGGCACCATCTCGTTTATCTCGAACAATAACCTTGTTAAGAATGCTCCAACCTCTTGGGATGACATCTTAAAAGGCGACTACAAAGTCACGGTTGGTGACGTAGGTGTCGCTGCACAAGCAAATAACGCCGTACTGGCGGCAGCATTTGCTAATGGCGGCAGTGAAGCCGACTTAGACCCAGCGATTGAGTTCTTCGCGAAACTGGCAAAGCAAGGTCGATTATCATTCACCAATCCAAGTATTGCTAACTTGGAAAAGGGTGAAGTGGAAGTCGCTATCTTGTGGGACTTCAACGCACTTAACTACCGTGACCAAATCAACCGTGACCGTTTTTCTGTCAACATTCCACAAGATGGTTCAGTGATTTCTGGCTACACCACCATCATCAACAAGTTCGCGAAAAACCCTAATGCTGCGAAACTCGCGCGCGAACACATCTTTAGTGACAAAGGGCAAATCAACCTAGCTGAAGGTTATGCTCGCCCTATCCGTACTTCTGTCACCCTGCCAGAGTCTGTTCAAGCGAAGCTTATCGCTAACGACCAATACGGCAATGTTCACCCTGTTACGGATTTCAAAGCGTGGGAAAAATCAGCACGCAAACTTCCTCGTCAATGGCAAGAAAACGTCCTAATCCACCAGCAGTAAGAGGTCTCTATGAGCAATAAGGTTATCCTTGTTGTTCTAGATGGACTGAATTATCAAGTAGCCCGTGAATGCATGGGCTACTTGAACGGTTTAATAGAACAACGAAAAGCAACGCTTTACCCATTGCAATGCGAACTGCCTTCCCTCTCAAGGCCATTGTATGAGTGTATTCTGACGGGCGTTCCACCAGTTATCAGCGGGATTGTTAACAACGGTATCTCACGGCTATCGAATCAAGAGTCAGTCTTTAGCCTAGCGAGATCTCAAGGTCGAATCACCGCCGCAGCGGCCTATCACTGGGTGAGCGAACTCTACAACCGCACGCCGTTTGAAGCAGTTCGCGATCGCTATACAGAAAATGAAACACTCAACATTCAGCACGGACGTTTCTATCATTGGGATCACTACCCTGATGAGGCGCTATTTCTTGATGCTGAATCATTAAGGCTAAATCATCACCCTGATTTTCTGCTCATTCACCCGATGAACATCGACGACATGGGACATAAATTCGGTCTTAGTTCTAAAGAATATCGAAATTGTGCACGAGCTGCCGATTCATACCTTTCCAACTATATCGAGTCTTGGATTGATGACGGATACCAAATCATCATTACGGCTGATCACGGTATGAATAACGATTTATCTCACGGTGGGATATTACCTGAGGAGCGTGAGGTTCCTTTGTTTGTCATTGGTAATCAGTTCTCTCATCAGCCAACCGCCATTAAGCAGACCGAACTTTGCGGTGTGTGCTGTGAGCTGCTGGGTTTAGACCACTTCAAGCCTTACTCCGCGGAAGTATTAGCACTATGAGCGATTCAGCTTCAACGAACCTGCCAGAAATTGGCGCTTCACCGTCAAATACCGACAAAAGCCAAAAAAACCATCGATGGAAAAAGCTTAAACCTGCCTTGTGGCTAGTGCCTTTCATGCTGTTTTTCTATCTATTTCAGCTCGCGCCGATGCTTTGGGTTCTGATCAACAGCTTTCTTTATGATGGGTTATTTAGTCTAGAGAACTACTTAGAAGTCTTCGATTCTAGCTTTATGATGCAGGCGTTTAGAAACAGTATTTGGCTCTCTATTTGGTCAAGCGTTTTTGGCCTCGCCATTGCCGCGGTTCTCGTCTCATCTCTTAGGCGTGTAGACACCAAGCTTCGTGATGGTGTCATCGCGTTTACCAACATGAGCAGTAACTTTTCAGGCGTACCATTGGCGTTTGCTTTCATCATTATTTTAGGGGTCAATGGCGCAGTCACGTTGCTGCTCAAGCAGTATGGAATCATCGATGACTTCAACCTCTATGGAAAATGGGGGCTGCTAACCATCTATATCTACTTCCAAATTCCACTGGCCGTATTGCTACTTTATCCCGCCTTTGATGCGTTAAGTGATGATTGGCAAGCCGCATCTGCCCTGCTCGGCGCTAAGACTTGGCAGTATTGGACGCAAATCGCCTTACCAGTGCTCTCACCTGCTCTATTGGGAACCTTAATTATTCTTATCGCCAATGCCATGGGGGCGTACGCCAGCGTTTATGCACTAACGGGTGGAAACTACAACGTCATCACAATTCGCATAGCGAGCTTGGTTTCTGGCGACCTGTTCCTTGAACCAAATTTAGCGGCAGCTATCTCGGTCATCTTAATTGGAATATTGGCGTTCATTACCATTATTAACCAGTGGCTACTCTCTAGGAGCTACCATGCAAACAAATAGCACCCATCCCCTCAACGATAAATCAGCGCTCTACCATAAGAGCATCGTTTATTCGATTGTTGGCATTATGCTCATCCCCATTTTGGCAACGTTAGTCTATTCGTTGTCATCCACTTGGGGAGCAACCATTTTACCTGATGGTTTCACCTTCGATTGGTACATTCAACTGGTCTCCGATCCCCGGTTTCTCGCCGCTTTCGGCCGCTCACTGCTGGTCTGCATTGCTGCGTTGGCGCTCAGTGTTGTACTCGTTCTGCCGACTATCTTTGTCGTGTTCTACTATTTCCCAAAACTCGACCAACTAATGAGCGTGTTGATCCTACTGCCGTTTGCCGTTCCTCCCGTCGTCTCATCCGTTGGGCTATTGCAGTTATACGCCGATAGCAGCATCCCTATTGTTGGTACGCCGTGGATTCTCATCGGAACATACTTCACTATCGCACTGCCATTTATGTACCGCTCTATTGCCAATAGCTTTGAAGCCATCAACCTCAATGATCTGATGGATGCGGCTCACCTGCTTGGCGCGAGTACCACTCAAGCCTTTTTCTACATCATCATTCCGAACCTTAAGAAAGGGTTACTTGCATCGTTGTTTCTCTCTTTCTCATTCTTATTGGGTGAGTTTGTCTTCGCCAATATGTTGGTGGGTACACGCTTTGAAACACTGCAAATCTATTTATACAACATGCGACAAACCAGTGGTCACTTCACCTCAGCGTTAGTGATGACTTACTTCTCTTTCATTTTCTTACTGACATGGCTCGCAAGCCGTTTGAGCAGATCCAACAACGAGGCAAAATCATGAGCTATGTTGACGTTAAGCACCTGACAAAACGATTTGGTGATAATACCGTTTTTGAAAACATCGATTTTAACATCGAGAAAGGTGAATTCATTACTCTGCTTGGGCCTAGTGGTTGTGGTAAATCAACCCTATTACGCAGCTTAGCAGGGCTTAACCCGACTGAAGGCGGTCAGATTTGGGTTGATGGACAAGACATTACCCATACGGCGCCTCAACAGCGCGGCATTGGTATGGTATTTCAATCCTACGCGCTGTTTCCCAATATGACGGTGGAAGGAAATATCGCCTTTGGCTTAAAGATGAAAAACTTGTCCAAAGCAGAGATCAGCAGAGAAGTCGCGAAGGTGATTGATCTGGTCGCTTTAACAGGCAAAGAGAAACAGTACCCGCATCAATTGTCTGGTGGTCAACGTCAACGTGTTGCCCTCGCAAGAGCTCTTGTGGTTAAACCAAGAATATTACTACTGGATGAGCCGCTATCAGCGTTGGATGCAAAAATTCGAAAACATTTAAGACAGCAAATTAGAGACATTCAAAAAGAGCTCAATTTAACCACGGTTTTTGTCACCCATGATCAGGAAGAAGCGATGATCATGTCAGACCGAATTTTCTTAATGAACCAAGGTCAGATTGTTCAACAAGGCGCACCGGAGTCCATCTATACACAACCTGCTAACGAGTTTGTTGCGGGTTTTATGGGCCATTACAACCTCGTTGATGCTGCAACAGCCAAAAGCTTGTTTGATCTTGATGTTGCTTCAAAAGTGGCGATTCGCCCTGAGTCGATTTATGTCAAAGAACAAGGTCGTCATTACGAGTCGCATATTTCTGCGCCACAACTCGCAACGGTTAAAAATCATCAATTGCTTGGCAACGTAATTCGCTATCAGGTCGGCATTAACCATTGTGAATTGACGGTAGACTTACTTAACCGGTCTTCTGAGCGATTATTGGCCGATGGCAGCCAATTGGAACTACTCTTCAATCTCAATGAAATTCAAGCCGTTAGCGCTTAGCTTAACTAGAAATTAAGCCCTAGAATTAAAAGCCTAGAATTTAGAATTACTTATAAGGATCTAACCATGTCTCAACCACTTTATGTCTTCGATATGGATGAAACGCTGTTTTCGGCCGATTGTTCGGTGCTGTGGAATGAGTTTTTAGCTGAAGAAGGGATCGCAACATCAGCGGGCTTTCTTGAAGAAGACAAGCGCCTGATGGGCCTCTATAGCGCCGGAAAGATGGATATGGAAGACTATCTAACGTTCGCCATGTCCCCTTTAAACCACATCCCCAAAGAAGAGGTCGATCAATTGGTTGAACGCTGTATCAGCGATAAGATCATGCCGTATTATTATCCGCAAGCTCAAACTCTGCTTGCCCAGCTTAAGCGCGATAATATTGATACCGTTATTATTTCTGCCACGGTGAACTTTATTGTCGCAGCGGTAGCAAAACGCATCGGTATTGATGCTGCTATGGGCATCGACTTAGTGATTGAGGAGAATCGATACACGGCCACCATTGAAGGTATTCCAACTTACCGAGAGGGGAAAGTGGCTCGCTTAGAGCAGTGGCTATCTCAACAAGATAAGCAATACGATTCGATTCACTTTTACACCGATTCAATCAACGACCTTCCTTTGTGCGAACGTGCAGATGCTGCGTATTTGGTAAACCCTTGCGATAAATTGGCTCAGCTTTCTCATAGACCAAACTGGCAAGTATTGAACTGGGCACTCTGAGCATAAGGTTATCTTTCGAGTAACTGCTTTCGATATCCTCTAGGCGAGTTACCAAAGTAACGCTTAAAGCGATGACTAAATGCGTAAGGATCTTTGTAACCAAGTCGCTGCGCTATCATAGTAACGCTCCACTCTTGATGGTGGAGTAATTCAGCGGCTTTTTCCATTCGCAAGTGAATTAGTCGTTCTTGAGGCGTTTGTCCAAACAGTGACTTTGATAACCTATTGAGCTGCTCTTCACTTAAAAAGCACTGTTTAGCGATCTGTTTGACACTCCAAGGCAAGTGAAGTTGGGATTCAATTAAATTCCAGACACTTTGCACTCTCATTGAAGAGTTTGATGGGGACGCTTCTACTTTACTCAGTAAGCGCGATATTTCACTACTGAGTAGTTTTCTATAGGTCGCTCTTCCCGCGATTTCATGATGTAACAAACTCAGTAGAGACCATACCTGCTCGCACTGATGAAACTGGATAACACTTTGGCCGTGTTCAATCAGTGGGTGCCATTTATCACTGGGAGACAAAAGCATCCACGCCATTTTCCACTTATTGTCACTTTTTCCTAACTCAAAGCGAAACGGCATGTCAGCAGGCAAAATAACCAAAGAGTTCGCCGGAATAGTTTGACGTTGATTGGCAAGGGTAAGTAGCCCTTCACCTTTTAGCGTGAACAATACGGTGTGTACCCCAACCGATTCACGTTCAACGATGTAGCCGTCCACCAAATCGGCCATTCCCGCCATATAGAAACCCATTGATTCAAACTCAGGAATCTCAGAGAGGCCCAAGAATCGTTCTCTACATTGTTCAGATAGATAGACCTGATCTTGCCAACTGCTTTTAGTGTGATCTAGATCAATGACGGATTCAAACAGGTTTTGCTTACTTTCTAACATGTTTAAACCTCCTCTAAATATGTATATTTCTCACTCAGAATGAGGAATATCTATGAACCATACCATAACAGCAAAAAACCACTCTACTTCGTTGCCAAACAACATGCTATCTACGATGGCGAAACTTGCGTTCCCGGTAGCAATCCAGAGTGCGTTGGTCGCTGTTTTGTCTCTAGCTGACGTATTAATGGTCAGCGAACTAGGTATGGAAGCAACGGCTGCTGTGGGAATTGCCTCAAAATGGCTGTTCGTCGCTATTATGATTGCAGCGGGAGTCGGCTCTGCAAATGGTATTCTAGTTGCTCAATACTGGGGAAGAGCGGATCGGAGCTCTGCCAAAACCGTGACCGTTATGGCTCTGAAATACGGTGTAAAACTGATATTACCAGCCACTGCTGTTATTACAATTTTCTCTAGTTATATAATGTTATTGCAGACTAGCGATGCCAGCGTAATTGAATTGGGATCGCAATATTTATGGTATGCATTGCCTGTGCTATTGCTGACTCATATCATCATTGTGATCGAATCAAGCTTACGCTCAAGTGGTAACGCTGTTCTGCCACTGATATTGGCTGCAATCACCATCGCAATTAATATTGCGCTCAACTATGTACTCATTAATGGTTTTGCCATTACTGCTGATTGGGGAATTCCGGAAATGGGCGTTGCCGGGGCAGCATTAGCGACCAGTATTTCTCGTGCACTGCAAGTCGGATTATTTGCGATTATTTTGTATCGCCGACGTCATTGGCTATTTTCGGCAGCAACATTGGAATGCAGTGCAAGACTGATGAATTCTTTTAAATCTCTTGCCGTCCCAACTATGTACAACGCGGTATTGTGGGCAATGGGAACACTAAGCTACCAAATGATCTTTGGTCACATGGGTACAACTGAGCTTGCCGTATTTAGTATGATTGGGCCATTTGAACTACTTTGTTACTCTGCTTTCTTTGGTATCTCAACAGCGTGTTCTGTTTTATTAGGGCAAAGTCTTGGTCGCGATGATTTCGCCCAAGCTATCGCAATGACACACTTTTTTATTAAGTTCGTACTCAGCGTTGGAATAGCGGTTAGCTTGGCCATTACCTTAGGTAAAGAGCAAGTGATCATTTGGCTTAACCTTGATGACCCGGCATTACATGCTCTTGCATCTCCTGCGATTGGTCTTTTTGCTATGATCATTTGGCTAAGAATGCTCAACATGGTGATCATCAACGGAATTTTACGTGCCGGTGGTGAAAACCAATTTTGCCTAAGAATGGACTTTATTTCGATGTGGATGGTTGGCATACCTCTTACTGCAGTTGGTGCGTTTGTTTTTAACCTCCCATTTGCCTATGTGTTTGCCTTAATGCTGGTAGAAGAGTTCGTGAAGTTTGCTTTATGCTTCCATCGTTACATGCAGCGTACTTGGGTGAATAATTTGACGATTAGTGCATAACAGACCCTTATTGAACCTATAAAAAATACCTGACCGAATTTAGATTCGATCAGGTATTTTAATTACTAATCAGATCTGCAGAATCTCTAACGCCACTTACCACCGCGCTTCACCACTTCACTAGGCGTTAACCCCATTGATTTTGGTCTTTGAACGATTCCAAATGAATCTACAGATTCGTAAGTATTATTATTCGAATTTTGCGGTGCTGCACGACAACAAAGCCAATAGACATCGACTAAACCGGGGAACGTTTTCCTAAAGAGGGAAATAATATCGCCTAGCCTAATATTCTGGCCATTACCCATTGGAAGAGCGGGTGCACCGTGTTTCTGAGAGCCAACATAATAAACACCAGTATCAAACTGAAATGCAGGATCTCCGGAATAGGAACCCGTCGCAGTATAGTTAGGTACCGTCTCATACTCCTCGTATACTTTCGAAACAGATGCCTTTACTTTACCTAAATCATAACCGGGTAGAGTCAACATATCCTCCATGTTCATGCCAGCTGCACCTTTTAGCAACACATCATCACCGGTAAATACATGGATCCTTACACCAGCAGGAACCACATAAGTTCCTTTTGATGTCCCGTCTCCACGCCCACCGTGCGCAGAAATAAAAATATCATAAGCCATTATTACAACCCCTAATATGTTAATAAACTAGAGTAATCGTTAGAAAACGTTAGCATATATTAATTTAGTGTCAACGCCATGATTCTGTTTACATTCTTTCTGCCGCAGAAGAAAGTCGGAGGTTAGAATTAAGCAAAGGACACAAGCGTAGTTGTATTAGGGATTGCATAGACAAAAAAAGAGCGGCTAAATTAGCCGCTCTTTCAACATAACCATTTTGTTTATTGTTTCTTAAATAGTCAGCGCTGAATACGCGACACCGATGAAGCCTAAGCTCGACAGGACGAGTACTGCTTTTTTCGCCATCACGCCACCATTCTCGGCAGCTTTACCAAACATACCAAATACAAGTGGATGTACTAGGAATGTCATTGCGAACGTAAAGGTAATTAAGCTCGCGGCTGTTGCGCCAAACATGCCTTCTTGAACGGCTGCAAATAATCCGAAGTGAGAAAGACCTGAAGCGGCTGCCATTGATGCATGCTCTAATGACATGCCCGCTAAACTTAGAATCGTAAAGCTTCCGAATACAGCCATGATCTGCCAGCCTAAAGAGAACTGCATTAAGCCTTTCACTTCCGTACCTTCACAACCATTTGAGTTACGTAGGTTCTTCAAAGAAAGCGCGACAAATGCTGCACCAACTAAGATCAATGGAATTGTCCATTCAACCATCAGTGCATCACGCTCCGCACTTGCAGCCAAAATGGTAAATACAAAGATGTGACCAGCGAATGGAATGTTAATCATGATAGGTGCACGTGATGATGCTGTCTTACCAAAATCACCCGCGGTACAAGCGCCAGTTAAACCAGAGTGCGACAAACCACCTGCCATGCCTGGTGCTAGGTTACGTAGATTGTTCGCTTTGCCTAAGAAAATAAGTAGCGCCAAACCACCAAACATCCAGAAAATCTGACCAGAGAAACCATAGATAATGACATTGCTTAGACCCGGAATCGCAAACGCTTCAATCATGTGCGAACCACCAACTAAGAAGCTACCTGCAAGAACCAGTGGGATACCAGCAAACAGTAGAGCATTCATTGTTGGACCAAGTTTCCACTTTGGCATCATCATGCCTAAGCCTGAAGACAAAATCATTGCAAAGAAAATCTGTGGTAAACCGATGAACTGAGCGACTAGGTTCGAAATCCATAGAGAGGCATTAAGAACAACAATTAGCGCAACCATCTCAACGAGACCTTTACGAAGGTACTGCTGCTTGTTAGTGATTTTTGCTTTGTTATCAATGAAGATAAAGGCAACAGCTAAAGAGATGTATGACAGTAATAGGAAAGATTCGCCTAGAGGGAAACTCGCACCACGACCTGAAATCAGAACGTCAGCCGTTTGAATACCGATAAGCAATAAGAACGCGCGAACAATAAATGTTAGCTGCGTGCTGGTTGTACCAACAATCATCTCTTTGCTTGATGCAATAAAGTAACCTTCATCATCAAAGTTCTGCTTTGACAGTAGACGCTTAATCTCTTGTCCACCTACAAAGAATGATGCAATTAGTGCTATTACTGTTGTTTGACTCATCAAAACAACAACTGGGAACTCGCCTAAACCTGGTGCAGCCATACCACTTTTAACCAGTAGTGCGCCTAAACCAAGACCAAAAACAACAATCACCAATAACGACGAATACTTAGTACCCGCAACAATGGTACGTGAAACTAAAACCATTATCGTCAAAGCAACAAGTGCAAGAAAGTAATGGTTAACAGCAGATAGAACGGAAATATGTTCCATTAGAACTCCAAAATAAAACTATACGAACAACTCACTAGAGCCAAATATGCTTCCCTTGCATTTATTCCTTTTTAAATAGCTATAGCTCTAATGAGTCAAATTAAATTCTTACGCTACGTTTGCGGAAATTACTTCTTCAACAACAGGACGTGCGGCATCGTTAAACAGTGTGCGAAGGCCTTTCAGTACTTCTTGGCGAGAAACCACACCAACGTATCGACCGTTATCAATAACCGGCAAAATCTGTGGTTTATTTACTTTGATTTCTTTCGCACGCTCTTCAACTGACAACGTAGTTAATTGTGTTGCATAACCCATCGCGCTGGTTGGGTATAGCTGGTCTTTATCTAGTGCTAAGTACTCTAAAACATCAGTAAGCTGATCATTGATATCCATTGTTACTAGATCTGTTTTCATCAAATCAGCGACTGTTACGTCATTTTCAGGAATGTAGTTCTGACACCACATCTCGACCATTACATCGTGAGCAGAAAGGAAACCGACTAAATCGCCATTTGCATTACAAACAGGCGCACCATTAATAGAATTTTCAGACAACAAATCGATCGCTGATGACAATTTCATGTCTGTATTCAAGCTAACCGCTTGTGGATTCACAATATCTCTTACAGTAAGTAAAGCACTCATAACATTCTCCTAAATTTAAACCAACACCGCATTGATAACTCATTAAAACTCATTGAATTAACAGTCTCTGGTGAACTGCTGAGGAGAATGTTACTCAGCTTATTTGAATTAGTAAAATTTATTTTAATCATAAAGAGTATCAGTTTTATTGATGCAGAAGTCAATGAAATGCAATTGATGTATTAAGATGTAACAGCATAAGAAAAACTGATTTGATGGTCTAAATGACTGAGTTAGATGGATTTGATATGAGGTTAATAGAAAGGTACAAAGACAATAAAAATTGATACTATAGTTAGTGTTGATTTAAAAATTTGATTCACAAACTGATTGATAATTACACATTCAGTCGTGTGTACCCTACTTACTGTAGGTAAAAGGAGTATGAGTGCGATATTCGTTAAAACAATTAGCAGTATTTGATGCTGTAGCTGAACTAGGAAGTGTCAGCCAAGCCGCAGAGCGGCTATCTGTAACCCAGTCAGCAGCTAGCATGTCGCTAAGCCAACTAGAAAAACTGTTAGGCCGAGACCTTTTTGTTCGCCAAGGCAAAGATATGCGCTTGAGCCACTGGGGTAATTGGTTACGACCAAAAGCAAAACGTTTGTTGCAAGATGCTGAACAAATTGAAATTGGCTTTTACGATCAGCACCTATTTAGTGGCAGTATTAACATTGGTGCAAGCCAAACTCCCGCTGAGCACTTGGTACCTGAGCTTATCAGTAAAATTGATAGTGACTTTCCCGAGATTAGAACAGGGCTAGAAGTTCGCAGTACGAATCGTATTATACAAGGCGTTCTAAATTATCAATATGATATTGGCATTATTGAAGGTCGCTGTGATGATAACCGTACTCACCAAGAAGAGTGGTGTCGAGATCACTTAGTTGTCGTCAGTTCTGCCCATCACCCTTACGCTAAGCATAAACGTGTTAGCCTTTCACAGCTAGAGCAAGCCCAATGGGTTCTACGTGAAGGTGGCGCAGGTACTCGTGAGATTTTCGAAAGTGCAATGGTCCCGTTAATTCCCGATCTTGATGTATGGCGTGAACACTCTTATGTTCCAGTTATTCGCACTCTGGTCGCTAATGGTCAATATCTATCATGTTTACCGTATTTAGATGTTGCACCTAACATCGAACGCGGTGAGTTGGCAGCTCTGAATGTGCCAGAATTAAAAATGGATCGTGCAATTTCATTTATTTGGCGAGCAGACGTTGGTGATCATCCACTTCTTGAATGCTTAAAACGCGAAGCACACCGTATGATTAAAAATAGCAAAATAGTCAATAACTAGGCTGAGCCATCATTTTGCAATATCTTTTCTGCTCAAACTAGTTAATGCACCCATAGAGCCAGAGTTAGCAAATAACTCTGGCTTTTTTAATTTTGTAAAAGTGAGAAAATAGCAAAACTAACCCCCTATTAATAAAACTAAATCTGATTATCAATAAAATAGAAGGTTCGTACTCTGTAGATAATCACTGTTATTAATTCGGAATAAATCAGAAATGTTGATAAGCGTATAAAACGCCTATTCTTTGCTAATCTAACCAGTGGCTTTCAATTCCAGTTTGACCACAAAGGCTCATTTCCAGAAAACCTCAGCGATATTTTGATTGAAATCAGCTCGAATTATCGGCAACTCCGATAGCATATAAATAACAACTAATACAAGAACAAAACAATAATCTGGTGTTATAGATCCATAGAATACATAGCCATCATGGTTAAAAAGATTACTAACATACTTTTATTCGTAATCGACACTGAGTGACATAACACTAGCATCTGGGTTGCAATTAATAGGGGTGGGTATGAAAAAATTTACTAATGTACTTTTTGTAAGCCAAGGGCTAACCGACGATCAAGCCTCACTTGGCCAAGCAATTATGATCGCCACACATAACAACGCGAATTTACAGGGATTGATAGTATGCCCTTCCCTGCCTGAAAATATGACTGGCTATACAGAAACATACGAACAGTCGTTACGTGACGGACTGCGTAATAATATTTGTAACGTTATTGAACATAACAGCCTCGACAAAAATCCCGATAACTTCCCAATTAGTCTACAAGGCGGTGATAAGCCTGCTGTGCGTATTATTCGCTACATACAGAGTCAAGATGTTGATCTTGTTATTAAAGACGCAGAACCTATCGACGTTAATAGTGAAGGTTTTAAAGCGATTGATATGGCTTTACTACGCCAATGCCCTGCGCCTGTTTGGCTAAATCGTCCAACCAATAAGCCACTAGTAAAAAGACGAGTTGCCGTTGCCATTGATCCAGACATCACGAACGCCGAACAAAAAGAACTCAACGTCCAGTTACTGTCACTTGCACGATCTATTGCAGACAGTTCCGATAGCCGACTCCACATCATCTCTTGTTGGGTATATCAGTTACAGCATTACTTGGACAATCAAGCTTGGATAAAAATGGAAGAAGCGGAACTTAAGGACAATATTGAACAAGCTCGTGTAGAACATCGAACCAAATTAGATTCAATCATAGAAGAGTCAGGTCTATCAGGAGAGAATATTGTCCATCACTTACAGGGGGTCGCTGATGATGAAATTCCACGCACCGTCCTTGATCTGGGTATCGATGTGTTAGTAATGGGAACAATCGCTAGAACGGGCATCCCAGGTGTAGTAATCGGTAATACGGCCGAAAATATTCTTCAATCGGTTAACTGCTCTTTAGTTGCTTTGAAACCAAATAGCTTTGTATCACCAATCCGCTAAAAACAGCATAATTTAAGAAGTGTATTTTGATATTGCAGATAGCAAAAAGCCGCTAATAAAAGCGGCTTTTTATATGGGCGGAGACCCCAGCCACATCCCGGCACACACGTCACTCGCTGCGGCTGCTTCCTTCCGGATCTGACCGAGTTCACGAGTTAGTGTTGCGGGAGGACCAGGGCCTCCATAGATTCTTTTTCTTAGTGTTACCTAAGAGCGAGATGGATTATCAGTCATACATGATGGCATTGCAAGCCGTATATTCGTTATTTGCTCCACATCAGAACCAAGTGTTTAGGCTTTGAGCAATTTGTTCGAATCTGCTTCTTTTTCCCGTTAGGAATGAATGGGGCATTTTGGTATTTGAAACATCTTTCAGCTTTGATGAAACATAAACTCACCCTGACAGACGTTACTATGTTTATGCCGATACATCTCTTTATCAGCCCTATCCATTGCACTTTCTAAAGACATAAAGTGCTGTCTTTTTGTTGATATTCCAATAGCGACATAAACATCTAACGTTAGTCTTTGCTTTATATTGTGATAGGTCACTCTACTTAACCTACTGATTGTCGCGGAAAGATGTTTGTCTTGAATATCGCCGACTAATATAAACTCATCACCTCCTATTCTATAACAGCCACCTCGCCACACTTTTTTAATCTGTTGAGATACTTGTACTAACACATCATCTCCCACTTCATGCCCATAGGTATCATTGATGGCTTTAAAGTCATTTATATCAAGGTAAATCAACGTAAAGTTGGCACCTATACCTGTTCTGTATTTACGATGCAGCGCTCGACGATTTTTTAAGCGGGTTAAGTTATCAGTATTAGATTGAGCATGGAGGTACATACTCACGATCGCCATAAACGCAATCACGAGCGTAAATAACCATTGAGCTCGACGAGCAAACCGTTTCTCAGCTAGTAAAGTAGATTTCCAATCTGGTTGTAAATCATATTTTGCGAGAATCATTTTTATATCAATCATTTTTATTGCTTGATTAAACAAAGGAACTAGCTGTTTGCCAAACTCGTTTTTAGGAAAAGCAAACGCGATATCAGCAGTGTAGAAATCACCAATCAGGATATCTTTTTCTATAGGGAGTAGATGCTTAGTTTTAAGTAGCTCTCGATTGAAATCGGTTGAACTCATTACGATATAATCAACGTCACCATCAAGTAGACCTTTTAATTTCGCTTGGCGACTTTCATAAAAAGTAAATTCTTTGTTCGGTAGTAGTTGACTAAATAACTCATGAACAAAGCCATTCTTTATAACACCAATTCGTTCAACAACCAGTTCCGAGACATTTCGATACACATTCTCTTTGTACCCTTCTCGCTTGAGCAAGACCGCATTTGATTGATAATGCATATCAGTAAAGTTCATCAACGCCTTTCTTTGCTCTGAGATTACGACTGGCGCGAGTATATCAATCTCCTTATCCATGAGGTCGCTGTACATGCTTTCCCAGCTTTCACCTTTAGTACTCACTATTTCACAATCAAACATCAGTATTTCACAACTTCGTTTAATCAACTCAGCACCAATACCATGCACATGACCACTACCCGTATAAAAAGCATACGGGCTGATATTTTGCAGTTTTACTCGTAATGTACGTGACAAAATAAGATCGCTATCAATGATTGATTGCCTTAACGCTTGAGTCCGTATTTCTAACTGATATTTTTCAATCGACTCTCGTAACTGCTTTTGAAATTGAGCTGAGTGAACAAAATCGACCATCTTAGGTAATAGCTCTTGATGACGCCCCGTTGGGGTAACTATGGATACTGGCTGAATCGATAAGTGGTCATTAAGAAGTTGAGCGTTAAAGCCTTTTAGTAGCATTGGCTTTAGTTGATTAATGGCATCAATGACCGCATCAACTTCTCCTGAGTCCAAAAGCTGAACGGCTTGATCGTGGCCGTTGTAAAGCACAAGCTCGATGGACGGATAGTTAATAGAAATCAGTTCTGAGTAAATAGTCCCCTCAGGAACACCAAGTACAGAGACTTCTGATAGTTCTACATTCTGAAAGCTATAGAGGTAAGTATATTCAATATTGGTTGGCTGAGAGAAAGCGAAACGTTTAGATCGCTCATCGGTATAAGTAATATTCGCAGCGAAGTCACTATCTCCATTCTCAATTGAGTTTAAAATAGCATCAAAGTTGGGCTGATCAACGTACTCAAACGAGGTTCCAAAATTCTGGCCAATTGCATCAAATAAAACTCGCGTGACAATATCATCAGCTTCAGTTGACACTTTATAGTGAGTCTTATTTTCAAACGCAGACACTGAGCCGAAGAGTGAGCTCAGTAAAATAAGGATTAATTGAACAATCTGGATTCGAATTTGCGTGTTCATCTCTTCGCCATAAGTTGCATTACTATATTAACCGTATATATAAGAAACATAGGTATTTATTATATATATGCAACAAGGTCAATTCGAAACTTTGCGCTTTGTCTTACTGATTCTTATTTGAGACAAAGTTACAGCTGTTGCGACTCTTCAAAACTACGCAACATATAGTCAGTCATCCAAGCTGTCGCAAGTAAACAAATCCACACGACAAAGACTGGCTTTGGTACGTCTACGTTCGGTGAAATCATCAAAGCGGCAAAGCCAACACTCGGTAACGACCAACACAGCAGTTTATTCCACTTAAACGTCTTGAGTCGATTCAAGCTTTCTAGCGAAGCTATAATGCCTGTAATACTCAGTGCAATTAAGACAGCGTAAGATGAACCAGCAATCCATAAAGGAAGAATAAAGGCCAACACCCACCAACTGTGTTTGTCTGACGCTTTCCAATGGTTAGCAGACCACCATATAGCAACTATCGAAATTAACTGAACTGTTGTCAGTAACGCCGAACCACCTAACTTCCCTGAAGACTGAGTCAGCATGATGCCCACTTGAAGCGCAATGACGATGAGTGATGTGGTCAATATCACCGTTAAGCTACTTCGTCTTGAAAATATGACCATAAGCAGCGGCAACAGCATCCATACACTCACAGACAGTGCAAAGGGTTGACTCGAAAGGGTTAACCCGTAACTAGTCATAGCAGTTAACAGGACTAAACCTGCAACGCCACCTTGCGGTAGAATCCAAAGTGCGGGAATGACAAGCGCTATCAATGGGACTTCCCCATCACTCAAGCTAAGCGCTCGAGCACAAACCGCAGCCAATAGTGTTGTAATTAAGAACTGAAATGTTGAAAATATCATGCTCTCTCCTTTTACCAATCCGTGGTAATTTAACTCTAGGATACTTTCAGTATGGATCAATTTTCAGTTCAAATCTTTGCAGTAATTCACCAAATTCCACAAGGAAAAGTAACAAGTTACGGTGCTATCGCAAAATTGGCAGGATACCCTGGCTATGCTAGACAAGTTGGAAAAGTGCTTTCGAATTTGCCTAAAGATACCCGCTTACCTTGGTATAGAGTGATGAATAGCCAAGGACAAATATCCCTAAAAGGGGATTCTTTACAAAGACAGAAGGTAAAGCTAATGGAAGACGGGATTGAAGTGAGTGCGAGCGGGAAGGTAAAACTAAGCGTTTATCAGTGGCAACCCTAGCTATAACTAGCCGTTATTGGCTACCACTGACCTTTACATCATTATGTTTCTTTAGTTGATTTTGTTCAATTAGCCACGAACACCAATCAAGCGTAAATCAACATGCTTTGTTTCGTTTTGATCGGTAATGACTGAATAGTTAGTATCCGTGATGAATCGTAACTTACCATCCACTTCAATACGTGCACTCACACTGTAACGATGATTCGTTTTAATTTTGTTTGTGTCGTAAGCAAGATCAAAATTGAATGGGATTTGAGCCCCATTGGTTTCAAAGCGATGTTTGGCGATCACAACAGAAGGCGCATCCGCTAAAGATACATCTTGAAGTGTCACTGTAACCAGCGCATTCTCTGGCAAAGCTATACGTTCACGATAGGCCACGGTGCCTGTAATTGACTCAACATGACTCATATCAGCCGATTTTTCTGAAGATTGACAGCCAAATAAAACTGACCCGAAAACCACTGACATGACAAGCAATAGTGCCTTTTTCATAAAGCCTCTCTAAACTCTAAAATAGTAAAATCACAGCAATTGTATGCTTGGTTTGGTAACCTGTCACCCTAACAATCAATATGTTGACAATATTTTGACTCTGTTAAAATACTGTCACCCTATGCTAAATGTTTAGTATAAAAAATGAATAAGGTCAAAGAGAAATGAGTAACGCCTTAAAAGAGCTATTAAGCCTGCTTCAATTAGAGAAACTAGAGGAAGGGCTATTTCGCGGACAAAGTGAAAACCTTGGTTTACCTCAAGTTTATGGCGGTCAGGTTATTGGCCAAGCGCTTTCTGCTTCACGTTATACCGTCGAGTCTGACAGAACGGTTCACTCTTTCCATAGCTACTTTCTCTACCCTGGAGATCCTGAGAAGCCAATTATTTATGATGTCGAAAATCTTCGAGATGGTAAAAGCTTCAGCACACGACGTGTAAAAGCGATTCAAAATGGTCGCCCTATTTTTTATTTGACAGCTTCTTACCATGGCGACCAACCCGGATTCGAACACCAGAACACCATGCCTGATGTTCCGGGCCCTGAAAATTTCCGCTCAGAATCAGAATTGGCAGCAAGCGTCGCTCACCTTCTTCCTGAAAAGCTGAAAAAGATTTTCTGCGGTGATAAAGCGATCGAAATGCGCCCTGTTACGGTAGTCAATCCATTAAAACCCACCAAAGAAGAGCCCAAACAGTATCTTTGGATGCGAACTAATGGCGAGATGCCCGACAGCCAATTGATTCATCAATACTTGCTTGCTTATGCGTCTGACTGGGGCTTTTTGGTGACGGCACTGCACCCTCATGAAGTCTCTTTGATGACACCGAACTTTCAAGTAGCAACCATTGATCACTCAATATGGTTCCATCGCCCATTTAAGACAGATGAGTGGCTGTTATATGTTATTGATAGCCCTACAGCGAGTAACACCCGAGGCTTGGTCCGCGGTGAGATTTACAACCGTGAAGGTCACTTAGTGGCCAGTGCTGTGCAAGAAGGCGTTATGCGTTTTACTAAGTAGTATTAAATAAAACTAGATAAAATTTGGCCCTATCAATTTCAATCGTAGGGCTAAATTTTCTATGCTGAAACCTTTAAATTGGCAGAGCTGTCGTGTACTTAAGAGGTTCCATTGCAAACGTTGATGTGACATTCGATATGCCATCGACACTATTAACGAGCTTCTTATAAAACTCATCAAAACACTTCATGTCCTTAACCAGCACTTTCAGCATGTAATCGTATTCGCCAGCCATTCTATAAAACTCCATCACTTCGGGAAACTCACTTGCTGTCTCGACAAAATGGCTATACCACTCATGCGAGTGATCGCTAGTCTTCACCATTACAAAAGCAGTAAACGACAAACCCAAACTCTCAGGGTTAAGAAGCGCTACCCGCTTCTCTATTACACCAGCCTCCTCTAACTTTTTTAGCCGTTTCCAACATGGTGTTGAGGTCAAGTTTACTGACTCTGCTAAATCATTCAGAGATAGCGTGCCGTCAAGTTGTAGCTGTCTTAGTAGCCGCTTATCAATATCATCTATCTTCATGTTACGCACAACTCAATATGGAGAAAATATTTCTCTAATTATCAGTTTTGACAGGTAAATAAGCAAAGTTTTTCTCTTCGTTTATAGTTAAATTATAAGCATAACAATTTTAAGGAGTTACCCCTATGTGTACTGATCATAACTGGATGAACAACGCGATTCGTAAGATAGAAGCTGATTTTCAACGCTCTGCTGATACGCACCTAATTAAGCTTGAACTGCCAAGTATTGAAGGTATCGATGTCTATCTAAAAGATGAAAGTACACACCCTACGGGTTCGTTAAAACACCGTTTGGCTCGTTCTCTTTTCTTATACGCGATTTGTAATGGTTGGGTTGGCCCTAAAACGACCATCATCGAATCATCTTCTGGAAGCACTGCGGTTTCTGAAGCGTATTTTGCTCGCCTTCTTGGCTTGCCGTTCATCGCTGTTATGCCAAAAAGCACTGCCGCAAAGAAAATTGAGCTTATTGAACATTACGGCGGTAAAGCTCACTTAGTCGATCGCTCTGACCAAATCTATGCAGAGTCATACCGCTTAGCAGAAGAATTAGACGGTCACTATATGGACCAATTTACCTACGCTGAACGCGCAACAGACTGGCGTGGTAATAACAATATTGCTAACTCTATCTTTAGCCAGATGGAATTAGAAGATCACCCTGTTCCTGATTGGGTTGTGATGAGCCCTGGTACTGGCGGTACGTCTGCAACCATTGGTCGCTTTATTCGCTACCAGCAGCACAACACTAAGCTGTTAGTCGTTGACCCTGAAAACTCTGTGTTCCACGACTACTTTAAAACTGGCGATGTTAACCTAACCGGTGACTGCGGTAGTAAGATTGAGGGTATTGGTCGCCCAAGAGTAGAGCCTAGCTTTATTCCAGGTGTGGTTGATGAAATGCGTACGATTCCTGACGCAGCAAGTGTTGCTACGGTTCACTGGCTAGAGAACATCTTAGGTCGTAAAGCCGGTGCATCCACAGGTACTAACTTATACGGCGTACTTCAGCTTGCTAGCGAAATGAAAAAACGCGGTGAAACAGGCTCTATCGTTACTTTGCTTTGTGACAGTGGCGAGCGCTACCTAGACAGCTATTACGACGAGAACTGGGTTAAAGAGAACATAGGTGACCTAAAACCTTACCTAGACAAACTAGAGACATTCTCTGCGACAGGTCATCTAGAATAACCACTAGAATTTTAATCAAGTATCAAAGCCGCTGACTCAGCGGCTTTTTCACATTTAGAGCAACCCTTCCTTTATGACAGACACAAACTTTTGGCATAGTCGATCTTCCTAATATGAATTGGGAAAGGAAATTAGCGAGTGGCAAACTACGCCCATCCTATTCCTTTAACCAATACATTCTTAGGTAAACCATGAAAAAACTAATACTCGCAACATCAATCGCAACGTTACTTTCACCAGCTGCTATGGCGACTGAATACTTCGTAGGCGCAGGCGTTGGCTACCACACTGCAGGCGCAATCATTGAAGATAGCGATAACGGGCGAAACGAGTTAAAGGATAATACAGTTTCATACAGCGTTCGTGCTGGCGCTTACATTCTAGAAAACCATCGTATTACAGCGACTGCTAACTTTGTTGGTGAGGGCCATCTATACGGCACAAGTGAGCCAATACAGGATGGTGAAACAGCTTATGGCGATATTTCATTTGAACAAAACGAATTTCTTGTATCGTATGATTACATACACGACATAAATGACAAATTCTCTCTTTTTGGTGGTGCTACTGTCGGTTTAGTAAAAAATAAAATCCATGCTAAAGCAACAGCTTCTAATACCGGACCTCTCACTGTAAGCATGTCCGGTTCAGAGCAGGACTTTGTTTATGGCGCGCAAGGTGGTGTTCAATATAAGTTAACTCCAACTATTTCTGCTGACCTTCAGTATCGCTACATGTCTTCTTCTTCAGAGAAGTTGGCTGTAATAGGCAACCAAGGTGGCGAAGTGTATTTCAAAATCCCTGAATACAGCGAAATCACATTCAACATCGATTTCCGCTTCTAACGCCTAGAGTTCAAGCCAAATAAAAAGCCGCTATTTTTCAATAGCGGCTTTTTCACATTCGAACTGATCTATTTGCACTTTATAGCTTGTGTCTACCCAATAAAGAGTGAGACAAAGTGGTGCCATCGACTAACTCAAGCTCACCGCCAACAGGAACACCATGAGCAATACGACTTGCTGCTACTTCATGCTCTCGAGAAAGATCAGCAATATATTGCGCTGTTGCTTCGCCTTCAACCGTTGGGTTTGTCGCTAGAATCACTTCGGTCACGTCACCCTGACGAAGACGGAAATCGAGCATATCCAAACCGATATCGCTTGGGCCAATGCCATCAAGTGGAGACAAGTGCCCCATCAATACAAAGTATCGACCAGAGAATTGACCTGTTGCTTCAACCGCAGCAATATCTGCTGGACTTTCAACGACACAAAGTTGACCATTGGTTTGACGTTTTGGGTTACTGCATATATGGCAAACATCTTCTTCTGTAAATGTTCGACATTCTGTACAGTGGCCAATTTCAGTCATAGCCTGACTCAGTGCTTCGGCAAGCTGTAAGCCGCCTTTTCTATCGCGCTGTAACAAATGAAAGGCCATACGCTGTGCCGACTTGGGGCCAACCCCAGGTAGACAACGTAAGGCCTCCATCAAATGCTCCAGCATATGACTGGTACGCATCTATAATTCGCTTACTTAGTTCTAAAGCTAATTGAAATAAGCTTGCGCTTTAAAACGGCATTTTCATACCTGGTGGTAATTGCATACCGCCAGTTACGCCAGCCATTTTTTCTTTTTGAGTCTCTTCAACACGACGAGCTGCATCGTTAAATGCCGCTGCGATAAGATCTTCAAGCATCTCTTTGTCGTCTTCCATTAGGCTCTCGTCAATTTCTACACGACGAGTGCTGTGGCTACCCGTAATAGTGACTTTAACAAGGCCAGCACCAGCTTCGCCGGTTACTTCCATATTTGCGATTTCTTCTTGAAGCTTTTGCATGCGTTCTTGCATTTGCTGGGCTTGCTTCATCATGTTGCCCATACCGCCTTTACCAAACATTCGCGTCTCTCTGGTTATTGGGTGTTTCGTTATTTATGGGGTTAACGTTGTTTAAATTCAACCCCTCGGATAGTAAATTAGCTATGTACGAATTCAGTTCGTTTAGCGTAATTTTCTTTGCAATTCTTTTGAAAAATAGAGACTCGTTAAATCGGTCTAACGCTGTCTCGATCGAGATTAGCAGCAAATCGATTTTCGATGAACTGAACATTTTTGTCCGACTCTAAACTATCGAAAGCCTTCTGCAATTTAGTCTGATAAAGCTTCTCTCGTAACTCTAGCGGGGTTTCCCCTGTTTCACCAATCTCAACCACAAGTTGACACGGGCTATCAAGCACCTGATTCAGAGCTTGTTGCAACTCTTGACACGCTCTGTCGGTATTAAGGTGTGCTTGAGAGCTTCTTAATGTCAAGTTCACCGCATTACCGTTATGTTGATAAAACGAGTTTAATGCGAGCTGCTCAACCAACTTGGCTGTTTCAAGCTTTTGGATCAGTGCAGACCATTCGCTTTGTTCGTTTGATTCTGCGACTAACCTATCCATCATCTCTGGTGTTTTGATATGTTCTAAAGCGGCTTTAATTTGTGATGGTGTTAGCCCATTGCTCTGTTTCTTTACGACAGGCTTTGTCGCTTTCCATTGATAGGGCTCATCACCACTCTCTTCTGGTTGAGTCCCGTTTTCTATCAATGATGCATGAGAACTTAGCGACACCGGCGCTGATCCAGAATGTTTTTTAGCAACACGTTCAAGAACAGATTCTGATTTTGCGGATGCCGCTCTAGGCTTTTTTGGACGAGAATCCAAGCCTTGCGGTGCATGATTGCTAGATGGAGTATGACTGCTTGGCGTAGCTTGTTGTACCGGTCTAGTTAGCTGTTGAGGTGCAGAGTCTTGAGTAGACTTTAATCCCTGACGCTGCGAACGTAACTGGTGTCGTAAACCACTTAATGGCGCAGCCGGTTTAACTGGTTCAGCTTGTTGCTCTTCTTGAGTAAGAACTTGCTGGCTCTGATCTTGATGAGTCGGCGTTTGTGGAGCTACTGACGGCTGAACAGGCTTCTGCTGATGTTGGGGGATATATGGTGCTTCTTCTGCTGGCATATCAGCATGCGGCATTGAATCATACTGATTGTATGCCGGAGGGTTCATCTCATTTTCAGTTGGCTGAGTCACTTGTGGAGTATTAGCTTGAGCCGTTACCTGTGCTTCAGGCTTCGAAACGGGCTGTGGCCTAGAAATAGGCTGCTGTGCCACTACGTTAGAAGCCGCTTGAGGTGAAGCTGGTGCTTGAGCTTGAACTTGTACCTGAGGTTGAGTTGTCACAGGAGCTACAGGAGCAACGCCCTCGCTCACCTGCGTCGAAATACTATTTGCACCCACAACTTCAGCAGGACGAAATGCCAACATACGCAGCACTATCATCTCAAGCCCCATACGTGCACTCGGTGCTTGGGCTAGGTCACTGCGACCTTTTAAAATGATCTGATAGTACAGCTGAATATCTTGCGGAGATAACGACTGACATAACAGCTCAATCTTTTCGGCGTCTGGCTGCGCTTTATCAAGTGTCGCAGGCAACGCTTGGTACATCGCCATACGGTGTAACTGAGCTGCTAGCTGCTGAAGTAAACCATCCCATTCAACGCCATTAACCGCTAGCTGTTCAATGCACGCCATCGCAACTTTAGGTTGCTTGTGGCTAATCGCATCTAATAAATGAATCGCATGATCAGTATCTAAAGTACCCAGCATATGCGCAACAAGCGTTGTTTCTACGTTACCGTTACCCAATGCGATGGCTTGGTCAGTCAAACTTAGTGCATCACGCATACTGCCATCAGCCGCGTGGGAAATCATACCCAACGCCCTTGCTTCTGACGTCACGCTCTCTTGCTCTAAAATATGATCAAGTTGCTGATGAATAACATCAACGCTGATTGGCTTTAAGTGAAACTGTAGACAGCGCGACAAAATCGTCACTGGAAGTTTCTGTGGATCAGTCGTCGCTAAGATGAACTTAACGTACTCTGGCGGCTCTTCAAGCGTTTTAAGCAACGCATTGAAGCTATGACGAGACAACATGTGTACTTCATCAATCAGATAGATTTTAAAGCGACCACGCGCAGGTTTGTATTGAACGTTATCAAGCAGATCACGAGTGTCCTCTACTTTAGTGCGGGAAGCCGCATCAATTTCAAGCAGATCAACAAATCGACCTTCGTCGATCTCTTTACATGTATCACACTCACCACAAGGTGTTGCTGTAATGCCCGTCTCACAATTTAGCCCTTTTGCAAACAGACGCCCAATCGACGTTTTGCCCACACCTCGGGTTCCGCTCAATAAATAAGCGTGATGCAATCGGTTCTGTGCCAACGCATTTTCTAATGCGGTTAATACATGGGACTGGCCTACGACTTCGTTAAACTTCGTCGGACGCCATTTTCGTGCTAAAGCAAGATAACTCATCAATATTTCCAAATAATCAACTCAGTGAGGTTAGCCCACTGAGTCAAACAAGCTAATTAGTGGCCTTCGAAGTCACAAATGCTGTAAACGTCTAAATCTAAGTCGGCTAAACGCTTATCACCACCAATTTCAGGTAGGTTAATCACAAATGCAGCATGTTCAACAACACCACCTAAACGACGAATTAATATCGTTGTCGCTTCGATTGTGCCGCCAGTAGCTAGTAAGTCATCCACCATCAATACTTTATCGCCTTCAACAATGGCATCTGTGTGGATTTCTAACGTATCTGTGCCGTACTCAAGCTCATAAGATTGAGCAATGGTTGCACGTGGTAGCTTTCCAGGTTTACGTACTGGAATAAATGCCACGCCAAGCTCTAACGCTAGTGGTGCGCCGAAAAGGAAACCGCGAGCTTCAGTACCGACAATCTTAGTGAAACCCATATCTTTGTATTTTTCTACAAGCAGTTGGATTGTCGCTCGGTATGCCTGTGCATCTTCCATTAGGCTGGTTACGTCACGAAATAAAATGCC
Source organism: Vibrio kyushuensis (assembly GCF_050337325.1). Classification (NCBI taxonomy): domain Bacteria; kingdom Pseudomonadati; phylum Pseudomonadota; class Gammaproteobacteria; order Vibrionales; family Vibrionaceae; genus Vibrio; species Vibrio kyushuensis. The sequence continues at coordinate 401,236 of NZ_JAKJSV010000006.1, forward strand.
TTTCTTTGGGTAATCAGGGATGCTTTTGATACTAGATTTAATCAATGAAATTGTTTCGGTAGTCATAATTCAACTTACTTTGGATTGGCCAATTCACCCAGATCATTTTATCTCAGGGGCTTATCGGCGTTGATTACAATGCAACAAATGGCGTAACCAGTTGCTATAGAAAATACAAACGCCCACTCATTGAGTAGGCATATACCCAACGTAATTGGGGCTGCAGCAAGGCAACAAGTGAATGAGGCCTCATGAGCATAGCTCGCCTATGTGATTGGGGCGAATAAGCGTCGTTTACAAAGCTGCAGCTTCAAGAACGAAGGGTATTAGTAATTTTAGTGGCTTTCGTTAGTGCCTTCAAGCGACTCTATCACAGGTAAACGGATAAACCACGCTAACAAGACAAACATGAATATCAATAGAGCGGCATTTAACCAAACATGGGGAATGACCCAAATAGAGAACGAAAAACTAAGGATAATCATGACCGCACCACGCTGCTTAACTTTCAAAGATACACCACGATGTTGGTGCCAATTAATCAGGATAGGGCCTAAGGTAGGATGCTGATGTAACCATTGATGGAATCTTGGACTGCTGCGCATAAAACACGCGCTAGCCAGTATAATAAATGGTGTGGTAGGCAGAAGAGGAACGATCACGCCAAGTAAACCTAGCAGTAAACTTAAGCCACCAACAATATTGAAGAAAATGTGTCGAATATTGATGGTGAACTCCGAAATACTTAACCTAATAGTGCTGCTTTACTATAAGAGCTAGAAACAACTCTATAAAACACGACACAGGGTAATCAACATAGGGGTTAATGGAATTAGAAAGACCAGAAGGAATCCCAAAAAGTAGAAGATATTATAAGGTTCTTTAAAGTTATTGTCTGCCATGATTTTGCTGCTCTAGTGTTGAAAGTTGACTTTATGACTCGACCCTCGCTACAAGTTAAATAGTTGCTAAATAATTGAGTCATTATTGTTGTTCGCGCACTATAGCTCATCACCACAAAGACAAATACCAACAAACGTTGGGGTTATTTGTTGGTATTTAAGCTTTCATTAAAATCATATGTCTTCACTAGATATATAAATAGGCTACCTTCCCTCTATGCATTTGCTCCCTGATAGATATCTAGCGTGAAGCTACTAACGCCAAGCTTACTTAACGAAAGCTGACACGCACTGTTAATGGATAGGTCAGAGGTCATGAAGTTCTTATTGCAACTTTCGCCTAACTTTACTCCCCCAGAGATATGCTGAGATATATAACCGTTTGACCACTGCCCTTCTAAGCCCGCAGGCAGGATAGTCAGTGAGCCCTCAGACAGGTCAGCAATACCAAATAACGCATTGACTGGTTTTGCACACTCAGAGCACTCTATGCCCTTCTCGATTATCGCACTCAAATCTTTTAGATCGGCATTAAAGCACTTCAGATTACGCAGATAATCATGAAATAGCGCACGAACCAAAAGCGTCGTAGCAGCGCCGTGCTCTTCACTGGACGATGCATCTACCAGATAGAAAACAAACTGCCCGTTCATTAACCATGCATAATCAAAGACCAACGGCATAACATCGGTTGATTGAAGTAGCCGGTAATTACACTTCCAAATTCCTTGAGAGGTATCTTTATCTGGAAGCAATGCATGCAATAGATCTCGCGCCGCACTAGGGTTCTCTTGTAAGTATTCTAAATGCCAGTGTAACTCTTGCTCTTCTGGCATATCACCGCCGCCATCGACCTGAAACCACTGGGTTGAGAAATCCCGCATATCCGACATATGATCAGAACTGTCTTCCATCGTACTTTCAATGGCACTACCTAAGTGCTCAAAATTGGTCATTGGTTTTGGTAGAAAATCTTTAATACCAAATTTAAGTGCTTTAGCGACATCCGACATATCGTCGGTGGCAGAGACCACAATCAATGGTAATGAGGGATACTCTAGGCTCACCTCTTCCGCAAATTCAATACCATTTAAAATTGGCATCGCAAGATCGCAAATAATCAAATCTGGTTCATCTACTCGAAGCTTTTGCAGCCCTTCGAGTCCGTTTTCGGCTTCTACGATGTCGTACCCTTGGCTCTCAAGATACCCACTCGTGATCCGACGAAAAATAGGATCGTCATCCACGAGTAAAATAAGTTTCTTATTAGGTGCCGGGTATGCCGAATGCACCGTAGCCGTATTATGACTTTTGTACATAAGCTTTCGCCTCATATCTCCAAATAAACTAACGTCATCATTGCTATTGTTATTTTTGTTAGCTATACACATCACTCTATAAAAAGTAGCTCTGAAAGGCGATTTATACAAATCTTCCACTTTTCAGCAGAGTTGCATACTATATGTACCAATATCACATTTCGCGACACTTGTTGACGTGTCTCAAACTTTAGTGATTGATTAGCGTATAGATTATCTTTACTTGCAAAATTGTGTGGCCTAAATAATGAAATTAGATGACTTAAATCTCTTTAGACTTGTTGTTGAGAATGGGAGCTACACGGCAACTTCTCGTAAAACCTTAGTGCCGGTTGCAACAATAACTAGACGGATACAGGCTTTAGAAGAGTCACTTAACCTTCGATTGCTTAATCGCCATGCGCGTAAACTTTCCTTAACAGAAGCAGGGGAACGTTTTTTCCAAGAATGTTCTCCGCTATTGCAGCGTTTAGCTTCTACAGCGGAAGAACTCACCGATGAGTGCCGAGGGGCTGCGGGAAAAATTCGTATTTCAGCGCCTTCCAATCTGACAAAACGCATGTGGATGCCTATGTTTAATGCGTTCATGAAACAGTTTCCTGACATTAATATCGAACTTGCGACAAGTAACCACGCTGACCAGCTCGAACCAACGGAATGGGACGTCATTTTTCGAGTCGGCCCACAACGAGATTCGAGCCTTATTGCCCGTAAAATAAATGAAGTTGAAGATATTTTGGTCGCAAGCCCTGAATACCTAGCTTCAGTTTCTGAGCCAAAGCACGCTGAAGAACTCACCGAGCACTCTTTATTAAAAGGACACCCACTTATTCGTTGGCAGCTCTCCAATCAATCAGGGGAAACTGTTGTTAATAATGATAAAGGCCGTTTTCAGGCCAGTACGCTTAACATTGTTCGCTGTGCCTGTTCAGATGGCTTGGGGATCACGCTAATGCCAGATGTCATGCTTAAAGAGTATATTGAGAGTGGAAGCTTGGTAAGAGTGCTACAAGACTGGAGTGCTAACCCAAGAGACATTTACATGCTTTATAACCACAAAGAGCATTTACCAGAAAAAGTTCGCTTGTTTATCGATTTTGTCATCGCCTTTACAATGCCGAAATAGATTTTTCCATCTAGCGCTATCTCACAGGGCTTAATATCATAGAGCTGGATTTCGTAGAGCTAGAAAAGAAAAGCGCGAGTGATGCCAACTAAGCAGACTCGCGCTTTCATTTATTCTAAAACCACCAAAGAGAAGCTTTAGTGTTAGAGGTATTCTACAAACTTGGACAGCTCTCTTTCAGGTACTTTCATTGCTGTACACCCTGGGGTACCAAGATACAAGAACCCGACGATTTCATCTTCTTCTCTTGCACCTAATGACTGCTTAACGCTAGCATCAAACATCCACTTCCCAGAACGCCAAAAACCTTGAAAACCTTGAGCTACAGCGGCCATCTGCATGGCTTGCACGGCACAGCCTGCTGAAATTACTTGTTCGACAACCGGGACTTTTTCGTGTTCAGTAATCCGAGCAATCACAGTGATCACCATTGGCGCGCGAAAAGGCGCCTTCTTGGCTTTCTCAACCACTGTGTTGTCACTTCCTTCATTCAAAGCCGCTTGCTCTAAAATAGAAGAGAGCTTGTTTAGCCCCTCCCCTTGGGCAATAACAAAATGCCAAGGAGTTAATGCCGCATGATCAGGGGCACGTAACCCAGCTTTGATGATATTTTCAAGTGCGTTCCCCTCTGGAGCAGGTGCTATTAACTTTGCAATTGAACGACGGTTGAGCAGTAAATCGAGAGCGTCCATTTGGAGTCCTTTCTTCTAATTCTAATATTATGTATTGATAATAACTCTCAATAATAAAAAAGGCGAACGATTAACGTTCACCTTTCATTCCAAGCAACTTATTGATACCGCTTAAATAATAATTAGCTATAAAAAGATTGATCAAGGCCTGCTCTGGTTAATAGACCATCGCATGGTGCAAAACGACTGCCATACTTTTCAGCATGGTCATTTAGCATTTCAACCACGGTTTTTACGCCAAGCTTATCAATATAGCGGAATGGACCGCCTAAGAACGGTGGGAAGCCAATACCAAAAATCGCACCAATATCGCCATCTCTCGCACTATGAATGATGCCTTCATCTAAACAGCGTACTGCTTCGTTAAGCATCAATAACGTACAACGAATCGCGATATCTTTCTCACTTAAACGCTGCTGCGGTGTTAGTTTAAGCAATTTATAAACTGACTTATCGACATCCTTTTTCTTACCCTTATAAGAGTAGAAGCCTTTCTTGCTCTTACGACCTTTACGCCCATCGTTAAGTAAGGTGTCAAATACATCTGGGCCTTTGAATCGTTCGCCTAACTCAGCAACTAAGATAGGCATGATCTTAGAGCCGACATCAATACCCACTTCATCAAGCAGCGTAATTGGGCCTACAGGAAAACCAAAATTAAGCAGTGATTTATCCAAATGCTCAATCGGCTCACCAGATAGCAATACTTCCGCGGCTTCATTCATATAAGGTGCAAGAATACGGTTTACATAAAAACCGGCACAATCTTTAACAACGATTGGCGTTTTACCCTGTTTTTTAGCCAGCGCAACAACCGTTGAGATGGTTTCATCGCTGGTCGTTTCATGCGGAATAACTTCTACCAATGGCATTTTTTCTACAGGGCTGAAGTAATGCAACCCAATAACATTTTGCGGACGAACGGCTTTTTCAGCGATCTTAGCAATCGGCAACGATGACGTGTTTGTCGCGAAAATGGTGCTATCTTTCGAATTACTCTCTACATCTGCAACCATCTGCTGCTTTAGTGACAAGTCTTCAAATACCGCTTCAATAACAACATCCATTTTCTCGAAGCGTGCAAAATCAATTCCGCCTGAAATTTTCATCATTTGAGACTGTTGCTGAGCTTTGGAAATAATTCGACGTTTGCGCTGTTTATCTAGCAGTTTATTATTGTACTTAAGTGCATTTAATACCCCATCATTCGAGACATCTTTAATGCGTACTGGCAGTTTTGCTTTAGTGACCGTCACATGACCGATGCCCGCGCCCATCAAACCGCCGCCTAATATGGCAACGCGTTCTGTGGCTGAGGGTTCGGCGTCACTGCCATTTTCTTTTTTCATTTCTGTTGTGGCGAAGAATATAGAACGCAGAGCTTTTGATTGCTCTGTCATTACAAGTTCACCAAAACGCTTTGCTTCTAGCTCAAAGCCTTTTTTAAGACCTTTCTCTAGGCCGTGACGAATGACTTCCAAAATGCTATCAGCGGCAGGATAATTACCCCGTGTTTTTTGGTGTGTCTTCTTCGCCGCTTGTTCAAATATTACCTTACGACCTAAGCCCGTCTTAGACATCAACTTCTCTTTAGTCGACGCCTTCTGAGCTTTATCTTTCGATGCTTTTTTGTTTGAAGCTTTGTCTAATAGTGACAGAGCAACATCAAATAGAATGCTTTGAGGGACACAAGCATCGACAACACCAAGCTTTTTCGCTTTTTTAGCTCGAAGCTGTTTGCCCGTAAGAATCATATCTAAGGAAGGCAGTAACCCTATGAGTCTTGGTAAACGCTGTGTACCACCAGATCCCGGCAATAAGCCAAGTTGCACTTCTGGAAGACCTAAACGTGTTTTATCATCATCGGTACAAACTCGGTAATCGCACGCTAAGGCAAGTTCTAATCCACCACCTAAACAAGGGCCATGAATTGCGGCCACCACAGGGTATGGCAGATCAGACAAGGCTTGAAACATCTCTTGGCCTTGCTTGGCTAACGCTTCGGCTTCTTTTGCCGTGGTACAGGCAGCCAACATGCGAATATCAGCACCAGCAACAAAGTTATCAGGCTTTTCTGAGTAAAGAATCACACCTTTTAATTCATTTTGGTAAGACTCTAGCTCAACCAGTATGTCCTTCACTTCAGAAGCAAAGGCTGCTTGAAGGGTGTTCATCTTTTCGCCCGGAACATCGATTGATAACCAAGCTACTTTCTTTTCACCCGAATTGTTTTCATCCACTTTCAGGTGGAACGCTTTAGTGTCAGACATTATTCAACCTCCAAAATCATTGCCGCGCCTAATCCACCTGCCGCACAAGCCGTATTAAGTGCTAACCCACCACCACGACGTTTTAATTCACGTAACGTTTGAGTCATCATTCGAGCGCCAGTTGCAGCAAATGGGTGACCATAAGCGAGCGAACCACCCAGTACGTTGAACTTATCCATATCTATTTCGCCAATCGCTTTGCCTCGGCCTAAATGCTCCTGTGCAAATGAATCACTGGCGAACATTTTGACATTAGAAAGCGCTTGAGCAGCAAAGGCTTCATGCATATCAATTAAAGTCAGATCTGATAGTTCAATACCAGCGCGAGCAAGTGCTAATGGCGTTGCAAACGAAGGCCCCATCAACATGTCTTTTTCAACACCAATGGCAGAGAAAGCGTAAGAACGAATATAGCCCATCACTTCAAGACCTAACTCTTTAGCACGCCCTTCCCTCATCAACATTACAGCCGCAGCACCATCAGTTAATGGTGTGCTGTTTGCCGCAGTCACTGAACCGTATTGACGGTCAAATGCAGGGCGCAGCTTGGCATAGCTTTCAAGCGTTGAATCAAGACGAATATTGTTATCTTTGTCTATCCACTTTTTGTAAGGTTCAGGAAATGCAGTCATCACCTCGCCTTGAATCTTTCCGTCTTCCCACGCTTTAGCTGCCAAGGTATGCGAACGATGCGCTAAAGCATCTTGATCGGCTCGAGAGATACTATGACTTTTGGCCATTTGTTCAGCCGTTTGGCCCATCGAAATTCCAGTTGAGTATTCAGCAACTGCAGGGGGAACCGGAACAAGGTCTTTTAGAGATAAGCTTTTAAGAATCTTTAGCTTTTGACCCACTGTTTTGGTTTTACTCAGCGCTAGTAAATTAGACGCCAATTTTTTTGAGACACCAATAGGCAGAACAGAAGAGGAATCAGCACCGCCAGCGATACCAATATCAACCGTACCAGAAACAATACTTTCAGCGATATTGACTGCCGATTGAAAGCTCGTCGCACAGGCGCGAGTAACACTGTACGCGTCAGTATGAACATTCATGCCTGTTCCTAATACAATCTCACGCGCAATATTTGGCGCTTCAGGCATTTGAACCACTTGTCCAAAAACAACTTGATCGATTAGCTCTGGCGGAACTTCACTACGAGCCATCATTTCACTGACCACCATCTTTCCAAGATCGACAGCTGGCACGTGACCAAACTCAGTACTTTGACGAGCGAACGGGGTTCTAAGACCCGCAACGATGGCAATGCGTTCACCGGAACGTGTTTGCAGAATTTGCTTATTAATATTGTTTGGCTTGCCCATTAGTTCTCCTTACATACCCCATCAAAGATTAGAGGTCAGACCTGATGCATTGTAACGAAATTGTTAACACAATCAAACGCTCGTTTGAATAAACGTGATGTAAGCAGTATAGAACTCGAAATCAAGGAATAGGAGGGGAATAAATAGAAGATGGAATAGAGGTAGGAAAGAGGAGAAAGTAAGAGGACAAACAGGAGGTAAAGTAAGGAAAAGAGAAGAAACAGGTAAAAAAAACCACACAAAGCTGTGTGGTTGGAATGTATAAAGCAATTAACTTAACGCCAATTGTAAAAATCAGTTTCCTGATTAGGAGAAAGTAAAGTCAGCCTTCAAAAGGAAGTGTCATCTTGCTCAACACGCTAGCTCATAGAGCTAACTAGATGACAGGTTGTACTATAGCTACAATAAGGTATAAGATTTTGAGTTAGATCAATTAATCTCAAGTTTGAACTCATTGACCCCTAGATGGAGACTTAAGTGTCAATAATCGAAATGTTTGGAAAGAAAAAACCAAAACGTACGGTCAACTCTGATATGGATAAGCAACGAAAGTACGAAGCACTTGTACGCGCCTATCACCTTGACCTGTTTCGCTACGGATTTTGGCTCTGTAAAGATAAGAGCATAGCGGAAGATCTCGTCCAAGAAACCTGCTTAAGAGCATGGAAATCTTTGGATAGCTTGCAAGATGAAAAGGCAGCCAAGTCATGGCTCATCACAATATTAAGACGTGAGAACGCGAGGCGCTTTGAGCGAAAGCAATTCGATCTTGTCGATATTGATGATTACGGTAATGATGCGGTCGTCAGCGATGATTCGCATCATCAGTCTGAATGGCTACAAAAGCTGATTATGAAATTGGATGTTGAATACCGAGAGCCACTCTTCTTACAAGTAGTGGGGGGATTCAGCGGTGAAGAGATCGGTTCGATACTGGATCTCAATAAAAACACGGTAATGACACGCTTATTCAGAGCTCGTAATCAATTAAAAGAGATGATGGATTCATCGCAGTCAACCAGAGGGCAGCAAAATGGATGATTTAGAATTTCGCCGCCATATTATGTCGGACCCTAAATTCAGGGATAACGACATTTTAGAAGCGATCAGCGCCAGCGAGGCAAACAGTAAGTTTTTAGATGAAGCTCTGGATCTCGACGCGCAAATTTTAAACGCGATGAAAGTGGATGCGCCGGATGGACTGGCTGATAAAATCTTATTTAATCAACCTAGCGACGACTCAAATGTTATTCGCCCTAGCTTTTCTAAACGTTCAATGGCGTTAGCTGCTTCTGTCGCGTTTGCGGTTGGTTTATTCGCAGGCCAACTGAATTGGGGCAATGTGCTTGTTTCACCCGCTCAAGCTAGCTTGGCCAGCACGGCAATGGAGCACGTTATTAATGAAAAGGATTTTATCGCTCCTTTAGATGAACGCGTTGGCTCATATCAGATTAACGTTAAAATGCAGCCTTTTAACGTTAAGTTTGATCAAGATTTCCCATACCATGTCTATTACCTAAATCATTGCGGGTTTGGTGACTCGAATGCGATGCACATGGTGTTCAAAGGTGAAAAAGGAAGAGTCACGCTATTTGTGACCAACATCTTTGAACAAGATCGTAACGAGTTTACTAAAAAAGGGATGACAGGCATCGTCGAGCCCATCAATAATTCCAGTATGGTTATTGTTGGAGAAGAAGGCGAAGATGTCGCTAAAATAGCCGAAAAGCTCGCCTCCATGGTGATCTCCACCCAATAAGCTAATTATTACCAGTAAATGGCTCCAGTTTCATATTGGGGCCATTTTTTTGCCTATTTTATAGAGTCAAAACTCTAAAAACAGTGTTTTATTCGCTTTTTCGTGTCAGTTCGCCATCATTTCGTTAATTTTACCACCAAATTTCTCAGTGGTCGGATTTCTTTGCTATATACTTGAGTCTAGGATCAGCCACCAACTGAGCATTTGCTCAAATATATCGCCCAACTAGAGGCGAATATTACAAAAAGGAAAAAGCAACTATGAACAACTCGCGTCTGTTTAAAAAATCGCTTCTAGCAGTGACCATCGCCTCAGCTTCTCTTGCCTCTGCGCAAGTAACAGCAGCAGGCTTCCAACTTAACTCTCAATCAGCAACCGGCCTTGGCCGTGCATTCGCTGGTGATGCAGTTATCGCAGATAACGCTTCAGCTATGTCTCGTAACGCCGCCGCTCTTGCGCTTTTTGATCGCACAGAACTATCTCTAGGCGTTAACGTCATCAGCTCAGAAGTTGACATTACAGGTACTAATTACACTTCACCTGTTTCAGGCGGCCCAGTAGCAATTGCCGATACAACCAATGACGCAACTTCAATTGTTCCAAACCTTTTCGTTGCAGTCCCTATTAATGATAAATTCGCGGTTGGTTTTGGAGCATACTCAAACTTCGGTACTACTAATGAGTTTGATAATAACTGGGGTTCAGAAACTGGTAATTTATACGTTGATGGTTCGGGGAATCCACTGGCAGCCGTTCCTGGTGCAGATGCGTTCGGCGGTACTACTAACGTAACTTCAATGAACCTACTAATTGCTGGTTCATACCGAATTAATGATCAGTGGAGCATAGGTGCTGGTATTGACATTATTCACGGTGAAGGTGAACTAAAACGCGATACAACGATGAATGTTGAACTAGGTGCTCCTGGTTCATCAACAGCAACAGGTCAAACATCTACTCAGAACCTAATGGATGTCGATGCATCAGGTTGGGGGGTTGGTTTCAACCTTGGTGCTGTTTATGAACTGGATGAAAACAACCGTTTCGGTTTGAGCTACCACTACAGCCCTGAAATTGAAGCAAGTGGTACTGTTTCATACGCTGGTAACGATAATATTGGCGATCTAAAAATGCCACTACCTTCAATGGCGGAGTTCTCAGGTTACCACCGTATTGAAGATACAAAATTTGCGGTACATTACAGTGTTCAATATATCAGCTGGAGCGACTTTGATGCACTTGTAACAACTGATGGTACAAACATCAAAGATTACAAGTGGCAAGATACTTTCCATTACTCAATTGGTGGTACTTACTACATCAACCAAAACTGGGAAGCACGTATCGGCTACATGTTCGATGAAGGCGTACAGAATGAGCTAACTTCAGTATCAGTACCTGATTCAGACCGCCAATGGTTCTCAGCTGGTGCAAGTTACCACTTCAACAAAGATCAAACACTTGATCTTGGCTTTACTTACCTAGTTGGTGAAGATACTAGCGTTCAAGACACTATCAGTGCCTCAGGCCAAACTTTAACGCTTGATACAACAACAAAAGCAACAGCGATGCTATTTGGTGTTCAGTATACTCACAGATTCTAATTCAATATAATTACGATCTTTAAAGGGCTGGTTTTCCAGCCCTTTTGTTATTTCTAAGCATTAAAAATTCAAATCTTTAACAAATACCACTCCTTTCATATCACAACTGTTCGCTGAAAAAATGAAACAAGCCCATAACATCTAGACTATTTCACTAAAAACAATCCACTTGAAAGTTTTTTAGTCTTAATACTCTAAATACACTGTTTTTAATTTCTAAAGTAAAAACTCTAATAATAACATTCATCACCTGAATGGACTTAATTGAGCGAACATGACAATGAAAACAAAAACGATTTATAAAACGCTTTTATCAACAGCAGTGACGGCAGGCCTTCTTTCTACCCCTTCTATCGCCTCTGCCGCAGGCTTTCAATTAGCTGAATACTCAGCGACAGGTTTAGGCCGCGCTTATGCGGGCGAAGCTGCCATGGCAGACAATGCTAGTGCTCAATGGCGAAACCCAGCAATGCTAACTTACCTATCAGGCACACAGATTTCTGTGGGTGCTATTTATGTTGACCCAAATGTTGACGTAAGCGGCCAAATTAACGGCGCACTTGATACACAGTCTGATGATTTTGCTAACAGTGCGGTTATTCCCAATTTCTATTTCTCACATCAGCTTAACGAGCAACTTGTTCTGGGCGTAGCGCTTGGTACTAACTATGGAATGGAAACCGAATTAGACAACGACTTTGCTGCGAGCCATTTTGGTAACGAAGCCATGGTGAAAAGCATGGAAGCCAACCTAAACCTTGCTTATCGACTTAATGACGAAATTAGCATCGGTGGTGGTATTCGTTACGTTATGGGTGAAGGCCATTTCGGTGCGACCTCTCCAAAACAATCGGAGCCGAGTTTACCTCAAGGTACAACTCTAAAATACATGGAAGGTGACGATACGGCTTGGGGTTGGCAGCTTGGCACGGCTTGGCAAATAAACGCTGATCATCGAATAGGTTTTGCCTACAAGTCAGAAGTTGAGTTAAAACTTGAAGGCTATGCTGAAGGGTTAGGTTTTGGTATTCCATCAAGCACTCGTGATAATGGTTATATGACTCTTGCGCTTCCAGCTACCGCAGAGCTTGCTAGCTTCCACCAATTAAATGAGCAACTTGCTGTGCACGCCAGCGTTAACTGGACAGACTGGAGCAGTTTTGAAAAGCTTGAAGCGCACTTAGATACTTATGGCACCCACATGGTGAAAGTAGAGAACTGGGAAGACAGCTACCGTTTTGCAGTTGGTGCAACTTATCAACTAAACCAAAAAGTAGCGCTACGCAGTGGTATTGCTTACGACATGTCTGCCGTTGATGATAAAAACCGAACAATCACGATTCCGGAAACAGATCGTACATGGCTAAGTCTTGGTGCAAGCTATGAAGTCAGCTCTCAACTGAGTTTCGATGGCGGGTTAACTTACATTTTTGCCAAAGACGCAGATATTAAAGAGTCTCGTGGGTATGAGTCTGATGATAGTGCACAAGAAATAGGTGGAGCATTCACAGGGACGACGTCTGGAAGTGTGTGGTTGATAGGCGTTCAAGCGAACTATACGTTCTAAATTGAATACGCTCTAAACTGATTTGTTCTGAGAAAAATAAAATCTAAGAGGCGGGCCAAATGTGCCCTCCTCTTAATCTAAATTGAGTCTAAAAATCTTCGTCGAGATAATCATCTAGGAAGTCTTCTTCTTCCTCATCATAATCGTCACTTTCAATTTCTGCTCTAAAGTCTTGGTGTTGAAGATAGACATCGCGGGTGAGTGAATATGGATCAGGGGAATTATGAAGCATTGATTCTTGCGACACTAAACGCGCGCGCGATTCCATCCCTTCAAACGCCCATTTACCAAGCCCGGCCCAGAAACTTACGTAAGACAATGGGGCATATAAACCATCAACCACGTCCGTCGCTTCTCTCACTGTCCAAGGACCATAAGCAGGCACCATCACATAAGGACCATTACCCACACCGTAATGCCCAGCAGCATCACTAAAGGTTTTATCACCATGATTCGTGATGCCTGCCTCTGAAGCAATATCAATCAAGCCTAACAGACCGAACGTAGAATTGAGCCAAAAACGATTAAAATGATCTAATGCTTTCTCGCCATTACCCATAACAAGGTTATTTACCATGCTTGAAGGTTCATCAAGGTTTGATAGGAAATTGGCAATGCCTTTACGAATTGGAGATGGGACGTAGTTTACGTAGGCAAGAGAGGTCGGACGGACAAGATATGGGTCCAAGTAATCGTAATTAATCGTCCACATGGTTCTGTTAAAGCTTTGTATAGGATCACTGGCTTGCTTTTCCTCACCATCGGGGGCAGAAGCACAACCTGTCAAAAAAGCAGACATCATTGCAAGCTTAATTATTAGCGCTCGGTTTAAATCCATTTACCCCTGCCCATCTAGTACTTTACCTATATGTTTCTGTATCTATAGACTACTTCTTCCATAAAGTAAGCATTCTATTCAGTTACTGTTATCAATTTACTGTTCTGCATCACTTTTGTCTATATAAACAAAAGGCCGATGAATACATCGGCCTTTTATTACATCAGCTAACCATGCATCACGGCTAGTATAACAGCTGATTCATAATCAATAACGTTTATCGACAATGACAGTGGCAGATTCGCCCATTTGTGCGACAGAGCTTTCACCGTACCAATCGCCTTCTTTGGTTGAAACATTACCATCGGTATCAAGACGAACGCGAACTATGTAACTTTCTAAGCTAGAAAGCTTACGCTCTTTGATCATGCTGTTTCCATCATCCAATACTACGGTTCTTGGAAAGCTACCCAAAGGATAACGAGCAGCAGCAACTGGCATTGGTGCACCATCTGCACTATGAATAGAGACAATGAGTGCACTATCTTGCTGGGTTTCAACGTTATCAGCGAGTGAAATAGTGATAGCCACTGAGCTGCCTTGAAGAGTTTGTGTTCCAGAGCCATGAGCACCAGAAGTGCCTTCCGAAGCTGTTACACCCATTTTCTTCTGTGCACTTTCAATGCTTCGAGCAAGCATTTCGTAGCGGCTATCTTCAGGACCAATCATCTGTTGCATGATGCTCCAGTATCTTGCTGCTCCAGCGTAATCATTTTGCTCAAACGCATCAAACGCCAACAGTGAGAATACTCGCAAATCAACATAGTCTTGTTGAACAAGGTTGTTCAGCATTAGTCGCGCACGGTTTTGATCCGCTTCATCACCCGACATCATCAATGCTTGGGCAAAACCTAACTGAACATCTTGATCGCTAGTATCTAGACGATAAGCACGTTTCATCGCACCCATTGCAGTTTCAACATCGCGATTAGCAAGTGCAATACGACCAAGCAATAACCAACCCGTTTTATCTCTAGGTTCAGCGTGTAAACGTGTACGAAGACCCAGTGTTAAATCTTCCATCTCGTCATCCGTCAACATCACCCCATTAGGGTCCATTAACTTTTTCGAGAGTTCAGGAAGGTTACTCGTGACTTCATTCCACTCTATGACTTTATCCATTGCGCCAAATTTGGCGTACATTCCGTAGGACAATGCAACTGTCAGGATAATAGAAGGAACAATCATAACGAGTGGCGATATAGATGTTTCGCTACTCGCCTTAGTGTCACTTGGTACGTCATCTAACAAAGATTGTTTAAGATCAGATATTAACTCTTGTTGATCATTTACAAGGCCTTCTTTATCTTCTTCTTCAAGCTCGGTTAATCGGTCTTTATAGAATGCTTTATTTAACTCATCTCTTAACGATTGATCATTGTTTGCCTTTTGCTTTAACGCAGGAAGACAAATCAACACACAACCAAAGAGAACCAATATTACAGAAGCGACCCAAAATAATGTCATTACTGCTTATCTCCATCATTTTTTTCATCAAGCAGCGCCTTCAGACGTGCTTCTTTATCGGCATCCCAATCTTCATTTGTCGCAGTATCAACGACTTTAGGCTTTTTACTACGAAGTACAATTAAGCCAAAGCCAACAATGATGACGATGAAAGGACCGCCCCATAAAATAGACGTCGCCAGAGTCAACGGTGGATTATAGGTAACAAAGTTGCCATATCGAGCAATCATGTAATCAATAATTTCTGATTTTGATTTGCCCTCTTTTGTCATCTCATACACTTTTTGACGTAAGTCTTGAGCAAGTTCGGCATTTGAATCACCGATAGTATTGTTCTGACATTTAGGGCAACGCAGCGTGTGACTAAGGTCCTTGAATTGTAGCTCTTGTTCTAGAGTATCAAACTCATGAACATCGATCGCCGCAGACGCTCCCATCGAAATGGCAAACACTGCGAAGAAAGCGATAATTAGTTTCTTCATTATTTCGCCTCCTCTAACAGTGCCGCGTACATTGGACCTAATTTTTCAGCCCAGTTACGCGAATTCACATCACCAACGTGTCGATAACGCACAACGCCATTTGCATCAATTAAGAACGTTTCAGGCGCACCATACACACCAAGATCAAGCCCTAGCATGCCATTACCATCGAACAAGCTAATAAGGTATGGATTACCAAGATTGGTCAACCAACCTACCGCTTTTTCACGGTCGTCTTTATAGTTCAGCCCAATAATTTTAACGCCTTGAGATGAAAGTTCATTTAGGTATTGGTGCTCTGCATAACAGGTTGGACACCACGTTGCCCAAACATTGAGCAGCAGTGGTTCACCTTTAAAGATGTCTTGGCTATAAAGCTTACCTGGCTGTACCAAGTCTTCTAAGCGAAACTCTGGTACTTCTTTTCCAATCAATACTGACTCAAGCTTTGTTGGATCATCACCTTGTGAGTTCCGTACCAATTGCGTTGCAAAAATAGCCGCTAGCGCCATAAACGCGATCAGAGGAATAAATAATATCTTCTTGTTCATTTATGCCTCCTTCGCTTTACTTGGCTTGTCTGATTTTCTGAAGCGGTAACGCTTATCACTGATTGCTATCGCACCACCCAGTGACATCAATAGTGAACCAGCCCAGATCCAACGGATAAACGGTTTATGATAAATTCGAACAGCCCAAGAAACGTTATCATCAAGACGCTCACCCATCGCGATATATAGATCACGAGTTACAGACGCGTCAATAGCTGCCTCAGTCATCATAGAACGAGATGTTCGATAAAAACGCTTTTCAGCATGAAGAGTATTCACGTACTCGCCATCTCTTGTGATCACAAAGTCAGCAATGTAGCCGTCGTAGTTCGGGCCGTCTTTATCACGCAAACCTTCAAAGTAGAAATCGTAACCTTGGATTTGGTAGTGCTCACCAGGTGCTAAACGTACATCTCTTTCAATACTGTAGTTTTGCACCATCGCAATACCGATAACCGTAATTGCAAGGCCTATATGTCCACAGATCATCGCCCAATGGCTACGCGGTAATTTTGTTATACCCTTTGAGAATGTATGACGGTGCGTCGCTCGTTCATAAAGCTCAAAGCCATGCATGATAATGATCCAGTACGCCATTACCCACCCCATAAATGCCATACCGCTATAGTGTTCAGCAAAGACATAGATAGAAAGTGCAGCAAGTGCTAAAGACAACGCACCTGAGATCATCATTGGCTTAACAAGCTTAGATAGGTGATCACGCTTCCAACGGATTAGTGGACCAATACCTAATAGGAAAGAGAATGGGATCATTAGCCATGCAAACAACATGTCAAAGAATGGCGCACCGATGGATACAGACCCAAGACCCAACTGTTTATGAACCAGTGGAAGTAATGTGCCGACCATTACTACGGCCAATGCCGCCATTAATAGTATGTTGTTACCTAATAGTGCATTCTCACGTGAAACTAATTCGTAATTACCACGAACTCGGACCTTTGAACCTTTTAATGCGAAAAGTAGTAGTGAACCACCGATAACACAGATTAAAAATCCTAAGATGAACATACCGCGCGCAGGATCAGATGCAAATGCGTGTACAGAAACCAATATGCCCGAACGTACTAAGAATGTACCTAGTAAACTTAACGAGAATGCTGAGATAGCTAAAAGCACAGTCCAAGCTTTGAACGTACCACGTTTTTCAGTCACCGCTAATGAGTGCATCAAAGCAGTACCGGCAAGCCAAGGCATAAATGATGCGTTTTCTACTGGATCCCAGAACCACCAACCGCCCCAGCCAAGTTCATAGTAAGCCCACCATGAACCAAGCGCGATACCTAGCGTTAGGAATAACCATGCTGCGGTTGTCCAAGGGCGAGACCAACGTGCCCAGGCTGTATCTAAACGACCTGACATCAGCGATGCAATAGCAAACGAGAACGCCACCGAGAATCCAACATAACCCATATAAAGCATAGGGGGATGGATAATCAAACCCGGATCTTGAAGTAGCGGGTTTAAATCACGACCATCTACAGGGAAGAAAGGCAACGTGCGTAGGAATGGGTTTGAAGTAACGATGATAAACAGCAGGAAACCTACCGTGATCATACCCATTACAGCTAGAACACGCGCAACAGACTCTTGTGGCATGCCGCGACTAAAGCTGGCAACAGCAACTGTCCAACCCGCTTGAATCAGTGCCCAAAGTAGCAATGAACCTTCGTGTGCACCCCATACCGCTGTTAATCGATAGTACCAAGGAAGTTGACTATTCGAGTTAGTCGCAACGTAATTGACGGTAAAGTCATTGACATAAAATGCCCATAACAGAACGACAAACGAAACGAAGATCAGTAAAAACATTCCCCAAGACAGAGGTCTTGCAGAATTGATTAGCATAGTGTTGTTACGAGATACGCCAATGAGCGGCAGAATACTAAGTAGTACAGCCATTCCTAACGATACAATTAAGGCAAAGTGGCCAATTTCAACGATCATTGATCACTTCCTTGCAATTGCTCATCTGTATATTGCAATGGCTCATGCGTTTTTTTCATCGCTTCAGCAATTTCTGCAGGTACATAATCTTCATCATGTTTAGCAAGAACTTCAAATGCTTCAACTGTTGTCGCATCTAGCAGTACGCCTTGAGCAACAATGCCCTGCCCTTCACGGAACAGATCAGGAAGAATTCCATCGTAAACGACAGTAACTTTAGGGCCAACATCGTGTAGATCAAAGCTAACACGAAGTGATTGAGTATCACGTGAAACAGAACCAGGTACAACCATGCCGCCAATACGAAGTCTTTGGCCTACTTCAGGCTTAGTGCCGTCAGGTTTACCATTGACCAGTTCGGTTGGGGTATAGAAAAGGTCCATATTTTGATTCAATGCATAGAGCATCAAACCAACGGTAGAGGCGATACCAATAAATATCGCAAGAACAATACCGAGCCTCTTTTTACGTCTTGGGGTCATAAAGTGTTCTCCAGATCCTTCGCTGCATCAATTCGAGCTTGACGATCGACTTTTGCTTGAACCTCTTTAAGTAGGTTCTTACCTCGTCGGATACTTGTGACTAAAATAATAAACAATGATAAAAATGTAATACCGAAAGCACTCCATACATAAGCGGCGTAGCCACCCATCTGAAAGAGCTCACTCAGTGAGTCAAAATACATGATTAAACTTCTCCCTGAGATTTCTTAGAAGCTAATTGAATAATCCATGGTCTGTGGGTTTCTTTGCTGATGATTTCATTGCGGAAACGAATCATGGTGACCCAACCAAAGAAAAATGCAAAACCAAATATATTGAGAAGCAATGGCCATAACATGTCGTTAGAAATGGAAGGCTTTTCAAATTTCGTGATCGTCGCACCTTGATGCAACGTATTCCACCACTCAACCGAGAAGTGAATAATAGGAAGATTCACCACACCAACGATCGCCAATATACCAGCAGCTTTCGCAGCCGTTTTTTGATCATCAAACGCGTGATAGAGAGCAATAACACCCAAATATAGAAATAGAAGAATGAGTTCAGCTGTTAATCGAGCATCCCATACCCACCATGTTCCCCACATTGGTTTCCCCCACACTGCGCCTGTTAACAGAGCAATAAAGGTGAACACTGCGCCAATAGGTGCCATGGCTGCAGCCGCCATACTTGATAAACGGACCTGCCAAACCAAGCCGATAAAAGCTGCAATCGCCATCGACATATATGCACCCATCGACCAAATAGCCGAAGGAACGTGAATATAGATTATCCGGAAACTGTTTCCTTGCTGATAATCAGAAGGTGCGTAGGCTAGGCCCCAAATGGTACCTAAACAAAGACACAACAGTGCCAAGACTGCAAACCAAGGAATCAACTTACCGCATAACTGGTAAGAGGTTTCTGGCTTTGCATAAGGGTGAAGCCATTTCCACATTGTAATTTCTCACTCTAACTTCGTTTAGACGAACTTAATGCCCGCTCTAGAATTATAAAAATAAACTTTTAATGGACACTTACACGAAGTGCCGCGCTGATAGCAAATGGTGTTAATGTCATCGAACCGATAAACATGGCTCCTAGAATCGCTAATTGACCGTTGTATGCAACGCCTAGTGAAGCGGCATCTATCGCAGATGTAGCGAAGATCAATATTGGAATATAGAGCGGCAAAATTAGCAGACTCAATAATACTCCGCCCTTTTGTAAACCGACAGTAAGTGCGACACCAATTGCACCTATAAAACTAAGCGTTGGTGTGCCGACGAGTAAGGTCAATACTACCGCCTTCCACGTATTAAAATCGAGTGATAGAAGAATCGACAATAAAGGGCTAATAATGATCAACGGTAAACCCGTTAACACCCAGTGAGCGATAACTTTTGAGATCACTACGATTGGCAATGGAATTGGCATGAGCATCATTTGCTCTAACGCCCCATCTTGAAAATCATCTCGGAAAAGTCTTTCCAATGATAGAAGAGCTGATAGTAATGCTGCGACCCAAACAATGCCTGCCGCTATTCTTGCCAGTAGATTTGGCTCAGGCCCTATACTCAACGGGAATAGAGTAATAACGATAATAAAAAACCACAATGGATTAAAAATATCGGCTTGTCGGCGAAACGCGATCAATAATTCACGGCGAACAATGGTATTCATGATAGATATCATCGTTAATTACCTAACTTAATTTTTCTTAACTTAGGATTGTCGGTAAACATATCCTGGTGTGTCGTCAAAATGACTATCCCGCCATTTTCTGCATGCTCTAAAAATAGTGCTTCTAGAACTTTCACACCTTGTTTATCTATCGCAGTTAAAGGCTCGTCAAGAATCCACAATTTCTGGTTGCTTAGCCAAAGGCGAGCCAAGGCAACTCGACGTTGCTGTCCAGCAGAGAGCTGTGCAACAGGCACATCTTCACGACCCGCAAGCCCAACTTTCGTCAACGCTTTAAAAATAGTCTCTTTATCACGAGAACTCGGCGAGTGGATAGATTGATAGAAATGAAGATTTTCGAATGCTGTTAGTTCTCGCTTGACCCCGGTTTGGTGGCCAAGAAATAGCAAATCTTGATGGAAAGCGTCACGGTTAGATTCGATATTTTCTTGATTCCAAAAAATATCACCTTCATCGCGATCACCCAGTCCAGTAATAATACGCAGTAGTGTGGTTTTACCGGTACCGTTTCGACCTTCTACTTGTACTAATTCCCCTTCATTTATCTGAAAAGATAGGGATTCAAACAGTACTCTTTCATCTCGGATGGCGGTTAGCTTTTTTACTTCTAGCATGTGTTGTCATCAAGAAAATTCATGAAACTTATATTAACACAGCCAACATCAGACGAAATAGGATAACAGCTTCATGAGTCACGAAACTACGTAAGAAACTGTTAATTTCTAATCACTTCTTGTCTCATTTACTACTTTGGAGTTACATATACAACAAAAGGAAGCGAGGCTTCCTTTTGTTGTTATTTTCGATGATGCGCGGCTCTTGGCACTTGCTGTCGTTTATCAGGCTGTGCTTCTAAAGGAGGGACTTTTTCTTTTCCAGTCAACTTATTTTGTAGCGACATCATAAGCTCGGCTTCTGCTTTAGGTAACTCACACTCTTCGATGAGTTCATGAAGCCCTGCACCTAACTGGACCATCTTACTTGCTCTTGTATAGAGACGACCGTCACTATCAGCATGTTCAAGTTCAGAGATCCGTTCATTTAAATGCTTAATGATATCTTGTTGTTCACTCACTCTTTGCCCTAACCCGACAACAACAGAGCGAACTTCAAGCAGCTGTTTATTAGATTTCTGTAACTCTTTATCTAAACCACGAAACTTTTGATGATAAAGCTCTCGCTGTTTTTTAGCGCGAGAAGCAGAGCGGTAAACCAATAAGCTAACCACAACAATAATAAAACTTAGAACTCCCACTAAAATGGGAGTATTCATCATAAAATCAGGTGTCATTATAGATGAGCCATGTCATCCCATTCTTCATCAGAAAGAAGTTTATTAAGGTCTACCAAAATTAGCAATTTGCCATCTCGGTTACTCACACCTTGAATAAACTTAGCACTTTCATCAGTACCAACACTTGGGGTGGTATCGATTTCAGAAGAACGTAAGTAAACAACTTCAGCAACGCTGTCGACCAAAATACCGATAACTTGTCGCTCAGATTCAATTACGATAATACGAGTATTATCTGTTATTTCACCTTCCATCAAGCCAAAACGAGAGCGCGTGTCAATAACGGTAACAACGTTGCCACGAAGGTTGATAATACCTAATACGTAATCTGGCGCGCCTGGTACTGGTGCAATTTCGGTATAGCGTAGTACTTCACGCACCTGCATTACATTGATACCGTAAGTTTCTTCCTCAAGCTGGAACGTCACCCACTGAAGCACTTCGTCATTAGACTGATCTTTTCTTACTTCGACTTCATTAGATTGAGACATACCTTTTCCTCTCTAAGTCGTTTCCGACACAAATTTATTTATTAAGTGCTTTTACGTCAAGCCCTGCATTAAGCATAGCTATCAATGCTTCAACATGAATCAAAGCGCACATTTTTTCTTTAACCATTCCCGCAAGCCATGGACGTTTTCCGGCTGTCTTACGCCAACGGACTTTATCTGCACTTAGCGACTCCGTACCCTTCAATTCGGTACCAGCAAGTCCCCACATACTTTCACCCATCATTACTATATATTGATACTGTTCTTTATGGCTGTCATCCGTCAATTTCTCAGACATAACCCACTGAGCCGTATCTACTACATCTAACTGATTTTCTTTGCTTGTTTGTAAGCCTAAATACCAGTTAGGGCGACCAATGAGATTGCTTAATTCACCTAACCGATGAATGCCACCGAGTTCGTCAAGTGGTACTGCAAACATAACGCCATTAACGTCGAAGTAGAGCACCTGAAAATCTTGAACTCGCTCTGTGCTGTGCCAGACATCAACTTGGCTCCCACCTGTTTGAGTTTCAAGCTCTACCGCTGTATCTATCTCAACTTGTGGCTCTACAATTTCGAACTCTTGAACAACGGGTTCATCGACGGCTAAAGCCTCTATGACCGTTTCTTCTACTTGTACTTCTTCAATGGCCATATCGTCAACTGGCCACTCTTGAATCTCTTCTTCTTGAGCTTTTTTATCCGCTGCGATTTGCAGAGTATTTTGATCAAGCACTTCTTCTAAATCGAGTTCAGCAACAGGGTTACTCGCTTCCATTTGCTGTAAAAGACGCTCAACATCTTCTAAGTTTGGAGCAACAATTTCATCACTGTGTACTTTGTAAAAGCTCTTTTCGGCTACTTCTACTTGTGCTTCAAGTTCCGGCTCAAGCTCTACAGGTGGTTCGATGTTCTCAGCGACACTTTCTTCGGAGAGTTGCATTTCCTCTTCATCTAACAGCGCTGTAAAATACTCGTCGAGTGCTTGCTCACTAGAAATAAGCGTATGATTACTCATTAATGCCTAGCCTCTCGAGAAATAGTAATAATTGCTTGTACGCAAAAACACCTCGGCTCCCTGCTGCGAAGTGAGACACTGGCAAGTGGCGTAAGCTTGCATCTCGAAATTTCGTATCAATCGGCACTGCAGAATTCCAAACTTGATCGGGATAATCTTTTTTCAGCTGATTAAGTGTATGAAGTGACGCATTTGTACGTTTGTCATACATAGTAGGCACGATGGTAACTTTAAACCCTTTATTACGTGATTTTTGCATAATAGCGAGGGTTCGAACCATACGCTCTAGCCCCTTCATTGCCAAAAACTCGGTTTGAACAGGGATAAGAATTCGATCGCTAGCCGCCAGTGCGTTAACCATCATAACGCCGAGAATAGGCGGACAATCAATAAGAACATAATCATAGTTAGCGCGTAACGCGAGAAGGGCTCTCTTTAAAATGAGCCCCATACCGCTACGATTGCCCATCACTCTGTCGAGAGTTGCGAGAGACATATGAGCTGGAATGATGTCTATACCTTCGATCTCCGTTTTTAAAATCAAAGGGTTCACAGTTTGCTCTGTGTATTCCTTCAATTGAAAAAGATCAAATAGACTCGCAGGAACATCATCGGAGTCATAACCTAGGTAGGTTGTTAAAGACCCATGTGGGTCAGTATCAACCAGTAGGACTCTCTTTCCTTGCTTGCTTAACAAACCAGCTAGCGTGATGGTCGTCGTTGTTTTGCCGACACCACCCTTTTGGTTTGCTACACTCCAAACTATCATTAAGTTTCCTCTACCCGATACCAACTTCAACGAGCATACGTTCTGCAATACGATCTAGTGGTAAATCTTCAGTTGAGATTCCCGCCTTTGCTACCGCTTGTGGCATTCCATATACAACGCAGCTCTCTTCGTCTTGCGCCCATATAGTAGCACCAGCCGATTTAAGCATTCTTGCGCCTTCTCTACCATCGGCCCCCATTCCGGTTAATACCATTGATAGAACTTTATCAGCGTATATTTTAGCCGCAGACCCAAAAGTAACATCAACACACGGCTTGTAATTCATTCGTTCACCACCGTCAATGACTCTCAACCTTGCTGAGCCTGGGCGACCGTCAACCATCATTTGTTTGCCACCTGGCGCGAGATACGCAACACCCGGACGCAACATATCACCATCTTGTGCTTCTTTTACTTCAACTTTGCACAACGAATTCAGCCTACTTGCAAAGGCTGAAGTAAACGTCGCAGGCATATGCTGTATCAACAATATTGGATGAGGATAATTAGCCGGTAATTTTGTTAAAATTTTCTGTAACGCTACAGGACCGCCAGTCGATGTACCAATGGCTGTTAATTGATATTTTTTACCACTCGCTTTAAATCGAGCGGCTGCGGTTGGCGCGGCAGGACGAGCAGTTCGAGTACCAATAGCAGGCTTTGGAGCGAGTGCCGATGTGCTTGTAGGACGAGGAGCGATTGGGGCTCTTCTCATCATTGCACGCTTTGATGCTATTTGAATAACACGCTGCTGAAGTAGCGCAACAGCATCATCTCGATTACGTGCAATATCCTCAAATTTCTTAGGCAGAAAATCGAGTGCGCCAGCGTCTAATGCGTCAAGTGTAGCCTTAGCGCCATCATGAGTTAACGAAGAGAACATCAGTATTGGCGTTGGGCAGGCTGCCATAATCTGTTTTACAGCCGTTATGCCATCCATTACGGGCATCTCAATGTCCATGGTAATAACGTCAGGCTTTAGCGTTTTCGCTTTTTCAACCGCCTCTTTACCATTAACAGCAACATCCATCACTTCTAATCGCGATTCTGAATTAATGATCTCGCTAACTCTACGCCTAAAGAAGCTAGAATCATCTACTACGAGTACTTTAATCGCCATAGGTTCCCTTTTATCTGTTGACGTAAATTAGATTCTTGATGCGGCAGCGTACTGCTTCAACAGATCTGGTACGTCTAAAATTAGTGCTATGTGTCCATCACTAGTGATTGTTGCACCTGCCATACCAGGCGTGCCTTGCAGCAAGTTATCAAGTGGTTTAATCACCACCTCTTCTTGACCAATCAAGGTATCAACAACAAACCCGACTCTCTGGCTGCCAATTTGCACAATAACAACATGACCGTGTCCTTTTCTCAATTCAACAACACCCGCTTGAGGTGCTAGCCAATTCTGCAAATAGAACAGTGGAATAGACTTTTCTCGAACAATAATGGTGAGTTGACCATCGACTACGTTTGTACGGCTTAAATCAAGATGGAAAATCTCATTTACACTTGCGAGTGGTAGTGCAAAAGGATGCCCCGCCACACCGACCATTAACGTTGGTAAGATCGCAAGCGTCAACGGAACTTTGATAGTAATTTTAGTACCTTTGCCAAGCTCAGAATCGATATCGATAGAACCATTCAATGTGTTAATTGCGGTTTTCACCACGTCCATACCAACACCACGTCCAGAAATATCAGAGATCTTCTCTTTACTTGAGAAGCCCGGCATAAAGATTAAGTTAAAACACTCTTTATTAGACAAGCGAGACGCTGCGTCTTCATCCATCATGCCACGCTTAACGGCAATCGCACGAAGCTTATCAGGCTCCATACCACCACCATCATCAACGATGGCCAGTTCAATATGGTCACCTTCCTGAGAAGCAGAAAGTATCACTTTACCATTGCGAGGTTTACCTGCCTTTGCGCGATCATCAGGCATTTCGATACCATGATCGACCGAGTTTCTCACCAAGTGAATCAGTGGATCGGCTAGAGCTTCAACAAGGTTTTTATCTAAATCAGTATCTTCACCACGCATTTCAAGCGTAATGTCTTTATCCAAACTACGCGCTAAATCACGTACAACTCGTGGGAAGCGACCAAACACTTTCTTAATTGGCTGCATACGAGTTTTCATTACCGCACCTTGTAGGTCTGCAGTAACGACATCTAAATTTGATACAGCCTTAGCCATCTCTTCATCATTACTGTTTAACCCTAGGCTAAGCAGTCGATTTCGAACCAATACCAACTCACCGACCATATTCATAATGGTATCAAGCGTTGAGGTATCAACACGCACAGTCGCTTCAGCTTGCGGTTTTTTCGCTTGAGTTGCTGGAACTGGGGCTTCTTTTTTCGCTGGCGGTTTAGCTTCAGCTTTAGGGGCTGGTTTTGGCTGTGCTACAGGTTTTGGAGCAGGCGCAGCTTTTGGTGCAGGTGGTGGCGGTGGTACTGCCGCAGCTGCAGGCTGAGTTGCTGCGTCTAATTCATCCGGAGAAGGACCTTTACCCGAACCATGTAAATCATCAAGAAGCTTTTCAAACTCAGCGTCAGACATTAAATCATCACCACCGGCAGCTGCAGCAGGAGCTTTAGGCGGAACAGGTGCTGGAGGAGGTGTTGGAGCTTGCGTTGATGCGGCTTGAGGGCTTTTCCCTGAACCATGCAATTCATCTAAAAGCTTTTCAAACTCATCATCGGTAATATCACCGCTCATATCTGCACTTGCAGCTGGAGCCGCTGGCTTAGCAGGTTCTGTTGCTGCAGGCGTAGAGGCTGCTAGATTTGGCGCAGTACCTTTACCGTGTAGTTCATCAAGAAGCTTTTCAAACTCATCTTGAGTGATTTCATCAAGTGACCCTACAGAATCCGTTGATGCTGCTGGGGCAGCTGAAACAGGTTCTGGAGTGGGTGTAACGACTGGCTCAGGAGCTACAGCCTCAGGTGCAGCAGGCTCTTCGGCTACTTCATCTTCAGACTCAGGTCGACACATGCGATGAAGCTCATCAAGTA
Source organism: Vibrio kyushuensis (assembly GCF_050337325.1). NCBI lineage: Bacteria > Pseudomonadati > Pseudomonadota > Gammaproteobacteria > Vibrionales > Vibrionaceae > Vibrio > Vibrio kyushuensis. The sequence goes on from NZ_JAKJSV010000006.1 coordinate 427,894, forward strand.
GTTCTTGATCTGCCACTGGAAGCGGTGTTGAGTCTTGAACCGCTTTAAACTGCGCGTTAACGGTATCTAAAGCACGCAACATCGTGTCCATTAAACCTGAAGTTACGGAGCGCTGTCCGTTACGCAAAATATCAAACACGTTTTCAGCGCCGTGACAGGTATCAACCAGTTCCGTTAGGGAAAGGAAGCCCGCGCCACCTTTAACTGTGTGAAACCCACGGAATATAGCGTTGAGAAGTTCTTTATCGTCAGGGTTATTTTCTAGCTCAACAAGTTGTTCAGAAAGTAATTCGAGTATTTCACCCGCCTCAACTAAAAAGTCCTGCAGAATATCTTCGTCTAAATCATAGCTCATACGTTACCCCTAAAACCCAAGACTTGAGAGTAAGTCATCGACTTCATCTTGAGATGAAACTGCATCCGTTCGCTCATTAGGATTCAAAATTGGTCCTTCAGGACTGATTGATGCTTTATTCTTGTTATCTTCTGATTCTTGCTTTTGGCTAGTACCAAATACAGTAAGAATCTCAACTAAGCGATCTTCAACTTCATTAACCAATGTGATGACACGGCTAATTATTTGCCCGGTAAGATCTTGGAAATCTTGTGCCATCAATATTTCAGTCAATTGGCCTTTCAACTCAGTGCTATCACCTTCGACTTCAGTTAGTAATCCGTCGATGCGGTGACACAGTGCTTTAAACTGAGCTAATTCAATTCGACCGTGCATTAACTCATTCCATTGAGGCCTTACTTGATTAAGGCCCTCATGAAGGTTATTTGCGATAGGCATACAACGGTCAACGGCATCCATTGTTTTATTGGCTGCAACTTCCGTTTTTTCTATAACGTATTTCAACCTATCGCGAGCATCGGGAATCTCATCTTTTGCGATTTCACTCATGCGTTCATCAATATGAAAGTTCTGAAGTGAATCGTGGAGATCTCGAGTCAGCGCTCCTATCTCATTAAGCATGGAGCTATCTCCACTCTCATAGATAGTTTTTACCAGCGTGTCAGCTTCCTGTTGTTGCTCACTCTCAAGTAGCTCGACAAGTTGTTTTGCCTGTTCTAGTGAAATCATCCTGATTTGGCCTTAATTGCGCTTAATAATTGTCTACAACTTTTGACTTATAAACGCTCAAAAATTTTATCAAGTTTTTCTTTAAGCGTAGCTGCCGTGAATGGTTTAACAATGTATCCGTTAACACCAGCTTGTGCAGCTTCGATAATCTGCTCACGCTTTGCTTCTGCAGTGATCATTAATACTGGCAGATGCTTTAATTCTTCATCGGCTCTAATATTCTTTAGTAAGTCGATTCCCTGCATTCCTGGCATGTTCCAGTCTGTTACGACAAAATCAAACTCGCCTTTTTTTAACATTGGCAACGCAGTAAGACCGTCATCTGCTTCTTGAGTATTATTAAACCCCAAGTCACGTAGTAGGTTTTTAACGATACGACGCATTGTTGAGAAATCATCAACAATAAGGATCTTCATATTTTTATTCAAAATTGCCTCCACTGAGAGTGATATCAGTGATTGTTATTCATGTTCAGTCCAAGCACTTAACTTAGTACGTAGACGCTGCATTGATTGGCTTAATATTTGGCTGACACGAGATTCGCTCACACCAATAATTTCACCAATTTCTTTTAAGTTTAACTCTTCATCATAATAAAGCGAAAGTACTAAGGCTTCACGCTCTGGTAGCGATTTTATTGATTCTATTAATGCTTTTCTAAAAAACTCATCCGCAACACCGCTAAACGGAGTGTTTTTATCATCTTCTACCGGAGAAATAGCATCGTCTGAGATACCTAAATCTTCAATACCAACTAACCGAGAACAATTTATATCTGTTAAAACAGTGTGGTACTGTTTTAGCGACATATCTAGGTGATTTGCAACTTCCGCATCAGTTGGGTCTCTATTTAGCTCGCCTTCTAGTGCTGAGATTGCTTGGCCGATTTCTCGATTATGCTTATGTACTGAGCGCGGAACCCAGTCTCCACGACGAATATCATCGAGCATGGCCCCGCGAATTCGTATGCCAGCGTAGGTTTCAAAGCTTGCGCCTTTAGTGCCGTCGTAATTTTTTTGAGCTTCAAGCAGGCCGATCATGCCGGCTTGAATTAGGTCATCGACTTGTACACTTGGGGGAAGACGTCCAATGAGATGATGCGCTATGCGTTTAACCAACACGGAATATTTCTCCAAAAATAATTTTTGGCTATTTTGATTCGCGTATTGATCGTAAGTCAGCGCTTTATTCACTCAGTGATTCCCCTAATATGTCGGTCCGATTTAGCAATCGCTCAACAAAAAATTCCAAATGCCCACTTGGCGTTTTGGGTATCGGCCATGTTACTGCTTTGTTCGCTAGTGAACTAATGGCCAATGCTGCAGGAGATCTCGGAAATGCATCCACTACAATCTTTTGTTTTTTAACCGCTTGACGCACTTTATCATCTAATGGGATACATGCTACGAGTTCAAGGCTGACATTCAAGAACCTCTCTGTGACCAAGGTCAACTTTGCGAATAATTCTCGCCCTTCTCGATAGCTTCTGACCATATTTGCAACAATCTTAAAGCGTTGAACCTGATGCTCTTTGCTCAAAAGTTTGATCAGTGCATATGCATCTGTGATCGATGTAGGCTCATCACAAACAACAACAACAACGTCTTGTGCTGCGCGCGAGAAACTGACAACCATGTCTGAGATACCCGCTGCGGTATCTATTAACAGTATGTCCATTTCCTCTTCTAAGCTACCAAACGCACGAATTAATCCGACATGTTGTGCATGAGATAGCTCTGTCATGCTTTGCGTTCCTGATGTCGCAGGAATGATTTTGATGCCATGTGGGCCTTCCACAATCGCATCTCGAAGCTCGCATTCCCCCGCCAATACATGACCCAGATTTCGTTTTGGACGAATTCCAAGCATGATATCAACGTTCGCTAACCCTAAGTCAGCATCCAGCACAGTCACTTTTTTACCTTGGCGCGCCATACAAATAGCTAGCCCCAAAGTTACATTTGATTTACCAACACCACCTTTACCACCTGTCACAGAAATAACTTTCGTCTGTGATGGTTGAGTTAATCGGCGTAAGCCACTTGCTTGGTCATGAATCATTTTATCTGTCATATAATTGCGCCGCCTAGAGCCCCTCTTCTGAGTCACTATTCCAGTAGTGAGGTTCATTATCTGTCGACTTTTCAAGTAATTCGTTCGCTTTCGCTACCATGTATTTTGGTTGTGCCAAAACAATATCTTCAGGTACTCGCTGACCATTTGCTATATAAGCAACGGGTAAGGCGTTTTGAACAATAACACTTAAAAACTCACCCAAACTGAGTGATTCATCCAGTTTAGTCATGATGCAACCAGAGAGCGGTATTCTTCTAAAATGCTCTATGGTTTCTTGTAAAACTTTTCGTTGAGCAGTGGCTGGTAATACTAGATAACTGTGTATCACCTCACCACTCTCTTGCATAAGCGTGTCTAGTTGCTCTGATAAGCGCACATCACGCTGCCCCATACCGGCTGTATCGACCAAAATTAAACGGCGATTTCTCAACTGATATATTACATCGGCTAACTCATTGGAATCTTTAGCAACTCTTACAGGGCACCCCATAATTCTTCCATAAATGGAGAGTTGTTCGTGTGCGCCAATGCGATAGGTGTCTGTTGTTACTAATGCGACGTTATCAGACCCATATTCCATCGCGGCACGTGCTGCCAATTTAGCAATGGTGGTTGTTTTACCTACGCCGGTTGGCCCAAGTAACGCAACAATACCACCACGTTTTAAAATATCTGTTTTTGCGACTGGTATTTGATCAGCCACTAGACCTAGCAAGGCTTTCCACGCTTTGGGTGGCGCTGTATCTTCCGGGATGTAACATGCCAGTTGATCCGCTAACTCAAGGGATACGCCCATTCTTTCTAATCGCTTGATTAGCATTGCTCGCAGTGGTTCACGTCGTTCAACTTCTTGCCACATAAGCCCCGATACTTGATGTTCAAGTAAGCGACGAATTGACGTCATCTCTTCTCGCATCCCTTCAAGCTCTTCTGCTCCTGCGTTTTGTTCTTCGCGGCGAGGCTTGTCGTATCGAGTTGGGTCAAGCTTAGGAGCACCTCTTTCAGTGCGTCTATCTTGAGCAATCAACTTAGCTAAAGGTGAGTCTGGATTAGACAACATACCGTTAGCGTTATTTTCGTTATTCGGCCTGTTAGAGGCACGATTATTATTTGAACTACGTTCTGCACTTCGCTGACGCTTAAGAAGTGCCGTCAATGAATCTTCATTGTCTGCTCGATGCTCTGATTCAGGTTCGCCGTTACTGTATTGCTTTAGCATGTTAGCAAAGCGCTTAGTCATGGATTTTCCTGAATCGGCACCTGCTTGTAAGCTTACCTTGTCATTAGCAAGCTGGCGTGGCGTCGGCTGTGGTTTTGCAGCGGCCGCTTGTGTAGATTCATTTCTTGGTCTGGAGGTATAGTTAGTCGCTGATTGGCTACCTGCTGTTTGACGAGGTGCTTGATCACCATCTACAGCTGCAACAATTTCTACACCACCGGCGACTTTTTTATTAGACATGATCACCGCTTCAGCACCGAGTTCTTCTTTGACTTGAAGCAGTGCAGAGCGCATATCTTTGGCAAAAAATCGTTTAATTTTCAAAGTCTATGTCCATATTTGAATTGGTCTAGCAAGTCCCTTAATTTCCAACCGCTTGTACAATTCGTATTTGTTTCTCATCTGGAATTTCTTGATAAGACAACACCCTCAATGATGGGATAGTGTTCTTAACAAACTTCGCAAGGGTTGAACGCAGTACACCAGAAGTTAACAATACAGCTGGCTCACCTTTTAATTCTTGTTCTTGAGTCGCTTGGCTTAATGAGCTTTGCAGTCGTTCTGCTAACCCAGGCTCAATACCCGCTGACTCTCCCCCTGATGCTTGCATAGTCTGATGCAATATTTGTTCCAGCTCAGGAATCAAGGTAATCACTGGCAATTCTGGCTCTATACCATTGATTTCTTGAACAATTAATCGTTTCAAAGAAATGCGAACTGCTGCTGTCAAAATGTCAGGTTCTTGACTCTTACTAGAGTATTCAGACAAGGTTTGAACGATTGTTCTGATATCTCGAATCGGTATCGCTTCATTGAGTAAGTTTTGTAGAACCTTAACTACGGTGCCTAATTGCAACTGATCGGGTACAAAATTCTCAACCAGTTTAGGTGCACTTCTTGATAGCATTTCCATCAAGTTTTGAACTTCTTCATGACCAATTAATTGTGATGCGTTATTGGTTAATAATTGACTCAAATGAGTCGCAAGTACAGTTGATGAATCCACCACTGTGTAACCTAACGCTTGAGCATGCTCTCGTTGCTCTTCACGAATCCACACCGCTTCTAGACCAAAAGCGGGATCGATCGTGTGCTCACCTTCTATCATTCCATAAACTTGACCCGGATTTATCGCCAACTCTTGATCCGGGCGAATTTCAGCTTCACCAACCGCCACCCCCATCAAAGTGATGCGATAACTGTTAGGCGTGAGCTCTAAGTTATCGCGAATATGTACAGCTGGAATAAGAAAACCAAAATCTTGGGAGAGTTTTTTTCTCACCCCTTTAACCCGTTCTAATAGCTCACCACCTTGATCTCGGTCGACCAGTGGAATGAGCCTATATCCTACTTCTAATCCAATAATATCAACGGGCTGAACATCATCCCAAGAGAGTTCTTTGGGCGTTGATGACTCTTTCTCGATTGTTGCTGGCAGCTTGGCTTCTTCTTCCGTTTTCTTCTGCTTACGAGTAATAACATAAGCGCTGCCTCCTGCAATTGCAGCCAATAACAGGAAGGCAAAGTGAGGCATACCGGGAACAACCCCCATAACCGCAAGAATAGCTGCAGTTATGGTCAGGGCTTTTGGATTATCAAACATTTGGAAGACAACTTGCTGGCCCATGTCTTCGTCGGTATTTTGGCGAGTAACCATCATGGCAGCGCCAATTGACAGTAACAGCGAAGGTATTTGTGCAACTAGACCATCACCGATCGTCAACAAGGTATAGATTTCGATTGCTTCTCCGAAGCCTAAACCATATTGCGCCATACCAATGGCCAAGCCACCGATAATATTGATAAACAGAATCAAGATGCCTGCGATGGCATCACCTTTAACAAACTTTGAAGCACCATCCATTGAACCGTAAAAATCGGCTTCTTTGGTTACTTCAAAGCGTCGTAATCGCGCTTGGTCTTGATCAATTAGGCCTGCATTCAAATCCGCATCGATTGCCATTTGCTTACCAGGCAACGCATCTAACGTAAAGCGGGCACTTACTTCTGAAATACGTCCTGCACCTTTAGTCACAACCATAAAGTTAATGATCATCAAGATAAGGAATACCACTAGACCAACAGCGTAATTACCACCGATAACAACGTTACCAAAAGCTTCAATCACTTTACCCGCAGAGCCCGGCCCTTCGTGACCATGTAATAAAACGACACGAGTCGAGGCAACATTAAGTGCTAAACGTAATAATGTAGCGATAAGTAGGACGGTAGGAAACGCAGCGAAATCTAACGGTCGACGTGTGTAAACCGTAACTAATAAAACGACCATCGCTAAAGCGATATTGAAGGTAAATGAAAGATCGAGGATAAACGCTGGAATCGGTAAGATTATCATTCCCAACGTCGCCAGTACCATTACTGGCGCGCCTATAGCCGGCATACTACGCTGTGGGATTGATGGAAGTTTATCCGCAAATGGAAGAGTAAATTTCATAGATTCGCTAGTGGCCTGAATTCTAAAATTAGCTTTCTTTAAATAGATTTATCCGTGGATGCAAGATTTAGTCCACCGAACACGTCAAAAAGTTGGCTGAAAGTAGGAGCCCGAAGATCAAATAGTTACCCTGAGATCAGATATTTACTCTGAGTGGTAATTCAACATCTAGCTATGAATATTCCACAGCAAGGTTCCATTTTGTTTTTTTGCATCAAATTCGATACAAACAAGCCCTGATGTAGGAAACATAGGGGGAACAATGTCAGTAACAAACTCTGCGGTTAAATAGCTAACTAATGGTAAATGAGAAACCAACAATATAGATTCAGGTTGCTCCAGTTCAATCAGTGCGTTGACATAGTCAAAGACCTGAGGCGACTGACCGTAAGGAGTAATATCATCACAAGTCTCGACTTGGTTAGCCGTGAATTCTTGGCTGATCGCCTTCCATGTCTGCTGCGCTCGTAAGTAAGGACTCACTAGTACTTTATCAAACTGTGAGAAACCTTGCTGGGTACACGCCTTTGCAACCGAAATTGAGGCTGAACGACCACCAACAGTTAATGCTCTTTCTGCATCTGAAGCAGCAAAGTGTTCTGCTTCACCATGACGCATAATAAAAATTTTCATTTTGGGCTTCCTAAAAACATTTGAGTTTGGTGAAAATAATCACTTCAATTGCAGTCTATCGCTGCTCTATCAATTTATTATTACTTATGGATAATTATATCAAGCGTCATGCTAATTCGGTTGGCTTTTCTAACAATCTATTGAAATCCGAGACTTAAGTAACGTTTATTATAACTATTAGCGAGCCTAAGTTTGCAGGAGATGATTTCAACAGTCATACTTGTTATCGAATTATTACAATTTAACGGTCTATTGACCTTAGTTCTTGCGCCCATCGAGACGGAGATCCACTGTGCATTTAAGCCCAAATGATACTAATACTTATCGCTATATCACGCTATCTAATGGGTTAAGAACTTTATTAGTTCACGATCAAAATGCACAAAAATCTGCTGCAGCACTAGCCGTTAAAGTAGGTCATTTTGATGATCCTAACGAAAGACAAGGCTTAGCTCATTTTCTTGAGCACATGTTGTTCTTAGGCACTGAAAAGTTTCCCAAAGTTGGAGAGTTTCAGAGTTATATTAGTCAACACGGTGGCAGCAACAATGCCTGGACTGGCACTGAGCACACCTGTTTCTTCTTCGATGTTGCACCAAACGCTTTCAACCAGTCTCTTGATCGTTTTAGTCAGTTTTTTACTCACCCTCTATTTAACAATGAAGCTTTAGAAAAAGAGCGTGAAGCGGTTGAGTCTGAATATAAGATGAAGCTTCAAGATGATGCTCGACGCCTCTATCAAGTTCATAAAGAGACCATTAACCAGGCCCACCCTTTTGCAAAGTTTTCAGTCGGTAACATTGAAACTCTCAGTGACAACGACAGTGGGTCTATTCGCGACGAAATTATAGCCTTTTATCAAAATCAGTATTCCGCCGACCTAATGACACTAACCTTGGTCGGTAACCACTCTCTTGATGAGCTTGAATCGTGGGCGAATGAGAAGTTCTCAGAAGTCATCAACAACCAACTAAATGATAAAACGATAGCTATTCCATACTTGGGTGAAAATAGCACCAATATTATTGTTCAAGTTGAGCCCGTTAAAGAGATTAGAAAACTCATCATAGCGTTTCCGTTAGCTAGCATTAAAAAGTACTACCAAACAAAACCTCTCTCTTATTTGGCTCATCTTCTTGGTTATGAAGGGGAAGGTAGCCTGCTATTGCTACTCAAAGATCAAGGTTACATTAGCTCTCTTTCTGCGGGGGGTGGTGTAAGTGGTGACAACTACCGCGAATTCACTGTTAGCTGCACATTAACGAATGAAGGCTTAGAAAATACCGACCTCATCATCCAATCTGTATTTCATTTTATCAAAATGATTGAAGCAGATGGCTTTGATGAGTGGCGTTATAAAGAAAAGCAGGCGGTGCTTGAATCAGCGTTCCGCTTTCAAGAGCCAACAACGCCGCTTGATCTTGCTAGCCACCTTGTCATTAACATGCAGCACTATGATGAATCCGATGTGATTTACGGTGACTACATGATGAGTCAATACGATGAAACATTGATTCGTTCATTACTGGCTACGTTTACCGCAGACAACGCTCGCATTACGCTAGTGGCAAAAGACGGTCATTATGACAAAGTAGCAAAATGGTATAACACGCCCTATTCGATTACGCCGATTAGTTCACAACAACACGCTATTTTTCAAACACCTTTGCAGCAAAGTAGTTTAATGCTTCCGCCTAAAAACGCCTTTATCTGTTACGACTTAGATCCCCAAGAGATCGAAAAACACAGTGATATTCCAGAAGTCATCGAAGAGCAGGATGGTTTTAAGCTTTGGCACTTACAAGACAGTGAGTTTCGTGTTCCTAAAGGGGTGATTTACGTCGCGATCGATAGCCCATATTCTGTAGCTACGCCAAGAAACATCGTTAAAACACGTCTTTGTGTGGAGATGTTTTTAGATTCACTGGTAAAGGAAACCTATCAAGCCGAAATAGCAGGTATGAGCTATAACCTGTACTGCCATCAAGGTGGAGTAACCCTTTCCATTTCCGGTTTCAGCCAAAAGCAGGCTGATTTGATGGAGATGATTCTAGCTCAATTTGCAGCAAGACAGTTTAATTCAGAGCGCTTTGAATCCATTAAACAACAACTATTGCGAAGCTGGCGAAATTCATCTCAAGATCGACCAATTTCACAACTTTTCAATGCAATTACCGGTTTATTACAACCTAACAACCCTCCTTATGCGACGTTAATTGAAGCACTTGAAACCATTGATGTTGAAGAGCTCTCTTCATTTGTTGATGATATTCTAGGTGAACTTCACGTTGAAATGTTCGTATATGGAGATTGGACCAAAAAAGCGGCTTTATCACTCGCTGATACACTAAAGAACGCTCTTAGGGTAAGCAACCAATCCTACGAAGAGTCTTTGCGACCTTTAGTCATGTTGGGTAAAAACGGAACATTCCAAAAAGAAGTCATCTGTAATCAAGATGACTCCGCAATTGTTGTTTACTATCAATGCGAAGATACCCACCCAAAAAGTATCGCACTCTACTCTTTGGCCAATCATCTAATGTCGGCTACTTTCTTCCATGAGATCCGCACCAAGCAGCAGCTGGGTTATATGGTCGGTACTGGGAATATGCCACTAAATCGCCATCCTGGTATTGTTCTTTATGTTCAATCCCCAAACGCCGCCCCTATTGACCTTATTAGCTCGATTGATGAGTTTTTAAATGCATTTTATATGGTCTTGCTGGAGCTCAACGAATATCAATGGCACATCAGTAAAAGAGGACTCTGGAATCAAATATCAACGCCAGACAGCACGCTTCGTGGGCGCGCACAACGGTTATGGGTAGCGATAGGCAATAAAGATGTTCAGTTTAATCAAAGAGAGACAGTGTTAGAAGAGCTCAAAAATCTCACACGTAGCGATATGATCCGATTCGTTGTCAATGAACTGAAACCTAGAACAGCTAGCCGATTGATTATGCACACTCAAGGCGATGCGCATCACGAAGAAGATGCGCTCGATCTTGGACAAGAGATTGGCTCTACCAGTGAATTTCAACTTAGGCCGAAAGATTGCAATCTTGGCTAAATCATAGAGACCTGATGCGTATCGAGTGCAGTTAGAATTAACTGCGTTCAGACTCAACAATCGCTTTTAATGAGTGGGGGTGGAGCTTAATGCACACTCCACTCCATTTGAATGCAACTGTTGGATTATTTAGTCGCTCCCCTTCTCCCTTAGGGCTTGATAATTTCACACCAACTCCAAGCTGTTCAAGTTCATCGTAAGCATTATTAAATTCTGGGAATCGAGCTTTCAAATCGACAAGATATTCATCAGCCGTCATCGCATCGCTTGGCACAACAAACTCAACATGCTCCCATGATTGAGTAGGGTATATCTTTCCTGCCGCTGGGTATGGCAACTCTAAACATTCAATCGACCACTCTCTCCCTTGCAAAGGAGCATCAAACTCAATGACAATAATTGGGCGTCCGTTTATGTGAGCCTCTGAAATAACCCTTCCCTCTTTTTGCCACTCTTGATGAGCCAAACTTGCCAGCTCGGGGTCATTAATACGCAACGCGATATGATCGGCTTGATACTCGGACAAATTTAAGCATAAAAGGTCACTTAATGCGGTGATTTTTTGCATAAACTCATTAAGTTTTGCTTTCATTTGCAATGGGGTTAAGTCTGCTTTTGCAAGGAGTTGTGACATTATTTGGTATCCAAAACATTGATTTCGCCACAATAGTATCAATAAGCCTGTTAAAAGTGGAAAAATTCCCCTTTAACTCTCTATATGCTTAGCCATAAAGTTGTTATTATGAGCGCCAATTGAAGAACAATAGAAGTTATGCATACCAGTAAGAGTGCCCGTTCCAGCACCGCTCGATGCATAGTTTTACAATTCCAACGAATTGAAGGAAACCCGTGTGAATATCCAAGCACTCATTAATGATAAAGTATCTAAGGCTCTTGAAGCCGCTGGCGCACCTGCAGGAAGCCCTGCCGCTGTACGTCAATCTGCAAAAGCACAATTTGGTGATTACCAAGCGAACGGTGTAATGGGCGTTGCGAAACGACTAGGCACAAATCCGCGTGAGTTTGCTCAAAAAGTATTGGATGTTCTAAACCTAGATGGAATTGCAAGTAAGGTTGAAATTGCAGGTCCTGGTTTTCTTAATATCTTCCTAGATGAAGCTTTCCTTGCCAAGCAAGCCGATGCTGCACTTGCAGACTCTCGCCTTGGTGTTACTGAAGCTGAAGCTCAAACAATCGTTGCTGACTACTCAGCGCCAAACGTTGCTAAAGAGATGCACGTTGGTCACTTGCGTTCAACAATCATCGGTGATGCTGTTGTTCGTACGCTAGAGTTCCTAGGCCACAATGTTATCCGTGCCAACCATATTGGTGATTGGGGTACTCAGTTCGGCATGTTGATTGCCAACTTGGAGCGTGTTCAAGCTGAATCAGGCGAAGTTTCAATGGAACTTTCTGACCTTGAAGGCTTCTACCGTGAATCTAAAAAGCTTTACGACGAAGATGAAGAGTTTGCACTAAAAGCTCGTGGCTACGTCGTTAAGCTACAAAGTGGTGACGAGTTCTGCGCAGAAATGTGGAAAAAACTTGTTGACGTTACCATGATTCAAAACCAGCGTAACTATGACCGCCTTAGCGTATCACTGACTCGTGAACACGTAATGGGTGAAAGCATGTATAACGATATGCTACCTAAGATTGTTTCAGATCTTGCTGAGCAAGGTCTTGCTAAAGAAGATGATGGTGCACAAGTTGTCTTCTTAGATGAGTACAAGAATAAAGATGGCGACCCAATGGGTGTAATCGTCCAAAAACGTGACGGCGGCTTCTTATACACAACAACCGATATTGCTTGTGCGAAATACCGTTATGAGCAGCTAGGCGCTGATCGTGTTCTTTACTTCATTGACTCTCGCCAGCATCAGCACCTAATGCAAGCTTGGACAATCGTTCGTAAAGCGGGTTACCTACCTGAGTCAGTATCTCTTGAGCACCATGCGTTTGGTATGATGCTAGGTAAAGATGGCAAGCCATTTAAAACTCGTGCAGGTGGTACAGTTCGTCTTGCTGATCTTCTTGATGAAGCAGAAATTCGTGCAGCGAAGCTAATCGAATCAAAGAACCCTGAACTAGCTGCAGATGAAAAAGCCGTGATCGCAAATACCGTTGCAATGGCTGCGGTTAAATATGCAGACCTATCTAAGCACCGTACGACTGATTACGTGTTTGACTGGGACAACATGCTAGCGTTTGAAGGTAATACCGCTCCTTACATGCAATATGCGTATACACGTGTTGCTTCCGTATTTGCTAAAGCTGGTATCTCTATGGGTGAGCTTACTGGTGAAATTAAAGTAACGGAAGAGAAAGAGAAATCACTGATTGCCAAACTTCTTCAATTTGAAGAAGCAGTTCAGTCAGTCGCGCGTGAAGGGCAGCCTCACATTATGTGTAGCTACCTATTCGAACTAGCTGGCCAGTTCTCTAGTTTCTACGAAGCTTGCCCTATTCTTATCGCTGAAGATGAATCAGTGAAAAATAGCCGTTTAAAACTTGCTGCATTAACTGCGAAAACGATCAAACAAGGTCTATCTTTACTTGGTATTGATACGCTTGAACGTATGTAGTAAACGCTAACAAAGTATCATTTGTAAAGGTTGGCGTTTTACGTCAACCTTTCTTTTTGCCTGTTGTAAACTTAATCAACCCCATGGTCGTTTAGAATAATAAACGACATCGACATTACTGACTTTATTGGTGAGACCAACATTATGAGCTTTGAACTTCATCCACAACTAGCCAATGACACCACGGTAATCGGTGAATTTCCACTGTGTCTCGCACTGCTTCATAAAGATAACGCGGTGCCTTGGGTTATTTTGGTACCCAAGCGAAATAATTTAAAAGAGCTTCATCACCTAACGATGAAAGAGCAACAGCAGTTTTTATATGAATCACAAGCGGTTAGCCAAGCTCTTGAAGCAACGTTTAAACCAGATAAGCTTAATTTAGGTGCACTAGGAAACATGGTGCCTCAACTTCATATACATCACATTGCTCGTTTTAGTGACGATGTCGCATGGCCGGGTCCTTTATGGGGAAACACCAATGGCCAATTCAGAAATGAGAGTGAGCAATTAACAATGCTAGCGCGAATTAAGAATGTTCTTTCACTCAGTTCCATCTTTAACCCTTACGCGCAATAGAGATACTTTGCCGTTGCTCCCTAAAACAAAGTTCACTGATAGCAAGACCGCTGATAAGAAAAGTTGGTGATAGCCGCTTCTATCAATAAAGCGACTTATAAAAAATGCCGCATCTAATGCGGCATTTTACTTTTCGAAAGTATTTAACTCGAACTTAAGATAGCTACATAGTTACTGTCATCGATAAGCTATCTTTTGGATTAGAGCAATAGCGTACACCAGTGATATTGCCTGTCTTACTAGTATCATTGATTCGACTGATCTTTCCCTTCTTGATCCATACTTCGAGCATAGCGTCGACGCCATCTTCACTAATAGCAAATCTATTCGCCAGTTTTTGGCGGCTAGTCGTACCATTTTTCGTAATATGCTCAATCAATTCAGTTAAAATCATACCGTCTGGGCCTCTAGTTGTTGCTTCGCTCCTTGCGATCTCATATAGCTATAGATAGCCCAACAGGTCACTAGAATTGCAGCAATCCAAGAAGTGCTGGTTACTGGATTAATCATAATTTGCGATGCTTGGTAATATAACGTCGCACTTCCATAGGCTAACGCCATGGTCCAAATTGCTATAAACCTTGCGAACTTATGCCCAAATTCTTTTACGTAAGCACCCATTGCTGCGACACAGGGCGTATAGATCAAAATAAAGATTAGATAGGCAAAGGCTGCATGTGCAGATTCAAATTTCCCTTTCAAGTTCCCAAATATTGACGTATCGACTTCTTGTTCATTGGCAACTGAATCCATATCGGTTAAGTCACCCACTTCAATACCCAATGGATCGGAGTAGCTAATTCCAACCAAGTTTTCAGGAATAGACATAACAGCCTCTTCCAAGCTTGCCATTAAATCGTACTCTTCGGCCTCTTCATCAGAAGATGTATATAAGCTGTTTAGCGTGCCAACGACCGCTTCTTTCGCAAAGATACCGGTGATAATCCCAACCGTCGCTGGCCAGTTATCCTGATTGATGCCAATTGGAGCGAATATTGGGGTCACAACCTGTGAAGCCTTAGATAACACCGACTTCTCACTGTCCTCATTACCGAAACTACCATCAGTACCTAAAGAGTTTAAGAAGCTTAGAATTGTCACAACAATAACAATGGTTTTACCTGCGCCCAAAACAAAGCGCTTCAACTTTTGCCATGTTTTGATTAGAACATTCTGGAGTGTTGGCAGTTCATAATCTGGCATTTCCATTATTAAGCTGTCGCTTGAACCCGGGTAGATGGTGTGTTTTAACACTAACCCAGTAAAGACAGCAGCGACAATACCAAGTAAGTACAAGGCAAAAACAACATTCTGACCACTTTCTGGGAAGAACGCTGCAGCAAATAATGCATAAACAGGTAATCGAGCACCACATGACATAAATGGAGCCATGGATGCTGCGAGTTTGCGCTCTCTTTCTTGATCTAATGTTCGTGTCGCCATGATTGATGGTACGTTACATCCAAAACCAAGAACCAATGGAACAAAGGCTTTACCGGGAAGCCCGATCTTCTGCATAACTTTATCGAGCACAAAAGCAGCACGCGACATATAACCAGAACTTTCCAATATAGCTAAAAATAGATACAAAGCTGCGATTACAGGAATGAAGGTCGCAACAGTCTGAATACCGCCACCCACACCATCAGCAATCAGAGTAACAAGCCATACAGGCAAATGATCATCAAGTAGGTAGTGCCCACCATCCACAAGTAATGCACCAACACCGATATCAAAGAAATCAATAAATGCACTACCAATGTTAATCGAGAACATAAACATCAAGTACATAACAACAAAGAAGAAAGGAATACCCACCCACTTGTTCAAAATAATGTTGTCTGCCTGCTCGGTGAAGTTTCTGCTTAGCTTGCCCTCAGTTTTTCTCACTTTCTTACATAGCTGATGTAGATAGGTGTATTTAGTATCGGCTACAAGTAAATCTATATCGATATCACATGCGTGCTGAAGAGAAACAACCATTTCTCTATCTTGATCTTTTAATCCATTAAGTACGAGCCGGTCATTCTCTAAAGCTCGAATAGCGAGAGCTCTTTTTGTAACCGTTTCATCAGTGAATATCGGTTCAATTTTTTGGATGCATTGCTCGAAAACCTCGTTATACGTAAGTTCCAATTCGTGCGGAGCGATACCTTGAACGATCTGTTTATGTAATTTTTCTCTAAAGTCTGTTACCTGATGCTTATCATTTGCAGACAATGTCATTACCGGACAGCCGAGGGCTTGTTCCAATTTTTTGGTATCGATGTGCTGACGATCTCTCTTCAGTGCATCGATTTTATTGAGAACGACAATCATTGGTCTACCGAGTTCTCTGAGTTGCAGTGTCATATAGAGCGATCGCTCAAGACACGTTGCATCAACCACATTCACAATTAAATCGGCAGGGTGAGTGAGCACGGCTCTTGAAGCAATGGACTCATCGATACTATTGGCGTCGTTACCACTGTCTAGAGCATAAATCCCCGGTAAGTCAGTCAGGTTGAAACTATCGCCAGAGTGCGCGAATACACCGGTCTTTTTTTCAACTGTCACACCAACCCAGTTACCTACTTGCTGCTTCGCGCCTGTCAAAGCATTAAATAGGGTCGTTTTTCCACTATTTGGGTTGCCGACAGTTAAGATTTGATAGCTCATGAATTAACCTCGACTAAAATTTCAGCGGCAATATTTTCACGCAATGCTAAAGAGACACCTCTTACATCTACTTGAATCGGATCGCCCATAGGCGCTCTGCGAATAAGAGTTACTGGTGTATTAGGCAACACTCCCATCACCATGAGTTTTTTTCGGGTCTCTAATGACAATGACAGGAACGACTGGATAACAGCGCTCTCACCTTGATTTAGTTCGGACAACTTCATATATACACACGCTCAACAGTAATGAGAAAGATTGTTATTATCGATTGTAATATCTATTAACCCTTCACTTATTGTGTGAAATCAAACTTTGCAAAATTGATATCGTCAATTTCGTGAATTGACACCACGTTAAAAACGTTAATTTTTACACTTTGTTTCACAGTTTGATTGTTGATGTATATTAGCGATCTTAAATTGAACGCATAAAATTATTTAAAAACAACCAGTTACAACTAAACCTTAAATATGTCGCTTTTCTTATATTATATTGGCGTTAATTTTATACGTAAAATAAGTGGGCTATTTTATAGTTAATCACGTCGAGAGGGTTTTCCTCTAAACAAATTCCAGAGGTGGTATGGTTCTCGCCATATCACTCCGGCAGCAAGCGAAGGTGTCATTGACACCCGTGGTATAGTCCCCCGGCTATGCCACGATATTTTTTTTCTTCCCCTTCAAATTTCAATCAACTCTACAATAGTTCCTTATCATCTCATTCAACCCCGCATGATATTGGTTTGCCGTTACTCTAATCTCCTCCTCTGAATCATCAAAACTATCAAGATAGTTCTCACACGTCTCTATTTCTAAATAGTGATAATTAAGGCCTAAGAACACAACTGAGCTTTACTAACGCGTAGAGGCGTTGCAACGATAAGCTTGTTTCTTTGTGTTGTGGGCTCGACGACTGGTGAGCAATGAAATTGGTCGATCTCAATGAAGGCGGTGCAAAACAATTCGTTGATGTTAGACACGAATCAAAAAAACAGGTCCGTTTAAAAGCTACAAGAATCGATTATTGATGGAGGGAGTACGCTAGAAAAGAAATATCAAGTCACGAATAATTGAACACATAAAGAAGACAGGGATGTAAGAAGCAATCATCGATGATAATTGCTTACGTTTATAACCAACCGTTCAAATTACTTATTAGCGGCCTGCTCATGGCCACCAACAAATTGTGTTGGTGGAACACCGAAGTGATGCTTAAAGCGCTGACTAAAATAGGAGGCATCGTTATAGCCGCAGTCAAAAGCAACGTCAGAGACCTTTTCGCCCGCTAATAATTTTTTCACCGCTTTATCCAAACGATATTCGTTCAAATACTCTTTAAACGTCCGATCATGGCTAGCTTTAAAACGTCTCTGAAGGCTACGCTCTGAAATAAATAGCAGTTTAGCGGCAGTTGCAGTACCAAATTCGGCATCAGAATAGTGCTTATGCAGCAAATCATCTAACTTCCGAATCCAATTTCGTTCTGCATCGCTAACTTCTGAAACAGCTTCTGCATGACCAAATGGAGACTCATTTTGATCGATATTAACTGAAGCTATATTCTTTGCCCTAGGCCATGATATCTCAATTAAATTTCGTTCCTTAGAAATGTAGCATGCGAGATGGCCACCACTCTCCGCCACTAAAGCTGGTAGGTTATGAACACTTAAGTCCATAGACATGATCTGTTCATAATGTTCGATATCAGGGAACTCACGCCCAGAGTCCGTCATTTTCATAACAGCCAACCCATCGACCGTGCTTAACTCTATTTGAATCTGTTGATTTCTGAAGCACCGATTTAAAATACTGTCTAATAGAGTATTAATCACAACATCCAAATTAAAGTTACTCAGTTCAACAAGCACTTCACTTTCAGAGCAACTAAATTGAATTCCAATTTCAGATTTAGAAAACTCTGGCTTCCAGCCAGACAAAACACTTGAGATCACAAGAGACAAATCAAATATCTGCTTTGTACCGTTGCCATTACTTTTCGCATCACGCAATATCTCAAGCTCTTTTGAGACGAGTCTAATCACGTCCTTCGATGACAGGCTGTATTCCCTATGATTATTACGGGCTAAATTGTTTAAGTTCTCTTGCACTGACGTGATCACCTGGTTATATATCAGGTGTCTGACTTCCAATTGCTTTCGTAATTGTTGGTTATTGGTGAGCAGAATCCGGCTTTGGTGACGCAATTGGTTGGTTTTTAAGGAGACCTTTGCTTTAAGCAGTTTATTTGACGCAGACATCATTCTAGATCGCCAAAACGATATGAGCCCAGCAAGTAATAGAGTCATGAAAACAGCAAAAACGATCGCCCAGGTCGACAGGTACCATGGTTCTAAAACAGTAAATACTTGGCTGACTTGTACACTGCTATCACCAGTACGCGAGATTCGCTTTATCTTTAAGGAATGAGTCCCCGGCATTAAATGATCAAATGAAAGTTGATAACCTTCAAGTTCTGTCCAATCGCTATCAACGTCTAAGCGATAATACAGTTGGTCACTGTGACTCCATGGAACGACACCAACCAAGAAACTAATAGAATCGCCATATCGAACAGTGAAGCTTTTAGGCAATTTTTCGCCTAGGGAAATGGGCTCTTGGTTCACATTAATTTGGCTAAAGAGTACTTGATAAGGCGGTAGTGGATCATTTAATAAGGCGGATTCGCTCACTTGAACTAGGCCATTAGTCGTACCTAACAATAAATCATTAATTCCATCATTGCTTAAATCACATAGGCTCGACACAAACTCATTGTTTAACACTCCAAACGGAGCCCCTATGTGTTTGATAATATTCGCATCAGTATCATAGTAGGATAACCCTGCGGAAGATGTTAACCACACACCATCACCGTTGCTCACTAAGCATTTTGGGCTAACATTCTGTTCGATGAGCGGTATTGGCTGAGAGTAGGTCTCATCATTATTCACTCTATATAGACCATAGGTAGACGCTGCCCACACAAAGTCACCAACTTCTTTAATAGCGACAACGTGACCAAATTGAGTGCTGTCTTTAAAAAACTTAATCTTCCCGCCGATTAACTGATAAAGACCGTGGTCAGTACCAATGAGTAACCCTAACGATTTAGTTGTCCTTAACTGCGTCACCTTTGCAGGTAAGAAGCGGCTCACCATCCACTGCTCACCATAGTCTTTGAAAGTGTTATTTTCTATATCATAGGACCAAAGCTGAGGACCTTTGATGCCCCATACTCGCCCATCATCATCGATCTCAAGCTGTTCAACAGCCTTTGATTTAATGGCTAATGGCAAACCATCATCTTCAATGACTTTCCCTGTTTTAACATCAACACATACGATTCCAGAGCCTGTCGCAAGTAAAAGCACATCATTATGCTGCACTATGTCAAAGACCTCACTTTGATTGTAAACAAGGGTTGTCGTTGGGTGGTTTTGCAATGAAACCAAATAGAGAGCTTTGTCGGATACAAGCCAATACCCTTCTTGGTTTTCATTTTTTACGATTTTTTTGAGGGACTCTCCGCCGCTATTATACGTAAGCATATACTTAGGAACTCGGCGAAATTTTTTACTGTAAAGAGAAAAGTACCGTATGCCTTGTTCTGTCGCAATCCATATCCCTTGTCGGGCATCATTAATCAAAGCGTAAATCTTACTGCCTGCTAAATCGTATTTGGCACTAACACTACTTTTTAGTTCGACTGTTACACCTGTTGCAAAAGAGTATACGAACAAGCCAAGTTCGGTACCTATCCAGTATTCAGTATCGGTCTCAACTATCGACAAAACATGATGTTTACTAATTGGCTTTATTGTTTTCTGTGGTTGAAAGATATCGATGACTAAAGCGCCAGATAAAGACCCGACCACCAACTCATTACGAGTTTCAGAAAAGTAGAGTGTTTCAATAAATTTATTGCCTGAAGCGCTAACATGGGAGAATTGGTTCTTATCAGATAAGAACACACCCGTATTTGTTGCCAACACCCATTTAGACTTAATAAATTGGGCATCGTTAATAACAACTCGGCTAGACTGGCTTGACTGATACAACTCCATCAAGGAGTAACTTCTAAACTCACCAGAATCAATGTTGTACGTGTAGAAATTGCTGTCATCGGCAACCCAGATCAGTTGTTTAGATGTGCCTATAGTACGGATTGAAGTTCCCGGAGTTAGGCTAAAGATCAGTTCACGTTGCTGATTAGGCTCAGAACGATAAATCTCGTTATCAGCAAAAGACCAAAAAGATTGGTCGAGATAAACAAGTTGCTCGGTAGTGAAGTCTAAGACAGAACCGCGCCTTGGTAGCGTATTTTTTCCATCATAAAAAACGACTCGTCCATGAACATCATGAATCCAAATCCCACCCTGTTCACTAAGAAAAAGGTTTTTAGCTGCAATGACTCGCCCCTCTGCTTGAGTCGACAGAGGATAAAATACGGATGGTGATGTATCGATTGCTGCTGCTACCTGAGGTAACAGCGCAATAGATAAAAGCAGAAGGAAACGTAATAGCAAACTATACCCTTTCAGCAACAAAGTAAGTGTGTAGCTACGCCATTAATTATTGATTAGCACTATCTTCTATAAAAGGTATCGACCAGAAATCGAAATGATGTGCAGTTTTTTTGCGGCGATAATTTTCTTAGTGTATATGAACACATTTAGATATTCACCAAGAGATACCGCAAAAACTATTTTAGTTTGTAATTTTGGGTGTACATCAGATTCTGAATCTACTCACTCAAACACTCAACAAAACTATCTGCCATCTGATTTAAAAATACGAAATAGCTACCAGCCTGCACTTCTATTTCGATACCAATCGGGTCAAGTTCACCTAGCTTAACGTCACTACCTCTCGTTACCGATTCAACAACCGCTGGTGTGAATTGAGGTTCAGAGAAAACACATTTAGCTTGTTTCTCTCGTAGTGTGTTCTTTATGGTAATTAGCGTTTTGGCACCGGGCTTTCTATCAGGGCTCACAGTAAAGTAGCCTAAATGATTCAGTTGATAGTCGTTTTCAAAGTAGCCATAAGCATCATGAAAAACGTAATACCCATGTTGGGCTACAGGGCTCAGTTTTTCTGCGATCTGTGCTTTCTCATTATGCATTTTCACTTCAAACGCTTGGTAATTACTCTGATATTGTTCCTTGTTATCAGGGTCTATATCAGATAAATGCTCAGAGATCGCTTTTGCTACTTGTATGCTTGGTTCAACACCCATCCAAAAATGAGGGTTATAGTCACCATGATCATGGCCATCGTGCTGATGCTGATCACCAGAGTGCTTAACCAGTGCTAACCCAGGAATATCACTTAGCGTTAAAACGTTGGATTGTTGACTCAATACTCTCACCAAAAATGGTTCTAAATCTTGACCGTACCAAATCACAAGGTCTGCGCCTCTGATACGTCTCATATCTGACGGTCGTAAAGCATAATCATGAGGTGATGTATTGTTGGCAAGTAAAACATCAGGTTTCCCAACATCAATCATGATTTCAGTTGCAATCATTTGTATTGGTTTAATACTCGTCAACAGATTAACTGCCCACACGGGAGAGGTGTTTACTAACAGCAGTAAAGCAATAACTACGCGAGATCTCATTTTTGGTACCAGTCAACGTTCTATAGAATTGGAAGGAAAGGAATGTTACATTATAACAATAGTCAATTGCAAATGAGTTCTATTTATGTCCGTTTTGGTCGAGTTAAAAGATATCTGCGTATCATTCAGCGGTAAGCGCGTATTGGATAACGTTAGCTTAACTTTAGAGCGAAAAAAAATCACAACGCTTATTGGGCCTAACGGTGCAGGTAAATCGACACTTGTAAAAGTCTTGCTTGGCCTTCAATCGCTAGACTCCGGGAACATTGATAAAAGTACTCCATGTAAGATTGGCTATGTACCCCAAAAACTAAGATTGAATGATGCTTTGCCTTTAAACGTTAAACGCTTTCTCCAATTAGCTGGAAGATATAGCGCTCAAGAAATTCTAGACTCACTGAAGCTTGTTCGAGCTGAGCATTTGCTACACAACAACATGCATCAACTCTCCGGTGGAGAAAACCAACGTGTTTTGATCGCAAGGGCTCTACTTCAACGTCCAGACTTATTAGTCTTAGACGAGCCTGCTCAAGGCGTTGATATACAGGGCCAAATTGACTTATACGACTTAATCGATGATATCCGCCATCGTTTTAGCTGCGCTGTTTTTATGGTTTCTCACGACCTTCATTTGGTTATGGCAAAAACTGATGATGTTATCTGTTTACATCATCATATTTGTTGCTCAGGATCGCCACAAGATATCACCAAGCACCCAAAATACATCGCCATGTTTGGCCACAGTGGTAAAGAGTCACTTGCTCTGTACCAACACCAACACCAGCACCATCACGATCTCTCAGGTCAAACAATAAAAGGCAAGGCTTCAGACTGCAGCAACCATAATCACGGGCATTCACATGATTGATTTTTTATTACCATCGCTACTAGCAGGTTTAGGCATCGCACTTATCGCCGGTCCACTTGGCTCTTTCGTTGTTTGGCGAAAGATGGCTTATTTTGGTGACACTCTTGCACACGCGTCTTTGATGGGGCTAGCACTTGGATTTTTATTAGAGATTAATATTTATTTCGCATTGCTTATATGCTGTCTTGGTTTAGCCGTCATCCTAGTGACATTACAAAGACAAAAATTAGTGGCTACCGATACATTACTTGGCATACTTGCTCACAGTTCACTTTCGCTTGGCTTAATTGCGGTTAGCTTTTTGGACTCGGTGCGAATTGATTTGATGAGCTACCTATTCGGTGACTTACTTGCCGTATCCCCTTCCGATTTGATCGTTATCTATGCTGGCGTTGCTATCGTGGCAATCACCTTATTCATTTTTTGGCGCCCATTGCTTTCAACAACCATCAATGAAGACCTCGCTGCGATTGATGGTATTAATGTTGATTTGATGCGTCTCATACTAATGTTAATGGTAGGACTCGTCATTGCAGTGGGCATGAAGTTTGTCGGTGCGCTAATTATGACCTCTTTACTAATCATCCCTGCTGCAACCGCAAGAAAATTGTCGAAGACCCCAGAGCAGATGGCGGCAATAGCGTCAGTTATTGGCACAATTTCAGTCTGTTGCGGTTTATACCTATCGTGGACTTTTGATACGCCTGCCGGTCCATCAGTAGTGATAAGTGCTACGGGTATGTTTATGTTAAGCCAAATCATTAAGACGAAAGTCAACTAAATTGCCCTTGTTTCTTAGTTCACTAATTCCCATGAACGAACACGCTAAAATGCAAAAAGGCTTCCAACAGGAAGCCTTTTTCGTAGTTATCATTGATTAAATACAGCTTGCGCTAAACTCAATGAGCATACACAGCTGTTTGCTACGCACCTTCATTATGTATATCAAGGTTGGCTAGCTCAACTTCTGCTTCTGCCTTCGCATCATCACCACGCAGCGACTCTAGATAGTCTAAGTAGTCCTGGTTAATGTCACCAGTAACGTACTCACCGCTGAATACTGAAGCTTCAAAACGCGCGATATCTGTATTACCAAGGCCAACTGCATCGATTAGGTCGTCTAGCGTTTGGAAAATCAACTCATCTGCGCCAATCTGTTTACAGATTGCTTCATTATCACGGCCATGTGCAATCAATTCATTAGCACTTGGCATGTCGATACCGTAAACGTTAGGGAAACGAATTTCTGGAGCTGCCGAAACCATAAACACTTTCTTAGCGCCTGAATCACGAGCCATCTCGATGATCTGCTCTGATGTTGTACCACGAACAATAGAGTCATCGACAAGCAGTACGTTTTTATCTTTAAACTCAGAGCGAATTGCATTGAGCTTACGGCGTACTGATTTTTTACGCTGCTGTTGCCCTGGCATGATGAAAGTACGGCCAACATAACGGTTCTTCACAAAACCTTGACGGTATGGAATATCGATGGCTTGAGCGATCTGTAGAGCAATATCACACGAAGTTTCAGGAATAGGGATAACCACATCGATATCTAGGTGGGCATACTCGTCTTTAATACGGTCACCAAGCTTTTTACCCATTTCGACGCGAGCACTGTATACCGAGATCTTATCGATGAAAGAGTCAGGACGTGAGAAGTATACAAACTCAAATAAACATGGATTCAGTACTGGATTATCAGCACACTGCTCTGTAAATAGTTGGCCATCGAATGTTGCGTAGATTGCTTCACCAGGTGCAACGTCACGTACAAAGTCAAAACCGACTGCATCTAAAGCCACAGATTCAGAAGCAACCATGTACTCTGTCTTACCTGCTACTTCACGCTTACCTAAACACAGAGGACGAATACCGTTTGGATCTCTGAACGCGATCATGCCGTGTCCGATGATCATTGCAACAACAGCATAAGCACCACGAATAGTACGGTGAACGTTAGTCACAGCACGGAAAACGTCTTCAGAAGTTACGTTACCCTTAACCATATCAATTTCGTGTGCTAGTACGTTTAGCAGTACTTCTGAGTCAGAAGTTGTGTTGATATGACGGCGATCTTTCTCAGCTAACTTCTCACGAATTTTATGAGCGTTAGTTAGGTTACCGTTATGCGCTAAGGTGATACCAAATGGAGAGTTCACATAAAATGGCTGAGCTTCAGAAGCACTAGAGCTGCCTGCCGTTGGGTAACGAACATGGCCGATTCCTACTGTGCCCTGTAGGCGTTGCATGTGTTTTGTTTCAAATACGTCTTTCACTAATCCGTTCGCTTTACGCAGACGGAAACGATTGCTTTCTATGGTACAAATACCCGCAGCATCTTGGCCACGATGCTGTAGCACAGTCAATGCATCATAAATAGACTGGTTTACAGGCGTTGCGCCCACGATTCCAACAATACCACACATGACCTAACCCTCGATTATCGACAATTGCTGGCGCTATAACGCGCCAGATAAAAAAGTTGATGTTGCTTGTAAGTGCTCGAAAAACGGTTCAATGATACGACTAAATTCAGGTACCAATTGAGAGCTTTTCCACCACTCTGAATTCGGAAATGCTGTAAACATATCCATAAAAAACAACGCTGCCGAGACAATCATCACTCCTCTTAATCCTCCGAAGACAATACCTAAAATTCGGTCTGTCCCAGATAGTCCTGTTTTTTCGACTAATTGGGCAATAACGTAATTAACGATTGCTCCAACGATTAGAGTGGCAACAAACAGCGCTGCTATCGCAGTACCATTGCGAAACATATCGTCTTCAATATTGGTGAAATATACCGCCAATTTTGCGTAATACTGGCTGGCGATAAAAAACGCGCCACACCAAATCACTAATGACAATGCTTCTTTCGCAAAACCGCGAACTAAACTGATCAAAGCTGATAGCCCGATCACCCCTAAAATGACAATATCTAACCAATTCATGTTTTCTGCATCTTAAGTTGGCGCGCATTTTAACAGAAAAAATGCTGACGCAAACGTTTTCTTATGGGTTTAGTGGTTTAAATTTAAGCAATCGACCATTTGAACCAGTAATTTTCTGTAGTTCAATCAGTTGTTGCTCAAGTTTACTTTTTGACACGTCTGGGCCAATAATCACACGTGTGAATTCATTTTCTTTCTTAGTATGAGCTTGATAACCTCTCTTTTGTAAATCCTTTACTAAAGTTTCTGCATTTTCAGCATTCTTTAAAGCCATCAGCTGGATAATCCAAGCACTATCTTGATAGTCATTTATTTCATCAATCTGTTTAATGTTTGTCGGCAGTGGCTTATCGGGTTCATCAGCAACATCACCACTATCAACGATAACTTCAACCGGGGAGTCTGGCAGCGCAATTTCGTCTTCTACTGGATCTAACAGCTCAAAAACTTCCATTTCACTATCAAGCTCAGGTTTAATAGGAATACTCGCCACCTCTTCTTTATAGTGCTGCTTTTCACCATCAAGTAAGTCAGGTAAGACAATGATGCCGACAGCGACCAATACAATGGTCCCTACTAAGCGGCTTTGAAACTTGCTCGCCATTTATTCTCCTTTATTCTGCCAGTGTTCTAAAACTTCACCAACAGTATGAAATGAACCGACTACAATAATGACATCCTGATTGGCAGCTTGTGTCAACGCGCCTTGAATTGCCTCTGTAGGGTTTTGATAGTAGTCATGACAGTTAGGCAGATATTCACTTAACTCTTCAACTGAAGCCGCTCTAGGACCTTTAAGTGATGCTGGATACCAATGCGTAATGACCGGCGTTAACTCATCAAGCGTCGCTTTAATATCTTTATCGTGCAACATAGCGACAACGGCATGAATCACTTTATCAGGATATTGCTCTTTAATAGACGCTACAAGGTACTCCGCCGAGTGAGGGTTATGGGCTACATCAAGTACAATGGTGGGTTCTGTAGATATAACCTGCATTCGGCCAGGAAGATGAGCCGATTTCAAACCATTGACAATGTTGACATCACTCAAATCAAGTTCTGCCGTCGCCAGCGCCATTATAGCGGTTGCGGCATTTGGTAACGGTAACTTTGGTATTGGTAACGCATCTAACTCAAACGTGCCACTTTTCCACTGCCAAGTTGAGTCTGTCTCTTTTTGGTAGCTGTATTGAATGCCAACTTGATGAAAATTGGCACCAATATCATCGGCATGAGCAGCTACAGTCGCAGGGGGTTTTGGCTGACCACAAATCGCAGGGCGATTAGAGCGGAATATTCCTGCCTTTTCAAAACCAATAATATTGATGTCATCACCAAGCCAGTCGACATGATCAACAGCAAGACTAGTAATAACCGATACGTCATGATCAACTAAGTTAGTCGCATCTAGGCGACCACCTAATCCAACTTCAAGCAATACTACGTCGACTTTTTCAGTTTGAAATGCTCTCAGTGCGGCTAAAGTACCGTATTCGAAAAAACTAAGCGTGATCTCTCCGCGCATCTTTTCTATATAATCAAATGCTGAGCAATGCTTTTTATCAGAAAGGTCATCACCATTTATGCGAACACGTTCGTTGTAACGAATCAAATGAGGTGAACTGTAGACACCGACACTGTAACCAGCATCTAAAAGAATGGCTTCCATCAATGCACAAGTCGAGCCCTTACCATTCGTGCCAGCAACGGTAATAACGGTAGACGCAGGTTTAATAAGGCCGGCCTTTTCAGCAACCGCTTGAACGCGATCAAGACCTAAATCTATAGCAGAAGTGTGGATGTTGGTTAAATAATCAAGCCACATCGTTAAGGGAGATGTGGCTTGAGGAATTGGGTTTTGTTTCATCTAACTATAACCAAATAACGGTGGTTTATTGTTAGTGACTACTTTAACCTTTTTCAGCCGCTTCTGGTACTTGATATCCCGATTCCTTTGGAGAATCGTTCACAGAAACTACTAATGGTGACTTACGGTTAGTCATTTTAGCGATCAAGCTACCAACACGCTGGCGCATTTCACGACGATCGACAATCATATCAATCGCACCGTGCTCTAATAAGAACTCACTGCGCTGGAAACCTTCAGGAAGATCTTCACGAACGGTTTGTTCAATAACACGACGACCAGCAAAGCCAATTAGAGCTTTAGGTTCACCAATATTCACGTCACCTAGCATTGCTAGACTCGCTGATACACCACCCATTGTCGGGTCAGTCATCACCGAAATAAACGGTAGACCTTTTGAAGATAAACGTTCAAGTGCAGCACTGGTTTTTGCCATTTGCATTAGAGACATCAACGCCTCTTGCATACGTGCACCGCCACTTGCTGAGAAACAAACCAAACCACAGTTGTTTTCAATCGCCGCATCAACAGCACGAACAAAGCGAGCACCTACTACAGAGCCCATTGAACCACCCATAAAGGAGAATTCAAAAGCACAGGCAACAAGAGGCATGCCTAATAGCTCACCTTTCATTACGATAAGTGCATCTTTCTCACCGCTATTTTTTTGAGCAGCAGAAATACGATCTTTATAACGTTTCGAATCTTTAAACTTAAGCTTATCTTTTGGCTCTAAGTCATTCGCTAACTCTTCACGATTACCCGCATCTAAAAATGTTTCAAGACGACGACGCGCCTTCATTCTCATATGATGATCACATTTAGGGCAAACTTCGAAGTTACGCTCTAGTTCTGCGTGATATAGCACTTGTTCACATGAAGTACATTTGGTCCATACACCTTCTGGGATAGACGCTTTACGAGAACTAACGATGTTGCTTTTTTCTAAAATCTTTTCAAGCCAACTCATGGAAGACCTTTCTATCAAGTCTTACGCCTAATTGCGTAAGATACAAATTCGGAATTTATGCGTGAAGGATTAAAGCATATAAAATGCCAACTGTAGACAAAAAACTGGTTGTACCTATTTCCTGTATCGATATCTCACACACAACGTGTTTAAAAATTGACTCAATCCGAACATTAAATTAATACATCAGGCAAAAATAGAGGCCCGATAGGCTCTCTAGGTAACTGATAATGCTCAGGGTAGTCAACATCAATCAAATATAATCCGGCCGCTTTTGCCGTCGCTGAAGCAAGCTTTCTATCTTTCGCTTGTAGAAGGCTTTCTATCCATTCAGGCTCTTGCTCACCTTTACCGACTGTGATTAAGCTACCCGTGATATTTCTTACCATATGATGGACAAATGCATTGGCCTTGATGTCGATTACAACGTAATGCCCAAGACGAGTCACATTCAGATGCATGATATTACGCCAAGGACTACGAGATTGACAATGGATAGCTCTAAAGGACGTGAAGTCATTCTCACCAATCAAGTATTGCCCTGCTTGGTGCATTTTTTCGACGTCAAGATCACCATGATAATGACTTACTCCAGACGCGAGAATACCGGGTCTCAAGGAGTGGTTGTAAATCACATAGCGATAACGGCGCGCAGTCGCAGTAAATCGAGCATGAAACTCTTCATCGACAACATGTGCCCAGCGGACTGCAATGTCTTTGGGTAGGTTAGCGTTAACCCCCATAGTCCAAGCTGCAGGCTTACGTGTGGAGTTGGTATCAAAATGAACAACTTGCCCAGTGCCATGTACACCAGAATCAGTACGACCCGCACATTGAACTTCTACGGGATGATTGGCTACGATACTCAGAGACTTTTCAAGCTCCTCTTGAACACTATTAACATCTCGTTGGCGCTGCCAACCAAAATATTTAGTACCATCGTACTCAATGCCCAGTGCAATTCTCATGTTCATTTACTCTTAAAATTGGGCCGCAGATTATAATATCAATAACGACAAATATCTAACAACTCTAAAAAAAAGAGGCAGCCATAGCTACCTCTTGATATTTACGTCTTAAAATTTAGCTTTTTCGGATAGCGTCAATTAAGCTTTTTGCCTCTTGGCGAATACTATCGGAGCCATCAACAATCGCCTCTTCTAGCAGTTTAATCGCACCGTCTGAGTCGTTCATTTCCATATAAATCTTAGCCAGATCAAGCTTGCCAACAGCTTCAGCATTGGTATCGACATCTTCAAAGCCGATATCACCAATAACATCAGGGAATTCATCTAACCCAACGTTGAGATTTAACTCTTCATCATCCGGCGCTGTTTCTTCTTCATTGTCGACCTCAGCCATTAGCTCATCAATAGTGCGATATTGGTCCGGCTTTGTATCGAAATCCTCTTGATTCTCCCAGTTCTCGTCAGAAACAACGGCCTGCTCAGGTTTGTTGTCTTCATTCCAAACGGCTTGTTCCTCTTCAGGAATATCAGTAGAAATACTCGCCTGCTGCTCTGGAGAAAGATTGAAGCCATTCCAATCTTCGCCTCCCATTTCTAGCATGGCATCAATATCCATACCGGCACTATCGGAAGTTTGTGTATCAATATGGTTATCAAATGAGAATGAACTAGCCTCAAGAGGTTCTTCCGTCTCTGAAAGTAACTCAGTCAGAGCGCTTTCATCAAACTCATCACGTGATAATGAATCTATATCTTGAGCTTGAAACACATCAAATAATGCATCTTGCTCTGATTCCATGGAAAGCTTCGAAGGTTCTATAACCGGCTCTTCGGCTAACTCGTCAGCAAGTGCATCAAAATCTGTCACTTCTGGTGGGGTGACCACGCTGGCTGATTCTATTTCTGATTCAAGCTCTGGATCAATAGGCATATCAGCCAAAGCATCCTCTTCGCTATACTCAGGAAGATCTAATTCATCAAACGTTTCAGGAAGGTGATCTTCAGAACTCTCTACAATTTCGTTCAACGGTTCATCCGCGATAGGCATATCAGCCAACGCGTCCTCTTCGTTGTATTCGGGAAGCTCTAATGCATCAAAGGTTTCAGGAAGTTCATCACTTCCAGATTCAGCTACTGCTTCAATTGAGTCTTCATCAGGTTTAGCTTCTGACTGTTCTTCAGTAACAGGCTCAAGCGACTCTTCAGATGCAATCTCTGTTGGCTCATCTAACGAAGGCGCTTCTAATGATTCTGGCGCTACTTCAAGTTCAGGGTCTAACTCAAGCTCAGGCTCAAGTTCTGAATCTAGCTCAACATCAGAGTCGGCTGGCATTTCGGCCAACACATCTTCTTCGGCGGCATCATCTTCAGAGGAGGTTGGAAGATCTAGTTCGTCAAAGCTTTCAGGTAATTCTTCTAACTCTTCAGCAATAGGCTCAAGCGACTCTTCGGATGCAATCTCTGCTGGCTCATCTAACGAAGGCGCTTCTACTGATTCTGACGCTATTTCAAGTTCAGCATCTAATCCAAGCTCAGGCTCAAGTTCTGAATCTAGCTCAACATCAGAGTCGACTGGCATTTCCGCCAACACATCGTCTTCGGCGGCATCATCTTCTGAGAAAGTCGGAAGGTCTAGTTCGTCAAAGCTTTCCGGTAACTCTTCTAGCTCTTCAGAAACAGGCTCAAGTGACTCTTCAGATGCAATCTCTGCTGGCTCATCTAACGAAGGCTCTTCTACTAACTCTGACGCTATTTCAAGTTCAGGATCTAACTCAAGCTCAGGTTCAAGTTCTGAATCGAGTTCTGAATCTAGCTCAACATCAGAGTCGGCTGGCATTTCGGCCAGTACATCTTCTTCTGCGGCATCATCTTCGGAGAAGGTCGGAAGGTCTAGTTCGTCAAAGCTTTCCGGTAACTCTTCTAACTCTTCAGCAATAGGCTCAAGCGACTCTTCAGATGCAATCTCTGTTGGCTCATCTAACGAAGGCTCTTCTATTGACTCTGACTCTATTTCAAGTTCAGGATCTAACTCAAGCTCCGGCTCAAATTCTGAATCTAGTTCAACGTCAGATTCGGCTGGCATTTCGGCCAACACATCTTCTTCATCCGCATCATCTTCTGAGAAGGTTTTAAGGTCTAGCTCATCAAAGCTTTCAGGTAATTCTTCTAGCTCTTCAGTAATAGGCTCAAACGACTCTTCAGATGCAATCTCTGTTGGCTTATCTAACGAAGGCGCTTCTAATGATTCTGGCGCTACTTCAAGTTCAGAGTCTAACTCAAGCTCAGGCTCAAGTTCTGAATCTAGCTCAACATCAGAGTCGGCTGGCATTTCGGCCAGTACATCTTCTTCGGCGGCATCATCTTCTGAGAAGGTCGGAAGGTCTAGCTCATCAAAGCTTTCAGGTAATTCTTCTAGCTCTTCAGTAATAGGCTCAAGCGACTCTTCAGATGCAATCTCTGTTGGCTCATCTAACGAAGGCTCTTCTACTGATGCTGACGCTACTTCAAGTTCAGCGTCTAACTCAAGCTCAGGCTCAAGTTCTGAATCGAGTTCTGAATCTAGCTCAACATCAGAGTCGGCTGGCATTTCGGCCAGTACATCTTCTTCTTCGGCATCTTCTGTAAGGCTAGGTAACTCAATCTCATCAAGACTCTCGACAAGTTCTTGCTCTACCCCTAATTCAGGCTCTACAGGAAGTGTTGGTAGACCGAGATCATCAAGTGTATCGGATAGACTTTCTTCAAAATCGTCTTCGGCCTCTTCTCCTGCAAGCACACTTTCGGCTTCGACATCTGGCGTTTCTAATTCTTCACCTGTTAACCAGTCATCATCGTGTGGCGTACCAAATTCATTCGCTACGGCAGTTGATTCTGGCTCTGGCTCTGGCTCTGGCTCTGGCTCTGGCTCTGGCTCTGGCTCTGGCTCTGGCTCTGGCTCTGGCTCTGGCTCTGGCTCTGGCTCTG